>NZ_JALJRG010000020.1:0-228 GCF_024519805.1 Microbacterium sp. Mcb102 | reverse complement strand
ACGAGGAGCACCAGCGCGTGTTCGTCTCCAACCGCGACTTCCGCCTCAACCCGCCGGGAGAGGAACTCACCTCGGCCGCCGTCACCGTCAGCGAACGGGTGCTTCCGGAGACGCTGAGCTACGAATCGGCGGGGAACCTGGCGTCGGTGGATCGTTCGAAGGCGAGCCTGCCCGCGGGCATGGCCTACTCCGAGTCCCGCGACCTGCTGTACCTGGGCGACCAGAACA
>NZ_JALJRG010000001.1:932247-1266430 GCF_024519805.1 Microbacterium sp. Mcb102 | reverse complement strand
ATGGTGGTGCCCCGCGCCGTGAGGGCGGTGGCTACAACCGTGATGGTGGTGCCCCGCGCCGTGAGGGCGGTGGCTACAACCGTGACGGTGCAGCCCCGCGCCGTGAGGGTGGTGGGTACAACCGTGATGGTGGTGCCCCGCGCCGTGAGGGCGGTGGCTACAACCGTGATGGTGGTGCCCCGCGCCGCGAAGGTGGCTACAACCGTGATGGTGGTGCCCCGCGCCGTGAAGGTGGCGGGTACAAGCGTGATGGTGGTGCCCCGCGCCGTGAAGGCGGTGGCTACAACCGGGATGGTGCCCCCCGTCGTGAGGGTGGCGGGTACAACCGTGATGGTGGTGCCCCCCGCCGCGAGGGTGGCTATAACCGTGATGGTGCAGCCCCGCGCCGCGAGGGTGGCTATAACCGTGATGGTGCAGCCCCGCGCCGCGAGGGTGGCGGGTACAACCGTGACGGTGGTGCCCCGCGTCGCGAGGGCGGTGGCTACAACCGTGACGGTGCAGCCCCCCGCCGTGAGGGCGGTGGCTACAACCGTGACGGTGGTGCCCCGCGCCGTGAAGGCGGTGGCTACAGCCGTGACGGTGGTGCCCCGCGCCGCGATTCGGCGCCCCGCCGTGACGGTGGTGATCGCGACAAGTCCCGCTCGTTCCCGCAGCGCGGAGGCGCCGGTCGGGAGCGTCCGGCTCAGACGGCGAATGAGCGTCCGCGGTTCGATGAGCCGCAGATTCCCGACGAGATCACTGCGCGCGACCTCAACGGGGGCGCTCGCAACGAGCTCAAGACCCTGAGCAAGGAGAACGCCGAGCACGTCGCGCGTCACCTGGCGATGGCGTCGAAGCTCATCGACGAGGACCCCGCGCTCGCGCACGAGCACGCGCTGGCGGCGTCTCGACGCGCCGGCCGTATCGCGATCGTCCGCGAGACTCTCGGCATCACCGCTTACGCGACGGGTGACTTCGCCCTTGCTCTCCGCGAACTCCGCACCTACCGACGCATCTCGGGCAAGGACGATCAGATCGCGCTGATGGTCGACAGCGAGCGTGGCATCGGACGTTCCGATCGCGCGCTCGAGACCGGCCGCGCTGTCGACCGGTCTGCCCTCGAGACTCCCGTGCGTGTCGCACTGGCGATCGCGATGTCGGGTGCTCGTCTGGATCAGGGCGATCTGGAGCTTGCGCTCGGCGAGCTCGAGATCCCCGAGCTCGACCCGGATCGGGCTTTCGAATGGAGCCCTGCTCTGTTCGCCGCTCGTGCCGCTGTTCTCGAAGACCTCGGACGCACCGATGAGGCCGCTTTCTGGGCACACCGTGCCGAGGTCGCTGCCGAGGCTCTCGGGATCGACGAGGCCGGTGACGAGGAGATCTTCATCGAGGACAGCATGATCGAGGGCGAGTTCCTCGACGACGAGGTCGCCGAACCGGCCGATGAAGCAGACGAGGCTGACGTCGTCGAGGCCACTGCGGATTCCGACGAGACGGATGACGAAGCGGACGAGAAAGTGTCTGAAGAGCCCGCTGCTGACTCCGACGCCATGGCTGACGAGACCGACGCCGAAGAGCCCACGGTCGAGGACGAGGTCCGCGAGCTCCTGGGTGAGGACGAGACCGACGACGCGGACCCGGAGGCGTAGTGGCGCTGTTCTCACGCAAGCGCGCTCTGCGCACCCCCCTCGATGGGGTCGACACGATCCTCGCTGATCTCGACGGGGTGGTGTACGCGGGCCCCGGCGCATTGCCGCATGCGGTCGACAGTCTCAATGAGGCCGCGAAGTCGGCGCGACTCGGTTACATCACCAACAACGCGGCCCGCACTGACGCATCCGTCGCGGAGCACCTCAGCAGCCTGGGGCTCCGCGTCGATGCGGCCGATGTGGTCACGAGCCCGCAGGCGGCGATGCGGCTGATGGCGAAGATGGTGCCCGCGCCGGCGACGATCCTCGTCGTCGGCGGCGACGGCCTCGTCGACGAGGTGCAGAAGGCCGGCTACACGGTCACGCGCAGCGCCGAGGATTCGCCGAGCGCCGTCGTCCAGGGGTTCGCCCCGGAGGTGGCGTGGACCGATCTCGCCGAAGCCGCATTCGCCCTCAAACTTCCCGAAGACGAGGGTGGGATCCCATGGATCGCCACGAACACGGATTGGACGATCCCGCGTGAGCGCGGTGTCGCACCGGGTAACGGCACTCTCGTCTCCGCGGTGCACACGGCCATCGGTCGGCTGGCTACCGTCGCCGGCAAGCCGGAGGCCCCCATCTTCGAAGAGGCGCTCGCCCGGTTCGGCGCACAGAAGGCGCTGTTCATCGGCGACCGGCTCGACACGGACATCATGGGTGCGAGCCGGGTCGGGATCGACTCAGTGCTCGTCCTCACCGGAATCGATCGACCCAAGCATGTGCTGGCGGCGCCCGAGGGATCGCGCCCGACGTACATCCTCGGCGACCTGCGCGAGCTGCATGTGCCGTACCCGGAGGTCACGGAACGCGATGGCGTGTTCGACGTGAACGGCGCATCCGTGCGGGTCGTGGGGGCGGACGTCGAGATCGTGACGGAGTCCGGATCTCAGATCGACCTGCTGCGCGCCGGCGCGGCCGCGATCTGGGCATCGGGGACACCCGTGTTCGTGCTGCGCGTTCCCGAGCGTCTCTACGACGACCCCTTCCATCGCCCCTGAGGCAGCTCGCGTCGCTCCGGCCGCCGTCGGAGGCGCCGCGTACAGTGGAACCGTGAGCGAAGAGACGACGAGTGCGCCGACCGACGGCCTGTGGAGCCGTCTGCGTCTGATCGAGGGGCAGCCCCTTCCGGCGCGAGCGGATGCGTACGCGAGCCTGCACGACGAGCTCTCCCGACGCCTCGAGAACGGCGCGAAGCTCGACCAACGGGAGACTCCGGGATCCCGATGACGCGACTCGATGCTGCCCTCGCCGCCCGAGGACTCGCCCGTTCGCGCAGCCACGCCGCCACGCTCATCGCCGAAGGGCTCGTGAGCATCGATGGCCGCCAGGCGGTGAAGGCTTCGACCGCCGTCGACGATGAGGCGCAGATCACGATCGCGGGTGCCGACCACTATGTCGGCCGCGCGGCCCACAAGCTCATCGCCGGGCTCGACGGATTCGCGATCCCCGTCGAGGGGCGGCTCGCACTGGACATGGGGGCCTCCACGGGAGGTTTCACGCAGGTGCTCCGCGAGCGCGGCGCACGAAAGGTCCTGGCGGTCGACGTCGGGCACGGACAGCTCGCCGCGTCGATCGCGGCCGACCCCGGCGTCGTCGCCGTCGAGGGCTACAACGTCCGTCACATGACGCGTGAGAACCTCGCGGAGGCGACCGGCGAGAGTGGCGTGCCCGACCTCATCGTCGGGGACCTGTCGTTCATCTCGCTAGAGCTCGTTCTGCCCGCAGTGGCGGTCATCGCCGAGCCGGGATCCGACGTCCTGCTGCTCGTGAAGCCGCAGTTCGAGGTCGGGCGAACCGCGGTGCGCGGCGGTCTGGTGACCGACCCCGCCACGCGGGCGGACGCCGTCGCCCGCACGGTGTGGACCGCCTGGGATCTCGGGCTCGGGATGCTCGGCATCCTGCCGTCCCCGATCCTCGGAACGCACGGGAATGCCGAGTATCTGGTGCACCTCGCGCCGGGTCGGGGCAGCAATCCGACAGAATGGTTGGACACCATCAACCGACTGGCAGGAGGACGATGAACGAGCGCAGCATCCTGGTCGTCGCCCACGCCGGTCGAGTGGACACGGTCGACGCGGCCCGTCGGGTGATCGGGGCGCTCCGCGAGGCCGGAGCCCGGCCGGTGCTGGCCGCCGACGACCATGAGGCCCTCGTGGCCGTGGACGAGTTCTTCGCCGACACCGAGGTGCTCGGCGTATCCGTCGATCCGGCCGACCTCGAACTGGCGATCGTGCTGGGTGGGGACGGGACCATCCTTCGTGCGGCCGAGCTCGTCCGTGACAGCGGCGCACCTGTGCTGGGCATCAACATGGGCCACGTCGGCTTCCTCGCCGAGATCGACCGCGACGACATGGACAAGGCCGTCCGCCGCGTGATCGATCGTGACTACGAGGTCGAGGAACGGCTCGCGCTTTCCGTGCGGGTGAAGGATGCCGCAGGGGCGGTCGTGTACGAGACCTGGGCCCTCAACGAGGCCACGGTCGAGAAGGCGAGCCGGGAGCGGATGATCGAAGTCGTCCTCGAGATCGACGGTCGCCCGCTGTCGAGCTTCGGCTGCGACGGCATGGTCATCTCCACTCCCACCGGCTCGACCGCCTACAACTTCTCCGCCGGGGGACCGGTCATCTGGCCCAGCGTCGAGGCGATCGCCGTGGTGCCGCTGTCGGCGCACGCACTCTTCGCCAAACCCCTGGTCGTGAGCCCTGATGCCGCAGTCGCCATCGAGATGCTCGAGCGCACCGACGGCTCCGGCATCCTGTGGTGCGACGGGCGACGCTCGCACGACCTGCCTCCCGGCGCACGCGTCGTCGTCCGGCGGTCCTCACGTCCGGTGCGCCTCGCACGGCTGCACCCCACGGCGTTCACCGACCGGCTCGTGCGCAAGTTCCAGCTGCCCGTCGAAGGATGGCGCGGTCAGACGCCGGGGGCGCCGTCATGATCGAAGAGATGCGGATGCAGGGCCTCGGCGTGATCGCCGACGCCGTGCTGCCCCTCGGTCCGGGATTCACGGCGATCACCGGCGAGACCGGTGCCGGCAAGACGATGGTTGTCACGGGACTCGGCCTGCTGCTGGGCCAGCGCGCCGATTCCGGCGCGGTGCGCGCCGGCGCTGCGCAGGCCTCGGTCGCCGGGGTGTGGATCGTCCCCGAGAAGGGCGATGTCGCCGAGATCGTGGCGGACGCCGGGGGAGAGTTGGAGCCGGCAGGGGCCGGCAAGGCCGAGCTGTACGTCTCGCGCACGCTGAGCGCCGAGGGCCGCAGCCGCGCGAGCGTCGGTGGCCGCGCAGCACCGGCAGGCGTGCTCTCGGCTCTGGCCGAAGAACTCGTCGTGGTCCACGGACAGTCCGAGCAGCTGCGTCTGCGCTCCGCGGCTGCGCAGCGCGACGCGCTCGACCGCTTCGGCGGTGCGCCGATCGCGAAGGCGCTCGAGACGTACGCCGGCTCCTTCGCCCGCTGGCGAACACTCGACGCCGAGATCTCCGAGATCACCGAGAACCGCGACCGCCGTGCGGAGGAAGCAGCTCGGCTGCGCGAAGCCCTCGCCCTGATCGAGGCGACCGCGCCGGAGCCGGGGGAGGATCAGGAGCTCGCCGAACGCGCGGAGCGACTCGCGAACGCCGAAGAGCTGCGCCTCGCGGCCTCTCTCGCGCATGGCGCGCTCTCGAGCGAAGACGGCGAACCCGACGCATCGGCCCTCGTCGCCGAGGCGCGTCGCCTGCTCGAGCGCACCGCCGATGCGAAACTCACCGAGATCGGCGAAAGCATCGCCGACATCGGATACCGGATCGCCGACACCGCCGGTCTGCTCTCCGCCTATCTGGCCGACCTCGACGAAACGGGCCCCCACGAGCTCGCCGCCGTCGAAGAGCGCCGCGCGGCGCTCGGGACCTTGATCCGTGCACACGGTTCCCTCGACGAAGCTCTCGCGCTGTGGCAGACGGGGTCCGCCCGCCTGGCCGAGCTCGACGACGACGGTGATCGCATCGAACGTCTCATCGCCGAGCGTGACGCGGCGCGCGCCGAACTCGATGCGCACGCCGCCGCGCTGACCGCTGTGCGCACCGACGCCGCCGTCCGCCTCGGCGAAGCCGTGACTGACGAGCTGCACGCCCTCGCGATGCCGGATGCGCGCCTCGAGGTCGCCGTCTCGGAGGGGGCCGAGAGCACCCACGGTCGGGACGACGTCGCCATCCTCCTCGCCCCGCATCCGGGTGCCGAGCCGCGCTCCGTCTCCAAGGGGGCCTCGGGCGGCGAGTTGTCTCGCGTGATGCTCGCGATCGAGGTCGTCATCGCGGCGACCGACCCGGTCCCGACGTTCGTCTTCGACGAGGTCGACTCCGGTATCGGAGGTGCGGCCGCCATCGAAGTGGGGCGGCGACTCGCCCGGCTCGCAGAGAAATCGCAAGTCATCGCGGTGACGCACCTCGCGCAGGTGGCGGCGTTCGCGAACAATCACTTGTCGGTCGTGAAGGCCAATGATGGCGCGGTCACGGCCTCGAGCGTGCGGCGTCTCGAGGGCGAAGACCGAGAGGCCGAGATGGCCCGTCTGCTGTCCGGACTCACCGATTCCGACGCCGCGCTGACCCATGCGCGTGAACTTCTCAGCCTCCGCGTCCCCACCGCCTGATAGGATCGAAGCCCGTGATGAACTCTTCTTCCGCGGCACCCAAGAACGACACGACCAAGCACATCTTCGTGACTGGTGGTGTCGTTTCGTCTTTGGGTAAGGGACTGACGGCGGCCAGCCTCGGCAACCTCCTCACGGCCCGCGGTCTGCGCGTCGTGATGCAGAAGCTCGACCCTTATCTGAACGTCGATCCCGGCACGATGAACCCGTTCCAGCACGGTGAGGTCTTCGTCACGGACGACGGCGCCGAGACCGACCTCGACATCGGCCACTACGAGCGGTTCCTCGACATCAACCTGTCCGAGGCCGCGAACGTCACCACCGGCCAGATCTACTCGCAGGTGATCGCGCGCGAGCGCCGCGGCGAGTACCTGGGCGACACGGTGCAGGTCATCCCGCACATCACCGACGAGATCAAGCGCCGCATGCGCCTGCAGGCTTCGGAAGACCCGCGCCCCGACGTGATCATCACCGAGGTCGGCGGCACGGTCGGCGACATCGAGTCGCAGCCCTTCCTCGAATCCGCCCGCCAGCTGCGCCACGAGCTCGGCCGCGACAGCGTGTTCTTCGTGCACGTCTCGCTCGTCCCGTTCATGGGGGCGTCGGGGGAGCAGAAGACCAAGCCCACGCAGCACTCCGTCGCGGCGCTCCGTCAGGTGGGTATCCAGCCCGACGCGCTCGTGCTCCGCAGCGATCGCCCCGTGAGCGCGAGCAACCGCAACAAGATCGCCCTCATGTGCGACGTCGACGTCGAAGGCGTCATCAACACGGTCGACCTGCCGAGCATCTACGACATCCCGTCGACGCTCAACGACCAGGGGCTCGACTCGTACATCGTGCGTCGCCTCGGCCTCGATCAGAAGGCCGCGGAAGAGGTCGATTGGACGCGCTGGAGCAAGGTGCTGCATGCCGTGCACAACCCCAAGCACGAGGTCACGATCGGCCTGGTCGGCAAGTACATCGACCTGCCCGACGCCTACCTCTCCGTGACCGAGGCTCTCAAGGCCGGCGGTTTCGCGCAGGAGACCAAGGTCAACATCCGCTGGATCCCCTCGGACCTCTGCGAGACGCCGGAAGGCGCCCAGGAGCAGCTGGCCGAGCTCGACGGCATCTGCGTGCCCGGCGGCTTCGGCATCCGCGGCATCGAAGGCAAGCTCGGCGCCCTCAAGTTCGCACGCGAGCAGGGCATCCCGACGCTGGGCCTGTGCCTCGGCCTGCAGTGCATGGTCATCGAGTACGCACGCGATGTGGCCGGCATCGTCGGCGCCTCGTCGAGCGAGTTCGACCCGGAGACCGCCGAGCCCGTCATCGCCACGATGGCCGAGCAGATCGACATCCTCGACGGCGGCGACCTCGGCGGCACGATGCGCCTCGGTCTGTACCAGGCGGCCCTCGCCGAAGGATCGCTCGCCCGCGAGCTGTACGGTGCGCCGGAGGCCTCCGAGCGGCACCGTCACCGCTACGAGGTCAACAACGCCTACCGCGACCGTCTGACGGACGCCGGGCTGGTCTTCTCGGGCCTCAACCCCGAGCTCGACCTGGTCGAGTACGTCGAGTTGCCGCGCGACGTGCACCCGTACTACATCGCCACGCAGGCGCACCCGGAACTGCGCTCGCGCCCGACCGCGCCGCACCCGCTGTTCCGCGGGCTCGTCGGCGCCGCGATCGAGCGTCACCGTGCGAGCGAACTGTTCGACGTGAGCGATGACGTCACGGCCGATGCCTGAGCCGATCGAGCCCCTCCGGGACGAGGCGTTCGAGCCGGAGGTGCTCCAGAGCGACCTCGTCTACGAAGGCAGGGTCTGGGACGTGCGCTCCGACCGCGTGCGCTACGGCGACGGCGAGATCGTGCGGCAGTACGTCGACCACACGGGCGCCGTGGCTATCCTCGCGCTCGACGACGACGGGCGTGTCCTGCTGATCCAGCAGTACCGGCATCCGATCCGTCATCGGGATTGGGAGCTGCCCGCGGGTCTGCTCGACGTCGAGGGGGAGGAGCCGCTCGCGGCCGCCCAGCGCGAGCTCGCGGAGGAGGCGGATCTGGTGGCCACCCACTGGGAGCCGCTGGTCTCCTCGTGGACCACCCCCGGCGGCAACGACGAGATGATCCACATCTTCCTCGCGACGGGCATCGCCTCGGCCGAGCGCCCGCACGACCGTGAGGACGAGGAAGCCGACATCCGCGTCGAGTGGGTGCCGCTGGACGATGCGGTGGAGGCCGTTCTCGGCGGCCGCATGCACAACGGCATCCTCACGATCGGCGTGCTGGCCGCGGCGCAGAGGCTCCGCGATCGGGGCTGAGGGATGCTGCTCGAGCGCGCCCGCGACGCGTACCTGCGTCATGTCACGATCGAGCGCGGTCTGAGCGAGCACACGATCGCCGCGTATCGGCGCGACCTCGGGGTCTACACGGAGTGGCTGGCAGCAGACGGCATCGCCGACACGTCGGCGGTCACGGCGGCGGTGATCGACCGCTTCATCGCGGAACGCGCCTCGGCCGAGCCGGCCCCGGCGTCGTCGAGTCTCGCGCGGCTGCAATCGTCGGTGCGGGGCTGGCATCGATTCCTCGCTCGGGAAGGAATCGAGATCGATGACCCGAGCGGACGGCTGCGTCCCCCCAAGGCCCCGCGTCGACTCCCGAAGGCGCTGACGATCGATCAGGTCGAGCGGCTGCTCGGTGCTCCGTCACCGGAGGATCCGATCGGCGTGCGCGACCGCGCGCTCCTGGAGCTTCTCTATGCCACGGGTGCCCGCGTGTCCGAGGCGATCGGGCTCGACGTCGACGACCTGGCACACGGCGATGTGCTGCGGCTGCGGGGCAAGGGGTCGAAGGAGCGCATCGTGCCGATCGGATCGTTCGCGCGCGCAGCCGTCGATGCGTATCTCACGCGCGTGCGTCCGGCGCTCGCGGCGAAGGGGCACGCGTCGGCCCGGCTCTTCCTCGGTGCACGCGGAGCACCGTTGTCGCGGCAGAGCGCCTGGCTCGTGATCCGGGCGGCCGCCGAGAAGGCGCAGATCACCTCCGAGGTATCGCCGCACACGCTGCGGCACTCCTTCGCGACGCATCTGCTGCAGGGCGGAGCCGACGTGCGCGTGGTGCAGGAGCTGCTCGGGCACTCGTCGGTCGCGACGACGCAGATCTACACGCACGTCTCGGTGGACACCCTGCGAGACATCTACGCCACCTCGCACCCGCGCGCGCGGTGACGTCCGCCGATGCGGGACAGGCGCCGTGCCGCGTGCCGAGGCGGCTGAGGAACGGGCCGACCGGTACAATCGACCAAGCACGAAGGAGCAGGAGAATCGGTGGCTGAGAAAGTGGCGAAGTCCAGGGCGAAGGCGCAGAAGGCCGACGAGACCCCCATGGGACCCACCGGCCGTCCGTATCACGGGTTCGCGATCCCGGAACCGCTGAAGTCCCACGGCCCTGCACGCATCATCGCGCTGTGCAATCAGAAGGGCGGCGTCGGCAAGACGACGACCTCCATCAACCTGGCCGCAGCTCTCGCGGAGTACGGCCGGAAGGTGCTCGCCGTCGACTTCGACCCGCAGGGCGCACTGTCCGCCGGTCTCGGCATCCCGACGCACGACGTGCCGACGATCTACGACCTCCTGCTCGACACGAAGCGCGACGCGCATGACGCGATCGTGCACTCCAGCGTCGAGGGCCTCGACGTGATGCCCGCGAACATCGACCTGTCGGCCGCCGAGGTGCACCTCGTCAACGAGGTCGCCCGCGAGACGATCCTCGCCCGGGTCCTGCGCCAGGTCGCGGGGGAGTACGACGTCATCCTCATCGACTGCCAGCCCTCGCTCGGCATCCTCACGGTCAACGCCCTCACCGCCGCACACGGCGTGATCATCCCGCTCGAGTGCGAGTTCTTCGCCCTGCGCGGTGTGGCCCTGCTCATCGAGACGATCGACAAGGTGCGCGACCGGTTGAACCCCTCCATCACGATGGACGGCCTGCTGGCGACGATGTACGACCCGCGCACGCTGCACTCCCGCGAGGTCCTCGAGCGCGTGGTCGAGGCCTTCGGAGACGATGTGCTGGAGACCGTGATCGGCCGTACCGTGAAGTTCCCCGACGCCTCGGTGTCGGGTGTGCCCATCACCGAGTTCGCCCCCGAGCACGCGGCCGCTCAGGCATACCTGCGGCTGGCGCGGGAGCTGGTCGCCCGTGGCGCTGTCGCCTAGCGAGGAGTCCGTCGACGCGACGCTCGAGGAGAGCGCGGAAGATACGGCCGTGCCCGAGCCGGGCTTCCGGGTCTCGCTGTCCAACTTCGACGGCCCGTTCGATCTGCTCCTGAACCTCATCTCGAAGCACGAGATGGACATCACCGAGGTCTCGCTGAGCGTGGTCACGAACGAGTTCATCGCCTACCTCGGTCAGCTCGAGAACGAGGAGGAGCTGGACCAGGCGTCCGAGTTCCTCGTCGTCGCGGCGACGCTCCTCGACATGAAGGTGGCCGGGCTTCTCCCGCAGGGCGAATTGGTGGATGCCGAAGCCGTCGCGCTGCTGGAGGCGCGCGACCTGCTGTTCGCGCGGCTGCTGCAGTACCGGGCCTTCAAGGAGGTCTCGGCGTGGTTCTCCCGCTGTCTGCAGCGTGAGGACCGTCGGCACGTGCGCGCGGCACGCCTCGACGAGAAGCACCGCAAGCAGACGCCCGAGCTCGTGTGGTCCTTGACCGTCGACGACTTCGCGGCACTCGCGCTCCTGGCGTTCGCGCCCAAGGAGATCCCGCACGTCGGCCTCGATCATCTGCACGCGCCGCTGGTCAGCATCCGCGAGCAGGCGGCGATCGTCGTCACGTTGCTGCGCGGCACGGAGTCGCTGAGCTTCCGCGAGCTCGTCTCGGGGGTGAGCGAGCCCGGCATCGTCGTCGCGCGCTTCATCTCGGTGCTGGAGCTGTACCGCCACGCGGCCCTGTCCTTCGAACAATTGGAACCGCTCGGTGAGCTCACGCTGCGCTGGGCAGCCGACTCCTGGTCGGACGAGACTCTTGCGACCCTGGGGGCCGACTATGACCGATGACATGACCGAGACCGTGGACGAGGTGACCGAGATCCCGCTGTCCGAGCGCATCGAGGCCATCCTCCTCATCGTCGACGAGCCGCTCGGGCTGGTGGCGCTGGCCGCCGCGGTCGGATCCCCGGTGCCCGCCGTGCGGCAGACGCTCGAGACGCTGGTCGACGACTACGACGGGAAGGGCAAGGGCCCGCGCCGTGGTTTCGAGCTCCGCGAGGTCGGCGGCGGCTGGCGTCTCTATGTGCGCGAGGACCTCGATTCGCTGGTCGCCGAGTTCGTCGGCGGACAGGCCCCGGCTCGACTCTCGCAGGCGGCGCTCGAGACGTTGGCGGTCATCGCGTACAAGCAGCCGGTGACGCGCAGTCAGGTCGCCTCCATCCGTGCGGTGAACGTGGACTCCGTCGTGCGCACCCTCCTCGCCCGTGGTCTCATCACCGAGCTGTTCGCCGACTCCGAGACCGGCGCGATCAACTACGGCACCACCGACGCACTCCTGCAGCACCTGGGCATCAACTCGCTGGACGAGCTGCCCCCGATCTCCCCTCTGCTCGATGACGGTGCAGACGGTTTCGACGAAGGGACCATCCGATGAGCGGCTTCGAGGCCTCCACCGACTCCGAGGGCGCCCCCGAGGGCATCCGTCTGCAGAAGGTGCTCGCCGGCGCCGGGGTGGCTTCGCGCCGCGTCGTCGAGCAGTACATCACCGAGGGGCGCATCCGCGTCAACGGCATCGTCGTCTCGGAGCTCGGCCGGCGCATCGACCCGGAGCACGACCTCGTCGACGTCGACGGCACCGCCGTGCAGCTGGACGTCTCCAAGCGCTACGTAATGCTCAACAAGCCCACCGGCGTCGTCAGCAGCATGAAGGACGAGAGCGGTCGTCCCGACCTCCGTCGCTTCACCGAAGACTACGAGGAGCGTCTCTACAACGTGGGCCGCCTCGACGCGGAGACCAGCGGTCTGCTGATCCTCACCAACGACGGCGCGCTCGCGCACGTGCTCGCCCACCCGTCCTTCGGGGTGACCAAGGTCTACATCGCCAAGGTCGAGGGCACGGTGCTGGCCCAGACGATCTCGAAGCTCACGAAGGGCATCGAGCTCGAGGACGGTCCGATCGCGGCCGACAAGGCGCGCCTGCTGGACACCTCGCGCGGGTCGAGCCTGGTCGAGCTGACGCTGCACTCCGGACGCAACCGCATCGTGCGCCGGATGCTCGCCGCGGTCGGCCACCCGGTCACCGAACTGGTGCGTCGGCAGTTCGGACCGCTCCACCTGGGAACCCTCCCGGCCGGGAAGACGCGGGAACTGACTAAAATCGAACTCGGCGCGCTTTTGACCTTGTCGCGCCGTGATTCCGGTGTCGCCGAGGCGCCAGGCGAGCAGGAGAACGAATGACCGATACGACGAGTGCGCCCACGGCGCGGAGGGCAGGCGCCGTCGCGCCGCGGCTCTCCGGCACCGTCCGCGTCGTCGGTGCCGGCCTGCTCGGGGCGAGCGTCGGACATGCGCTCCGGTCGAAGGGCATCGACGTCGTGCTGACGGATGCCTCGCCCGCGCAGCTCCGCCTCGCGGTCGACTACGGCGCCGGTCGCCTCGCCGCCGACGATGACGAGCCCGCCCTGATCGTGGTGGCCGTGCCGCCCGACGTCACCGCCGACGTGATCCAGGCCGAACTCGAACGCTTCCCGGCCGCCGTCGTCACCGACGTCGCCAGCGTGAAGCTCGAGCCGTTCCGCACGCTGCAGGCACGCGGCGTCGACCTCACCCGCTACATCGGCTCGCATCCGCTCGCCGGGCGCGAGCGCGGGGGAGCGATCTCGGCGCGCGCCGACCTGTTCGTCGGTCGCCCCTGGGTCGTGTGCCGTGACGAAGACACGAAGGCCGCCGATCTCGCCCTGGTCGAAGCCCTCGCCCTCGACGTGGGGGCCATGCCGCTCGAGATGACGCCGGAGGAGCACGACCGCTCCGTCGCGCTCACCTCCCACGTGCCGCAGGTGGTGGCGAGCCTGCTCGCCGGCCGTCTCGCGGATGCCGAGGAGGGCGCTCTGCGCCTCGCCGGCCAGGGAGTGCGCGACACCACACGCATCGCCGCCTCCGCCCCCGAGCTCTGGGTGCAGATCCTCGGCGCCAACGCCGGTCCCGTCGTCGAGATCCTCGACGCTCTCGCGGGCGATCTCGCCGATGTCGCCGCCGCGCTGCGTGAGCCGGGCGCTCCCGGTGCCCGGCGCATCGTCGCGGAGACGATCCGTCAGGGGAACGACGGCGTCGACCGTCTTCCCGGAAAGCACGGACAGAACCAGCGCTTCGAGTCGCTCATCGTCATGATCGACGACACCGCCGGTCAGCTGGGTCGCCTGTTCGGCGAGCTCGGAGAACTCGGTGTGAACGTCGAGGACCTCCGACTCGAGCACTCGCCCGGGGCCCAGTTCGGCCTGGCCGAGATCAGCGTCGACCCCGCTGCACTGCACGGGGCGATCACCGGGCTCCAGGAACGCGGCTGGCGGATTGCGGGGAACACCAATGACTGACACCACCACCCCGTCCGCGGCACCGGCTTCCGCGACCGACGCGCACAAGTTCATCGCCATCGACGGCCCGGCCGGTTCGGGCAAGTCCAGCGTGTCGAAGGCCGTCGCCCGCACGCTCGGTTTCGGCTACCTCGACACGGGCTCCGCGTACCGCGCACTCGCCTGGCATGTACTGGACCGCGGCGCCGACACCTCCGATGCCGACGCGGTCCTCGCCGCCGCATCCGATTTCCCGGTGCGACTGGGGCTCGACCCTGACGACCGCACCGTCCGCGTCGGCGATGCCGATGTGACAGAAGCCATCCGGGACCCGCGGGTCTCCGGTGCCGTGAGCGGCGTGGCGCGCGTGCCCGCGGTGCGCGCCCAGGTGAACGAGCTGTTCCGCACGCTCGTCGCCGAGTCGTCGTACCCGGCCGTCGTGGTCGAAGGCCGCGACATCACGACCGTCGTCGCACCGGACGCCCCCGTGCGGATCCTCCTCACCGCGGCCCCCGAAGTACGGGCCGCTCGACGTGCCGGTGAACTCGCCGGCGAGAACGCGGCAGCTGTCGCCGCGGCGTTGCACAAGCGCGACGCCTCAGACAGCGCCGTCGTCGACTTCCTGAACGCCGCAGAAGGCGTCGAGGTCGTCGATTCGACGGAACTCGATTTCCCCCAGACCATCGACGCCGTCCTCACGGTGATCGAGCGAATCCAAGGAGCACACCGTGGCTGACGAAGAATACGAAGGCGGCCCCGACCAGCTCGCCGAGAAGATGGAACAGATCGACGAGCATCTCGCCGAGCAGCGGGCGGAGACGCTGCGCGCCGGGCTCGCCGACTACGACCTGGACGATGAGGACGCGGCGCTGCTCGCCGGCATCACCCTCGGCGAAGATGGCATCCTGTTCAGCCCGGCGCTTCCCGTCGTGGCGATCGTCGGGCGACCGAACGTGGGCAAGTCCGCGCTCGTGAACCGCATCCTCGGCCGTCGCGAAGCCGTCGTGGAGGACACCCCCGGTGTGACCCGCGACCGCGTGACGTACAAGGCCGAGTGGGGCGACCGGCGGTTCTCGCTCGTCGACACCGGTGGGTGGGAGCCCGACGCGCGCGGCATCGACCGTTCCGTCGCGATGCAGGCCGAGGTCGCGATCGACCTCGCCGACATGGTGCTGTTCGTGGTCGACGCGATGGTCGGCGCCACTTCGACCGACGAGCACGTCGTCAAGCTGCTCCGCAAGAGCGGCAAGCCGGTGTTCCTCGTCGCCAACAAGATCGACGATGCCCGTCAGGAGCCCGAGATCGCGGCTCTGTGGAGCCTCGGCCTCGGTGAGCCGCATCCGGTCTCCGCCATCCACGGACGTGGTGTCGCCGACCTGCTGGACGCCGTGCTGAAGAAGCTGCCCGAGGTCTCGGCCGTCGCGAAGCAGGAGATCGGCGGACCGCGTCGTGTCGCCATCCTCGGTCGCCCGAACGTGGGCAAGTCGTCGCTGCTGAACAAGGCGGCCGGCGAAGAGCGCGTGGTCGTCAACGACCTGGCCGGCACGACCCGCGACCCGGTGGACGAGGTCGTCGAGCTCGGCGGGAAGATGTGGCGCCTGGTCGATACCGCCGGCATCCGTCGTCGCGTGCACATGGCGCAGGGGGCGGACTTCTACGCTTCGCTCCGCACCTCCGCGGCACTGGAGAAGGCCGAAGTGGCCGTCGTCGTGCTCGACGTGTCGGAGACGATCAGCGAGCAGGACGTCCGCATCATCGACCTCGTGCTGGAGTCCGGCCGCTCGCTCGTGCTCGCGTTCAACAAGTGGGACCGTCTGAACGACGACGACCTCGAGAACGCCGACCGCCGTCGTTACCTGGAGCGTGAGATCGAGCAGGACCTCGCGCACGTCGCCTGGGCTCCGCGCGTGAACATCTCGGCCAAGACCGGTCGTCACCTCGACAAGCTGGTTCCCGCGCTGGAGACGGCGCTGGAGAACTGGGACCGTCGTATCCCGACGGGCAAGTTCAACGCTTTCCTCGCGGAGCTCGTGGCCGAGCACCCGCACCCGCTGCGTGGTGGCAAGCAGCCGCGCATCCTGTTCGGCACGCAGGCGTCGACGCGCCCGCCGACGTTCGTGCTGTTCACGACCGGTTTCCTCGACCCCGGGTACCGTCGGTTCATCCAGCGGCGTCTGCGCGAGCTCTACTCGTTCGAGGGCACGCCGATCGTCATCAACATGCGTGTGCGTGAGAAGCGTCAGCGCTGATCTGTTCCGGCGCATGTCGCGCCGTGGTGCCGATACCCCCATGCTGTGAAAGGCTGAGGTGGTGACTGTCGTACCTCCTGCCGCCGGTGAACCGCGTCGCCCCGAGGGGCCGCGGGACCCGGGCGACGCGTGGGTGGTCGCCGAGTCGGGGGAGCGGTACTGGGGGCGTTTCGGTGCTGCCGGTCTGCTGGCGTATGACCCCGCTCGCGGCATCCTGCTGCAGCATCGGGTCGCGTGGAGTCATTTCGGCGGCACGTGGGGCTTGCCCGGCGGTGCGCTGCACGAGGGCGAGAGTGCGATCGTGGGCGCCATCCGCGAGGCGCAGGAGGAAGCCGGTGTGCCGGACGGCGCCGTGCGGCCTCGCTTCACGAGCGTTCTCGATCTGGACATCTGGTCGTACACGACGGTCGTCGCGGATGTGCGCGTGCCGTTCGACCCGGTGATCAGCGATCCGGAGAGTGTGGCGCTCGAGTGGGTGCCGTTCGACCAGGTCGCCGAGCTGCCGCTGCATCCGGGTTTCGGTGTGTCGTGGCCGGCGTTGCGCGCGCTGCTCAAGGTGCGGCTGGTGGTCGTCGTCGACGCGGCGAACGTCGTCGGATCGGTGCCGGACGGGTGGTGGAAGGACCGCGCGGGAGCGGCCCGGCGACTGCGTGCGCGCCTCGAGGGATTGACCGTGCCTGCCGCTGACCTGGAACTCGAGGGGTCAGTATGGTTCCCGGAGGTGTCGATGGTGGTCGAGGGGCAGGCTCGCGGCATCGACTCCGATTCGAGTGTGGTCTCCGTCATCCGCGCCGACGCCGCGGGCGATGATGCGATCGTCGCAGAGGTCGAGCGTCTGGTGGCCGCGAAGCACACCGTGGTCGCGGTGACGAGTGACCGGGGCCTGCGCGAACGCGTCGAGCACGCCGGTGCCGAGCATGTGCGATCGGCCGGATGGCTGCGCGATCTGATCGATCACTGACCCTGACGTCCCTCCGGGGGCCAGGGTTCATCCGCCGAACCGGCGTCAGACGAACATGACCCGTCGGGGTGGCGGATCGGTGTAGGCGCGTCCGAGCGGGCTGTGCCAGGTGATGCTGCCGTCTCGTTCCTGTTGCGCCGCCCAGCGATGCGGGTCGGGAATGTCGGGGTGCTTGAGGGTGTGGTGCGCGCGGCAGAGATGCCCGAGGTTGTCGAGGCGCGTCTTCCCGCCCTTGGCATGGTCGTGCTGGTGGTCGATCTCGCAGCGGTGCACCGGCATGCGACAGCCGGGGAAGCGGCAGTGCTGGTCACGAGCACGCAGGAACCGTCGCATGCCCTCGGTCGGGGTGTACGTATCGGTCTCGACGAGCATCCCGGCGGCGTCGAGGAACAGACGGGTCCATCCGGTGTTCCACCCCGCGAGAGCGCGGGCGATGTCGGGGTGCAACGGGCCGTGCCCGTCGAGCTCGGTAGGTCGGTCATCGATACCGGCGAGCGTGGTCGCGGCGACCGTGACCTGGACGCGTCCCTGGATGCGACCGAGGCCGTCGCCGTGCGCGAGGGACGGGTCGCCGGCGAGGAGGAGGTCGGTGAGGAGGTCTGCCTGGATCTGCGCCCACGTGCGCGTGTCGGCAGGGATGTGCTCGATCTCGGGATCGGTGGCGAAGGTCTCTCCGTCGGCGCCGAAGATCCTCCCGTCGGCGCCTGTCTCGGCGTAGGCGTCGAAGGCCGGGTCGTCGAGCGCGAAGTCTTCGGGATGCAGAGCATCGATGTCTTCGTCCGACCACCAGGGCAGGAACTCGGGTACATGATCCTCCCGCGCTCGCACGACCTCCCGCGTCATCCGGCTCAGCCGGTCGGAGATGGCGGTCGCGATCCACTCCGGCAACACCGCCGTGAGTAGGGCGAGGCCGTCGTCGAGCGACTTCACGGTCACGCAGCGTTCCTTCGCCGCTCGCTGATGCCGTTCCCTGATACTCTCGCCGATGAGTGCGCTGGCGACCTGTCTGGCGTGCGCACGGGTGCGAGCAGCCGTGTCTTGCTCGGCGACGACCAGGACTGCCGTCTCGAACAGGGCCATGACGCCGGCATCGACCTTCTTGTTGCGGATGGCTTCGGCCACGAGCGCACTCGCGCGGGCGATCTCGCGGACATGGCCGGCGCTCAGGGAACCCGCGGCGAACGCTGCACGGACCGCGGGGAGGTGGTCGTGAAGCGCCTGTGCGTCGGCGAATGCGAAGTCCATCGACCCACGGGAGACATGACCGGCGGCGGAGAACTCCGCGATCATCGAGCGGTGGATCGCGTCGTGGTGGAACGGGCTCTCTGACACCTCGGCATCGTGGAGAGCGATCTGCTCCACCAGCAGCTCTGCGGCCTCCGCTTCGAGCGCGGCGATGCGCCGTCGCTTCTCGGCCCAGGCATCGAGCACGCGGCGTCGCTCCGCGAGTTCGAGGTCGATGTCGGTCCGAGTAGCCATACCCCTATTCTAGAACAAATATTCGAAAGTGCGGCGCGAGGATGACGGCATATCAATCCTCTGGGTCGTGGTTCCGCCCGCGCAGTTTGTCGATGTCGCGACGCTCCCGCTTCGTGGGTCGCCCGGCCCCGCGGTCACGCAGACCGAGTGCCGCCTGGGGCTCCCGTTCGGGCGTCTTGTCCTCGTATGCGAGCGCCGCCACAGGAGCGCCGACTCGCTTGACGAGAAGCTGACGTACGAAGAGGATCCGGTCGAATCCGGCGATGCGGATACGCAGCTCGTCGCCCACGCGGATCTGCTGTGCAGCCTTCACCTTGTCGCCGTTCACCCGTACATGCCCCGCGCGGCATGCGGTGGTCGCCGCCGACCGGGTCTTGTAGACGCGGATCGCCCAGAGCCAGCTGTCGACGCGTGCGGCATCCATCAGGAAGCCCGCTTTCGCAGCGTGACCAGAGCGCCCGCGATGATGAGGCCTTGGCCGAGCGTGTAGGTGAGCATCACGGCCGGGCTGCTCCACGCGGGGAGTCCGTCGGGGAGGAAGAGTCGGAACGCGAGCAGTGTGTCGCTGGCGAGGAAGAACGCTCCGCCGGTCGCGACCAGCGGGTGGCACCGCGCCGAGAATGCGGCCGTGCCGCCGAGGACGAGTCCGTAGAGGGCGACCGCGATCAGCAGGCCGCCTGTATGCGGGCCGAGGACCGCGATCATCGCCACCCACCAGAGTGCGTAGATCAGGGCCCACCGGGGCATCCGCCGCACGCTCAGCCGGCGGGCGAAGAGCAGGATGTATGCCACATGGGCGATGCCGAAGAACAGCAGCATGAGGGGGAGTTCCGGTGCCGCGGGGAAGAACGCGCCCACGCCATCCCCGAGCCAGGAGAAGAGCACCGCCGCGAGGAGCAGGACCAGGGTCATCGGCGGCTTGATCCACCGGGCAGCGGCCAGGACGGGGACTGCGAGCATCGGCATCAGCAGCAGCTTCGTCGGTCCGGCGAGCGGGCTTCCGACGGCGAGCAGGATGACGTGGAGAACGGAGACCGCGACGTAGGGGAGGAACGTCCAGGCGAGGAGCGAGGACGGGGCGCGGCGCTGCATCTCCCCATCGTAGGCTCGGCCGATTGCCGGGCGCGCTGTCGGATGAGGCATGCGCGGGCTCAGGATTCGACGGTGACCTGCTGGACGGCATCGTCGATGCCCAGGTGCACGGCCGGCCAGTATCCCTCGGGGAAGTGCTCGCCGCAGCTGTCGGTGAAGTGGAGGATGACCGTGCCGTCGGGGGTGGCCTCGATCGCCTCGAGCGCGAGATCGGAGGCGGCGTCATCGAGGTCCTGAGGGTCGGGCTCGCCCGTGTTGAAGTTCGTGACCACGGCATCCGTCGCGATCCGGCGCAGCGTGTGCAGCCGCTTGACGACCTCGCGCATGCGGGGGAGCAGCAGGGTCACCTCGTCGGTGGTCGTTCCCTCGAGCATGAGCTCGAGTTCCGTTCCCTCGACCGAGACCGTGCCGACGAACCAGTCGTGTGTGAGCACGGAGCCGTCGGTGAGCTCGGATGTGGCGCGGGTGAAGGTGCCGAGTTCGGGATCGTCGATGGTCGGGCTCGCGTCGCTCATGCCTTCACGCTAGTGGCTCGGGGGTGTGGCGCGATCATGGGGCCAGGTCGAGGGCGACGAGGGTGCGCCCCGGCTTGAGCGCGGTCTTCTCGGTGAATCCGGCGGCCAGGAACGTGCCGAGCGTGCCGTGGAACAGATCGTTGGCCCGCTGCTTCTCGCCGCGTGTGTCGACCGGGTAGCCCTCGATCAGCCGAGCACCGGATTCGCGGGCGTAGTCCACAGCGGCTTCCAGGAGTGCGTGATTCAGCCCGGCGCCGCGGTGCTCGCGGCGCACGACGAAGCACGTGACTGCCCAGACCGACTCGTCGTCGAACGGCTCGGTGGTCGCCGCGGCGATGATGCGAGTGCGCGGGATGCGCGCCTGGCGGGTACGTGGCCCGATCCTGATCCACCCGGCAGCCTCGCCGTCGACGTAGGCGATGATCCCGGGCGGTGGTCCCTCGGTGATCTCGGCGCGGAACATCTCGGTGCGCTGCGGGGTCGTGGTCGTGTTCCAGGCCTTGTTGCTCAGTACGGGCCAGATGCACTGGCAGCTCGCGCCGTCACCGCCGCCAGTGAGAGCATGCTGCACATCGTCCCAGCGGTCGGTCGTCGCCACCTCGGTCGTGATCGTCACCATGCACGCGACGGTACGCGCGGCATCCGACAACCCGCAACGGCTCGGTTCGCGGAGGGGCTCGGGTTGCGGCTAAGATAGGGGAGTTGCCTGCGCGAGAGTGCAGAACAACGGGCTGTGGCGCAGCTTGGTAGCGCACTTGACTGGGGGTCAAGGGGTCGCAGGTTCAAATCCTGTCAGCCCGACCGAGAAAGGCCCGGAAACTCGCAAGAGTCTCCGGGCCTTCTGCCTGTCCGAGAGGTCAACCCCTGCAAAACCCCTCCGGTTGTCCACAGCCGCTGCCAGGACGATGCCGTGCCGCCACTCGATCTCGCCACAGCCTCTGGCATCGCCGTCCCACTCCTCGGCTCGCGTATCGTGCGATGTTGCACGAGCCCGATGGCCAGACCCCGTGTCCGGGGCGCGGCGGGACGGTGGTCATCGCCCGCCTGGGGTGAGAGGTATCCCCGGCGCGGGATTGTCGGGAGGATGCTGGCACCAGCGCGATTGGCGCGCGCCGAAAGGTCTTTTCGAGGGGCCGGACGATCATCGGAGGTTGGCATGGGTGTTTCGGTTATGCGGCAGGTGTTGCCCATCCCGTATCAGGGCAGCAACTCACCGGCGACGTACGACGCGAAGGATCCCGACACGGAGTTCCCGCCGCTCGAGCCACTGCTGCCTCCGGAAGGAGCGCCTAACGTGCTGATCGTACTGATCGACGACTGCGGGTTCGGTGCATCGAGTGCCTTTGGTGGACCGGCGAACACCCCGACGTTCGAGAAACTCGCGAGCCAAGGGCTGAAGTACACCCGCTTCCACAACACGTCGCTGTGCTCCCCGTCGCGAGCGGCGCTGCTGTCGGGCCGCAACCACCACACCGTCGGGATGGGAGGCATCACCGAGATCGCCACATCGGCTCCGGGGTACAGCTCGGTGCGACCGAACGACTGCGCGCCGCTGGCAGAGACCTTGAAGCTCAACGGCTATTCGACGGCGCAGTTCGGCAAGTGTCATGAGGTGCCCGTGTGGCAGACGAGCCCGATGGGTCCGTTCGAGAGCTGGCCCTCGGGCGGGGGCGGGTTCGAGCACTTTTTCGGGTTCATCGGCGGCGAGACGAACCAGTACGCCCCGGCTTTATATGAGAACACCACGCCGGTTGAGCCTTGGGGGACTCCCGACGAGGGGTACCACCTCACGGAGGACATCACGGATCGGGCGATTGCGTGGGTGCGCCAGCAGAAGGCGCTGATGCCGGACAAGCCGTTCTTCACGTACTTCGCTCCTGGCGCCACACACGCTCCTCACCACGTTCCGACGGAATGGTCGGACAAGTACAAGGGTGCGTTCGACGAGGGCTGGGACGTGTTGCGCGAGCAGACGTTCGCGCGGCAGAAGCAGCTCGGCGTGGTTCCGGAATCGGCCGAACTCACCGCGCGGCACGAGCAGATTCCAGCGTGGGACGACATGCCCGTCGAACTCAAGCCGGTGCTCCAGCGGCAGATGGAGGTCTACGCGGGGTTCCTCGAGCACACCGACCACCACGTCGGACGCCTGGTCGACGCGCTCGACGAGCTGGGTGTGCTCGACGACACCCTCGTGTACGTGATCATCGGCGACAACGGCGCTTCCGCTGAGGGCGACGTCAACGGCTGCTTCAACGAACTCATTAACCTCAACGGCGCCGGTGCCATGCAGACCCCGGAGTTCATGGCCGCGCGGATCGATGACTTCGGGACCCCGGAGGCCTACAACCACTACGCAGTCGGCTGGGCCCACGCCATGAACACGCCCTACCAGTGGACGAAACAGGTCGCTTCGCACTGGGGTGGCACCCGCACCGGAACGATAGTGCACTGGCCGCGCGGCATTCAGTCCACCGGCGAGACGCGCCACCAGTTCCACCACGTGATCGACGTCGCCCCGACAGTGCTCGAGGCGGCTGGCATCCCGGAGCCCACGTTCGTGCACGGCGTGCAGCAGCATCCGTATGAGGGCGTGAGCATGGCGTACACGTTCGACGACGCGAAGGCTGCAGACCGGCGGCGCACCCAGTACTTCGAGATGTTCGTCAACCGCGGCATCTATCACCAGGGGTGGACGGCCGTCACCCGGCACTCGATCCCCTGGGATCAGGGCAAGCCGCTTCCGCCCATCGACACCGACGTGTGGGAGCTGTACGGCCCCGACGACTGGACCCAGGCGCACGATCTCGCCGCGGACAACCCCGACAAGCTCGCGCACCTGAAGCAGAAGTTCCTTCTCGAGGCGGCTAAGTACAAGGTGTTCCCGCTCGATGACCGGCGCATCGAACGGTTCAACTCCGACCTAGCCGGACGGCCGACGTTGATCCGCGGTAAGCAGCAGGTGCTGTTCGGCGGCATGGGCCGGCTCACCGAGAACGTCGTCCTCAACGTCAAGAACAAGTCGCACGCGATCACTGCTGACCTCACGGTTTCCGACGAGACCGCGACCGGGGTCGTGATCGCCCAGGGCGGAGCGTTCGGAGGGTGGGCAATCTACCTGCACGAGGGGCGGCCGAGCTACTGCTACAACCTCTTCGGCATGCACCGCACCCACGTCCGCGCCGAAGCGCCTCTGGCAGCGGGCGACCACCAGGTGCGGCTCGAGTTCACCTACGACGGCGGCGGACTCGGAAAAGGTGCCACCGCTGAACTGTACCTAGACGGTGAGCAGGTCGCGACTGGCCGCATCGACGCGACCGTGCCGCTGGCATTCTCAGGGGACGAGACGATGGACGTCGGCTCCGACACCGGCACCCCCGTCAGCGACGATTACACGAGCCGCGGCAGTATCTTCTCCGGAAAGGTGCACCGCGTGCAGATCGATCTCGGCGACGACGCCCACGCACACGATCACCTCATCCGTCCGGAAGATCGCATGCGCATCATCACCACCCGTCAATAGGGGAGTCGTGTGACCTCGTGCATGCGAGTGCCACGCAGTCCGCGCGCCGGTACCGAACAGCCATAGTCAGTCCGCCGACCTGGGCGTTCTCCCAACCGAGTTACCCGTGTCCGCCGCCGTGCGTCGGCGTGCCCATAGGCTGGGCGCATGCCTGCGTTCTTGTATCCCGCGTTACCGGATCGCGGGGATGGGGCGCGGTTGGGTGGCGCTCCGCCATCGGCGATCGAGACGCATCCGCTTCTGGAGACGCATCGGTATCTGCTGACTCTCGCCGCGGGCTGCGCGTCGTGGACGGGCGGCCGTGAGGTGTCGGTGGTGCTGCGTGCCGGCTTCGGCATCGAAGACGAGGATGTCGTCTATCCGGACATGGCTATGCGGGCAATCGTCCATGACCCCTCGCCGCGTGGCGGGCGGGACGACCTGGGGTGGCCAGGGCTGCGTGCGACAGCGCTCATCCAACGCCCGGACGCCGCGTCCACGCCGGCCCTGGTGCGGATCGATGACGAACCCGTCTTGATCCAGAGCGAGCCGGCATTCGCTGATGCCGTGCGCGCCGATGGGCATCGCTTCCTCTTTCAGATCGATGAGGACGGGTGGCCCGTGGAGGGCGAGCTCGAAGACCTCATCGAGGAGTATCTGTGGGGATTCGGCTCGGTGTACTTCTACGGCACACCGGGCGCGGACGGGATCGTGCGCGATGTCGTCGCAGGCTTCCTCGACTTCTAGCCGAACGCGACAACAGCGCTGGCAGCTCGCAGCCCTCGAACCGCTGTCGATAAACTGCCCCGGTGAGCACCGTCGAATATGAGGTCGTGACGCCGGACGGCGCCACCGACCCGATCCCGGTGGGGCCCCGCGATGACTGATCCCTCCGGAATCGACGGCGTGCCGAATGGCCGGCTCACGTTCCGCACGGTGTGGGGTGGTCCATCGCCGCAAGCGGGCTTCATCGAAGAGGTCGCGCGGATCAAGCAGCGCCTGCGCACGGTCGAATTCTCGTACCGTCTCGACCTCTTCCTGACGGTCGGCGGCGAGATCACGCCGGTGCCCGGGCCGTCCGGGTTGCGAACACCGCGGGTGTTCCTGTCGCGACGCACTGCCACGGGAGAGATCCGGATCAGCAACGACGATGTCAGCGCCGCCGCTGATCCCGTCGCCTTCCTGCAGCAGACGATCCACCAGGCGATCGCCGAGCTCATGAGTCGCATCGCTGCTCGTGACCCTGCCTTCGACGCGGACACCGAGCGGGAGAAGATCGCCTTCCTCGACGACGAGGACACCGTCGACGCTCAGGCCGTTCCCGATGCGGAGACGCCTGCTGGCGAGAGGATGCGCGAGTGAAAGCGCCTAACGATGCCGAGCTGTCACGCCGGTGGACACCAGAGCGGCTGGCTGCGCTGCAGGAGCAGATCCTGGAGCAGGCGCGCATCGTGAAGGGTCCGCATCGGTTCGACACCGACTGGCCGGCGACGGACGAGGGACTGCTTGATCTGCGCGGCGTGAAATCGGGGCGCGAAGGTCTGCAGTTCCGGTTCGTCACCTTGTCCCGCGTTGATTTCCGCCGTGCGCGCGGCCGCCTGATGTTCTTCGAGTCCGAGCTCTCCGACTGCCTGTTCGATTCGGTATCGCTCAACGGGCAGCCCCGTTTCGATCGCAGCTTCGTGCGATGCAGCTTCCGCGGAGCTTCACTGAAGGGGCTGGCGATCGGCACGCAGATCACCGAGTGCGACTTCTCGGGCGCGAACCTGCGCACGGTGAGATCGTTGCCGAACGCTCGGTTCGAACGCTGCATCTTCGACGGTGCCGACCTCAGCGGAGCCGACTTCTCGGATGCCACCTTCACGGACTGCACTTTCGTCGATGCCACCTTCTCCGCGGGCACGAGCTTCACCCGGTGCACATTTCTGAACACGTCCGTCGCTTTCAGGCTCGCGCGCGTGACACGCTCCCATCGTGAGGGCGAGCCGTTGCCGGACCAATGGGACGGCGAGGAGCACGCCGACGCCGCGCGTGAAGCGTACGCGCAGCGCTATGCGCGTGCCGCGGCCGCGGGACGTGCGGACGATCTGCCCTTGGATCCGGACGCCGAGAGCTAGCGGCCTAGCGTCGTGTCAGGCATGCTGGTGCCGTCGAACAGGAGTCTCTCGACGACGTCGTTCCGTGCTGCCGGACGCGCGATGATGTACCTCAGCAGATCCTCGAAGTGAGAGAACGCGACCGCCGCTTCTTCGAACTCCGGCTCCGTTCCGTGGACGACAGCTCCATCGTCGCGCACTGCCAGGTACTCGTATCCGCCGCGGACGGAAAGCAGGATGGGTAGGTGGCGCTCCCAGAAACGGGCGACCGCGACCAGCTCATCATCCGTTGTCGCCGCCTGGATGCTCAGCTGTTCGAACTCGTTCCACGCGAAGGCATCCTCCGTGCCGGTCGAATAGTCGTGGCGGGACAAGAACCACACGGTCTCGTCTGCGTTCGACAACTGTGAGAACGAGGACGCCCAGCCGGCCACTGTGTCGGGTGCCGTGAGCAGCGCGGAGGGAACTCCGTCTTCCGTGGACAGCGGCGGCTCACACGTCCACCCGGCTTCCTGCAGGCATCCGGTGGCACGTCGGAAGAGTTCCGTCATGCTTCCAGGCTACCGAGCAGTCTCTTCAGGCAGACGGTCACGTGGTCGCGCCCGTGTTGGCCCATTCCAGTGTCGACAGCTTCGCCTCGATCGTCGCGAGGCCGATGTTCCCGCATCCGACCAAGGTGAGCCGGCGAAGTCGCGGGAGGTCGTTGACGGCGGCGATGCCGGTGATCTTCTTGCAGTACTGGATGTTCACGATCTCGAGTCGCTGGAGGGCAGCCAACTCGGAGATGTCACCCAGGGCGGTGAGATTCTTCAGCCGCAACGATTCCAACTGGGGGAGCACGCTGATCCCGGTGAGGCTCGTCAGCGTGCGTCCACCGATCAACCCGAGCCGGCGAAGCCCGACCGGTTCGACGAGGCGGAAGATCTCCTCGTCTGTGGGCACGTTCAACAGGTTCAATTCCTCCAGCGGCAGTTCGAGCGCCTGCCGCACATTGTTCAGAGATCTCTGCGGGTAGAGGGAGAGGGCCTGGAGCCGGGGGAAGTGCTCGTTCTTGAAGCGGAAGGGTTCGCCGACGTAGAGGGTCTTCAGGTTCGGCACCACCACATCCGGCCACACCAGGGTCCGATCGCCGATGTGCACCGAGAGGTCTTCCAGACTCTCGGGGAGATCGCCCTGCCGCAGTTCGGTGACGATGGTGGGGAGGACCCGCCCCGGGCCGATGCTGAGGGCTTTCAAATTCGTCATCGCCGAGATGATCTCCGGGAGACGGTCGATCGGTCCGTCCAGCGGAGACCACAGGTGCACATCGGTGATGCGCGACAGCTGCTCGGCGTCGTAGGGCTGGTCGTAGAACACGAGGTCCCTGTCCGGCACGTCGAACTGGTCCTGGTGCGCACTGTGCAGCACCATGGTCCGCTTGCTCATGATGTCCTCATCCGTTCACCCGTGAGTCCGCGGGCTGTCGTCCCCGCCGCACAACTCAGATTAGTTGTGCGAGCTGTCGTCGCTCCTGCCGTGCCGGGCCGGTCCCGCTCGCACCGCACGCTTCGCGCGTGTCCTGGTCGTCGGGATAATGGAGCGGTGACGTTGACTCAGGAGGTCGTGACCTACGACGGTTTGCCGGCCTCGGCGGGAGGCGCGCATTCGCTTCGCACCAAGAATCCCCGCACTGCCTACGAGAGCGTTCAGGCTTTCCTCGACGCCGCCGTGGTGACCATCGGTGCGCCGGAGATGTCCTTCCAACTCTGGGCCGGAGGGCCGCCCGACGAAACCGACCGTCTCGAATCGTTCGCGGCCGCGCACCTCGGGGGACCGCAGAGCCGGCAGCGCACACACACCCAGTGGCGGGGTCGCGCAGATGACGTCGATGCCACGCTCGACACCCTGAGCGGTGCGGGTTCGGGAGCCGTGACCACCCATGGGCACCCGCTGGCCTCGCTGGTCTGGAGCGCGCCGGTGGCTCTCGTCGACACCGCGACAGGATCGACGTACGAGGGGATCGACGCCGACGCGTTCGGTGGGTTCGCGGTGGATGGCTACGGGCGCCTCCTCGGCGCGTCCGGGGTGCGTGCCACGTTCGGCACGACAGCCTCCTCCCTCTCGCTCTGGCTCGCGTTCCCCGCCGACGACCGGTTGCACGATGCTGCCGCCCACGTGCAGAAGCACCTGCCCTTCCGCCTGTCGGCGAAGCACTGGCGCCGGTGGCGTGCCACGAAAGATGGGCAGTCGTACCGGGCGACCAAGATCACGTCACCGCTGGTGCCATGAGCACGCCGTCGAAGCTCCACCGGCTCTGCGTCTTCCTGACACCCGCCGATGAAGAACAGTTCAGCGACGCGGTGCGAACCAGCCTTCCCGCGGTGCGGTTCGTCGACGCCACTCAACAACCCGAGACACGCACCCCGACGTTTCGCTCGTCACTGAGCGAGTGCGCGGGCCCTCACATCACCCTCGTGGACACGAGCATCATCTCCGAGAGCGTCTTCCATCGTGACTACGTAGTGCCTCACCCGTCCGGTCAGGGGTGGGTGTACGCGATCGTCGGGGCCGGCCTCGCGAGCTTCGTGCGGTCGCGTTCCGACGACGACGGCTTGTGGAACGGCGAGTTGCGGGCATCCGCGCCGGAAGATGACACCCGCACCACCGAGTACATCCGTGAACTGATGCGCGTGGTGCGCACCCGCGGCATGGGCGTGTTCGCCGTCGACCCGATGACGAAGAGCGTGGCGCCTCGCGCGGAGAGGAACTTCGTCGCGTGGCCGGATGCCGCGTCCCGTTTCGGGGCGAAGGATGCTCCGCTGCTCACCAATGGCCCGACGGCCTGGTTCACGGTCGAGCGCTGACGAGCTGACCGCGAGGGATCTCAGAGGCGGACGGCGGGCAGCGGTTCGACGTCGTGGCCTCGGGCGCCGAACGATCCGCGCGCCCGCGCCTGGATCAGAGGCAACGCTTCGGAGAGGCTTCCGCCGAGTCGGTGGAGCGAATCGAGCGAGCGGGACTCCCAGACGGCGAACTCCCCGTCCGGGGTGCGCGACGAAGTGTCCCACAGCAGCGCGTCACCGTTCTCGCTCCACCCGAACACTCGCAATGACGCCGGCCGTGACCAATCGGCATCGGGCTCGACCATCCACTCGAACTCCTCTTCCTCGCCCTCCCGATACGCGGAAAGAAATCGAGCGGTGAGGTTCTCCCCACGCCCCTGAAGGCCGTCGGCGAAGCCGGGAAGAACGGGTGGGTAGATCAGCCAGAGGCCGAAGAGTCGAGCCCAGCCCGCATGCTGGATGAACGCACGATACGACTCGGGAAACCCTCCTCCGTCCGGAAAACGGTACGAATCGAGAAGCTCCAGATCGACATGTTCGAGAGTCGGACGACCGTTCACCGTCAACGTGTGAGGCATGGATCGACTCTACGAGAAGGGTCCGGGTGGTGAGGGATTCAAGGCAGGAGCACGATGCGCCCGAGCACCTCGCCGGTATCCATGAGTCGGTGCGCCTCGGCGGCGGCGCTCAGGGGCAGGGCGTCGTGAACCAACCGCGGGTTTAGTGCTGTTTAGCATTATGGTGGCGAGCGAGGGTCCAGGATCGCTTGCTAGACAAGGGGATGCGCGAGGATCCCACGGGCATTGACTTAACGAAACAAAACCGGTTTACTGATCGTGCCCGGCCTCCCGTAAGCGCCCGGTCCCGACAGCAAGGAAGCCGTCACCCGAGCTTCCGAACGAAGGAGTTTCTCGCAATGAAGCGTTATGCAGGTGTCCTCGCCCTGGCCGCCCTCGCCCTGCCCCTCGCCGCCTGCGGCTCGACCGGTGGCGGCGACGCCCCCGAGAGCGCAGAGTTGACCTCGGGCCCGATCACGATCTGGTACTCCACGAACGAGCAGGAGATCGCCTGGGCGGAAGCCGTGGTCGAGGGCTGGAACGCCGACCACCCCGATGAGAAGGTCACGGCCGCCGCGATCCCGTCCGGCAAGTCGTCCGAAGACGCGATCGGCGCCGCGATCACGGCGGGCAACACGCCGTGCCTCGTCTACAACACGGCCCCGGCCGCCGTGCCGGCCTTCCAGAAGCAGGGCGGTCTGGTCAACATCTCGACGACCTTCGACGACGGTGAGTCGTTCATCACCGAGCGGTCGGGGGCCGCGGCAGACGGCTTCCGCTCGCCCGACGGCGACCTGTACCAGGTGCCGTGGAAGGCCAACCCCTTCATGCTCTACTACAACAAGGACGTCTTCGCGGCGGCCGGACTCGACCCCGAGAACCCCGAGCTGGCGACCTACGACGACGTGATCGCGGCCGCGGCGGCGATCAAGGAGAGCGGTGCCGCCGACTACTCGCTCTACCCGCCTGCATCCGGCGACTACACCAACGCGCTCTTCGACTTCTATCCGTTCTTCCTCGCCAACTCCGGCGGCACCCAGCTGGTGAGCGACGGCGCCGCCGCGTTCACCAGCGATGAGGGCCTCGAGACCCTCGAGTTCTGGAAGACCCTCTACGCCGAGGGCTACTCCTCGGCCGAGGCGTACAGCGGCGACGCCTGGGCCGGTCCCTTCGCCGACGGGGTGTCGGCCATGGGCATCGCGGGCCCGTGGGGTGCCGGAGCGTTCGACGGCAAGGTCGACTACGGCATCGTGCCTCTGCCGACCGCCGACGGCACCGCACCAGAGGACACCTACACGTTCGGCGACTCGAAGAACGTCGGGCTCTACACCTCGTGCGAGAACAAGCAGACCGCCTGGGACTTCGTGAAGTTCTCGATGGACGCCGACAACGACCTCGCCCTGCTCGAGACCACCGGGCAGTTCCCCATCCGCGGTGACATCGACACGATCGCCGGCGACTTCCTGGCCGGCGACCCGGTGCTGTCGACGTTCGCCGCCTCCGTCCCGCTGACGGTCGACGTGCCCAACGTCGCCGGTGCGACCGAGATGTGGCAGACCTTCCGCGACGCGTGGGGTCAGGCCGTGCAGGCAGGCGAGGGCGACCTGAAGGAGACCTTCTCGACCGCCGCAGACAAGATCGACGCCCTGATCGCCCAGGGCTGATCGATCCGATCGGTCCCCCGCCGATCATCCCGGGGTGCGCGCGATCGCGCACCCCGGGCTTCGCTCCGTGCACCCGCAGGCGCGCGCGGTCGCGTTCTTCCTCCCGCTGAGGCATCCGCCTCGCCTGCCCATCGGCACACCGGCAAAGGAGCCCAGCCATGAGACGCATCACCGCGTTCATCGCCTTCACCGTCGCCCTCGTCATCGGCTCGTCCGCGCTCACCACGGTGCCGGCATCCGCCGCTCCCGAAGACGATGTCGCGACGGTCATCGACCGCCTCGAGGAGTACTACCTCGGGCAGGGCGACGACATCATCATCGCCAACGGCATCTACCTCGCCAAGACCTCGGAGGCGCTGGACTACGTCGCGTCGCAGAAGGAGGACGGATCGTGGGCCGACGTCGACTACGCCGATCGCACGAGCTCGGCGAACGGCAGCGTCTGGTCGGCGTACACGGCGCTCTACCGGATGCTCGCGATGACGCAGGCGTACAAGGACCCGAAGGCCGCAGGCCACGGTGACAAGCGGCTGGTCGACGCGGTGCAGCGGGCGCTGCTGCATTGGGACCGGGTGAACCCCGGCAACACCAACTGGTGGGAGACCGAGATCGGCGAGTCGATCGCGATGGGACGCATCTCGATGTTCCTCGGCTCCGAGCTCAGTGAAGACGCCTTCCGCGTCAGCCTCGCGCACAACACCGGCAAGCTCGACCCGGTCGGGGCGAACGGCTCGTGGCGCACGTCGAACTACATCTTCGAGGCCCTCTCCACCGGCGACATCGCCAAGGTGAAGGAGGGGTTCGCGACGATCGTCGCCACCATCGCGGTCGACCACTCCGGCACCGTGAAAGAGGCGGTCCAGCCGGACGCCAGCTTCTGGGCCCACGGCGCGCAGCTGTACAGCGAGGGCTACGGGATGGTGCTGTTCACCTACGCGGCCCTGTGGTCGGACGTCGCACGCGGCACCGGACTCGCGTTCACGCGCGCGCAGCTGGACTCGATCGCCTTCTACTTCATCGAGGGAACCCGCTGGCTCATCCGCGGAGAGATCGGCATGCTCTACCTCAACTACCGGCCGCCGAAGACCGTGAGCGACATCACCAGCCACGCCTCCGAGTTCATCGAGCCGCTGCAGCGCATGGTGCGCACGGACGCCCTCTACTCGACCGCCTACCAGGCCGTGCTCGACGGGGTGCTCGGTAAGACCGAGACGAACGGCGTCACCGGCGCGAAGTACTTCTGGCGCTCGGAGTTCGCATCTCACCAGCGCGATGACTACGGCATCTTCACCCGTCTCAACTCGTCTCGCACGTTCGGCGCCGAGCTGCGCACGTCCTACCGTGACGATCTCGGCAACCCCGTCTTCTGGAACGCGATGGGCTCGACCGCCATCCAGGTCAACAACCGCGAGTACCTCGATCTGGGTCCCACGTTCGACTGGTGGCACTACCCCGGAGTGACCGCTCCCGACGAGAAGCGAACGGAACGCGGATTCGAGAACCGTGGGCGCAACGGAGACGGCGCGAGCTTCACCGGCGGCACGTCCGACGGGGAGTTCGGCGCGAGCGTGCTCACCCTCGACGCCGCGGGCACCGGCGCGCGGAAGAGCTACTTCACATTCGACGAGGGCATGGTCGCGCTCGGCGCCGGCATCGCCTCGACGAGTGGCGCGGCCGTGCACACGACGATCAATCAGGCATCCGCCAAGGAGAACGCGACCGTCGGCGGCAAGCCCGTCGCGGGCGATGCAGACGACCAGAGCGTCGGGGGCGCCCGGTGGGCCTACAACGACGAGGTCGGATACGTCTTCGCAGACGGCCAGGACGTGAGGGTCTCGAACCGGGCCCAGTCCGGCAGCTGGGAGGGGCAGGAAGCCGTCAGCCGCGACGCTTTCACGCTGTACGTCGACCATGGGACCAAGCCGACCGCCGGCACGTACGACTACACGGTGCTGCCGGCGGCCACCCCCGCCGAGGTCGCCGCCTTCGCCGACGCGCCCGCCATGCGCACGCTCCGCAACGACACCTCGGTGCAGGCGGTGCGGCACGACGCGGCAGGGATCACCATGGCGACGTTCTACGCCGCCGGGACGCTCGATCTCGGCGGCGGCCGCGCGCTGACCGTCGACCAGCCCAGCATCGTCCTGCTGGACGAGCGCGGCGAGACCCCCGTCGTCAGCCTCTCCAACCCCGACCGCCCCGGGCTGTCCGTCGGGGTCTCCCTCACCGGCGGCGGCCAGGACCAGCACGCGAGGTTCGCGCTCGGATCGGGCGAGAACATGGGCAGGACCGTCACTTCCGCGCTCGCCGCGGGTCCGCTCCCGGCGACCTCTGCGTTCTCGGCGAGCAGCACGGCAGACGGCTCGTCCGCCGCCGCGCTCGGGGATGACGACCGGGACACCGCGTGGCGATCGGCCGGCGACGGCACGCAGTGGGCGGCCGTCACGCTGCCCCGCGGATCGTGGGTCACGAAGGCGACCATCGACTGGACGGATGCTCCCGCCGGCGACTTCGTCGTGCAGACGTCGCAGAACGGCGTCGACTGGACCGACCGAGCCCACGTCACCGACGGCGACGGCGGGGTCGACGAGATCCCGCTCGACCCGACCCCGGCGGAGCATGTGCGCGTGCTTCTGCTCGACGGCGAGGGGGAGGGCTACGGCATCCGCGAGCTGTCGGTGGCGTCGAGCGTCAATCTCTCGATCGACGGTGCGACGCGGGCTTCGGGCTACGCGGGATACAACCTCGTCCACGCCCTCGCCGACGGCGATCCGTCCACGCGCTGGCGCGGCAACAACGCCAACAGCGCCTGGGCGCAGGTCGATCTCGGCGAATCGAAGCCCGTGTCGACGGTGCGCCTCTCGTGGGAGGCGGCGTATGCCAAGGCGTACCGGATCCAGCTGTCCGACGACGGCAGGAACTGGCGCGACGCCTATGTCACCCCTTCAGCCGGGAGCGACGGCGGTGTCGATGTGATCACGCTGAACGACCAGAGCGCCCGTTTCGTGCGGATGCAGACCGTCACGCGTGCTCTGGACTACGGACCCTCGCTGTGGGAGTTCGAGATCTTCTCCGATCGGCTGGTCGCCGAGGCCCCCGCCGTTCCGGTGGGCAACGCCAACCTCGCGCTCGGTCGCCCGACGACGGCCGACAGCGTCCACCAGAACAACGCCACGATCACCGGGCCGAAGGCGACCGACGGTTCCCGCTCGACCAAGTGGTCGTCGGCGCGAGCAGCCGCCGAGCACTGGCTTCAGGTCGACCTGGAGAGCGTGCGGTCGGTCTCGCGCGCCGTGGTCGCCTGGGAAGCCGGCACGTCCAACGACTATCGCATCGAGGGCTCGGTCGACGGCACGACCTGGATGCCCCTGGCCCGCGTCCAGGCTGCGCAGCCGACGCTCATCCATCAGCACGACTTCGCGGCGACCGACGTGCGGTACGTGCGCCTGTCCGGCATGCCGGCGACGCAGTACGGGCTCAACATCTGGGAGCTCGAGCTGTACGGCGGTTACACCTTCGAGTGCGCGGGACCGGTCTCGGCCGGGCGCGACGGTGCGGCCGTCGTCGCCGCGACGGTGTCGCCGGTGAACCCCGCCGACACGTTCACGGCGGTGGTGATGGACGACTCCGTCGCAACCGTGAAGGGCGACGCCCGTGTCTCGGCAGACGGCCGGGTCGAGGTCGACCTCGCGACCCGCGAACCCGGGCGCACGACCGTCGGCATCCGCCATCAGGGCGGCAGCGAGATCGCCTGGTGCACGGTCACCGTGATTGCCGACACGGGTCGGCTGCAGGCACAGGTCGACGCGGCGAACACCCTCGACAGCACGGCCTACACGTCGGCCAGCTGGAAGCCGCTGCTGCCCGCGCTCGAGGCGGGCAAGGACGTGCTCGCCGCGCCCGGGTCCGCGCAGGGTCAGGTGGATGCGGCGGCCGACGCTCTCGCGGCGGCACTCGCCGGGCTCATCCGACTCGATGCCGCTCCGAGCGCGCCGCGCGATGTCGTCGCGACCGCTTCCGGCGACCGGGTGAACGTGCAGTGGACGGTGCCCGAGAACGTGGGCGGATCGCCCATCATCGCGTACGAGGTCGCCGTGGGCGACCGTGTCGTGCAGGCCGAAGGGGCCGTGCTCACGGCAGCCGTCACCGGGCTCGCCGCCGGCGAGTACGCCGTGACGGTGCGGGCGCAGAACGCGGGCGGGTGGTCCGTGCCCTCCGCCGCGATCGTCGTCGTGGTCGATCCCGAGGTGGTGACCCCGAGCGTGACGGTCGAAGGCTCGCCGAAGGTCGGTGGACGCATCGACGTCAGCGGCGTCGGATTCCAGCCGGGGATCGAGTACACCGTCCAGCTGCGTTCCACTCCGGCCGATCTCGGGACCGTGACCGCCGAGACGGATGGCAGCTTCGCCTTCCGCGGAGTCGTGCCCGAAGATGTCGAGGCCGGCGCGCATACGCTCGTCGTGATGCACGACGGGGCGGACATCGCCTCGACCCCGGTGCGGATCATCGCCGCCGCCGGCCCGGGTGCGCCGGGCGGGCCGGGCGACGGCGGAACCGACGGATCCGGCGCGCTCCCCGCCACCGGAGGCGACCTCGCCTGGCTGCCGTGGACGCTCGCCATGGCGCTGCTGCTGCTGCTCTCGGGCGCTGTAGCGATGAAGGCGCGACGGCAGCCCCGCGACTGAACCGCGGCACCGACGCAGGGGCCGTCTCCCGAGGGAGGCGGCCCCTTCGTCGGTGCCCTCGCGCGAACGCCAGGCCCTTGTTCGGACCACGCATGCGGAAGGGCCGCCTCCCCGATCAGGAGACGGCCCTTCGAAGGCTGCGGATCAGAGGCGGGTGAGCTCCGCGACACCGATCGACGAGTCGGCCATGCCGTAGAAGACGAACGTCCGTCCTCCGATCTCCTCGACCGCAGTGGGGAACACGACGTTTCCGAGGGTTCCCTGCAGCTCCTCCGCGGTCTCGGGTTCGAGCAGGGGCTCCGCCGAGCGGGCGAGCACGCGGCGCGGGTTCTCCGCGTCGAGCAGGATCGCACCTGCCGAGTAGCGCGAGCCGTAGGCCAGCTCGAAGCCCTTCGGAGTGGCGCCCGAGACGCCGTGGTGCAGCAGCAGCCAGCCTTCCGGCACGCGCAGCGGCGAGGGTCCGGCGCCGATCTTCGCGCTCTCGTAGGACATCTCGGGCCCGACGAGCATCGCCGAGTCGTGCAGGCGCGTCAGGGCCGTGATGTCTGCCGTCGCCTCGTCGAGGTCGATGTAGCCGATCCAGATCGAGGGACGTACTTCGTCGATGCCTGCCGGGGGTCGTGCCCCCTCGCCGGGTCGCAGCCAGTCGAGATCCCACATCGGGCGGTGCAGCACGGCGATGCGCGGCTTCCCGTCAGGACCGGGCACCGGCTCGGGGAAGAAGACGATGTCCTTGTTGGCGAACAGGTTCAGGTCGGTCGCGAGTTCGGGCTGATAGGCGAACTGGATCGGGCCGAGACGGTGCCACGTGACGGTGTCGCGCGAGTACGCGAGCGCCGGTCGTGGCCCCAGCGGTCCGTAGGCGATGTACGTCATGACGTGCAGGCCGAGCGGTTCCAGGAAGGTGATGCGCGGGTCTTCGACTCCGGCGTTCTGGTGGCCGTGCTCCCACTGCTCGTCGGGGGAGAGCACGAGGCCGAGGCGCTCGACACCCGTCGGCACGCCGTCCTCGATGATGACGCGGGCTCGCGCGATTCGTGAGACGTTGCCCTCTGCGACGACCCGTGGGTAGAGGTAGAGCTCGCCGTCCGGCCCCCAGGCGGTGCCGGGGTTGAGGACGCCCTCGGCCTCGAGCGGGTCGGCGGGGTCGGCGGTCATGATCGTGCCCAGTCGCGTCAGGGCGTAGGGGATCGCAGTCGTCGGAGCGGAGGAGGGGAATGGGGTCATTGCCTTGCTTTCGGGGTGTTTCGGGGTCGACGGCTCAGCCCTTGATGGCGGAGCCGAGGTTCGCGGACGTGAAGTGTCGCTGGAACATCAGAAACAGCACGACCACCGGCACGGCGAGCACGCACGCGCCCGCGAGGACGGCTCCCATCGGGTTCTCGAGGAACGACCCGTTCGTCTGCGAGAAGTTCGCGAGGCTGACGGCGAGCGTCTGTTTCGTCGCATCCTTCGTGACGAGGAACGGCCACAGGAACTCGTTCCACGGTCCGATGAACGTCACGAGCATCGCCGTGAGCACGGCCGGGCGCACGAGCGGAACCGCGATGAGGAGCAGGATGCGCAGTTCACTGGCGCCGTCGATGCGCGCGGCGTCGAACACGTCGCGCGGGATCTGCAGGAAGTACTGGCGGAAGATCAGCACGGCGACCGAGTTGATCGCGAACGGCAGGATCATCCCGATGAAGTTGTCGGCCAGGCCGAAGTAGCGCACGACCATGACGTACAGCGGGATCATGAGCAGCTGGAACGGGATCGCCTGCACGAGCAGTACGAGCGCGAACACGAGTCCGCGTCCTCGGAACGACAGCACTGCGAGCGCGTAGCCCACGAGCAGCCCGAAGACGAGCGTGCAGCCCACCACGCCGGCGGTGAAGATGAGCGAGTTCAGCAGCGAGCCGAACAGGTTCACCGATTCGTTGATCTCGACGAAGTTGTCCAAGGTGAGGTTCTGCGGCAGCGGGAGGAGGCCGAGCAGACTGGTGTCGCGTTTGCGCTGGAGGGCGCCGATCACCATGTAGTAGAACGGCACGAGGGCGGCGACGGCCCCGACGAGGAGCAGGGCGAATCTCAGGGCGGAGATCACCCGGCCGCTGCGGCCGGGGCGCGTCGCCCGGGTGGTCGTGGCGGTCATCGGGTCCTGCCTTCCGTGATGCGGCGCGAGACGAGCGAGACGATCATCACGGCGATGACGAGGATCATCCCGATCGCGGCGGCGATATCGGGCTTCCCCTGCTGGATCCCCTGCTGGTACATGAGCAGCGCCGGGGTCATCGATGCGCCGTTCGGCCCGCCGCCGGTAAGCAGGTACGGCTCGGTGAAGATCTGGCCGGTGGTGATGATCGACAGCAGCACGACGAGGGAGGTCACGGGGCGCACGGCGGGGAGCGTGACCGAGCGGAAGCGCTGCCAGCGTCCTGCCCCGTCGAGCTGCGCGGCCTCGTGCAGCTCCTTCGGCACGTTCTGCAGGGCGGCGAGGTAGAGCAGGATGTAGAAACCGAGGTTCTTCCACGTGACGTACACCGCGATGAGCGGCATGATCAGGGCAGGGTTCGCGAGCCACGAGGGGTCGGGCGCGAGCGATCCGAGCATCGAGTTCACGACGCCGTTGCCGTTGAAGAGGAAGATCCAGACCGCGAGCGTCGCGACGGATGCCGTCACGTACGGAACGTAGTACGAGATGCGGAAGAAGCCCTTCCAGTGCACGACGGCGTCGAGACCGGACGAGAGCAGCAGTCCGAGGACGACGGTGAGTGGCACGTTGATCACGAGGAAGATCAGGAGGTTGCCGAACGCCTGATGCACAACGGGGTCGCCGAGGACCGTCGCGAAGTTCTCGAAGCCCACGAAGGGGTGGGGCACCTCCACCCCAGGGGCGGTGAAGTAGAAGTCGTGCACCGACATCCAGATGCCGAAGCCGAAGGGGATCAGGAACACCACGATGACGAAGAGCATGTAGGGGGCGCTCAACAGCAGGCCGAGCGGATTCTCGCCGAGCCAGCGACGCAGCGTGCTGCCGCGTCGGCGGACCCCGACGTTCGATTCCTGCGCTGGTGCGTCACTGCCCATGGCGTGTGTTCCTCACTGATACGACCGTCCGCCGAGTGCCCGTGCATCGATCTCGGACGGGTCCCGGCGTTGACAACTCTCTTAGTAAACCGGTTTTGGTCAATCTGGTCAACTGGTGGGGTCGCCCGGATCATGGCTGCGGGATTCGGCGCGACACAGGCCATATTGGAGATCTCAGAGTGACTAAATCCGGCTAAACGTGGGATACGATTCGAGCATGACAGCGACCCCCTCCGAAGCGCCGGATAGTGGTACGGGTGCGAGAGACTCCATCGCGGCGGCGGCTCCGCGCGACCGCAAAGTGACGATCGATGACGTCGCAGCTCGGGCCGGCGTTTCCAAGAGCGCGGTGTCGTTCGCGTTCAACGGTCGGCCAGGTGTGGGTGAGGAGACGAAGGAGCGCATCCTCCAGGCGGCCCGTGAACTCGAGTGGCGTCCGGATGCGCGAGCGCGTGCCCTGTCGCGGAGCCGCGCACAGGCTCTGGGGCTCGTGATCCTCCGTGACCCTGAACTGGTCAGCACCGATCCGTTCTTCGCTCAGTTCGTCGCCGGTGTGGAAAGCCACCTCTCGACGGTCGGATATGCCCTGGTGCTTCAGGTCGTAGACGGACAGGACGCCGAGAAGGAGGCATACTCGCGGTTCGCGCGAGAAGCGCGCGTCGACGGAGTGTTCATCACCGACCTTCGTGTCGACGACGAGCGGCCGAGCGCGCTCGCCGCGTTGGGTGTGCCCTACGTCGTCCTCGGATCGCCCGAGGGTGAGGGGAGTGCTCCCATCGGATTGGACGACGCGGCCGGCGTCCGGCGCGCCGTCCGTCATCTGCATGCGCTCGGTCACCAGCGCATCGCCCATGTCGCCGGGGGTGACAGGTACGTGCACTCGCGCGTGCGCCGTGAAGCCTGGGAATCGGAGATGCGACGGCTCGGGCTCGAGCCGGGTGGTGTGGCGCAGGGGGACTTCACCGGAGGATCGGGAGCACGAGCCACCCACGAGCTGCTGGACCAGACGGAAGCGCCGACGGCGATCATCTACGCCAACGACATCATGGCGATTGCGGGAATCTCGGCAGCGATCGACCGGGGTCTGCGTGTGCCGCAGGACCTCTCGGTGGTGGGATTCGACGACATCCCGCTGGCGCCGTACATCACACCGCCGCTGACCACGGTGCGACAAGACGTCTTCCGGTGGGGCAATGCCTGCGCCCGCACACTGGTGGCGCTGATCGAAGAGCGGGAGCACGCGCCGATCGACTTGCCCGCGGTCGAGTTCGTGGTGCGGGGAAGCACGGCGAAGGTGCCGATGCCGTCGGAGACCCTCCCGGAAGGGAACGAATGAACGACGGCGCTCCCCGTCTGATCGCGTTCGATCTCGACGACACGCTCGCGCCGTCGAAGAGCGCTATCCACCCCGTGATGGGAAGGCTGCTGTGTGCGCTCGCCGGCCGCATCGACGTCGCCATCATCTCGGGAGGAAGCCTCGAGCAGTTCCTCGTTCAAGTCGTGGATCGACTGCCCGAGGCGGATGCCGCGACTCTCTCCAGCTTTCACCTGCTTCCTGCCTGCGGAACCCAGTACTACCGAATCGGACTCGCCGGCGTCGAGACCGTGTACGCCCGCAGCCTCGCCACAGACGCCCGAGCCGAGGCAATGGCTGTCGTGGAGGAGGAGGCTCGGCGACTCGGCCTGTGGGAGACCAGGCCCTGGGGCGAGATCGTCGAAGACCGAGGGTCGCAAGTCACATTCTCCGCGCTGGGCCAGCACGCTCCCGTCGGTGCCAAGTCCGCGTGGGACCCGACCGGAACGAAGAAGAATGCGCTGCGCGCCGCCGTCGCCGCTCGCCTCCCGGAGCTGGAGGTGCGGTCGGGTGGCTCGACCTCGGTCGACATCACCGAGCGCGGTATCGACAAGGCCTACGGGATGAAGCGGCTCGTCGAGCAGACAGGCATCCCGCTCGACGACATGCTCTTCGTCGGCGACCGTCTGGACGTCGACGGGAACGACTATCCGGTGCTCGCGATGGGCGTCCCCTGCAAAGCCGTTGCAGGTTGGGAGGACACAGCCGCATTTCTCCGAGGTCTCATCCTCCGCTCAGGGGCGCGGGACAGCACTGCTGGATGAGGCTCACGCGCCCGCCGTCCCGTCACCCCGGTCCCAGCCGGAAGACGGGTACGAAGTCGGGGTCGACGATCGCCGGGCGCCGCAGGCTGAACGCGGAGATGTCGTGCTCGGTGCGGCCGACGGTCAGCAGCTCGGCGAGGATCCGCCCCATCAGGCTCGCGAACTTGCCCGCGTGGCCGGCGCCGTTGAACACCGCGACATGGGGATGGCCGGGGATGGTGTCGAGCACGAAGTCGCGGTCGGCGGGCATGTCGTACACGCAGGTCTTGCTCACCAGGAGCGGGCCGGCGGCGGCCGGAAGGTGCTCCCGAAGGAAGTCGTGGAGCAGCAGCGGCTCCGTGTCGTCGGGCACGAACGTCCGCTCGGCAGATGAAATGAAGCGCCCGCGCATGTCCCGGGCGATCTTGATCGCCGCTTCGCCGTAGACGGGGAACCCGTAGTGCACCTCGTCGGCGTGATGGATCCAGATGGGGAACCTGTCCGGAGTGAACTCCGCGAGGTTCGATGAGGAGAAGTACCCGACCTGCTCCTGGCTCAGCGTGAGTTCGAAGGAGAGGCCGAGGTCAGGCATGAGGTCGCCCAGCCACGAACCGGCGGCGACGACGAGGTGGCCAGCGTCGAACGAGCCCTCCGAAGTCGTCACCGTGACCCCTTCGGCGGTGACCCGCACACCGGTCACGACCACCCCCGAGCGGAACTCGACCCCGGCGGCCCGGGCGAGCGACACATGAGCGGACACTGACCGGCGGATGTCGAGGATGCCGCCGTCCGCCTGATGGATCCCGATCGTGTCGTCGCTCACGTTCCACTGCGGATACTGCGTGCGGATGTCGTCGATCGTCAGCTCGTCGTAGCGGATGCCCGCGGCATCCATCGCCCGGCGGTACCCGTCGATCTCCGCCGCGCCGGGGCTGCCCGCGGCCGCGAGGTCGATCCCTCCGGTCTTCGTGTAGACCTGCAGACCCGAACGCTCCTCGACCTGGGCCCAGGCGGCGAACATCGCATCCGTGAGAGCGGTGTACTCCTCGCGATGGTAGGCGCGGCGGATGATCCGAGAATGGTCGCCGGAGGAGCCGAAGGCATGGCCGAACTCGAACTGCTCCAGCACGAGAACGCGCTCTGCGCCGCCCTGCGCCAGCCAGTAGGCGGCCGCGGATCCGATGGCTCCGGCGCCGATGACGATGTGAGAGTAGCCCTGGCTCATGTCGTCGACTCCTTCGTGAACGATGCGATGAAACGGTATGCGGCGGCATCCACCTCCGCCGAGGGGCTGAGCAGTCGCTGCAGCAGGAGTCCGCGCATGCCGGCGACGGCGACGAGGCTCGACTGCGCGGCATCCGTCGCCGAGGATCCGTCGCGACGGGCAGCCGCTTCGAGGAGACGCGTCAGATCATCGAGATCGGCCACGAACTCGTCGTAGGCGCCGCGCTCATACACGGCCAGGCCGATCAAGTGGAAGAACGCACGGGTCCGCTCCTCCTGTGCTGTGCTCGAATAGAAGTCCCAGATCGCCCGGAACAGATCGATGAATCCGAGGCCCTCGCTCGTCGCCGCGATCATGAGATTGTCGCGGCGGCGTGCTTCGGAGAGCACAGCGCTGAGCAGACCCGGCCGCGAACCGAAGTGGTAGGTCAGCAGCGTGTGGTGCACGCCGAGGCGCTCCGCCACCTGCCGCATCGACAGGTTCGGGCTGGGGCCGTTCTCGCCGAACTCGTCGAACAGCGCCTCCAGGAGCCGTGCCCTTCCTTCGCCCACCGGTGCTCGCATGTTGCCTCCGTTGACTTCTTCACCACTGTTGAGTACGTTAGCGCACAACCAATTCACCACTGTTGAGGACGCAGTCGTTCTCGGAAGAGGCGTCATGACCGAGATCTGGTTCGCAGGCGGGATCATCGCCGACGGGTCCGGCGCCGAGCCTTCGCCCGCGGACGTCTGCGTGGAAGACGGCGTGATCACCCGGATCGGATCGGCTCCGGCGAGCGCGACCACCGTGGACCTCGACGGCATGCTGCTGACGCCCGGCCTGATCGACGCCCATGTGCACTTCGGACTCTCGAGCCCGATCCGCGCGCAGTTCGGCTTCCAGCTCTCGGCCGCCGAGATCGCCGCCGACATCTTCCACACCGCGAGCCGCACCCTCGACGCGGGCTTCACCACGGTGCGCGACACCGGAGGCATCGACGGGGGAGTGGTCGACGTCATCGCGAAGGGCAAGGTGCGCGGTCCGCGGGTGCTGTCGTGCGGCCCGGTGCAGTGCCAGACCGGCGGACATGGCTACTACGGGGCGGCGTGGGAGCCGACCGAGCTGTGGGAGACGCACCACATCCCCGGGCTCACGGCCCTGTCCCTCATGTCGGGTAACGCCGACGAGCTGCGGCGCAATGTGCGGGAGTCGTTCCGGCGCGGGGCGACCTTCCTGAAACTGTGCGTCACGGGCGGTGTCGTCGGGGGTCACGACCGCCTCGACGACACGCAGTTCACGGTGGCGGAGATCGCGGTCGCCGTCGAGGAGGCCGCCGCGCGCGGCACCTACGTGACCGTGCATGCGCACAACAACGCCGGCATCCGCAATGCGGTGCGGGCGGGCGTGCGCTGTGTGGAGCACGGGACAGACATCGACGAGCCGACCGCACAGCTCATGCGGGAGCACGACGTGGCGCTCGTCCCCACCTTCGCGGTGGTCGATCAGATCATGGACCCCGGGAGCCTCGACGTGGACCCATCGACACGCGACCGCCTGGCCGGCGCTCGTCGCCGCATGGCGAACGCGCTCGAGATCTCCCTCGCAGCGGGGGTGCGGATCGGCCTCGGCTCTGACCTCCTCGGACCCGAGCAATACCGCAGAGGCGAGGAGCTGCGACTGCGCGCCGAGCTGGAGTCGCCCATGCAGGCGCTCGTCTCGGCCACCCGCGTCAATGCCGACATCCTCGGCATCGGAGACACCGTCGGGATGCTCCGCGTGGGCATGGCCGCCGACATGGTCGCGTGGGAGCGGAACCCGCTCGACGATGCCCGCGTCTTCGCGGATCCGGACATGGCCGCCTTCGTCGTGAAGGCCGGCCGCATCATGAAGGGAGACACCCAGTGAGCGCGATGCTGAACGGCTGCTTGGCCGACACGGAGTACCTCGAGGTCACGGCACGGTCGGGGCATCGCTACGCCGTCTGGGTGACGACACCCCCGGGCTATGCGGAATCCGCCGACCCCCTGCCGTTGATCTACGTGACGGACGGGAACTGGGCGGTCGGGCTCACGGCCCCGCTCATCGTCACCCAGGCGGACCCCTACCTCACGATCGCTCCCTACATCCAGGTCAGCGTCGGCTATGCCGGTGACGAGGCCGCGCAGTGGGCCCAGCTTCGCAACCGCGACCTCGTGCCGCCGGGAGAACCCGTGGGTGACGAGATGCGGAGGACACTCACGGCTGCCCGCGATTCCGGAGCGATGACCCCGGAGCACGTCGACGCCTACCTCGCCCAGTTGGCCGACACCCACGCCGACGTCTTCCTCGAATTCCTGACGGAGGAGCTCCACCCCCTCCTGCAGTCGAAGTTCCGTGTGAGCGTGACCGGTCATGGCCTCTTCGGCTACTCCTACGGAGGTCTCTTCGCCCTGTACGCGTGGTTGCGTGAGACGTCTCCGTTCGCGACGTTCGGCGCCGGCAGCCCGGGTGTCGCGGCCACGGACAGCCAGGTGTTCCCGTTGATCGCCGCGCTTTCGGACCACGATCCCGCCTCCTCCGCTCGGCGGCTGCACGTCACGCTGAACGAAGCCGAGCTGTTCGGAGAGATTCCCATCTACCGGGAGATCGGGCGCAACCTGCTCACCGTCCTCGAAGAACTGCATGCGAGGGGACGCGCGGGGGACGTCTCGAGGGCCATGCTGCACGAGACCCACCTCACCGGGTTGCAGGCCTCGTTCCTGAGCTACCTCAAGACCTGCCACACGCGCTCGGGATCCATCCACGGCGACGATGCCCGTGACTGAGTCCGCGCTCCTCGCCGATCTCTCCGCGGTGCTTCCCGCTGACCGTCTGACGACGGACCCGGATGTGCTCGAGAGCTACGCGCACGACGACGCCGAGTGGGCGGAGTGGTCGCTGCCCGCCTGCCTCGTGCGACCGCGCACCCCCGAGGAGGTGCAGGCAGTGGTCCGGGCATGCCTGCGCCATGACACCGCGGTTGTCGCCCGTGGGGCGGGCACCGGGCTCTCCGGCGGTGCCAACGCGCTCCCCGGCTGCGTCGTGATCTCCCTGGAGCGGATGAACGCCGTGCTCGAGGTGGACGAGCTCGAGCGCCTCGCCGTCGTGCAGCCCGGGGTGGTGAACGACGACCTCCGCGCCCGCGTCGCCCAGAACGGCCTCTGGTATCCACCGGATCCGGCGAGCTCGCCCTGGTCGACCATCGGCGGCAACGTCGCGACGAATGCCGGCGGGGTCTGCTGCGTGAAGTACGGCGTCACCCGGGACTACGTGCTCGGGATGCAGGTCGTGACCGGGACGGGAGAGCTCGTCCGCCTGGGACGCCGCACCGCGAAGGGCGTCGCGGGATACGACCTGACCGGTCTTCTGGTCGGATCCGAGGGGACGCTCGGTATCGTCACCGAGATCACGGTGCGACTGCGGCCGGCTCGCCCGCCCGAGCAGACGATCGCCGGGTTCTTCGACTCGCTCGCCGACGCGGGGGAGACGGTGCGCGAGGTCGCGGCTGCCGGGCTCACGCCGTCGGCGCTGGAGCTGATCGACCGGAACTGCCTGCGCGCGGTCGACGACTGGAAGAACATGGGGCTCTCGGCCGACGCCGCGGTCGTGCTGCTCGGGCGCGTGGACACCCCGGGTGCCGCGGGGGAGGAACAGGCCGCCGCACTGTTGGCCGCCTTCGAGCGCGGCGGTGCCACGTGGGCCGACCGGAGCACGGACGAGGCCGAGGGGGAGGCGCTCTTCGCCGCCCGACGACTGGCCTATCCGGCCTTGGAACGCCTCGGTCCCGTCCTGACCGAAGACGTGTGCGTCCCGAAAGCCGCCGTTGCGGAGATGCTCGGACGCATCGAGGCCATCGGGCTCGCGAACGACGTGCTCATCGCCAACATCGCGCATGCGGGCGACGGCAACCTGCACCCGCTCCTCGTCGTTCCGGCCGGTGACGACGAGGCGCGCGCTCGCGCGGAGAAGGCATTCATGGAGATCATCGACGCCGCCCTCGCGCTCGGAGGCACGGTCACCGGCGAGCACGGCGTGGGTCTGCTCAAGCGCGAGGGGTTGGTGTCAGAGCTCGCTCCCGCCGTCCTCGAGATGCATCGAGCGATCAAGGCCGCCCTCGATCCCGCCGGAATCCTCAACCCCGGCAAGGTCATCGGGTGAGAGCGGAAGTCGGTGTGCCCGGTCAGGAGCTCGCGCGGGTGACCGGAAAGTTCGTATGCGAAAGGGCTCTCCAGGTCGAGCGGCACCAGGCCGATGGATCGAGACCTCGGCAGGGTCGGAGAGCACACCCGAGCCGAGGGCGCTTCCCACAGGGCCAGGATGCCGATCCTGTCGCTGCATCCGTACTCTGGTGGCATGACCGAAACCGCATCCTCCGTGCAGGGGCGCGCGCAGCGATCGACGCGCCGACCACCGGTCCTCTGGGGGCTGCTGTTGACGGCCACCCTGTTGGCAGCGGGGACGGTCGCGCTCATCTGGCTCGTGGCCGTGCCGGTGGGCCCCGTCGTGTGCGCCGCGGTCTACCCGGCGACGAGCAATTGCTTCCTCGAGCACCGCGAAGGCAGCGCGCTGGTGATGACGGTGATCGTCGTGGCCCTGTACGTGCTCACGATGCTCCTCGCCGCGTTCCTCGGCCGACCGCGGGGCGTGGTCGTCACCGGGGTGATCCTGCTCGCCATCGCTCCGTTCGTGTCCTACGCGGTCGTGGCCTGGGCCCCGGGCTTCGCGATCGGGATCCCGTGACGCAACGCCGCCGACTCTAGCGCCCACCCGCGGGATCGAGGATGATATCGATCATCGCCAGGACACCGTGAACGAAAGGGCGTACCGCGACGATGACGAACCTCACGATCGGAACTGTTCTCGGCGATGCCGGGGCAAGAGCCGAACTCGACGCGCGGCGTTTCAACCGCCACACCTTCTGGGTCGGTCAGAGCGGGAGCGGCAAGACGTACGCGCTCGGCGTGCTGCTGGAGCAGTTGCTACTGGAGACCGAGCTGCCGATGCTCATCCTCGATCCGAACGGCGACTTCACCCGGTTGCGCGAGACCAGGGCCACGGCGAACGATGCGGATGCGTCGCGGATCGCCGCGGCGGACATCCGGGTGTTCCGTTCGGGCGCAGGGGTGGGCGACGGGGACCGGCTGCATGTGCGCTTCGTCGATCTGGTGCCCTCATCGAAGGCGGCCGTGCTGCGGATGGATCCCATCGCCGACGCCGAGGAGTACAACGCCCTGATCCATGTCGAGCAGGAGGCCGAGAGCTTCGACGCGCGCGACATGCTCCCCGACCTGCGCGCGTCGGACGACCCCGCCCTGGTCGGACTCGCGAACCGGATGGAGAACCTCGAGGTCCTGGAGTGGGAACTGTGGTCGCGCGGTGCCCTGTCGGTGGTGGACACGATCGACCAGCGCCCGCGGGCGACCGTCCTCGACCTCGGTGGCTTCGAGCACCGGCCGGAGCCGAAGGTCGCCGCGCTCGCCGTGCTCGAGCACCTCTGGTCCCGGCGGGAGGAGCGCCGCCCGTTGCTGATCGTGATCGATGAGGCGCACAACCTGTGCTCGCCGAATCCGGAGACGGCGGTCGAGCGAGCCCTCACGGAGCAGCTGGTGCAGATCGCGGCCGAGGGGCGCAAGTTCGGGCTCTGGTTGCTGCTCTCCACCCAGCGGCCGACGAAGATCCACCCCAACGTCCTCTCACAGTGCGACAACCTCGCGCTGATGCGGGTCAATGCACCCCGGGACCTCGCCGAGCTCGCCGACGTGTTCGGCTTCGCCTCGGAGGAGGCCATCCGTCGGTCCGCGCAGTTCGTGCAGGGGCAGGCGCTGTTCGCCGGTGGTTTCATCGCCGAGCCGACGTTCGTGCAGATGGGCGCGCGGCTCACCGAGGAGGCCGGTGGCGACGTGAAGGTCCCACTCCGGGCGGGAGATGAGTGAAACTCGACGAGGGCGGTGCGCGGCGAGCGGAAGCGGCGACGGAGATGACGACGAACAGGTCTGCTGCGGACGACGGGATCCTGCGTGTGCACCGTGTGCTGCGCCCCGGATTCGGGACGGAGGCCGCCGTCTACGGCACCATCCTCGTCAGCGGTCTCGTCGCGGTGTCGTCCGCGCACGGGGAGACATCCTTCGCGGTTCTCATCTCCGTAGCCGTCACGGTCCTCGTGTTCTGGGGTGCGCATGTCTACGCCGGCACCGTGGCGAGAGTCAGCGACCGTGATGAGCGAGCTCGCGGTGAGCGCGTCGGTGTGCGGGCGGCGTTCGTCGCGTCGGTGAAGCACTCCCTGGGCATGCTCACCTCGGCGGCCGTTCCGGCGATCATCCTGCTCGCCGGAACGACACGGGTGATCCCCGACGGGCTCGCGAACGACCTCGCGCTGTGGTCGGGAGTCGTGATCCTCGCCTTCCTCGGCTACGTGGCATTCCTCCGCCGCGGAAGCCCCCAGGTCGTCCGCCTGCTCGGGGCGCTGGCCACGGCGTCGTTCGGGATCGCGTTCGTCGTGCTCAAGGCGCTCGTGCACTGACGGGGGTGGCGCGAGCGCGTCAGCCCGATCAGGCGGCGCTACCCACCGGCACGGTGGTGCGGATGCTGTTCGCGGCGGCGATCACGGCCGACAGGGTGGCCGCCAGCACCGAGCGCCCTCGGCCGGCCATCCATCGGTCGCCGCCCGACGAACGGTGCTCCAACAGGGTCAGTGCGTCGCTGTCGTTGCCGGAGCCGACGCTCGTCTGATGCAGGCTGACCACATCGACGCGGATGCCGTGGGCGTCGAGTGCAGCGGTGAGGGCCTCGACCGGGCCGACCTCGGTGTGGTCGGTGACGTGCGCGTGTCCGTCGATGCGCAGCGTGATGGCGGTGTGGGTGCGCCCGGCGCTCTCGGCGATGTCGTACGCGACGAGCTCGACGGCAGCGGCGGCCGGGCGGATGTACGCGCTCCCGAACACGTCCCACAGCTCGGCGGCCGTGATCTCCGCCGTCAGCTCGCCGGGCGCGGGGTGCTGGCCTCGCGGCAGGGGTCAGGAGTCTTCGTCACCGCGCTGGACGCCCCGGAGGACTGGGACTCGGTCCTCCGCCGAGCGGGAGTCGTCGCGGTGATCGAGGCGAGGGTCGCGATCGAGACCGAGGCGGCGGCGCTCGCCGCCTCACGACGCACGCCCGCCGATCTGCGCGCCATCCGCCGTGCTCTGGCCGATCGTGCTGCGCACCGCTCGGATATCGAGAGCCACGTCGACGCCGACACGGTCTTCCACCGGTCGATCGTCGCCGCAGCACACAACCCGGTCCTGCTCGATCTGTTCGACAGCTTCACCCCGCGGCTGCGGGAGGCCATGGTCGAGATGCTCCGCATCCGCCGGGTGTTCGGCGGCGACGAGGACCACGATGCGCACGCCGTGCTCGCCCGGGCGATCGCCGACCGTGACGCGAAAGGCGCGGACGACCTCAGCCGCGCCCACCTCCTCGCGCTGCGTGACGCGCTGGCCTGACGGCGTCGGTCCGGCCGCTCACCGCAGGATGACCAGCTCTCGAGTGGTCCTGGTCATGGCGACGTAGCGGTCGACGGCGCCGGTCACATCGTCACCGAACTGCTCCGGCCGCACGAGGGCGACCAGGTCGAACTCGAGCCCCTTGGCGCCCTCGGGGGTCAGCGAGCGCACCCTTTCCGTCGGTGCGAAGCCGGGGTCGCCGATGACGCACGCCACGCCGTCGGGATGGGCGTCGAGCCAGGTGTCCAGCACCGCCGGCAGTGATGAGGCTTCGCCGAAGCGTACCGGAACGCCGCTCTCTCGCACCGACGTCGGCACGTTCGCGTCCGGGATCGCCGCCAGCACGAGGGGGGCCGCCGTCGCCATCACCTCCGCGGGGGTCCGGTAGTTCACTCCGAGGTGGGTGATCCGCACGTCGCGGAGGCCGATGCGAGTGAGCCTCTGCTCCCAGGTCTCGGTGAAGCCCTGCCGCGCCTGCGCGCGATCGCCGACGACCGTGAAGCTGCGCGAGGGGCAGCGGGCGACGAGCATCCGCCATTCCGCATCCGTCAGCTCCTGCGCTTCGTCGACGACGATGTGGCCGAAGGGGCCGGCCAGCTCGTCGGGGGTGAGCGCCGGAGGGGCGTCGACGCCGAGCAGCACGTTCCGTGCGTCCTGCCCGCGCAGGATCGACATCACCTTCATCTCGCTGTCGTCATCTTCGATCAGGTGGTCGACGACGTGGGAGATCTGCTCCTGCGCCGAGGCGATCACGGCCTGACGGCGGTGCTCCTCGCGCACGGATTCCGGGTCGCCGATGCGGCGCCGCGCCGCGTCGAGGAACGGGAGGTCCGCCGACGTCCACGGCGCCGTCCCTTCCCGGTGCAGCAGCGCGACGTCGTCAGCGGACAGCCCCGGAGCGCACTTCCGGAGCAGATCGGGCGAGCTCCACATCCGCTCCACCACGGTGGTCGGCGACAGCAGCGGCCAGGCGCGCACGAACGTCCCGGTGAGCTCGTCGTCCTGACGCAGCCAACGCCGGATCGCGTGCGGTGGCACCTCCTCGTCGCCGACCTGGTCGACGAGGATCTCCAAGAGCTCCTCCCACACGTCATCCCGCGCCTCGTTGTGCGACGCTGCGGGGTCGGCAGCGGCGAACACCTCGCCCCACTCCTGACGGCTCAGCCAGAGGTCCGCCCACGGCGACTCCAGACGCATGGCGTGCTGCGGCGGACGCTCGAAAGACCGCGCCGCGGCATCGAGCATCAGGTCGGGGGAGAGTGAGGCCTTCAGTGAGGCCACGCGCGGATCCGGCTCCTCGACGGCGGTCGCACCCTCCGGGACGAGGTCCCGCAGCGTGCACAGTCGCACCGTGTCCTCGCCGAGGCTCGGCAGCACGTCTTCCACATAGGCGAGATAGTGCGCGTTCGGCCCGACGAGCAGCATGCCTCCGGCGCCCTGTGTCAGGCGCGGTTCCGCGTACAGCAGCTGCGCGGCCCGGTGCAGAGCGACGACCGTCTTTCCCGTGCCAGGACCGCCGTCCACGACGAGCGCGCCGGGGGAGGGCGTGCGGATGATCGCGTCCTGGTCGGCCTGGATCGTCGCGAGCACGTCGCGCATCCGCGAGGTGCGGTGCGTGCCGAGGCCGGCGATGAACGCGGACTGATCGTCCAGGGACGCTGCGCCGACGAACCCGGCGGGGGTGAGCGCCTCGTCCCAGTAGTCGTTGACGAGCCCGTCCGTCCAGCGGTATCGACGACGCGAGACGATGCCGCGCGGATCCTCCATGGTCGCGGCGAAGTACGGTTCGGCCGCCGGGGTCCGCCAATCGACGAGCAGCCGGGTGCCGTCCGCCGCAGCCAGCCCCGTGCGGCCGATGTAGATCGGTTCGCCTTCTGCCGGAGTCATCCGGCCCAGGCAGATGTCGATGCCGAACCGTTGCAGGATCCGGAGTCGCCCGCTCAGGCGTCGGATCTCCAGATCGCGGTCCACGGCGCTGTCGCCGAATCCCGCACGCTGGCGGCGCACCTCGGCGAGACGTCGGGTGACCTCGGCGCGCTGCTCCTCCAGGGTGTCGGCGATTCGTCGGAGGTGCTCGCGGTCGGCATCGAGAAGGGCGGGGGTGGCTTTCGCACTCAGATTCTCGGGCAGGTGGAAGGGATCGAAAGGCATGGGTCTCCTTCACGCGCGAGGGCCGGATCGCACGAGCGAGGGTCGATTCTGCCGCATGGAGGGGGCCTTGCGGCAAGCCCCCATCCCGGAGATATCCTGGAAATGGAAGGACGCGGGGATCACGCTGACGCATTCGACCGACTGCCCTCCCTGCGGAGCACACATGACGCATCGCATCGGCTATCTCATCGGAAGTCTCGCGCAGGACTCGATCAACCGGATCCTCGCGAAAGCGCTCGTGGGGCTCGCGCCGCCCAGCCTGGAACTCGTCGAGATCCCGATCCGGGACCTCCCGCTCTACAACCGCGACGATGAGCTCGATCCGGTAGCCGCGGTGACGGAGTTCAAACGCGCCATCGAGAGCTCCGAGGGGCTGCTGCTGGTGTCGCCCGAGTACAACCGCTCCATCCCCGGTGCGCTGAAGAACGCGATCGACTGGGGCTCCCGCCCCTGGGGCCACAACTCCTTCGCCCGCAAGCCCACCGGCATCATCGGAGCATCCACGGGTGCCATCGGTACGGCCGTCATGCAGTCGTCGATGCGCAGCGTCCTGAGCTTCCTCAACGCCCCGCAGCTGAACGCCCCGGAGGCGTACATCACGTTCGATCCCGAGGCCTTCGGTCCGGATGGCGAGGTGAAGGATGCCGGCACGCGGGAGTTCCTCCAGCATTACATGAACGAGTACGCCGCCTTCGTCGAGCGGGTGCTGTCGCTCACCGCACCGGGCCACGTCGGGGATCAGGGCTAGTCGGCGGGGTATGCCCTCCCGAACGATCCGCCCCAGACGGTACCGCCGAGAGGGCTGACCGTCCTTCCCGGACGGTTGGGGAGGCGGCGAAGTTCTCGCTGCGCTCTCGGCTGATCTCCCCAGATCTCAGCCTGTAGCCCCCGCTACCTGAGCAGAATACCGCTTAATCGGCTTGTCCGCCATTTGGGGGACAAAGAAATTTGCGAATGTTGCGATTCCGGTCGCCTGTTGTCTTCCCGGCGGCGATGCCTAGGGTGGACTCATGGACAGAATGCTCGTGCTCCCCGCTCAGGTCGCCATCACCCACGGCCACCGGGTCGAGGTGACGGAGCAGGTCGATCCGCTCACCGATGAACCCGTCGTCCTCGCTCTCGTCGACCTCGACACGGGCATCCGCTACCGCCGCACGGAGGAGCCGGGCGGCGACTTCTCGCGATGGATCGGCCGGGTGCTGGAGTGCACGGTGACCATCGGCGGGATCGGGGCGCGCACCACTCTGCTGGTCGATCCCATCGGCCCCGGAGCGACCGGAGCCAAGATCGCGCTGCGCGGCGCCGACGCGGCCGCCGATGCGGCGAAGGCCGAAGCCGACCGATGGGGTGGCGCGGATCGTCCCCCGGTGGAGGAGCCCGAGCGCTTCTGGTGAGATCGCCCCGGGGGCGCTGAGGCCCGTGTCGTCAGCGGAAGTCCCTGGACCGATGCGTGAGGCCGGTGCGCAGATCCTCGAAACCGTCGGCGAGCACATTGACCACCCCCTCGGCCGACCGCTCCAGGATGCCGCGGATGATGAGCGCCGGTGATTCCCTGGCGATACGGCGGTAACGGTTCCAGACCCCGGCCGAGCAGACGATGTTCACCAGGCCGCTCTCGTCCTCGAGGTTGACGAAGGTGATCCCGGACGCCGTCGCCGGCCGCTGGCGATGGGTCACGAGGCCGGCGACCTCGATACGGCGACCGACCTCGTGGCCCTGCAGATCGGCGGCGGTGAGCACCCCGCGGGTGCGCAGCGCCTCCCGGAAGTGCGCCATCGGATGGTCGTCGGTCGACACTCCGGTCGCCCAGAGGTCCGCCGAGAGCCGCTCGTAGCTGGTCTGATCCGCGAACAGGGGCGGCTGCACGGCGACAGTGGTCCCCGGAAGGAAGCGGGAGCGGTCGTCCGCCGCGGCGCCGGCGAGCCAGATGGCCTCTCGGCGCTCCAGCCCCAGGCAGTCGAAAGCGCCGGCGGTGGCGAGCGCCTCCAGCTGCGTGGCGGTGGCATCCGTCCGGCGCACCAGATCGTGAAGGTCCCGGTAGCGTCCATGCGCCTCACGCTCGGCGACGATCTTCTCCGCCATCGGCACGCCGATCCCGCGGATGCCGCTGAGCCCGAGCCGCACCGCGGATCCGCCGTCCCGCCGATGTGCCGCGGACTCGTCCGGTGCCTCCCTGTCGAAGCGGAGGGTGGGCGGTTGCGGATCGTCGAGGCAGTCCTCCCGCCCGGTCGGCCCGCGCGTGGACGCGCTCTCATCGAGAGGCTCCAGCATCTCCGTCGCTCCCGAGACGTGCAGATCGGGACGACGCACCTCCACCCCGTGCCGTCGGGCATCCGCGGTGAGGGTCGCCGCAGAGTAGAAGCCCATGGGCTGCGAGCGCAGCAGGCCGGCGAGGAAGGCGGCGGGGTAGTGCAGCTTCAGCCAGGAGCTGGCGTAGACGAGCAGAGCGAACGACAGTGAATGCGACTCCGCGAAGCCGAAGTTGGAGAACGCCTGGATCTGGGCGTAGATGCGATCGGCCGCCTCATCGACGAGGCCGCGCCTGGCCATGCCGGCGTACAGCTTGTCCCTGACCTTCTCGATCTTCTCCAGGCCGCGTTTCGATCCCATGGCCCGACGCAGCAGGTCGGCCTCGTCGGCCGTGCAGTCACCGATGGCCGTCGCCATCTGGATGAGCTGCTCCTGGAAGATCGGGATGCCCAGCGTGCGTTTGAGGATGTCCTCCAGGTCGCTGTGCGGGTAGGGGATCGTGAAGTCCACAGGCTCCTCGCCCCGAGCCCGGCGCCCCCGGTTCTCTTCGTCGATACGATCCTTCGCCATCTTGCGCCGTACGAAGGGGTGCACGGCCCCACCCTGGATGGGACCGGGCCGGATGAGCGCGATCTGGATGGCGAGGTCGTAGAAGCAGCGGGGTTGCAGGCGGGGGAGCAGGCCGATCTGCGCACGGGACTCCACCTGGAAGACCCCGATCGAATCCGCGCGGCAGAGCATGTCGTACACCCCCGCCTCCTCTTTGGGAATGCTCTCCAGCGTCCACTCCTCGCCGGTGTTCTCGCGGATCAGGTCGAAACAGTGCTGGAGGGCGGCGAGCATCCCGAGGCCCAGCAGGTCGAACTTCACCAGGCCCATGAAGGCGGAGTCGTCCTTGTCCCACTGGATGACGGTGCGGTTCTCCATGCGGGCATGCTCCACCGGCACGACCTCGCCGACCGGGCGTGCGGTGAGCACCATCCCGCCGGAGTGGATGCCGAGGTGGCGGGGTGCCTTCAGCAGCTCACCCGCGTAGGCGAGCACGTTCTCCGGGATGTCATGACCCTCGACGGGTTCGAGCCCCACACCCCAGCCGTCCACCTGGCGTGACCAGGCGTCCTGCTGCCCGGGGGAATGGCCGAGCGCTCTCGCCATGTCGCGCACCGCGTTCTTCGGACGGTACTGGATGACGTTCGCCACCTGGGCGGCCCGCTCCCTCCCGTACTCCCGGTACACCCACTGGATGATCTCCTCACGGCGGTCGGAGTCGAAGTCCACGTCGATGTCCGGCTCCTCCGTCCGCGTGGTCGCGAGGAATCGCTCGAAGGGCAGGCGGTAGAGGATCGGGTCGACCGCGGTGATCCCCAGCAGGTAGCAGACCGCGCTCGCCGCGGCCGACCCCCGGCCCTGGCAGAGGATGCCGCGTCTGCGCGCCTCGGCGACGATGCCGTGCACGATCAGGAAGTACCCGGGGAAGTCCTTCTCCTCGATCACGTCCAACTCGCGTTCGATGCGGCGGTGGCCGGCGTCGTCCAGCCGGGGGTACTTCGACGGCACGGCCTCCCAGACCAGGTGACGCAGCCAGCTCATCGGCGTGTGCCCCTCCGGTACCTGCTGCTGGGGGAGCGCCGGTCGTGCGAGACGCAGGGGGAAGGCGGATGCCGCGGCCAGCTCGAGCCCGTACGAGATCGCGCCGGGGTAGCGCTGGAAGCGGGCGGACATCTCGGCTCCGCTGCGCAGATGCGCGCCGCCGTGGGCGGGCAGCCAGCCGTCGAGCTCATCCATGCTGCGCACCGCGCGGACCGCGGCCACCGCCTCGGCGAGCGGTGCCTGTGCGGGGGTGGCGTAGTGCACGTTGTTGGTCGCGACCACCGGCAGCCGCATCCGACGGGCGTGATCGGCGAGGGCGTCGTTACGGCGGGGGTCCAGGGGGTCGCCGTGGTCGAAGAGCTCGACGGCGACGTTGTCGGCTCCGAACAGGTCGGCGAGGGAGCGCAGCGGAGTGGCCGCGTCTCCGGCCGCGAGCCCACGGCGCACCGCACCTTTGCGGCATCCGGTCAGGATCGTCCAGTGCCCGCCCGCGCGCGCGGCAAGATCGTCGAGGTCATAGACGGGACGCCCTTTCTCTCCACCGCGCAGCTGTGCGGCGGAGATCGCGCCCGAGAGCCGGTGGTAGCCCTCCATCCCGCGAGCGAGGACCAGCAGATGCTCCCCAGCGGGATCGGCGGAGCCTCGTTGCGGTGCGGGCAGGTCGAGCGACAACTCGGCTCCGAACACCGTCTGCAGCGGACTCTCCATGAGGTCGGCGACCTCGGCGAAGCGGGCAGCGCCGTAGAAGCCGTCGTGGTCGGTGAGGGCGAGGGCGGTCAGGCCGAGACGGTCGGCCTCGGCGAGGAGATCCTCGGGGGAGGAGGCGCCGTCGAGGAACGAGTACGAGGAATGGGCGTGCAACTCGGCGTAGGGGACCGCATCCTCGGGGCGTGCGCTGGCGGTGGGCGGAGTGCGCTTGCGGCGCCGGCTCACCGGCCCTGGATCCGTCCGCTGGCCGCGCGGCTCGGCGCCGGGAGGGGGCGGGGGCGACTCGTCGCCGCTGAGGGTGCGCTCCAGGTCTTTCCAGGAGAGGGGCGGGTTGTGCCAGCCCATCAGCGATACCTCCCCTCGGCCCACCAGCGCTCGCCGGTGTGGAAGACCAGCCAGGCGCGGTCGCGGTCGTCGACGATCTGCAGTCGGTGCCCGCGCTTGCCCCCGCCGGACGACCAGCGACGCTCGTGGATGGGCCAGGGGCCGGCCCACGCCTGCACGGCCGCCCCGTCGATGCGGGCGGGATCGCTCGAGAGCGCCCCGCGCTCATCGATGGTGATCGTGGTCTCGTCCGCGGACAGCACTCCGATCGGACGCGGCGGGCGGAACACCTCTGCCGGGAGCGGATCGGGCAGGCTCCCCGGCCAGGGCGATTCCGGGTCGCGCGGGGGGACCGTGCGCTCGCCCCAGGGCGTCAACACCTGCCGATCGGCGAGCCAGCGGCCGCCGGCGACCGCGGCGGTGACGACGCCCTGATGGCCCAGCATGGTCTGCACGCGGGAGACCGCATGGTGCAGGCGCTCGTCGGTGCCGGATCCGAAGAGCCCCGGCTGGTGATGGGCGGCGTCGTCCACGGCGGCGGGGACGATGCGCACCGCCATGATGCCGCCGAACGCCCGTGCCTCATCGACCGGCTCCTTCGCCGACTGCGCTGCCAGTGCCTCCAGCTGCCAGCGCACCCGGTCGACGAGATCGGAGGCGTCGAAGCACGTCGGATGCAGCCAGGCCCGGGAGAAGACCACGCCGTTGTCATCGGTGAGATCGATCCGCACCTCCGTGCACACGACCGCGGCGTCGCCGAGTGCGAGCATGACCGCATCCGCCGTCTGCCGCACCGCGAAGGCGACCTGATCCGCTCCGGCCAGCGGCGAGTCGAACTCGATGTCCCGAACGAGCTCGGGGTCGGGCGGACGCGGCGTCAGCGGGCGGGAGTCGGCGCCGGCGGCGAGAGCGTGCAGACGTGCGCCGTGTTCACCGAAGCGGTCGCGCACGTCGAGCGGGGCGAGCGCGGTGAACTCGCCGAGGGTGCGCACCCCGAGTCGGACGAGGAGACCGGCGATCTGCTCGTCGCGCAGCACCTGCACGGGGTAGGGGGCGAGGAACTCCCGGGATCCGCCGGGCGGTACGACCGTGCAGGGGGTGGGTCCCCGCGCGGCGATCTCGGCGGTGAACGGGCCGTCCGCGACGCCGATGCGCACCTCGGGGAGACCGGCCTCCGCGAGGACGGTGGTGAGCGCCTCGGCCGCCTCCGCCTCCCCGCCGTGATAGCGGGAGATGCCCCGGGCGCGGACGATCGCGAGTCCCGGTCGCAGCAGCGTCACCCCGGGCGCATGCTTCTCGATGAGGTGCAGCACGGGGAGGAAGGCACGCTCGTCGCGGTCGGGGTCGTGGGGGAGCACGCGCAGCGAGGAGAGATGGCCCTGTGCGACGCGGCGGCGCTGACCGGTGCGCACGCCGTGCTCTCGGGCGGAGGCGGTGCAGGCGACGATCGTGTTCGCCTGCACCAGGGCGGTGGGCGGGTGCGGAGGCGGACTGCCGAGCGCGGCCCGCAGGGGCCAGTCGGGGAACCACAGCACGAGCACGCGGAGCGGGCTGTTCATCCGGCTTCCGCCCATCGCAGGAGTTCGGGCGGTGCGTAATCGCCCTGCCCGACGAGCTCGGGCGGGAGCGCGGGCAGCGCGGTGAGCTCGGCCCCGACGGTCTCGACGGCGCCGTGGCCTCCCGGCAGGCGCACCTGCACGCTCGACGGGCGAGAGGTGTGCCGGGTCTGCGCAGTCACGGTCACCGTGCAGTCGGAGAGCAGGCCCCAGCCGGCGCCGAGGCCGTGCCAGTGCGGGTCCTGCAGGCGTATCGTCCCCTCGCTCTGCGGCCACCGTCCGGTGCCGGGCGTCTCGGTGACCAGGAGCGTGCATCCGCGATCGCGCAGGCGAGCGCTCAGGCGGGAGACGTCGGCATCCCGCGCCCGTGTGGCGGGATGCACGACGATCAGGGGTACGACCTCGGCCAGCGCGGAGGTCGCCGCGAGCCAGCGTTCTCCCGGGTCGGGGACGAGGATCAGACGGGCGAGATCGATGCCGAATGCGGCCGCCGCTTCGACGCCGAGTGTCGGCATGCCGACGACGGCGCACCAGTGCCCCTTCTGCGATGCGGCGCTGAGCAGTGCGAGCACGAGGCTCGGCGAGGGGGAGACGGTGTAGGAGGTGCCGGTCTGCAGGCCCTCCTCGGGGAGGAGGGCGGAGAAGGCGGGGTCGAGGGGGAGGAGCGTATGCTCGCTGCGCCGCCGTTGCATCCGGCTGATCTCGCGGCGCAGTCGCAGCACTTCTCCCGCGCGGGAGTCGCTCGCCGGCGAGAGGGAGCCCAGTGCATCGAGACCGATCACCCTGCATCCTTTCTCGAAGATATATTCTAATATAACAAGTCGCGTGGATGACGATAGTTCGTACATCGGACATCGGCGGAGTTCTCCACAGGGCGTCGGCACCGGGCCTGCAGATCTCCTAACCTGCGCGTATGGACCCCCGGCTCGCACTCCTCTCGCTCGTGCACGTGATGCTGGCGGGCGTCGGTGGGTGGCTGATCGTGATCGATGCGCGCACGCACCGCCTCCCGAATCGCATCGTGCTGCCGACGCTCGCCGCCCTGATCGTGCTCGGTGCCGGCGACGCCCTGGTCACGGGGCAGAGCACCGCGTTCCTGCGCGCCCTCCTCGGCATGGTGATCCTGGGTGGCTTCTACGCCGTGCTGCGGGGGATCAGTCGTGCGGGGATGGGTGGCGGCGATGTGAAGCTCGCCGCGGTCATCGGGTTCGTGCTCGGCTGGCACGGCTGGCAGTCGCTCGCGATCGGAGCCGCCTCGGCGTTCGTGCTCGGGGCGCTCTACGCGCTCGTGCTCATTCTCCTGCGCCGAGCACACGGGGCCACCCGCATCGCCTTCGGACCGTGGATGATCATCGGCGCGCTCCTCGGCATCGTCCTCGGCTGAATCCGCCGGGCCTCGCACGGATAGTCCGATGTCGGGGCTACCCTGAAGCACATGGCACTTGCACGGCTTCACGGCGGCCCGCTGGACGGGCAGATCATCCCCCTCGGCGACGCGGACGACAAGCTGATCGTCCCCTACAGCGAGACGCAGGTGGTGTACAACCGCCGTAGCGAACCGCACAACACCGGCCCGAACGATGGGCCGACCGAGGTCGACTACTGGTTCGAAGAGTCTCTCGAGGATCTCACTCTCAACGACGATGACTGAACCGTCCCGCACGGTCGAGGTCGAGCGCAAATACGACGTCGACGGCGAGACCCCGCTGCCGGTCTGGGAAGCGATCCCCGGGGTCGACGCCGTCACCGCCGGGGAAGCCCGGGCGCTCGACGCGCAGTACTTCGACACAGCCGACGGCGATCTCGCCCGTGCTGGGGTGGCGCTGCGCCGTCGCACCGGCGGCCCGGACGAGGGCTGGCACGTGAAGGGACCGCGGGAGGGCGACGGCCGGCTCGAACTCGGCTGGCCGCTCGGCGAGGGCGACGAGCTCCCCGGGGCCGTGGCCGACACCGTGTCCGCCTGGACGACCGCGCCACTCACCCCGCTCGCCCGCATCCGCAACGACCGCACCGCCTACCTGCTCACCGGTCCCGCGGGAGTCGTGGCCGAGTTCGTCGACGACCGGGTGCAGGCGACGGATCTCCGAGGCGACGTGCAGCGCGAATGGCGCGAGTGGGAGATGGAGCTCGGTCCCGCAGCCCCGGCAGACGACGAGGCGCGCGCCGCCTTCTTCGCTGCGGTGGAGCGCGCCGTCCTGGCCGCGGGAGGCCGGGAATCGGCATCCGGTTCCAAGCTCGCCCGCGCCCTCGGCTTCTAGTCAGACGGCCGAGTCGAACGCAACCCCTTTCCCCGGGACGACACCGCGTGCTTGAGTGACAGCATGAGTCGACCGCCTGTGCTCCGATCGCTGCAGACGATCGTCCCCGACACCGTTCTCGTCCAGGAGCAGGTGCGCGACGTCTTCGCCCAGCAGCCCGACCTCGGGCGCTTGGCGCAGCGGATCGTCACGACATCGTTCAACGTCTCGGGCATCGACCGCCGCCACACCGTGATCGACGAGTTGTCACTCGACTCCGACGTGGCCGATCCCGTCTTCTTCGACCGGCGTTCCGGCGAGCTGCTGGCTCCGGGCACGAAGGCGCGCAACGACATCTACACCCGGGAGGCCGCCCGGCTCTTCGTCGACGTCGCGCGGCGGGCCCTCGACGCCGACCCCGAGATCGGCCCGGAGGATGTGACTCACGTCATCACGGTGTCCTGCACCGGGTTCCACGCTCCCGGGCCGGAATACGAGATCGTGCGCGCTCTCGGGCTGTCCGATGCGGTGCAGCGCTTCCACCTCGGGTTCATGGGCTGCTACGCGTCGATGCCGGCGCTGCGGGCAGCGAGCCAGTTCTGCATCGCCGACGAGAACGCGGTCGTCCTGGTCGTCAGCGTCGAGCTGTGCACCCTGCATCTGCGTTCCTCGGAGAACCCGGACACGATCGTCGCCTCCTCGCTGTTCGCCGACGGTGCGGCGGCCGGCATCGTCACGGCCCGCGACCTTCCGTCGACATCACCCGCCCTGCGGTTGGACCGGTTCCACACGGCCATCGCCCCGGAGGGCGAGAAGGACATGGCCTGGACGATCGGCGACACCGGATTCGAAATGATCCTCTCCACCGCCGTCCCGCAGATCATCGGGGAGACCATCATCGGCGCGCTCCGGCCGCTGTACTCCGCTGATGCGGAGATGGCCGAGGCTTTCGAGGCGGGGCGGGTGGGGGAGAAGGTCGAGCACTGGGCGATCCACCCCGGGGGCCGCAGCATCCTGGACCGGGTGCAGGAGCGGATGCATCTCAGCGATGCGCAGCTGCACCCCGCCCGCGAGGTCCTGCGCGAGAACGGCAACATGTCCAGCGCCACGGTGCTCTTCGTCCTCAAGCGCATCTTGGAGGAGGAGGGCGCGGCTGCGGGCGAGCGTGTCGCCGCGATGGCCTTCGGGCCGGGGCTGACCGCCGAGAGCGCGCTGCTCACCGTCGTCGGTCCTTCGGCCTCATGATCCCAGCCCTGGCGGCCAGGGACGTCGAGGCCCGTGAGCTGATGGACGACCCGCACGCCGATGCACGGATGTTGGCGCGGACCTACGGGCGCTTCGGCTTCGTGAACGCGCTGGTCTCGCGACCTGGCACCCTCTATCGCCGCGATATCCTCCCGCGTGCGGAGCGTGCGGGGCGTGCGGAGCGGCTGCGCATCCTCGATGTCGGCGCCGGCGGCGGAGACCTCTGCCGCCTGCTCGCGGGGCGGCTGCGTCACGACGGGTACGACGCCGAGATCACCGCACTCGATGCCGATGAGCGGGCGATCCGGTGGGCCTCGGCGCACGACCGCGGCGCCGGCATCCGCTATCGACGGGCGCTGACCACCGAGCTGGTCGACGCGGGCGACACCTACGACGTCGTGCTGTCCAACCACGTGCTGCACCATCTGGATGAGGGCGAGCTCCAGACGGTGCTCAGCGACTCGCTGAGACTCGTCGCGCCGAACGGGCTGGTGTCCCACCACGACATCGCCCGGAGCCGGACCGCTCACGTGCTGTTCGCCGCGGCGACCTGGCCGATCTCGCGCACCCTCCTCGCCGACTCGTTCATCCGCGAAGACGGTCTCATCAGTATCCGACGCTCGTACACGGCCGCCGAGCTGACGGCGATCGCTCCGACCGGGTGGACCGTCCGCGGGGGACTGCCCTCGCGGCTCGAACTGCGGTGGGAGGAGGGCAGTGCCCGATCATGACGTGCTGATCGTGGGAGCAGGGCCGGTCGGTCTGCTCCTGGCCTGCCTGCTGCTGCAGGACGGATTGCGGGTGGTGGTCTGCGAGCGGCGCACGGATGCCGACGATCGGACCAGGGCGATCGGCATCCATCGGCCGGGGCTGGACGCTCTCGATGCGGTCGGAATCGGGACGGACGTCCGGTCGGAAGCGCTGCGGCTCGCAGGCGGAGAGGTGCGCAGCCGCCGCAGGGCCCTGGCCACGCTGACCTTCGCGCCGGATCGCCCCGTCCTGATCCTCCCGCAGCCGCGGACGAGTGCGCTGCTCCGAGCCCGGCTGCAGGCACTCTCTCCGGATGCGCTGATCTCCGGATGCACGGTGCAGAGTGTGCGGGGGACCGCCGATGCTGTTCAGGTCTTGACGCAGAGTAGGGCGGGACCGCGGACGTTCACGGCGTCGATCGTCGTGGGGGCGGACGGGGTGCGCAGCCGTCTGCGCGATGATCTCGATCTCGGCTGGCGCCGTCGTCCGGGACGCGCGTCGTACTCGATGCTCGACGTCGAAGACGTGACGCCGGGCGCGCGTGCCGTCCTGCACTGCGAACCGGAAGGGCTCGTCGAGTCCTTCCCGCTTCCCGGAGGGGTTCGGCGCTGGGTCGTACGCGAAGGGTCCGACGGGGATCTGCGTGACCCCGAGGCCTTTCGCGCGGCGATCGAGGCGCGCACCGGGATCGCCATCCCGCTCCCGCCCGATGCGGAGCCGACCTCCTTCGTCGCCGCACAGCACCGGGCGACACGGCTGACCAGGGGTCGGGTGGTGCTCCTCGGAGACGCCGCGCACGAGATCAGTCCGATCGGCGGGCAGGGGATGAACCTGGGGTGGGTGGATGCCCGACGCCTCGCATCCGAACTCGCGCGGTCGCTGCCGCATCGGATGCCGGCGCTGGCCAGGTTCGAGTGGCATGTACGGCGTTCCGCCTCGCGTGCACAGCGGCGCTCGGCGTTCTACATGTCGATGGGTGCGCCGGCGCCGATGCCCGTGGTCCGCAGCAGGGAGCTCCTGATGCGCGCACTCGGCTCGCCGTCGGCACGGGGATGGACGGCCGGACTCCTCACGATGCGCGGTCTCTGACGCACGGCCTCTGACGCACGAAGGCCCGGTCCGCGGTGCGCGGGACCGGGCCTTCGAGGGGGTGGATCAGAAGTTGATCATGTGGCCGGCGAGCCCGTGGAAGCCCTCCTGCAGCGCCTCCGACAGCGTCGGGTGCGTGTGCACGTTGCGGGCCAGCTCCAGGGCCGTGAGGTCCCACTTCTGGGCCAGCGTCAGCTCGGGCAGGAGCTCGGAGACATCCGGGCCGATCATGTGGGCGCCGATGAGCTCGAGGTGCTCGGCGTCGGCGATCAGCTTGACGAAGCCGACCGGCTCGCCCAGACCGTGCGCCTTGCCGTTCGCCATGAACGGGAAGGTGGCGACCTTGATCTCGCGCCCCTCGTCCTTGGCCTGCTGCTCGGTGAGGCCGAACGAGGCCACCTGCGGGGAGCAGAACGTCGCGCGCGGCATCATGCGGTAGTCGCCCAGTGTCTGCGTCTCCGCGCCGCCGATGGTCTCGGCCGCGACGACGCCCTGTGCCTCGGCCACGTGGGCGAGCTGCAGCTTGGCGGTCACGTCGCCGATGGCGTAGATTCCCTCGACGTTGGTGCGCATGTGGTCGTCGATGTCGATCGCGCCGCGCTCGGTCAGCTTCACACCCGTGGCCTCGAGGCCGAAGCCCTCGATGTTCGGGGCGAATCCGACCGACATGAGGACCTTGCCGGCCTCGATCGACGACTGCTGCCCGTCCTTGGCGGTGTAGGTGACGGTGACGGACGAGCCGTTGTCGACGACCGACTCCACCTTGGTGGAGGTGAGGATGTCGACGCCGTAGTTCTTGTACTGCTTCGCGATCTCCTTCGACACGTCGGCGTCCTCGTTGGGGAGCGCGCGGTCGAGGAACTCGATGATCGTGACCTTCACGCCGTAGTTCGTCATCACGTAGGCGAACTCCATGCCGATGGCGCCGGCGCCGACGATGACGATCGATTCGGGCAGCTCACGGCTCATGATCTGCTCTTCGTACGTGACGACGTTCTCGCTGAGCGTCACACCGGGCAGCAGGCGCACCTTGGAGCCGGTCGCGATGATCACGTTGTCGAAGGTGACCTCTTCAGTCGAGCCGTCGGCCTTGGCGACCGAGATGGCCTTGGGGCCGGTGAAGGTGCCGCGACCGTCGTACTCGGTCACCTTGTTCTTCTTCATCAGGAAGTGGATGCCCTTGACGCGGCCATCGGCGACCACGCGGCTGCGGTCGAACGCCTTGCCGTAGTCGATCGTGAACTCGCCGGAGATTCCGAAGAAATCAGCCTTGTGATTCAGGGTGTGCGCGAGCTCCGCGTTCTTCAGGAGCGCCTTGGACGGGATGCAGCCGACGTTGAGGCAGACACCGCCCCAGTACTTCTCCTCGATGATGGCGGTGGACAGACCGAGCTGCGCGCTGCGAACCGCAGCGACGTATCCGCCAGGACCTGCACCAAGGATGACGACGTCGTAATGTGGCATGCCTTAAGCCTATCGCTCTACGGGGGCGTCGGAACCGGTCGCGGAACCGCCACGACGGCGGCTCACGACGATCCACGTGACCACGCCGGCGACGACCAGCACCGCGACGATCACGAGTACCCAGATCCACGGGGACCCACCTTCGGCGTCACCGGAATCCGCCGCCGGCGTCGTGGTCGCCTCGGGGGCGGCAGTCTGCTCGGCCGTCGGTGCCGCGGACGTGGGGGCGGCAGTGGGTTCCTCTGTCGGAGCCGCGTCGTCGCCGACGGTCACGGTGAAGGAGTACTCGCCGGAGGTGGGATGACCGTCGCTCGAGACGACCTTCCAGATGACGTGGTACTCGCCGGCCGGGCCCGAGCCCTGCAGCGGCTGGGTGACGATCGCGCCGTCGACCGTCGCGGCGCCGTCGGTGATCGAGGAACCGTCGGGGCCGGTGACGACGACCTCGGTCGCGCCGTCGCCGTCGATGAGCTTCGCGCTGAAGGTGAGGGTCAGCGCCGAAGGCACGGTCTCGACGGACTCGTCCGCGGCCGGAGACGACGACACGAGCGCGTCGTGCGCGGAGGCCGAGAGCGGCGAGAGGAGAACGAGGAACGCAGCGAGCAGGGTGGCGGCGAGGGCGATCGGGGTCGCCGGGCGCCGCAGGGCTTTGGTCTTCACGGCTCCACCCTAGGAAACACCGGTATGTGGTGGCTGAGTGCGAAAGCGGCCTCCCGCGAGGGCCTCGGCATCCGTTAGTCTGGACAACCAAGGAGGGCACAGTGACTGACAGCGACAGCCGACCGGCCGGAGAAGCCGCGATCCACCGTTCCGGTGAGCAGAGACATGACGTGACGCAGACGTTCGGGCACGATTCCGACCTGTCATTCGTGCCGTTCGGGGTGGAACTCACCGATGTGGAGCAGAGCGCGATCAGCGCCCTCCCCGCAGGATCGGCGTTGCTGCTGGTCCGTTCCGGCGCCCTCGCCGGTGCGCGCTACCTCCTCGACACCGATGTGACCACGGTCGGCCGTCACCCGGAGGCCGACATCTTCTTCGACGACGTGACCGTGTCCCGTCGTCATGCCGAGATCACCCGCACCGGGTCGACGTTCGAGATCATCGATCAGCGCTCGCTCAACGGAACGTACGTCAACGGGGAGCGCGTCGACCGCAGCCCGCTCGTGGACGGCTCAGAACTGCGTGTCGGCAAGTTCCGCCTGAACTTCTTCGCCTCCCCTCGCGATCGCGCGGCGGCGAACGACTGATGGCGGCTACTCCCGCCCGCGAACGTTCCGCGTCCGCGGGCTTGCTGAGCATCGGCCAGGTCCTCGCTCGGCTCACACCGGAGTTCCCCGACCTCACCTCCAGCAAACTGCGCTTCCTCGAGGTGCAGGGCATCGTCAGTCCTTCTCGAACCGAGTCCGGCTACCGCAAGTTCTCCGCGTCGGACATCGAGAGGCTGCGGCTCGGCCTCACCCTGCAGCGCGACCACTATCTTCCGTTGAGCGTGATCCGCGAGCAGCTCGACGACGTCGATGCGGGTGGGGAGGCGACACCGCTCGCTCCGCCGCCCTCGATCATGCCGGCGCCGCGCAGATACCGTCGCGACGAGCTGCTGGCCGCAGCCGGTGCGGGCCCGCAGCTGCTCAACGATGCGATCAGCACCGGCGTCATCATCGCGCAGGAGAGCTACCAGGAGACGACGGTCACGCTGCTGCGCGGCCTCGTCGCCCTCGACCGCCACGGCATCGAGCCGCGGCACCTGCGTTCGCTGCGTCAGGGGGCGGAGCGCGAGGTCGCGCTCATCGAATCGGCGATGTCCGCGCTGCTGCGTCGGACGGACGCACCGTCTCGCGCCAAGGCCAGCGAACTCGCGCCCGAACTGGCGACGAAGATCGACGAAGTGCGCTCGCTCTTCGTCAGGGACGCACTGTCACGAGTGCTTTCGTAACGAACTGGTTGCGACACACCTTCGCGGTCCCGCGGATGTGATTGCCGGTGCCCAGGCACTGCTCTACCGTGGAAGATAACCGTTCCAGGGAGGATTTCAGATGAATGCGGATGAGCTCGCAGGAGACCCGCGGTTCGTACCCGAACTCCTCTTCACCGACGGTCTTCCGGCCATGGATGACGAGGTCGGCTACCGTGGCGCGGTCGCCGCTCGCGCCGCCGGCATCACCTACCGTCAGCTGGACTACTGGGCGCGTACCGAGCTGGTGGAACCCACCGTTCGCGGGGCGAACGGTTCCGGCTCGCAGCGTCTCTACGGCTTCCGCGACATCCTCGTGCTGAAGCTCGTGAAGAGCCTGCTCGACACGGGCATCTCGCTGCAGCAGATCCGAACGGCCGTCGACGAGCTGCGACGTGCGGGTATCCGCGACCTCGCCGGTACGACGCTCATGAGCGACGGTGCGTCGGTCTACCTGTGCACCTCGAACGACGAGGTCATCGACCTCGTGAGCCGCGGCCAGGGCGTCTTCGGCATCGCCGTCGGCAAGGTCCTCCGTGAGGTGGAGTCGACGCTGGTCGCATTCGATGCGACCGCTCCGGATCCGGTCGACGAGCTCTCCGCCCGTCGGACCAAGCGCTCCGCCTGACACCGCGCCTCCCCGACATACAGAAAACGGCCGTCCTCGATGAGGATGGCCGTTTCGCTGTGCGCGTGGGGAGGATCAGCTCTGTGGACCGCTCTCGGGCACGGCGATCCGACCGGTGCGGATGATCCGGTCGAGAAGTGAATCGAAGTCGGCCGCCAGTTCCTGGGCGGAATCGCCGGGCCAGATGTGCAGCGGCTTGGCGGCACCCTGCGCCTGCTGCAGCGAAGTGCGCTCCGGCAGCTGCGGGGAGAGCACGAGGGGGCCGAACATGTCGCGCAGTTCCTTGATGCGGAACTGGTGCTCGATGGACTGCGGGCGCACGCGGTTCACGACGATGCCGAGAGGCTGCAGCCGGGGAGAGAGACCGCGACGGATCTCCTCGATGGCGCGGAGGGCGCGATCGGCTGCGGCGACGGAGAAGAGACCGGGCTCGGTGACGACCATGACGCGATCGCTCGCGGCCCAGGCGGTGCGGGTCAGGGCGTTCAGCGAGGGCGCGCAGTCGACGAGCACGAGGTCGTAGTCCGCCTCGACGGAGGCGAGCGCCTCCTCGAGCTTCCAGACGTCGCGCACGCTCGGGTGCGGGCCGTCGAAGTTGATCGCAGAAGGGCTCCCGATCAGCACGTCGATGGTGCCGGGGTGGACCTTCGCCCAGCCGCTGGAGGTGATCGCCTGACGGACCACCTTCTCTTTCGGGTTCGCCAGGACGTCGGCGATGTTGAGTCGTCCGGCCACCTGGATGTCCATCCCGGTGGAGACGTCGGACTGCGGGTCGAGGTCGACGACGAGAGTCCGGACGCCTCGGGCGAAAGCCGCTGAGGCCAGCCCGAGTGTCACGGTCGTCTTGCCGACGCCCCCCTTGAGAGAGCTGACGCTGAGTACGTGCACGGACACCACGTTACCTTCCCCTAGGCTGAGGGAACACTCAGCCCCGCCCCATGCGCATCGAAAACGCTGCGCATCGAGCTTTCAGAGGTGTGCATGTTCCAGAAGATCCTTGTGGCGAACCGCGGCGAGATCGCGATCCGCGCATTCCGTGCAGCAGTCGAAGTGGGGGCGCGCACCGTCGCGGTGTTCCCTCATGAGGACCGCGGCTCGGTGCATCGGCTCAAGGCCGACGAGGCCTACGAGATCGGGGAGCGCGGCCATCCGGTGCGCGCATACCTCAACGTCGACGAGATCATCCGCGTCGCTCTCGAATCGGGAGCGGATGCGATCTATCCCGGATACGGCTTCCTCTCGGAGAACCCTGAGCTGGCCGAGAAGGCTGCAGCCAACGGCATCGTGTTCATCGGTCCGCCCTCCAAAGTCCTGGAGATGGCGGGGAACAAGGTCGAGGCGAAGCGTCATGCGATCGAGGCGGGCGTGCCCGTCCTCCGATCCACGGAAGCCTCCGACGACGTCGATGCTCTCGTCGCCCAGGCGGAGGACATCGGGTTCCCGCTCTTCGCCAAGGCGGTCGCCGGCGGCGGCGGTCGCGGCATGCGCCGTGTCGAGACGTTCGGTGATCTCGCCCCCGCGCTGGCCGAGGCCATGCGCGAGGCGGCCAGCGCATTCGGAGACGCCCGGATGTTCCTCGAGCAGGCGGTCGTGCGCCCGCGGCACATCGAGGTGCAGATCCTCGCGGACAAGACCGGCGAGACCGTGCACCTGTTCGAGCGCGACTGCTCGGTGCAGCGACGTCACCAGAAGGTCGTGGAGATCGCTCCGGCTCCGAACCTCGACGACAGCGTCCGCACCGCGCTGCACGGGTACGCGGTCGCGTTCGCGCGGTCCATCGGCTACGAGAACGCCGGCACGGTCGAGTTCCTGCTCGAGACGGCGGGGGAGCGCACGGGCGAGGTCGTCTTCATCGAGATGAACCCGCGCATCCAGGTGGAGCACACGGTCACCGAGGAGGTGACCGACGTCGACCTCGTGCAGAGCCAGATGCGCATCGCGTCCGGGCAGACCCTCGCCGACCTCGGCCTGCAGCAGGAGAACCTGCATCTGCGTGGCGCCGCGCTGCAGTGCCGGATCACGACGGAGGACCCGACGCAGGGCTTCCGCCCCGACACCGGGAAGATCACGACCTACCGCTCGCCCGGTGGCGCCGGCATCCGTCTCGACGGCGGAACCGTCCACCAGGGGGCGCAGATCAGCCCGCACTTCGACTCCATGCTGGCGAAGCTGACCTGCCGTGGTCGCGACTTCCCCGCCGCCGTCGCCCGAGCGCGTCGCGCCCTGGCGGAGTTCCGCATCCGCGGGGTCTCCACCAACATCCCCTTCCTGCAGGCGCTGCTGGAAGACGACGCATTCATCGCGGGCGATGTGAGCACCTCGTTCATCGACGAGCGGCCCGAGCTTCTGCGTGGCCGGGTGTCGAAGGACCGTGGGACGAAGTACTTGAACTGGCTGGTCGATGTCACCGTCAACAAGCCGCACGGCGCCCACCCGGGTGTGATCGATCCCTCGTCGAAGCTGCCGACGGTCGATCTGACCGCGGAACCGCCGGCAGGCTCTCGTCAGCGGCTCCTCGAACTCGGGCCGGAGGGCTTCGCCCGCAGCCTCCGAGAGCAGACCGCACTGGCGATCACCGACACCACCTTCCGGGATGCGCACCAGTCCCTCCTGGCGACCCGGGTCCGCACGAAGGACCTCGTCGCCGCCGCTCCCTACCTGGCGCGGCTGACTCCCGGCCTGCTGTCCGTCGAGGCCTGGGGCGGCGCGACCTACGACGTCGCCCTGCGGTTCCTGGGAGAGGACCCGTGGGAGCGGCTCGACAAGCTGCGTGCCGCATTGCCGAACGTCGCGATCCAGATGCTGCTGCGCGGCCGCAACACGGTCGGCTACACGCCCTACCCGACGGCGGTCACCGAGGCGTTCGTCGCGGAGGCGGCTGCCAGTGGTGTCGACATCTTCCGCATCTTCGACGCGCTCAACGACGTGGAGCAGATGCGACCGGCGATCGAGGCCGTCCGCAAGACGGGCACGGCTGTCGCCGAGGTGGCGCTCTGCTACACCGGCGATCTGCTCGACCCCGCAGAAGACCTCTACACGCTCGACTACTACCTGCGCCTCGCCGACCAGATCGTCGAGGCGGGCGCGCACATCATCGCGATCAAGGACATGGCGGGCCTGCTGCGCCCGGCGGCCGCGGCGAAGCTCGTCGCAGCGCTGCGTGAGCGGTTCGACCTCCCGGTGCATCTGCACACGCACGACACGCCGGGCGGTCAGCTGGCCACGCTCCTCGCAGCTAGCGCCGTCGGCGTCGATGCCGTGGATGCGGCGTCGGCACCTCTGTCCGGCACCACGAGCCAGCCGTCCCTGTCTTCGCTCGTCGCAGCTCTCGCGCACACCGAGCGGGACAGCGGGATCTCGCTCGACGGAGTGTCCGACCTCGAGCCCTACTGGGAAGCGGTGCGTCGGGCGTACGCTCCGTTCGAGTCCGGGCTTCCGGGGCCGACGGGGCGCGTCTACCACCACGAGATCCCCGGCGGTCAGCTCTCGAATCTGCGTCAGCAGGCGAAGGCTCTGGGCCTCGCGGACGACTTCGAGCTCATCGAGGACATGTACGCAGCCGCCGATCGGATCCTGGGACGCGTGCCGAAGGTGACTCCCTCCTCCAAGGTGGTCGGCGACCTGGCCCTTCACCTCGCAGCCGTGAAGGCGGATCCCGCCGACTTCGAGGCCAACCCGGAGAAGTACGACGTGCCGGATTCGGTCGTCGGCTTCATGGCGGGCGAGCTGGGCGATCTGCCCGGCGGGTGGCCGGAGCCCTTCCGGACGAAGGTTCTCGCCGGACGCTCGGTGCGGCTCGGTCTCACGGAGATCACCTCGGAGGACGAGGCAGCACTCGCCGGAACCAGCGCCGAGCGGCGGACACGACTGAACACCCTGCTGTTCCCCGGACCGACCGCGGAATTCGCGCAGCGCCGTGAGCTCTTCGGCGATCTCTCCGTGCTCGACACCAGCGACTACCTCTACGGCTTGGTCGCAGGGCAGGAGCACATGATCGAGATCGATCGGGGAGTGCAGCTCTACGTCGGTATCGAAGCGATCGGTGAAGCGGACGACAAGGGCATGCGGACCGTGATGACGACGCTCAACGGACAGCTCCGCCCCGTGTTCGTGCGCGATCGCTCGATCGTCGTCGACGCGCACGAGGTGGAGAAGGCGGACACCTCTGTTCCCGGGCAGGTCGCGGCTCCGTTCTCGGGCGTCGTGACTCTGAAGGCCGAAGTCGGCGCCGCAGTGCGGGCCGGGGAGCCGGTCGCGTCGATCGAGGCGATGAAGATGGAAGCGGCCATCACCGCGCCGGTCGATGGCGTCATCGAGCGCCATGCGATCGCCGAGACGCAGCAGGTGGATGCCGGAGATCTTTTGGTCGTGATCCGCCCCGCGCACTAACCTTGTGCGGGCGAGGCCTGTGCACCATGTGCGCATACCCGAGGCCCGCACAGGCTGGGAGCGAGATCGTGACACCGAAGAACATCACTGACCCCGACGAGAGCCCGCTGGGGGTGCTCGATGAAGCCGCGTCACTCGACACGGCCGGCATCGGCATCCTCGGCGGGACCGCGCAGGTCAGCGTGACGCTGCCCAAGGACGAGGATGACGACCTCACCGACGACGGGGTCGTCGAGGGAGAGGTGGTCGGCGACCTCGTGATCGACCCTCCCGCTGCCGTGCAATCCGCGGTGGCGACCGCGTCCGCGGCGAAGCCGTTGGCCTCGGGGGAGCCCGCCGTGGAGGCGACCGCCGCTCCGACCGAGCGTGCGGCCCCCGCGAAGAAGCCGAAGAAGCAGAAGGCAGCGGCGAAGACCCCGATCCCGACCCCGGTCCCGGCTCCGAAGAAGGTCGAAGATCTCGGGCGTCCGGCGAGAGGGGTCGACGAGACCGCGGTCGAGAAGCCCGCGGTCGACGAGCCCGAGCCCGAGGCCGAGGTCGTCGAGTCGGCGGTCGTCCACGCCGCCGCGATCGACGAGGCCCCGGTGTCCTCGCCTCCGCTGGTCCATCCGCGTTCGGAGAACATCATCGATGCCGTGGTCATCGAAGAGCCCGACGCCACCGCGCTCGTCGATACGCCGGACGACGACGAGCAGTCCGAAGAGGCGGCCACTGCGGAACGCTTCCTCGCCAGAGCGAAGGCCGATGCCGCACCGGCGCCCGCCGCGTCCGTGCCTGCCCGAGCGTCCGTCGAGAAGGAGAACAGGTCCGTGTCCACTCCCGATGAGAACAAGTCCGTCGCCTCCCAGCCCGTCCGACCCGCTCCGCGCGTCGACGTCACGCTCACGTCCAAACGTCTGGACGACCTGGGCGATGCCTCGAGGGAGTCGGCTGACCTGCTGACCGCCGACCGGCTGCTCGACCCGCACCGGCTCGCGAAGCCCGAACCGGAAGGCGCGTGGAGCCACTTCCTCTATGCCGTCTCCGGGCGGCGCATCAACATCGGAGACGGGCGCCGTGCGCGCGAGCGCAAGGCCCTGTCGGCGCGGATCGCCGCTCCGCTCGCCGGCGGAGCGCGGTTCGTCCCGGTGCTCTCGCGCAAGGGGGGAGTCGGCAAGACGACGATCACCGCGCTGCTCGGCATGGCTCTCGCCGACGCACGCGAGGATCGCGTGATCGCTGTCGACGCCAACCCCGATCGGGGCACGCTCGCGGAGCGCATCGTGCGTCCGCACCACAGCAAGTCCGTGCGCGACCTCGTCCGCATCCATGACGACGTCAAGGGATACCACGACATCTCGGCCATCGTCGCCAGGGACGCGACACGACTCGACGTGCTCGCCTCCGACTCCGACCCGCGCATCGCCGAGGCCTTCAGCGACAGCGACTACCGTGACGTCGCCGGTGTCGCCGCGCACTACTACTCCCTGGTCCTCACAGACACCGGAACCGGCATCGTCCACTCTGTGATGTCGGCGACCCTCGACCTCGCGGATCAGATCGTCATCGTCTCCGGACTCAGCGTCGACGAGGCCCGGCTGGCCTCCGAGACCCTCACCTGGCTCGAGACCAACGGCTATGCGGAGCAGGCGCGCGACGCGATCGTGGTTCTCAACCAGTCGACGCCGGGAACCCCGTTGGTGCGACTGAACGAACTCCAGGCGCACTTCGCCACCCGTGCCCGCAGCGTCGTCCGTGTCCCCTATGACCCGCAGATCGCGGGTGGAGGGACGATCGTGTTCGCGAACCTGCTCCCGGAGACCCGGATCGCCGCCCGAGAGCTGGCGGCACTGCTGGTCGAGGGCCTGCGGGCGAAGGCTGCCTGATGGCGGTTCGTGAGATCCGCATCTTCGGCGACCCGGTTCTGCGCAGCGTCTGTGCACCGATCGACGAGATCGACGACGGTGTGCGGGCGCTCGTGGCGGACCTCGTCGACACCGTCGAACTCCCCGGACGTGCCGGCGTCGCCGCCCCGCAGATCGGTGTCGCGCTCCGCGCCTTCAGCTACAACATCGACGGCGACATCGGGTACGTGCTCAACCCCGTCCTCACCGAGGTGCGCGGTGAACCGCAGCCGACGGGGGAGGGATGCCTCTCGGTTCCCGGCCTCTGGCACGATGCCCAGCGCTACCCGTGGGCGCGCGTCGAGGGCATCGACCTCGACGGTGAGACCGTGGTGCTCGAGGGCGAGGGGCTGCTCGCCCAGGCGCTGCAGCACGAGACCGATCACCTCGACGGCAAGCTCTTCCTGACGCGTCTCGACGCGGAGACCCGCAAGATCGCCATGCGCGAGGTCCGCGAGAGCGCCTGGTTCTGAACATACGAAGAAGGGCCCCGCGTGAGCGGGGCCCTTCTTCGTGAAGATCGTCCGTCGAAGCGTCAGCCGCCGATCGCCACGTTGGTCGTGGCGACGGGCTCGTCGTAGATCGCGGCGATCTCGTCGGCGAAGTCGTTCATGATGACGTTGCGCTTGATCGAGAGCTTCGGCGTCAGGTGACCGGAAGCCTCCGTCCACTCCGAGTCGAGGATCGTGAACTTCCGGATCGACTCGGCACGCGAGACGTGGGCGTTCGCGATGTCCACCGCTCGCTGCACCTCGGCGCGGACAGCGGCGTTCTTGGACGCGTCCTCGAGCGACATCTTCGCCTCGAGGCCGTTGTTCGCGAGCCACGTCGGGAGCATCTCGGGGTCGAGGGTGACGAGTGCCGAGATGAACGGACGCTGGTCGCCCACCACGACGACCTGTCCGATGATCGGGTTGGCGCGGATCGGGTCCTCGAGTGCTGCGGGAGCGACGTTCTTGCCGCCGGCGGTGACGATGATCTCCTTCTTGCGTCCGGTGATCGTGAGGAAGCCCTCGGGGTCGAAGCTGCCGATGTCACCGGTGTGGAACCAGCCACCCTCGCTGAAGGCTTCCGCCGTCGCTTCGGGGTTGTTCCAGTACTCCTTGAACACGTTGATGCCGCGCACTTCGATCTCGTCGTCGTCGGCGAGGCGCACGCCCACACCCGGGAGCGCAGGGCCGACGGTCCCGATCTTGGACTTGTCCGCCAGGTTCACCGTCGCGGGTGCCGTCGTCTCGGTGAGACCGTATCCCTCGAGGATGACCACGCCGAGGCTGTGGAAGAAGTGACCCAGCCGCGAGCCCAGGGGAGCGGAGCCCGAGACGGCATACACGACGTTGCCGCCCATCGCCTCGCGGAGCTTGCTGTACACGAGCTTGTTGAAGAGGGCGAACTTGAGCTTCATCCCGAACGGGATCTTCTTGCCCGCCTCCAACAGCTTCGAGTGCTCGATGGCGACATCGGCCGCGGCGCGGAAGATCTTGCCCTTGCCCCCGGCCTCGGCCTTCTGCTCGGCGGAGTTGTACACCTTCTCGAACACGCGGGGCACGGCGAGAAGGAAGGTGGGCTTGAACGACCCGAGCGCGGGCAGGAGCTGGCGCGTATCCGGCTGGTGACCGGTGCGCACCCCGGCGTGGATGTCGAGGATCGAGATGAAGCGCGCGAACACGTGCGCCGTGGTGATGAAGAGCAGCGTGGACGCGCCGGGGGTCTGTACGACGGCGTCGAGCGCCTTGGCCGAGTTGCGGGACAGCTCGACGAAGTTGCTGTGCGTGAGCACGCACCCCTTCGGCCGCCCGGTCGAGCCGGAGGTGTAGATGAGCGTCGCGATGTCGGAACCGACGGCGAGGGTGCGGCGTCGTTCGATCTCCGCATCGGTCACCGAGGCGCCCTGAGCGGTCAGGGTGTCGATGGCCCCGAGGTGCAGCTGCCAGACCTCGCGGAGCAGCGGCAGGTCCCCGCGCACCTCATCGACGCGTGCGAAGTGCTCGGAGGTCTCCACGATCAGAGCGATCGCACCGGAGTCTTCGAGGATCCACTGGATCTGCGACGGCGAGCTGGTCTCGTAGATCGGCACCATCACCGCGCCGGCGTAGAAGAGCGCGAAATCCACGAGCGTCCACTCGTACGTCGTGCGTGCGAGGAAGCCGACCTTCTCGCCGGGCTGGATGCCGGCCGCGGCGAAGCCCTTCGCCAGAGCGACGACGGCCGTCTGGAAGTCGGCTGCGGAGATGTCGCGCCAGCCGTCGCCGTCGGGCACGGAGAAGAGCGCACGATCCGGAGTGGCTTCGACGCGCTTCACCAGCAGGTCGGCGACGTTCGCGTCGGGATCGGCGGGGACGATCGCGGGGACTTCAAACTGGACCACGGCAGCTCCTTCGGTACCGGTCGGGCACGGGTGTCCTTCGAGTGTAGGGCATGGAATCGGGTCGCGCCCGAGGTGAGACTCAGTCGCTCCTGAGGTCGAGAACGCGAGATCTCCGAGGCACGGGGCGCGGCGGCGCTAGACTTCACCTCGATGTTCTACTGGCTGATGAAGTACGTCGTAATCGGCCCCGTGGTCAAGGGTGTCTTCCGCCCCTGGATCGTGGGGCGGAACAACGTGCCCGCGAACGGTGCAGCGATCCTCGCGAGCAACCACCTCTCCTTCGCCGATTCCATCTTCCTGCCGCTGGTCATCGACCGGTCGATGTCCTTCCTCGCGAAGAGCGACTACTTCACCGGGCGCGGACTCAAAGGCTGGGCGACGAAGTTCTTCATGAAGGCCACCGGTCAGATCCCGATCGACCGGTCCGGCGGCAAGGCCTCGGAGGCCTCCCTGAACACGGGGCTTCAGGTGCTCGGCGGTGGCGACCTGCTCGGCATCTACCCCGAGGGCACGCGCAGCCCCGACGGCAAGCTGTACCGCGGTCGAACGGGCATCGCCCGGATGGCGCTCGAGGCGAAGGTCCCCGTAGTCCCCGTGATCATGGTCGACACCGACACGGCCATGCCGATCGGCAGGCGGCTGCCGCGCATCGTGCGCGTCGGCATCGTGATCGGGGAGCCTCTCGACTTCTCCCGGTACGCCGGCATGGAGAACGACCGCTACATCCTCCGATCGGTCACCGACGAGATCATGGTGGCCCTGCAGCGCCTCGGCGAGCAGACCTACGAGGACGTCTACGCGTCGACGGTCAAAGACCGCCTCCCGACCCGCGTCACATAGCCCTCGGCGCGCGTCTGGGCAGTACGCGCGACCACTAGGCTGGAACGCATGCTCCCGCACCACATCGAAGCCCTTGATGCATGGCGCTCGCTTCCCATCAAGCAGCAGCCGCAGTGGCCCGACGCGGACCGCGTCGCCGACGTCTCCCGTCAGATCGCAGGCCTCCCGCCGCTGGTGTTCGCGGGTGAGGTCGACAACCTCCGCGAGCGCCTCGCGCGCGCCGCCTCCGGGCAGGCGTTCCTCCTGCAAGGCGGAGACTGCGCCGAGACCTTCGCGGGAGCGACGGCCGAGCAGATCCGCAATCGCATCAAGACGGTGCTGCAGATGGCCGTGGTGCTGACCTACGGTGCGTCGATGCCGATCGTCAAGATGGGCCGCATGGCCGGTCAGTTCGCCAAGCCGCGCTCCAGCGACAACGAGACGCGTGGCGAGGTCACCCTGCCCGCGTACCGCGGCGACATCGTGAACGGCTACGACTTCACCGAGGGATCCCGCACGGCGGACCCTGCTCGTCTCCTGCAGGGGTACCACACGGCGGCATCCACGCTGAACCTGATCCGTGCGTTCACGCAGGGTGGGTTCGCCGACCTCCGCGAGGTGCACTCGTGGAACAAGGGCTTCGCGCAGAACCCGGCCAACCAGCGTTACGAGCGTATGGCGGCCGAGATCGACCGTGCGATCAAGTTCATGGAGGCGGCGGGTGCCGACTTCGATGAGCTCAAGCGAGTGGAGTTCTTCACCGGCCACGAGGGCCTGCTGATGGACTACGAGCGTCCGATGACGCGCATCGACTCGCGCACCGACACCCCGTACAACACCTCCGCACACTTCCTCTGGATCGGCGAGCGCACGCGAGAGCTCGACGGCGCGCACGTCGACTACTTCTCCAAGATCCGCAACCCGATCGGAGTGAAGCTCGGACCGACGACGACGCCCGAGACCGCGCTCGCCCTGATCGACAAGCTCGACCCCGAGCGCGAGCCCGGTCGGCTCACCTTCATCACGCGGATGGGTGCGGGCAAAATCCGCGACGCTCTGCCGCCGCTGCTCGAGGCCGTCCGTGACTCCGGGGCACAGCCGCTGTGGGTCACCGACCCGATGCACGGCAACGGCATCACCACGCCGACCGGATACAAGACCCGTCGCTTCGACGACGTCGTCGACGAGGTGCGCGGCTTCTTCGAGGCGCACCGTGCGGTCGGCACGTTCCCGGGCGGGATCCACGTCGAGCTCACCGGGGACGACGTCACCGAGTGCCTCGGCGGGTCCGAGCAGATCGACGAGGCCGCGCTGGCGACCCGCTACGAGAGCCTGTGCGACCCGCGCCTGAACCACATGCAGTCGCTGGAGCTGGCGTTCCTCGTGGCCGAGGAGCTCGAGAAGCGCTGACGCTGTAGACGAAGAGGGGGCCGGAATCGGATTCCGGCCCCCTCTTCGTGCGTCCGGCCTCAGCCGGAGAAGCTCATCGTGAGGGTGATGGTCGTACCCTTGCGCTGGGCGTCGGTCGGGCTGTACGACTCGACCTTCGTGTTCTCGTTGGCGAAGAGATCCCACACCGAGTCCGGGAGTCCGGTGCCGCTCGTGTAGGACCACTTGAAGCCGGCGTCGTTGAGCGCACGCGTCGCTTCGTCACGGGTCTTCCCGGACACATCGGGCACGTCGAACAGCGGGGGGCCCTGGGAGATGATGAGCTGCACGGTCTCGCCGGGGCGCCACGCGCCTTCGGTCGGTCGATCCGCGATCCCGATGACCCGGTCCTTTCCGATGCCGTCACTGGTCTGGTACAGGCTCTCCGGATTGACCTTCAGCCCCTTGCCTGTGAGCGCGTCCGTGGCCTGGGCGACGCTGAGGTCGCTGACATCGGGAACCGCGCCGCGCGACACCTGGATCGTCGCTGTGTCGGTCTCATGTACCGTGCAGCCCTCGGCGCAGCCGAACGCGTCTCCGCCGTCGCGCGGCGTGATGCGGACATTGATGACCTTGCCGTCGTCGAGGTCGCCGAAGTACTCCTCGTCGTCCGTGAGTTCGAGGTTGGCCGCCTGCAGCGCCGCGCGGACGTCGTCCGACGCCACGCCGGCGACCGGGGCGATGTCGTGGGATGCAGGACCCGATGACACCACGACCGTGACGGTCGTCCCCTTGTCGAGGCGGGCACCTTCTTCGGGGTCGGTCTCTATCACCGCACCGGCCTCGACATCGACGGAAGGCTCGTCCTTCTGCGTCGGGACGAACCCGGCGTCGACCAGGAGGGCCGCGGCCTCGTCGTACGTCTTGCCGGCGACACCCGGCACGGCGATCAGTGAGCCGGGGCCGGATCCGAACCACCAGCCCACACCGCCGGCGAGCACCGCCAACAGCAGCACCAGTGTCAGGAGGAACGCTCCGCGGGCCCGGCGCTTCGACGCTCGGCGTCGAAGGAGCGTCGCGTTGTCGATCTCGGCAGGGACCGGTGCAGTCGGATCCGCGATGACCATCGTCCCCGGCATCACCTTGGTGAGGTCTCCGGAGTCGGCATGGCTGTGTTGCGGAGCGGTCGCTCTCGCTGCGGTCGGGGTGACACCGAGTTCGCGCTCGATGGCACGCAGGCGCTCAAGCATCTGCTGGGCGTCGTCCGGTCGCTCGTCGGGAGACTTCTCCGTCGCCCAGAGCACGAGTTCGTCGAGCTGTTCCGGCACGGCGGGGTTGCGCACGCTCGGACGCGGCACCGACTCGGTGGCGTGCTGGAACGCGATCTGCATGGGCTGCTCGCCCTTGTAGGGCTGCTCGCCGACGAGCATCTCGTACAGCATGATGCCGAGGGCATAGATGTCGCTGCGGGCGTCCGCGGTCCCGCGGGTCACCAGCTCGGGGGCGAGGTAGGCGATCGTCCCGAGCAGCTGCTGCCCGGTCGCCGTGTTCGCCGTGGTCGCTCTGGCCAGCCCGAAGTCGCCGATCTTGATGCGGCCGTCCTCCGCGAGGAGCACGTTCTCCGGCTTGACGTCGCGGTGCACGATTCCGGCGCGATGCGCGGCCGAGAGCCCGGCGAGGATCGCATCCATGATCGTGATCGTCTGCGGGATGGTGAGTCGCTTCTGCTCACGCAGCAGCTCGCGCAGCGTGATGCCGGGCAGATACTCCATCACGAGGTAGGCGAGTTCGCCGTCCTGCCCCTGATCGAAGACGTTGACGACGTGCGGATCCGCCAGCCTGGCGGCTGCGCGGGCCTCCTGGATGAAGCGGCTCTGGAATGCCGAATCGTCGCTGAGGTGGGCGTGCATGACCTTGAGCGCGATGCGCCGCTCGAGGCGGAGGTCGGTGGCGACGTAGACCGTCGCCATCCCTCCGCGAGCGATCCGAGCACGGACGCGGTAGCGACCGTCGACAAGCCGCCCGATGAGGGGGTCGGCCTGCTGATTGGTCGTCACGTCAGAATTCTATTGAGAACTGCCTGAAAGACAGGGGAGCGGCTCACCTCTCGGCCCTGCGGATTTTATGGAAGTGGTCAGCCGTGGAGGGCGAGCCAGCTGTAGGCCTGCGTCTCCCACTGCCCGTACTTGTCCGGATACGCGGAGATCTGCACGGCCTGAGCGGCGGATGTGAACGGCATGCTCTCCCACCCGGCGATGTCGAGCAGACCGCGCGTCATGTGTCCGTTCGGGTCGTTCCGCCCGCCGTAGAAGACGCGGGTGCTCCGGTCGGCGTCCATGATCTGCGCCGGCGTTCCCCACCCGGTGCTCGGACGCTGCTGGAAGATGCCGAGCGAATCGCGGTCACCCCAGTCGAGGTTGCGGAGACCCGATTCCACCATGCCGGTCGCGAGTGCGAGGGCGATTCCCCGATCGGGGATGCCGAGCTCTCGACCGACGCGGATGATGAGCGCGGCGTTCGCCGCCTGCTCGCTGTCGAGGGTCGCGGACCGCTGTCCGCCCACCGTGGCTGTTGCCGCTGCGGGAGGTGCGGCAACAGGTGCCGCACGAACGGCGAGCTTCTGCCCGGGGTAGATGATCGAGGACGGGCCCAGTCCGTTCAGGGCGAACACCGTCTGCGTGGTGATGCCGTACTTCTGGGCGATCCCGTAGACGGTGTCGCCGGCGACGACCATGTGCGATGCCGTGGCGGCGGGCGTGGGCGCGGACGCCGGTGCTGCTGCCGGTGCGGCGGCGGGCGCAGCCGAGCCGGTCACCGCCAGGGCCTGTCCGGGGTAGATCACCGATGCGCGCGTGAGCCCGTTCGCAGCCAGGACCGCATCGACGGTGGTTCCGTACTTCTGCGCGATGGCGTACACGGTGTCGCCCGCGACCACCTTGTGCGAGGTGGAGGTCGCAGCAGCAGGAGCGGGAGCAGGGGCGGGAGACGCAGCGGCTGTCCGCAGCGTCAGCGTCTGGCCCGGGTAGATCACCGAGCGCCAGGAGAGATGATTCCAGGCGAGCACGTCGACGGTGCGGAGTCCGAAACGCGAGGCGATCGATGAGACCGTGTCGCCCGGTCGCACGACATAGCTCGCGGGCGCTGCCTGTGCCGGCACCACGCGCACGGGCATGCTGCGGTGGCGCTCGACCGGAGCGAGATCTGTGGTCGTCGCGGCGGCTTCGGCCGGCGCGGCGGTGAGAGTGGCGGCGAGAGCGCCGAGCACGGCGGCGGGCACTCCGAACTGCAGGCTTCGCGTCCGACGCGTGGCGGTCTTGGTTCTCAAGGCGGGCCCCCTTTTCGAGCACTTCACGCTGACACGGATGTAAACGGAAGTCAACAGAAGTGACGCAAGTGAAGGATGTGACTGGAGGGGCGACATGCGATGCCTCTGCAGAGATGAGATAGTGGGCAACGTGTCTGAGAACGTTGCTGGAACCCCTGCCGCCGCTGACGTCGAGTGGCTGACGATGCCCGATCTCGTCGAGGTGCTCGACGAGCCCCTCGGTCGTGTCCGCCGCCTGATCGACGACCACTATCTGGTCGGGTCGCGTCGCAGCGGCACCTTCGCGGTTCCGGCGGTGTTCATCGTCGACGGGCATCCGCTCAGCTCGCTGCGGGGGACGATCATCGTGCTGCAGGATGCCGGCTTCTCCGACGATGAGCTGATCGACTGGCTCCTCACGGAGGAGGAGACCCTCGGTCGCTCGCCGATCGACGCGCTGCTGGCCGGGCACAAGAGCGCGGTCCGGCGGCTCGCGCGCACCCTCGCCTGAGACGGGTTCCGCGTCAGGCGGAGCGGACGGTGGCGGCTCGCGCCAGCTCGCGCAGCTCGCCGACTGCCGCGTTGTCGAGGCGAGCACCCGATAGCGCGCGATCCGCTTCGCGCGCATAATCGGCGATCATCGCCTCCACCCGGTCCAGTGCACCGGAGTCGGTGATGGTGGCCTGCAGGAACGACACCTGCTGCGCGGTCAGCTCCGGGTCGCCGAGCATCTCGTCGAGAAGATTCCGCGCCGACGGGTCGAGGGCCTGCCGGGTGAGGGCGATGAGTACCGTGCGCTTTCCCTCTCGAAGATCATCCCCGGCCGGCTTGCCCGTGACGGACGCGTCTCCGAAGACCCCGAGCACGTCGTCGCGGAGTTGGAAGGCCATGCCGATCGGGTGGCCGAAGCGACGCAGCGCCGCCGTCTGATCGGGCTCGGCGCCGGCGAGGGCCGCGCCCAGGACCAGAGGCTGCTCGATGCTGTACCTGGCGGACTTCAGCGACGCCACGCGCAGCGCTCGCTCGGCATGGAGTCCACCGTCGTTGACGCTCCAGGCCGACTCCTCGGCGATGTCGAGAAACTGCCCCGTGGTCACGTCTCGGCGCATCCTGGCGTACTCGGAGCGCACGTCCCCGGCGTGCGGGAGCCCCTTGAGGGCGGACTCGAGCAGGTCGTCGCTCCAGGCGACGAGGAGATCACCGAGGAGGATCGCGGAAGCGCGGCCGAAGGCCTCAGCATCGCCGGACCAGCCGGCCGAACGGTGCGACTCCTCGAGGGCGCGGTGGGCGGCCGGGCGGCCGCGGCGCGTGTCCGAGTTGTCGATCAGATCGTCATGGACGAGCGCGGCCGATTGAAAGATCTCCAACGCGGTGCAGATGTCCCAGAGGGCATCCGTCTCGGTCGCGGTGCGATCGCTGAATCGGCTGACGGCCCGCCACCCGGCGTGGCAGAACCGGGCGCGCAACCGCTTCCCTCCTTCGAGCGTGCCGGCAGCGGCATCGAAGAAGGAGGCGGCATCCGGGCCGTACTCCGAGGATTCCTCGCGCATCCGAGTGAGGAATCGGTCGAGGCGTGCGGCGACCGCACCGGGAACGGGGGAGGAAGTCGGCACGACTCCCAGCATACGTAAAGCAAGGGGACGCCGAACTGCTAGCCCCGGACGCCCGGGCGCGCGTAGAATGGAACGCACGATACCCGAGGGGGACGAAATGCCACTCTCCGAACAGGAGCAGCGTCTGCTCGACGAGATGGAACGCCATCTCCTTCACAACGATGCCGACGTGGTCACCGCGCCGTCCGGCGACCGTGCACTGAGCTACCGAAATCTGGTCTACGGGGCTCTTCTCCTGCTCGCCGGAGTCGGCGGCCTCGTGGCCGGCGTCATCCTCGGCAGCGTGTGGGGCATCGTGGTCGGTGTGATCGGATTCGCGGCGATGCTCGCCGGAGTCATGGTCGCCGTCACACCCGTGCGTCGAGCGACTCCCGCCGAGCCGCGAGAGCGTTCCGCCCCGAAGCGTCAGGATTCCGCCTCGTTCATGGACCGTATGAATGATCGCTGGGATCGGCGCCAGGACGGTCACTGACCCCCCGCAGATTTTCACGACAGAAGCCCGGATGCTGAGCATCCGGGCTTCTGTCGTTAACGCGCGCGCCGCTCTGCTCCTCCACTGAGCCTCCACCTTCCTCCACCGCGGAATTCCGCGGTTCTTCGGCGCGCCCTTCGGGCCGATGGTGCGATATCTGCGGATTGGTCGTAGGTAAGTGGAGGAAAGTGGAGTAAAGTGGGGCGCACCTCGAGTTGGCCGGACGGAGAGGGGGTGGTGGCCGATGCTGCTGGGTACGCACTCACCCAAGCTGGACGACAAAGGACGGGTCATCCTTCCTGCGAAGTTCCGCGAAGACCTCGGCGGCGGCATCGTCGTCACCCGAGGCCAGGAACGCTGCCTCTACGTCTTCAGCACGGCCGAGTTCGAGGCGATGCACGAGCGGATCCGTCAGGCCCCGCTCGCCAACAAGCAGGCGCGTGACTTCATGCGACTGTTCCTCTCCGGAGCGAGCGCGGAGATGCCCGACAGCCAGAACCGCATCACCATCCCCGCGCACCTGCGTCAGTACGCAGGTCTGCAGAAAGAGCTCATCGTCACCGGAGTCGGCGCACACGCCGAGATCTGGGATGCCGAGAGCTGGAACACCTACCTCGCCGCCGGCGAGGAGACCTACTCGGACCTCGAGCAGGAGGTGATTCCGGGACTCTTCTGACCACGGCTGTGATGCCCCGCCGCTCCCGCCCCGACACACTTCCCCGGTGCCGGGTCGAGAAGCGGAGGGGGATCAGAGCCGAAGGTCACCCCGAGAAAGATCATGAACCTCCGAGACATTCACACCCCCGTACTGCTCGACCGCTGCGTCGAGCTGCTCGCTCCCGCCCTCCAGGCGGACGGAGCGGTGCTCGTCGATGCCACGCTCGGCATGGGCGGCCACTCGGAGGCGCTGCTCGAGCGCTTCCCGAACATCCGCCTCGTCGGACTAGACCGCGACACCGACGCCCTGCGCATCGCGGGGGAGCGGCTCGCGCGCTTCAAAGACCGCGTGACGCTCGTGCATACGGTGTACGACGAGATCGGCCTGCACGCCCAGGGCGCCGCGGGCATCCTCTTCGACCTCGGCGTCTCCTCGCTGCAGCTGGACGAGGCCGAGCGAGGATTCGCGTACTCGAAGGATGCTCCGCTCGACATGCGTATGGATCAGACCAAGGGCGTCACGGCGGCCGACGTCATCGCGACGTACAACGAGGGCAACCTGCGTCGCATCTTCGAGCGGTACGGCGAGGAGAAGCTCGCCGGCCGTTATGCGCGCTTCATCATCGATGCCCGGCAGAAGCAGCCGATCACCCGCTCCGGCCAGCTGGTCGAGATCCTGATCGCCGCGACTCCGGCAGCCGCTCAGCGCGCCGGGCACCCGGCCAAGCGTGTGTTCCAGGCCCTGCGCATCGAGGTGAACACCGAGCTCAACGTGCTCGCCGATGCCATCCCGTCCGCGATGGATGCGCTCGGCGTCGGCGGACGCATCGTCGTGATGTCGTACCAGTCGCTCGAGGACCGTCTGGTCAAGCAGGCGTTCGCCGCCGCCGCAGCCTCGACCGCTCCGGCAGGGCTCCCCGTCGAGCTTCCCGAGCATGCTCCGAAGTTCCGCATCCTCACCAAGGGGGCAGAACTCGCCTCCGACGAAGAACGCGCGCGCAACCCGCGGGCGATACCGGTGCGGCTCCGCGCCGCCGAGAAGCTGCGGGAGAGCGCATGAGCCTGAACGCCGTCGTCCGCAAACCGGTCCAGCCGGTCGCACCCGCCCGCGAGCCGCAGCGGAGACTTCAGCCCGTCAGCTCGCCTGCCGTCCGCCGCAAGCCCAAGCTCGCCTACGCACTCGTCGCCCTCAGCGGTGCGCTGGCGATCGGCGCGGCTCAGGTCGCGCTGTCGCTCGCGATCACACAGGACTCGTTCACACTCGCCGGTCTCTCGTCCCAGCAGCGTGAGCTGAGTCTGCAGACGCACGCTCTCCAGGAGGAGCTCACCGGTCTGAGCTCACCGCAGGTGCTCGCCAACAGCGCTGCGGGACTCGGGATGGTGGTGGCGGGATCGCCGTCGTACCTGCGTCTGAGCGATGGCGCGGTGTTCGGCACCGGGGCGGGAGCGGACTGGACGTCGACCGTGAACCCGGGTGGAGCGGGTGCAGTGAGCAACTCACTGATCGTCAAGCCCGCGCCGACGGAGACGAAGACGGCAACAGATGACGGCCCCTCGGACGCGACGACCCAAGATCTGCCGCCGGCGATCACCGACGGACTCCCGAGCCCCACCACACGCTGAACGCCCACGATCGACGGAGAGACCCATGACGACACGAGCCACCCGCGGACCGCGGCGACGCACCGTCGTCGCCCTCGCCGTCATCCTGTCCGTGCTGGCGGCCTTCGTGGTGCGTCTGGTCGACATCCAGGTCGTGAGCGCCGACGAGCACGTCGCTCAGTCGCTCACCAAGATCGGCGCGGGCGACAAGATCCCGGGTCAGCGCGGATCGGTCGTCGACGCCGGTGGAACGGTCCTCGCCTCGAGCGTGCTCGTGTACGACGCGCAACTCAGCCCGCTCGTCATCAACCAGTTCGAAGAGAAGGACCCGAAGGTTCCCTGGGCGGAAGCGTCCGAGAAGATCGCGGCGATCACCGGGCAGACCGGCGACGAGGTCCGCGCGCTCGTCGCCGATGCACTCGCGAAGGATTCGCAGAGTCAGTACGCACCGCTGAAGAAGTCCCTCACCACCGAGCAGTACATCGAGCTGCGTGACCTGAAGCTCGCCTACCTCCACATGGAGGGACGGGAGACCCGGGTGTACCCGAACGGCGCGGTCGCCGGCAACATCCTCGGCTTCCTCGACGGCTCCGGAACGGCGCAGGCCGGTGTCGAGCAGCTGGGCGAAGAGTGCCTGGCGCCGATCGACGGCGAGGAGTCCTATCGCCGCGGCGCGAACGGCGTCGTGATCCCGGGAAGCGAGCGCACGGTGGATGCCGTGGACGGCGGCTCGGTGCAGTTGACCATCAACAGCGATCTGCAGTGGTACCTGCAGCAGATGGTCGGCGAAGAGGCGCGCAAGCAAGGAGCGAAGGGCGGCACCGTCACCGTCGTCGAGGCGAAGACGGGGAAGATCCGTGCGGCGGCGGAGTGGCCGTCCCTGGACCCCAACGACCTCGACTCCTCGACACCCGAGACGCGATACAGCCAGATCTTCCACCGGGACTTCGAGCCGGGATCGACGTTCAAAGCCATCACCGCCGCCGCCGTCATCGAAGGCGCAGGGCTGACGCCCCTGAGCACGGTCACCGCGTCGTCGCGGGAGACATTCCCCAACGGCGCCGTGATCAACGATGCGTTCAACCACCCGGCGTACAACTACACCCTCGCCGGTGGACTCATCGACTCCTCGAACGTGGCGCTGTCGAAGTTCGGCACCAAGGTGAGTCCCGAGGTGCGCTACGACTACCTGGAGCGGTTCGGGGTCGGCGACAAGACGATCGACTTCCCCTCCGAGGTCGGGGGAACACTGCACCCGGTCAGCGAATGGGACAGCCAGTCGCTCTACACGACGACCTTCGGCCAGTACTACACGGTCACAGCCGCGCAGCTCGCCGGCGCGTACCAGGCGATCGCCAACGGCGGCGAGAAGATCGATCTCTCGCTGGTCGAGTCCTGCACCAAATCGGACGGCACCGTCGCCGCGCCCGACAAGCCGAAGCACGAGCAGATCATCGAGAAGCAGACCGCGGCCGAGATCACCCGGATGCTCGAGAACGTGGCCGTTCAGGGCGGTAACGCCGAGCGGATCCAGGTGCCCGGCTACCGTGTGACCAGCAAGACCGGTACCGCTCAGGTCGCAGACCCCGTCAACGGCGGCTACAAGAACGGCGTGTACTACACCAGCATGGTGGGCTTCGCGCCGGTGGACGATCCCCAGTACGTCGTCGTGGTCACCCTCGATGAGCCGACTAAGGTTGTATCGTCCGCGGCCACCGCATCCGCCTTCCAGAAGGCGATGACGCAGGTGATGAAAACGTATCGCGTGATGCCGTCCTCTGTCCCGATGGACGAGCTCCTTCCCAAGTTCGGATAGTCGGCGAGAGCCGCGCATGGAGATGAAATGATCGCCCTGACGCTCGCTGAGATAACCGCCGCAGTGAGCGGTGATCTGCGCGTGGCCGGAGAAGACACGGCCGAGACCGTCGTCGACGGCCTCGTCGACACGGACTCGCGGACGATGGTCCCCGGCTCGATCTTCGTCGCGAAGCCCGGCGCGGAGACCGACGGCCACCAGTTCGTGGGAGCTGCTGTCGCAGCCGGCGCCGTGCTGGCGATCGTGGAGCACCCGGTCGATGTGCCCGTCAGCCAGATCGTCGTCGCCGACGCCGTCGCTGCGCTGGGCGAGCTGGCCAGAGAGGTCGTGGCACGTGTGCGTGCCGGCGGCTCCCTCCGCATCATCGGGATCACCGGATCCAACGGCAAGACCACCACGAAGAACTTCCTCGCACGCATCCTCGAGGGTGAGGGCGAAACCGTCGCGCCGGTCAAGTCGTTCAACAACGAGGTCGGCGCCCCCGTCACGATGCTCCGCGTCACCGAGAACACGCGGTTCCTGGTGAGCGAGTTCGGGGCGGCGGCACCGGGAAGCATCGCGCACCTCGCCGGTCTCGTCGAGCCCGACGTGGCCGTCGTGCTCATGGTCGGCATGGCGCACGCCGGCGGATTCGGGGGGATCGAAGCCACCGCGAAGGCGAAGGCCGAGCTCGTCGAAGCGGCTCGCGTTCCCGGGACCGCCGTCCTCAACTTCGATGACAGCAGGGTCGCCGCCATGGAAGGGCTCGCCGAAGCGCGTGGTCTGCAGGTCGTCGGCTTCGGACAAGGGTCGAGCGCCGATGTCCGCGCGCACGACATCTCCGTCTCCGCCTCCGGCACGTCCTGCACCGTCGAGGTCGGCGGCGACCGCCTGACCCTTCGTCTGCGGGTCCTCGGTGCGCATCACGTGTCCAACGCGCTGGCAGCCATCGCCGCAGCGCTCGTCGTCGGCGTCACGCCCGCAGACGCGGTCGCGCGTCTGGAGACGGTCGAGATCGCCGAGCGGTGGCGCATGCAGCCGCTGGGCAGCGACCGTGTGCGGATCATCAACGACGCCTACAACGCGAGTCCCGATTCCATGGCCGCGGCGCTGCGGACTCTCGCGCAGATCACCGGGCCGGAGGAGCGCACCGTCGCCGTTCTCGGCGCGATGACCGAGCTCGGAGAAGGTGCGGGGGAGGAGCACGACCGTATCGGTCTGCTCGCGGTGCGGCTCAACATCCAACGCATCGTCGTCGTCGGCCCTGAGGCGCGGCGGCTCTACCTCGCTGCGGTCGGCGAGGGCTCCTGGGACAGCGAGGCCATCCACCTCCCCGACCAGGAGGCAGCCTTCGAGTACCTGCGCACCGAGCTCCGCGACGGTGACCGTGTACTCGTGAAGTCATCCAATTCCGTGGGCCTCCGGCATCTCGGCGATCGTCTGGGAGAATTGTTCTCGTGAGGTCTCTCATCATGTCGGCGGCGATCTCGCTCGCCTTCACCCTGTTCCTGACTCCTGTCTTCCTCCGGCTCTTCCGGAAGTGGGGCTGGGGGCAGGTCATCCGCACCCCGGAGTCGGTGCACAATCCGAGCCACGAGGCGAAGCGCGGAACCCCCACCATGGGTGGCGTGATCTTCATCGTCGGATCCATCGTCGGCTACTTCACCGGCGTGCTGGTGAGCGGCGAGGTGCCGGCACTCTCGGCGATCCTGGTGATCTGGCTGATGGTCGGCTTCGGCGCCGTGGGCTTCATCGACGACTACATGAAGGTGCGCAGCCAGCGCAGCCTCGGGCTGTCCGGCTGGCGCAAGGTGATCGGCCAGTTGCTGGTCATCATCCCCTTCGGCATCGTCGCTCTGAACTTCCCGAACAGGTGGGGGCAGATGCCGGCGAGCCCCGCGATCTCGCTCTTCCGCGACATCACCTGGCTCAACCTCTTCGCCTTCGGCGTCGTCCTCGGCTGGATCCTCTACCTCGTGTGGATCTCGATCATCGGCGTCGCGACCTCGAACAGTGTGAACCTGACGGATGGTCTCGACGGTCTCGCCGCCGGGGCCGGAGTCATCGTCGTCGGCGCCTACAGCGTGATCGCCTTCTGGCAGTTCAAGCAGCCCTGCATCGGCGGCGATCCCGACGCCCTCGGCGGATGCTACGAGGTGCGCGACCCGTTCAACCTGGCCATCATCGCGGCGTCGGTCGCGGCCAGCCTCATCGGGTTCCTCTGGTGGAACGCGCCCAAGGCGAAGGTCTTCATGGGTGACGTCGGCTCGATGGCGATCGGCGGCGTGATCACCGCGATGGCGATCCTCACCCGCACCGAGCTTCTCCTGCTGGTGATCGCCGGCGTGTTCGTCCTGTCCTCCGGCTCGGTCATCCTGCAGCGCGCCTACTTCAAGATCACACGAGGCAAGCGGCTGTTCCTGATGAGTCCCTTCCATCACCACCTCGAGATGCGCGGCTGGTCCGAGGTCACGATCGTGGTGCGCATGTGGATCATCGCCGGACTCCTTGCGGTCTCGGCGGTCGGCCTCTTCTACGTCGAGTGGCTCACTCGTGTCGACTGATCGCCTGAGCGGACTCACGAGCTGGAACGCCGATTGGCGTGATCTCCGCGTCGCCGTGCTCGGCTTGTCGATGACGGGCTTCTCGGTGGCCGACACTCTCGCAGAGCTCGGTGCGGAGGTGCTCGTCCTCAGCGAGTCCGCAGAAGAGGAGTACGCGCGTCTGCTCCCGGTGATCGGTGCCGCGCTCGAGCTCGGCCCCCTGGCCGAGGTGCCGGCCGCACTGGTGGACTTCGCGCCCGAGGTGGTCATCGCCTCGCCCGGCTTCTCCCCATCGCACTCCGTGATCCGCTGGGCGCAGGCGTCGGGAATCGTGATCTGGGGCGATGTCGAACTCGCCTGGCGCGTCCGCGACAAGGTGGTCCGCGCCGACGGTACGCCGGCTGATTGGGTGCTCATCACGGGGACCAACGGCAAGACGACCACGACGCAACTCACGGCCTCGCTGCTGGTCGAGGGTGGCCTTCGTGCGGCGCCCTGCGGCAACATCGGCGTACCCGTCCTCGACGCGGTGCGGGATCCCGCCGGCTTCGACGTGCTCGTGGTCGAGCTCTCCAGCCACCAGCTCTGGTACCTCGGCCAGTCGCGGCCCGAGGGCGAGCTCTTCCCCTACGCGGCCGTGTGCCTCAACCTCGCCGACGACCACCTGGTGTGGCACGGCAGCGCCCAGGCATATCGCGACGCGAAGGCCGTGGTCTACCGCAACACCCGCGTCGCCTGTGTCTACAACAAGGCCGATGAGGCGACCCGGCTCATGGTCGAAGAAGCCGAGGTCGTCGAAGGAGCCCGCGCGATCGGTTTCGATCTCGGCATCCCCGGACCGAGCGACCTCGGCATCGTGGAGGGGCTCATCGTCGACCGCGCCTTCCTCGACGACCGCGCACGCAGCGCTCTCGAGCTGACGACCATCGCGGCCCTGGACGAGGCCGGGCTCGCGGCTCCGCACATCGTCCAGAACATCCTCGCCGCCAGTGCTCTGGCGCGGTCACTGGGAGTCGAACCGGAGGCGATCCACACGGCGCTGCAGAATTTCCGGCTGGACGCGCACCGCATCCAGGTCATCGCGCGGCATGCGGGCGTCACCTGGGTTGACGACTCCAAGGCCACCAATCCGCACGCCGCGGCGTCGTCGCTGCGGGCCTACCCCGGCGCGGTGTGGATCGTCGGGGGTGACTTGAAGGGCGTCGACATCGCCGATCTGGTCGCCGATGTCGGTGCCACGGCGCGAGCCGCTGTCGTGATCGGGGTCGAGAGGGACTCCGTGGTCGCGGCATTCCAGCGACACGCGCCGTCGGTACCGGTGTTCGAGGTCGATGCTGGCGAGACTGGACAGGTCATGAACCGTGTCGTGGAGATCGCGTCGGGGATCGTCGAAGGCGAGGGCACAGTCCTGCTGGCCCCGGCGGCGGCATCGTTCGATCAGTTCTCGAGCTACGCGGATCGAGGTCACCGTTTCGCCGAGGCGGTGCGTGACTGGATAGACCGGGGGAGCGCCGATGACGCAGGTGTCCCGCCCTCCGCGCTCTGAGTCCGGCGGACTCGCCGCCAGGGTGTCGCTCGGACGCCGGTTCACGCCGGTGTCGACCGAGTTCCTCCTCATCGCGTCGACCGCCCTGCTGCTGACGCTCTTCGGCCTGGTCATGGTGCTCTCCGCGACCAGCGCGACCGCAGTCGCGAGCGGAGCCGATCCGATGGGCGGCGTCCTCCGCCAGGGCGTGTTCGCGCTCCTCGGAGTCCCGCTGATGTTCCTGATCAGCCGTCTACCCGTCGCGTTCCTGAAGAAGATGGCGTGGCCCGCGCTGTTCGGCGCCGTCGCCCTGCAGCTACTCGTGTTCACCCCCCTGGGGATCGAAGACGGCGGAAACCGGAACTGGATCGACATCGGCGGCTTCACGCTGCAGCCCTCCGAGTTCCTGAAGCTCGCACTGGCTCTGTGGATCGCCGCGGTGCTGCTGCGCAAGCAGGCCATGCTCGGCACCTGGCACCACGTCTTCATCCCCGTGATCCCGGTCGGGGCGCTGGCGATCGGTACCGTGCTCGCCGGCAAGGACCTCGGCACCGCGATGGTGCTGGTGCTCATCCTGCTGGGCTGTCTCTTCTTCTCGGGCGTCAAACTCCGCCTGTTCATCATCCCGGTGGTGATCGGCATCGGCGCGGTCCTCGCCTACGCGCTGTCGAGCCAGGACCGGATGCGGCGCATCACGGCGACCTGCGACAACATGGCGCTGTACGAGAGCGACTGCTACCAGTCCATCCACGGCATCTGGGGGATGGCATCGGGCGGGATATTCGGGCTCGGACTCGGCAACTCCCAGGAGAAGTACGGCTGGCTGCCCGCCGCCGGCAACGACTTCATCTTCGCGATCGTCGGGGAAGAGCTCGGGCTGATCGGCTGCATCGTCGTTCTGGCGCTGTTCACGTTCTTCACGGTCGGTGCCTTCCACGTGATCCGGAAGACGCCGGATCCCTTCATCCGCGTCGCGGCCGGCGGAATCACGGTGTGGATCGTCGGTCAGGCCGTGCTCAACATCGGCGTCGTCATCGGTGTGTTCCCGGTGATGGGAGTCCCGCTCCCGTTCATGTCTCAGGGAGGCACGGCACTGCTCGCCGTGCTGATCGCGTGCGGGGTGCTGCTCGCCTTCGCGCGCACCATTCCCGTGGTCGAGAAGCCCTCAGCCGAGCGGGGTAGGGTCACCAGGTGACCTCGTACCTCCTCGCCGGCGGTGGCACCGCCGGCCATGTGAACCCCCTGCTCGCCGTCGCCGACGCACTTCGTGAACGCGACGCCGATGCCACCGTGCTCGTGCTCGGTACGGCCGAGGGGCTCGAGTCCCGGCTGGTGCCCGCTCGAGGCTACGAACTGCTCGTCGTCGACAAGGTCCCGTTCCCGCGTCGTCCGAATCGCCAGGCTGCGGTCTTCCCGATGCGGTTCCGCCGCGCCATCGCTCAGGTGCGCGCGCACATCCGCCGACACGGCGTCGATGTCGTCGTCGGATTCGGGGGCTACGCATCCGCACCCGCCTACGTGGCTGCGCGGCGCGAGGGCGTGCCGTTCGTGGTGCACGAGGCCAACGCCAAGCCCGGTCTCGCCAACGTGCTCGGGGCCCGCCGTGCCGCGGCCGTGGGCGTGGCGTTCGAGGGCACGCCGCTCCGGGGTAGCGAGACGGTCGGGATGCCGCTGCGCCAGGAGGTCATCACGCTCGATCGTGCGGCGACGCGCGCGGAGGCCGCGGAGTACTTCGGTCTCGACCCGGATCGCCCGGTGCTGCTCGCGTTCGGCGGCTCGCTCGGTGCTCAGCGCCTCAACGAGGCCCTCGCGGACTCCTGGCGCGATGTCCTCGCAGCCGGGTGGCAGCTGCTGCATGTGACGGGTGAGCGCAGCGATCTCGCCGATCCGGGCGTCGAGGGGTACGCGCTGCGGCGCTACGTCGACCGCATGGATCTGGCCTTCGCGCTGGCGGACCTGATCGTGTCGCGGTCCGGCTCGGCGACGGTCAGCGAGATCAGTGCGCTGGGCATCCCCGCCCTCTACGTGCCGTACTCGGTCGGCAACGGCGAGCAGCGCCTGAACGCGGCGTCTGCGGTGGCGGCAGGAGCGGCCGAGCTTCTCGACGACGCGACGTTCGACGGCGACGCCGTACGGCGGATCGTCCTGCCGATCCTGGGAGACAGGGACAGGCTCGACCGGATGGCCGCCGCGGCCGAGACGGCGGGCACCCGCAACGGCACCGAGAACGTGATCGGGTTGATCGACCGCGCATTGGACGCGGTCTGACACGGTCGTCGACACCGAAGAAAAGTAGACTGAAGCGGACATGATCAGACCCGACCTCTCCCTCCCCATTCCCGAGACGATCACCGCTGCGCACTTCATCGGCATCGGCGGTTCCGGCATGAGCGGCCTCGCGAAGATGTTCCTCGACGCGGGTATCCGCGTCTCCGGCAGCGACCGGGCGGACAGCGACAATCTGCGTGCCCTGGCGGACGCGGGGGCGACCGTGCACGTCGGCCACGACGCCGCCCACCTCGGTGATGCCGACACCGTCGTGCACACGGGCGCCATCTGGCCCGAGAACCCCGAGTTCGTGACGGCGAAGGCTCGCGGCCTGCACGTGATCCACCGGTCGCAGGCGCTGCATTGGCTGATCGGTTCGCGGCGGCTGGTCTCGGTCGCCGGTGCCCACGGGAAGACCACCTCGACCGGGATGATCGTCACGGCGCTGCGTGAGCTGGGCGCCGACCCGCACTTCGTCAACGGAGGCGTCATCGAGCAGCTCGGCACCTCGAGCGCCACGGGCACGGGCGACCTGTTCGTGGTCGAGGCCGACGAGTCCGACGGCACTTTCCTGCTCTACGACACCGCGGTCGCGCTCATCACCAACGTCGATCCCGACCACCTCGACCACTACGGCTCGGAAGAGGCATTCCACGACGCTTTCGTGCGGTTCGCCGACGCGGCCACCGAAGCCGTCGTCATCTCGAGCGACGACGCCGGTGCACTCCGCGTCGGTGCAGGGCTGTCCCACCCGAACGTGCTCACGTTCGGCCAGGCGGAGAACGCCGACGTGCGCGTCACCGACATCGTCGCGGCCGGACCGGTCGCCGCGACCATCAGCCAAGGGGATGAGCAGGCGCGCATGCAGCTCGCGGTCCCGGGCGTGCACAACGCGATCAACGCGGCCGGAGTCGTCGCGGTGCTCCGAGCACTCGGGTACCCGCTCGTCGACGCCGTGCGCGCGGTCGAGGGCTTCGCCGGGACCGTGCGCCGCCTGGAGCAGCACGGCGTCGAACGAGGCGTCACGGTCTACGACGACTACTCGCACCATCCGACGGAGGTGCGGGCGGCGCTCGAGGCCATGCGCAGCATCGCGGGGTCGGGACGGATCATCGCGATCCAGCAGCCGCACACCTACTCCCGCACACAGCACATGTATCAGGAGTTCGCCGACGTCCTCGAGGAGTTCGCCGATCACACGGTGATGCTCGACGTGTACGGCGCTCGCGAAGACCCCGTCCCCGGTGTCACGGGCGAGCTGGTGAGCACGGCGTTCCGCGATCCGTCGCATGTGCACTTCGTCGCCGACTGGCAGCAGGCGGCCGACTACACCGCCGCGGTGGCCCGTGACGGCGACTTCGTCGTGACGCTCGGCTGCGGCAACGTCTACCAGATCATCCCGCAGGTCCTGGATTCGCTGCGCCGGACCGACGAGGCGTAACGATGCGCCGTCCCGCACCGCTTCCGTCCGCACCGGAGAGCCCGGTGGAGAAGGGCGACGCGTCAGAAGCACGGGCACGCCACGGACGGCGGAGCGACCGCAGCGGGGTGCGGTCCGAACCGGATGGGTCGGTGCCGGAGCCTCCGGCCCACGACGGATTCTACGCTGCTGGCGCGGACGAGCCGGAGCCGACCTCGACCAGGGACGTGTGGCGTGCAGCACGGGCCAGACGTAAGGCTCTCCGCTCCGAGATCCGGCGCTTCACGCAGCGCTCCCGGCGTCGACGGATCATCTGGCTGAGCAGCATCGGCGCCGTGGTCCTGCTGATCGGGGGGAGCGTCGCGGCGGCCTACAGCCCGCTGTTCGCCGTGGAGAAGATCTCCGTGGTCGGGGCCGCGAGCCTCGACCCCGCCGCCATCGAGGCGGCCCTGGGCGACCAGCTCGGCACACCACTGGCGCTCGTGGACACCAGCGAGGTGAAGGCTGCGCTGCTGGCGTTCCCGCTCATCGAGACGTACGCACTCGAAGCGCGTCCTCCGCACGACCTCACGGTGCGGATCGTGGAACGCACGCCGGTCGGCGTCATCCGATCGGGTGCCGGGTACACCCTCGTCGATGCCGCGGGAGTCGCTCTCTCGACCACGTCCGATCAGCCGGCGGGACAGCCGGTGATCGAGGTCGACGGCGGCGTCGAGTCGCGTGCTTTCCAGAGCGCGGGTCTCGTCGTGCGCGCGCTGCCGGCAGATGTCCGCGCTGCGCTCACGGGTGTGCGTGCGACGACAGCGGACGATGTGACCCTGACCCTCGATTCCGGGCTGACCGTGGTCTGGGGAAGTGCGGAGGAGTCTGCGCTCAAGGCGCTCGCCCTCTCGGCAGCCATGGTCAAGAACCCGGACGCCGCCTCCATCGACGTCACTTCTCCTGAGGTAGCCGTCGTCGGCTGACGCCTTTCGAGGTCGAGCCGACGGCTTTCCCGGGGGAATGGCGCGACACGCCCAGGCGATTGCGCGCGCGCAGGCAGGCGGCGCTTACCTTCGATCAAAGAGAACGCAATACCGGGAAATACTTTACACCTCTAGTTGAGGTTTAAGGTTCACCCTTTCCAGGCTCGAATAATCGGAGGCCGGCCATGAGCCAGAACCAGAACTACCTCGCCGTGATCAAGGTCGTCGGCGTCGGCGGTGGCGGCGTCAATGCCGTCAATCGCATGATCGATCTCGGTCTCCGCGGAGTCGAGTTCATCGCCGTCAACACCGACGCGCAGGCGCTGCTGATGAGCGACGCCGACGTCAAGCTCGATGTGGGCCGTGAGCTCACCCGCGGCCTCGGTGCCGGCGCGGACCCCGAAGTGGGTCGACGCGCCGCGGAGGATCACGCCGAGGAGATCGAGCAGGCCCTGACCGGCGCCGACATGGTCTTCGTGACGGCCGGCGAAGGCGGCGGAACCGGAACCGGAGGCGCCCCGGTCGTCGCTCGCATCGCGAAGTCCATCGGCGCCCTCACCATCGGTGTCGTCACCAAGCCGTTCTCCTTCGAAGGTCGCCGCCGTCAGAGCCAGGCGGAGGCCGGTGTCGCCAAGCTCAAGGAAGAGGTCGACACCCTCATCGTGGTGCCGAACGACCGTCTCCTCGAGATCAGCGATCGCGGCATCTCGATGATCGAGGCCTTCGCCACCGCCGACCAGGTTCTGCTCGCCGGTGTCCAGGGCATCACCGACCTCATCACGACCCCGGGTCTGATCAACCTCGACTTCGCCGACGTCAAGTCGGTCATGCAGGGCGCAGGTTCGGCGCTCATGGGCATCGGCTCCGCTCGCGGCGCCGACCGTGCGATCAAGGCCGCAGAGCTCGCCGTGGAGTCGCCGCTCCTCGAAGCATCCATCGAGGGTGCGCACGGTGTGCTGCTCTCGATCCAGGGAGGATCGAACCTCGGCATCTTCGAGATCCACGATGCCGCCGACCTCGTCAAGGAGGCCGCGCACCCCGAGGCGAACATCATCTTCGGTACGGTCATCGACGACACCCTCGGTGACGAGGTGCGCGTGACCGTGATCGCCGCCGGGTTCGATGGGGGAGAGCCCTCGCTGCGCCTCGACCCGATGGTGGTCTCGCGTCCGTCGGCCGCGACGCTTCCCGAGGTGTCCCTCCCGGAGGAGTCCGAGACGAAGAGCGAGCCCGCACAGGCCGAGCCCGTGCACCAGCGGGTGCCCGCCACGAGCATCGAGCCGGCCTTCGCCGACGACGACATCGACATCCCCGAATTCCTGAAGTGACCTCGGCGGTCGACGGCCAGGAGCCATCGGGCCTGGCCGCGCGGCTGGCGGCGATCGACGAACGGATCGCCGCCGCCGCGCGTGCCGCAGGCAGAGATCCAGAAGAGCTCACCAGGATCGTGGTGACGAAGTTCCACCCGGCATCGCTCGTGCGCGACCTGCATGCGATCGGTGTGCGCGCGGTCGGCGAGAACCGACAGCAGGAGCTGTCGGCCAAGCAGGCCGAGCTCGCCGCCCTCGACCTGGCCTGGCACTTCATCGGCCAGGGGCAGACCAACAAGGCGGCGGCCATCCGTCGCAGCGCCGATGTGGTGCACTCGGTCGACCGAGACCGGTTCGCCGATGCCCTGCACAGAGCCGCCGACGGCGACGATGTGCTCGACGTGCTCGTGCAGGTCAACCTGACGGATGATCCGGGTAGAGGAGGCGTGGCCCCCGCCGATGCGGTCGGTCTCGTCGAGCATGTGCTCGCCCTGCCCTCCCTGCGTCTGCGCGGCGTGATGGCTGTCGCTCCTCTCGATGAGGAGCCTGCTGCCGCATTCGCTCGGCTGCGCGACGTCTCCGACGTCGTCCGAGCCACCGCCCCTGACGCGACTTGGATCTCGGCCGGGATGACCGGCGACTTCGCCGAGGCGATCGCCGCCGGCGCGACACACCTGCGGATCGGCTCCGCAATCACCGGACCCCGGCCCGACCGGGGTTAACCTGTGAAAAGACCAGCCCCAAACGTTCGAACCGGAGGACACGATGGGTAACCCGCTGAAGAAGACCATGGTGTATCTCGGCCTCGCCGACGAGGAAGAGGTCTATGAGGAAGAGGCGCAGGCTCCTGCCCGCGCTCACCGCGAACGTGACCGTGACCGCGAGGAGCCGGCACCGGCCCCCGTCACGCCGTTGCGCCGCCCTGTCGCCGTCCGCCAGCCGTCTGCAGGAGCCGTGAACGAGATCCTCACCGTCCACCCGAAGCAGTACCGCGACGCACAGCTGATCGCCGAGAGCTTCCGTGAGGGCGTCCCCGTCATCATCAACCTCTCCCAGATGAGCGATGCCGACGCGCGTCGCCTCATCGACTTCGCGAGCGGGCTCTCCCTCGGTCTGTACGGCCGTATCGAGCGCGTCACTTCGAAGGTGTTCCTGCTCTCGCCGGAGAACATCGCGGTTTCGGGCCACGGGGGCATCGCACACGCAGACGCTGAGTCTGCGGGCTTCGACCAGTCGTAGCCCGTGGAGCTGGTCTCCGTCGCAGCGAGCATCGTCCACCTGGTGCTGCTGCTGTACATCTTCGTGCTCTTCGCGCGCCTCATCCTGGACTACATCCCGATGTTCAATCGGGAATGGCGTCCGAAGGGTTTCGGTCTGGTCGCCGCTGAGGCCGTCTACACGGTCACCGATCCACCCATCCGGTTCTTCCGGAGGCTCATCCCACCGCTGCGGATCGGATCGCTGTCACTCGACTTCGGGTTCACACTCACCCTGTTGGTGGTGCTGATCCTGATGAACATCGTGCGGCTTTTCATCCGCTGAACTCCGCCCGCTCCGTGTGTCGGGCACGCCCCGAGTTCGTGTTCTCTGGGTGTCGCGACATCGCGGCGCTGAGGCGCGGGGGCTATGCTGGCACCCAGGTGCGCGCCCCGGGTTCGCGCCACATCACGACCACGCCATACATCGATACTGGCATTCGAACTCATCGAAAGAGGAGCCACTCATGGCACTTACCCCGGATGACGTCGTCACCAAGCAGTTCCAGCACGTCCGATTCAAGGACGGCTTCGACCCGGACGAGGTGGACGACTTCCTCGACGAGATCGTCATCGAGTGGCGCAAGGCTCTCGAGGAGAACGTCGAGCTGAAGGCCAAGCTGGCCGCGTACGAGTCCGGTGCTGCCCCCGAGGCCGCCGCGCCCGCCGCTGCACCCGTCGCGACCGAGGCCCCCGCGCCCGTCGCCGAGGTTGCTGCCGAGCCCGCACCGACCGGCTCCGCCACCGCGACTGCCGGCATCATCGAGCTCGCGCAGCGTCTGCACGACGAGCACGTGGCCGAGGGTGAGGCGAAGCGCAATGCGCTCATCGCCGAGGCCGAGACCGAGGTGGCCCGCATCCGCACCGAGGCCGAGGCGAAGCAGCGCGAAGAGTCGGCACGCCTGGAGCGCGAGCGCAACACGCTCGAAGCCCGCATCACCGAACTCCGCAACTTCGAGCGCGACTACCGCTCGCAGCTGCGCGGCTACATCGAGGGTCAGCTCCGCGAGCTCGACGAGAAGTCGGCATCCACGGACTCCACGCCCGTCTCCGCGATCGGTCTGTAAGGCGCCCCTTGTCAGGACGCCCGCCCCTTCGTCGGTCGGCGGCCGGTGCGATCGTTGCGATTCTCGCAGCGCTCGTGCTGGCCGCCGATCAGTTTGTGAAGTACCTCACGATCGAGAACCTGCCCCTGCATGAGCCGGTTCCGGTTCTCGGTGAGTTCCTTCAGCTGTACTACGTCCGCAATCCCGGCGCGGCATTCTCGCTCGGGTCCGAGGTGACGTGGATCTTCACGATCGCCCTCGCGGTGGTGGCCTCGATCATCATCTGGAAGGCGTTCGGGATCAAGTCCCGACTGTGGGCCGTCGTTCTCGGGTGCCTGCTCGGTGGTGTGCTGGGCAACCTCACGGACCGGCTGCTTCGTGAGCCCGGTTTCCCCGTGGGGCACGTCGTCGACATGATCTCGATGCCGTGGATGATGCCCGCGATCTTCAACGTGGCAGACGTCTTCATCGTGACCGGAATGATCTCGGTCGCCCTTCTCGTCGTGTTCGGGCTCCGATTCGACGGCACGCGAGAGCGCGACCACGCTGTCGTCGAGACCGAGGAAGAAGCCGAAGCGGCTGCTGTGGCCGCTATGGTCGCGACCGAGAAGGATGCAGAATTCGCGGACGCGGATGATGCAGCGACGGATGCCGCAGGCACAGGACGCTCGAGCGACGACGATGCGTCATCGGAGGATGCGGCTCCCGCATCCGAAGGACGCTGACCGTGGATTCGCGGTCTCTGCCGGTGCCCGACGGTCTGGACGGCACTCGCGTCGACGCAGCTCTGGCGAAGCTCATGGGCTTCTCCCGCACCTTCGCCGCCGACGTCGCCGCCGCAGGCGGTGTGCGGTTGGACGGCGTGACACTCGACAAGTCCGACCGCCTCCGCGGCGGCGGCTGGCTCGATGTCGAGTGGCAGCCGAAGGAAGCACCGAAGATCATTCCGATCGCGGTGCCCGAGCTCGGCATCGTGTATGACGACGACGACATCGTCGTGGTCGACAAGCCCACCGGCGTCGCGGCGCATCCGTCGGTCGGTTGGGAGGGGCCGACCGTGGTCGGCGCTCTTGCCGCCGCGGGATTCCGCGTCGCCACGAGTGGCGCTCCCGAGCGTCAGGGCGTCGTGCATCGGCTCGATGTCGGCACCAGCGGTCTGATGGTCGTCGCGAAATCCGAACACGCGTACACGGTTCTGAAGCAGGCGTTCAAGGATCGTACGGTCGAGAAGATCTATCACGCCGTCGTGCAGGGGCACCCCGACCCGCTCGCGGGGACGATCGACGCGCCGATCGGGCGCCACCCGAACCACTCCTGGAAGTTCGCCGTCGTTCCCGACGGCAAGCCCTCGGTCACTCACTACGAGACGCTCGAGGCGTTCCCCGGTGCTTCGCTTCTGGAGATCCATCTCGAGACCGGCCGCACGCACCAGATCCGTGTGCACATGGCCGCCCACCGGCATCCGTGCGTCGGTGATCCGCTGTACGGGGCCGACCCGACCATGTCGGCCCGCCTCGGACTCACGCGGCAGTGGCTTCATGCGCACCAACTGGCGTTCACGCACCCGGCGACGGGGGATTGGGTGCAGTTCGAGTCGCCGTACCCCGAGGACTTCCGGCACGCGCTGGACGTGCTCCGCGGCGAATAGCCCGCGCTTCATCGACGCGATGTCTGCGTCGTGCGCCACACTGATCGCATGGGCATCGAGGTTCGACCAGCAACGGAGTTCGACGATGTCGCGACGCTCGTCGGCCCGAAGAAGCCGACGTCCAACGTCTGTTTCTGCCTGAGTTATCGCATCGGCAGCAAGGAGAACGTCGCGCTGCGCGGGTCGCAGCGCGCTGATCGCGTGCGCGAGCTGTGCCATCAGGATCCGCCACCTGGGGTCATCGCCTACCTCGACGATGAGCCGGTGGGCTGGGCGGCGCTGCATCCACGGCGTGACACGAGGTTCGCGCGCAACCGTCTCATCCCGCACTTCGACGATTCGGACGTCTGGTCGCTGTGGTGCTTCCGGGTGCGGCCAGGACACCGCAAGCAGGGCATCTCCCACGCGCTGATCGACGGTGCCGTGGCCTACGCGAGGGAGCGCGGCGCCCCGGCCATCGAGGGGTACCCGGTCGACAACGGCGGGGAGAAGGTCAACCTGACGATGGCGTACGTCGGCACGCGAGCGCTCTTCGAGAGCGCAGGGTTCGTGAAGGCAGCGGATACGGGTTCCGTGCTCGACGGGTTCCCCCGGGTGCTGATGCGGCTCGATCTGGGCGCTTCACGAAAGGCTCCGAAGAAAGCGTGAACCGTTTTCGCGATTCGCCCCAATACTCAGTGTGAGCACGGACAGCGAGATCATCCAGCGGTCGCTCGAAGAACCCGGAGTCTTCTCCGAGATCTTCGAGCGGCACGTCCGACCCGTCGGAGGCTACCTCCGGCGACGGGTCGGGGCGGACGCCGTCGACGACGTCCTGAGCGAGACGTTCCTCGTCGCCTTCCGACGGCGTTCGTCGTTCGACCTCGAGACGGAGTCGGCGCGGCCCTGGCTGCTCGGCATCGCGACCAGGGTGGTGAAGAGCCATCGTGCTGCGGAAGCGCGGCAGTGGCGGGCGTTCGAAGCCTCGGCATCAGCGGAGGAAGTCGCCGTGGAGACTCCGCAGGTCGCATCCGAGTCGCGGATCGATGCCGATGCCGCTCTGCGGGCGCTGGCCCCGCGGATCGCGACCCTCGCGGCGAAGGATCGCGACACCTTGCTGCTGCATGCGTGGGGCGATCTCACGTATGAGCAGATCGCCGCTGCGCTGGGCGTGCCGGTCGGAACCGTTCGGTCCCGACTGAATCGCGTTCGTCGCAAGCTCGCGCCGCCCGGTTCGCACGGAGCAGCTCGACTGACATGGATGGCGAAGGAGGAGAGCGATGCAGCTTATGGAACAAGTTCGTGAGATCGGGATCGATGAGTCCCGTGTGAATGATGACACCGTTCTCGCAGCGCGGCAGGCGTTGACGCGAGAGATGGCGCGGAGTGCGCGTCCGGAGCGCGCGAGGTCGTCGCGACGACGCACATGGGCCGGCATCGGTCTCGGGGGTCTCGTGGCCGGAGCGGCCGTGGCCACGATCGTGGTCGGCTCTGTCATCGCGCCACCGGACGCACCCGACGCGGCCGCAGCCGAAGTGCTGGAGCGTGCGTCAGCGGTGACGTTCGATGCGCAGGACACGACACTCGTCGCCGGCCAGTACCTGCGGATCGAGACCGTCGGTGAGTACCTCCATTTCTGGAAGGCCGAATGGGCCGATGACGATGACGAGAACACGTTCGCGTTCAACGTCTCGCGAGACGGTGCCGACGCCGCCGTGCTGGAGCGGGACACGCGCGTGCTCTACGTCCCGGCCGACCGGGCCGGTGACTGGTTCTACGACTGGGGCTCCTCCGAGGTCGTGGACTCCTTCGGACCCCGTGGCGCGGAGGCGGTGCGGGAGTGGTCATCCTCGCCCGGCTCCGCGATTCGTGGACGCGGCACGATCGAGACGCTCCCGGCGGGCGAGTACCTCGCCGTGGGAGGCGACGAACCGCCGATGCCGTACCTGGCGGACGGATACCGTCCGTACTACTCCGAGATGCCGAGGGATCCTCAGAAGCTGCTCGACTGGCTCCGCGCGCAGTCGGGGATGACGGGGGAGGAGGGGGACCGCTGGCTCGTGGCGAGTCTCAGCGACCCGTCGGCGATCAACCTGATGCCGGCCGACCTGCGCTCGGCGTTCTTCCTCGCGATCGCGCTGATCCCCGGATTCGAGGTGGTGGCGGAGGAGGGTTCGACGGCGACGCTGCAGTACGTCGTTCCCGGCCACCGGACGACGGAGATCGCGATCGATACCGAGCAGGGCCTCGTCGACTCGATCTCGGAGAATTACGGAAGCGGAGGACCTGCAGGCGACACGGTCGACTCCGTCACCACGGTGCGCACCTCCGTCGTGGACTCCGCGCCCCAGGGCTAGCGGCCGAGGCTGAGCCCCGACACCGACCTGCGGTGTCGGGGCTCAGCCGTAGACTCGAAGGCATGGCATCCGACTCCTTCGTCCACCTTCATGTGCACAGCGAGTACTCCATGTTGGACGGTGCGGCGAAGATCAATGCGATGACCCAGGCTGCCGCCGATTACGGCATGCCGGCCATCGCGGTGACCGATCACGGCAACACCTTCGCGGCGTTCGAGTTCTACAACGCGGCGCGGAATGCGGGCATCAAGCCCATCATCGGGCTCGAGGCGTACATGACGCCGGGCACACACCGCAGCGACAAGACGCGCGTGCAGTGGGGCTCGCCCGACCAGAAGAGCGACGACGTCTCCGGCTCGGGCGCTTACACCCACATGACGATGTGGAGCCAGAGCACCCAGGGCATGCACAACCTCTTCCGGATCAGTTCACGGTCGAGCATGGAGGGCTACTACTTCAAGCCCCGCATGGACCGCGAGCTGCTCCAGACCTATGGCAAGGGCATCATCGCGACGACGGGGTGCCCGTCTGGCGAAGTGCAGACGCGGCTCCGGCTGGGGCAGTACGACGCGGCACGGGCGGCGGCGGCAGAGTTCCAGGACATCTTCGGCAAGGAGAACTACTTCGCCGAGATCATGGACCACGGTCTCTCCATCGAGCGTCGGGTGATGACCGATCTGCTCCGCCTCGCGAAAGACCTGAACATCCCGCTGGTCGCGACCAACGACTCGCACTACACGCATCAGCACGAGGCCGATGCGCACGAGGCTCTGCTGTGCGTGCAGTCGGGCTCCACCATGGACGACCCGAACCGCTTCAAGTTCGACGGCGACGGCTATTACATCAAGACCGCCGCGGAGATGCGGCAGCTGTTCCGCGATCACCCCGAGGCCTGCGACAACACTCTGTTGATCGCCGAGCGCTGCGAGGTCGAGTTCGACACCTCGGCGAACTACATGCCGCGGTTCCCGGTGCCGGACGGCGAGACCGAAGACAGCTGGCTCATCAAAGAGGTCGAGGCGGGCCTGCACTACCGGTACCCGGGTGGCATCCCCGACAAGGTGCGCAAGCAGGCCGAGTACGAGACCGGCATCATCCTGCAGATGGGCTTCCCCGGGTACTTCCTGGTCGTCGCCGACTTCATCAACTGGGCCAAGGACAACGGCATCCGCGTCGGTCCCGGACGTGGCTCCGGTGCCGGTTCCATGGTCGCGTACGCGATGAAGATCACCGACCTCGACCCCCTCGAGCACGGCCTGATCTTCGAGCGCTTCCTGAACCCCGACCGCGTCTCGATGCCCGACTTCGACGTCGACTTCGATGATCGCCGTCGTGGCGAGGTCATCGACTACGTCACGGAGAAGTACGGCTCGGAGCGCGTCGCCCAGATCGTCACCTACGGCACCATCAAGTCCAAGCAGGCGCTGAAGGATGCGGGCCGCGTGCTCGGCTTCCCGTTCAGCATGGGGGAGCGTCTGACCAAGGCGATGCCGCCGCCCGTCATGGGCAAGGACATGCCCCTCGACGGTATGTTCGACTCGGCGCACCCGCGGTACAAAGAGGCGAGCGAGTTCCGTGCGCTGATCGAGACCGACCCCGAGGCGAAGACGGTCTTCGACCGCGCGCTCGGTCTCGAAGGTCTGAAGCGTCAATGGGGCGTGCACGCCGCCGGCGTGATCATGTCGTCCGACCCGCTGCTCGACATCATCCCGATCATGAAGCGGGAGCAGGACGGTCAGATCGTCACGCAGTTCGACTATCCGTCGTGCGAGTCGCTCGGCCTGATCAAGATGGACTTCCTGGGGCTCCGTAACCTCACGATCATCTCCGACGCGCTCGACAACATCCGCACGAACCGTGGCGAGGAGCTCGACCTCGAGCACCTCGGCCTCGATGATCCCGGGGTGTACGAACTGCTCGCGCGCGGCGACACCCTGGGTGTCTTCCAGCTCGACAGTCCGCCGCTGCGCTCGCTGATGCGCCTCATGAAGCCCGACAACTTCGGTGACATCTCGGCCCTCATCGCCCTCTACCGCCCTGGCCCCATGGGAGCGAACTCCCACACGAACTACGCGCTGCGCAAGAACGGTCTACAGGAGATCACGCCGATCCACCCTGAACTCGAGGAGGCTCTGGCGGAGATCCTGGAGGAGTCCTACGGCCTCATCATCTACCAGGAGCAGGTGATGGCGATCGCTCAGGCGGTGGCCGGATTCAGCCTCGGACAAGCAGACATCCTGCGCCGAGCGATGGGAAAGAAGAAGAAGTCCGAGCTCGACAAGCAGTACGAGGGCTTCGCGGGGGGCATGAAGCAGCGCGGATTCGGAGAGGCGGCGATCAAGGCCCTCTGGGACATCCTGCTTCCGTTCTCGGACTACGCGTTCAACAAAGCCCACTCCGCCGCGTACGGCCTCGTGTCGTACTGGACCGCCTACCTCAAGGCGCACTATCCCGCCGAGTACATGGCGGCACTGCTGACCAGCGTCGGTGACTCGAAAGACAAGATGGCGCTGTACCTCAACGAGTGCCGTCGCATGGGCATCAAGGTGCTCCCTCCCGACGTGTCCGACTCGATCAACTACTTCGCGGCCGTCGACGATGACATCCGCTTCGGTCTCGGCGCTGTGCGCAACGTCGGCAGCAATGTCGTCGACGGCATCGTGCGGGCTCGAAAGGACGAGCGGTTCACCTCGTTCCATCACTTCCTCGACAAAGTCCCTCTGCACGTCTCGAACAAGCGCACCGTCGAATCGCTGATCAAAGCCGGTGCCTTCGACTCGATGGGGGACTCGCGGCGGGCTCTCATGGAGGTACACGAGGACGCGGTCGAGGCAGCCGTCGACCGTAAGCGCAATGAGGCCCAGGGAGCGATCGGTTTCGATTTCGACAGCCTCTACGACGGCATGGAAGAGGCAGCTCCCGCCAAGGTGCCCGCCCGCCCGGAGTGGATCAAGAAGGACAAGCTCGCCTTCGAGCGGGAGATGCTCGGCCTCTACGTCTCCGATCACCCGCTCGCGGGCCTCGAGGTCCCGCTGGCCAAGCACGCGTCGATCTCGATCCACGACCTCAACAACTCCGAGGACCTTCAGGACGGCGATCAGGTGACGGTCGCCGGACTCGTGACCAGCGTGCAGCACCGCGTCGCCAAGGCCAGCGGAAACCCCTACGGCATGATCACGGTCGAGGACTTCAACGGCGAGGTGACCGTGATGTTCATGGGGAAGACCTACACCGAGTTCCAGCACACGCTGCAGCAGGATGCGATCCTCGCTGTCCGCGGACGAGTCTCCCGACGTGACGACGGGCTCAACCTGCACGCCCAATCGGCGTTCGCGCCCGACATCGGCTCGTTCGATGCGGCGGGTCCGCTGTCGCTCGTCCTCGCCGAGCAGCGCGCGACGGAGCGGGTGATGACCGAGCTCGCCGAGGTGCTTCGCCGCCACAACGGCGATACCGAAGTGCTGCTCCGCGTGCATCGAGGGGGGACCGCGAAGGTCTTCGAAGTGCCGATGCCGGTCAAGGTCTCCGCAGACCTCTTCGGTGACCTCAAGTCACTGCTCGGACCCACCTGTCTGGGGTGAGCGGGTAGGATCGTGAGCCGTCGGCAGCACGACGAACACCCCCGTCGAGCACTGTGACGAAAGGACCACCATGAGTACGGACACCTCCGAACCCGACCTTCCCGAGTCGGACCCCGAGGACTCGATCTTCAGCGACGACGACGGCGTGCTCTACGACGACGAGGTGACTCCGGAATTCGGCATTCTCGGATTCACGCTGCGTGAACTGCTGATCGTGGGCGTATGGGTGGTGGCCTTCGTGCTGTCCTTCTTCCCGCTGACCGGCGGCCTCTCGCTCTGGGGGATCGGTATCCAGTGGATCCTCCCCATCGCGCTTCCCACCGTGGCCGTCTTCCTGCTGGTGCTGCGCCGCTTCTCGCCGGATGGCATCCGCCGAGTGGGCTCGCTGGGCATCGACCAGTTCGCCTCCGTGGCGTTCTCCGTCGCGGCCGTCGTCTGGGTCGGGAATCTGTGGCTCTCGATCTCCGGGCTGATCGCCACCGGCTACTGGGGGCTCCCGTGGAACGGCGTGGGGATGGTCATCACGTCTCTCGCGCTGGTCGTGCTCACGGTCTTCGCCCCGATCATTCCGGGTCTCAAGGAGGACTTCCACGGCCGCCTCGTCACGCTCGCGCATCGCAATGCGAATCCGGTGCGCCCGGTCATCGCGCGCCCGCGCCCCGAGCCCGCTCCCGTCGCCGAGTCGACCGTTTCCCCCAGCAGCACCGAGCCCGAGGTCACCGTCGATGCGTCAGGGCTGCCCCCGGTGACCGGCCTCGACATCGAGACGACCGGGCGACAGGCGACTGACGAGATCGCCCGACTCGACCTCGCGGAGCAGGTACCTCTCACGGCGCATGCCTCCGGCGGTGGCGTCGGGACCGACCAGGACGCCTCCGACGAGGACTATGTGCCCGCCTACTCCCGTCGATCCCGTGGACAGGAGCCCGAGATCGTCTCGGACACCGGAAGCATCGAGTCGCTGCTCGAGACCGCAGCGACCTACGAGACCGGCGATGTCCTGGCCGAAGCGGAGCCCCGCATCGTCGAGGGCTTCGCCGACGCCGACGCTGATCTCGACGCGACGAATCCTCGCGAGGCGGCTCCCGCCGCGCAGCCGTTCTGGATCCTCGCCGCCTCCGAACGGGATGTGCATGACGAGCGAGGAGAACCGCTGTTCCGCATCGGGCCGAGTGCCTGGGCCCTCGTGATCGAGGACCGTGGAGGTGCGTACGTCGTCCGACATGACGACGGACGGATCGGCTACCTCCACGACATCTCCGACATCTCGAAGGGCTGAAATGCGCACGATCGATCTGCGGGGGCGCGAGCTCTCGCCCGCTGACATGCTCGCGGCCGTGCCGCGCGCCACGCAGGCTCGGGCGGAGGCGCTCGACACCGCCGCCCGGATCGTCGAGGACGTGCGCGTTCGCGGTGAGGCCGCTCTCCGTGAGCAGGCGGAGCAGTTCGACCGGGTGACGGGCCACGAGGTGCGGGTTCCCGCCGCGCACATCGCCGACGCCCTCGCATCCATCGAGCCCCCCGTCCGCGCTGCGCTCGAAGAGGCGATCGTGCGCGTGCGCCGTGGGTCCGAGGCCCAGGTGCCGGCGCCTCAGACCACCGAGATCGGCCCTGGGGCGCGCATTCTGCAGCGGTGGCAGCCCGTGCACCGCGTGGGCGTCTACATTCCCGGCGGCAAGGCGGTCTACCCGTCGAGCGTGATCATGAACGTGGTTCCCGCGCAGGTGGCGGGCGTCGAGCAGATCGCTCTGGCGTCTCCACCGCAGGCCGATCAGGGCGGTCGGATCCATCCGACGATCCTTGCGGCCGCCGCCCTGTTGGGCGTCACCGAGGTCTACGCCATGGGGGGAGCCGGCGCGATCGGCGCCTTCGCACATGGCGTTCCGTCGCTCGGCCTCGACCCCGTCGACGTGGTCTCCGGCCCGGGGAACAACTATGTCGCGTCTGCGAAGCGGGCCGTCGCCGGCGTCGTCGGGACGGATTCCGAGGCCGGTGCGACCGAGATCCTCGTCGTGGCCGATGCCGATGCCGATGCGAGACTCATCGCTGCGGATCTGGTCAGCCAGGCGGAGCACGATGAACAGGCTTCCGCCGTCCTGGTGACGGATGCTGCCGGGCTCGCGGATCAGGTCGCCGTCGAGGTCGAGCGGATGGCGGCGGTCACACGCCACAGCGAGCGTGTCGGGGCGGCTCTGAGCGGTCCGCAATCCGCGATCGTCCTCGTCGACGACCGTGCCATGGCGACGGCTTTCAGCAACGCCTACGCTCCGGAGCACCTCGAGCTGCACCTCGCCGACGCCGCAGATGCGGCGGCGGCGTTCACCAGCGCGGGTGCCGTCTTCGTCGGCGACCAGACTCCCGTCAGCCTCGGTGACTACATGGCGGGAAGCAACCACGTGCTCCCGACCGGTGGTCAGGCGCGGTATGCGCCCGGTCTCGGGTCCTACACGTTCCTGCGCCCGCAGCAGGTCATCTCGTATGATCGCGCGGCGCTGTCAGTCGTTCGCGCCGGTGTCGTGGCCCTCGCCGAAACCGAGGTGCTCCCGGCACACGGCGAGGCGATCGAGGCGCGTTTCACGGCGTAGGATCGGTCAGATGCACTGCCCCTTCTGTCGTCATCCCGACTCCCGTGTCATCGACTCGCGCACCAGCGACGACGGGCTGTCGATCAGACGCCGCCGCCAGTGCCCGGAATGCGGGGGCCGGTTCACCACGACCGAGACGGCGAGCCTCAACGTCATCAAGCGCTCCGGCGTCATGGAGCCGTTCAGCCGCGAGAAGGTCATCTCCGGCGTGCGCAAGGCCTGTCAGGGGCGGCCGGTGACCGAGGCCGACCTCGCGATCCTCGCGCAGCGTGTGGAGGAGGCGGTTCGCCAGACCGGTGTCTCGCAGCTCGACGCGAACGAGATCGGTCTCGCCATCCTGGGCCCGTTGCGTGAGCTCGACGAGGTCGCGTTCCTCCGCTTCGCCAGCGTCTACCAGGCGTTCGACTCGCTCGAGGACTTCGAGGCAGCGATCACCGATCTGCGGGCCGACCACACGAAGCAGGAGTCCGCGGAGCGGTAATCTGGCAGGGATGTATCCGCTGCTCTTCCGCGCTGTCCTCTCGCGCTTCGACCCCGAGTTCGCCCACCACGCCGGCATGGCGGTGATCCGCGTTCTCGGCGTGCGCCCCCTCTCCTGGGTGACGCGTGCCATGACGCACCCGGACCCATCGCTGCGTGTCGAGGCTCTCGGTCTCACCTTCCCCTCGCCGTTCGGCATCGCGGCCGGGTTCGATAAGAACGCGGTCGGGGTGCGGGGCCTGGCAGCTCTCGGCTTCGGGCACGTGGAGGTCGGCACGCTCACCGCGATCCCGCAGGAGGGCAACCCCAAGCCGCGTCTGTTCCGTCTCATCGCCGATCGTGCCGTCATCAACCGGATGGGCTTCAACAACGCGGGCGCGGACGCGGCAGCGCGCCGTCTGGCCCGTCTGCGCCGTGGAGCGCCCGACACGGTGGTCGGCGTCAACATCGGCAAGAGTCGGGTGGTGGACGTGGAGAACGCGACGGCCGACTACGTGGCTTCCGCGACTCGTCTCGCCCCGCTCGCCGACTACCTCGCCGTGAACGTGTCGTCTCCCAACACGCCGGGGCTGCGCGGGCTGCAGGCGGTGGAGACCCTCGCCCCGCTCTTGCGGGCGGTCAAGCAGGCCTCCGGTGCCACGCCGCTGCTCGTGAAGATCGCCCCGGACCTTCCGGACGAGGAGATCGCAGCGATCGCGCAGCTGGCAGTGGTCGAAGGACTCGCCGGCATCATCGCGAACAACACGACCATCAGCCGAGACGGCCTGCTTTCGGATGCGGCGAAGGTCGAGGCCGCCGGCGCCGGTGGTCTGTCGGGGGCGCCGTTGAAGCAGCGCTCGCTCGAGGTGCTGCGCGTCGTGCGAGGCGCGGTTCCCGCCGACTTCTGCGTGATCGCGGTCGGCGGTGTCGAGACCGCTGCAGACGTGCAGGAGCGTCTGGAAGCCGGCGCCACTCTCGTGCAGGGTTACACGGCGTTCCTGTACCGCGGTCCGTTCTGGGGCCGCGAGATCAACAGGGGACTGATCAGTCGGGGTACTGCCCGCGCTTGACCTGCGGCTTCGGCAAGCGCATGAATCGCATCTGCAGGGCCCGCATCGCCGCGTACCAGCCGAGACCGCGCTCGAGACGCTCCTTGCCGAACTTCGCCGCAGCCTTGCGCTTGACCCGCATGGCCAGCAGGACCATGCCGCCGATCGCGATCACCAGGTAGCCCATCATCACCAGGTACGCGTAGAACGAGATCATCATGTTCGTGGGCAGCAGCGAGGCGAGGATGACCAGCACCATGACGCCCATCACGAACTCGGCCGGGTGCCAGCCCGCATCGACGTAGTCGCGCACCCAGCGGCGCTGAGGCCCCTTGTCGCGGACGGGGAGGTACTTCTCCTCGCCGGCGGCCATGCCGGCCTGTGCCTTGGCTCGGCGCTCGTTGAGCTCGGCCTTGGCGGCGGCTTTGGCCTCTTTGGTGTTGGCGACCAGGGGGCGGCGGCGGGCAGCCTCCTGCTCCGCACGGGTCGGCGTCGCGCGCCCCTTTCAGACGGCGGGCGTCTCGGGGGCGTCGTCGTTCGTCGAAGGGGAGACAGGGGTAGTGGCCACGGAGTTCCTCGGTTCGCTGCGGGGGATCACCTTAAGATTACTCGCATGACCTCTCCTGTTCCTCCCCGTGAGCCCGATGCCGCCGTCCTCGAGGCTGTGGCGACCGGTATCCCCTCCGCGTTGTCGGACCTCGGCCACCTCGTGCGCATCCCGGGAATGGCCTGGCCCGCGTTCGATCAGACCCAGCTGGAGCGCAGCGCGGAAGCCGTGGCTGCGCTGGCCTCGGACACCGGTGTCTTCGACGAGGTGCGTGTGCTCCGTGCCGCGATCCCGGGCACCGATGAGCAGGGACAGCCGGCAGTCCTCGCCACGCGCGCGGCCCGCAACGGCAAGCCGACGATCCTGCTCTACGCGCACCACGACGTGCAGCCTCCCGGTGATGACGCCCTCTGGGAGACCCCGCCGTTTGAGCCGACGGTCCGTGGCGGGCGTCTGTACGGACGCGGCGCCGCAGACGACAAGGCGGGGATCATGGCGCACATCGCGTCGATCCGAGCCGTACACGAGGTGCTGGGGGACGACCTCGACCTCGGTATCGCGATGTTCATCGAGGGGGAGGAGGAGTACGGGTCTCGTTCCTTCGCTCAGTTCCTCTCCGACAACAAGGAGGCGCTCCGCGCGGACGCCATCGTCGTCGCCGACTCCGGCAACTGGGATTCGGTCACCCCGGGCCTCACCGTCTCGCTTCGCGGGAACGCGCGCTTCACGCTGCGCGTGCGCACCCTCGATCACGCGTCCCACTCGGGGATGTTCGGGGGAGCGGTGCCCGACGCGATGATGTCGACCGTGAAGCTGCTCTCCACGCTGTGGAACTCCGACGGATCGGTGGCGGTGGCGGGGATGACTGAGCGCGATGCGCCCACTCCCGATTACACCGAGGCGACACTCCGTGACGAGGCAGGGCTCCTGCCCGGCACCACTCCGATCGGTGACGGCACGATCCTCAGCCGGATCTGGAACAAGCCCGCGGTGACGGTGATCGGCATCGACGCGACGAGCGTGGCGGCGGCATCCAACACCCTGCTTCCCGAGGTCACGGTCGTGATCAGCGCTCGTGTCGCGCCCGGGCAGACGGGGCAGGCCGCGTATGACGCCCTCGAGAGCCACCTGCGGGCTCACGCTCCGTTCGGCGCGGAGCTCACCTTCTCGGATGTCGACCTGGGGGATGGCTTCCTCGTCGACACCAGCGGCTGGGCGGTGCAGCTCACGCGCGACGCGATGCACGACGGCTACGGGGTTCCGCCGGTGGACCTGGGCGTCGGCGGTTCGATCCCGTTCATCGCCGACCTGGTGCGGGAGTTCCCGGCCGCGCAGATCCTCGTCACCGGTGTCGAGGACCCGCATTCGCGGGCGCACAGCCCCAACGAGTCGCTGCACCTCGACACCTTCCGCCATGCGGTCGCGACCGAGGCGCTGCTGCTCACCCGCATGAATGCTGCAGAACTCTGAGCCTCACAGGATCTGCGGCGGTAGAATCGTCCGAGAAGCCGTGCCCCTGCGGCCCGTCACAAGGAGCGACATGAGCGACACCACACTCTCCCCAGAGACCACCCGCGCACACGGCGTCACCCTGACCGACGCTGCCGCCGTCAAGGTGAAGAACCTCCTCGAGCAGGAAGGCCGCGACGATCTCCGTCTTCGCGTCGCCGTGCAGCCCGGCGGATGCTCGGGCCTGATCTACCAGCTGTACTTCGACGAGCGCTACCTCGAAGGCGACGAGACCGTCGACTTCGACGGCGTCGAGGTGATCATCGACAACATGAGCGTCCCGTACCTCGACGGTGCGGCGATCGACTTCAAGGACACGATCTCCGAGCAGGGGTTCACGATCGACAACCCCAACGCAGCGGGCAGCTGCGCCTGCGGCGACAGCTTCCACTGATCGTCCGTCTGCCGAACGGCCGCCGTCACCATGGGTGACGGCGGCCGTTCCGCTTTCGGAACCTGCGTGGTTGGCATGAATCAGGTGTGAGGTTGCCCTAGACTTGGGTGTGCTCTGTTCGCGATCTGAAAGGTGCATCGTGCCCTCGAAACGCAGCCTTCGTTGGGCCGCACTCCCTGTGGGAGTCGTGGCAGCCTTGGCCCTGGCGGGATGTTCTCCCACCGAGCTGAACGGCTTTCTTCCGGGCTTCGTGGAGGGTGGCCCCGCAGCCACCAATCAGACCGAGCGCGTCTCCTCGCTCTGGGTGAACTCCTGGATCGTGCTTCTCGCCGTCGGCATCATCACCTGGGGCCTGATGGCCTGGGCCGCGATCGCGTACCGTCGCCGCAAGGGCCAGACCGGCCTCCCGGTGCAGATGCGCTACAACATGCCGATCGAGATCTTCTACACGATCGTGCCGCTCATCCTCGTGCTGGGTATGTTCTTCTTCACCGCTCGTGATCAGACCGAGATCGAGGCCAAGTGGGACGAGCCCGACGTCGAGATCACCGCGATCGCCAAGCAGTGGGCGTGGGACTTCCAGTACGACGGTGAAGAGGAAGACAACTCCGACGCCGTGTGGACGATGGGCATCCAGGCCCAGCCCGACGCCGAAGGCAACATCGATCAGTCGCAGCTGCCGACGCTGGTTCTGCCGGTCGACAAGAAGGTCACGATCGACCTGCAGTCGCGCGACGTCATCCACTCTTTCTGGATCATCGACTTCCTCTACAAGAAGGACATGTTCATCGGGAAGGACAACTCCTGGTCGTTCATCCCCACCCGTGAGGGCGAGTACGCCGGCAAGTGTGCCGAGCTCTGCGGTGAGTATCACTCGATGATGCTCTTCAACGTCAAGGTCGTCTCTCAGGACGACTACGACGCGTACCTCGAGTCGCTCGAGGAGAAGGGCAACACGGGCGACATCACCGACGCGTACGACCGTCTCTCGAACTTCCCGGGGACGACCCCGAAGACCGACACCGAGGAAGGAGGGGAGTAAGTCATGTCGACCACAGAAGCTCCCCGTACCGACGAGACTCCCCAGTCGCGTCCGACCACTCTGCCCGCCCGCCAGGCCGCTCTCATGAGCTCCTCGCGCGTGGAGCAGAAGGGCAACATCGTCGTCAAGTGGATCACCTCCACCGACCACAAGACCATCGGGTACATGTACCTGATCGCGTCCGTGCTGTTCTTCCTCCTCGGTGGCGTGATGGCCCTCGTCATCCGCGCCGAGCTGTTCGCGCCGGGCATGCAGATCGTCCCGACGAAGGAGCAGTACAACCAGCTGTTCACGATGCACGGCACGATCATGCTGCTGATGTTCGCGACGCCGCTCTTCGCGGGCTTCGCCAACGCGATCCTGCCGTTGCAGATCGGCGCCCCCGACGTGGCCTTCCCGCGTCTGAACGCGTTCGCCTTCTGGCTCTTCCTCTTCGGCTCGACCATCGCGGTCGCCGGCTTCCTCACCCCGCAGGGCGCGGCCTCCTTCGGATGGTTCGCCTATCAACCGCTGGCCGGTGCGTCGTTCTCGCCGGGCGCGGGTGGAAACCTCTGGATGGTCGGACTGGGCATCTCCGGTTTCGGAACCATCCTCGGTGCCGTCAACTTCATCACCACGATCATCACGATGCGCGCTCCCGGCATGACGATGTGGCGCATGCCGATCTTCTCCTGGAACACGCTCATCACGAGCCTGCTCATCCTGATGGCGTTCCCCGTGCTCGCGGCAGCGATCTTCGCCGCTGCAGCGGACCGCATCCTCGGCGCTCACATCTACGACCCCGCCAACGGCGGTGTCCTGCTGTGGCAGCACCTGTTCTGGTTCTTCGGCCACCCCGAGGTCTACATCATCGCTCTGCCGTTCTTCGGCATCGTGTCGGAGATCTTCCCGGTCTTCAGCCGTAAGCCGATCTTCGGATACAAGACGCTGGTCTACGCGACGATCGCGATCGCCGCTCTCTCCGTGGCCGTGTGGGCGCACCACATGTACGTGACCGGATCGGTGCTGCTGCCCTTCTTCGCCCTCATGACGATGCTCATCGCCGTGCCGACGGGGGTGAAGATCTTCAACTGGATCGGCACGCTCTGGCGAGGATCGGTGACCTTCGAGACTCCGATGGTCTTCGCACTCGGATTCCTCGTGTCGTTCGTCTTCGGCGGTCTGACCGGTGTCATCCTCGCGGCCCCGCCGCTGGACTTCGCGCTCTCCGACTCGTACTTCGTCGTCGCTCACTTCCACTACGTGGTGTTCGGCACCGTCGTGTTCGCCATGTTCGCCGGCTTCTACTTCTGGTGGCCGAAGTGGACCGGTCGCATGCTCAACGAGCGTCTCGGCTACGTGCACTTCTGGATGCTGTTCATCGGCTTCCACATGACGTTCCTCATCCAGCACTGGCTGGGTGTCGACGGCATGGTGCGCCGCTACGCGGACTACTCCGCAGCAGACGGCTGGACCTGGCAGAACCAGGTCTCCACGATCGGTGCGATCATCCTCGGCGCCTCGATGCTCCCGTTCTTCCTGAACGTGTGGATCACGGCCCGCAAGGCTCCGAAGGTCACGGTCAACGACCCGTGGGGCTACGGTGCTTCGCTCGAGTGGGCGACGTCGTGCCCGCCGCCGCGGCACAACTTCACGTCGATCCCGCGTATCCGCAGCGAGCGTCCCGCGTTCGACCTGAATCACCCGGAGGCTGCCGAGTTCGCGACCACGGCGCCCGGCGAGCGAGAGGCCCACTAAGTCATGCGCGACAACGTCATTCTCTGGTGGGTGCTGACAGCGTTCTTCGCCCTCGTCGGTGTCGTCTACACCGGCTGGCACATCCTGGTCACTCCGTCCGACAACTTCGCGATGCGGATCGAGTGGGTCGGCACTGTCGCCCTGTTCTTCGCAGCCTTCATGGCCGCGATGGTCGCGTTCTATCTCGATCGCACGCACAAGGCGCAGAACGGTGAGCTGCCGGAAGACATCCTGACGGCGGACATCGACGACGGTGACCCTGAGCTCGGCGAGTTCAGCCCGTGGTCCTGGTGGCCGATCGTGCTCGCGGCTTCGGCCGGTGTCTTCGTCGTCGGCCTTGCTGTCGGACACTTCCTGCTCCCGATCGGTCTCGCGATCTTCGTCGTCGCGATCGTCGGCTGGGTCTACGAGTACTACCGCGGCAACTTCGCCCGCTGAGACTTCTGAATAGAAGAAGGCCCCCGGATTCGTCCGGGGGCCTTCTTCGTGTACGCGCCAGTGGGTCGGTTCGTGTGCGGGCGGCGGGGATCTTCACGACCTCGTTCGGACCCGTGCGATGCCGGTCGGTGGGTCGACAGGACGGCAGTGCACACCGTCGGCGTTGCCCAGAGAGCGAATGCCGTCAGCGTCGACGCATCAGAGGGTGGCAGTCATCTGCACGCGAGGGCCGTATATGAAGAGCCCGAGGGCGGTCTCCGTGTCGATGAGGGAGCGGAGCAGAGCGGAGTCCGGCTCGGTCTCCGTGAAGCCGCAGGAGGCGTAGAACGGCGCGTTCCAGGGGACGTCACGGTAGGTGCGGAGGGTGATCGTACGATGTCCGCGGTCTCGGGTCTCAGAGAGCGCCGCCTGGACGAGCCGACGCCCGATCCCGCGCCGGCCGTACGTGGGCAGCACAGAGAGCTGCTCTAGATGAGCGTGCCCGTCGATCTCCAGGACGTGCACGAAGCCGACGGGGCCCGAAGAGGGGGCTGAGGCCTCGTGGGGCTCAGCGACGAGCACGAAGCCCGGCATCGAAGCGCGCTCCCGAGCAGTGGTCGGGGGCGGCCAGTCGACCGCGTCGAAACGATCGACGAGCAGAGCATCCGCCGCGGCTTCGATCTGTTCGGTCTCCGCGTCATCCGCCGGATGCGCAGGACGTACTCGGATCTCCATGGTCACTCTCCTGCGACGGCGGCGATGGCCTCGATCTCGACGAGCTGGTCATCGTAACCGAGCACCGTGACACCCAGGAGGGTGCTGGGGACATCGTGGTCGCCGAAGGCAGCGTGGACCACGTCCCACGCCGTGACGAGGTCGGCCTGCGCGGAGGAGGCCACCAGCACTCGTGTGCTGATGACATCGGTGAGGTCCGCGCCAGCGACGTCGAGTGCTGCCTCGAGCGTCTGCACGCATCGGGCCGCCTGAGCCGCGTAGTCGCCCGGTGCGGCGGTCGTCCCGTCGTCGTTCAGAGGGCAGGCTCCCGCGAGGAAGATGAAACGCGAACCCGCCGGTGCAGTGGCGGCATAGGCGTAGGGGGCGTCGGCGAGGGCAGGGGCGCGGATCAGCTGGACGGCAGATGACATGGTTCGATCCTCTCATTCACGGATTAACGATGAAGGCCCCGTCCGTGTGGACGAGGCCTTCATCGTGGGGGAGTGGCGACTACTCGCCATCCTCCTTCTTCTTGCGAGGCTTCTTCACCGGCTCGGTCGCGATGACCGTGCTGGGGGTGTTCGGCGTCTCGTCGACGTGTGTCTCATCGACCGTGAGCGGGGCATCAGGGAAGCCGGCGCGCTCGTGAGCGCCCTGGATCTCTGCGGCCTCGGTCTCATCGTTCTGAGCCGTGACGTGGTGCTGGTGCGCATCGGCTGCTTCGACCTCGGCCTGCGTGAGCGGGGCCAGACGATCTTCGAAGAACCATCGGGAGATCGAGGAACGGAGGTTCTCCGTCCACGGGATGCGGCCCTTGGCGTTCGGGCGAACCACGAGAGGCTCGTAGGAGTCGACATCGATGAGCTTCCAGCGGTCGTACTGGTCGACCGGCTGGTGGACCTCGATGAACTCGCCACCGGGGAGACGGACGATGCGCCCCGACTCGAAGCCGTGCAGTACGATCTCGCGGTCCTTCTTCTGCAGCGCGATGCAGATGCGCTTGGTGACGAAGTATCCGAGGATCGGGCCCAGGAAGAGCAACGCCTGCAGCGTGTGGATGACGCCTTCCATCGTGAGCATGAAGTGCGTCGCGATGAGATCGGACGATGCTGCAGCCCAGAGGACGGCGTAGAAGATGACGCCGGCGACGCCGATCGCGGTGCGCGTCGCCGCGTTGCGGGGACGCTGTGCGATGTGGTGCTCGCGCTTGTCGCCGGTGACCCACGCCTCGATGAACGGGTAGATCGCGACGACCACGATGAACAGGCCGAGCACAAGCACGGGAGCGATGATTCCGAAGGACCATGTGCGGTCGAGGAACACGATGTCCCAGTTCGACGGCGCCAGACGCAGAGCGCCGTCGGCGAAGCCGATGTACCAGTCCGGCTGCGTGCCGGCCGAGACAGGGGAGGGGTCGTACGGGCCGTAGTTCCAGATCGGGTTGATCTGGAAGAACGTCGCGATCATGACGATCACGCCGAACACGATGAACAGGTAGCCGCCCATCTTCGACATGTAGACCGGCATCATCGGGTAGCCCACGACGTTGTCGTTCGTGCGGCCGGGGCCCGCGAACTGCGTGTGCTTGTTGATGATCATCAGCATCAGGTGCACGACTATGAGCGCGATGACGAGCATCGGCAGCAACAGGATGTGCAGCGTGTACAGACGTCCGACGATGTCGGTCCCGGGGAACTCGCCGCCGAAGAGGAGGAACGAGGTCCAGGTGCCGATCAGGGGGAGACCCTTGATCATGCCGTCGATGATGCGGAGGCCGTTACCCGAGAGCAGGTCGTCGGGAAGCGAGTAGCCGGTGAAGCCCTCTGCCATCGCGAGGATGAACAGGACGAAGCCGATGACCCAGTTGAGCTCACGCGGCTTGCGGAACGCGCCGGTGAAGAACACGCGGAGCATGTGCACGCCGATGCCGGCGATGAACACGAGCGCCGCCCAGTGGTGGATCTGGCGGACCAGGAGCCCGCCGCGCAGGTCGAACGAGATGTGCAGCGATGACTCGAGCGCCGCCGACATCTCGATACCACGCATCGGCGCGTAGGCGCCGGTGTAGTGGGTCTCGACCATGGATGCCTGGAAGAAGAACGTCAGGAAGGTTCCGGAGAGGAACACGACGACGAAGCTCCACAGCGCGATCTCGCCGAGCATGAACGACCAGTGGTCGGGGAAGATCTTGCGTCCGAGCTCCTTGACGAAGCCGGAGAGGCTGGTGCGCTCGTCGATGTAGTTCGACGCGGCACCGACGAAGCGACCGCCGAGGGGCGCTTTGGTGTCCTTGTCCTCTTTGGACAGCGTTGCGGTGCTCAATGGCGCTCCCAGAAGCTCGGGCCGACGGGTTCCTTGAAGTCGCTGCGTGCGACCAGGTAGCCCTCGTCATCGACGGTGATGGGCAGCTGCGGCAGCGGACGAGCCGCCGGGCCGAAGATGACCTTGGCGTGGTCCGTGACGTCGAACTGCGACTGGTGGCACGGGCACAGCAGGTGGTGCGTCTGCTGCTCGTACAGAGCCACAGGGCATCCGACGTGCGTGCAGACCTTGGAATAGGCGACGATGCCGTCGTAGGACCAGTCCTTGCGGTCCTCGGCCTCGATCAGCTGCTCGGGGCGCAGACGCATCATCAGCACGATGGCCTTGGCCTTCTCCTCGAGGTAGCCGTCGTGGTGGCTGAGCGTCGCGAGCTCTTCGGGGATCACGTGGAACGCCGACCCGAGGGTCACGTCCGCGGCGCGGATCGGGGTGCCGTCGGGGTCGCGGACGAGGCGCGCACCCTTCTCCCACATCGTGTGCTTGAGGAGAACGACCGGGTCGCCCGCGGTGGGGTCATCCGGCGTCGAGTGCGGAGCGAGACCACGGAAGAGCGTGACGCCCGGGATGATCGAGGCGACGAGTGCGGCGAACAGCGAGTTGCGGATCACCGTGCGGCGTCCGAAACCGGACTCCTCGTTCGCGTCGGAGAAGGCCTGGATGGCCGCCTCGCGGGTCGCGTCCTTGCCACGAGTGGGGTGGCGGTGCTCGATGAACTCCTTGTCGGACATGAGCGCCTTGGACCAGTGGATCGCACCGATGCCGAGGGCCAGCAGCGCGAGGGCGATGCCGAGACCGATGAAGAGGTTGTTCTGCCGGATGTCGATGAGCGCGCCGCTCTCGATCGGGAACAGCATGTAGGCGGCGACCGCCCAGATGCTCCCGGCCAGCGAGAGGTAGAACAGCGTGTAGACAGTGCGGACAGCGGCCTTCTCAGCGCGCGGGTCCTTGTCGGTCATCCGCTCGCGGTGCGGCGGAAGCCCGGGGTTCTGCACGGGATCGCTGACTGCGACACCCAGCCCCGGAGAGGGCTGGTAGGCCCTGTCAAGAGCCTGCGAGTCGTCGTCGTGTGCCATGGTGCTCCTCGTACGTTCCTCTTCGATGAATAAGCGTCAGTTGGACTTCGCCGTGATCCACACGGTGATGGCGACGAGCGCGCCGATTCCGAAGATCCAGACGAACAGGCCCTCGGAGACCGGTCCGAGCGAACCGAGCGAGAATCCGCCGATCTGCACGGACTGCTGCTGGAAGAGCAGCGCCGAGATGATGTCGCGCTTGTCCTCGTCGGACAGGTTCATGTCGCCGAAGACCGGCATGTTCTGCGGGCCGGTGACCATCGCCGCGTACATGTGCAGCGCGCTGGTCTCCTGGAGACCGGGTGCGTACTTGCCCTCGGTGAGCGCTCCACCCGCTGCGGCCACGTTGTGGCACATCGCGCAGTTGACGCGGAACAGCTCGGCGCCGTTCGCGACGTCACCTTCTCCGTCCAGGATGTGGTCGGCGGGGAACGTCGGGCCGGGAGCCTCGGACTGCACGAACGAGGAGATCGCGAGGATCTGGTCCTCGGTGAACTGCGGTGCCTTCTGCGGCGCCTGCGGTCCCTGCATCTGCAGGGGCATGCGACCGGTCGACAGCTGGAACTCGGTCGCCAGCTCGCCCACGCCGTACAGGCTGGGGCCGTTGGCGGTTCCCTGCAGGTCGAGACCGTGGCAGGTGGCGCAGTTCGCCTGGAACAGCTTCTCGCCGTCTTCGACGGTCAGCTGCGTCGACGCGGTCGGCGTGTCGGATGCGGCGAACGCAGCCGTCGCACCGGCGTACACGGCGCCGGTGATCATGAGGCCTGCTCCGATGAGCGCGGCCGCCGCCAACGGGCTGCGACGACCGCTGGAACGGCGCTTCTTCTCTCGTGCCATCTCGGGGATCAGCTCCGCTCTTATTTCAGGAAGTAGATAACGAGGAACAGCACGATCCAGACGACGTCGACGAAGTGCCAGTAGTAGGACACCACGATCGAGGAGGTCGCCTCCTTGTGCCGGAAGTTCTTGACGGCGTATGCGCGTCCGATGACGAGCAGGAACGCGACGAGGCCGCCCGTGACGTGAAGGGCGTGGAAGCCGGTCGTCAGGTAGAAGGCGGAGGCGTACGAGTCGGCGTTGATCGGCATGCCTTCAGCGACCAGCTGTGCGTACTCCCACACCTGGCCGGAGACGAAGATCGCGCCGAGGGCGAAGGTGAGGAAGAACCACTCGACCATTCCCCAACCGAAGAGGCGACGGCGTCCGGCGCCGTTCTTCTGCCCCTTACCGATCTTGTAGGGCTGCAGGTCTTCTGCCGCGAACACGCCCATCTGGCACGTGAACGAGGAGAGGACGAGGATCGCAGTGTTCACTGCGGCGAACGGGACGTTCAGCAGCTCGGTCCGGTCTGCCCACAGCTCCGGGGAGGTGCTGCGGAGCGTGAAGTAGATCGCGAAGAGTCCCGCGAAGAACATCACCTCACTGCCGAGCCACACAATGGTGCCGACAGCTACCGGGTTGGGCCGCTTAATCGTTCTCGCCGCCGGGGCATACGTCGCTGAGGTCGTCACCCCTCCATTATGGCCGATCCTGGGGCGTGATTCTTGCACCCACGACCTTCGAATCGCCGGACCTGGACTTAGGGGACCCTAAGAAAACACTGCGAATACCCGGTGAATCCGCGGGAAACAGGGGGTGGGCACGGAGTGCGCATGCGTGCGGAAGCATCTGCATGTTTTCTCCACGCCGATAGGATCGCACACATGCCTGATTCGTTGACCTGGCCCGACGTGCTCACCTCGCTGTTGGAGCGCCGCGATCTCAGCGTCTGGGAGTCCACGTGGGCGATGCGTCAGATCATGCAGGGTGGCGTGAGCGAGGCGCAGCTCGCCGGTTTCCTCGTCGCTCTCCGTGCGAAGGGCGAGACGATTGACGAGATCGTCGGGTTCCGTGATGCGATCCTCGAGGCCGCCGTGCCGCTGCCGGTCTCCCCGGACGTGCTCGACATCGTCGGAACCGGAGGGGACCGCGTCGGTACGGTCAACGTGTCCACGACCGCGGCGATCATCATCGGTGCCACCGGCGTGCCCGTCGTGAAGCACGGCAACCGTGCGGCCAGCTCCGCCTCCGGATCGTCGGACGTGCTCGGAGCGCTCGGCCTGGAGCTTTCTCTGAACCCCGCCGACGTGGCATCCATTCTCGACCGCACCGGCATCACGTTCGCGTGGGCCGGGGCGTTCCACCCGGGCTTCAAGCACGCAGGCACCGTGCGTGCCGAGCTCGGGGTGCCGACGGTCTTCAACATGCTCGGCCCGCTGTGCAACCCGGCGCGTGCCGAAGCCAATGCCGTCGGTGTCGCGCAGATCGAACGGGTGCCGCTGATCACGGGCGTGTTCCGCACCCGCGGCGCGACCGCACTCGTCTTCCGCGGCGACGACGGGCTCGACGAGCTGACGACCACCGGACACAGTCGTATCTGGGAGGTCACCCGGGGAGACATCCACGAGCACGACCTCGACCCCCGCGACCTCGACATCCCGATCGCCGATCTCTCCGACCTGATCGGCGGCTCACCGCAGCACAACGCCGAGGTGCTCCGGCGCACGCTCGCGGGGGAGACCGGCGCGGTACGCGACATCGTGCTCCTCAACGCCGCTGCCGGAATCGTCGCCTTCGAGCTCTCGCAGGACGCCACGCAGGTGCAGCGGCCCATCCTGGAGCGGTTGCGCGCGGGGTACGACAAGGCCGCGGCGGCGGTCGACGACGGTCGTGCCCTGGCCAAGCTCGATCAGTGGATCGGCGTCAGCCGCGAGCTGGCGGCACCCCAGGAGTGATCGTGGATCCCGTCGACGCGCTGCTCGAGATCGCCTCCCTCCTCGAACGCGAGCGTGCGTCGCGGTATCGGGCGAAGGCGTTCCGCCAGGCCGCGGCGACTCTGCAGGATCTGCCCGACGACGTGCAGGCCGATCCGACGAGGCTTCGTGCGGCAAAGGGCATCGGAGAGTCCACATTCGCGGTCATCCGTCAGGCGCAGGCGGGTCGGATTCCCGACTATCTCGTCGAGTTGCGCGGCGACGTCGAGCCGGAGCGCGTCTCGGCGCTGCGTGCCAAGCTGCGCGGTGACCTGCACGCGCACACCGACTGGTCGGACGGCACGACACCCATCCCGGTGATGGCCGCGGCCGCGCGGGCGCTGGGACACGAGTATCAGGCGATCACGGATCACTCTCCACGACTCCGGGTGGCACGCGGGTTGTCTGCCGAGCGCCTTCGTGAGCAGATGCCGTTGGTGCGTGCCGAGTCCGGCGACGGATTCACTTTGCTCGCGGGGATCGAGGTGGACATCCTGGAGGACGGCACACTCGACCAGGAGGATGGGCTGCTCGCGGAACTCGACATCGTCGTGGCCTCCGTGCACTCCAAGCTGCGCATGGACGCACGGCCGATGACGGCGCGGATGATCGCCGCCGTCTCGGATCCTCGGGTGAATGTACTCGGGCATTGCACGGGCCGGCTCGTGCAGGGCGATCGGGGAACGCGTCCGCCGTCGGCGTTCGACGCCGCAGCCGTCTTCGCCGCCTGCGCGGAGAACGGCGTGGCGGTGGAGATCAACTCGCGGCCCGAGCGGCAGGACCCTCCGGACGAACTGATCGCCATCGCGCTCGACGCGGGGTGCCTGTTCTCCATCGATTCGGATGCGCACGCACCGGGGCAGCTGTCGTTGCTGGATCACGGCGCCGAGCGCGCGGAACGGGCGGGGATCCCCGCATCACGGATCGTGACGACCTGGGGCCTATCCCGTTTGCTCGCCTGGGCCGAGTGAGTCGGGCCCGCACGCCGATCAGTCGGCCTGCAGGGCAGCCTTCGACACGGCTGCGACCGCCCGCGTCATGGAACCGCCGAGGTTCCACTTCTCGGCGAGAGCGGTGGCGGCGTCGACCTCGGCGGGGTCGAGGACGCGGAGCGGGATGCCGGGGGCGCTGATCGGCAGCGAGGTCGCCACGGCGACCACGGTGGGTGCGACCTCGAGGTAGTCCGAAGCCGCCAGGACCTTCGCGCGGACTCCCGCGCTCATCCCCTCGCCGGCTTCCGCCGCGGCGCGGATCCCCGTGAGGTCACTGTGCGTCTGGAGGAGGGTCGCCGCTGTCTTCTCTCCCACGCCGGGGACGCCAGGGAGCCCGTCGGAGGCGTCACCGCGCATGGTCGCGAAGTCCGCGTACTGAGACGGGAGGACCCCGTACTTGGCGACGACGGTCGCATCGGTCACGATCTCTAGGTTGCTCATGCCGCGCGCGGTGTAGATGACGCGCACGTCGCGGGCGTCGTCGACGAGCTGGAACAGGTCGCGGTCGCCCGTGACGATGTCGACCGGCATCGTGGCGTCGGTCGCGAGTGTGCCGATCACATCATCGGCCTCGTGTTCCGCGACGCCGATGATGGGGATACCGATGGCGGCGAGCGTCTCGCGGATCAGAGGGATCTGCGCCTCGAGCGGGTCGGGGATCTCCTCGACGTCCGGCCCACTGGCCACGATCTCGACGACGCGATGGGTCTTGTAGCTCGGGATGAGATCGACGCGCCACTGCGGGCGCCAGTCGTCGTCCCAGCACGCGATCACATGCGTCGGCTCATACAGGGTGACGAGCTTGGCGATGATGTCGAGCAGACCGCGGGCCGCGTTGATGGGCGATCCGTCCGGCGCCGTCACTTTGTCGGGAACGCCGTAGAAGGCGCGGAAGTAGAGGCTGGCGGTGTCGAGCAGCATGAGGCGGTCGGCGCGGGTCATGGACTCAGCGTAGAGCGCGGTCGGCCCGCGGTCAGCAACCGGGCGCACCGGGTTGCTCGACGCAGGTGCGAGCGACCAGTGCGGTCTCTGCTTCGTAGACACGGATCTGCCGCGCCGGGCCATCGATGGACAGCTCGCCGTCGATCGGGAACCACCCACCGCCGATGTCGACCTCGGCGGTGTAGTGGACGGTGACGTGCGCCGAATACGTGCCGCGGTCGCGATACGTGTGACTCGTCGGGGTCGGGGTGAACTGCGCCTGCCCCAGGGAAGCCCATGACCGACCGCCTGTGTTCGAGGTGGCCGCTGTGCCGTCGCCGAACGCGAACCCGAAACGGACAGGCGTGAATCGTACGCTGATCGGTCTGTCGAACAGCGTGCCGGCACGGGTGTGCACGGCTGCGGCTGCCACGAAGTTCGTCGGCATGCCTGCGATGCCGACGTTGCCCGGCTCTCCGGCGGTGGTGACGGGTGCAGGAGCGAACTGTGCGACGTCGGTGATGGTGAGCGGACGGCCTTCGTCGTTCGTCACCCGCTCAGCGGTGAAGTTGCAGGACGCCTGGCGGACGGGGTCGGTTGTGCAGGGCTTCGGCTTCTCGGGACTCGTCTGCTTGTCGCCTGGAGTGTCAAGTGACCGGGAGGCGTCGCGGGGCGATTGGGTATCGGTGCCGGAGATGACGACGGAGTTGTTGACGTTCGATGCCCAAGCATCATCGATACCCGCCTGGGGCGGACGAGTGTCCGTCTGCCCAGCCGCCACGAGCCCCAAGACCAGAGAGACGATTAGCAGGGCGCGGACTCTTAGCATTTGATCGCCGCCGTCGAGATGGTCGACAATATCGCCAGTGCGGAGTCTGTCTTCGCAGGGACGAACTCAACTTCGAGCGATTGTCGGGGTGCGCGGTCGGCTGGCACTACTGAAACATCATTCGTGTCGAGCAGTTCAACGTCCGAAACGTCCAAGCAAAGACGAGCCGCGATGATCTGTCCGTCGTGCGAAACAGGAGTGAACGAGTCGAACGTGGTTTCGCCAGAGCGGGTCATGCCGCTTGCATAAAAGGCGTTGTAGTTCTCCTTGGCTGCTGAGAGGGCTTCCCCTCGTAGCCATCGGTACACCGGTTCAAACGAATGTGGATCGTGAAGATCAGTCGCGTTGGACGCATCCGTGTATGCCCGATAGGTCGCCTCGGCGGCGGCGAAGGCCTCTTCTTCCGAGGCGAAGGCGGGGGTCGGAGTAGGCGAGGGCAAGGGCTCGGGCGCGCAGCCGGCGAGCAGGAGAAGAGTGCTCGTGAGTGCTGCAACGCGCGCGAACGAGCGGAAGGAAGGCGTCGGGGAGATCACCCGGTCACGCTAACTCGGAGGGCCGCCTGCCCGTTCGAGTTATCCACAGCTCGCGAGGCCGGAATCCGACTTCCTGCGGGATCCGAAGTTCTGATAGCCTTAACCGTCACTCGTGGCGTGCATGCGCATGCCCTCGTGGCGAGAAAACCAAAATCCAACCGCTGAGAAGCATGCAGTCGGCCGTGCGCGGCCGTTGAGTCTCAGCCCGAGTCTCCATTCAACAAGGACAACCCACTACATGACTACCGCAACGACCGCCCCGGCCACCAAGCAGGTCGCCATCAACGACATCGGATCTGCTGAGGACTTCCTGGCCGCGGTCGAGAAGACCCTGAAGTTCTTCAACGACGGCGACATCATCGAAGGCACGATCGTCAAGATCGACCGCGATGAGGTCCTCCTCGATGTCGGCTACAAGACCGAGGGTGTCATCCCCTCGCGCGAGCTCTCGATCAAGCACGACGTCGACCCCAACGAGGTCGTCGCTGTCGGCGACCTGGTCGAGGCCCTCGTTCTCCAGAAGGAGGACAAGGAAGGCCGTCTGATCCTCTCCAAGAAGCGCGCACAGTACGAGCGTGCCTGGGGAGACGTCGAGAAGATCAAGGAGAACGACGGCGTCGTCACCGGTACGGTCATCGAGGTCGTCAAGGGTGGACTCATCGTCGACATCGGCCTCCGTGGCTTCCTGCCGGCGTCGCTCATCGAGCTGCGTCGCGTCCGCGACCTCACGCCGTACCTCGGCCAGGAGATCGAGGCCAAGATCCTCGAGCTCGACAAGAACCGCAACAACGTCGTCCTCAGCCGTCGCGCGCTGCTCGAGCAGACGCAGTCGGAGTCGCGCACCACGTTCCTGAACAACCTGCACAAGGGTCAGGTCCGCAAGGGTGTCGTGTCGTCGATCGTCAACTTCGGTGCGTTCGTCGACCTGGGTGGCGTGGACGGCCTCGTGCACGTCTCCGAGCTGTCCTGGAAGCACATCGAGCACGCCTCCGAGGTCGTCGAGGTGGGCCAGGAGGTCACCGTCGAGATCCTCGAGGTCGACCTCGACCGCGAGCGCGTCTCCCTGTCGCTGAAGGCGACGCAGGAAGACCCGTGGCAGGTCTTCGCCCGCACCCACGCGATCGGTCAGGTCACGCCGGGTAAGGTCACCAAGCTCGTTCCGTTCGGTGCGTTCGTCCGCGTCGCAGACGGCATCGAGGGCCTCGTCCACATCTCCGAGCTCTCCAGCAAGCACGTCGAGCTGGCCGAGCAGGTCGTGTCGGTCGGCGAAGAGGTCTTCGTCAAGGTCATCGACATCGACCTCGAGCGTCGCCGCATCTCGCTGTCGCTGAAGCAGGCCAACGAGTCGGTCGACCCCAACGGCACCGAGTTCGACCCGGCTCTCTACGGCATGCTCGCCGAGTACGACGAGAACGGCGAGTACAAGTACCCGGAGGGCTTCGACGCCGAGACCGGTGCGTGGAAGGAAGGCTTCGACGCCCAGCGCGAGGCATGGGAGCAGGAGTACGCTGCAGCCCAGGCTCGCTGGGAGGCGCACAAGGCTCAGGTCGTCAAGGCGGCCGAGGCCGAGGCCGCAGCCGGAGAGGACTTCGGCGGAGGCCAGTCCTTCACCAGCGAGGTCGCCGGCGCCGGCACCCTCGCCGACGACGAGGCTCTCGCGGCTCTGCGCGAGAAGCTCTCGGGCGGCAACGCTTAAGCAGCACTCTGAATCGGGTCGCCACCTCGCCTTCGGGCGGGTGTGGCGGCCCGTTTCGCTTTTCCGGGGTGCTGCTGCTTTTGCGTGACGGAACATTACGTCGGCATTCGTAACAATCGGTCCGCCCCGCCAGCATGGGGTTATGACTGCTCTGCTGCCCGCGTCGCGCACCGCTGACGCTTCGCCGTCGGCAGGAACTGCGCAGGCTGTCCGTCTCGACGGGATCGACCGTTCCTTCGCGCTGCCGCGCGGGAGGCGCGACGTGCTCCGCGGCATCGACCTCCACATCGCGGCCGGGGAGATCCTCGCGGTCGTCGGTCCCTCCGGGTGCGGCAAGTCCACCCTCCTCCGTCTCGTCGGCGGACTGGATGCTCCGACGAGCGGACGCATCCTCCTCGACGACATCGGTGTCGCCGACGTCGACGAGCGGACCGCCATCGCCTTCCAGGAGCCGCGACTGCTCCCATGGCGCACCATCGCCCAGAACATCGAGCTCGGCCTGCCGCGAGGAACCGCCCGCCGTGTCGGCCGTGAGCGAGTGCGCGAGCTGCTGCACCTCGTGGGGCTCGAGCACGCGGCCGACCAGCGCCCGCGCGAGGTCTCCGGCGGTATGGCCCAGCGCGCCTCCCTGGCCCGGGCGCTCGCCCGAAACCCCGGGGTGCTGCTGCTCGATGAGCCGTTCGGCGCGCTCGACGCCCTGACGCGTCTGCGCATGCACGATCTGCTCCTGAAGATCCATGCGGCCGAGCCCACCACGATCCTGCTGGTCACCCACGACGTCGAAGAGGCGCTCTACCTCGCCGACCGCGTGCTGCTGCTGCGCACGCTGGACAGCTCGGGCACGGGCGCCGACGACGACCAATCCATCGCCCGCACGATCTCCGTGCCGGGCGTCCGTCCCCGCGACCGCGCCGACCGTGGCCTCGCCGACCTGCGCGCCGACCTTCTCGAAGGACTCGGCGTCGACACCCACCACCGCATCACCGAGGAGTCCCGATGAGCACCACCACACGCCGAATCATCCCCGCGATCGCGATCGCCGGGACGATGATGCTCGTCGCGACCGGGTGCGTGGCCGGAGAGAATGCCAAGGCATCGGACACCGAGAGCACACCGGGCACGACCGAGTGGTCGGCGGACACCCTGTCGATCGACTTCGCCACCTACAACCCGCTGAGTCTGGTCGTCAAGGACCAGGGCATCCTCGAGGAGATCCTCGGCGATGACGTCGAGGTCGAGTGGGTGCAGTCCGCCGGCTCGAACAAGGCCAACGAACTGCTGCGCTCCGGCTCCGTCGATGTCGGCTCGACGGCAGGATCGGCCGCACTGCTCGCTCGGGCGAACGGCTCGCCCATCCAGGTCATCGACATCTACTCGCAGCCCGAGTGGTCTGCCATCGTCGTAGGCCCGGACAGCGACATCACCGGCCTCGAAGACCTCAAGGGCGCGTCCGTCGCCGCCACCAAGGGCACCGACCCCTACTTCTTCCTCCTGCAGGCACTCGAGGAGGGCGGCCTGTCGCTCTCCGACGTCGAGGTGCAGAACCTGCAGCACGCCGACGGCCGAGCCGCGCTCGACGGTGGCTCCGTGGACGCCTGGGCGGGACTCGACCCGATCATGGCCGCGGCCGAGGTGGAGTCGGGTGACCAGCTCATCTACCGCAATGTCGACTTCAACACGTACGGCTTCCTCAACGCCACCGAGGACTTCATCACGAACCATCCCGACCTCGCACAGGCTGTCGTCGACGCGTACGAGCAGGCGCGAGAGTGGGCGCTCGAGAACCCCGAGGAGACTGCCGCGCTGCTCGCCGAGGTCGCCGGCATCGACCCCGAAGTCGCCACCACGGTGATCGAGGAGCGCTCGAACCTCGACGTGAGCGGCGTCCCCGGTGACGACCAGATCGCGGTGCTCGAGAAGATCGCGCCCGTTCTCGTCGAGTCCGGTGACGTGCAGGGCGGCAAGGACTCCGTCGACAAGGCGCTCTCATCGATCGTGAACGACACGTTCGCGAAGAAGGCGGTCGACGGCGAGTGACCATTCCCGACCGACTGATCGTTCCCGAGGAGTCTCGGGACGCGCTCGACTTCGCGAAGGGCACGTCACAGCCCCGGAGCGGGGCTACGCGGCGCTCGTGGGACCGGCCGGTCGTGCGGTTCATCGCCGGTCTCCTGCTGCCCGTGATCATCCTGACGGCCTGGCAGGTGGTGACGACGAGCGGGATGGTGCCGCCGTACCGCCTGCCCACACCGGCGTCGGTGTTCCAGGCCGGTGTGGAGCTGGCCGAGACCGGACAGCTCTGGACGCACATCGCGATCTCGGTGCAGCGCGTGCTGCTCGGTTTCGCGATCGGATCCGTCATCGGGTTGGCCGCGGCCGGCATCGTCGGGCTCTCCCGGCTGGGAGAGGTGCTTCTCAGTCCGACACTCACCGCAGTCCGCGCCGTGCCGTCGCTGGCCTGGGTGCCGCTCCTCATCCTCTGGATGCAGATCGGCGAGGAGTCGAAGGTCACTCTGATCGCGATCGGTGCGTTCTTCCCGGTGTATACGACGGTCTCGTCGGCGCTCCGACACGTCGATCCGCAGCTCGTCGAAGCCGGGCGTTCGTTCAGCCTGCGCGGCTGGTCGCTGTTCCGCATCGTGCAGCTGCCGGCGGTGGTGCCGTCCGTCGTGTCCGGGCTGCGTCTGGCACTCGCGCAAGCGTGGCTGTTCCTCGTCGCCGCAGAACTCATCGCAGCGTCCATGGGCCTGGGCTTCCTGCTGACCGAGTCGCAGAGCAGCGGGCGCGTGGACCGCATCCTGCTCTCGATCGTGCTGCTCGCACTTCTGGGCACGCTCACCAACGGGATCCTCGTGCTGGTCGAGAAATACCTGCTCCGTCGGTGGGTGTGAGGGTGACCGAGGCTCGACTGCAGGAGTCGCGTGTGTACGCGCCCGGCGGCGGATTCAGCGACGCGAACGTCACCGCGGAGGCGTATGCGCGCGCCGCCGCGGATCCGATCGCGTTCTGGGAAGAGGCCGCGCGCCGCCTGGACTGGTCCGAGCCGTGGAACACCGCCCACGAATGGGACCCGCCGGTCAGCGATGCCGTTCCGGCGGCGCGCTGGTTCGTCGGCGGCAGACTCAACGTCGCGGTCAACTGCGTGGACCGTCACGTCGACGCCGGACGCGGCGACAAGGTGGCCCTGCATTTCGAGGGGGAGCCGGGCGACCGCCTCTCGGTCACTTACGCCGATCTGCAGCGCCGCGTGTCGCAGGCCGCCAACGCGCTCACAGCTCTCGGCATCCGTCCCGGGGACCGCGTCGTGATCTACCTCCCCGTGCTCGTCGAGACGATCGTGATCACTCTCGCCTGTGCGCGGATCGGCGCCGTGCATTCGCTCGTCTTCGGTGGCTTCTCGGCCGAAGCCGTGCGGTTCCGTCTCGCTGACACCGGCGCGAAGCTGCTGGTCACGAGTGACGGTCAGTATCGCCGCGGCACCGCCACCGAGGTGAAGTCGACGGCCGACGTCGCCGCGGCGGATCTTCCTGACCTCGAGCACGTCCTCGTCCTGCGCCGCACCGGTCAGGACGTCCCGTGGACGGACGATCGCGACGTGTGGTGGCATGACGTCGTCGACACGGCGTCGCCGGAGCACGAGGCGGAATCCTTCGACGCCGAGCATCCGCTCTTCATCATCTACACGTCCGGCACGACGGGGAAGCCGAAGGGGCTGGTGCACACGTCCGGCGGGTACCTGACGCACGCGAGCTGGGCGCACTGGGCCCATTTCGACGCGAAGCCCGACGACGTGCACTGGTGTACCGCAGACCTCGCGTGGGTCACGGCGCACACCTACGAGATCTACGGTCCGCTGTCGAATGGACTCACGCAAGTCGTCTACGAGGGAACTCCCGACGCACCGCACCGGGAACGCCACCTCGAGATCATCGAGCGCTACGGGGTGACCGTCTACTACACGGCGCCCACTCTGATCCGCACGTTCATGACCTGGTTCGGTGCGGAGCTGCCACAGGGCCACGACCTCTCCACCCTGCGACTGCTCGGCACCGTCGGGGAGGCGACCAACCCGGAAGCCTGGGTGTGGTTCCGACGCAACTTCGGCCGCGACGAACTGCCCGTCATCGACACCTGGTGGCAATCCGAGACCGGCGCGGCGATGATCGCCCCGCTCCCGGGAGTCACCGCCCTCAAGCCGGGCTCTGCCTCGGTCCCGCTCCCGGGCATCGATGCGGCGGTGGTGGACGAGCGGGGCGACGAGGTCGCGCCCGGCCGCTCGGGCACCCTCGTGGTCCGCAGACCCTGGCCCGGAATGGCCAGGACCGTGTGGGGTGACCCCGCCCGCTATCGCGACGCCTACTGGTCGACGTTCGCAGGTAGGGGTGACCACGGCGGGTTCTACGTGGCCGGTGACGGAGCGACCAGGGACGCCGACGGATACATCTGGATCCTCGGCCGACTCGACGACGTCGTGAACGTCTCGGGACACCGACTCTCCACGATCGAGATCGAATCGGCTCTGGTCGCACACGACACCGTGGGGGAGGCCGGGTCCGCCGGCGTGTCCGATCCGGTCACCGGACAGGCCGTCGTCGCCTTCGTCACCCCGTCCGGCCGGGCAGAGATCACCCCATCCGACCTGCGCACCCAGGTCGCACGATCCATCGGCCCCGTCGCCAAGCCGAAGCACATCGTGATCGTGCCCGACCTGCCGAAGACCCGCTCGGGCAAGATCATGCGCAGACTCCTGGCACAGTTGTGGGAGGCCGAGCAGGATCGCAGAGCCGGCCGCGACCCCGGCCCCCTCGGGGACACCACATCGCTGCAGAACCCCTGGGCCGTCGACGACATCGCCGACGTGCTCGCCGCCGCCGAACTGAGGACAGCATGACGGAAGAACACCGCTTCGGATTTCGCACCAGAGCCCTGCACGCCGGTGGCACGCCCGACGCGGCGACCGGTGCCCGAGCGGTGCCGATCTACCAGACGACCTCGTTCGTCTTCGAGGATGCGGCGGATGCGGGGAACCTGTTCGCCCTGCAGAAGTACGGCAACATCTACTCGCGGATCGGCAACCCCACGGTCGCCGCACTGGAGGAGCGCCTGGCATCGCTTGAAGGCGGCATCGGCGCCGTCGCGACCGCATCGGGCATGAGCGCCGAGTTCATCACGTTCGCGGCCCTCGTCGGGGCCGGCGACCACGTCGTCGCTGCGGCTCAGCTCTACGGCGGGACCGTGACGCAACTCGACGTGACGCTGCGACGGTTCGGCGTGGAGACGACGTTCGTCGCGTCCTCCGACCCTGCCGACTATGCGGCGGCCATCCGTCCGGAGACCAAGGTCGTCTACGTCGAGATGATCGGCAACCCGTCCGGGGAGATCGCCGACATCGAAGGACTGGCCGCCGTCGCCCATGAGGCCGGGGTTCCCCTCGTGGTGGACGCGACTCTCGCCACGCCCTACCTGGCACGGCCGCTCGAGCACGGCGCCGACATCGTGATCCACTCCGTGACGAAGTTCCTGGGCGGGCACGGCACCACCCTCGGCGGCGTCGTCATCGAGAAGGGGACGTTCGACTGGGGCAATGGCAAGTTCCCGCAGATGACCGAGCCCGTGGACTCCTACGGCGGCATCAAATGGTGGGACAACTTCGGGGAGTACGGATTCCTCACCAAGCTTCGCTCGGAGCAACTGCGCGACATCGGCCCGGCACTCAGCCCGCAGTCGGCCTTCAATCTTCTCCAAGGCATCGAGACGCTTCCGCAGCGCATCGATGCTCACCTCGCGAATGCACGCATCGTCGCCGACTGGCTCGCCTCCGATCCGCGGGTCGCCTACGTGACGTGGGCGGGTCTCGAAGAGCATCCGCACCACGATCGGGCGGCGAAGTACCTGCCGCTCGGCCCCGGTTCGGTGTTCGCGTTCGGCGTCGCGGCGGAAGATGGCCGGAAAGCGGGGGAGACGCTGATCGAGAACCTGCAGCTCGCCTCGCATCTCGCCAACATCGGCGACGCTCGCACCCTCGTGATCCACCCGGCCTCGACGACGCATCGCCAACTCACCGAGGCGCAGCTCGTCGCCGCCGGCGTGCGCCCCGACCTGATCCGCATCTCGGTGGGTCTCGAAGACGCCGAAGACATCATCTGGGATCTCGACCAGGCCCTCACGACCGCGACAGGAGCGAACCGATGAGCGAGACGCAGACGGCCACCGCAGAGTCCTGCGCTGTTCCGGCGGTGTCGGACGGGGTGGCCTGTGCGCTGCCCGGTGCGCCCGCAGCTCATCCCGAGCGGAGCTGGGTCGGCCCGAGCCAACAGGAGCGCTTCGGACTGCTCCGGCGGGCCAAATCCATCGCGATCGTGGGGGCGTCGAACAACCCGGCGAGGGCGTCGTACTTCGTGACGACCTACCTCCTCTCCAGCACCGGCTACGACGTCTATCTCGTCAACCCGCGCGAGACCGAGATCCTCGGGCAGCCGGTCTACGCGTCGCTGAGCGACCTTCCCGTCGTCCCCGACATCGTGGATGTGTTCCGCCGGCACGACGACCTTCCGGGTGTCGCGCAGGAGGCAATCGAGGCGGGCGCGCAGACGCTCTGGCTGCAGCTCGGCTCATGGAATGAAGACGCTGCGGCGGTCGCCGAGGCGGCAGGGATGTCGGTGGTGATGGATCGTTGCATCAAGATCGAACACGCGCGATTCCACGGCGGTCTGCACCTCGCCGGGTTCGACACCGGCGTGATCAGCTCGCGGCGCCAGCTGCTCGCCCGCTGAGCATCAATCGGATCGAAACATAGACTGGCGACATGCCACTCATCGCGCTCACCGGCGGCATCGCCTCGGGGAAATCGACCATCGCCCGGCGACTGGCGGAGCACGGTGCGGTGATCGTCGACGCCGACCAGATCGTCCGCGACGTGCAGGCGCCGGGCTCGCCGGTGCTGGAGCGAATAGCGGAGACGTTCGGAGCATCGATGATCGACGGCGAGGGCGCGCTCGACCGCGCAGCCCTGGGTGCGAAGGTCTTCGGAGACCCCGAGCTGCTCGCTCAGCTGAACGCGATCGTGCACCCCGCCGTTCGGGAGGAGTCGCAGCGCCGATTCGATGCGGCGTTCACTACTGATGCGGATGCCGTGGTCGTCTACGACGTCCCCCTGCTGGTGGAGGCCAGAGTCGACGATCCGTGGGACCTGATCGTGGTCGCGCACGCCCCCGCGGCGGTGCGGCTCCAGCGGCTGACCGAGCTGCGGAGCATGGAAGAGAAAGCGGCGCAGGAGAGGGTGGACGCTCAGGTCTCCGACGAGAGGCGGCTCGCCATCGCGGATGTCGTGATCGACACGGCAGGAACCCTGGAGCGCACGTACGAGCAGACCGACGCGCTCTGGGGGCGGCTCCGGCAGCAGTGATCTTACCCGGGCACGTGAAGACGGCGACCATCGTTGCCTGACGGCCTCGATGTCGGAGGGGCGGCATACGCTGGAGGTATGCAACCCACGCGCAGTGTCCGCCCCTTCGAGGTCATCAGCGAGTACGCGCCCGCCGGCGACCAGCCGGCGGCGATCGCCGATCTGGCGGCGCGGATCAATGCGGGCGAGACCGACGTCGTGCTGCTCGGAGCGACGGGTACGGGAAAGTCGGCAACCACGGCCTGGCTCGTCGAGCAGGTGCAGCGGCCCACGCTCGTGCTCGCGCACAACAAGACGCTCGCGGCCCAATTGGCCAACGAATTCCGCGAGCTCATGCCGAACAACGCCGTCGAGTACTTCGTCTCGTACTACGACTACTACCAGCCGGAGGCCTACGTTCCACAGACAGACACCTTCATCGAGAAGGACTCGTCGATCAACTCCGAGGTCGAGCGGCTGCGGCATTCGACGACGAACTCGCTGCTGAGCCGTCGCGACGTGATCGTGGTCTCGACCGTCTCCTGCATCTACGGACTCGGCGCTCCCGAAGAGTATCTGCGCGCCATGGTGGCCCTGCAGGTGGGGGAGCGATACGACCGCGACGCGCTGATCCGCCAGTTCATCGCGATGCAGTACAACCGCAACGACGTCGACTTCTCGCGAGGCAACTTCCGGGTACGCGGCGACACGATCGAGATCATCCCCGTCTACGAAGAGCACGCCATCCGTATCGAGCTGTTCGGCGACGAGATCGAGGCCCTGTACTCGCTCCACCCGCTCACGGGCGAGGTGATCGAGAAACTCGACGCCGTCCCGATCTTCCCGGCGTCTCACTACGTCGCCGGCACCGATGTGATCCAGCGTTCCATCGGCACGATCGAGCACGAGCTGGAAGAGCGCCTGGCCGAGTTCGAGCGGCAGGGCAAGCTCCTCGAGGCGCAGCGTCTGCGCATGCGCACCACGTTCGATCTCGAGATGCTGCAGCAGTTGGGCTTCTGCTCGGGGATCGAGAACTACTCGCGTCACATGGACGGGCGCATGCCGGGGGAGCCGCCGCACACGCTGCTCGACTTCTTCCCCGACGACTTCCTGCTGGTCATCGACGAGTCGCACGTCACCGTGCCCCAGATCGGCGCGATGTACGAGGGAGACGCGTCCCGCAAGCGCACCCTCGTCGATCACGGTTTCCGGCTGCCGAGCGCGATGGACAACCGCCCGCTGCGATGGGACGAGTTCAAGAACCGGATCGGACAGACCGTCTATCTGTCGGCCACGCCCGGCAAATACGAGATGGGGATCGCCGACGGCATCGTCGAGCAGATCATCCGTCCCACCGGTCTGGTCGACCCGCACATCGTCGTCAAACCGTCGAAGGGGCAGATCGACGACCTGCTGGAGGAGATCCGCGTCCGCGTCGAGCGGGACGAGCGGGTTCTCGTCACGACCCTCACGAAGAAGATGGCCGAAGAGCTGACCGACTTCCTCGGGGAGCACGGTGTGCGCGTGCGCTACCTGCACTCCGATGTCGACACGCTGCGTCGTGTCGAACTCCTCAGTGAGCTGCGTGCCGGCGTGTACGACGTGCTGGTCGGCATCAACCTGCTGCGTGAAGGTCTCGATCTTCCGGAGGTCTCGCTCGTGGCGATCCTGGATGCCGACAAGGAGGGCTTCCTGCGGTCGGGGACCTCACTCATCCAGACCATCGGTCGCGCCGCCCGAAACGTCTCGGGCGAAGTGCACATGTACGCCGACAAGATGACCGACTCGATGGCGAAGGCGATCGAGGAGACGGATCGTCGCCGCGAGAAGCAGGTCGCGTACAACAAGGAGCACGGCATCGACCCGCAGCCCCTCCGCAAACGCATCGCGGACATCACCGAGGTGCTCGCCCGCGAAGGCGCAGACACGGCGGAGATGATGTCGGGCCGTGGTCGCGCATCGGGCAAGGGCAAGTCGCCGACGCCCAACCTGCGTCGCACGGGCATCGCGGCCGAGGGAGCGCAACAGCTCGAAGCCACGATCCAGGATCTATCCGACCAGATGCTTGCGGCAGCCGCGGAGTTGAAATTCGAGCTCGCCGGACGCCTGCGCGACGAGGTGCAAGACCTCAAGAAGGAGCTGCGGGCGATGGAACGCGCGGGGCACGCGTAAGGCGCGACTCGGACCATGGATGCTGCGGGGAACGAGCTGGCCGATCGGATCCGGACACTGCTGAGCGCCGACGTCGGAATCGAGGAGCGGCGGATGTTCGGAACCCGGGCTTTCCTCGACGACGGGCGCATCCTTCTCGGAGCGCGGCCGGGCGGCGTGCTTCTGGTGCGTGTCGACGACGAGAACGGAGCGGCGCTCGTGACGCGCACGGGTGTCGCCCGGGCGGTGATGGGCTCGCGCACGATGGGATCCGGATGGCTCGACGTCTCGCCCGAGGTCATCGAGGACGACGGCGGTCTGATGTTCTGGCTCGACGTCGCGCGCGAGTCCTCCGGCTCGGCGACCGATGGATCCAACCAGGACTGACCCTACGGGCAGTGCATCAGAGGCTTGGGACCCGAGCGGTCGATCTCGTGCTGCGTCATCGGGGCGCCGCACAGCGGGCACGCGCGTTCGGCGCGTTCTGCGGCGCTCGGTGGGGGAGTCTTCTCATACGGGCCGACGGAGGCAGGACCGGCGAGCCGGATGAGATTGGTGTTCACCCAGGAATAGAGGCCACCTGCTTCGCGAATGCGGGTGCGAAGGGGTGGGCGGTCCGGGTCCTGTGCCATGTTGCTTAGTGTACTAATGATTAGTGCAGATGTATAGTCGAGGTTGTGACGGCTACAGACGACCTGCTCAAGCTGGAGAACCAGCTGTGCTTCGCCCTGGTGACCGCGGCGCGCAACGTCGTCGCCCTCTACCGCCCGATCCTCGAGCCTCTGGGTCTCACGCACCCGCAGTACCTCGTGATGCTCGCCCTGTGGGAGCGGGCGCCGCGGACGCTGAACGATCTCGCTCTGGATCTCGCTCTGGAACCCGCGACGGCATCGCCCCTGGTCAAGCGGCTCGAAGCAGAAGGCCTCGTGGCCCGACAGCGAAGCAGTGAGGACGAGCGGCGTCTGGAGATCACCCTGACCGCGGCGGGCGCGGCGCTGCGCGAACGGGCTGTAGACGTTCCGCACCAGGTCATGGCGGCGGTCGGCATGGGTATCGATGAGGTCGCCGCACTCCGCGACGGCCTCGGTCCGTTCGCCGGGCGGCGTCCCGATCTCGGCTGAGTCCGACCGACTCCGCCGAGCGCGGCTCGCGTCCCGACGACGGATTCCTCGGGAGTCGCGTCCTAGGGTGGAGTCATGTCGCGCCACGAAGCCCCGGTTTCCGGGGACCGGCGCGTCGGCGGCTCGCGCGTGCTCCGGGTTCTGCTGCCTCTCGTCGCAGTCGCGGGTTTCTTCGCCGTCGTCATGTTCGTAGCAGCGGAGCAGGGCCTTCCGCAGTTCCGCCCGCTGCCGGGCGGTGGAACGGAACTCGTCGACGTCGGGACCTCCGAGCCGGCGCCCGCCGAGATGACGCCCGGGCCGATGGAACAGACCGAGGAATCGCCACTGTTCAAGGTGATCCTGGCGGTCCTCGTCGCGATCGCGGTGCTGACGCTGCTGTTCTTCGGCGCGCGCATGCTGGTCCGCTACCTGCGCGGACTCTGGCGAGATCGACCGCTCGAGAGGCGCGAGGCGGCCGCCGTCGACGCGATGAGCGTGGTCATCGCCGGGACGGATGCCGAGCCCGACGCCGCGATCATCCGAAGAGGGATCGACGAAGCGCTGCGGACGATCGATGTCGACCCGGCGCCGGGTGACAGCATCGTCGCCGCGTGGGTCGGTCTGGAGGAATCGGCGACGGATGCCGGTGCCGGTCGGGCCCCGCACGAGACGCCGTCCGAGTTCACGGTCCGGATCATCGGACGCCGCGCGGGAATCGCGGCTGATGTCGTCGCGCTGCTCGGACTGTACGAACAGGTCCGTTTCGGCGGTCTCGTCGCGGAGGAACGCGACCGCGCCACGGCAGCAGCGTGTCTACGTGGCATCCAGGCGGGGTGGCGATGAAGGGACGGCTGATTCTCCTGGGAGTCGGGGCGGCTGTCGCGGCCGTGGTCCTCGTGCTGCTCGGCGCACTCGGCGTGCCGACGCTGTTCGCCGCGTCCTGGCTGCTGATCGTGCTGACGATCGCGCTCGTGAGCCGTCAGGTCTTCTTCGACGAAGCCTCCCTCTGGCCCCCGGAGCGACGCCGACGTGCGGAGCTCGGCTCCGAGGTGTCTCGGCTCGCCTGGTCGATCAACTCGCGCACCGGTGTCGCCGGGCACGTGGTCGTCCGTCGGGTGCAGAACGTGCTGCGGCGACGACTGGCCCACCGGGGGCTCGACCTCGACGACCCCGCTCAACACGCGGCGATCGACGCGCTCCTCGGGCCGGGAGTACGTGACTCTCTGCACAATCGCGAGGTTCAGGCTGCCGATCTCGAGCGGGTCCTCGACGCGGTCGAGCGCATCACCACCGAGGTCCCCGCGAACTCAGACCCCCAGACCGCCGCGAAAGTCGGCACAGAGGAGAACCGATGAACACGGAAGACGTCACACAGATCGCCGCCCTCGGGCGTCGAGTGCGGGAGAGCGTCGGCGCAGTCGTCGTCGGCATGGACGAGCCGGTCACGATCGCCCTGGCCGCGATCTTCGCCGGTGGTCACGTGCTGTTCGAAGACGTCCCGGGACTCGGCAAGACACTCGCAGCGCGGAGCCTGGCCTCTGCGCTGGGCCTGGACTTCCGGCGCTTGCAGTGCACTCCCGACATGCTCCCCGGTGACGTCACAGGGTCGTACGTGTACGCGCCGGCGACGGGCGAGTTCCCGTTCCGGCCGGGGCCCATCTTCACCGGACTGCTGCTGGCGGACGAGATCAACCGCACCACCCCCAAGACGCAGTCGGCGATGCTCGAGGCGATGGCCGAGCGTCAGGTCACCGTCGAGGGCAACAGCTTCCCACTGCCCCGGCCGTTCCACGTCATCGCCACATCGAATCCGATCGAGTACGAGGGGACCTACGCGCTTCCCGAGGCCCAGCTCGACCGCTTCATGGTGCGACTCTCGGTCGGCTATCCAGACGCGGACGACGAGACCCGCATCATCCTGGACCGGGTGCGACGACAGTCGCCCGACGTGTCCGTCGAACCGGTCGTCGACGGCGACGGCTTGCTGGCGATCCAGCGAGCGGTGGAACGGATCCACGTCGACGCGGATGTCGCCCGCTACTGCGTCGAGCTGGTCCGCGCCACACGCGAGGCGGTGAACGTCTCGGTGGGCGCCTCTCCACGCGGCTCGCAGTCCCTGGTGCTGCTCGGACGCGCTCTCGCGGCACTGGACGGACGTGCGTATGTGCGACCGGACGACATCAAACGCATCGCGGAGCCCGTGCTCGCGCACCGCCTCACCCTCACCCCGCAGGCCTGGGCGCAGGGCGTGGATCCCCGAGCGGTCGTCGCGGCGGTCGTCGCGAAGACGTCGGTGCCGCCGACCGTCTCCGCGGTGCGATGACCGATCCGATCCGCGTCTCCGAGCGCACGACTCTCCGCTGGCGGCGGACCCCCGTCGTCGCGATCGGTGTGGCCGGGGCGGCGCTGCTCGTCGCGGCGGGGCTCGCCTTCTCGCGGCCGGACATCATCGGCATCGGCCTGCCTCTCGCGCTGACGACGGCCTGGATGCTGGTGCGCCGGCCTGCGACGGCCGATCTGCGGGTCGAACTGCGCGCGCAGGCTGGCGTGGGCGGTGAGCAGGCGGAGGCATGGGGCGACCTCGACATCCACGTCGATGCGGATTGGGTGCAGCTCGCCGTCGCGCAGGACAGGGGCCCGCAGCGACTCGCAGATGTCGGCGTCGGTCGATCCGTGGTCACCACGAGGACACGCCTTCAGCATTCCGGCCCCTTGGATCTGTTGAGCGTGACGGCGCGGTGCGTGGCGCAGGACGGCGCCTGGATCACGGAGGAGGCTCCGGCCGCCGGTATCCGGTGGAACACGCCGCCGCGCGTACTCCGGCTCGCGGGACTCCCCGTGGCACCGCGACTCACCGGGCTTCATGGCGCTCATGAGGGCGGACGCCCGGGGCAGGGTGGCGACTTCCGCGACATCCATCCGTTCGCGCCGGGTGACGAGCTGCGCCGCGTCGACTGGCGGGCCACTGCCCGGGCTGCCCAGCGGCCCGGCGAGCTCCTCGTGCGACGGAACAACACCCTGAGCGATTCGTCGGTCGTCATCGCGGTGGACACGGCAGAGGATCTCGGTGTCGTGGTCGCGGGCTGGGGCGCCGCCGACCCCGACCGGTCCGGCGTGACCTCGCTGGACCTCGCCCGAGAAGCGGCTTTGTCGATCGCGACCACGGCCGTCGGCGCGGGCGACAGGATCGCCTACCACGCGCTGTCGAGCGGCGGGCGGAGCATCCCTTCGGGCGGAGGAGCACGACACCTCGCCCGGGTGCGCGATGTCATCGCCGCGACCGGTCCGAGTACCGACGGCTCGCCCTATCGCCGATCACCCGTCGTCCCCTCCGGCTCCATCGTGTTCGTGCTCTCGACCTTCTTCGACGGGGTGGCTGCCCAGCTGGCGACCCGATGGCGAGCGTCCGGCCACGCCGTCGTCGCGGTGGACGTCCTTCCGACGCCAGACGCGTCACGCCTCACTCGGGAGCAGCACATCGCGTTGCGCACCGTCCTCGCGGAGCGCACCGACATCCTGACCGAGCTGCGCCATGCGGGCATCGAGGTGGTGTCGTGGGCGGCGCCCGACGTCGATGCCGCCATGCGATTGGCGGACCTGCGCCAGCAGCGGATGAGGGCGGTGCGACGATGAGTCGCGCGATCCGGCAGATTCAGGTGCCGGGTGCCGTACCCGGGGTCACGGTCCGGCTGCTGCTCGTCGGCGTGGTCGCGGTCGGGGCGGTGACGCTGGTCCCGTTCCCGCTCTGGCAGGCGATCGCCGTTGTCGCGGTCGTCGTCGCCGTCGTCATCCCGCGCACACTCGCGGCGTGGGCGGCTGCGGCATGCCTCCCGTTCGGGGTGATCCTCACGGAGCCGTCCCCGGGCCGGACGGCTCTTGCGCTCCTACTCGTGCACGCGATCCACGTCCTCGCCGCGCTGAGCCTGGTCGTGCCGTTGCGGTCGCGCCTCGCTCTGCGGGTGCTGGGGCCGACCCTCCTGCGTTTCGGCATCGTGCAGCTCCTGTCGCAGCCGCTGGTGTTCGCGATGTGGCTGCTAGCACCGAGCGGTGTCGACCGTGGAACGGAGTGGCTTGCGCCGGTCGCGGCCGCGGCCCTGGTCATGGGTGTGCTCCTCGCTCTGCGGGCGGCGAAACGGTCGGACGGTGAGCCGGCGCACACGGCCTCGGGCGGGGGAGAGACCGGAGTGGATGCCGGAGTCGGAGCCGATGTCCGTGGTCCCTCGTAGACTTGTTCGGTGCCCATCGTCCCCGTTGCTTCCCCAGGAAAACTCAGTGTCCGCGGTGCCCGCGTCCACAATCTCAAGAACGTCGACATCGACATCCCCCGCGACTCGCTGGTCGTGTTCACCGGCCTGTCCGGGTCGGGCAAGTCGAGTCTCGCGTTCGACACGATCTTCGCCGAGGGGCAGCGTCGCTACGTCGAATCGCTGAGCGCGTACGCGCGCCAGTTCCTCGGGCAGGTCGACCGCCCCGACGTCGATTTCATCGAGGGCCTCAGCCCGGCCGTCTCGATCGACCAGAAGTCGACCAACCGCAACCCGCGGTCCACCGTCGGCACGATCACCGAGATCTACGACTACATGCGCCTGCTCTGGGCGCGCATCGGTATCCCGCACTGTCCCGAATGCGGTGAACGCATCCAGCGTCAGACCGTGCAGCAGATCGCCGATCAGCTCATGGAACTTCCGGAGCGCACCCGCTACCAGGTCGTCGCACCGATCGTCTCCCAGAAGAAGGGCGAGTTCGTCGACCTGTTCCGCGAACTGGGTGCGAAGGGCTACTCGCGTGCCATCGTCGACGGAGATCTCGTCCAACTCGCCGAGCCGCCGACGCTCAAGAAGAGCTACAAGCACGACATCGCGGTGGTCGTCGACCGCCTCGTGGCGTCTGATGACATCCTCGGCCGCGTGACCGATTCGGTCGAGACCGCGCTCGGTCTCGCCGGCGGAGTGGTGCAGATCAACTACGTCGACGGCGAGGGCGACGACGCATGGCAGACGTTCTCCGAGAAGCTGGCCTGCCCGAACGGGCACGCGCTCACGCTCACCGAGATCGAGCCCCGCACGTTCTCGTTCAACGCGCCGTTCGGTGCGTGCCCGGCTTGCTCCGGGCTCGGCACCCGCATGTCGGTCGACGTCGACCTGATGCTGGGCGACGAAGATCTCTCGATCCGCGAGGGCGTCATCATCCCCTGGACCACTCAGGGCAAGGGCCTCTTCCAGTACTACGAGCGCCTGCTCGAGGGACTCTCCCGCGATCTGGACTTCTCGCTGGACACCCCGTGGCGCAAGCTGCACTCCGATGTGCAGAACGCGATCCTGCGCGGCGAGAACTACAAGGTGACCGTCAAGTGGAAGAACCGCTACGGACGCGAGATGCGCTACGCCTCCGGCTTCGAGGGCGTGGTCCCCTACATCGAGCGGCAGTATCTGCAGGCGGAGTCCGACAACCAGCGCAGCCGGTGGGGCGAGTACCTCCGCGAAGTGCCGTGCCCGGTCTGCGACGGCAATCGTCTGAAGCCCGAGGTGCTGGCCGTGCAGGTGCACGGACACTCCATCGCCGAAGTCTCGCACCTCAGCCTCGCCGACGCCCGCGCGTTCATGGAGACGCTCACGCTCACCGACCGTGAGGCCAAGATCGCCGCTCAGGTGCTGCGCGAGATCCGCCTGCGCCTCGACTTCCTGCTCCAGGTCGGACTCTCCTACCTCAACCTCAGCCGCTCGGCCGGATCCCTGTCCGGTGGAGAGGCGCAGCGCATCCGCCTGGCCACGCAGATCGGCTCCGGCCTCACCGGTGTCCTCTACGTGCTCGACGAGCCGTCGATCGGACTCCACCAGCGTGACAACCGGCGCCTCATCGACACGCTGCTGAAGCTGCGCGACCTCGGCAACACCCTCATCGTCGTCGAGCACGACGAGGAGACGATCGAAGCGGCCGACTGGGTGGTAGACATCGGTCCCGGCGCCGGCGTCAACGGTGGCGAGGTCGTGCATTCGGGTCCGTATTCGGCTCTGCTCGACGACAGCGACTCGATGACGGGGGAGTACCTCTCGGGTCGCCGTGAGATCCCCCTGCCGACGAAGCGCCGCAAGATCGACAAGAAGCGGATGCTGAGCGTCGTCGGCGCTCGGGCCAACAACCTCCGCAACGTCACGGCCGACTTCCCGCTGGGTGTGCTCACCGCCGTCACCGGTGTCAGCGGCTCCGGCAAGTCCTCGCTCGTGAACGACATCCTGTACCAGGTGCTCGCGTCGCGGCTGAACGGGGCTCGCACGGTCCCCGGCAAGCACACGCGTGTGACCGGACTCGACAACCTCGACAAAGTCGTCCACGTCGACCAGGCGCCGATCGGCCGCACCCCGCGGTCGAACCCCGCCACGTACACGGGTGTCTTCGATCGCATCCGCACCCTCTTCAGCGAGACACCGGAGGCGAAGGTCCGCGGCTATCAGCCCGGTCGCTTCAGCTTCAACGTCAAGGGTGGCCGCTGCGAGGCATGCTCCGGCGACGGCACGATCAAGATCGAGATGAACTTCCTGCCCGATGTCTACGTCGACTGCGAGGTCTGCCACGGCAAGCGGTACAACCGCGACACGCTGGCCGTGCACTACAAGGGCAAGAACATCGCCGAGGTGCTCGAGATGCCGATCGAGGAGGCCGCGGAGTTCTTCGAGCCGATCCAGGCGATCCACCGTTACATGAAGACGCTCGTCGACGTCGGGCTCGGCTACGTCCGACTCGGACAGTCGGCGACGACGCTCTCCGGTGGTGAAGCGCAGCGCGTCAAGCTCGCCACCGAGCTTCAGCGTCGTAGCAACGGACGCAGCATCTACGTGCTCGACGAGCCGACGACGGGTCTGCACTTCGAAGACGTCCGCAAGCTCCTCGAGGTGCTGAACGGACTGGTCGACAAGGGCAACACCGTGATCGTCATCGAGCACAACCTCGATGTGATCAAGTCGGCCGACTGGGTGATCGATCTCGGCCCCGAGGGCGGTTCCGGCGGCGGCCAGATCGTCGCCACCGGAACCCCGGAGCAGATCGCGCGCGTCGAGGCGAGCCACACCGGGCTGTTCCTCGGCGAGATCCTGGGTGAGGGGCGCGCCGCGCGGAAGGCCAGCTGATGGCCGACGTGCTGCCGTACAAGCCGCGGCCGGGGGAGATCCCGACCGATCCCGGCGTGTACCGCTTCCGTGATGCGTCCGGGCGGGTGCTTTATGTCGGCAAGGCGAAGAACCTGCGTCAGCGCCTGTCGAACTACTTCGCCCCGCTGCGTACGCTCCACGAGCGCACCCGGCGCATGGTCACGACAGCGGCATCCGTCGAATGGACGGTCGTGTCGACGGACGTCGACTCGCTGCAGCTGGAGTACATGTGGATCAAGGAGTTCGATCCGCCGTTCAACGTGCGCTACAAAGACGACAAGTCGTATCCCTTCATGGCGGTGACGCTCGCCGACGAAGCGCCCAGGGTGATCGTCACACGCAATCGCAAGATCCCCGGTGCGCGGTACTTCGGCCCGTTCCCGAAGGTGTGGGCGGTGCACGAGACCATCGATCTGATGATCAAGGCGTTCCCGATCCGCACCTGCAGCGATTCCAGCTACAAGCGCGCGATGCAGACCGGCAGGCCCTGTTTCCCCGGGCAGATCGGCAAGTGCGGCGGCCCCTGCTCTATGACGGTGAGCATCGAGGAGCACCGGGCCATGGTCGATGACTTCGTGGCGTTCATGGCCGGCGGTGATGAGCGCTTCACCCGGGAGCTCACCAAGCGGATGCTGGCTGCCTCGGCGGCGATGGACTACGAGGCGGCGGCGAAGTACCGGGACAAGCTCTCGGCGATCGAAGCAGTTCTGGGCAAGAGCGCGCTCGTGCTCCCGGCCGACGAGGACGCCGATCTCTTCGGCATCGCCGAGGATGAGCTGGCGGCAGCTGTGCAGCATTTCGTGATCCGCGGCGGCAGGGTACGCGGTGTGCGTGCGCTGACCATCGAGAAGGAGATCGACATCTCGAGTGGTGATCTCGTCGAACAGGTGCTGCAGCAGGCATACGGCGAGGCGCAGGACGTCCCTCGCCGAATCCTCGTCCCGACCCTTCCGGACGACGCTGCCGAGCTCGAAGTCTGGCTGCGCGAACGTCGCGGCAAGAAAGTCGAGATCGCGGTCGCGCAGCGCGGGCAGCGGGCAGACCTCATGCGCACCGCGACGTTGAACGCGCAGCAGGCGTTGATCCGCTACAAGACCCGGCGCACGAGCGACTACGTCGCCCGCACGCAGGCGCTCACCGACCTGCAGGAGGCTCTCGGGATGTCCGAGGCCCCGCTGCGCATCGAGTGCTTCGACATCTCGCACCTCGGCGGAACGAACGTCGTGGCATCGATGGTCGTGTTCGAGGACGGTCTTCCCCGCAAGGACCAGTACCGCTCCTTCAACATCGCCGAGACGACGGATGACACCGACTCGATGTACCAGGTGCTTCGTCGTCGGCTCGCCTACCTCGATCGTCCCGAGGAACCGGAGGTCATCGATCCGACGACCGAGGCAGTCGTCGGAGAAGACGTGGGAGAGGCGACCGCGCGGCGAAAGCCGCGATTCGCCTACCCGCCGCAGCTCCTGCTCGTCGATGGTGGGCAACCGCAGGTGGAAGCAGCGGCCCGGGCCCTCCGTGACGCCGGGCACACCGAGATCGCGGTCTGCGGAATCGCGAAGCGTTTGGAGGAAGTGTGGCTCCCGGGTGACGATTTCCCGGTGATCCTGCCGCGTACCAGCGAGGCGCTCTATCTGCTGCAGCGTCTTCGTGACGAGGCGCACCGCTTCGCGATCACGCACCAGCGCAAGCGACGGCGCAACGACATCTCCTCCGTGCTCGCCGAGGTGCCGGGGCTCGGGGCATCCCGCATCAAGGTGCTGCTCAAGCACTTCGGCTCGGTGACGGCGCTGCGCGCAGCCGAACCGGGACAGATCGAAGAAGTGCAGGGAATCGGGCCCGTGCTCGCCCAGAACATCCATTCGCACCTGTCCACTCGCTAGGCTGGAGGCCGAGGGGGAGAGGGAGCACTGAGCAATGTCTGACGAGGAAAAGGGCGAGTTCCTCATCGTCACGGGAATGTCCGGCGCGGGTCGGACCACGGTGGCGAATGCGCTGGAGGATCTCGGCTGGTACGTCGTCGACAACCTCCCGCCCCAGATCCTCCGGCCGCTGCTGGATCTGACCGATATGGGTGGCAATGCGCTTCCCAAGGTCGCCGCCGTGGTCGATGTCCGGGGACGCAACCTCTTTGACGACTTCCCCGGCGTCGCGCGCGCTCTCCGGTCTCGAGGGTCTGTCCGCGTCCTGTTCCTCGACGCCTCCGACGACGTCCTCGTGCGGCGCTTCGAGTCCGTCCGACGGCCGCATCCGCTCCAGGGGGATGGGACGCTCCTCGACGGGATCCGCATCGAGCGCACCAGACTCGCACCGATCCGTGAGGCGGCCGACCTGGTCATCGACACCTCGCGGCTCAACATCCATCAACTGGCGACGCAGGTTTCGGACATCTTCTCGGAGGAGGGCGCGGCGCGCCACCGCGTGACGCTCCTCAGCTTCGGATTCAAGTACGGCCTGCCGACCGACGTCGACATCGTCGCCGACATGAGATTCCTGCCCAACCCGTTCTGGAACGAAGAACTCCGCGGCCTGACCGGCCAGGACGAGACGGTCCGTGAGTACGTCCTCTCGCGGCCGGGTGCGATGGAGTTCCTGGACGCCTACTCGACGGCCCTCGTGCCTGTCCTCGAGGGGTACCAGCGCGAGAACAAGAGCCACTCCACGATCGCGATCGGTTGCACGGGGGGAAAGCACCGTTCGGTCGCGATGTCGGAGGAGCTCGCGCGCAGGCTGTCCGCGATCCCCGGCGTCGCCGTCAACGTCCGCCACCGAGACCTCGGCCGAGAATAGCGGTCCGCCCGGCCGAGTAAGCTGGACGTTTGCGCCGCGACCCGGCGCGTGAACGTGAAGGAGTGTCGTGGCACTAACCACCGACGTCAAGGCCGAGCTGGTCAGCATCCGCAATGCACCCCCGACGGTGCGAGTTGCGGAAGTCACCGCGATCCTCCGGTTCGCCGGTGGTCTGCATTCGATCGCCGGCCGCGTGGCCGTGGAGGCCGAGGTGGACGCCGAGACTCTCGCGCGCCGCGTCGCACGTGACCTCGCCGAGATCTACGGCGTGCGTCCCGAGATCGCGCAGGTGCAGTCGAGCACCGCGAACGACGGTGCCCGGTGGGCCGTGCGGGTGATCGCCCAGGGCGAGACGCTCGCCCGTCAGACGGGGCTCCTCGACCAGCGGCGGCGTCCCGTGCGTGGGCTCCCGAACCGCCTCACGACCGGTTCTCGGGCCGAGGTCGCCGGCCTGTGGCGCGGAGCGTTCCTCGCCGCCGGCACCCTGAGCGAGCCGGGCCGTTCGGCCATGCTCGAGGTCGTCTGCCCGTCGTCGGAAGCGGCGATGGCCCTCGTCGGTGCCGCGCACCGGCTCGGCGTGGCCGCCAAGGCTCGCGAGGTCCGCGGCATGCCGCGTGTCGTCGTGCGCGAAGGGGAGGCGATCCGCACCATCCTCAACGAGATGGGCGCGCAGAAGACCGCCATCGCGTGGGAAGAACTCCGTCAGCGCCGCGAGGTCCGGGCCGGGGTCAACCGCCTCGTGAACTTCGACGACGCGAACCTGCGCCGCTCGGCGCAGGCCGCGGTCGCCGCCTGCGCGCGTGTGGAGCGCGCACTCGAGATCCTGGCCGACGAGGTACCCGATCATCTGAAGGTCGCCGGAGAGCTGCGTCTGGCTCACCGGGATGCCAGCCTCGACGAGCTCGGCCATCACGCCGACCCGCCGCTGACGAAGGATGCCGTCGCTGGCCGCATCCGCCGCCTGCTGGCGATGGCCGACAAGCGCGCTCAGCAGGAGGGTATTCCGGGCACCGAGGCCGCCGTGCCCGTGGGACTCGACGTCTGAGAGAATCCCTGCATGAGTGTCTTCGGCTGGCGCAGTGCAGAGTTCGGTGAGGCGACGGTCGAGACGCCGTTCGCGGAGACGATCCGTGATGCGATCACGGTCCTCGGCGTCGCTCCCACGATCACCGAGGGGCCTTTCGTCCGCTGGTACGACGGTGCGCGGCAGATCTCCGTCCGTCCGTCGAGCAGTGGCGGTGCGCAGATCCTCGTCGCGCACACGGATGCCATCGCTGACGAGGAGTATCGGAACTTCGAGTCCCTGCCCGACTCTGCTCTTCCCTACCGGTGGCGCGCGGATGACATCGGCCTCCTCCCCGACGGCAGCTACCTGCCGGGGGAGCGGGTCGTCGACGATTTCGACGCGCTGGCTCCGGTCCTGACCCGGACACTCGTCACGCTGTGCGAGGCGACGGCCGCGCTGGGGGACGGGCGTTCCGAGGCGCAACTGCACGTCTGGTACGCCGATCCGGCACATGACGCCCTCGCCAGGGCCGACCGTTGGGCGGCGCGTCGCAAGACCTCGCTGAGCATCGCGTTCAAGGCGGGGACCGGGAACATACATGTGATGCCGGTGGGCGGGAAGGCGCACGCAGAGCGGATCTCGTTCCCCGCCACCCCCGAGAACGCATCCATCGCCGCGGGCGCACTCCTGGAGCAGGTCGTGGCTACGGGGGCGCCGAATCCGGCGGCGCTCCGACAAGACTCGCTGATGTACGTCGACCGTCGCAAGCTCGTGCTCAGTCCGTTCGCCCTCGGCATCCCGCAGATGGGGCTGAACGCCTGATCCGGGTCGACCGGTCCGAACCGTCATATGGCGGAAGGTTCCGGGGCGCACCCGCGTTGTCGTCAGTAGGATGAAAGATGTCCGCTCTACGCCGCACATCGGCGGCGCGGAGGATCGGCAAGCGCCGCGGCGCGGCGCGGATTGGATGAAAGCGATATGGCGACTTACACGCTCCCCGACCTTCCCTACGACTTCGCAGCCCTCGAGCCGCACATCAGCGGCAAGATCATGGAACTGCACCATGACAAGCACCACGCGACGTACGTCGCGGGCGCGAACACCGCGCTCGACCAGCTCGCAGAAGCCCGCGAGAGCGGCAACCTCGCGAACGTCAACAAGCTCGAGAAGGACCTCGCCTTCAACCTCGGCGGCCACGTCAACCACTCGATCTTCTGGACGAACCTGTCGCCGAACGGCGGAGGCCAGCCCGAGGGCGAGCTGAAGGCGGCCATCGATGAGTACTTCGGCTCGTTCGAGAAGTTCCAGGCGCACTTCACCGCGGCGGCGACCGGCATCCAGGGCTCCGGCTGGGCCGTGCTCAGCTGGGACTCGATCGGCTCGCGCCTGATCATCCAGCAGCTGTTCGACCAGCAGTCGAACACGGCGCAGGGCACCATCCCGCTGTTCCAGCTCGACATGTGGGAGCACGCGTTCTACCTCGACTACCTGAACGTCAAGGCGGACTACGTCAAGGCCGCGTGGAACATCGCGAACTGGGAGAACGTCGCCCAGCGCCTCGAGGTCGCCCGCAAGCAGACGAACGGCCTGCTGGTACTGTCGTAATCGGGTCGCGTCCCGACGGGCCACGGCTCGTCGGGACGCCCTCTCAGCCAAAAAACCCCGCGCTTCATACATGCTGGAAAGCTGTGTGCAGCGCACGAGAAACAGGGAGACCTGAGTGTCTGTCAAGATCGGTATCAACGGCTTCGGCCGCATCGGACGCAACTACTTCCGCGCGGCTCTCGCGCAGGGAGCGGACCTTGAGATCGTCGCCGTCAACGACCTCACCGACAACAAGACCCTGGCGCACCTGCTGAAGTACGACTCGGTGGGCGGCGTCCTCGACGCCGAGATCAGCTACGACGACGAGAGCATCACCGTCAACGGCAAGGTCATCAAGGCCTTCGCCGAGCGCGACCCCGCCGGTCTCCCGTGGGGTGAGCTGGGTGTGGACATCGTCATCGAGTCGACCGGCTTCTTCACCAAGGCCGAGCTCGCCAAGAAGCACATCGAGGCCGGCGCGAAGAAGGTCCTCATCTCGGCTCCGGGCACCGGTGTCGACGGCACGTTCGTCATGGGCGTGAACGAGGACACGTACAACCCGGAGACGGATCACATCATCTCCAACGCGTCGTGCACCACGAACTGCCTCGCACCGCTCGCGCAGGTCTTCAACGACGCGTTCGGCATCGACCGCGGCTTCATGATGACCGCGCACGCGTACACCGCCGACCAGAACCTGCAGGACGGCCCGCACAGCGACCTCCGTCGTGCACGCGCCGCCGCGATCAACATCACCCCGGCTTCCACCGGTGCTGCCAAGGCCATCGGCGAGGTGCTCCCGGAGCTCCAGGGCAAGCTCAGCGGCTCGTCGTACCGCGTTCCGGTTCCCACCGGTTCGATCGTCGACCTCACCCTCATCACCGACCGTGAGAACCTCACGGTCGACGAGGTCAACGAGGCGTACAAGAAGGCTGCTGCCGAGGGTCGCCTCGCCGGCTACCTCCAGTACAACGAGGACCCGATCGTGTCGAGCGACATCGTGCACAACCCGCACTCGTCGATCTTCGACTCGACGCTCACCAACGTGAGCGGCAACCTGATCAAGGTCTCGAGCTGGTACGACAACGAGTGGGGCTACTCCAACCGTCTCGTCGACCTGACCGAGTACGTGGCCGAGCGCCTCTAAGCTCAGGAACATGACTCTGCGCACCCTGGACACACTGGGGTCGCTCGAGGGCAAGCGCGTCATCGTCCGTTGTGATCTCAACGTCCCGCTCCGGGACGGGATCATCACGGACGATGGCCGTGTCCGCGCCTCGCTGCCGACCCTCAATGCACTCATCAACGCGGGCGCCCGCGTCGTCGTGTGCTCTCACCTCGGACGGCCGGATGGCGCGCCCGACCCGCAGTACAGCCTGGAGCCGGTGGCTCAGCGGCTGTCCGAGCTGCTCGGCGCTCCGGTCGCGTTCGCACGCGACACGGTCGGCGAGTCGGCGAAGGAGGCCGTCGCCTCGCTCGAGGACGGCGGGGTCGTCGTCATCGAGAACCTGCGGTTCAACCCGGGGGAGACCGCGAAGGACGACGCCGCGCGCGGAGCCTTCGCGGCTGAGCTCGCCGAGCTCGGTGACGTGCTCGTCTCCGACGGGTTCGGAGTCGTGCACCGCAAGCAGGCGAGCGTCTACGAGCTCGCCGAACTGCTCCCGTCTGCGGCCGGACTGCTGATCGCGGCCGAGCTCGACGTGCTCGACCGTCTGACTGAGAACCCCGAGCGCCCGTACGCGGTCGTGCTCGGCGGGTCGAAGGTCAGCGACAAGCTCGGCGTCATCTCGCACCTGCTGCCGCGCGTCGACAGGATTCTCGTCGGTGGCGGAATGCTCTTCACCTTCCTGAAGGCGCAGGGGCACGCTGTGGCTTCGAGCCTGCTGGAAGAGGATCAGCTCGAGACGGTTCGCGGCTACATCGCTGAGGCGGCCGAACGCGGTGTCGAGCTCGTGCTCCCCACCGATGTCGTCGTCGCCGCATCGTTCGGCGCGGACGCCGCGCACGAAGTCGCCGCGGCGGACGCGATCGAGTCGACGCCGTTCGGTGCCTCCGGCATCGGACTCGACATCGGTCCGGAGACGGCAGCACGCTTCGCCGACGTCATCCGCGAATCGAAGACCGTGTTCTGGAACGGCCCGATGGGCGTGTTCGAGTTCCCGGCGTTCGCGGCCGGCACCAAGACCGTCGCGCAGGCGCTCACCGAGGTCGACGGCCTCAGTGTCGTCGGTGGCGGCGATTCCGCCGCGGCCGTCCGTCAGCTCGGATTCACCGACGACCAGTTCGGTCACATCTCGACCGGCGGCGGCGCGAGCCTCGAGTTCCTCGAGGGCAAGAAACTACCTGGGCTGGAGGTCCTCGGATGGGTGTGAACTCCCGTACCCCGCTGATCGCGGGAAACTGGAAGATGAATCTCGACCACCTTCAGGCGGTCGCGTTCGTGCAGAAGCTGCACTGGACGCTGAAGGATGCCAAGCACGAAGACGGATCCGTCGAGGTCGCGGTCTTCCCGCCGTTCACCGACATCCGCAGCGTGCAGACGCTCATCGACGCGGACAAGATCCCGTTCGCGCTCGGTGCGCAGGATGTGTCGGCACACGACTCCGGTGCGTACACCGGTGAGGTCTCCGGTGCTTTCCTGGCGAAGCTCGACGCGAAGTACGTCATCATCGGCCACTCGGAGCGTCGTGAATACCACGCCGAGGGCGACGATGTCGTGGCGGCCAAGGTGCAGGCATCGCTCAAGCACGGTCTCGTGCCGGTGATCTGCGTCGGTGAGACCGCGGGCGACCTGGAGAAGTTCGGTGCGAGCGCCGTCCCGGTGTCGCAGCTCGAGGCCGCGCTTCAGGGCGTGTCCCCGAAGGCGGACATCGTGGTGGCGTACGAGCCGGTGTGGGCGATCGGCTCCGGCCAGGCCGCGACGCCGCAGCAGGCGCAGGATGTCTGCGCCGCTCTGCGTGCGGTCGTCGCGAAGGTTCTGGGCGACGAGGCAGCCGCGCGCACGCGCATCCTCTACGGCGGCTCCGTGAAGGCGGCGAACATCGCCAGCTTCATGCGCGAGCCCGATGTGGACGGCGCACTGGTCGGCGGGGCGAGCCTCGTCGTGGACGAGTTCGCAGCGATCATCCGCTTCGAGAAGCACGTCGGAGTGTGAGTGCAGCGGGGCTGCGGCCCCGCTGCACCGTATACTTGACCGTTACGGGGGCGTTCCGGCCCCAGCGAAAGGCTCTTTCTCGTGGCAATTCTCGAGTTCGTCCTGCAGGTCGTGCTGGGCATCACCAGCGTTCTGCTGACCCTCCTCATCCTCCTGCACAAAGGTCGGGGCGGTGGACTGTCCGACATGTTCGGTGGAGGCATGACCTCTGCGGTCGGCTCCTCCGGTCTTGCGGAGCGGAACCTGAACCGCTTCACCGTCGTCCTGGCATTGACATGGTTCGTCGCCATCGTCGCGCTGGGCCTCATCACGAAATTCGAGGTCATCTGATGGCTACCGGTGGAAACGCCATCCGCGGCACCCGTGTCGGCTCCGGCCCGATGGGCGAGCAGGATCACGGTTATCACGCCGACCGAATCGCGGTCTCGTACTGGGACGGACTCGGCAACGAGACCGTGCGCTACTTCGCTGCGGGACTCCCCGAAGAGGAGATCCCCGAGACGATCGATCACCCGCAGTCGGGTCTCCCGGCCGGGCGTGACAAGGAGAACCCTCCTGCTCTCGCGAAGGCGGAGCCGTACAAGACGCACCTCGCGTATGTGAAGGAGCGTCGTACCGACGAGGAAGCCGTCCAGCTTCTCGACGACGCACTCACGCAGCTGCGCGAGCGTCGGGGACAGTGACCTCGAGCTGACATCGAAGAAGCCGCCGTGAGCGATCACGGCGGCTTCTTCCGTTCCCGGGTCTGTTTCGTGGCTCAGCGGCAGCCTGCGGCGGCGTCGATGTACTCCTGGGGCGGGTATCCGTAGGCCCAGACCCCGTTGGCATCGTCGGTGTATCCCATGCTGATGGCCCACGCAGTCGCCCATTTCTCGATGCTGTCCTGTGTCGACGCGTCGTACATGTCCTCGCACTTGACACTGATCGCGTGACCGACCTCGTGCGCGACCAGTGCCTTGCTCCGCTCCGCCGGCCACTGCTCGGCGACCGAGTTCGACAGCTCGATGTTGGCGCGGCCGGGGTCATCCCACCACCACGTGGTGTACCCGCCCATGCTGCCGTTGTAACCCGCGCCGTTGACCACGGGGGACCAGTCGAATTCGAGGAGCACGCCGGGGGCGAGTGAGCGGGCGAAGGCCTCGATCTCCAGGCGAGCACCTCGCAACGGCCCCGACTTCTCCGCCATCTCTTCGGACTCGGTCGCGATGACCTGCGCGCCGGCGTCCTGCAATGCGACATAGGTGGTCGCCGCGTCGTCATCGACGGTCGTCGCCGCCAGCGCATCCGCGGCGGCGCTCCGGAGCGCGATCACGGCATCGTTGCGGGCTGAGGGGTGTGCCGTCTCGAAACCCGCTGCCGCCTCACCGGCTGCGGTGAGCACGCCCAGGCCACTCTCCTGAACGGCCTCCTCTGCTTCGACGGCGCTCTCGGACGCGGTTTCGAGCTCCTGCGCCAGTTCGTCGAGCGCGCTCTCGTCCTCGACGAGCGCCGCGGACGCTCCGAACAGCTCCCAGAACCAGACCGGCTTCTCTTCGGGGGACGGCAAGGCGGTGGCGAGGAGCTTCTCCGCGACCGCTCCGGCTTCTTCCCCCTCGGCGACGGCGGTCGACAGTGCAGAGACGGTCTCCTCCGGCACGGCGATCTGTGCGCTGCCCGCGTCCAGGATGACGTGGCCGGCATCCGTCGCCCGGGTCAGCACGTCTCGGGTGTGAGCGGTTTCCGACGTGATCGCCGTCGCGGTCCGCAGGGTGTCGGCGAATCGGTCCGCGGCAGCGTCGTAGCCGAGGTTCGCGGACAGCTGGGTGATGCCGAGGGCGGCGATCACCGCGGCGCCGCCGAGAACGCCGATGAGGAGGCCTTGATGCGGGCGTCGGCGAGCACGGGGACGCGCGGTCGGATTCGGACTCGAGGAGAAGCGCGCCGGCAGCTCGTGGGGCCCGCGTGTCAGGGGGATCGAAGCCTCCAGGCCGGACGGAAGCGGGGCGGTCACGTCGTGCCCATTCGATGGTGCCTTCCGGTCGGAGACTGCGAGAGTCGATGCTTTCAGAGTATTGGACCGACCGCCGAGCATGCGAGAAGGCCCCCACCGTTTCCGATGGGGGCCTTCTGATCCGGAGGGGCTGACGGGAATCGAACCCGCATCATTAGTTTGGAAGACTAAGGCTTTACCACTAAGCTACAGCCCCGGATCCCCGCGGAATCTCGGGGACGGGCCGGAGTCGCATCTCCGGACTCATCGATCATACCGGACAGTCGGGGGTGCTCTCGTCCGTTAGACTCGGTGGGGCTGAATCTGCGTGCGGATTCCCCGGGGCGTAGCTCAGCTTGGTAGAGCGCCCGCTTTGGGAGCGGGAGGTCGCAGGTTCAACTCCTGTCGCCCCGACACGGCCCCACGGACCTTACAGCCGCGATACCGCGCGGAAATCACAAGGAGAACACACCAGCATGGCGAACAGCACCGTCGAGAAGCTGACCCCGACCCGGGTCAAGCTCACCATCACGGTCACCCCGGACGACCTCAAGCCCAGCATCGCGCACGCCTACGAGCACATCGCTCAGGACGTGCAGATCCCCGGCTTCCGCAAGGGCAAGGTCCCGGCGCCCATCATCGATCAGCGCATCGGCCGCGGTGCGGTCATCGAGCACGCGGTGAACGAGGGCCTGGACAAGTTCTTCCGTGACGCCACGGTCGAGCACAAGCTGCGCGTCGTCGGCCGTCCGGCCGCCGACATCACGCAGTGGCCGAACGAGAAGGACTTCTCCGGTGACCTGCTCGTCGACATCGAGGTGGACGTCCGCCCCGACATCGAGCTGCCCGCCTACGACGACATCACCGTGACGGTCGACGCCGTCGAGGCCGACGAGGCCGCACTGGATGCCGAGCTCGACAACATGCGTGCGCGCTTCGGCACGCTGGTGCCGGTCGACCGTCCGGCAGCGAAGGGCGACTTCGTCGAACTCGACCTCGTCGCGACGATCGACGGCGCCGAGATCGACCGCGCCGAGGGCGTCTCCTACGAGATCGGCTCCGGCGAGCTGCTCGAGGGCATCGACGACGCGATCGAGTCGCTCACCGCCGGTGAGGACACCACGTTCCGCTCGGCTCTCGTGGGCGGCGACCACGCCGGCTCCGAGGCCGAAGTCTCCGTGTCCGTCAAGGCCGTCAAGGAGCGCGAGCTTCCCGAGGCCGACGACGACTTCGCGCAGATCGCGAGCGAGTTCGACACCATCGCGGAGCTCCGCGAGAGCCTGGCTGAGCGCGTCGCACAGCAGGGCGTCTTCACGCAGGGTTCCGCCGCGCGCGACAAGCTCGTCGAGGCGCTGCTCGAGAAGATCGAGATCCCGGTTCCGCCGCAGCTCATCGAGGACGAGGTGCACAACCACCTCGAGGGCGAAGGCCGTCTCGAGGACGACGTGCACCGCGCCGAGGTCACCGAGGCGAGCGAGAAGCAGTTCCGCACGCAGGTGCTGCTCGACACGATCGCCGAGCAGGCCGACGTGCAGGTCTCGCAGGAAGAGCTGAGCCAGTACCTGATCCAGTCTGCCGCGCAGTACGGGATGGCTCCGCAGGAGTTCGTCGAGGCGCTGCAGTCCTCGAACCAGCTGCCCGCGCTCGTCGGCGAGGTGGCCCGGAACAAGGCCCTCGCCATCGCGCTCGGCAAGGTCAAGGTCGTCGACAGCAACGGCAAGGCCGTCGACCTCTCCGACTTCATCGTCACGGACGACGAGGCCGAGACCGAGGCGGAAGCCGAGGAGAAGCCGGCCAAGAAGGCTCCGGCCAAGAAGGCTCCCGCCAAGAAGGCTCCGGCCAAGAAGGCCGAAGCCGACGCTGCGGACGAGACCGCCGAGAAGAAGCCGGCTGCCAAGAAGCCCGCCGCCAAGAAGGCTCCGGCCAAGAAGGCTGCCGACAAGGCTGAGTGATCGGACACGATCCAGTGAAGAGGGCGGGTGCTGCGGCATCCGCCCTCTTTTCCATCCAGGGAGGGAGCAGCGATGAAGACGTGGGATGAGCGCATCGACGAGGTGTGGGAGGACGCGACGGGCGAAGAGGTCGGCGACGACACGATCGCGCGGATCGATGCCCTGGCCGCCGAGCGCGGATCGGACGACGCACGCGCGGAGTTCGAACGTGCGGGTGCGCGCGACTCTGCGGGTAAGCCGGCCGAGGCCGTGGAACTGTACCGGCGCGCCCTGCAGCTCGGTCTCGACGAGGAGCACCGCCCGCAGTGCGTGATCCAGCTGGCGAGCTCCCTGCGCAACCTGGGGGAGTACGACGAGGCTCTCGCCGTCATCCGTGCCGAGGAGGAGCTGTCGGCTGATGGGCCCTATCGCGACGCCGTCGCGACGGTCCACGCACTCATCCTCGCGAGTGCCGGGCGACCGGCGCAGGGGCTCTCGGTCGCGTTGCTCGCCCTCGTGCCGCACCTCCCGCGGTACCACCGCTCGATGACGGCCTACGCCCACGAGATCGCCGGCACCGACACCTGATATGCCGACGGCGAACACGGCCTGAGTGCTGCGTTGTCGCCGGTAGATTCGAATCACTGAAACACGGAATCAGGAGCTGACATGGCTGCAGAACCCCTCCTCGCAACGAGCGTCTTCGACAGGTTGCTGAAGGACCGCATCATCTGGCTCGGCTCGGAGGTGCGAGACGAGAACGCGAACGAGATCTGCGCGAAGATCCTTCTTCTCGCCGCAGAGGACTCCGAGCGAGACATCTACCTCTACGTGAACTCGCCGGGTGGCTCGATCACCGCGGGTATGGCGATCTACGACACGATGCAGTTCGTGCCGAACGACATCGTCACCGTCGGCATCGGAATGGCAGCCTCGATGGGCCAGCTGCTGCTGACCGCGGGCACCAAGGGCAAGCGCTACATCACGCCCAACGCCCGGGTGCTGCTGCACCAGCCGCACGGTGGCTTCGGCGGTACGTCGAGTGACATCCAGACCCAGGCGCAGCTCATCATGTCGATGAAGAACCGCCTCGCCGAGATCACCGCAGCGCAGACCGGCAAGTCTGTCGAGCAGATCAACGCCGACGGTGACCGCGACCGCTGGTTCACCGCCGAGGAAGCGCTCGAGTACGGCTTCGTCGACCACATCCGCGAATCGGCCTCCGACGTCATCGGCGGCGGCGGAACCGACCAGGACACCGAGTAACGGAAAGCGAAAGGACGCTCATGTACACACCCACCTTCCGCGCTGCCGGTGACCTGCCCTCCAGCCGCTACGTGCTCCCGCAGTTCGAGGAGCGCACGGCCTACGGGTTCAAGCGTCAGGACCCGTACAACAAGCTGTTCGAAGACCGCGTGATCTTCCTCGGCGTGCAGGTCGACGACGCGTCGGCCGACGACGTGATGGCGCAGCTCCTCGTCCTGGAGAGCCAGGACTCCGAGCGTGACATCACGATGTACATCAACTCGCCCGGTGGTTCGTTCACCGCGATGACGGCGATCTACGACACGATGCAGTACGTCGCGCCGCAGATCCAGACCGTCGTGCTCGGCCAGGCGGCATCCGCCGCGGCCGTGCTGCTCGCGGCCGGCGCACCCGGCAAGCGTCTCGCGCTGCCGAACGCCCGAGTGCTGATCCACCAGCCCGCGATGGGCGAGGCCGGCCACGGCCAGGCTTCGGACATCGAGATCCAGGCCGCGGAGATCCTCCGTATGCGGACCTGGCTCGAGGAGACCCTGGCCGGGCACACCAAGCGCACCCCGGAGCAGGTGAATCGTGACATCGATCGCGACAACATCCTCTCCGCCGCGCAGGCGCTGGAGTACGGCATCGTCGACCAGGTGCTCACCACGCGCAAGCGGGTCTGAGACCGTTCGGTTCTGAAGGGGCGTCCGTCATCATGACGGGCGCCCCTTCGCCGTGTCCGGCGAATGTGCACGCGCTGCGGGCGTTCTGCTCATATGAGCAATTGCGTGCGCGAACGCAGTTTCCGGCCTACGCTGGGTGAGGAAGGAGGATGCCGTGGAAGAAGATCTGCTCATGGTTCGCGTCGCCGAGCTCTACTACGACGAGGACAAGACCCAGGACGAGATCGGCGGGCTCCTCAAGATCTCCCGCTGGAAGGTCGGCCGACTTCTGGTCCAGGCCAAGGACCGCGGCATCGTGCGCATCGAGATCGTGCACCCGCGTGCCCGTCGGCTCGGTCTGGAGCGGATGCTGGTGGAGCGGTTCGGCCTCACCGATGCCGTCGTCGTGCCCGCGCCGGACGGCGACGACGGGACGCTCGAGCGCGTCGCGCAGGCTGCCGCCGACTTCCTGACCGCGCTGCGTCCGGTTCCGCGCACCCTCGGCGTGAGCTGGGGGCGTACGCTCCGTGCCGTCGCTGAAGCCCTCCCCGACGGATGGGCCAACGGTGTCACCGTCGTGCAGCTCAACGGCGGCGTCAGCCTGAACCGCCGCTCCGGCGGCGCGGCCGGGCTGGCAGTGACGATCGCCCAGCGCGCCTCCGGGCAGGTGTCGCTGCTGCCGAGCCCGGCGATCCTCGAGCGCGTGGAGACCAAACAGGCCATCGAGTCCGACCGCACGGTCGCGGCAGTTCTCGAAGAAGCTGCCGAGGCGCAGGCGTTCCTGTTCACCGCGGGACCTTGCGATGCCTCGTCCGCCCACGTCGAGAACGGCTACCTCACGGGCGAGGAGGTCGAGGAGCTGGCGCGGCGCGGCGCGGTCGGTGACGTTCTCGGCCGCTACGTCGATGCCGAGGGCAACATCGTCGACTCGCAGCTCGACGCCCGGACGGTCGGCGTGTCGCTCGACCGGCTGCGCGGAGCCGCCCACGCGATCTTCGTCACGGCGGGCCCCGCCAAGCACGACATCGCACGTACGGTCGTGACCAGTGGCCTGTGCGGTGTACTGGTGACCGATGAGACCACAGCACGAGCATTGTTGGAGGAACAGTGACGACCACAGAAATCAGCCGCAGGACGGCGGTGGATGTCCTCGGCGGTGAGCCGGACGATGCCACCCTCCGTCGCTTCCTGCACGGGCTCCCCGGTGTCGACGCGGTCGGCCTGGAGCAGCGCGCTGCGGGCCTCGGCACCCGCTCCATCAAGACCACGTCGAAGGCCTGGGCCCTCGACACCATCATCAAGCTGATCGACCTCACCACACTCGAGGGTGCGGACACTCCTGGCAAGGTGCGATCGCTCGTCGCGAAGGCGAAGAATCCGGACGCCGCCGACCCCTCGACCCCTCGGGTCGCGGCCGTGTGCGTGTACGGCGACATGGTGGGCGACGCGGTCACCGCCCTGGGCAGCCTGCACGGCGACCCCGACGACGGTCTGATCTCGGTCGCGGCAGTGGCCACAGCGTTCCCGAGCGGCCGTGCGTCGCTCGCGATCAAGCTCGCCGACACCGCCGAGGCGGTCGCCGCGGGCGCAGACGAGATCGACATGGTCATCGATCGGGGAGCCTTCCTCTCCGGGCGCTACGGCCTCGTGTTCGATCAGATCGCCCAGGTGAAGGAAGCCTGCCGCCGCGAAGACGGTTCGTCCGCCTCCCTCAAGGTGATCCTCGAGACCGGTGAACTGAACACCTACGACAACATCAAGCGCGCCTCCTGGCTCGGCATCCTGGCGGGAGGCGACTTCATCAAGACGTCGACCGGAAAAGTGCAGCCTGCGGCGACCCTGCCGACCACGCTGCTGATGCTCGAGACGGTCCGCGACTGGCACCGCGGCACGGGTGAGAAGATCGGCGTGAAGCCGGCCGGCGGCATCCGCTCCTCGAAGGACGCGGTGAAGTACCTCGTCACGGTGGCCGAGACCGTGGGGGAGGAGTGGCTGCAGCCGCACCTGTTCCGCTTCGGTGCGTCCAGCCTTCTCAACGATGTGCTCCTGCAGCGTCAGAAGCTCAGCTCCGGCCACTACTCGGGCCCCGACTACGTCACGATCGACTGACGGGAAGACGAACATGTCATTTCTGGAATACGCTCCGGCACCGGAGTCCACTGCGGTCTTGAACCTCAAGAACAGCTACGGGCTGTTCATCGACGGCGAGTTCGTCGACGGGTCGGGCACGCCCTTCAACACCATCTCCCCTGCGACCGAGAAGCACATCGCGGAGATCGCCTCCGCGAGTGACGACGACGTGGACCGTGCGGTCAAGGCGGCGCGTCGCGCCTACGAGAAGACCTGGTCGCGGATGAGCGGCCGCGACCGCGGCAAGTACCTCTTCCGCATCGCCCGCCTCGTGCAGGAGCGTGCTCGCGAGCTCGCCGTCGCGGAGAGCCTCGACAACGGGAAGCCGATCAAGGAGAGCCGTGACGTCGACGTGCCGCTCGTCGCCTCCTGGTTCTTCTACTACGCGGGCTGGGCGGACAAGCTCGATCACGCCGGGCTCGGCGCGAACCCCCGCGCTCTCGGCGTCGCCGGACAGATCATCCCGTGGAACTTCCCGCTGCTCATGCTCGCGTGGAAGATCGCGCCCGCTCTCGCCGCCGGCAACACGGTCGTGCTCAAGCCCGCCGAGACCACGCCGCTGACGGCGCTGATCTTCGCCGAGATCCTGCAGCAGGCCGACCTTCCGGCCGGTGTCGTGAACATCGTCACCGGCGCGGGAGCCACGGGCTCGACGCTCGTGCGTCACCCCGATGTGGACAAGGTCGCCTTCACCGGCTCGACCGGCGTCGGTCGCGACATCGCGCGCGCCGTGGCCGGGACGAACAAGAAGGTGACGCTGGAACTGGGCGGCAAGGCCGCGAACATCGTGTTCGACGATGCTCCGATCGACCAGGCCGTCGAGGGTATCGTCAACGGCATCTTCTTCAACCAGGGCCACGTCTGCTGCGCAGGGAGCCGCCTGCTGGTGCAGGAGTCGATCCACGATGAGGTCGTCGACCGGCTCAAGGCGCGCCTGTCGACTCTGCGCCTCGGCGACCCGCTCGACAAGAACACCGACATCGGTGCGATCAACTCCGCAGCCCAGCTGGCCCGCATCCGCGAGCTGAGTGACATCGGCGAGGCCGAAGGTGCGGAGCGCTGGACGGCCGACTGCGCGATCCCCGAGCAGGGGTTCTGGTTCGCTCCGACCATCTTCACCGGAGTCGAGGCGTCGCACCGCATCGCGCGTGACGAGGTCTTCGGTCCCGTGCTCTCGGTGCTCACCTTCCGCACACCGGCCGAGGCCGTGGCGAAGGCGAACAACACGCCCTACGGGCTGTCGGCGGGCATCTGGTCCGACAAGGGATCCCGCATCCTCGCGGTGGCCGACCGGCTCCGCGCCGGGGTGATCTGGGCCAACACGTTCAACCGCTTCGATCCGTCGAGCCCGTTCGGCGGTTACAAGGAGTCCGGATACGGCCGCGAGGGCGGACGTCAGGGTCTCACCGCCTACCTCAAGGGAGCTGCAGCATGAGCAAGCGTCTGACCGTCCCGAAGACGTACAAGCTCGCGATCGGCGGGGCTTTCCCGCGCAGCGAGTCAGGTCGCACGTACGAGGTGCTCTCGCCCCAGGGCGAATTCCTCGCCAATGCCGCGAAGGGTTCCCGCAAGGATGCCCGTGACGCCGTGGTGGCCGCGCGCGCCGCGGTCAAGGGCTGGTCCGGGGCGACCGCCTACAACCGCGGACAGGTGCTCTACCGTGTCGCCGAGGTGCTCGAGGGTCGGCGTGCGCAGTTCATCGACGAGATCGTCGCCCAGCAGGGACTCTCGTCCTCGGCCGCGGCCACGCAGGTGGACGACGCCATCGATCTCTGGGTCTGGTACGCGGGCTGGTGCGACAAGTACGCCCAGGTCGCGGGGAACGCGAACCCGGTCTCGGGCCCGTACTTCAACATCTCGGTTCCGGAGCCGACGGGCGTCGTCGCGATCATCGCGCCGCAGGATTCCGCGCTGCTGGGGCTGGTCTCGGTCGTCGCTCCGGCGCTCGTGGCGGGCAACACGGTCGTGGTGGTGGCCAGCGAACGGCATCCGCTCTCGGCCATCAGCCTCGCCGAGGTCCTGGCCACGAGTGACGTGCCGGGCGGCGTCGTCAACGTGCTGACGGGTTCGCCTGCGGAGGTCGCCCCGTGGCTGGCGTCGCACCAGGATGTGAACGCCCTCGACCTCGCGGGTGCCGGCGACCTCGACTGGGTCGACATGCAGATCGCGGCCGCCGACACCCTCAAGCGTGTGCTCACTCCGGGTGAGGTCGTCGCCTCTCCCGAGCGGATCGGCGCCTTCACCGAGGTGAAGACGGTCTGGCACACCAAGAGCATGGTCTGACGCGGCTCTGCAGATCTCGTGAGGGGTCGGGAATCGCCGCCCCGGAACCGGGGATAGCGGCGGTTCCTGACTCCTCATGTGTCGCGACCCGATGCCGAGTACGGTCCAATGCGGCCCAGTGTCGTATGCAGCGGTTAGGCTCGAAGGACGATCTCTGATCCCCCATAGGAGGACGCGCATGGCCCGCATCGGTGAAAGCGCTGACCTGTTCAAATGCTCATTCTGCGGAAAGAGTCAGAAGCAGGTCCAGCAGCTGATCGCCGGACCCGGCGTGTACATCTGCGACGAGTGCGTCGAGCTCTGCAACGAGATCATCGAAGAGCGGATGGCCGAGTCCTCCGGCGACGGTGTCGCGGAGTTCGAGCTGCCCAAGCCGCGTGAGATCTTCTCGTTCCTCGAGGAGTACGTCGTCGGTCAGGAGCCCGCCAAGCGCGCTCTCTCCGTCGCCGTCTACAACCACTACAAGCGCGTTCGTGCACTCGGCACTCTGCAGTCCGCCGAGCAGCGGGCCGAAGAGGTCGAGATCGCGAAGAGCAACATCCTGCTCATCGGTCCGACGGGCTGCGGCAAGACCTACCTCGCGCAGACGCTCGCCAAGCGCCTGAACGTGCCCTTCGCCGTGGCCGACGCCACCGCGCTCACCGAGGCAGGGTACGTCGGCGAAGACGTCGAGAACATCCTGCTCAAGCTCATCCAGGCCGCCGACTACGACGTCAAGCGCGCTGAGCAGGGCATCATCTACATCGACGAGGTCGACAAGATCGCCCGCAAGGCCGAGAACCCGTCGATCACCCGTGACGTCTCGGGTGAGGGCGTGCAGCAGGCGCTCCTGAAGATCATCGAGGGCACGGTCGCGTCGGTTCCGCCGCAGGGTGGCCGCAAGCACCCGCACCAGGAGTTCCTGCAGATCGACACCTCGAACGTGCTGTTCATCGTCGCCGGGGCTTTCGCCGGGCTCGAGGACATCGTGTCCGCACGTGTCGGCAAGCACGGCATCGGCTTCGGTGCGCCGCTGCACGACAAGGGCAAGGACCTCGACCTGTTCAGCGAGGTGCTCCCCGAAGACCTGCACAAGTTCGGCCTGATCCCCGAGTTCATCGGCCGTCTTCCCGTCGTCACGTCGGTCTCGCCGCTCGATCAGGCCGCGCTGATCGACATCCTGACCGGCCCGCGCAACGCGCTGGTGAAGCAATATCAGCGCATGTTCGAGATCGACGGCGTGCAGCTCGAGTTCGAAGAAGACGCGCTGCGTTCGATCGCCGACCTCGCCGTCGAGCGCAAGACCGGTGCCCGTGGGCTCCGCGCCATCCTCGAAGACGTCCTCGGGCCGATCATGTTCGAGATCCCCTCGGCAGAAGACGTCGCCAAGGTCATCGTGACCCGCGCGGCCGTCGACGAAGGCGCGCCGCCCACCATCGTGATGGAGCGCAAGCGCAAGAGCGCGTGACCTCGGTCAGGCCAGCGGCAAGATGAGGTCGGTGCGCAGCTCTGCCGGCGTTGTGCTCGGATCGGACACGTACACCTCGATCCAGACACTTCCGGTACGGAATCCCTGCGCTCCGGCGCGTTCGACGAGACCCGCCCATCCGGCACCGAGTTCCTCGTAGGAGCCGAACACGGTCGTCGCGACAGCGGGCCCCGACGGCAGGGCCGAGCCGATGATGACACTTCCGCTCGCCGTGGGGATCGGATTCTCCGGCGGGGAGACCACGGGGTAGCCGAGTTGGAGATCGAAGACGTCCATCGGGTCGCCGTGGTAGATCGCGAGCGCGGGGCCGGCCGGGGTCAGCACGTCGCCGGCGAACGTCAGGGCGATCGCCGAGTAGCCCGCGTCGAACGCGTCGGAAAGGTCGGCGATGCGGATGCCATTGTGACGGATCACCGCGAGCGGAACGGCGTCGAGGTCCAGACGGTCAGCCGGGCCGAACGGTGCGTCGGGGAATGCGTTCATGCCCTCAGGGTCTCACGACTCAGCCGCCGAGACCACGGCGCTTCAACAGCGGCTCGATCTCGGCGTCGCGACCCCGGAAGTCGCGGTACGCCTGCAGGGGGTCCTTCGAACCGCCGACCCCGAGCAAGCGCCCGCGGAACCGGTCACCGTTGGCGCGGGTGAGCCCGCCGTTCTCCCGGAACCAGTCGACCGTGTCGGCGTCGAGCACCTCGCTCCAGATGTAGGAGTAGTAGCCCGCGCTGTACCCGCCGGAGAAGACGTGCGCGAAGTATGTGGACGAGTAGCGGGTGGGGACAGCCGGGTCGTCGAGGCCGATGTCGGCGAGGGCGGCGGCCTCGAACGCGGCGACGTCGCCGATCTCCGCGTCGACACCCACGCGGTGCCACGCCTGGTCCAGCCATGCGGCGGCCAGGTACTCGCTCGTCGCGTGGCCTTGATCGAACGTCTCGGTCGCGCGCAGGCGCTCGACGATGGCGGGGTCGAGGGGTGCGCCGGTCTCGTGGTGTCGGGCGTAGTTGTCGAGGACCTCCGGCCAGAGGATCCACATCTCGTTCACCTGGCTCGGGAACTCGACGAAGTCGCGGAACACGTTCGTCCCGGCGAAGTGCGGGTAGGTCACCGTCGCGAAGAGTCCGTGGAGGGCATGTCCGAACTCGTGGAACAGCGTGGTGACTTCGTCGAGAGTCAACAGTGTGGGCTCGCCGTCGCCGGGCAGCGGCACGTTGAGGTTGTTGACGACGACCGGTGCGGTGCCGCGCAGTCGTGACTGGCTCACGATCGCGTTCATCCAGGCCCCACCGCGCTTCGAATCGCGCGTGTACAGGTCGAGGACGTACAGGCCGACGGGAGTTCCGTCGTCGTTGCGCACCTCGAACACGCGAGTCCCGGGGTGGTAAGCCACCAGGTCCTCGCGCTCCGCGAACGTCACACCGTACAGCTGCGTCGCGGCGAAGAAGACTCCGTCCTGCAGCACGCGCTCCGCCTCGAACCAGGGGCGCAGGGCGCTGGAGTCGATGTCGTACCGCGCCGTGCGCTCCCGTTCGGTGTAGTACGTCCAGTCGTGGGCCTCCACGGCGAACGGCGTGGATTCGGTCTCGTCGACGATCGCCTGCAGAGCGGTGTGCTCGGCCGTCGCATTACGTGCGGAGGGCGCGGCGAGCCGACGCAGCATCTGCTCGACGGCATCGGGAGTCCCGGCCGTCTCGTCGGCGGTGACGTACGCCGCGTGCGACTCGTACCCGAGCAGAGCCGCACGCTCCGCCCGCAGCCGCACGATCTCGAGGAGGACCGGGCGGTTGTCGTTCGCGTTGTCGCGGGATCCGCGCGCGAGAGAGGCGGCCATGATGCGCCGTCGCGACTCCCGCACTCGCAGCTGGGCCAGGGCGGGGTGTCCCGTGAACAGCGGCAGCGTGATGAGCAGCTTGCCGTCGAGCCCGCGGTCCGTCGCGGCACGCGCCGCGGCCGAAAGCTCTCCGGTGCTCAGACCATCGAGCTCCGCGGGGGTGTCGAACACCACGGCGAGGTCGTTCGTGTCGTTCAGCAGGTTGCGCTCGAACGTGTTCGTCAGCGTCGAGAGCTTCTGGTTCAGCGCCGTCAGCTGTTCTTTGGCCTGGTCGTCGAGGCCGGCACCCGCGTGCGTCATCTCGCGGTGGTGGCGCTCCACCAGGTAGCGCTGCTCGGCGTCGAGACCGAGAGCATCCCGCTGCTCGAACACCTGCTGCACGCGCCAGTACAGCTGCGCGTCGAGGGTGATCGCGTCCTGGTGGGCGGCCATGAGGGGGGCGAGCTGCTCGTCGATCTCCTGGATCTCCGGCGTCGCATCCGCGGAGCTGACCGTGTAGAAGGCGTGCGCGACCCGGTCGAGCAGCTCACCCGAGCGTTCGAGCGCCTCGAGGGTGTTCTCGAAGGTCGGCATCGATCGCACCATCGTGATGCGGGCGACCTCGCGGAGTTGCTCCTCGAACCCGGCCTGGAATGCCGGGAGATAGTGCTCGGGCCGGATCGCGGGGTAATCGGGGAGCCCGAAGGGGAGAGTCGACGGCTGGAGGAGCGGATTCATGGCGTCGGTCATCTTCCGAGCCTATCCACCGAGGTCATCAGAGCTCAGGAATCGTCAGGAGAGTCTTGCAAAGAAACACTTGCAAAGAAAGCTTTGCAAAGGTATCTTTGCATACATGACGAACGGGACGCAGGTACGGACGCTCGATGCCGGGGCACTCAAGGCGCTCGCGCACCCGCTGCGGGTGAAGATCTTCGACCTGCTGGCGGCTCGCGGCCCGCAGACCGCCAGTTCGCTGGCGGCCCTCGTGGGGGAGACCTCCGGATCCACGAGCTACCACCTTCGCGCACTCGCCGCGCACGACCTCATCCGCGAGGTCGAGGGGCGAGGCACCGCCCGCGAGCGGTGGTGGGAACGGCCGAAGGGACGGATCGACGTTCCCGGTCCCGACGAGATGACCTCGCCCGCCAATCGCGCGGCGGCCCAGATCGTCAACTCGGAGTTCTTCCGTCTTCGTCACGAGACCCTCATGGCCTACGTCAATCGCCCTCAGGCGGACGTGCCGGAGGAGTGGCGCGACACCGGCGTCATCATGACCACGCACCTGGATCTGACGCCGGAGCAGGCGGTGTCGCTCCGCGATGAGCTCGAGGCGATCGTCGAGGGCGCGATCGAGCGCTACCGGGGTCAGACCGGCCCGGACGTGCGGCGGGTGTCGCTGCGAACCGAGCTCTTCGACCTGTCGACACCGTCGACCGCGTCATCCGCACCCGCCACCGACTCGGAGGAGGAATCATGACCACCGCAACGCTTCACCTGATGGCTCCGACCCACACCGAGGCTCGGCTGCTTCGGCTGGCCGAGACTCTCACCGCATGGGTCGCTCGCCGCGTCGCCCGCCGGGCCGAGCGGCACGCGCGCGTTCTCGACAGACTGCGGCAGCAGCAGACACCGACACAGGATCCGCAGTCGTTGACCCGCGCGCTCGCGCAGCTCGACATCCCACGGTTCTGAACGAGCCCGAAGTCTCTCCGTGCGGGCGGGCTCAGTCCGTGAAGGGGCGGGCGACGACCTCGCCGGATGCGGCCTGGAAGACCTCCCAGCCGGCGTCGAGCTCCGCGATGGCGCGGCCCTCGAGCCAGGTGAGGGTCCAGTGGCCGGTGAGGCCCTTCGCCTCCACCGCGGCGATCGCGGGACGCAGCGATGCGGGGACCGAGGCCGGTGCCTCGGATCCGGCCGCCCATCGAGTGCCGAGCTGCATCAGGAACCCTCGACCGGTGCGAGATCGATCGCGGTGACCGCGAACTCCTCGGCCTCGCTGAACTCGAGCTCGGCGATGCGGCCGACGGCGCGGAGGTCATCGGCGGCGGCACGGAGCGCCTCGAGCTTCGCAGCCGGAGCGGCGATCGCGGCGCGCGAGACCGGAGTCTTCTGGGAGGCCTTCGCCTCGGTCTTCGCCCGACGGATGCCGATCAGCGCCTCACTCGCGGCAGCGAGCACGGCCGGGTCGCCGTCGATGCCGAGCGGCGTGGGCCACTCCGCCGTGTGCACGGACCCTTCCTCGAACCACGACCACGATTCCTCGGTGGCGAAGGACAGCACCGGCGCCAGCAGGCGGAGGAGCGTCGAGAGGGCCAGGCGCAGCGAGAGCGCGGCGGAAGCCTGACCCACGTCGGCCTGGTTGTAGGCGCGCTCCTTCACGAGCTCGAGGTAGTCGTCGCAGAAGGTCCAGAAGAACGCCTCGGTCAGTTCGAGCGCGCGGGCGGCGTCGTAGCGATCGAACGCCTTGGTCGCCTCGGTCACCACACCGTCGAGGGCGGTCAGCATCGATGCATCCAGGGCATGCGTCACCTGCGCGCCCTCGGGCACGGGGAACGACAGCACGAACTTGGCCGCGTTCAGCACCTTGATGGCGAGGCGACGGCCGATCTTCACCTGCGTCGGGTTCTGCGGGTCGAACGCCGCATCCATGCCGAGTCGGCTCGATGCCGCCCAGTAGCGCACCGCGTCTGAGCCGTGAGCTTCGAGCACATCGGCCGGGGTGACGACGTTGCCCTTGGACTTCGACATCTTCTTGCGGTCGGGGTCGACGATGAAGCCGGAGATCGCGGCGTTACGCCACGGAGTCCGGTCGTCTTCGAGAGTGGAGCGCAGCATGGTCGAGAACAGCCACGTGCGGATGATGTCCTGACCCTGCGGGCGCAGGTCGAACGGCGCGGTGAGGTTCCAGAGTTCCTCGTCGCGCTGCCAGCCACCCGCGAGCTGCGGCGTGAGGGACGACGTCGCCCAGGTGTCGAGGATGTCGGCCTCGGCGTCGAACCCGCCGGCCACGCCGCGCTGGTCCTCGGTGTATCCGGCGGGGACATCGGTCGTCGGGTCGATCGGGAGCGTCGCCGCGTCGGGGGCGAGCACACGGTCGTAGTCACGCTCGCCGTTCTCGTCGAGCGCGTACCAGAGCGGGATCGGCACTCCGAAGAACCGCTGGCGCGACACCAGCCAGTCGCCGGTGAGGCCGCCGACCCAGTTCTCGTAGCGCACGCGCATGAACTCCGGGTGCCAGGCGAGCTCCTGACCGTGGGCGATGAGCGTGTCGCGCAGCTCGCCGTCGCGGGCGCCGTTGCGGATGTACCACTGGCGGGTCGACACGATCTCGAGCGGACGGTCGCCCTTCTCGAAGAACTTCACCGCGTGGTTGAACGGCTTGCCGACGGCCGTCATGTCACCGGTCTCCTGCAGCTTCTCGACGATCGCCTTGCGCGCGCTGAACACGGTCTTGCCCGCGAGCTCCTCGGCGTACCAGGAGATCGCCTCCGGGTTCTCGACGGACGAGGGCGCCTCGGGGAGGAAGCGTCCGTCGAGGCCGATCGTGGTCATGTTCGGCAGGGGCTCGTTCTCGGTGGTGCGCAGCTCTCGCCACCACACGATGTCGGTCACGTCGCCGAAGGTGCAGACCATCGCCGCTCCCGTGCCCTTGTCGGGCTGGGCGAGGTGGTGTCCGTGGATCTCGATCTCGGCGCCGAAGAACGGCGTCTTCACCTTCGTCCCGATGAGGTGCTTGTGCGGACCCTCCGGGTGCGTCACGAGGGCGATGCATGCGGGGAGCAGCTCCGGGCGCGTGGTGTCGATCGCGATCGATCCCGAGCCGTCCGCGAAGGGGAATTCGATCGTGTGGTACGCGGCCTGCTGGTCGCGGTCCTCGAGCTCTGCCTGCGCGATGGCGGAGCGGAAGTCGATGTCCCACAGGGTCGGTGCGAGTGCCTGGTAGGCCTCGCCGCGCTCGATGTTGCGCAGGAATGCGAGCTGGCTCTGGCGGATAGTGTCGTCCGAGATCGTGCGGTAGGTCTGGGTCCAGTCCACGCTCAGTCCGAGCTGACGGAACAGCGCCTCGAACTGCTTCTCGTCCTCGATGGTGAGGCGCTCGCAGAGCTCGATGAAGTTGCGGCGGCTGATCGGCTGCTGGTCGGCCGCGCGGCTCGACTTGTTGTCGCCGCCCTCGAACGGGGGCGTGAAGTCGGCGTCGTAGGGGAGCGAGGGATCGCAGCGCACGCCGTAGTAGTTCTGCACGCGGCGCTCCGTGGGAAGGCCGTTGTCGTCCCAGCCCATCGGGTAGAACACGGTCTTGCCGCGCATGCGCTCGTAGCGGGCCTTCACGTCGGTGTGCGTGTACGAGAACACGTGCCCGATGTGCAGGCTTCCGGATGCCGTCGGCGGCGGGGTGTCGATCGAGTACACGCCCTCGCGGCCGGCCTGTGCCGCGCGCAGACGGTCGAACAGGTAGGTGCCCTGCTCCGCCCAGGCGGCGTCCCACTTCGCTTCGAGACCTTCGAGTACGGGCTTGTCGGGAATCCCGGTGGGAATCGATTCGGAAGCAGGCATGGGGTCTCCTCGAGCGATGTATGCGGCACTGTGTGAGCGTGCCTGAGTGTGGGGTGTGCGGACCAGTCTACCGAGCGAGCGGAAGGCCGGCTGGACACGGCGGAGTCGCCCGGCGCGGCGCGGATGTCCGCTCCTCCGCCCCTGGAAGGATCGGAGCATGACACCGCTGTCGTCCGCCTCCTCCCGTCCCCGCCTCGCCGACCTCGGCGTCCCGTCGGGGGCGTTCGCGCGCGGTGCGGAGAACGCGATCACCGATGTCGGCGGTGTCCGGGTCGGGCACGCCACGCTGCACGGCGATGGTCTCCACACCGGGGTCACCGCGATCGTGCCCGATGCCCTGACCGGGGAGCGCCGCAGCCTCCCCGCGAACCTCTCGGTCGGCAACGGCTACGGCAAGCTCGTCGGTGCCACGCAGCTCCGCGAGCTCGGCGCACTGGAGACCCCGATCCTCCTCACCTCGACCCTGTCGGTCTTCCGCGTCGCCGACGCGCTGCTCGGACACCTGCTGGCGACCCCGTCCCACGCGCGGACGATGACGCTGAACCCGGTCGTGGGTGAGACGAACGACGGCTTCCTCTCCGACATCCGGCGCCGGGCCGTCGGCGAGGAGCAGGTGGTCCAGGCGTTGGAGGCGGCGGCCGCCGGCCCCGTCGTGGAGGGGTGCGTCGGGGCCGGTGCGGGGACGGTCGCGCTCGGCTACAAGGGCGGCATCGGCACGTCGTCCCGACTCGTCGACGTCGCCGGACGGACGCGCACGGTCGGTGCCCTGGTGCAGACCAACTTCAGTGGGACGTTGCGGATCGCGGGAGTACCGCTTCCCGCGGAGGAGCTGCTGGCCGAGGCCGCAGCTCAACCCGTCGGCAACTCGTGCATGATCGTCGTCGCGACGGATGCGCCCGTCGACGGACGCCAGCTCGGGCGGGTGGCCGGCCGTGCGGTGTTCGCGATGCGGGGCGTCGGCGCCGACTACGCGCAGGGCAGCGGCGACTACGCGATCGCGTTCTCGGTGCACGATCCGGCGCTCGGAGGTCCGGTGGCGGACGACGTGCTGTCGCCGCTGTTCGCCGCCACGATGGATGCCGTGGAGGAGGCCCTGATCAACTCCGTGCTCGCCGCCGAGACGACCGTCGGCCCCGATGGTCGGACCGCGCGTGCGGTGCCCATCGACGAGGTCCGGGCGCGTCTCGCCCGCGCCGGGGCCGTCTGACCCGCGTGCACAGCCGTGGACTCACCCGGCGAGCGCGTTGCGGATGCCCTCGCCGATCGTGCGCATCGCGGCCAGCACCGGTCCGCGCCAGTCCGCGCCGCGGTCCCAGTTCGCCAGCACCGCATAGGCGATCCGGCGATCCGGCGACATCACGATGCCCGTGTCGGCGCGCACCCGGGAGATCGTGCCGGTCTTGTTGAGCAGCCAGATGCCGCGGTCGAAGCCCCAGTGTGCGAGCGGGTCGAGGTCGAAGGCGGACGCGACCATCGACAGGTCCATGCCCGCGCCGAGCCAGCGTCGGAGGGTGTCGGCCGATGCCGGGGTCAGGTCGGTCCCGTCGGCGAGACGCGTCATGAATCGCACCAGTTCGGTGGCGCTCGCATGCGACAGCGTCGTCGGAGCGCCGGGCGGGATCGGCCATCGCACGATGTCGTCCAGCGCGGAGGAGGTGTAGCCGAGGGCGCGCGTGTGCTCCTGGACCACGGGGATCCCGATCACCCGGCCCAGGGTGTTCGTCGCGGCGTTGTCGCTGACCGCGCCGATGAGGGCGGCCACGTCGTGGAGCGACAGCTCCGCCGCTTGCAGCAGGTACCAGAGTCCGGAGTCGTCGATGGACTCCACGGGGCGGCGCGTCACGCGCTCTTCCAGGCTCCGCGTCCCGGCATCGACCTCGGTGAGCAGCCGATGAAGCAGGAAGATCTTGCCGACGCTCGCGGTATCGAGCGCCGCCTCGGGCTCATGCTGCAGCAGCACCTCGCCGGTGTCGATGTCCTTCACCAGGACGGACCACACCGCGCCGTGATCCGCAGGCAGTTCCGCGCCGATGACGCTCATGCGAGCCCCGTCTCGTCACGCGCGAGCCCGGTGACATGCAGTCGGATCCGCTCTCCGATGTCTCTCATACCGTCGATGACGGGCGCGCGCAGATCGGTCGGACTCTGCTTCCAGTTCGCGGCCACCGCGTAGGCGACGGTCGCGACGGGGCCGCGGAGTAGGCCGGTGTCGACGCGGGCGAATCCGACGCTGCCGGTCTTGTGCCGCAGGACCATGCCCTGGTACTCGGCGTCCACGTGGGCGAGCGGGTCGAGCAGAAAGGCATCGGCGGTCATGGACGTGTCGGTGTCGGCGGCCAGCCAGTCGAGCACGCGTGCGCTCACCGCGGGGGAGAAGGCCTCACCGGCACCGAGGCGGCGCATCAGGTCGGCCAGTTCCGCCGCGGTGCCGTACGACGGTGTCCAGGGCAGGTCGGGCGTGCGCTCGTTGCGGATGTAGTCGTGCAGCGAGGTCTGCGTGTATCCGAGGGCCGGCGCGACGGCGCGCACGGACTCGAGGCCGCACAGGTGGATGAGGGCGTTCGTGGCGAGGTTGTCGCTCACCGCGCCGACGAGGAGGGCGGCGTCGTGCACGCCGATACCCTGATTGCGCATCCGGTAGAGCAGACCGGAGTCCTCCACACGGTGCCCCTCCGGGATGGCGACCGGCTGATCCGGATCGAGCGTGCCGTCTTCGAGTCGGCGCGCGACTTCGAGCAGGAGGAAGATCTTGCCGATGCTGGCGGTCTCGCACTGCACGTGTGGGTCGTGCTCGGCGAGGGTGGCGCCGCTGTCGGCGTCGATCATCCGCACCGACCAGGTGATGCGGGGATCGAGCGTCGGCACGGCGATCATCCGGGCACTCCCACCGTGAGTCGCGGCTCATCCGTCATCGCATCGAGGACGCCGTCGACGCCGAGGGGGATCGTCAGGGCGTGCGGGTCGTGTCCGAAGCCTTGCTCCCACAGCACGGGTACGCCCGCATCCTGGAACTCGTCGCGCATGAGGGCGTGCACGAGGTCGAGGTCGCCGCATTCGTGCCAGGAGCCCAGCACGATCCCGTTCACCTGCGCGAGTCGCCCCGCCCTCCGCAGCTGCGTCACGAAGCTGTCCAGCCGGTAGGGCTCCTCGGTGATGTCCTCGAGGAAAAGGATGCCGGGAGCCGGCACGGCAGCCTCGGGGGCGCCGAGCCCGGCGGCGAGCAGGCTGAGATTGCCGCCGGTGAAACGCCCGACCGCGCGCCCCGGTGTCATCACCTCGGTCTTCGGGCCGATCAGCTCGCGTCCGCGCCAGGGCTCGAACAACCACCGCTGCACGTCGGCGCGCACCTGTTCCGAGTCGCGGAAGACGTTGTTGCCCGCCATCGGGCAGAACAGCGTCGCCAGGTCCAGATGCGCGCGCATGGTCTCGTGCAGCGCGGTGATGTCGGAGGAGCCGGTGAGGAGCTTCGGGCGACCGTCGCGCCGCAGCGCTCCGCGGCGCATCTCCGCCCAGTCGATGCCGTCGAGCAGTCGCAGTGCCCCGTACCCGCCCCGGGCGGCCACGACGGCATCCACGTCCGGGTCCATCCACGCATCGACGAGATCCGAGCGGCGCACATCGTCGGGACCGGCGAGGTACGACGCGCGCGGGTGCGGGGTGAGCACGTGGTCGCCCACCCGCACCCGCAGACCCCATGACTCGTAGTAGTCGACCGCGCGCTGCGTGTTCTCCTCGTTCCCCGGCCCGGACGGCGAGACGATCGCCACGGTATCTCCGGGCTGCAGCGGGGCGGAGTCGAGGTAAGGAGAGGTCGTGCGGGTCATGCCGGCTGCTCCTCGATGCGCGGTGCTGCGGAGAGCAGATGCCGGGTGTACTCGTGCTGTGGATTCAACAGGACCTCCTCGGTCGTGCCCCGTTCGACGATCTCCCCGCGGTACATCACGGCGACGCTGTGGGCGATGTTCCAGGCGAGGCCCAGGTCGTGCGTGATGACGAGCGCGGAGAGTCCGAGCCGCCGGCGCAGGTCGAGCAGCAGGCCGAGGATCTCTCCCCGCACCGAGGCATCGAGCGAAGCGACGGGTTCGTCGGCGATGAGCATCTGCGGCTGCACGGCGAGGGCACCGGCGATGACCACGCGCTGGCGCTGCCCGCCGCTGAGCTCCTGTGGGATGGCACTGAAGAACCTCTCCGGCGGCGTCATCTCGGCATCAGTGAGGCTCTGGGCCACGCGCTCGCGTTCGTCGCCTGTGAAGTGCTGCACCCGCAGACCTTCGGCGACCGACTCGTACACGCTGTGCTTCGGGTTCAGCGCGGCCCAGGGATCCTGGAGCACGAGCTGCACCTGAGAGCGGAAGTGCGCGAGGTCGCGGCCCTTCGTTGGCATCTCCGCGCCGTCGAAGAGGATCCGGGAGCCGGGGTCGGCGGGCTGCAGGCCCATGAGCGCCCTGGCGAGTGTCGACTTCCCTGAACCGGATTGTCCGACGAGCGCGACGATCTCGCCTCGACGCACGGTGAGGTCGACGTCGCGCACGGCGTGCACCGGCCGACTACCCGATCGATAGGTGACGTTGACCCCGCGGGCCTCCAGCAGCACCTCGTCGCCATGGGCGATGTCCGGCACCTCGTCGGCGCCCTGCCCGTGCCGGGTCACCGGCGCCAGGCGGGAGGCCGGATCGCCGATGGTGGGGAAGGCGTCGGCCAGCTGCCGGGTGTAGTCCTGCGTCGGACGCGTGCAGACGGCGTAGCTCTCACCGACCTCGACGAGTTCGCCGTCGCGCATGATGGCGATGCGCTGGCACGCCGTCGCGAGGACCGACAGGTCGTGGCTGATCATCAGCATCGAGATGCCGCGCTCGGAGACGAGCCGCGAGATCATGTCGAGGATCTGCTTCTGCACGATGACATCGAGAGCGGTCGTCGGCTCGTCGGCGATGATGACCTCGGGGTCGCACGCCAGGGCCATCGCGATCATCACCCGCTGCTTCTGGCCGCCGGAGAGCTCGTGCGGGTACGACTCGGACTTCTGCTGCGGGAGGTCGACGACATCCAGCAGCTCCGCCATGCGCTGCTTGCGGCCCTTCTCGCTCTTCCAGCGATCCGACGCGTGCAGCTCCAGGGCCTCGAGCAGCTGCCAGCCCACGGTCCGCACCGGGTTCAGCGAGTGCATCGCCCCCTGGAACACGATGGAGGTCTGCGCCCAGCGCACCGCGCGGAGCTGGCCGAAGGAGAGCTCCGCGACGTCCTGGTCGCCCAGGAGCACGCGGCCGCTCAGGCGTGCGTTGTGGGGCAGCAGGCGCAGCACGCTCATCGCCAGGGTCGATTTACCGGACCCCGACTCCCCGGCGATGCCGAGCGTCTGGCCCGCCGGCAGCGTCAGTGAGACGTTGCGGACGGCGGCGACCTCGTCCCGCCCGGCGCGCCCGGCGGTGCGGTAGGTGATCGAGACGTCGTCGAAGATCAGATCGGGCATGTCATCGGCTCCTCAGCGTCGGGTTCGTGATGTTCTCGACGGCGCGGCCCATCAGGGTGAACGACAGCACCACCAGGACGATCGCGATACCGGGCACGAGCACGTACCACCAGTAGCCGCTGGTCGCCGCGGACACGTCCATCGCGTTCTTCAGGATCGAGCCCCAGGACTGCAGCGTGGTGTCGCCGAGCCCGAGGAACGCCAGCGTGGACTCGGAGATGATCGCCGAACCCACCGTGAGCGTGGTGTTGGCGAGCACCAGAGGCAGCACGCCGGGGAGGAGGTGCTTGATGATGATGTGCCAGTGGCCGGCGCCGAGGGCCCGCGAGCGCTCGATGTAGTCGCGCGATTCGATCGACAGGGTCTGCGCCCGCACCACGCGCGCCGTGCCTGCCCAGGAGGTGAGCCCGATCGCGATGATGATCGTCCAGACACCGCGGCTGAGCACCGAGGAGAGCACGATCGCGAGGATGAGCGAGGGCAGCACGAGGAAGAAGTCGATGATGCGCATCATCAGGCCGCCGAAGAAGCCGGTGAAGTGACCGGCGGAGAGCCCGACCAGTGTGCCGATGACCATCGACATCGCGGTGGCCGCGAGCCCGACCAGAAGGGAGACGCGCGCCCCCCACACCATGCGGACCCAGATCTCGCGGCCCTGCTGATCGGTGCCGAGCGGATGCTGCCACGAGGGCGGCGCGAACCGCTCCGGGTCGACGAGCTTGGTGACGTCGAGCATGCTCGACGGTGCGATCACCGGTGCCAGGATGGCCACCGCCGCGACGATGACCAGGAAGATCAGACCGACCATGCCCGCGCGGTGGTGCGTGAACTGGCGGCAGAAGTCGGCGAACGCCGCCCCACGGCGGTGCCAGGCGAGCGCGCGGGGCGAGCGGATGGAAGTGGATGCCGTGCTCATGCGCGCCTCACCCTCGGGTCGAGCTGACGGTAGATGAGGTCCGCGATGAGGTTCATCACGATGATGATCGTGGAGAACACCACGAAGGTGCCCTGCAGGAGGGGCAGGTCGGGACCGGAGATGGCCTCGAAGGTGAGCTTGCCCAGTCCGGGCCACGAGAACACGGTCTCCACCGTCACCGCCCCGGCGATCAGCCCGCCGATGTGCATGAAGACGAGGGTGACGGTCGGGAGCAGGGCGTTGGGGACGGCGTGGCGGCGGCGCACGAGGTCTTCCCGTAGTCCCTTCGCGCGCGCGGTCGTGAGATAGTCGGCGCCCATCTCCTCCAGGAGCGAGCTGCGCATCACCATCAGGTACTGCGCATAGACGACGGCGACCATCGTGATCACGGGCAGGACCATGTGCGAGATCACGTCGAGGACGGCGCCGACGGGATCGGTGGGCGGGTTGGGGGAGACCATCCCGCCGGTGGGGAACCAGTGCAGCGTGCCGCCGAAGATCATCAGCAGCAGCAGGGCGAGCCAGAACGTCGGGACCGACCAGAACACCAGCGAGGTGCCCGAGACGATGCGGTCGAAGGTGGAGCCGTGCTTCCACGCGGCCTTCTGCCCGAGCCACAGGCCGAGGGCGATGGCGATGATCGCCGCGGTGCCGGTGAGGAGGATCGTGTTCCAGAAATACATGCCGATGAGTTCGGAGACCGAGGTGCGGTACACGTAGCTCGTGCCGAAGTTCAGCGTGAAGACGTTGCCGAGGTAGTCGATGAACTGCTGCCACAGGGGCTTGTTCAGGCCGAGCTGCTCGCGCAACTGCGCCACCTGTTCGGCGCTCATGCCGCGCTCGCGCGCGATCGATGCGACCGGGTCTCCGGGCAGGATTTTGAAGGCGAAGAATCCGAGGAGGATGACCATCGCCATGCTGATGGCCGCGCCGCCCAGCTTGACCAGGAAGTAGCGGAGGCCGCCGAGACCTCTCGGCTGCTCCTCGGCTGCGGCGCTGGTGGCGATGGCGGATGTGGATGGGGGAACCGCGTTCGACATGAAGTCTCCTTACAGCGGACCGGGAGACGCCGCGGGGGCGGATGACCGCCGCCCGCGGCGTCTCGCTGGAGTCATTCGACGTCGGCGATGTTGCGACGACGGATCAGGAAGAAGACCAGTCCTCCGATGAGGACCACTCCCACCACGATGCCTCCGATGATGAGTCCGGTGTTCGTGCCGGTGCCGCTGGCGGTCGCGCCCTCGACGGGCTCGACCGTGAGGTAGCCCCAGTAGCCGGCCTGGTTCGCGATGATGCCGCCGTCCTTGGGCTGCAGGGTGAAGCCGGTGAAGCGGTCGGAGCGGTAGGCCTCGAGCGAGTTGGCGTACCAGGTGGCGACCTGCGCCGTGTCGGTGTAGTTCAGCGCCAGCATGTCGTGCACGATCTCCTGGCGCTTCTCCTCGTCGGTCTCCGAGCGCTGCTGGGCGTACAACTCGTCGAACTCGGGGTTGCAGTAGCCGTCCTGCGTGGTGCCGCCGGTGCCGTCGGTCGCCGTGGGCAGGTTCATGCAGGTGTTGATGCCGAGCTGGTAGTCGGGGTCGGGGTTGACGGACCATCCGCTGAAGTACAGGTCGTAGTCGCCGGACGTGGCCTTCGCGCTGATGGTGTCGGAGTCGGTCGACTCGACCGCGATCTCGATCCCGATGTCCTTCATCCACGGGACGAAGAACTCGGCGATGGACTGCTCGTTCGAGTCGTCGGCGTCCGTCAGCAGGCGCAGGCTCAGACGCTGTCCGTCCTTCTCCCGGATGCCGTCGGCAGCGGGCACCCAGCCCGCGTCGTCGAGCTTCGCCTTCGCTGCGTCGGGGTCGAATCCGACGATCACCTCGTCGTCGTCCGACAGGTGCCACTTCGGGAAGGACGCGGGGATGAAGCTGGTGGCCTGCACGCCCTCGCCGGAGAGCACCTTGTCGAGCAGCGTCTCCGTGTCGGTGCCGAGGCGGATCGCCTGGCGGACCTCGAGGTCCTTCAGCGCCGCGTTACCGGTGCCGTAGGGCACGTTCTCGCGGGTCTGCTGGCCCAGGTTGATGCTGATCGAGTGATAGCGGCGTCCGATCCCGGAATGGGTCGTGATGCCCTCGACGCCGTCGAGCGCCTCGAACTGCGTCGGGGTGAGGCCAGAGACGAGGTCGACGTCGCCGGCCTTCAGCGCCTGCACCTGGGCGTCCGAGTTGGTGTAGTACACGTACTGGATCGCGTCGATCTTGGGGGCACCACGCCAGAAGTTCTTGTTCGCCTTGAGCACGATCGACTGGTTGGCCGAGTAGCTGTCCAGGACGAAGGGGCCGGAGCCGACCACCTCGGAGTCGTTCGCGAACGTGGTCGGGTCGTCGACCGCCTCCCAGATGTGCTGCGGGACGATCGGGATCTCGGAGCCGGGGTTGGGTGCCTGCGGCGTCTTGAGCGAGATCACCACGGTCTTGTCGTCGGGGGTCTCGACCGAGTCGAAGTTGGAGACGAGGTTGCCGTTCGCGGTCCCGAGGGCCGGCACGGTCATCATCTGGTCGTAGGTGTACTTCACATCGGCCGAGGTGATCGGCTCGCCGTCCGACCAGGTGAGATCGTCCTGCAGGGTGAAGGTCCAGGTCTGGCCGCCGTCGCTGGCCTCCCAGGAGTCGGCGAGGCCCTTGGTGGGGGAACCGTCCTCGGCGTCGTTCTGCACGAGGGACTCGTACACGTAGCGGATGATGTTCGTCGGCGTCAGGTAGATCGAGATGAACGGGTTGAACGTGTCGACGAAGCCGGACGTCGCGATGCGCAACGTGGTCTCGGAGGCGGGGGATTCGGTGGCGGCACTCACGGACTGCGCCTGAGCGGCACCGGCGGGAGCAGCGATGAGGAGCGCGGAGGCGATCGCAGCGGCGGTCAGACTTCGTGCTGTTCTGGAGCGGGGGGCAAGACGCATAGAAGAAGTCCCTTCGGGCGCCGCCCGGATCCACGATGAAGCCGGGTCGGTGGAGACCATGCAAGCGGAAGTCTGCCTCCGGGTCAAGGGATTCGTTGCGTATCGTCGAAGATTTTTCGCAAGTCGGCATCTGGGCGCAGGTTGCTTTCCGGGTGTAACAGCCCGGAAACATGCGGATGCAAGGATGCGCCCCACGCGAAGGGAGTTCGAAGATGCAGTATTTCCGTCCCGAGATCCGGAACGTATCCCTCGGATCAGCGTGATCAGGGCGCAAACGGGAATCGTATCCTCACTCCGCGGGCAGGGTGAGCACGGCACGCAGGAGTGCGATGCGCTCGCCGAGGGAGGAGCGCAGGAAGTGCTCGTCCTCCGCATGCGCGCCACCTCCGCGGGGTCCGAATCCGTCGACCGTCGGCAGCCCGAGGGCGCCCAGCAGATTGGTGTCGCCCGCGCCGGCCGCCGGACGCGCCTCGATGCGCTGTCCGATGCCCGCGGCGGACCGTTCGATGGTCGCCACCAGCGCGGCGTCCTGCGCGGAGGCGAGCCAGGCAGGGCGGGCGCTCAAGGTCTCGACGACGATCTCCGCACCGGCGCGGACGGGCCGCAGTGCGGCGAGTGCCCGCATCACCCGCTCCTCGGTGACCGGATCGGTGAAGCGGAGACCGATCTCCGCCTCTGCCCGTGCGGGGATCACGTTGGCGCGGGCGCCACCGGAGATCGTCCCCACATTGCAGAGCACGGGTCCCGGCAAGGCGGGATCCGCGACGATCTCTCGCACCCGCATCAACTGATCGACGAGCTCGTCCACGGCGGAGATGCCGTGCTCGGGGTCGAGGGCGGCGTGTGCGGCGCGCCCGGTGACCGCGATCCTGACCCGTGCGCTCCCGCGCCTGCCGACCTTGAGGGCGCCGTCCGGATGTGGCGACTCGAATCCGATGGCCGCGACAGCTCCGCGTGCGCGTTCGGCGAGCAGGGGACCCGACTCGGGCGAGCCGACCTCCTCGTCGGCGACCAGGACGATGCGCACGGCTCTGCGGCGTTCGCGCGGGAGCGGCTGAAGTCGCCGCAGGGCTTCGAGCATGACCACGATCCCGGCCTTCATGTCGTAGGCGCCGGGCCCGCGCACGACGTCGCCCTGCTGAGACCAGGGCAGCGCGCCGTCGAGGGTGCCCTCCGGCCACACGGTGTCGGTGTGACCGATCAGGAGGTACGGATCGCCGGCTCCGGCGACGTCGATGACGAGATCCGTTCCCGCGGCGGTCGGCTCCTGGCGGACCTCCCCGCCGACGCCCTCGAACCATCCGGTGAGGAGATCGGCGATGCTGCGGCTCGCCACGGCATCGCGGGTGGGCGACTCGCGGGTCACAAGTTCGCGCACGAGTGCGATGATGTCGTCTGAAGGGTGGTCCGCTCCGGGAGCTGCCGGGAAAGTGGTCACAGTTACGAACCGTATCTGCCTCTTGATTGAGGTGCAAGCCGCCGATAACATCGCTCCCAGCTGCATCACTCGTTCGATCTTAGGAAACGTATCGTGCCTCACTCTTCGGTGGCCGCCGACGCGGGCGTCGGTTACGACTGCCGCGAACTGACCCAGTACTCCGAGTTCCGTGAGGCGGCGGCACTCTATGCGCGCGTCTTCGCGTACACCGAGCAGGAGTACGCGCTCAACGCCAATCTGCTCACCGCGCTCGCACGTAACGGCGGATCCGCGGTGGGGGCCTTCGCAGACGACGGGGGGCTCATCGGGTTCGCGTACGGCTTCGCGGGCTGCGATGCGAGCGGGACCCACTTCCACTACTCGCAGGCGGCCGCGGTCGATGCCGCGCAGCAGGGCCGCGGAGTCGGTCAGGCGCTCAAGCTCGCCCAACGCGACGTCGCGCTCCGGTGGGGGCAGCAGTCCATGCGCTGGACCTTCGATCCGCTGCTGGCACGGAACGCGCACTTCAACCTCAGCTCGCTCGGTGCGGTCGGCATCGCGTTCGAACGCGACTACTACGCCCGGCCCGACACCGACCGGCTCGTGGTCTCCTGGGATCTGACCGCGACCACGACCGCACCCCGGGCGCCGCGATCGGGCGTTCCGGCGGGACTGGGCAGGGAGGACTGGGGGCGCGTCGTGCACGTCGGCGACGCCGATTGGATCGCGATCCCCGCGCGTGCGGATGAGCTCGCCCCCGGCGAGCGCCCGGCGCTGCGGCGGCAGCTGGAGAGTGCGATGACGGAGGTGTTCCGGCGAGGCGACGTGCTCGTCGCGGCCTCCCGTGTCGACGAGCACACCGCGGTCTACCGCGCCACATCAGGGAAGGCCATCGCATGAGCGACCAGCAGCACGAGGACCGCGAGCTCGTTTCGCCGCGGGACCGCTTCGGCGAGCGCATCCGGACCAACCTCTCGGCGGAGAGCATCCAGGCGCGCATCATCGAGACCGAGCTGCGCACGCTCGCGCTCACGTTCGAGGAGCTGAGCACGTCGGCCCAGGTGCCGCAGGCCGCGGCGCTGCTGCTGGGCGCCCGACGACGCTACGTCGCGGGTGAGGGGAAGGCGGCGGCCTACGCGCAGCTGCTCAACGCCGACCTGTCCGCGACGCTGTCCAACGTCTTCCTCGTCGACGGGCATGCGCTGCAGCCGCTGACCGTGCTGACGGATGTACGGGCCTCCGACGTGCTCATCGCCTTCTCCCTCCGGCGCTACCGCGAGGAGACCGTGCGGCTCGGGCAGTTGTTCCGGGAGGCCGGCGGGCAGCTCGTGGTGATCACCGACAGCGAGGACGCCCCGCTGGCGCCGCTCGCGACCTCGCTCATCCGGGTGCGCACCGGGTCGGCGTCCTACGCGGACTCGCCCACCCCGGTCGCGGCCGTCTGCCACCTGCTGAGTGCGCTGACGACGGCGAGCGCGAAGGGAGCCCGCCGTCGCCTGGCCGAGCGCGATCGGCTCGTCGCACGACTGGGACTGTACAGTTCGGATCCCTCGCGGCCCGAGGTCGACGAGGAGGCGGAGACGTGAAGATCACCCGCATCCGGTTGTTCGCGGTGCGTCAGGACCTGCGGCACAGCTTCGAGACCAGTTCGCATCGTAAATCCGGCATCGAGCACATCATCGTCGAGGCCACCGACGAGGAAGGCCGTCGTGGCTGGGGAGAGATCGCCGCGCCCAGCGACCCGTACTTCGGCGCGGAGACGACCACGACGGCGTGGGAGATCGCCACCCGCTACCTCGTGCCGGCCCTCGTCGGTGCCGAGGGTGAGGAACCTGCCGATCTGGAGATGACGTGGGCGCGGGTACGCGGCAACGAGTTCGCCCGAGCCGGCTTCTCCGGCGCGGTGTGGGACCTCTTCGCCCGCCGCCGGGGGCTCTCCCTCGCGACGGCGCTCGGGGGCACCCGTGACGAGGTGGTGGCAGGAGTCTCGCTCGGCATCGAGCCGTCGATCGACGAGCTCCTGGGCCAGGTGGAGCTGCAGCGCGCGGCAGGATATCCGCGCGTGAAGCTCAAGATCGCCCCCGGGTGGGACGTGGAGCCGGTGCGAGCGGTGCGCGACGCGCACCCCGACCTCGACCTCCACGTCGACGCGAACGGCGCGTATCCCGACGACGACGACTCCGCTGCCGTGTTCACACAGCTCGACGCACTGGGTCTGACCATGATCGAGCAGCCGTTCGCCCCGCGGGAGATGGTGGCGCATGCGACGCTCCAGGCCCGGATCGGAACGGCGGTGTGCCTGGACGAGTCCGTCATCGGGCTCGGCGATCTGCGCACGATGATCAGGCTCTCCGCCGCGCGCATCCTCAACATCAAGGTGTCGCGGATGGGGGGACTCACCGTCGCGAAGGCGGCGCACGACCTCGCCGTCGACGCCGGCATCCCCGTCTGGTGCGGGGGCATGCACGAGTTCGGGATCGGTCGGGCGGCGAACGTCGCGATCTCGGCACTGCCCGGGTTCCTCCTCCCGTCGGACGTCTCCGGTTCCGACAAGTACTACGTCGACGACATCATCGCCCCACCCGTCACCGCGGTGGAGGGCAGGGTGCAGGTTCCTCGCGGAGCGGGCATCGGCCACGACGTCCTCGTGGAGCGGATCGAGCGGGCCGTGTTCCGCACCTGGGATTCCGCCGACACCACCGTCCGCGATCCCGCGCTCACGCACGGGTGAGACGCCCATTCCGGAGAGGACCATCATGCGTGCGCTGCTGCTGTTTCGCCTCGACCTGTCGGGCACGTCCGCCGTCGAGGAGAGCATCCACCCCATCGACCCGCGTGAGCCGATCGTCAGGGCGACCGACCTCGGCGTCAATCGCGGGGACGGGGTGTTCGAGACCGCCGTGGTCCGCGGCGGCAGGCCGCAAGCACTCGAGGCTCATCTGACGCGCCTCGAACGCTCGGCGGGGCTGATGGAGCTGCCCGCGCCCCGACGCGACCTGTGGCGAGCCGCGGTTCTCCGGGCGGCCGCGGCGGTGTCCCTTCCCGGAGTGCTGGAGGAAGGGGAGATCGCGTCCGTCAAGTTCGTCATGACCCGAGGCGACGAATTCGACCAGGGAGCGCCGACCGGTTGGGTGCTCGGGTTCGCCGGCAGCGACCCCTCCGCCGTCCGTATGCGCGGCGTCCGCGCCGTCGTGCTGGATCGCGGCTACCGGCACGACGTGATGCAGACCGCCCCCTGGCTGCTGCAGGGAGCGAAGTCGCTCGCCTATGCGGTGAATCAGGCTGCCCTTCGGGAGGCGGCCCGTCGCGGCGCCGATGACGTGATCTTCGTGAGCGCAGACGGATTCGTGCTCGAGGGCCCGCGCTCGACGCTGATCGCCCGCATCGACGGCGAGCTCGTCACACCACCCGCCGAGCTCGGCGTCCTCCCCGGAACGACCCAGGCCGATGCATTCTCGGGAGTCACCGACGTCCCGACGAGGATCGGGGTGCTCATGCGCGACGATCTGGATCGGGCGGATGCGCTGTGGTTGTGCTCCAGCACGCGCGGCGCGGTGCCGGTGGGGCAGCTCGACGGTGCGGAGCGGTTCATCGACCATGACCTGACCGCGCGGATGAACGCGGCGCTGGACGCGCGCGATGACTGAGAGAGGTGCACAGCGGATGCTCGACAGTGTGATCGACGGACACAACGACCTGGCGTGGGCGAGCAGGACCCTGCTCGGGTATGGGGTGGAGGAACTCGCGGACGGCGTGCCGTCGACGCAGACCGACCTTCCCCGGCTCGCGATCGGCGGGGTGGCCGGACAGTTCTGGTCGGTATGGGTCGATCCGGTGCTGCAGGGTGCCGAGCAGGTCGTCGGAACGCTGGAGCAGATCGACTTCGTGCACCGTCTGGTCGACGCGCACCCCGAGCGCCTCGCCTTCGCGCGGACCGCAGCGGATGTGCGCCAGGCGATGGCGGAAGGGCGGATCGCCTCGCTCATCGGCATCGAAGGCGGCAGCCAGCTCGGCGGTTCGCTCGCGGTGCTGCGCCAGTACGCCCGTCTGGGCGCGCGGTACATGACGCTCACCTGGTCGCGGACGACCACCTGGGCCGACTCCGCGACCGACGACGCGCATCACGGCGGTCTCAGTGCGTGGGGCCGCGAGGTCGTGCGCGAGATGAACCGCATCGGGGTCCTCGTCGATCTCTCCCACGTGGCCCCGACGACGATGCGTCACGCCCTCGAGGAGACCACCCGCCCCGTGATGGTGAGCCACTCCGGTGCTCTCGCCCTCTGTGATCACCCGCGCAACGTCCCCGACGACGTGCTCGCCGCGATCGGTGCCCAGGGCGGAGTGGTGATGGTCGCTTTCGTACCCACGTTCGTCTCGCAGGCCCGCCGCGACTGGTGGGAGGCCGGAGGCGAGGGCGAGGCGCCGGCCGTGAGCGTCCGCGACGTCGCCGATCATCTCGACCACATCCGACGGGTCGCGGGACCGCATGCCGTGGGCATCGGCGCGGACTACGACGGCACCGACGCGATGCCGGACGGGCTCGCCGACGTCTCCGGCTACCCGGTGTTGTTCGCAGAGCTGCGAGCGCGGGGATGGTCGGAGGCCGAACTCGCCGGCCTCGCGCACGAGAACGTGCTCCGGGTCCTGGAGGCCTCCGATCGCGATCACGAGTCCTTCCTGGCAGGGCGGGCCGCACCGCCCGCGACCGCCGCGCTGGTGCCCGCCGTCGATGTGTCGACGCGGGAGGGAGCGCTGTGAGCCCGCGCGTGCTCGTCGTCGTCAACTCCGCGAGCTCCGGACCGCGGCGCCTCGGGGCCTGGCTCGTCGACCGCGGCATCGCGGTCGACGCCGTGGTCGCAGCGGAGGAGGAGCTCCCCGCCACTCTCGACGGCTACGCCGGACTGGTGCTCCTCGGCGGCGGCCTGATGCCGGACGAGGACGACCGTGCGCCCTGGCTCGCGGTCGAGCGCGCGCTCGCCGCCGAGGCCATCGACCACGACCTCCCGACGCTCGGCATCTGCCTGGGCGCGCAGGTGCTCGCGCACGTGGCCGGAGGAGAGGTGAAGGCGAAGACCGGCCCCGTCGAGCGCGGGGCGACGCCCATCCGTCCGACCCCGTCCGGCCGGGAGGACGCGGTGATCGCGACGCTCGGCGACGGTGCCCCGATGATCGAGAACCACCAGGACATGATCACCCGTCTGCCGCCGCGGGCGGTGCTGCTCGCATCCAGCGACGCCATCGAGATTCAGGCCTTCCGGCTGGGGCGGCACGTCCGCGGCGTGCAGTTCCACCCGGAGGCCTCGGCTGCCGATCTCGCCCGCTGGGACGATGCCGCCTTGCGCGGAGAAGGACGATCCTTGGTGCGCCTGATCGCCGCCGCCGAGGAGGTCGACGCGCACAACACCGAGGTCAGCCGTGCGATCGTCGAGGCGTTCGCGGACGAGATCCTGGTCGGAGGTCGCGGGTGAACGCGGCGGCCGCTCCGCTCGCGACGACGACGGTGGGCCGCGCCCTCCGGCGCGGGCTGGACGAGAGGGCGCGTCGGACCGCCCCCGCATCGATCGTCGCCGTGTGCGAGCGCGGGGAGGTGCGGGGTGTCCGCGCCCACGGACATCCGCGCGCCGACGCCGCGACGACGAGTCGGGACACCGTGTTCCGGGTCGCATCGATGTCGAAGAGCTTTCTCGCCGCGACGGCACTCGCCCTGCGCGACAGCGGGGCCCTCGATCTCCATGCCCCGATCACCGAGTATCTTCCCGCCGTGCGCGCCAGGCACCGGGGCGCGGATGCCCTGCTCACCGGAGACCTGCTGCTCTCCAACCGGTCGGGGCTCGGCGAGGACAACGCCTGGGTCGACCGCCACCTGGGCGACTCCCGAGCGGAGATCGCTGCGCTGTTCTCCGAGGGGATGCTGCTCTCCGCCGCGCCCGGAACCACGTACCAGTACTCCAATCTCGGGCAGTCGCTGGTCGGCGCGGCGGTCGAGGCCGTCACCGGACGAGCCGTCGAGGACGTGGTGCGGGAGACACTGCTCGAGCCACTGGGACTGACGAGCACCGCCCATTCGGCCGACGGCTATGCGCACGACACCCTGGCCCGCGGCTTCCGCACCTTCGACGACGGCGCGACCTTCCACCCCGAGCCGTATGTGCGCACCGGCGCCCTCGGCTGCATCGGGAGCATGTTCAGCACCGTGGACGACATCGCCACCTGGATGTGGTTCCTCGGTTCGGCCTTCACCGACGACCCGCTCGCGCCGCACGTGCTCGCGCCCTCCTCGCGGATCGAGATGCAGCAGCCGAGGACACCCATCGACGTGCCATCGGGGATGTTCGACGGACGCGACCTCGCCGGTGCCGGCTACGGGTACGGACTCTTCGTGGAGCACGACCGGCGGTTCGGCCGCATCGTGCAGCACTCCGGCGGCCTTCCGGGCTTCTCCGCCCACATGCGCTGGCATGCGGCGACCGGCATCGGCGCGGTGGCGTTCGGGAACTCGGACGAGTTCGGTGCGCGGCGTGTGGCCGGTGCCGCACTGCAGGACGCGCTCGACGGCACCGACGCGCCGTCGGCCGTGGTGCAGCCGTGGCCGGAGACCGTGACCGCGGCGCGGGCGATCGATGACGCCATCCGAGAGGGCCGATCCGCCGCCGAGTATCCGGGCCTGGCCGATCACGTCCTCGAGGATGTGCCGCCGGGCATCCGTGATTCCCGCCTTGCGGCCCACATCGCCACGATCGGCGGCATGCACCCCGTTCAGAAGCCCTTCGCTGAGCGGGTGATCGCATCCGCCACCGAGGCCGAGCTGCTCTGGCGGATCGCCGGGGAGAGGGCAGACCTGCGCGTGCAAGCGCGCCTGGTGGGTGTGCCCCGGCCTCGCGTGCAGAACCTGGATGTCGCCGTCATCGTCCACGGCGAGACGAGGACGAAAGACGAGATCGTCTCGCCCGCCGACCGCCATCGCATCGTGTTCGACGGGGAGTGAGGAGCCCCGGAGCCGCGGGGGCATGCTTTTCGACCCAGTCCAAGAAATCGCCGTAGAATGGACGCATCCCGCCCCGTCCGTTCTGAGGATCGTCATGCCCGCAAACCCCGTGCGCCGTCTCCTGCCTTTCGCCGCGCTCGCCGCCGCCACCGCCCTGGTGCTCAGCGCCTGCGCTGCTCCTGCCTCGGAGGGGGAGGGTGACGGAGAACTCGTGTGGTCCATCGAGGGCGCGAACCTGTCGGCCGGGCACATGGACCCGCAGATCAGCCAGCTCGATGTCTCGGGCATGGTGCAGCGGGCGGTGCTCGACTCGCTCGTCTTCCAGGAGACCGACGGCACGTTCACGCCCTGGCTCGCGAAAGAGTGGGAGGTCTCGCCGGACAGCACCGAGTACACCTTCACGCTCCGCGACGACGTGACCTTCACCGACGGCGAGCCCTTCGACGCGGCGGCGGTCAAGGCGAACTTCGACCGCATCGTCGACCCCGCGACGGTTTCGGCCCAGGCAGCCAGCATGCTCGGCGCGGCCTTCTACGAGGGCACCGAGGTCATCGACGACTACACGGTGAAGGTCTCCTTCACCCAGCCGTACGCACCCTTCCTGCAGGCGGCCAGCACGCCGCAGCTCGGGTTCTACTCGCCCGCCGTGCTCGAGGAGTCGGGCGACAAGCTCAAGGCGGGCGGCCCCGGCATCACCGTGGGCACCGGTCCGTTCGAGCTGACCGAGTACACGCCCGACCAGGAGATCGTGTACACCCGCAACGATGACTACGCCTGGGGCCCGCACGACACGAAGGCTCCGAAGTTCGAGACGCTGCGCGTCGAGATCCAGCCCGAGGCCTCGGTGCGCACGGGCGTGGTGACCAGCGGTGAGGCCGATCTCGCCAGCAACATCCCGCCGAACCTCGCGCAGGACCTCGGCGACGGCGTCACGGTCGACTCGATCGAGTACCCCGGTCTGCCGTACTCGCTGTACCTGAACGAGAAGTACGGGGTGTTCGCCGACGAGAAGGTGCGTCAGGCCTTCGCGCGCGGCATCGACATCGACGCGGCGGTGGAGGAGATCTACTTCGGACAGTTCCCGCGTGCATGGAGCATCCTCGGCTCGACGACCCCGGGCTATGACGCCTCGCTCGAGGGCAGCTGGCCGTTCGATCAGGACGCCGCGAACGCGCTGCTCGACGAAGCCGGATGGACCGAGCGCGACGCCGACGGCATCCGTATGAAGGACGGCGAGCGGCTGTCGGTGCGCTGGATCGCCTGGACCCCGGTTCCCGACGACCGCGCGGCGCTCGCCAACGCGATCCAGTCCGACCTGAAGGGGATCGGGTTCGAGGTGAAGCGCGAGGTGCTCGAGCCGGGCGCCTACAACGAGCAGTACGAGCCCAAGACGTTCGACCTCACCGACTGGGGCTTCTCGGGAGTCGACCCCGATCTGCTGCGCAGCCACCTGCACACCGACGGCGTCCAGAACGCGTCGCAGGTGAGCGACCCCGAGATCGACGCACTCCTGGAGCAGGCCGTGGCCAGCAGCGACCAGGGCGAGCGCGACGAGCTCTACGCGCAGCTGCAGCAGTGGAACGCCGAACACACCGCCATCGTGCCGCTGTACAGCCCGTCGGCGATCACCGCCGTCGGCGAGCGCGTCGAGGGACTGCAGTACGACCTCTACGGTCGGCCGCTGTTCTACGATGTGACCGTCGGCTGAACCGCCGGCTGAGCGGAGGGCAGGGGTGGTGAAGGCTGCTCTCGTCCGCATCGTCGGCCTCGCTGCATCCGTCGTCATCGTGCTGTGGGGTGCCGCGACCGTCGCTTTCCTCGCGTTCCGGGTGATCCCGGGTGATCCCGTGTCGGTGATGCTCGGTCCCCAGGCGCAGGTCAGCGAGGCGGTGAAAGACGGGATCCGCGCCGACCTCGGGCTGGATCGGCCGCCGTTCGAGCAGTACCTCGGCTTCATCGGGCAGCTGGCCCGCGGAGACCTGGGCGAGTCGTACCAGCTGCGGATGCCGGTGTCCGAGGTCATCGGCCGGCAGCTCGGCGCGACCCTGCAGCTCTCGGTGCTCGCGCTCCTCATCGCCCTGGTGCTGGCGCTCGCCGTCGCGGTGCTCGTGCGCGGCCAGGTGGCTCGTACCGTCGCCGCGGGCATCGAACTGGTCGTGCTGTCGTCACCCGTGTTCTGGATCGGGCTCATCCTGCTCAGCGTCTTCGCCTTCGGCCTGGGCTGGTTCCCCGTCTCGGGGGCGCGGAACCCGGCCACTCTCGTGCTGCCGGCGATCACCCTCGCCCTTCCGGTCGCGGCGTTGCTGAGTCAGGTGCTGCGGGACGGCCTGATGCAGGCGGAGCGGATGCCGTTCGCGGAGACCGTGCGTGCCCGCGGTGCCAGTCCCTCGTGGTTCACGGTGCGTCATGGGCTGCGTCACGGCGCGGCCTCCGCCATCACGCTCGCCGCGTACCTCACGGGTTCCGTGCTCGGTGGTGCCGTGCTCGTCGAGACCGTGTTCGCCCGTCCGGGACTCGGCCGTGTCACGCTGGCCGCGATCAGCGACCGGGACCTTCCGGTCATCACCGGCATCATCCTCCTGAGCGCCCTGGTGTTCGTCGTGGTGAACCTCGTGATCGAACTCGTGCATCCCCTCATCGATCCACGCGTCGGAGCGGCCCGAGCCGGAGGTGTCCGATGAAGCGTGCGCAGCGCGTGCTGCTGTGGGCGGCCGTGGCGATGCTCACCCTGATCGTCTTCGCCGCCGTCTTCCCCGGAATGCTCGCGACTCACGATCCGCTGCAGACCGACGTCCGCTCGGCGCTGCTCCCGCCGAGTGCCGAGCATCTCTTCGGCACCGACCAGAGCGGTCGCGACGTGTACTCGCGTGTCGTCTACGGGGCTGGGCGCTCGCTGGGGATCGGGCTTCTCGCCACGGCGGTCGCGCTGGCGATCGGCCTCGTCATCGGAGCTCTCGCCGGGGTCGCACCCCGAGCGGTGGACACCACCGTGATGCGGGTCAACGACGTGCTGATGGCTTTTCCCGAGTTCCTCGTCGCTCTCGTCGTGGTCGCGGTGCTGGGGCCGGGGCCGGTGAACATCGCGATCGCGGTCACTCTCGCCGCGGTGCCCGTGTACATCCGGCTCGCCCGCGTGCAGACGCAGACCCTGCGGGTCGCCGAGCACGTCGAAGCCGCGCGCATCCTGGGCGTACCGAGGGTGAAGGCGTTCACACGTCACGTCGTCCCCGGTGTGCTCGGGGCGCTGAGTGTGCTCGCGACGATCGGCATCGGGTCGAGCATCCTGGCCGCGGCGGGCCTGAGCTTCCTCGGTCTCGGCCCGTCCGAGCCGACGCCCGAATGGGGGCTGATGCTCGCCGGAGGACGCAACGTGCTGGGACAGGCGTGGTGGATCGCGGTCTTCCCCGGAATCGCCATCACCCTCACCGTCATCTCGGCGACCGTCATCGGGCGCATCCTGCGGGCACGCGCAGAAGGGCGGACGTCGTGAGTGCGCTGGAGGTGCGGGGACTGCGGATCGCGTTCGGCGCGGACCCGGTCGTCGACGGTGTCGGGTTCGCGGTGGAGCCGGGGGAGTGCGTCGCGATCGTCGGGGAATCCGGAGCGGGCAAGACACTCACCGCGCGCGCACTCCTCGGGCTCACGCCGTCGGATGCGACGGTGACGGTCGACACGCTCACCGTCGACGGGAGGGATGCGGCGACGCTCTCCGAGCGCGGCTGGCGAGGGCTCCGTGGCGCCGGCATCGGCCTCGTCTCGCAGGACGCCCTGGTCTCGCTCGATCCGCTCCGCCGCATCGGTGCGGAAGTGGCGGAGCCGTTGCGCCTGCACGGTATCGTGCGGGGCCGGGCGGCGCTCGACGCCCGGGTGCGAGAGCTTCTGCGGCGGGTGTGGATGCCGGATGCGGAGCGTCGCTCCCGGCAGTATGCGCACGAGCTCTCGGGCGGACTCCGACAGCGGGCATTGATCGCCTCCGCGATCGCCGCATCTCCTGTCGTCCTCGTGGCTGATGAGCCGACGACGGCGCTGGACGCCACGGTGCAGGCGCGGATCCTCGGCCTGCTGCGCGAGATCACGGACGCCGGGACCGCGCTCGTCTTCATCAGCCACGACTTCGCGGCCGTGCGGCGGCTCGCGGACCGGGTGCTGGTCATGAAGGGCGGGCAGGTGGTCGAGTCCGGCCCGGTGTCCGAGGTGCTGGAGAGCCCGCAGCACGAGTACACGCGTCAGCTGATCGCGGCGACGATCCACGAACCGCGTGCGGGGGTGCGGACGGAGTCGGCGCCGGTGCTGGTCGTGGACGGACTCTCGAAGAGCTTCGACGCGGTGCCGGCGGTCGTCGAGGCGTCGTTCACCGTCGTGGCGGGGCGGACGCTCGGCGTCGTGGGGGAGTCCGGATCGGGGAAGACGACCTTGGCGCGGATGATCGTCGGTGTCGAGCAGCCGGACGCCGGCTCGCTGCGCTGGATCGGCGAGCCGCGGGTGCAGCTCGTGCACCAGAACCCGCTCGGTGCCTTCGACCCCCGATGGACGATCGGGCGCTCCCTGCGCGAGGGGCTCGAGGCCGCGGGCGTGCCCCGGGGCAGACGGGCCGAGCGGGTCGCCGAGCTGCTGGACGAGGTCGGCCTCGCACCCGAACTCGCCGACCGTCGTCCTCGCGCGCTCTCCGGCGGGCAGCGTCAGCGCGCAGCGATCGCCCGGGCGCTCGCCGCCGACCCCGAGGTGCTCGTCCTCGACGAACCCGTGTCGGCGCTCGACCCCTCGGTCCGCGAACGCGTGCTGCAGCTGCTCGCCCGACTGCAGCAAGAACGGAAACTGACGATGATCCTCGTCTCGCACGACCTCGATGTGGTCGGAGCCGTCGCCGACGAGGTGCTCGTCATGCAGGATGGCCGGATCGTGGAGCAGGGCGCGACCGCCGAGGTGTTCGCGGCGCCGCAGCATCCGTTCACGCGAGAGCTGCGGGAGGCGAGCGGTCCCGTCAGTCCTTGATCTGGATGCCCAGGCCCGCCGCGATCACGGGCGCCAGCTGCTGCACCTGGAACGACGAGAGTGTCGTCCCGCGGAGGCTGTTGGCGTCGAGATAGGTCATCGCATCGAGACCGCGCAGATCGACGTCTGTGGCGCGCATGCCCCGCGGGTCGACCTCGTCGCTGGTCGTGGCGGTGAACCGGACGCGGGTGAGGTCGGCCTGCGGCATGTCGATCGTGCGGATCGCGCAGCCGGAGATCTCGAGGTCGGTCACCTTCGCGGCACCGAGGTTGAGGTAGTCGATCCGTACGTCACGCAGCTCGAGTTCCGAGATGCGTGCCTCGCTGAGGTCGAGGGTGCCGATGCGGCCGCCAGCGATCCGCAGTCGTCGCACACCGGTGTCGCGCATCCGCAGTGAGGCGATGCGTGCCCCGGACATCTCGACGTCGACCACCGTCGCGCCCGTGAGGTCGACGGCTTCGGCATCCGCCGACACGGTGCACTGTTCGAGTGTCGCGTAGGCGAGGTCCACCGTTCCGCTGAGCTCGAGCCTCGCGGCGATGATGTCGGCGCTGCGCGCGGGGGATGCGGGCTCGAACTCCCGGGGCAGATCGGGGTCGCTGATACGGGGCGGTGCGGGGGACTCTGTCGTGCGGGCCATGCTCCGAGGCTATGGCCTGGCACAGACACGGCCCCGGCCCCGGCCTCGGCCCGGACACGGTCACGACATCGCAGATTCGCACCCGAGTCGCACGCTCCGACTTCCTGCCGGGCGCTGCAGGCTGTCGACTCACAGTCGCCCCGGCCTTCTGCGCTCGGCGCGGCCACCCGCACGGATTTCGGCCGAGCGGAGCGCGAAATACCTGAAGACATGCGACCGCGACTTGTCCTCCACCCGACCTGGAAGCGCACAGCGGTGCACAGATGGCGTTTTCGCGCTCGGCGACGGAGCATCACAGCTTCACACTGGACGGGTGCGGCGAACGGCGGAGGGACTCACGGAGCGAATCGTCGACCTCGGCGGTATCGTGCGGTCCGGACGCGTCGCTGATCTCGGGTTCGGCAGGACGGCAGTGGAAGCTGCGCTCAGAGCCGGAGCCATCACCCGTCCTCGACGTGGATGGCTCGCCTCGCCCACGGCCGACCCGCTCCTACTGGGCGCAGCCCGACACGGGGTGGTACTCACCTGTCGGACTCAGGCCGGCCGCCTCGGGCTCTGGGTGCATGACCCGAACGGTGTCCCGCACGTCGCCGTCGGGACGAACTCTGCGAGTCGGCGCGACCTCCGAGCCAAAGTGCACTGGGGAGCACCGGTCATCCCGCGTCACCCTGACGCGTTGGTCGATCCGGTAGAGAACGTGCTGGCGCACATCGCCGAGTGCGAACCGTTTGAGCAGGCGCTCGCCACGTGGGAGTCCGCATTGAACAGATCGCTTGTGAAGATCGAGGACCTGAGGGGCCTTCCCTGGAGACCAGCCGCTCGTCGAGTTCTGGCGACCGCCACGCCCTTCTCGGATGCGGGATTGGAGACGTACCTCCGCGAGCGGCTCCGCTGGCCCGGGTGCCCGTGCGCGCTCAGATCTGGATCGCAGGTCACCGTGTCGACGCTCTGATCGGCAGCCGCCTCGTCATCCAGATCGACGGTGGGCATCATGTCGGTGCACAGCGCAGTGAAGACATCCGGCATGACGCTGTGTTGAAGCTCGGGGGATACCACGTCATCCGAGTCTCGTACTCTCAGATGATGTTCGAGTGGCCAGCAGTGCAGGACCTGATCATGCGCGCCGTCGCGCAGGGGATGCACGAGGCCTGAGTCGCCGAGACGTGCACGGGGCACGGGGCCTGTCGGTATTCGGAGGCGTCGCTCCCTCGGCCTTTCGTCTTTTGTTCGGCCAATCTCCTCGATTTCGACCGCGGGAAGCGTGAAAGGCCGCGGGAAGCGCGAAAGTCCGCGGAAGCGCAGGACGGCGGGAAGCGCGGGAAGCGCAGGGCGGCCCACCGCGCGGGACCCGCGTACACTGGAGGGACGAGCATCGATCCGGCATCACCGGGGAGCTCTCGGAAGAACGGCGCATCCCCCGGGGTGTGCTCACTAGAACCGAGCGGGGCAGGCCCGTCACAGCCGCAGTGAGAGTGGTCGCGTCGCAAGGCGTGGCACGCGAGGTGGTACCGCGGTCCGTGAGGGTCGTCCTCGCAGGAGCATCCGCCACGACGACCACTGCGAGACACGATGACCTACCCCCGTTCCTCCTTCGGCCCCGCCGCCGATTCCGTCGCGCCCAGCCCCCGCTTCCCGCAGATCGAGGAGGAGGTGCTCGCGTTCTGGAATGACGACGACACCTTCCGCGCCTCGATCGAGCAGCGTGAGGGATCGCCGGAGTGGGTGTTCTACGACGGCCCGCCGTTCGCGAACGGCCTGCCGCACTACGGCCACCTCCTCACCGGGTACGCCAAGGACGTGTTCCCGCGCTTCCAGACCATGACCGGCCACAAGGTCGACCGGGTCTTCGGCTGGGACACGCACGGACTTCCCGCCGAGCTCGAGGCGATGAAGCAGCTCGGCATCACCGAGAAGGCCGAGATCGAGGAGATGGGCATCGACGTCTTCAACGCGAAGGCGAAGAGCTCCGTGCTCGCCTACACGCACGAGTGGCAGGACTACGTCACCCGCCAGGCGCGCTGGGTCGACTTCGATCGCGGCTACAAGACGCTCGACCTCGGGTACATGGAGAGCGTGCTCTGGGCGTTCAAGACGCTGTACGACAAGGGCCTCGCCTACGAGGGCTACCGCGTGCTGCCGTACTGCTGGCGTGATGAGACCCCGCTCAGCGCCCACGAGCTGCGCATGGACGACGACGTGTACCAGATGCGTCAGGACCCCTCCGTCACGGTGACCTTCCCGTTGACCGGGGCCAAGGCCGAGTCGCTCGGGCTCACGGGAGTGCGCGCCCTCGCCTGGACGACCACGCCCTGGACGTTGCCGACAAACGTCGCACTCGCCGTGGGGCCGGAGATCGAGTACGTCGTGCTGCCGGCCGGTCCCCTCGGCGCGGCCGACGTGCATCAGGTCGCCGGGACCACGGACGCCGCGATCGAGTCGTCCGCGCATCGCTACCTGCTCGCCCGTGAGCTCGTCGGCGGTTACGCGAAGGACCTCGGATACGAGAGTGCGGAGGAGGCGCTCGCCGCGGTCGACGCCACCGTCCGCGGCGCCGAGCTGCAGGACGTCACCTACGACCGTCTGTTCGACTACTACGCCGACACCGAGACGTACGGCACCGAGAACGCCTGGCGCATCCTGGTCGACGACTACGTCACGGTCAGCGACGGCACCGGCATCGTCCACCAGGCCCCGGCCTACGGTGAGGACGACCAGCGGGTCGCGGGCGCGGCCGGCATCCCCACGATCCTGTCTCTCGACGACGGCGGGAAGTTCCTCCCGAACGTCACCGATGTGGCGGGTCAGCTGTGGATGGACGCGAACACGCCGCTGGTGCGCCTGATCCGCGAGAACGGTCGTCTGATCCGTCTGCAGAGCTACGAGCACTCGTACCCGCACTGCTGGCGCTGCCGGAATCCCCTGATCTACAAGGCCGTGTCGAGCTGGTTCATCCGCGTGACGGACATCAAGGACGACATGCTCGCGAACAACGAGCAGATCACCTGGGTGCCGGAGAACGTGAAGCACGGTCAGTTCGGCAAGTGGCTCGAGGGGGCGCGCGACTGGTCGATCAGCCGCAACCGCTATTGGGGTTCGCCGATCCCGATCTGGAAGAGCGACGACCCGGAGTACCCGCGCGTCGACGCCTACGGCTCGCTCGAGGATCTGGAGCGCGACTTCGGCACGCTGCCGCGCAACCCCGAGGGCGAGATCGACCTGCACCGCCCGTACATCGACGACCTGACGCGCCCGAACCCCGACGACCCCACGGGCAAGAGCACGATGCGACGGATCGAAGACGTCTTCGACGTGTGGTTCGACTCGGGTTCGATGCCCTACGCCCAGGTGCACTACCCGTTCGAGAACCAGGAGTGGTTCGACTCGCACGCGCCGGCGGACTTCATCGTCGAGTACATCGGTCAGACCCGCGGCTGGTTCTACGTCATGCACGTGCTGTCGACGGCGTTGTTCGACCGCCCGGCGTTCACCGGTGTCAGCTGCCACGGCATCGTGCTGGGCAGCGACGGGTACAAGATGTCGAAGTCGCTGCGCAACTACCCGGACGTTTCCGAGGTGCTCGATCGCGACGGCTCCGACGCGATGCGCTGGTTCCTGATGTCGAGCTCCGTGCTGCGCGGCGGCAACCTCGCGGTGACCGAAGAGGGCATCCGCTCCGGCGTCCGCGAGTTCCTGCTGCCGCTGTGGAACTCCTGGTACTTCTTCGCCACCTACGCGAACGCGTCCGGTGTCGACGGCTACGAGGCCGAATGGCGCACGGATTCCACGGATGTGCTCGACCGCTACATCCTGGCTCGCCTCGGTGACCTCGTGCGCGAGGTTCGAGCGGACCTGGAAGGGCTCGATTCGACCACGGCATCGGCGCGCCTGCGCGACTTCGCCGAGGTGCTGACGAACTGGTACATCCGTCGCTCGCGCGACCGCTTCTGGGTCGGTGTCACCGAGGACCCGAAGAGCCGCGAGGCATTCGACACGCTGTACACGGTGCTCGAGACGCTCACCCGCGTCGCGGCACCGCTCGTGCCGCTGATCAGCGAGCGCGTGTGGCAGGGCCTCACCGGCGGGCGCAGTGTGCACCTGACGGACTGGCCGGATGACACGCAGTTCCCGGCCGCCGACGAGATCCGTGACGCGATGGATGCGGTGCGCGAGCTCTCGAGCGTCGGCAACGCTCTGCGCAAGAAGGAGAAGCTGCGCGTGCGACTCCCGCTGGCGCGTCTGACCGTCGTGTCGCCGCTGGCCGGGACGCTGGGGCAGTTCGAGGAGATCCTGCGCGAGGAGCTCAACGTCAAGTCGGTTGAGCTCGTCGCCCTGCAGGACTCGACCGCCGTCCAATACGGCATCACGCACCGCCTGAGCGTGAATGCGCGTGCCGCGGGTCCGCGTCTCGGCAAGAACGTGCAGACCGTGATCAAGGCGGCCAAGGCGGGGGACTGGTCCGAGGAGGGAGGGGTCGTCACCGCGGGTGGGATCGCCCTGGAGCCCGCCGAGTACGACCTCGCGCTGGAGACCACCGGGCGTCCGGACGGCGAGGCGCTGGCGATCGTTCCCTCGGGCGGGTTCGTGCTGCTCGACACGCAGACCACGCCGCAGCTCGAGGCCGAGGGGCTCGCCCGCGACGCGATCCGCGTGGTCCAGGAGGCGCGGAAGAATGCGGGTCTCGACGTCAGCGACCGCATCGTCCTGGCACTGAACGCGTCGCCCGACGACGCCGCCGCGCTGGAGGCCCATGCAGAGCTGATCGCTGCTGAGACGCTCGCGGTCGCCTTCGCCGTGCAGCCGACCGACGACCTGGAGACCCTGGTCGATGAGGTCACGAGCCCCGGCGACGGCGTTTTCCGCTCGGGAGCGCGTGCGCTCGGTGCGACGAAGGCCCCGGTGATCGTGACGATCGATGCGACTGCGGTCGCGAGCGGAAAGGCCGGAGCATGAGCGAGAGGGAACGAGCGGACGCCGTCTACGAGGCGCTGCGGAGCCGCGCGGGGGAGCGCTGGGTGCAGCCGCGCAAGGAGCGCACCGCGCGCATCCTCGCCTTCCTGGACGACCCGCAGCGCACCTACCGCGTGATCCACATCACGGGCACGAACGGCAAGACCTCGACGGCGCGCATGATCGAGAGCCTGCTGCGCGCGCATGACCTGCGCACGGGCCTGTTCACGAGCCCGCACCTGGAGCGTTTCACGGAGCGCATCATGATCGACGGCGAGCCGATCGCCGACGAGGCGATCGCCGACGCGTGGGATGAGATCGAGCCCTTCGTCGACATCGTCGATGCCGAGTTCGAGGCCGCGGGGGATGCGCCGCTGACCTTCTTCGAACTACTGACGGTCCTGGCGTTCGTCGCCGTGGCGGATGCGCCGGTCGACGTGCTGGTGCTCGAGGTCGGCATGGGCGGGGAGTGGGACTCCACGAACACGGCCGACGGCGACGTCGCGGTGTTCGCACCGATCGACATCGACCATGCGGATCGGCTCGGCGACACGATCGCGGAGATCGCGGAGGTCAAGGCGGGCATCATCAAGGAGGGCGCGGCGGTCGTCTCCGCCCAGCAGCCTCCCGAGGCCGCCGAGGTGCTGCGTCGCGTGGCGGCGGAGCGCAACGCGACCATCGCCTTCGAGGGCGAGGAGTTCGGCATCACGGAGCAGAAGCTCGCCGTCGGCGGCCAGCTGCTCACGATCCGCGGACTCGCGGGGGAGTACGCCGAGGAGTACCTGCCGCTGTACGGAGCTCACCAGGGCCACAACGCCGCACTCGCCGTCGCCGCCGTCGAGTCGCTCATCGGCGGGGCGACCCAGGCGATCGCGGGCGACATCATCTCCGATGGACTCCAGGGCACGACGTCTCCCGGACGGCTCCAGCTGCTCGGGATCGCGCCCACCGTGATCGTCGACGCCGCGCACAATCCCCATGGAGCCACGGCCCTCGCCCAGGCGCTGGACGACAGCTTCGACTTCGACGAGTGGGGCCTCGTGCTCGGTGTGCTCGACGACAAGGACGCCGCAGGCATCCTCGGCCGGCTCGCTCCCGCCGTCGCGCACGTCTTCGCGACGGCGCCGGACTCGGATCGCGCGAGCGACGCCGACGCGATCGCCGACCTCGTCGAGCAGACGGGTCAGCGGGCGACCGTGCATCACTCCCTCTCCGACGCCGCCGACGCGGCGCGCGAGTGGGCGGCCGCATCCGATCGCCGGGCTGTCGTCATCGCCGGCTCGGTCGTGCTCGCCGGCGAGGCGATCGCCCTCGCCGAGGAAGAGGACTGGAAGTCGGGGTGGCGCGCGTGAGTGCGGATGCCGCCCCCGCACGCACCCCGCGGCCGCCGCGCACGCTCGTGCAGAAGCTCGCGCCCATCGTGCTCGGGTTCGAGGCGATCGTGGTGTTCCTCGTCGGACTCACGATCTTCGGACTGCGGCAGCTCCCCGCCGGCATCGAGCAGTGGTGGGGGATCGTCGGCGGTGCAGTCCTCGCGATCGCCTGCATCGCGATCGCCGGAATGATCACGAAGCCCTGGGCCCTCACGGCCGGGTGGGTCGTCCAGGCCATCGTCGCACTGTCGGCGTTCTTCGTTCCGGCCATCCTGCTCGTCGTCCTGATTTTCGGCGGCATGTGGGCGTATGCGACCATCGGAGGGGCCCGACTGGACGCACGACGCCCCGCCGAGCCCACGACCGAGACTCAGACAGAGAGTGAATGACATGGCCACCGAAGAAACCCTCGTCCTCGTCAAGCCCGATGGTGTCGCCCGCGGCCTCACCGGGACGATCCTCGCCCGCATCGAGGCGAAGGGGTACGCCCTCGTCGACATCCGCCTCGTCGAGCCCGACCGCGATCTGCTCGCCGAGCACTACGCCGAGCACGAGGGAAAGCCGTTCTACGAGCCGCTGCTCGAGTTCATGCTCTCGGGACCGTCGGTCGCCATCCGTCTCGCGGGCAACCGTGTGATCGAGGGCTTCCGCTCGCTCGCCGGCACGACCGACCCGACCACGGCCGCGCCCGGCACGATCCGTGGCGACTTCGGCCGCGACTGGGGCCTCAAGGTGCAGCAGAACCTGGTGCACGGCTCGGACAGCCCCGAGTCGGCCGCACGTGAGCTCGGCATCTGGTTCGACTGAGATCCGAGACAGAGAAAACCCGCCGTCGATCCGAGGATCGGCGGCGGGTTCGTCTTTGCGTGCGGTAGATCAGAAGATCATGCCGATGACCTCGCCGAGGAGGTCGAGGCCGCGCAGCTGGACGAGCAGGATGATCAACGCGTAGGCGAGGATCGTCGCGAGTGGCACCCAGGGCATCAGCCGGTTCGCGCGCTCCTGCGCCCGCTCGCTGCTCGTGAACGTGCCGTTGCGGGTGAGATGCACCATGGTCGCGAAGAAGGTCGGGATGGTGACCGCCCACGTGGCCATGCACCACGGGCACAGCACACCGAGGTTCGGCGCGTACAGGCTCTGGCTGATGAGCCAGACGACGAAGCCGAACGCGAACGTGATCCCGGCGCCGAAAGCCAGCCAGAACCAGCGCGGGAAGCGCGCGCCGGAAAGCAGCGCGACGCCCACGACCAGCGGGGCCATCCACAGGGTGAGTCCGATGATCGGGTTCGGGAAACCGAAGATCTCGCCCTGCCACGAGTTGAGGTTGATGTCGCACTGGATCATCACGCTCACGTAGCAGTTGGACACCGCGTCGGGATTCTCGAGCTTGGCGAGTTTCTCGGTGAGGAGCTGGAAAGCGGCGAACCACCCGATCACGCTCGCGATGATCAACCACACGGCATAGACGACGGGGCGGGTGCGCTGCTCGCTCATACTGAGGATTATCCCCGCGATGGCTATGGATGTGGCGAGAACAGGCCGGACAAAAACGCACTGGTCTCGACGGGATGCCGTGAACGGACCCACTTGGTGCGATAATGGCCTGTGACACGATGAACGGCCTTGCCGCGACACGTGCCGACGCAGACTTCGGGGCCCCATGCCCCACGTGATCAGAGCCATGAGCCGGTCGCACACCGAGTGAGTTCGCGGAACCCGCGGGTACCGCATGAGATTTCACGGAGCACCAGTGCCCCGTGCAGGGAGTAAGCCAGAGATGGCCGATGAGAACAATGACAACAACGTACCTACCCTCGACTTCCGGGCTGACGCCGCGGAGCCGCTGACGGAGCCCACTGCTCCCGACGCCGACGACCCGAAAGGGCCGGCGAACGAGGACGACGCCGCATCGGATGCCGCAGAGGTCGCGGCCGACGCTGCCGCCGATGATGTCGCCGCCGGTTACGCGGCCGCCGAAGACGCAGCCGCCGCTGCGGACGACGCTGCGGCGGGTGCCGCCGCGGATGCCGCTGCCGACGACGAGGCGGCCGCGGTGATCGCTGCCGAGGCTGCTAACGCTTCGGGATCCGAGGTCGAGGCAGACGCTGCGGCGGAGAGCGGCGATGCCGTGGTTCCCTCGGATGCCGACGTCGAGGCGATCGTCGAGGAGAGCGCTGTTCCCGACGCTCCGGCCGAAGGAGCGGCCGTCACTGAGACCGCTGCCGAGGATTCCACCGTCGAGGCACCTGTCGCCGAGAAGGCTCCGGCTGCTCCCGAGGCCCCGGCCGTGGTGACCGCCGTGTCGCTCGGACTGCTCCCCGAGGTCTTCGTGTCGCAGGTCTCCACGCAACTGCACTTCTACGCGCCCGAGATCACCCCGCTGCCCGCACGGCCCGACCGCGGAGAGCGCATCTTCGACCGCATCGCCGAGCGCGAGCAGTCGCAGGACGAGTCGTCGGGTCGTGGCCGCGGTCGTGGCCGTCGCCGTGGCGGATCCGACGGGGACGACCAGCGTGAAGAGCCGCGTCAGCGTCAGCGCGTCGTCGAGTACATCACCGAGCCGAAGGCCATCAAGGGTTCCACCCGGCTCGAGGCGAAGAAGCAACGTCGCCGCGACGGACGCGACGCGGGTCGCCGCCGTCCGGTCGTCACCGAGGCCGAGTTCCTCGCGCGTCGCGAGTCCGTCGACCGCAAGATGGTCGTGCGCTCGAAGAACGGTCGCACCCAGATCGGCGTCCTCGAGGACGGCGTCCTCGTCGAGCACTACGTCGCCCGCAACCAGGACGCCTCGCTGATCGGCAACGTGTACCTCGGCCGCGTCCAGAACGTGCTGCCGAGCATGGAGGCCGCGTTCGTCGACATCGGCCGTGGCCGCAACGCCGTGCTGTACTCCGGCGAGGTCGACTGGGACGGCGTGGAGACCGGCAACCAGCCGCGGCGCATCGAGCTCGCGCTCAAGCCCGGCGATCGCGTGCTCGTGCAGGTCACCAAGGACCCGGTCGGACACAAGGGCGCCCGCCTCACCAGCCAGATCTCCCTTCCCGGCCGCTACCTGGTCTACGTGCCCGGCGGCTCGATGAACGGCATCAGCCGCAAGCTTCCCGACAACGAGCGTGCGCGACTCAAGCGGATCCTCAAGGAGGTCCTCCCCGAGTCGTCCGGCGTGATCGTGCGCACTGCGGCCGAGGGTGCGACCGAGGACCAGCTCACGCGCGATGTGCAGCGCCTCACCGCGCAGTGGGAGCACGTCCAGAAGCAGGTCGAGAACCAGCAGGCACCTGCCCTCCTGCATGCGGAGCCCGACCTGCTCGTGAAGATCGTCCGTGACGTCTTCAACGAGGACTTCACCAAGATGCTGATCCAGGGTGAGGACGCGCAGCAGACCATCCGCGCCTACCTGGAGAGCGTCGCGCCCGACCTGCTCGAGCGTGTCGAGGCATACGAGGAGGAGGCCGACCCGTTCGACGCGTTCCGCATCACGGAGCAGATCGAGAAGGCCCTCGACCGCAAGGTCTGGCTCCCGTCGGGCGGTTCGCTCGTGATCGACCGTACCGAGGCGATGACCGTCGTCGACGTCAACACCGGAAAGTTCGTCGGCTCCGGCGGAAACCTCGAGGAGACGGTCACCAAGAACAACCTCGAGGCCGCGGAGGAGATCGTCCGCCAGCTGCGACTGCGCGACATCGGCGGCATCATCGTCGTCGACTTCATCGACATGGTGCTCGAGTCCAACCGTGACCTCGTGCTCCGCCGTCTGATCGAGTGCCTGAGCCGCGACCGGACGAAGCACCAGGTCGCCGAGGTCACCTCGCTCGGGCTCGTGCAGATGACCCGCAAGAAGCTCGGCCTCGGACTCCTCGAGACCTTCAGCGAGGCCTGCGAGGTCTGCGCCGGCCGCGGTGTCATCGTGCACCACGATCCGGTCGTGAAGCACCGCTCCAGCAACAACGGCGGCAGCAGCAACGGCAACGGCCAGAGCGGTCGTCGTCAGCGCGGCGGCAACGGAAACAACGGCGGTAACGGCCAGAGTCAGAACGCGCCTGCGGCTCCGAGCGTGACCCACAGCATCACCGAGGGTGCCAAGTCGGCGCTGGCTCAGATCGCGGCCTCCACCATCGTTCCGGCCGCGGAAGGCGCTGCAGAGGCGGAGACCACCCCGGCAGCGTCCGAGGCGCCGACGGCGGCCGAACGGCCCAAGAAGGCCCGCAAGAAGCGCGGTGGCGATCGTTCGGCACCGAAGTCGCCGGCGGAGCAGCTGCTCGACTCGGTTCTCGACGCCCTTCCGGAGCCGAAGGCTCCGGGTCAGGGCCGAGGTCGCCGTCGGGTGAGCACTGCTGCACTCACCGGCACCCCGGTGTCGGTGAACAACGAGCCGTCAGCGCCGGTCGCGGCCGCGGACTCGGAGTCCTGAGGCGATCAGGCGTCGCACCAGCTCCTTGCTCTTGACCGGGCGGGCGCCGGCGATGACGAGCCGGGGGATCATCTCCTCCGGCACGTCGTAATGGTCGAGGTCGAAGGCGCGCGCCGGCACGTCGTTCGCCTTCGCGAAGGTGTGCAGTTCGTCGAGGCTCTCGTCGCTGACCAGGTGCGCCCACAGGCGTCCGTGGGCGGGCCAGAGGGGGTCGTCGACGAGTACGGTCACCTCGTCAGCCTACGACTGCTCCCGGCGTTGGCGGCCGGGGCGCGACACGCGGGGGAGCGGGAGCGGCTTCGCTTTGCGACACCGACCCGCATCCGGTAAAGTAGTCCCTTGGTGCGTATGCCGCGTCGTCCTCGTCGGTCGAAGCGGAGAGTCTTGCGTTCGCGCCCGCCGTTCCACGGTGCATGCAAGCAACAGTCTTCCCGTGAGATCTCGGAGCCGCGAGCTCCCCAACGAAACAGGTATGAAGTGGTTTACGCAGTAGTGCGCGCCGGTGGGCGGCAGGAGAAGGTCGAGGTCGGCACGATCGTTCAGCTCGACCGTGTCAAGGCTGCCCAGGGCGAGAAGATCGAGCTGGCCGCAGTGCTGCTCGTCGACGGCGCCACGGTGACCACCGACGCTGACTCGCTGGCGAAGGTCAAGGTCACGGCTGAGGTCATCGGCAACCTCCGCGGCCCGAAGATCATCATCCAGAAGTACAAGAACAAGACCGGTTACAAGAAGCGCCAGGGCCACCGTCAGGAGCTCACGCGCGTCAAGATCACCGGCATCAAGTAAGCCAGAGGGGACTAGGACATGGCACATAAAAAGGGCGCAAGCTCCACCCGTAACGGTCGTGACTCCAACGCTCAGCGCCTCGGCGTGAAGCGCTTCGGCGGTCAGCAGGTCCTCGCCGGCGAGATCATCGTCCGCCAGCGCGGCACGCACTTCCACCCCGGCGTCAACGTCGGCCGTGGTGGCGACGACACGCTGTTCGCTCTGGCCGCCGGTGCGGTCCAGTTCGGAGCGAAGGGCGGCCGCAAGGTCGTCAACATCGTCGCTGCAGCTGAGTGATCTCAGCACGACACTAGTCATCCGGTTCGGGGCGGGCTTCGGCTCGCCCCGTCCGTGTATCTGCACACCGTCATAAACAGGAACCCAGGGGAACCCGCACATGGTCACGTTCGTCGACACCGTCACACTGCACCTGCGTGCGGGTAAGGGCGGCGGCGGTTGCGTCTCCGTGCACCGCGAGAAGTTCAAGCCGCTGGGCGGCCCCGACGGGGGCAACGGCGGCGACGGCGGCGACATCGTGCTCGTCGCCGACCCGCAGACCGGCACGCTGCTCTCGTACCACCACTCTCCGCACCGTTCCTCGGGCAACGGCGGCCCCGGCATGGGCGACCACCGCTCCGGTTTCCTCGGCGAGACGCTCGAACTGCCGGTGCCGGTGGGCACCGTGGTGAAGAACACCGCGGGCGAGGTCCTGATCGACATGATCATCCCCGGCGAGCGGTTCGTCGTCGCCAAGGGCGGGATGGGCGGGCTCGGCAACGCCGCCCTCGCCACTCCGAAGCGCAAGGCTCCCGGCTTCGCACTTCTGGGTACGCCCGGATACGAGGGCGACGTCGTCCTCGAGCTGAAGACCGTCGCCGACATCGCGCTCGTCGGCTACCCGTCTGCCGGCAAGTCGAGTCTGATCGGCGCGATCTCGGCCGCTCGGCCCAAGATCGCCGACTACCCGTTCACCACCCTGCACCCCAACCTCGGCGTCGTGCAGGTGGGAGACTTCCGCTACACGGTCGCCGACGTGCCCGGCCTCATCGAGGGCGCGAGCGAGGGGCGCGGCCTCGGACTCGAGTTCCTCCGCCATGTCGAGCGCTGCTCCGCCCTGCTGCACGTCCTCGACTGCGCCACCCTCGAGCCCGGGCGCGACCCGATCTCCGACCTCGATGTCATCCTCGCCGAGCTCGGCGCCTACGAGGTGCCCGAGGGGCAGACCCCTCTCCTCGAGCGCCCGCAGTTCGTCGCACTGAACAAGATCGACGTGCCCGAGGCGCGCGACCTCGCCGAACTGGTGCGCCCCGATCTCGAAGCGCGCGGCTTCCGTGTGTTCGAGATCTCCACGGTCTCGCACGAGGGGCTGCGTCCGCTGACGTTCGCGCTGGGCGAGCTCGTCGAGAAGGCCCGCGCCGAAGCCGCGCTGGAGACGCCGCCGGAGCGCGTCGTCATCCGCCCGCGTGGCTCCAAGAAGGGCTTCACCATCCGCGTCGAGGGTGGCACCTACGGCAACGTCTACCGGATCATGGGAGAGAAGCCGGTGCGTTGGGTTCAGCAGACCGACTTCCAGAACGAAGAGGCTGTGGGCTACCTCGCGGATCGCCTCGAGAAGCTCGGCGTCGAGGACGAACTCTTCCGCCTCGGTGCGGTGCAGGGGTCGACCGTCGTGATCGGCGAGGGCGACAGCATCGTCTTCGACTGGGAACCCACGATGACCTCGGCGGCAGAGCTCATGAGCGCTCCCCGTGGTACCGACCCCCGACTGGCGCCCAACTCGCGCCGGACGACGTCGGAGCGCCGCGAGCAGTACTACGAGCGCATGGATGCCAAGGCTGAGGCTCGTGCTGAGGTGGAGACCCAGCGCCTGGCCGCGTACCGCGAGGACGGCGAGTGACCGCACGCACCCGCGCTGATCTGGCGACCGCCTCGCGAATCGTCGTCAAGGTCGGTTCGTCCTCGATCAGCGGCGAGTCGTCGTGGCGCATCCCTGTGATCGTCGAGGCCCTCGCCGCAGCGCACGCACGCGGGGCCGAGGTCGTGCTGGTGTCCTCCGGCGCGATCGCGTCCGGGATCCCGTTCCTGCGTCTGGACTCGCGGCCGAACGACCTCGCCACCCAGCAGGCGGCGGCGGCCGTAGGGCAGAACATCCTCATGTACCGGTACCAGGAGTCGCTTCGCCCGTTCGACATCGTCGCCGGTCAAGTCCTCCTCACCACCGGCGACCTGGAACACCCCACCTCACGCTCGAACGCACGGCGTGCGATGGAGCGACTGCTCGGTCTGCGGACTCTGCCGATCGTCAACGAGAACGACACGGTCGCGACGCAGGAGATCCGGTTCGGAGACAACGATCGTCTGGGCGCCCTGGTCGCGCAGCTGATCGAGGCCGACGCGCTCATCCTCCTGAGCGACATCGAGTCGCTGTACACGAAGCCGCCGACGGATCCGGGTGCGGAGCCGATCGACATCGTCGCCCCCGACGCCGATCTCACCGGGCTCGAATTCGGTGCGACGGTGGTCAACAGCGTCGGCACCGGCGGAGCGGCGACCAAGGTCTCGGCGGCGCGCCTGGCCGCGGCGTCCGGCATCGGCGTGCTCGTCACCAGCGCAGATCTGGTGGACAAGGCGCTCTCCGGCGCCGAAATAGGAACCTGGTTCGAACCCGCCACCTCATAAACTGGACGGATGACCGACCAGACCCCGCAGGCGCGCCTGGAGCGCGCCAAAGAGGCCTCCCGCGCCACCGCGGCCCTGACCAGCGCTGACAAGGCTCGTGTGCTCGAAGCGATCGCTCTCGCGCTCCTGGCGGACGCGCCGCGCATCATCGAGGCGAACGGTCGTGACATCTCGCGCGGTCAGCAGGACGGCATCGGTGAGTCCCTGATCGATCGGCTGCGACTCGACGAGAAGCGGGTCGCGGCTCTGGCTGCCGCCGTCCGCGAGGTCGCCGCCCTCCCGGACCCCGTCGGGCGCGTGGTCGGCGGTCACCGCATGCCCAACGGCGTGGCGCTCGAGCAGGTGCGGGTCCCCTTCGGTGTGGTCGGTGCGATCTACGAAGCCCGGCCCAACGTGACCGTCGACATCGCCGCGCTCGCGTTGCGATCGGGCAACGCCGTGGTGCTGCGCGGTGGCAGCGCCGCCCACGACTCCAACGCCGTGCTCGTGGACATCATGCGCGCGGCGGTCGAGGGCACCGGACTCACGGCGGAGGCGATCCAGACCGTCGACGACTTCGGCCGCGACGGCGCGAAGGCGCTCATGCACGGTCGCGGCTTCATCGATGTGCTGATCCCGCGGGGGAGTGCGGGCCTCATCGAGACCGTGGTGACGGAGTCGACCGTGCCCGTCATCGAGACCGGGGCGGGCAACGTCCACATCTTCCTCGACGAGACCGCCCCCGACGACTGGGCGCGTGACATCGTCGTGAACGCCAAGGTGCAGCGTCCGAGCGTGTGCAACGCCGTCGAGACGGTCCTCGTGCACCGTCAGGCCGCGCCGCGTCTCGTGCCGCTGGTGGCCAGTGCTCTCGAGAGCGAGGGTGTCGCGATCCACGGCGACGACATGGTCGTGGGGCTCATGTCGAACGTGATCCCCGCCACCGAGGAGGACTGGGAGACCGAGTATCTGAGCCTCGACATCGCGATGAAGGTCGTCGACTCGCTCGACGAGGCCCTCGCGCACATCCGTCGGTACAGCACGGGGCACACCGAGTCGATCATCACGACGGATTCGCGCAATGCCGAGCGGTTCCTCGCCGAGGTGGACTCGGCTGTGGTCATGGTGAACGCGTCCACGCGATTCACCGACGGAGGCGAGTTCGGGTTCGGTGCGGAGGTCGGCATCTCCACCCAGAAGCTGCATGCGCGGGGACCGATGGGGCTCTCCGAGCTGACCAGCACGAAATGGCTCGCGCGTGGGTCGGGGCAGACGCGCGGCTGAGGGCTAGACTGGGGGACGCTGTAACCCCCGCAGGATCCCGAACAGCACGCCACGAAACGGAGCCAGGATGAACCTCGTCGCACAGATCGCGATGGCCGCTGCCGAAACCGAGCACCACGGCAACGTCGCGCTCGAGACGCTGATCTTCGGGGTCATCGCCGCGATCGTGTTCGGCGCGCTCGGCCTCGTGACGTTCTCGTACAAGAACGTCGCCAACCGTCACTCGGCGAAGGCCGAGGCATGGGCTGCGCAGCACGGAAAAGACGGCCACGAGGCGGGACACGGCCACTAGGCCCGCATGAACGACGCTGCGACCACGCGCCCCCCGCGCATCGGCGTGATGGGCGGCACGTTCGACCCCATCCACCATGGCCACCTGGTCGCAGCGAGCGAGGTCGCGAACTCTTTCGGCCTCGACGAGGTCGTCTTCGTGCCGACCGGGCATCCGTGGCAGAAGTCGGGTGTCTCGCCGAGCGAGCATCGCTATCTGATGACCGTGATCGCGACCGCCTCGAACCCGCAGTTCACGGTGAGCCGGGTCGACATCGATCGCGAAGGCCCCACCTACACGATCGACACCCTGCGCGATCTGAAGCGGGATCGACCCGACGCCGAGCTCTTCTTCATCACGGGAGCCGACGCCGTGGCGCAAATTCTCAGTTGGAGGGACCATGATGAGTTGTGGGAGTTGGCCCACTTCGTCGCGGTCTCACGTCCTGGACATGTCCTGAGCACTGACGGCCTCCCGAGCGACAACGTCAGCCAACTCGAGGTGCCGGCGCTGTCGATCTCGTCGACGGACTGCCGCGAACGCGTTCGTGACGATCAGCCGGTCTGGTACCTGGTCCCTGATGGGGTCGTTCAGTACATCGCGAAGCATCACCTGTATCGGAGCAAGGCATGAGTACATCGGATCAGCAAGGGCAGGGTCCGCTGACGCGCAAGCAGTTGCGGGAGATCCGGTTGACGGGATCGACCCCGGTCATCTCCAGCGAGGAGGCCGCCGCGGCGGCCGAGGCGGCTCCCCCCGCGCCCCCGCTGCCCCGTGCCGCGGAACCCGTCCAGATCGAACCGGCACCGGTGCCGGTCGCCGTAGCCGACGAAGCGAACGGCGATGCCCCGCTGACCCGTCGACAGGTTCGCGAGCAGGAGAAGGCCCGCACCGGTTCCGTCTCCGTGATCGGTGCCGAAGAGGCGGAAGCGGTGCCATCCGCCGAGCCCGCCGATGAGGCCGAGGCAGCAGCCGCAGCGCAGGTCGAAGAAGAGGCGCCGCAGCAGGAGGAAGCTCCCGCGGTGGCCGCTGCAGAAGCCCCTGTCGAGCTCGTCTCCGGGGTCCCGGACTTCGCTCGGACTGTCGATGTCGACGATGACGAGGACGACGATGTGGATGACGAGGTCGCCGTCGCCCCCGTCAGCGCAGCAGTCGCGGCCGACACGGTCGGCGACGTCCCGCTCGAGGCCGTCGAGACCCCTGCAGAGGCAGCGGTCGACGAAGACGATGTCGAGGCGGTGCTCGGACTTCCCATCGAGGGCAGCGACGAGGCTGTCGACGGTGACGTCCTCGCCGACGTGCACGATGCCGACGACGATGAAGACGACGACGTGCGTCCGACGGTCAACTCCTCTTTCGGGGAAGGTCTTCTCGCCGACGCCCCCGAAGCGCACACGCCTTTCCGGCCCTCGTTCGACGAGCTGATCGGCGTGGGAGATTCGACGGGGTCACAGCATTCCGCGCCCAACGCGCTGATCTTCACCCCGTCGCCGGGGGAGGGCTCGCTCTCGGGCCCGGTCGCGTCGACCGGAGAGATCCTCGTCACCGGTTCCTACGAGCTGCCGAAGGGCATGGGCTCGCAGGGCCATGCGCTCGGCACCACCGACGGCAAGGACGTCGACGCCGTTCTCATCGATGGCGAGCTGCCGCCGGCATCCTCGCCCACGCCGATCGCCGCGAGTGCGGCCGTCAGCACCATCAAGCCGGCCGGAGAGGTCATCCGACCTCCTGCCCCCGAGAAGGGGAACCGACTGATGGTGACCCTCGCCATCATCGCCGGCGGACTCGCCCTCGCGATCGGCGTCGTTCTCGTCATCGCCTTCACCACGAAAATGATCTGATGCAATCACCTGAAACTGCCGAAGAGATGCTGCGCCTCGCAGCCCAAGCCGCCATCGACAAGGGCGGTGAGGATCTCGTCGCGCTCAACGTCTCCGAGCCGCTGCCGCTCGTCGACATCTTCCTGCTCGTGACGGGAAACAGCGAGCGCAACGTCGCCGCGATCGCGGACGAGATCGAGGACCGCCTGATCGAGTCCGGTCACAAGCGCGTGCGTCGTGAGGGGCGGGCGGAGGCCCGCTGGGTGCTGCTCGACTTCGGCGATCTGATCGTGCACGTCTTCCACCAGGAGGAGCGCGTCTACTACGGACTCGAGCGCCTCTGGAAGGACTGCCCGATCGTTCCGATCGACGTGGCCGAGCCTGCGGCAGACGCCAGCTGACATGACCACGCACCTGATCACCGGTGCGGGTTCCGGCATCGGGTCGGTTCTCGCCCGCCGGTTGCTGGACCGTGGCGACGTCGTCGTGGCGATGGCTCGGGATGCAGGGCGTGCCAAGCAGATCGCGGACGACCTTCCCGGGGCATCCGTCATCGTCGGCGACCTCGCGCAGCCGGGGCGACTGTCGTGGGCGCTCTCCAAGCAGCAGCTGCCCGACCGCATCGATTCGCTGGTGCATGTCGCCGGCGTCGTCGACCTCGGCGACGTCGCTGATCTGCCTGCCGCGCTGTGGGAGCAGCAGCTCGCCGTCAACCTCATCGCTCCGGCGGAGCTCACCCGGCTTCTCCTTCCGGTGCTGCGCGTGTCGCAGGGGCAGGTGGTGTTCGTGAACTCCGGCGCCGGCCTGCGCGCCAACGCCGGATGGTCCGCGTATGCGGCGTCCAAGCACGGGCTCAAAGCTCTGGCCGATGCTCTGCGCGCCGAGGAGGCGCTGCACGGAGTGCGGGTGACCTCGATCTACCCCGGCCGCACGGCGACGCCGATGCAAGAGCGCGTGCACCAGCAGGAGGGCCAGGCGTACGACGCGGAACGCTACGCCACACCGGAGGCCGTGGTCACGACCATCCTCACGGCGCTCGACCTTCCGCGGGACGCACAGATCACCGACCTGACGGTGCGCCCCGGGCGCTGAGCCGACCCGCATCCTCCGCAGGTGCTGTCAAGGGGCTTCTTCTCGGAGCGCTGAGGGCGCAAGCTCTTCTCGAGAGAGTCCTGGAGGGCCCCCGCATGTCTGAACTCCCCGATCCGCGCTTCATGTTGAATCGCATCACCGCGTCGGAATGGGTCATCAACGACCTTCGATACTCACCCAACGATCCGCGCCACGTGGTCGCCTGCGTCTACGAGCTCGCCGAGACCGAGGTCGAGGTGACCTGGCTCCGTGACCTGCCGCTCGCCACTCGCTACGGAACCGCGTTCGAGGTGCTCGAGGACGTCGAGCGGATGGGTGGTTCCAGCCGCGCGACCCGTCCGATCACGATCCCTCACCGCCCCCCGCTGATGGCGACCTGACCGTCTCCACCACGCCGTACAGAAGCGCACCCCCTCGATCGGAGGGGGTGCGCTTCTGGGTCCCCTGGGCGTTTCGCTGCGTCGGCCAGTCGTCCGAGCAGCGTCCGATCGGAACAGCGTCCGGTCAGAGCAACTGCAGATCGGTGATGCAGGTACGGTCGTCCGGCGAAGTGGTCGACAGGGGCACGGTACCCGTGAGGCCCTCGCTCTCGACGGTCAGCGTCGCCTCGATGTCCCGGGGCACCCAGATGCCGATGAAGCCGTTGTCCTCGGTGGGTCGGGTCTCGTCGACGAGTGTCTTGCCGTCTTCAGCGGTGACGCTGACCCGTACTTCGGTATCGGAGAGCTCACCGAGGCACGTCGTAAGGCTGTGGAAGTGGCACTCGTGCGTGTGCTCGCGGAACGGTGCGATCGAGACGTACACCGTATCTCGGGGCATCGGCAGCCGGCTCTCCCGACCGCTTTCGTCGCGGAGCACGAGAGCATCGGGTTGCACCGACGCGAGCAGACGATCCGGTCGGTCCGCGACGGGCATCGCCTCGAGTCGTTCGATCACCTCTCCGACGTCGAGTCCGGCGAGTTCATGCGATGCGAGGATCTCCTGCGCCGCCGCCGGGTCGGCGTCGGGTGTGGGCGCGGTGCATCCGGCCAGGGCGATGCCGGCGACGGCGAGTGCGGCGAGCACTGCGGACAGCTTGCGTCGTCGAGGCAATGTGAAAAGGGTGGACGTGTCGTGGTTCATGGCGTGGTCCTTCATACGGAGTGGGGCCGGTGCCGGGCGCACCGACACCGGCCGCCGAACGGGTCAGAGGGCGGTGAGGAGGTCCTTCATCTCCTGGATCTCGTCCGTCTGCGCGTCGATGATCGTCTGGGCGAGTTCGACTGCTTCCGGGTCGCTGCCCTCGTCGACCTGCGCCTGCGCCATCTCGACGGCACCCTCGTGGTGCATGATCATCTGCTCGAGGAAGAGGCGAGAGGCCGCGGTGCCTTCGGCTTCCCGCAGGGCGGTGAGGTCGTCCTCGCTCATCATTCCGTCTCCGTGACCCATCCCACTCGCGTCGCGGTCATCGGAGCTGACGTCCCATTCGGCCAGCCAGCCTTCGAGCTGTTCGATCTCCGGGCCCTGAGCGGCCTTGATCCGCTCTGCGAGCTCGGTCACCGCGGGATCGATCCCGCTCGCTGCGAGCACGATGTCGCTCATCTCGATCGCCTGCTCGTGGTGGACGATCATCATCGAGGCGAACATGACGTCGGCATCACCGACGCCCGCGGACGGCGACGAGCCGTGATCCATGCCAGGCATGGATCCGTCATCGGTGCCGGCCGTACAGCCGGACATGAGCAGGACGGCAGACAGGGCGAGTGCGGTTGTGGCCGCAGCACGAATCTTCATGGGTGTTCTCCAATACGCATAGTCGTGGCGCACACGCCGGGCGGCGGCACGCGAGTGTGTGAGAGGTGTGGAGCCGTGCGCGAGAGCGCGGGCTCGACAGCCGCTCAGGTGCGACTGATGCAGAGAACGTGAAGCGAGGGGGCGCGGGGGAGGACCCGTGCCGTGAGGATCTCGATGAGGGGGGACCGGAACAGAGTGCCCGACCAGCTGCGGAGAACTCCGGGCGCGATGAGGAGGACAAGCACAAGCAGAAGGGCGAGCACGCACATCATCGCCGCCCCGGCGTGATCATCGGTGCTGCAACCTGCGCAGGTCATCTCCGCCCCGTTCGCGGGGCTTCCGGGCGGGTGTGTCTGGGCTGCGCTGTGATGTGCCGAGGAGGACTCGACAGCGGTCATCGTCATCGCGGCCGGCGCATCGGCAGCGGCGGTGCCGTGCAGATTCAGAGTGTGCATGCCCAGCAGCCCGATGATGACCGCGGCGACGAGCAGCACACCTGACAGCACACCCCGGAAGATGCTCGATGAGCTCCTTCCGAACCGCGTCGCCGCCACCGGTGCCATGGAGTAAGTCTAAGCGGGGTGGTGCGGCTCGGGCCCGCTCAGACCCCGGTGGCGTCTGCGTCCTCGTCCGCTCCCGCGGCGACGCGATCGGCCTCGGCGCTGTCGACGAGAGCGTCATCGACATCCGGATCGAGGACGCGCTCACCGTCGACGTCCCTGGTGGGCACGTCGGCCGCATCGTCATCGTGGGGGACGGGAGGGACCGGAGGAATGATGGGGTTCGACATGATCGCATCCTTTCGTCGAGGTGCGTTCACGCTAGATCCTGGAGCGTGCGGAATGAACCGGGTTGACGCTCATGAAGTCGCACGCTAGCTTCGGCGCCGCGGCTTCACGGCTCGAGATACGCGGCGAGATTCGCCAGCGACGATGTCAGTCCTTGCGCGTGGTCGCGGGCGCGGACGCCCTCGGGCACGTCGCGGGCCGTTAGCTCGACCTCCGTCCCCTCCGCCACGCTGCGGACACGCCACTCCATCCGCATCGTGCCGTGGAACGTCGGGTCGTCGGAGTCGAAGTCGACCTCCTGCACGATGAGCTCGCCCGGCACGATCCGCGCGACGCGTACCTCGGAGGCGTCCGAGTCGGCCGAGGTCTTGCCCGGCGAGTCGGTGGGGTCGTCATACGTGAGAACCAGTCGATACGAGCCGCCTTCGCGCATGTCGAAGCGTTCGAACCGCCCGTGCATCCCGTGGGGAGGCAGCCAGGTGAGCAGCGCTTCGCGGCTGGTCAAGGCAGCGAACGTCTCGTCGCGGCCGACGTGGAGGAGGAGGCTGGCGCGATCGGTTCTACTCATGTCGTCAGCCTATGACGGCGACGTTCCCCGCGGCTCCCGGTGATCGTCGCAGCTTCGAAGGGCCCCGGAAAACAAGAAAACCCGCGATCTCTCGCGGGTTTCGTTGTGGACCTGAGGGGACTCGAACCCCTGACCCCCTGCATGCCATGCAGGTGCGCTACCAGCTGCGCCACAGGCCCAGATGCCGCTCCGTAGAAGCCGGAGCAACTTGAAAAGAGTACTACACGAATCCGCGCGAGCACCAATCGGCGGCAGCCGCCCGGGAGTGTCGTCACCGGGCTGGAACAACCGGGAGTGGCGGGGCGTTCTGTTCTTCGTGAGCATCCTCGACAGTCTGGTGATCGGCGCAGGGCAGGCCGGCCTCTCGGCGTCCTTCCACCTGTCGCGGCTCGGCATCTCGCACGTCGTCCTCGACGCGGATGAGCGACCTGGAGGCGCCTGGCAGCATCGCTGGGACGCCCTGACGATGCGCGACGTGCACGGTGTCGCCGAGTTGCCCGGCGACACGCCGCCGCCGCGTGACGGAGCCCGTGCCAACGTGGCCGTCCCCGACTACTTCGCGGCATACGAGCGCACGCATGCACTCCCGGTGCTCCGACCGGTGCACGTGGAACGCGTCGAGGACGAAGACGGACTCCTGATCGTGCGAGCGCGGGAGGGGGAGTGGACGACCCGCACGCTGGTGAACGCGACGGGGACGTGGTCGCATCCGTTCCTCCCGCACTACCCCGGGATGGAGACCTTCGTCGGGGAGCAGCTGCACACGGTCGACTATCCCGGCCCCGAGCACTTCCTCGGCAAGCGGGTACTCGTGGTGGGCGGTGGGGCGTCCGCGGTGCAGTTCCTCGGCGCCCTCGCCCCGATCACCGACACGCTCTGGGTCACCCGTCGGGAACCCGTGTGGCGGAACGACGACTTCACGCCCGAAGCCGGTGCGGCCGCGGTCGCTCTGGTCGAGCAGCGCGTCGCCGCAGGACTCCCTCCCGAGAGCGTGGTCAGCGTCACCGGACTCATGCTGCGCCCGCAGGAACGCGAAGCCGAGCGTCTGGGCGCCTATGCCGCACGTCGCCCGATGTTCGAGCGCATCGAGCCCGACGGCGTGCGCTGGGCCGACGGCAGCTTCGAGCACGTCGACGTCATCCTCTGGGCCACGGGTTTCCGTCCGGCCATCAGCCACCTGGCGCCCCTGCACTTGCGCAGCGCGGCCGGCGGCATCCAGCTCGACCGGAACGGCCGCGGCACGACCGCGGTCGCCGACCCGCGGGTGCAGCTGGTCGGTTACGGGCCGTCGGCGAGCACGATCGGCGCCAATCGTGCCGGGCGTTCGGCGGCGAAAGGTGTGCAGCGCGCGCTGCGGTCCGCCGGGGCGAGCGTCACCAGCGGTTGAGCACCTCTTCGGCGAAGCCCTCGATGCCGTCAACGCGCACCGGCGTACCCGTGTCGTCGTGCACCCAACCCGACCAGACGCCGAACAGCTGATCGGTCCGACTCGCGATGACCAGCGCATTCGTACGTGACATCTTGTCGTAGAACGGTGTGAACGTGAGGTCGGCGGTCGCACCGTGCACCTGCCAGGGGCGCATGAACTGCTCGGGGTCGTAGTCCCACACGAGTTCCTCGCTGATCTTCGACAGGCGCCCGTCGACGAGCAGGGCGTTCTCGGTGGCCCCGGAGCCATCCGTCCACTTCGCGCCGAGCTGCAACCCGATCGTGCGGCCGTCGACGATGCCGCTACCCGCGGCCCAGTTCCACTGCACCTGATACGGCCAGCGCCCGCGTCCGTGGTCGAGCACCGCCCAGCTGCCCACCGGCACGTCGTGGGCGGTGCCGTCGATGGCGATGCTGCCGGTCGTCGGCCGCGCCACATCCTTCACGGTGTACTGGAACCGGCGGATGTCGTCCCCCCGACGCCAGGGCACGACCACGCCGAGTGACTCGTGCTCGAGCGGCCGCGCGGCGAGCAGGTCGAACGACACGCGAGGAGCGGTGCCGCGCAGACGCGTGCCGTCGAACACCTCGTCGACGTCGAGCGTGATGCGGCGGGTGCGGGCCCGCACCGGGCCGTCCCCGAGCGAAGGCGGCAGCGTCGCGGAGCGCGCTCCGGGGGAGATCACGGTCGATCCGATGTCCTCGCCGGTCGCCCGGTCGAGTACCCAGACCTCGTGCAGCGCCAGGTAGTCGACGCACGACACGGTGAACGCGATGATGTGCGACGGCGTCATCACGTTCCAGTACTCCCAGCGCTTGTTGCGCCCCCAGTGGCCTCGACCGGGGATGCCGGATGTGTCGTGCAGAGGCGTTCGAGACCAGCCGAGCGCATCGCGATTCAGTGCCCCGTCGGGAGTCGTGAGCGAGACGGGCGCGGTGATCTCGCGCTCGATCAGCGGTGTGGGCATCGTCGTCCTGCTGTCGGGAGGGATACCGTTCGGGTCGGCATCGTTGACCCGAGTGTAGAGGACCCGGTGCCGCCGTACGAGGGACCCGGCACACGGATCCGTGTTCGGGCGGAGACCGGTGCCTGGCTACGCTGAACAGCATGCTCCGCATCGTGTTCCTCGTCGTCTGGCTGCTGCTCTCCGCCTGGCTCGTCATCTGGGTCGGCGAAGGGCTGTTCGGCGTGGATCAGCGTCACTCGATCCTCCCTTTCGCCGGTGAGGACACGCTCGGCGGCCCGATCATCATCGGCGTCGCGTGGGGCCTGCTGCTGACGTTCGGCGGGATGCCGTCGGGCCTGGCGCGTCGCAGGACCCCGCGCGGTGAGGCGCAGATCGGGGTCGGCACGATCGTCGAGGTCACCCGCACCGGGATGACGGTCAACGATGTGCCGCAGTACGACCTCTTCATCCGCGTGACCCCGAGCGCGGCCGATGACTTCATCGGGCAGCTCCGGACACTCGTGCAGCCGACGGATCTCGCGACGCTCCAGGTGGGGCTTCCGGTCCCGGTGCGCTACAGCGTGACCGACCAGGACACGGTCGAGCTCGCGGACCTCAGCGACCCCGCTGTGCGCGACGCGATGCTGCAGTGGCGCATCGATCGTGGGTTGATCGACCCCCGCCAGGTGCGGGCGCGCACCAGCGGAACGCAGGTGCCCGCGTCGGTGCTCGAGGTGAGGCCGACGGGCCGACGTCGCGAAGGGCAGAGCGAACTCGCGCTGCGCGTGCTCATGGCACCCGAAGGAGCGGCGACGTGGGAGGCCGACACGACCGTGTTCGTCTACCCCCAGGCGATCCCGCATCTCCAGGTGGGAGCTCCCGTATGGGCGTTCTACCGCCGGGAGGACCCGCAGACCGTCGCGGTGACCATCGAGAAGGAGACGGCACGATGAACCCGATGGATGCCCTCGTCTGGCTGGTGAACTTCCCGGCCTCTCACGGATACGCCATGGTCTTCATCGCGGGGTTCTCGACCCTCGGGCTGTTCGCGCTGTCGGCGCGGGGTGCGGTTCCGGGTGAGGCGCTGCGGAGCATCCGGGAGCGGGAGGGCCTCCTGCACCCCACGGAGCACCCGCGAGGTCGGGTCTGGGCCGGCGTCGTCCGTATCGGTGCCCGCGTGCTGGCGCTGGTCATGGTCGGATCGCTCGTGATCGGGATCCTCAGTCTCACCGGAGTACCCGTGACCCGGGCCTACATCTACGACAACGGCCGCCCGACCACCGGCACACTGGAGGGGGACTGGGTGACCTTCACGACCGCCGAGGGCGTCGAGTACACGCTGGAGAGCAACTTCTTCACGCCCGCCGTGTACCCGGACCGCGACGTCTACCTGACGAGCGGCGAGCCGGTGGTCGTCCGCTACCTGCCGAGCCATCCGCAGGCGTTCGTGATCGACAGCGACCAGACCCCGCGCTGAGGTCGGAGGGGGCGCGTAGGGTGAGGGTATGTCGCGCATCATCGTCTTCGGCGGCCACGGCCGCATCGCCCTTCTGCTCGCGCCACTGCTCGTCGCTCGCGGTGATGAGGTCACCGGCGTGATCCGCAACCCGGAGCACGCCTCCGATGTCGAAGCGACGGGGGCCGAGGCCCTCGTCGCGGATATCGAGAATCTCGACGTGGACGAGCTCGCCGAGATCATCCGCGGGCACGACGCGGTCGTGTGGTCGGCCGGTGCCGGTGGCGGATCACCGGAGCGCACGTACGCGGTGGATCGTGACGCCGCTCAGCGATCGATGGATGCGGCCGAGCGGGCGGGCGTCCGCCGCTACGTGATGGTGTCGTGGCTCGGATCCACGGCCGATCACGGTGTCCCGGAGGGCGACTCCTTCTTCCCCTACGCGGATGCGAAGTGGGCGGCCGACGAGCACCTGCGCGGCAGCGGGTTGGAAGGCACGATCCTCGCTCCCGGCACGCTCACGTTCGACGAGCCGACCGCGCGGATCCAGATCGACCCAGCGGGCAGCGGAGCCGTGTCGCGGGCAGACGTCGCCGGGGTCATCGCCGCATCGCTCCACGGACCGTGCACCATCGGCCGCACGATCCGTTTCGGCAACGGCGACGCCGCCACGGCGGTGCCGATCACCGAGGCGCTCGGCTGCTGACGCGTCCACACCGCACCGGACCCGTCATGTCTCGACACCGTCGCTGGGCCGCAGGAGCGCTGGCGGTCGTCGCGACGGCGGCACTGTGCGCCTCACCGGCCGCCGGCGCTTCGACCGTCCCGTCGACGGCTGCCTCCCGCACCTCCGCCGCGGTCTCCCCGGTCGCGGAGCCAACCGGCCCGGCCGCGCATGCGACCGCTCTCGTCAAGGAGATGTCGGTGGCCGAGCAGGCCTCCGCCGTGGTCATGGGGCACGTGTCGGGAACGGATCCCGCCGCGCTCCGGGCATACATGAGTTCCGGTCTCGGCGGGTTCATCCTCATGGGAGCGAACATCCCCGACTCGGAGTCCCAGCTGCAGGCTCTCACCGCCGCGATGACCATCGATCCCGCGTTGCCGCCGCTGATCGCTGTCGACCAGGAGGGCGGGATCGTCTCGCGTCTGCACGGCGATGAGTACGCGGCCTCCACCACGCTGAAGCGGCAGCCGGTCGACGCCACCTCGGCGGCGTTCACGGCTCGAGGGTCGCTGGTGGCCCGCGCGGGGATCACGGTGAACTTCGGCACCGTGGCCGACTTCACGGCCGACTCGGGAACCTTCATCTACGGTCGCGCGCTCGGCACCGATCCCGCGAGCGCCGCGGATCGCGTGTCGGCCGCCACCACCGCGCAGGAGCAGTTCGTCGCTTCGACGCTCAAGCACTTCCCCGGACACGGCGCAGCCCCCGGAGACTCGCATTCCGCGATCCCGAGCACGAGCATGGGGCTCGACGAATGGCGCAGTACGGAGGCTGTCCCGTTCGCGGCTGGCATCGATGCCGGAGCATCTCTCCTCATGTACGGGCATCTCGCCTACACGGCAGTGGACACCCTGCCAGCCTCCCTCTCGGCGAAGTGGCACGAGATCGCCAGGGAGGAACTCGGCTTCGAGGGGGTGGCGGTGACCGACGACCTCGGGATGCTGCTGTCGTCGGGGAATCCCGCCTACGCGGATCCCGTCGCCAACGGTGTCGCCGCGATCGCCGCCGGCAACGACCTGGTGCTGATGATCGCGGGCTCCGATGCGCAGACCGCGGGCAAGATGGCGGCCGGGATCGCGGCGGCGGTCGAAGCCGGCACTCTGCCGAAGGAGCGGCTCGAAGAAGCGGCGACGCGGGTGCTCACGTTACGAACCCAGTTGTCCGCGGCGTCGGCGCGATGGACGCTCTGCGCCGACTGCGAACCGGCGGGGTGACGCTCAGGCCGCTTCTCGTGTGCCGTCGCCGAGCCACGCGTCCAGCAGAGCCCTGCGCAGTGCGGTGCCGCGTTCGGCGAAGACGCGCTGCCGGCGCACATACTCCGCCTTGCCCTCCGGCGTCTCGATGCGGACGGGGGTGACATCCCACGCCGAGAGATCGTACGGCGCGGCCTCCATGTCCAGCAGCCGGATGTCACGCGCCAGCTCGAACGAGTCGAGGAGGAGTTCGCCGGGGATGAGGGGCCCGAGCTTCGTCGCCCACTTGTAGAGGTCCATCCCCGCGTGCAGACACCCCGGTTGCTCGAACAGCGGCTGGTCCTCGCGGCTCAGGGGCGTGCGATTGCGGGGGACCGCCTCCGGGGTGAAGAACCGGAACGCGTCGAAGTGCGTGCAGCGCAGATCATGACTCTCGACGACCGCATCCGTGCCCGCCCGTCCCAGACGCAGCGGCACCGCGTGACGGTGCTCGTCCGCCTGGTACACCATCGCCCACTCGTGCAGGCCGAAGCAGCCGAACTGGCCGGGGCGCGACGCCGTGCGGCGCAGCATCCGCTCCACGAGCGCGGCGAGCTCCGCCTTCTCCTGCGCGAAGGATCGGGGGTCGGGCACGACGCCGCCTTCGCTCTCGCCCGGCGAATACCAGCGCCACGAGAGACGTTCGGGCGCATCCTGCAGCTCGACATCGGCTCCCGGGTGCCAGCGCCGAAGCTGTGCCGGCTTGTAGGAGTAGTACGTGAACAGGAAGTCCCACACGGGGTGCTTCTCGGAGCGGGAGGAGCGCTCGCGATGCGCGGCGGTCAGCGCGTCGGCGCGCTCGTGATGCGACTGCTCACGGGTGAGCCATTCTTCGCGGGGGAGCGCCCTCTCGATCAGCGTGTGCATGTGTGCTGTGGTCTCGTCAGTGCAGGATGCCGGCTTCACCGAGCAGGTCGCGAAGCCCGGCGCCGTCTTCGGCACTCACCCACGGTGCCACGTCTTCGGAATGCGGCTCTCGGCCGGCACGACCGCCGGCGAGCACGGCTTCTGCGGGCAGCAGGCGCCGGATGGCGACCCCGGCGACCGAATCGGGATGCTCGTCCATGAACTGCGAGTAGATGGATTCGTCGTGCTGGCCGTCATCGCCGATCAGCAACCACTTCACGTCGGGGAATTCCGCCGCGAGCCGGCGCAGGTTGGTGAGCTTGTGCTCACGCCCGCTGCGGAACCAGCGCTCATGCGTCGGGCCCCAGTCGGTCAACAGCATCGACCCCGCCGGGAAGAGGTGGCGACCGAGGAAGCGCCAGAGGGTCGGAGCGACGTTCCACGCACCGGTCGACAGATACACCATCGGTGCTCCGGGGTGCTGTCGCAGCAGCTGGTCGAGCAGCACGGCCATTCCGGGCACGGGGAGGCGGGCATGCTCATCGAGCACGAAGGAGTTCCAGAAGGCGATGAACGGACGCGGCAGGGCCGTGACCATCACGGTGTCGTCGACATCGGACACGACGCCGAACGTGGTGTCCTTGGCGACGATGAAGGCGCCGGCTTCGACGGGCTCCTGCCCCTCGACCGAGATCATGAAGTTCTGCCAGCCGGGCTCCAGGTCGACGGGGATCTTCGCATCGACCACGCCACCGCGATCGGCGACCAGCTGATGCGTCGTCTCGCCGACATGCACGGTCACGGTCGCGTACCCGACCGGGATCCCGACGAAGCTGCGCCAGCCGCGCACGCTCGCCGGCTCGCCGTCGCGGGTGCGACGCTGCGGGGGCACGATCAGCACTCGACCCACGACCCGCACCCAGCCCGGACCGCCGTAGCCGGGGAACGGGAGGATCGTGGCGACACGGCCACGACGGCGCGCACGACCTTCACGCCAGACATGGAGGCGATGCTCGAGTCGGGCGAACCAGTGGATCCGGGGGGCTGGGGGAGCCGATGCCATTGACTCAGTCTTTCACGTCGGAGTCGGCTGCCGACTCCGGGGCCTCCTGATGGCGGGCTTCGAGCCGCTGCAGCAGCTTCTTGCCGAGGAATGCGAGGAGCAGGAACAGCGCGATGACGCCGACGAAGATGTAGCCGGCGAAGTGCACGCGATCGACGAGTTCGCGGAAGCTGCCGGCCGCGAGGGAGGTCACGCTCACGTACGCGGTCGCCCAGAGCACGCACGCCGGAGCGGTCCAGGCCAGGAACTTGCGATACGGGTACTCGCTCATGCCGACGGTGAGGGGCACGAGGGAGTGCAGCACCGGGAGGAACCGGGACAGGAAGATCGCGATGCCGCCGCGGCGTTCGAGATAGTTCTCGGCACGGACCCAGTTGTGCTCGCCGATCCTGCGGCCGAGCCACGACACGCGGATGTGCGGGCCGAGCCAGCGTCCGAGCCAGAATCCGACGCTCTCGCCGATCAGCGCTCCGATCACGACGGCGACGCCCATCGCGATGCCCTCCCACACGGTGGCGACGCCCATCGAGGCGATGATGACGATGGTGTCTCCGGGGACGATGAGGCCGATCAGGATGCTGGTCTCCAGCATGACGGCGAGCCCCGCGACCAGTGTGCGCGTGATCGGATCGATCGACTGCACGGTGTCGAGGAGCCAGAGCAGGAGGTCGTCCACGTCATGAGAATACGGGAGCGACCCGGTCCTAGGCTGGAAAGGTGCCCGAACAGCTGACCGCTCGCCCCCTTTCCTCCTGGGTGGAGCCGTGGGCCGTGTTCCGGATGCTCGAAGCGCGCGTCGCCGATGTCTTCTGGCTCGACGCCGGCGCGGATGCCGCGCAGGTGTGGAGCTTCGTCGGCACGGGGGAGCCGTCGTCGCTGCCGCGGGATGTGGCACTGGATGCGGCTCCGACCGATCGCACCCGTCCGCCCTTCTCCGGTGGGTGGGTCGGCTGGCTCGACTATGAGTCCGGTGCCGCGGCCGCCGGCGCCCCGGTGAGTGGGCCCGTCGACGAGCCCGGCGGCTCCTGGCTGCGCGCCACACATGTCGTCGCGTTCGACCATGCCGCGCGGCGCACCTGGGTGCTCAGCGCGGACGACGAGCTCCCCTCGTGGACAGCGGAAGTCTCCGCCGTCCCGCAGCCGGCGGACGACACGGTCCCCCTGAAGGTCCCCGACGGTGCGCGTCGCGTCGCCGAAGCGCGCCACGATCCGCACGAGTACGCCGTGCTCATCGAACGCTGCCGCGACCTGATCCGCGCCGGCATCGCGTACCAGCTGTGCCTGACGACGCGGTTCACGGTGGCCGGGGCACATGATGACGTCGAGGTGTACCGTCGCCTGCGCGCTGCGACGCCCGCGCACCACGGCGGCTTCGTCCGCATCGGCGGCCGTACCCTGCTGAGCGCCAGCCCCGAGCAGTTCCTCCACGCCGAGGGGGGTGTCATCCGCACCCGCCCCATCAAGGGCACCCGGCCCCGCGGTGCGGACCCGGAGGAGGATGCCGCGCTGGCCGCAGAACTCGCGGCGGATCGCAAGGAGCGCGCGGAGAACGTCATGATCGTCGATCTGATGCGCAACGACCTCTCCCGCGTGTGCGAGCCGGGGAGCATCCGCGTCGACGGACTGTGGGTGGTCGAGAGCTACCCGGCCGTGCACCAGCTCGTGAGCACCGTGAGCGGTGTCGCCACGGCCGGGACGAGCGTCGGTTCGCTGCTCGACGCGGCCTTCCCCGCCGGCAGCATGACGGGCGCCCCCAAGCTCTCCGCGATGACGAGACTGCACGAGTTGGAAGGCGGGCCGCGCGGCGTCTACGCCGGCTGCTTCGGGTACATCGGGGCGGACGGCGTGCTCGACCTCGCCATGGTCATCCGCAGCATCCTGATCGACGGCGACCAGGCGGTCGTCGGCGCGGGCGGAGGCATCACCTGGGGATCGGTCGCCGCATCCGAAGTCGCCGAGGTCGCGACCAAGGCGCGAGCTCCCCTCGCCGCGCTCGGTGCGGAAATGCCGGGGGTCTGGCGTTCCGATATCCTGAACTGATCCCGCTTTTTCCTTCAGATTGGTCGTGCGTTCGTTGTCTGAGAACCTGTCCACCGCTCCCGCCGATGACGAGACTCCGTCGGCGCACGCCATCCAGACGAAGTGGCAGAAGTACTGGGCGGAGAACGGCACGTTCCTCACCGGCGGGGAGGAAGACACCCGCCCGCGCAAGTACGTGCTCGGGATGTTCCCCTACCCGTCCGGTGACATGCACATGGGGCACGCCGAGAACTACGCGTACGTCGACATGGTGGCGCGGTTCTGGCGTCACCGCGGGCACAACGTGCTCAACCCGATCGGCTGGGACTCCTTCGGCCTGCCCGCGGAGAACGCGGCGATCAAGCGCGGCGCCGACCCTCGGGAGTGGACCTACGCGAACATCGATCAGCAGAAGCAGAGCCTGAAGGAGTTCGGCACCTCCTACGACTGGACGCGCGTCCTGCACACGTCCGACCCCGAGTACTACCGCTGGAACCAGTGGCTGTTCCTGAAGCTGTACGAGCGCGGGCTGGCCTATCGCAAGAAGAGCCCGGTCAACTGGTGCCCCAACGACCAGACCGTGCTGGCGAACGAGCAGGTGGTCGACGGTCGCTGCGAGCGCTGCGGTGCCGAGGTCATCAAGAAGAAGCTCACGCAGTGGTACTTCCGCATCACCGACTACGCCGACCGGCTGCTCGACGACTTGAACCAGCTCGAGGGCTTCTGGCCGCACAAGGTGCTGCAGATGCAGCGCAACTGGATCGGACGCTCGATCGGTGCGGACGTCGACTTCGTGATCGAGGGTCGCGAGGAGCCGGTCACCGTCTTTTCGACGCGCCCCGACACGCTGCACGGAGCCACCTTCTTCGTCGTCGCCCCCGATTCCGATCTGGCGTCCGAGCTGGCGGCGGATGCGCCTGACGAGGTGCGCCAGCGCTTCCGCACCTACCTGGAGCAGGTGCAGAAGGAGACGGACATCGCCCGGCAGTCCACGGACCGCCCGAAGACCGGTGTCTTCCTTGAGCGCTACGCGATCAACCCGGTCAACGGCGAGAAGCTCCCGGTGTGGGCAGCCGACTACGTGCTCGCCGATTACGGTCACGGCGCCGTCATGGCAGTGCCCGCCCACGATCAGCGCGACCTCGACTTCGCCCGCGCGTTCGACCTGCCCGTCAAGGTCGTGGTCGACACGACAGCTCCTGTCACCGGCGCGATGCCCGTGATCGAGGTCGACGACGAAGGGGTGCCGATCGACACCGGCGCCGCGCTCGACGAGCAGAACCCGGCATCCACCGGCATCGCGTTGACCGGCGAAGGCCGCATGATCAACTCGGGTGCGCTGAACGGACTGTCCAAGCGCAACGCGATCGCCCGCGCGATCGAGCAGCTGGAGGCATCCGGCACCGGACGCGCGGCGAAGAACTACCGCCTGCGCGACTGGCTGATCTCGCGCCAGCGCTTCTGGGGCACTCCCATCCCGATGCTGCACACCGAGGACGGGGACATCATCCCGGTTCCCGAAGACCAGCTGCCGGTGAAGCTGCCCAGTGTGGAAGGTCTCGACCTCTCGCCCAAGGGCACCTCGCCGCTCGGGGCGGCGGAGCGCTGGGTGCGCACCACGGCCCCCGGGACCGGTGACCCGGTGCTGCGCGACACCGACACCATGGACACCTTCGTCGACAGCTCCTGGTATTTCCTGCGCTTCCTGTCGCCGAACAGCGACACCGTGGCGTTCGATCCCGCTCAGGCCGACCGGTGGGCGCCTGTCGACTCGTACATCGGTGGTGTCGAGCACGCGATCCTGCACCTGCTGTACGCGCGCTTCATCACGAAGGTCCTGTTCGACATGGGGCTGATCGATTTCACCGAGCCCTTCACGACGCTGATCAACCAGGGCATGGTTCTTCTCGACGGATCGAAGATGTCGAAGAGCAAGGGCAATCTGGTCGAGTTCTCGTCGAGCATGATCGACCCCGGTGCCGATGTCGTCCGTGTCGCTCTGGCCTTCGCAGGCCCGGTGGAGGATGACATCAACTGGGAGGACGTCTCCACAGCCGGGGCGCAGAAGTTCCTGGCCCGCGTGCTGCGGATCGCCGGCGACGTCGCGAGTCCGGTCGACGTCGTGTTCGACGGTGGGAACCCCGCACTGCGCCGCGCGACGCACAAGCTGCTCGCCGAGGCCCCGGCTCTCGTGGAGCAGACCAAGTTCAACGTGCTGGTCGCCCGCCTCATGGAGCTGGTGAACCTCACCCGCAAGACGATCGACGGTGCTGCCGGTGCCGCCGATCCCGCCGTGCGTGAGGCCGCCGAGACGATCGCCGTGATGCTCGACCTGTTCGCCCCGCACACCGCCGAAGAGGTGTGGGAGATCCTGGGTCACGAGCCCTCCGTCGGCCTGGTGCCGTGGCGGTCCGCCGATCCGGCGTTGCTGGTCGAGGACACGATCACCGCCGTCGTGCAGGTGGGCGGCAAGGTCCGCGCACAGCTCGAGGTCTCGGCGCGCATCGGCGAGTCCGAGCTCGAAGCGCTGGCTCGTGCCGACGAGCGCGTGATCCGTTCGATCGGCGACCGCGAGATCGTCAAGGTCGTCGTGCGCGCGCCCAAGATCGTCAGCATCGTCGTGAAGGGCTGATCGGCTCTCACCGCACGGACTGCATCCGGCCCCTGGTGCTCACTTCGGTGACGCCAGGGGCCGACGCCGTCACCCCTGTTGTGCTGCGGCGCGCGCACGAGCGACGCGCATCATCGCCTCGATGCCGATGACGACGAGAAGCGGGACGGCCACGCCGAGGATCGCTCCGAGGGTGACGTCATGGACGTAGTGGACGCCCTGCGCGACGCGCCCGACGGCGACGACGGAGGCGAGCGCGATCGCCGACCATGTGAGCCACGACCGTCCGAGGGCGATGGCGATCACTGCGGCGGCGCCGAATGCGAGGGTCGCGTGGTTCGAGGGCAGCGACCAGTCTCCGGGCGGCGGGCACTCACCGGCGATCTGCCAGACCGAGCACGGACGCGCCTGGGCGAAGAGCAGCTTTCCGCCCTCGCTCAAGAGGTAGGCCAGGACCACGCCGACGGCGGAGGCTGCGATGTGCACGCGTCGTTCCGGCCGGCTCCACCAGGCGCGGGCCATGACCACGGCCGTGGCGACGGCGAGCAGGAGGAGCCCCGCTTCGGAGATCAGCTCGACCGCGGGGACGGCCGAGCCTGCAGAGCTGAGCCATCGGGTGCCGACCACGCTGAGGCTCCCCGGCAACGGGAGCAGCAGCAGGACGGCGGCGAGCGCTGCGGCGATGCCCAAGGGCAGCACGGAGCGCACGGACAGACGAGTGGAGGACATGCCTTCGACGCTACGGACAGTGGGCTCGGGTGAGCATCGGTCGGAGGATGTAGCCGGGTCCACCGTGCGGTGGAGATGAGCGGGACAGTGCTTCTCTGCACCGTTGCCAGAGGGCGGAGGTTGTCCACGGCTCAGGTGTCCGGCGCCCGGGAAGCCCGATTCACCCACCTAGCTTGGCCGGATGGCATCCCCGCAGGCACCACCTCCGCCGCGGCGTCGACTGCGTCTGAGCATCGGCGCCGGGGTGGTTCTCGCACTCGTGGTGCTGTCTGCCGCCGTCGGCCTCGGCATCCTCCGCGGCCAGGCCGCGCCGACCGCATCCGTGCCGTTGACGGATGCCGCGACGACCGCCGGCCCGTCCGGTGAGCTGTACGTGCACGTGCTGGGCTCCGTCACCCATCCCGGCCTCTACGTGCTGGACCTGGACGCCCGCCTCGTCGATGCGCTGGCAGCGGCCGGGGGAGCCACCGATGATGCCGACCTGGCGGCGGTCAACCTCGCGAGGCTGCTCGAAGACGGCGAGCAGATCGTCGTCCCGGCCGTCGGCGCAGCGACCGATTCACCGGGAGCGGGGCCGCCGGGTGACGACCGCGTCGACCTCAACACCGCGGATCAGGCCGCCCTGGAGACGCTGCCGCGCATCGGTCCGGCGCTGGCGGAGCGGATCATCGCCTGGCGCGACGAGAACGGGCGCTTCGGGTCCGTCGACGACCTGCTCGCGGTTCCCGGCATCGGCGAGAAGCTGCTCGCTGGCCTGCGCGACGGAGTCAGGGTGTGAAGGCGCGCGACCTCCGTCTCCTCCCTCTCGCGCTGGTTGTCTGGGGCACCGCCCTGCTCTGCGTACTGATACCCGAGGCGGCCTGGTGGTGTGCGGCCGCCTGCGGTCTCGTGGCGAGTCTGGTGCTGATGCTGCTCGTCCGGTGCCCGCGAACCTGGGTCTCGCGGCTGACCGGCGGTCTGGCCGTCGTGCTTCTCGCGGGAGCCTCGGCCGCGGCCTTGACGGTCGGGTTCGCCCTCCCCGCACGGGAGGAGGCGATGTCCTGGGACGGTCGCGTGGTGGAGGCCACAGGGGAGATCACCTCCTCGGCGTCGGTCGGTCGCGACGGGCGGCTGTGGTTCGAGGCATCGACATCCACGCTCGGACCGCCGGGGCGCGCGAGCGATTCGTCGGCGCCCGTGCGCATCGGAGTGGACCCGGGCGACGGGTTCGACCTCGGCGCGCGCATCCGCGTCATCGGGGAGGCCGCCGCCACCGATGCGGGCGAGCGATCGGCGCTCGTCGTCTTCGCGAACGATGCCGAGGTCGTCGAGCCCGCCTCCGGAGTGTTCGGCGTCGCGGCCGCCCTCAAGCATGCCTTCGTCGAGCGCTCCCTGCGGCTTCCCGAGCCCGGCGCCGGCCTGCTTCCCGGCCTGGCCGTGGGGGATACCCGGGCGGTGTCGATCGAGCTGAACGACGACATGCGCACCAGCGGTCTCAGTCACCTCACCGCGGTGAGCGGGGCGAACTGTGCGATCGTCGTCGGCGGGATCTTCTGGATCGCCGCCCTGTGCGGTGCGGGGCGCATGCTGCGGGTCGTCCTCGCTGTCGTGGGGCTTGCCGGGTTTGTCGTCCTCGTCACTCCGGAGCCGAGCGTGATCCGTGCGGCGGTCATGGCGGCGGTCGGCATGCTCACCGTGCTGCTCGGCCGCCCGAGTGCGGGAGCCGGCATGCTCTCGCTGTGCGCGGCGGGCATCCTTCTCGTCGACCCCTGGCTGGCCGCCACCCCGGGATTCGCGCTCTCGGTCGCGGCCTCGGGAGCGTTGATCCTGCTCGCGCCTCCGCTCGCACGGGGTTTCGGCCGGATCATGCCCGGACCGGTGGCTCTGGCTCTCGCGGTCCCTTTCGCCGCGCAGTTGGCCTGTGGCCCGATCATCGCCCTGTTCGCCGAGCAGCAGTCGCTCATCGGCATCGCCGCGAACATCATCGCGGCGCCCGCGGCCCCGATCGCCACCGTGGTCGGGCTGCTGGCATGTCTGGCCGCTCCGTTGCCGGGTCTCGCTGATCTGCTGGCGTCGTGGGCCTGGCTGCCCGCTGCCTGGATCGCGGCGACGGCGACGACGACCGCTCGCCTGCCGGGCGCACAGTTGTTGTTGCCCGCCGGGATCGGCAGTGCACTGCTCGTGGCTCTCGTGAGCGCGTGTATCGCGGTCGTCGTCATCAGGTCCGGCCCGCAGAGCAGGGGAGCTGCGACGGGGCGTGGAGGAATCATCGTGCAGCGAGCCGCAGCCGCGGTTCTGATCGTCGTACTCTCGCTCGCCGGTGCCCGTGTGGTCCTCGACGGACCGCTCGCCACGGCGACGACGCCGGAGGGGTGGACGATCGCCGCGTGCGATGTCGGACAGGGCGATGCGCTGCTCGTGCGCTCGGCGGCGAGAGTGGCGCTGATCGACACGGGGCCCGCCCCGGAGCCGCTGGCGGCGTGTCTGCGGTCTCTCGGCATCGGACACATCGACCTGCTCGTCCTCACGCACTTCGACCTCGACCATGTCGGCGGTGTCGCCGCGGTGCAGGGACGGGTGGGCGCGGTCCTCCACGGGCCGGCGCTCGAGGAGGACGAACGCCGTCTCCTCGCCGACCTCGCCGCCTCGGGTGCACAGGTCGACGAGGCGTGGGCGGGACAGCGCGGCGATCTCGGGGAAGCCGCATGGCGGGTGTTGTGGCCGGTGCGGGGTTCGGCCGCCTTTCCGGCGGGCAACGACGCGAGCGTGGTGATGGAGTTCGGTGGGGGAGGAGTACCCCGGTCGCTCTACCTCGGTGACCTCTCTGCGGCACCCCAGCGGATGCTGCTCCGCACGGCTCGGCTGGGTCACTACGACGTCGTCAAAGTCGCCCATCACGGCAGCGCGGACCAGGACGCGGGTCTCTATGAGGCCGTGCAGGCTCGCGTGGCGCTGTTCAGCGTGGGAGCGGACAACGACTACGGCCATCCGCGCATCGAGACGCTCGACCTCCTGTCGGCGACCGGGGCGCAGGCGCTGCGCACCGATCGGCAGGGACGGATCCTCCTCGGCACCGGCGACAGCGAGCTGCAGGTGTGGACGGAGAAGGTTGCACCATGAGCGAGCGGGCAGCGGTGTCGGCGACCGCCGGTAGTCTGGATCCATGGCAGCTTCGCGTCCCCCTTCCCGCGGTGGTGCGAAACCCACGAAGGTCCCCCAGGTCTCCTGGCGAGAGCCTCGTCCCGCTCCGCTCGTGCTCGTCTCCGGGCCGGAAGAGGTGTGCGCCGAGCGGGCGATCGCCGGCGTCCGCGACTATCTCCGCGCCGAAGACCCCGCTCTCGAGGTCAGCGATGTGCGCGCCGACGACTACGCGCCGGGAACGCTGCTGTCCCTCACCTCCCCGTCCCTTTTCGGCGAACCACGCCTGGTGCGTGTCTCGGGCGTGGAGAAGTGCTCCGATGCTTTCATCCAGGAAGCGGTGTCGTACCTCGACAACCCGCAGGAGGGGGCGACCGTCATCCTCCGGCACACGGGGGCGAGCGTGCGCGGCAAGAAGCTGCTCGATGCGGTCCGCGCCGGCACCGGTGGAGGCATCGAGATCGCCTGCCCGGCGATCAAGCGCGACGGCGACCGGGTCGACTTCGCAGCGGGGGAGTTCCGCACCGCCAAGAAGCGCATCGCGCCGGCGGCGCTCCGTGCGCTGGTCTCCGCGTTCGCCGATGACCTCACCGAGCTGGCGGCGGCCTGCCAGCAGCTCATCGGAGACGTCGAGGGCGACATCTCCGAAGAAGTCGTCACCAAGTACTACGGCGGGCGCGTCGAAGTGTCGGCGTTCGTCGTGGCCGACACGGCGATCGCCGGCCGCTACGGTGAGGCGCTGGTCGCGCTCCGCCACGCCCTGTCATCCGGTGCTGATCCGGTGCCGATGGTCGCGGCCTTCGCGATGAAGCTCCGCACCATGGCGCGGGTCGCCGGAAACCGCGAACCGAGCCGCCAACTCGCCCAGCGCCTGGGTATGAAGGACTGGCAGGTCGATCGTGCCCGCCGTGACCTCGCCGGGTGGAACGAGCGTTCGCTCGGAATGGCGATCCAGGCCGCAGCGCGCGCCGACGGTGAGGTCAAGGGTGCCGCCCGCGATCCGATCTTCGCGCTCGAGCGTATGGTCACGGTGATCGCCACTCGTCGACCGTTCGGCGAGGAGTAGTCACGCGTCCTCACGCCGCGGATCACTGCCGAAGAACGAAGAAGGCCCGCCCCGAAGACGGGACGGGCCTTTCTCAGAAGCTTCAGCTCAGAGAGAAGCGACCTGCTTGGCGAGAGCCGACTTGCGGTTCGACGCCTGGTTCTTGTGCAGGACACCCTTGCTGACGGCCTTGTCGAGCTTGACGGCGGCCTTCTTCAGGCCGGCCTCGGCTGCGGCCTTGTCGCCGGCGGTGACTGCCGTGCGAGTCGTGCGGATGACCGTCTTGAGCTCGCTCTTCACGGCCTTGTTACGCTCGCGCGCCTTCTCGTTGGTCTTGTTGCGCTTGATCTGCGACTTGATGTTTGCCACGTGTGGACGCTTTCTGTACAGGAGTGTTCGGAATGCCGGCAGCAGAAGAGGGCTGCTGCACGGCGGTCGTGAGGGAAGAACCCACACGCAAGCCAAGAGCCGAGTCTACCAGCAGAGGGGGCGTAGACGCGAAACGGCCGACGGATTGCGAAACTCCGTCGCGGATCTCATGGTACTGGGTGCAGAATCATCACTATCCCGACACCGCTGTCAAGGAGCCATATGACCCCCGAACGCGTTCCTCCGTCCGTGCCCGCAGGCCTTCGCTGGTCCGCCGCGACCTCCGCCTTCCAGATCGAGGGGTCGCGCCCGACGGGGGATGTGGGCCGCTCCATCTGGGACGACTTCCTCGAGAAGCACGGCGCGATCATCGACGGATCGACGGCGGATCCGGCCTGCGACAGCTATCGGCATCCCGAAGCCGATGTGGCCCTCGCCGCGGGGTTGGGACTCGACCGCTATCGGTTCTCGATCCCTTGGGCACGCGTGCAGCCGGACGGCCGCGGAGTCGGTGACAAGACCGCCCTCGATCACTACTCGCGGCTGGTCGACCTTCTCCTGGGGGCGGGAGTCGCGCCGTTCCCGACCCTTTTCCACTGGGAGATGCCGAGCGCGGTCGAGGCCGACGGCGGCTGGCTCGAGCGCGACACCGCCGAGCGCTTCGCCGACTACGTGACGATTGTGGCCGACCGCCTCGGTGATCGCGTGCGGCAGTGGTACACCCTCAACGAGCCGGCCATGACGACGTTGCAGGGATACGCGGTCGGCGCACTCGCGCCGGGGAGGCAGCTGCTCTTCGGCGCGCTGCCGACCGCCCATCACCAGCTGCTCGCCCATGCCCGCGCTGCCTCCGTGCTGCGGGAGCGAGGCGCCTCCGCCGTCGGGCTCGCGAACAACCACACGTGGGTGCTTCCGCTGCACGACACAGCGGACGACCACCAGGCGGCCGCGCTCTACGACCTGATCCACAATCGGGTCTTCAGTGAGCCGCTCCTCACCGGCACCTACCCGGACCTGGAGTCGCTGGGCCTTCCGCCGATGCCGGTGCGCGACGGGGACCTCGAGGAGATCGGCGGCTCGATCGACTTCTACGGCATCAACTTCTACAACCCCACGACCGTGACGGCTGCCGCGGAGGGGAGCGCCGTGCCGTTCGACATCGTGCCCACTCCCGGCGCCCCCGTCACCGGCTTCGGCCCCGAATGGCCGATCGTGCCCGGAGCCCTGCGCGACTTCCTGCTCGACCTGCACGTGCGACATCCAGATCTTCCGCCGGTCATCATCGGTGAGAACGGAGCCTCGTTCCCGGAACCGCCGCGCGCCGGTCGCGTCGACGACACGGACCGGATCGCGTATCTGGCCGGGCACCTCGCCGCCGTCGGGGAGGCGATGGTCGCCGGGGTGCCTGTGGAGGAGTACACGGTGTGGTCACTGCTCGACAACTGGGAGTGGGCCGACGGCTACACCCAACGGTTCGGGATCGTCCACGTCGACTTCGAGACGGGGGAGCGGACGCCCAAGGCCTCCTACGACTGGTATCGCGACGTCATCGCGAGTGCGCGCGCAGCGGCAGCGACGGCGGTGGGGAGATGACCGAAGTCTCCGGCACCCGCACCGTTCGAGCGGGAGCCCGATGGATGTCGCTCTTCACGCTGGCGTGGCTCGCGATCTGGACCGTGCAGCTCACGCCGGTGCAGCTGCTCCTTCCCCTGCAGCTGGACACGCCGGAAGACGACTGGATCCGCGGAGTCGTCTCCTCCGGTCTGGTTCTCGGAATCGGCGGGCTCGCCGGCATCATCGCCGGTCCCGCGGCCGGAGCGCTCTCCGATCGTGCGGCGGCGGGGCGCCACCGTCGCCGTCCGTGGGCGCTCGGCGGCGTTCTGTTCACCGCGGTCTGCCTCGTCCTGACCGGATACGCGGAAGGTCCCTGGGCGGTCGGCGCCGGATGGGTGGGCGTGTCGATCGGCGTCGCGGTCTCGTCTGCCGCCTTCACCGCTCTCATCGCCGACCAGCTGCCGTCCACGCAGCGCGGTGCGGCCTCGGCGGCGGTCGGTTCCAGTCAGGCCGTGGGCATCGTTCTCGGAGTCGGGCTGGTGGTCCTCCTCGGACTCGGCATCCGCGACGGCTACCTGCTGCTCGCCGGCGTGATCGCGGTCATCGGATCGGCAGCCGCCCTGCTCCTGCCCGACCCGCCGAGTGTCGAGGCGATGCGCCCGAAGACGGTGGGGCGCCGTCGGCTGGCGTCTCTGCGCGACCGGGATTTCGCCTGGATGCTCTCCGGTCGCCTGGTGACGAACATCGGCAATGCACTCGGGACGGCGCTGTTCCTGTTCTTCCTCCTGCACGGGCTCGGCCAGCCGAGTGCCGTCGCGCAGGACAACCTCCTGCTGCTCATCGTCGTGTACACGGTCTTTGTGGTGATCGCGTCCGTGGTGACCGGTCTCGCCTCCGACCGTACGGGCAATCGGCGCACGCTCGCGGTCGCCGCCACGGTGGTGCAGGCGGCATCGGGCGTCGCGATCGCGCTGGTGCCGACTTTCGAGATGACGATGGTGGCCGCGGCCCTGATGGGGCTCGGCTACGGCGCGTTCTCGACGGTGGGACTCGCCTTCGCCGCCGATCTGCTGCCGGACGAACAGGACCATGCGCGTGACCTCGGGATCGTGAACGTCACGGCCGCCCTCGGCCAGCTGATCGGACCGGTGCTCGGGGCCGCGCTGGTCGCCCTGGTCGGCGGGTTCTGGCTGGTGTTCGTCGCGGCAGCGGTGCTGTCCCTGGTCGGGGGACTGCTCACGGCGTTCGCGCGGGAGCCGAAGCGCTCATGACGGCTCTGCGTCCTGCTCCACCGTCGCGATCGCGAGCTGCAGCACCGCGTTGAAGATCCGCGGCCTCATGGCCGTGACCAGATGGGTCGTGCGGGGGACGATGATCAGCTCGGCGTGTGAGGCGAGACGACGGAAGAGTGTCTCGTTCAGGCGCAGCTGATCGTACTGGCCGTTCACGAACCAGAGGGGGATCTTGATGCGGGGGACCGCGGCGGCGACGTCGAGGGCTGCGAGGCTGCGGAGCGCGGCATCCTGTGTGTCGAGTGCGTAGCCGCCCGCGGCGAAGTCCGACCGCGTCTCGGCGGGGATCGTGGCCTCGAGCATCCGCGCGGTGAGCCACATACCGCGGTCGGGGAGCGAATCCACGGCCCTCGCGAAGAGCCGATAGGCACGCAGGCCCGCGCCGGAGGGGAGCGAGGTGCACGCGGCCGCGACCAGTCCGGCGACCGGCGGCGTCTCCGCACCGCCGACGTAGGCGAGGCAGAGGAGCCCGCCCATCGAATGCCCGACGAGCACGACGGGCCCCTTCTCCGCCGCAGCGCGAACCGCGATGTCGATCGTGTGCAGCGCCTCATGGAGCGTGAAGTCCTCGCTCATCCGGGTGCCGTGTCCCGGCAGGTCGACGGCTGTGGCGGCGTATCCGTGCGCTTCCAGATAGGCGAGCTGCGCGCGCCACATGGTGGCGGATGTGCGGATGCCGTGCACGAGGACGATCTGTGCGCTCACGCGTTCAGCTTAGGATCTCGGCGTCTATGCCGAGACCCCGCGTCACAACAACAGGCCGGCTGCCGTGACGCCGAGAGCCACGGCGAGGGCGAGAGCGAGAAGAGGCAGCCACGCAACGCTCACGGTTCGCGCCGCCTCACCCGTCGGAGCCCGCCCGACGTCATCACGCGCGTGGTCGATCGCCTCCACCACACCGACGAAGGCGCGGGAACGATGGGACGTCGACACGTCGGCTTCCCGGTCCCGACGCGGCCGGACGGTGGGTGAGCCCCAGGCGCGGATCGCGGTGCCGTCGGTCAACTCGACGACGAGCTGATACCGCACGTGGAGTTCGGCCACCTCATGCCACGGGATCGTGTGTGTGCGGAAGACGTTGACCACGGTGAGCGTGGCAGGCGCGACGATCACGCACGGCCGGATCAGCAGCATCCAGCACACGAGCAGTACCACTCCCATCCAGGGGAGGGAGAGGAGCACTATCGCCCACTCCGCGCGAACGGCCGCATCGATGAGCAGGTAGGCGAAGAGCGCAGCCAGAACACCGCTGATCCACCAGCCCGATGCACCGCGGATGACGATGCGGTCAGTGCCGCGGCCGCTCACGCCGTCACCACGGATCACGCGGTCTGCAGGATGTCCTGCTCCGCCCAATGGCAGGAGACGTCGCGTCCTTCCACGGGGCGCAGCTCGGGAGAAACGGTCTCGCATTCGGCCTGCTGTGCGGGAGGAAGGATCGCGTAGAGCGGGCACCGTGAGCGGAACGCGCACCCCGTGATCGTCTCGGTCGGCGATGGCAGGTCTCCGGAGAGGAGGATGCGCTCGCGCGTCCGCTCGATCTGCGGGTCGGGGATCGGCACGGCCGACAGCAGCGCGCGCGTGTACGGGTGGCGCGGGTTGCTGAAGATCGCGTCGACATCGCCGTACTCGATGATGCGCCCGAGGTACATCACGGCGACGTCATCGGCGATGTGGTGCACCACGGCGAGGTCGTGTGCGACGAACAGGTAGGAGAGTCCCAGCTGCTGCTTCAGATCCTCGAGCAGGTTGATCACGCCGGCCTGCACCGAGACGTCGAGCGCGGAAACCGGCTCGTCGAGGACGAGGATCTTCGGTTCGACGACGAGCGCACGCGCGATTCCGATGCGCTGGCGCTGACCTCCGGAGAACTCGTGCGGGTAGCGACGGGCATAGCTCGGCTCGAGACCGACGAGCTCGAGCATCCGGCGCACGCGGCGCGAGATCTCCTTCGCCGGGACGTCGTGCACGGTGAGCGGTTCGCCGATGAGTTCTTCGACGGTCATACGCGGATCGAGCGAGGCCGCCGGGTCCTGGAACACGATCTGGATGTCGGTCCGGAGCGCGCGACGCTGTGAAGCGGAGAGCGTGGCCGTGTCGATGCCGTTGACGGAGACGCGCCCCGACTGCGGCTGGGCGAGTTCCATCACCTCCATGACGGTGGTCGACTTTCCGCAGCCCGATTCTCCGACCAGGCCGAGGGTCTTGCCGCCGTCCAGCTCGAAGCTGACGCCGTCGACCGCGCGGACGGTGCCGATGCGGCGGCGGAAAACGGTGCCCTTGGTGAGCGGGTAGTGCCGCTTCAGGTCTTCGACCTTGAGCACGGTGCCGCGGGTCTCGACCTCGCGGACGACCTCTTCGACCGGGGCAGGCGGGGAGAAGACCTCGTCGCGGGGGAGCCGGCCGTCGACGATCTCCTCCGCACGGATGCACGCCGCGGACTGCAGCGGTGCGACGGGGACGAGATCGGGTTCGATGTCGTGGCACGCCGAGATCACGGCGGGGCAGCGATCGGCGAACGGGCAGCCGGTGGGCACCTCAGTCAGCAGCGGCGGACGTCCCTCGAGCGGGACGAGACGTTCGGAGGCCCCGTTGGCGATGCTCGGCATCGAGCGCAGGAGTCCGATCGTGTACGGCATCGCCGGACGTGCGAACAGTTCGTCGACCGGTGCGGTCTCCACGATGCGGCCCGCATACATCACGGCCACGCGATCCGCGTTGCCGGCGACGACGCCGAGATCATGCGTGATGAGCACCACGGCAGCGCCGGTGATTTCCTTCGCCTTCTGGAGCACATCCAGGATCTGGGCCTGGATGGTGACATCCAGTGCCGTCGTCGGCTCGTCCGCGATGATCAGCTTCGGATCGTTCGCGATGGCGATCGCGATCATCGCGCGCTGGCGCATGCCGCCCGAGAACTCGTGCGGGAACGACTTCACCCGTCGGCGCGGCTCCGGGATACCGACGATGTCGAGCAGCTCGACCGCGCGGGCCTCCAGAGCCTGGTTGCTGAGCCCGGGCTGGTGCAGCTTGAGGCCCTCGATGATCTGCTGACCGATCGTGTAGACCGGCGTCAGTGCCGAGAGCGGGTCCTGGAAGATCATCGCGATGTCGGAACCGCGCATCTTCGACAGCTGCCGGTCGGTGGAGCCGAGGAGCTCGGTGCCGTCGTACGTGATGGAGCCCGAGACGTTGGCGGTGCTCGGGAGGAGGCCCATGACCGCCATCGACGACACGGACTTGCCCGAACCGGACTCACCCACAATGGCGAGGAACTCGCCGCGATTGACCTCGTAGTTCACACCGCGGACGGCGTGGACGGTGCGGGCCTTCGTCTCGAAGGTGACGTTGAGGTCGCGGACGCGAAGCAGGGGTTCAGGCACGGTTGTTCTCCGAGGTCGGGTCGACGGCGTCACGCAGGGCATCTCCGAGCAGACTCGACGCGAGCACGGTGGCGACGAGGATGATCGCCGGCGGGATGAAGAGCCAGGGACGGGTGGTCGCCGCGGCGCTTCCCGCAGCGAGCAGCGTTCCGAGTGACACGTCGGGCGGCTGGATGCCGAAGCCGAAGTAGCTGAGTGTGGTCTCGGCGAGGATCGCGGCGCCGACACCCAGCGTCGCGTCGATGATCAGCAGCGATGCCACGTTGGGGATGATGTGGCGGCGGATGATGGTGAAACCGCCGACGCCCATGAAGCGAGCCGCCTTGACGTAGTCGCGCTCGCGCAGCGACATGGTCTGACCGCGGATGACTCTCGCGAGCACCATCCATCCGAAGAGGGGGAGGAACACGACGAGTGCGACCCAGGCCAGGTCCTTGAAGAGTGGGCTCAGCAGCACGAGGATGTAGAAGCTCGGCAGCACGAGGAGCAGGTCGATGATCCAGACGATCACCCGGTCCCAGACACCGCCGACGTACCCGGCGATCGCGCCGACGAGCCCGGCGATGAGTGCCGTGACCGGTCCGACGATGAGGCCGATGAGCAGGGACTTCTGCAGACCCGCCATCGACTGGGCGAAGATGTCCTGCCCGATCGTGTCGGTGCCGAACCAGTGGTCGAGGCTCGGCCCCTTGTTGAACGCGAGATAGTCCTGGTCGGTGGACGACCACGGGTAGAGCAGCGGTCCGACGTACGCGAGCAGGAACATCAGCACGAGCACGCCGGCGCCGATCCAGGCCCGCTTGGTCGAGAACGTGCGGACCAGGATAAGCCGCCACCGGGGGATCGAGGGAGATTCCTCGTTCTCCGGCTCGAGCGGTGGAGCGTCGAGCTGTGTGGGATCGAGCGTCATGTCACATCCTCACTCGGGGGTCGAGGGCCGCGTAGAGGACGTCGGCCAGCGTGCCCGCGATGAGCACCAGGATCGCGGCGAACAGGATGGATCCGGTTGCGGCGTTGATGTCGTTGTTCGACACGGAGTCGATGAGGTATTCGCCCATGCCGTGCCAGCTGAAGATCTTCTCCGTCACGGCCGCGCCCGCCAGGATGGTGCCGAACGAGTAGGCGAAGAAGGTCGACATGGGGATCAGTGCGACGCGCACGCCGTGACGCATGATGGCGGATCCGCGGGTGCGGCCCTTCGCGCGTGCCGTGCGGATGAAGTCCGAGGACAGCACGTCGAGCATCGCGCTGCGCTGGTACCGGGAGTAGGAGGCTGCCGCGGTCACGGTGAGCGCGATCGTGGGCAGCAGCAGATGCGCTATTCGATCGCCTATGACGGGCCAGAACCCGGTGACCCCGACGCTGTACTCGCCGGTGAAGTTGATGAGCTGCTGACCGGACGCGTTGTTGACCCAGGTCGCGCCGATCATGAGGAGTACCGCGATCACGAAGATCGGCGTCGCGAGAACGGTGAACGACGCGTAGGTGATGATCTGATCACTCGCGCGGTACTGGCGGATGGCTCCCCATACACCGAGCAGGATGCCGAAGATCGCGCCGAGGATGGAGCCGATGATCAGCAGTCGGAGGCTCGTGCCGGCCCGTTCGATGATGTCAGCCGTCACCTCGGTGCTGCGAGTGGAGATTCCGAGGGAGCCGGTCGTGACGAACTGGACGAGCCAGTCCCACATGCGCTGCAGCAGCGAGACGTCAGGATTGACGCCCATCTTGTCGAGCGCGGCGTCGATGCTGGACTGCGGGACGGGGGGATTCTTGCCGAGGAACCGCGCCGCCGGCTGAAGTGTGGTGGAGACGAGGGCGTAACCGGCCAACGTGGCGATGACGGTGAGGATGAGATAGTTCACCAATCGCTTGGCGATGAATCCGATCATGGAGCTCCTTCGGCGCGGGATCGCCGCGCACCCGACATCTGTTGCGGCCTCGCTACTCTAGGCACCCGAGTCCCGCTTTCCAAAACTCCGGCATATCCTCTTCGATCGCCGGCAGGCTCCCCATGTTGCCATGTTCACGGTGGTCAGGCTGGCGCGACGCGGTGTCAGCCACGACGCGACCCCGTTTCAGCCACACGATCATGCGGCTTGAACGACAACTAGGTAACGATCCGGACAACACGTGCCTGACATGCCGGTGTACGGGGCGATTATCGATGATGTTGCTCCATAGCCGGTCGCTGTGTTTCGGTCTCCGGTTCGGACGAGTCCTGTGCAGTCTGCACGAAACGATAGAAGGGGGAGATCGATGAAGTCGAACTCCAAGAAATGGGCGGGCCTCGCCGGGATCGCCGCGGTCGCGCTGGCGCTCTCTGCGTGCGCGCCCGCCACGAACGGCGGAAACGAGGGGGACGGCGGTTCCTCGCCCGAAGCGCTTCCCGGGACCGGCTGGGTCGCCGCAGACCGCGACGCCGTCAAGGACGGCGGCACGCTCAACCTGCCGCTCGACGAGACGCCGGCCAACTGGAACCTCTACAACCTCGATTCCGGCACCGTCGACGACAACACGATCGCGAGCCTGTTCACCCCCGGTTTCGTCGTCGTGAACGAGGACGGCAGCTGGGAAGCCGACCCGAACTTCGCCACGTCGGTCGAGCTCAAGAGCGAGGACCCTCAGGTCGTCGAGGTCAAGATCAACCCCGACGCCGTCTGGTCCGATGGCACTCCCATCGGTGTCCAGGACTTCCAGGGCCAGTTCAACGCCCTGAACGGCAAGAACGAGGCGTACGCCCCGACGTCCACCAACGTCTGGTCCGACATCGCCTCCGTCGAGGCCGGTGAGAACGACCAGGATGTGCTGATCACGTTCGCGAACAAGAACGCCGACTGGCCCTCCATCCTCGGCACCGGCACGATCTACCCTCGTTGGCTCACGGAGACGCCGGAGAGCTTCAACACCGCGTGGGCGAACGGTCCGTTCGCTGCTGACGGTTCGACCTACGTCTCCGGCGGTCCGTTCATCGTCAGCAAGTTCGACGCGACCGGCAAGACCATCACGTTCGAGCCGAACCCGACGTGGTGGGGCGACAAGCCGAAGCTCGACACGATCAACTACAAGGCGACCGACCGGTCGACCGTCGGCCAGGCGTTCGCCAACAAGGAGTTCGACGCCGTTCCGATCAACTCCAGCGTCGACACGCTCGAGTCCGCGAAGGCGCGCTCCGACTCCGAGATCCTGAACTCGAAGGGTGTGACGTACAGCCACGTCACGCTCAACGGCACCGCCGGCGTGTTCGAGGACGTCGAGGTCCGTCAGGCCTTCGCGAAGTCGCTCGACCGTCAGATCATGGCTCAGGCCGTCATCGAGCCGCTGGGTGTCGAGCCCGAGGTCCTGAACAACCTCATCTTCCTCAACGGCCAGAACGGCTACGAAGACGACGGTGCGGACATCGCGTTCGATGTCGACGCCGCGAAGAAGCAGCTGGAAGACGCCGGCTGGGTCGAGGGCGACAAGGGCATCCGCGAGAAGGACGGCACCAAGCTGACCGTTCGCCTCGTGATCCCCTCGGAGACCCCGAACTCGGCGATCCTCTCGCAGCAGATCCAGCCGATGGCAGCCAAGGCGGGCTTCGACGTCAAGATCGACACCGTCCCGTCGGCCGACTTCTTCACGAAGTACATCACGACCGAGACGCGTGACTTCGAGGCGACGATCTTCGCGTGGCAGGGTACGCCGTACCCGATCTCCTCGACGGAATCGATCTTCAACCCGGCCGACTCGGGGCAGAACTTCCCCGGTGTCGCGGATGAGCGTCTGGACGATCTGTGGGCGAAGGCCAACGCCGAGCTCGACCCCGAGGCGCGCCTCGAGATCGCGAAGGAGATCGACAAGATCATCATGGGCGAAGCTGTGACGATCCCGCTCGCGGCACGACCGAACCAGTACGCGATCGCCGACGGCCTCGTGAACTACGGTCCCTCGCAGTTCGAGTCGGTCACCGGCGCGAAGTTCTGGGAGAACGTGGGCTGGGCCAAGTAAGCCCCGTTCGCACCACACACTGGGCGGTCCCTTCGGGGCCGCCCAGTGTGCTTTCCCCGGCACAGCAGCGCGCGAATCGGGGATTCACACCGCCTGACCGTAGAATCGAGGGGACATGTCCCCACGCGCTCTCACACCTCTTCAGCCTGCCTCGACGCCGGCTGCGCAGATCCGCAATTTCTGCATCATCGCCCACATCGACCACGGCAAGTCCACCCTCGCCGACCGGATGCTCCAGATCACCGGTGTCGTCTCGGATCGCGACATGCGGGCCCAGTACCTCGACCGGATGGACATCGAGCGCGAGCGCGGCATCACGATCAAGAGCCAGGCCGTGCGCATGCCCTGGGAACTCGACGGCCAGACCGTCGCCCTGAACATGATCGACACCCCCGGCCACGTCGACTTCACCTACGAGGTATCGCGCTCGCTCGCGGCCTGCGAGGGTGCGATCCTGCTCGTGGACGCGGCGCAGGGCATCGAGGCCCAGACGCTGGCGAACCTCTACCTTGCGCTGGAGAACGACCTCCACATCATCCCGGTGCTCAACAAGATCGACCTGCCGGCGGCCGACCCCGAGAAGTACGCGAAGGAGCTCGCATCCCTCATCGGCGGCAAGCCCGAGGACGTGCTCCGCGTCTCGGGCAAGACCGGCGTCGGCGTCGAGGAGCTGCTCGACCGGCTCGTCAAGGAGATCCCCGCCCCGAAGGGCGACGCGGACGCGCCGGCGCGCGCGATGATCTTCGACTCGGTCTACGACGCCTACCGCGGTGTGGTCACCTATGTGCGCATGGTGGACGGCAGCCTCTCGCCCCGCGAGCGCATCCAGATGATGTCGACCGGAGCGAATCACGAAGCGCTCGAGGTCGGTGTGTCGAGCCCGGAGCCGACCCCGACCAAGGGACTCGGGGTGGGCGAGGTCGGCTACCTGATCACGGGTGTGAAGGACGTGCGTCAGTCGAAGGTCGGCGACACGATCACGACGTCGCGCAAGCCCGCGTCCGAGGCGCTTCCGGGGTACACGGACCCCAAGCCCATGGTGTTCTCGGGTCTGTACCCGATCGACGGCAGCGACTACGCGGAGCTGCGTGAGGCGCTCGACAAGCTGAAACTCTCCGACGCCTCGCTCGTGTACGAACCGGAGACCTCGGTGGCCCTCGGCTTCGGCTTCCGCTGCGGATTCCTCGGTCTCCTGCACCTGGAGATCATCACCGAGCGTCTCGCGCGAGAGTTCGACCTCGACCTCATCACCACCGCGCCCAGCGTGATCTACGAGGTGCTCACGAGCGACACCGGCGAGACCGTCACCGTGACCAACCCGAGCGAGTACCCGGATGGGCGCATCGGCTCGGTCTCGGAGCCGATGGTGAAGGCGGCGATCCTGCTGCCCAAGGACTACGTCGGCACCGTCATGGAGCTGTGCCAGTCCCGCCGTGGAACGCTGCTCGGCATGGAGTACTTCTCGGAGGAACGCGTCGAACTGCGCTACAACATGCCGCTCGGTGAGATCGTGTTCGACTTCTTCGATCAGCTCAAGTCCAAGACGCAGGGCTACGCGTCGCTCGACTACGAACCGTCCGGGCAGCAGGAGGCCGACCTCGTCAAGGTCGACATCCTCCTCCAGGGCGAGAAGGTCGACGCGTTCAGCTCGATCGTCCACCGAGACAAGGCCTACGCCTACGGCACGATGATGGCCGAACGCCTGCGCAAGCTCATCCCTCGCCAGCAGTTCGAGGTTCCGATCCAGGCCGCGATCGGCGCGCGCATCATCGCCCGAGAGACGATCCGCGCGATCCGCAAGGACGTGCTCGCCAAGTGCTACGGCGGTGACATCACCCGCAAGCGCAAGCTCCTCGAGAAGCAGAAGGAGGGCAAGAAGCGCATGAAGATGGTCGGTCGCGTCGAGGTCCCCCAGGAGGCGTTCATCGCCGCGCTGTCGGGCGACGTCGAGGGCAAGGACAAGAAGTAGCACGTGCCGCTACCGGCCTACGAGCGGGGAATCACGCGTCATCCTGTCGCGACAGCGCCGGAGGGCATGCGGATCGCCGAGCATTCGACCGTGGTCGATCCGGCGGCGCGCGATGCCGTCGCGGCGTTGGTGTGCTCGTGGGAGTTCAAACGACGCGCCGGATTCGAGGTGCCGTCCGACGAGCCGAAACCGGGACTCGAAGGGGTGCTCGCGAAGCGCCTGCTCGGCATCCGCTTCGTCGAGCCGGTGCGTATCGTCTGGGCCGATGAGAGCGGCTTCGGCTACGAGACGCGACCCGGGCACCCGATCTACGGCGAGGAGTCGTTCCGGATCGACGAGCGCGGTGTGTTCACGGCGCGGTCCATCTCCTGTCCTTCCACCGCGCTCTGGCGTGTTCTCGGTCCTGCCCTGCGGATGGTGCAGCGCGCGACCCATGCGCGCTACGTGAAGATCGTGCAGGCCGAAGCAGCGGCTTCCCGCACGCAGTGACGCTCGACTGAGCGGGTTCACTGACCGAAGATGTGTCGCCGTGCGGCGCGTGGGGGTGTTCGCTCAGGCAACGGGAAGTAGGCTGGAACTCATGCGGCGCGGGACTTTCCGAGACGACACGGTGGACTATGCGGCCGTGGGTGCGACCCACGCGCCCGATCTGATGCAGTACCCGCCGGAGCGCAGCATCCCGGCGGAGGAATCCTGGCGGATCGGTAGCGGCAGCGAGCGCTTCCAGACCGCCGGTGAAGCGCTGCTCTCGTGGACGGCGCAGCGCGCGGCCGGACTCTCCGTCGAAGACGTGCGTCCGGCGCCCGGCCCCGCCTACGCGGGGGTGAGCTTCGACGCGGAGGGCAACCCGATCGCGCCGAGCAAGCGTGACGTCGAGCCCCGCTACGACGCGGAGGGCATGCCCTTCGTCGGCGCGGGGATGACTCTTCATCTGCGCGGTCGCGTCGGCAGCATGCGTGCGGACGCGGAGCTGCGCGTGATCTCGGTGACCGAGGAGACCCGGCGCATCGGCTTCGTCCTCGGCACCGTCGGCGGATCCGTCGTCCGTGGCGAGGAGTCCTTCGACGTGGACTGGCGTGAAGACAACGACGAGGTCTGGTTCACCGTCCGCGCCTTCGACGCTCCGCACGCGCTGCTGTACCGCACCGTGCCGGCGCTCGTGAAGCGCCGTCGTCGTGAGCTCTTCGCGCGCTACCTCCGCGCGATCTCCCCGCTCTACGCGACCCCCCTGTGATGGCGGGACCGCTTCCTCTGGGAGACCCTGCGCCGGCAGACGGACATCTGCCCGACGACCTTCCCTTCGACGCGAGTGTGCCGTTCTCGGCCTACCTGCACATCCCGTTCTGCACGGTGCGCTGCGGTTACTGCGACTTCAACACGTACACGTCGACCGAGCTCCGCGGCGCCAAGCAGGAGGACTACGCATCGACGCTGATCTCCGAGATCGGCCTCGCCCGTCGAGTGCTGGCCGACGCGGGGGCGCTGCGGCCGATGGACACCGTCTTCTTCGGCGGGGGCACGCCCACGCTGCTGCCGGCCGGCGATCTCGCCCGGATGCTGGAGGCCGCGACCTCGGCCTTCGGACTGGCGGAGGGCGCAGAGGTCACGGTGGAGGCGAATCCTGACACCGTGACGCCCGCGGTCGCGCGCACGCTGGCCGCTGCCGGCGTCACGCGGATGTCGGTCGGCATGCAGTCGGCCGTGCCGCACGTGCTCGCCTCCCTCGACCGCACGCACCGGCCCGAGAACGTGACCACCGCGGTCGCCGCGGCGAAGGACGCGGGTCTCGCGGTCAGTGTCGATCTGATCTACGGGGCGCCGGGGGAGTCGCTCGCCGACTGGGAAGTCTCGCTCGACGCGGCGCTCGCGCTGGAGTCCGACCACATCTCCGCGTACGCGCTGATCATCGAGGACGGCACGAAGCTCGCTCGCCAGATCCGCCGTGGAGAGGTTCCGACCCCCGACGACGACGTGCAGGCCGACATGTACGAGCTCGCCGACGCCCGTCTCGCGGCGGGGGGCTTCGACTGGTACGAGGTCAGCAACTGGGCACGCACGCCCGAGCAGCGGTCGCGGCACAATCTCGCGTACTGGCGCGGGAGAGACTGGTGGGGCTTCGGCCCCGGAGCGCACAGTCACGTCGCCGGGCTGCGCTGGTGGAATGTGAAACATCCGGCGGCGTACGCGCAGCGGCTCGCGGCATCCGAGTCGCCCGCCGCAGGCACGGAACGGCCGGACGCCGAGTCGCGGACGCTGGAGCGGATCCTGTTGCTGAGCCGCATCCGCGAGGGCATCGCTATCGACGAGGTGCCCGCCGCGAACCGACGCAGCGTCGCCGGGCTGATCGCCGACGGGCTCGTGGACCCGGCCGCCGCCATCCGCGGCCGTGTCCAGCTGACGCTTCGTGGTCGGCTCCTCGCCGATGCCGTCGTGCGCGAGCTCACCGACTGATCGGCCGATGCGGGCGGGCTCAGCCCGGGAGCAGGTCCATCCCCGCGGTCCGGCGCTGCGGAAGCGTCGCGCTCGTGGTGTCGAAGATGCGCGTCTGTCGGCCGGGCCCGTACGCCGGCCAGCCGGGGTCGCCGTTCGTGACGAATCCCACCCAGGCCGCGTTCATCTCGTCCGCAAGCGTCTGCGGCGCGTCGTGGCCCGCCAAGCGCACCGTCTCGTCGTCCGCGAGCCGATCGAAGACGAAGCCGAGCTCGAGTGCATGCGCGGCCCGCAGATCGCGAACCGGACTCTGCCACGCGAACTCGTACACGTGCGTGCGCTCCGGCCGCGCAGCCGCCAGGCGACTCAGTGGCGCCCGCAGCATCATGTCCGTGACGAGCTGCCCGAACACCTCGCCGGTGCTCGCCCCGGGGAAGGCCGAGCGATACTCGCGCACCGCGCGCTGCGGGATGCGGGAGAGGATCCGCGCCGCCTGCAGCTTCAGCTCGCTGATGCCGGCCAGAGCCGCGGGCGGGAACCACAACCGGTACTCGTCGGTGTTGCTGCCGATCAGGAGGGGCGTGTCGATGTCGCCGAGCACCTCGTGCGGTGAGCGCGGCAGGCTCTCCGGGTCGATCGCGAACTGGAAGCCGGGAGCTCCGCCCAACGGGGACGAGCCTGCGGACTGGGCTTTCCGCGCCTCGAGCAGCTGACCGGGTGAGAGCGCGGCGAACGAGTCACGGTCCGCCCGGACTCCGAGGTGCTTCGCGAGCCGTGCGGTCACCCGTCCCGCCTTCTTCGCCGGCTGTGCAGCCAACGGTCCGGATTCGATGATCGCCCGATGGATCAGCTCGCGGGATTCGTCGCGCGCGAGGAGCCCGGCGACGATCGCCCCGCCGGCGGATTCTCCCATCGCGGTGATCTGCGCGGGATCACCGCCGAACGCGGAGATCTCGCGGTGCACCCACTCCAGCGCCGCAGCGGCGTCGCGCAGTCCGAGGTTTCTCGGTGCACCTTCGAGTACCGAGAAACCCTCCGAGCCCAGGCGGTAATTGATGGAGACGAACACGATCCCCGCTTTCGCGAAGACCGTGCCGTCGTAGAGGGGCAGAGCAGCGGTGCCCCGTTCCAGCGCCCCGCCGTGGATCCACAGGAGCACCGGCGCCGCGGAGGCCCCGGACGGTGCCCAGACATTGGCCGTGAGGATGTCCTCACCGTCGATGCGCACGGAGCCGAGGAGCTCGCCGATCGCGCCGGCGTAGGGAAGCTGGGGTGCCGTGGGGCCGAACTGCGTCGCCTCACGGATGCCCGCCCACGCCGGTACCGGCCGTGGGGTGCGGAACCTGTTCTCGCCGAACGGTGGTGCGGCATAGGGGATGGCGAGGTAGCGGTCCACCCCCTCCTCCGCGGAGCCGCGGACGATGCCGCTCGACAACGTGGTCTGAGGTGAGGAGGTCATGAGCGTCATCCTAGGGTCGCGCATCCGCGCTACGGAGAATCCCGAGCTGCACGGGGTAGGATTGGCACTCTGAACGTCCGAGTGCCAGCGGAAGGGAAGGGCGATGGTCACAGAGCGAGGACTCCAGGTTCTCCGCGCGATCGTGCAGGACTACGTCGAGACCCACGAACCCGTCGGCAGCCGATCCATCGTCGACCGGCACTCCTTCGGCGTCTCGGCGGCGACGATCCGCAACGACATGGCGCTGCTCGAGGACGAAGAGCTCATCACGGCGCCGCACACCTCGTCCGGTCGGGTGCCGACCGACAAGGGCTACCGCGTCTTCGTGAATCACCTGGCGCAGCTGCGGCCGCTCTCGTCCGCGCAGCGCTCGGCGATCGAGTCGTTCCTCGGCGAGCCCGCCGACCTCGACGACCTGATGGTGCGCACCGTGCGGGTGCTGACGCAGCTCACCGGTCAGGTGGCGCTCGCGCAGTACCCCTCGTTCGCACGTGCTCACGTCACGCACGTCGAGCTGGTGGCGTTGGCCCCCAATCGTCTCCTGATCGTCCTCGTGACGGACGCCGGCGGCGTGTCGCAACGCGTGGCCCAGCTGCCGGAGGCCATCGACGAGGCCGAGATGGCGGTGCTGCGCGCGCGCATGGCCGCCTTGATCACCGGTCACGGCATCGGCGAGGCCTCCGACCGTCTGCAGGCACTGCTCGCCGTTCAGGACGCGCCGAAGGATCACGTGCTGCGCGCGATCGCGAGCGTCGTCATGGACGAGCTCAGCGGTTTCCGCCAAGAGCGTCTGGTGATGGCGGGAGCAGCCACCCTGGCCCGTCGCGAACAGGACTTCCGCGGCAGCATCCATCCGCTCCTCGAGGCGATCGAGGAGCAGGTGACCCTGCTGCGGCTGATGAGTGAGATGGTGACCGACGAGCACGGGCTCGCGGCCAGCATCGGCACCGAGAACGCACCGTTCGGCCTCGGTGAGGCATCGATCGTCGCCAGCAACTACGCCGCGCCCAGCGGCACGGCGCGGGTCGGCGTGATGGGCCCGACGCGGATGGATTATCCGAGCAACCTCGCAGCAGCACGGGCCGTGGCCCGCTACCTGTCGCGGATGCTCGACGAAGACGAGGCCGGCCGCTGAGGCGGCCGCCGGAAGACACACGCAGAAAGGCGATTGTGGCGGACCACTATGAGGTTCTCGGGGTGTCCCGAGACGCTTCCACCGACGAGATCAAGAAGGCGTATCGACGTCTCGCGCGACAGCTGCACCCGGATGTGAATCCCGGTGAGGATGCGGCGGAGAAGTTCAAGCTCGTCACGCATGCGTACGACGTGCTGAGCGACGACGAGTCGCGGCGCCGCTACGACATGGGCGGAGGAGACGGCGCTGCCGGCAACTTCGGCGGATTCGGCGGGTTCGGCGACATCTTCGAGACCTTCTTCGGCGCCTCCCAGGGCGGCGGACGCGGGGCACGACCCCGATCGCGCCGGGAGCGCGGACAGGATGCTCTCGTGCGTGTCACGCTCGACCTCGGTGACGTCGTCTTCGGCGCGCACCGCGACATCGACGTCGACACCGCCGTGCTGTGCGAGACGTGTCAGGGCTCCTGCTGCCAGGAGGGTACGTCCCCCGTCACCTGCGACATCTGCGGCGGCTCCGGACACGTGCAGCGTCAGGTGCGCAGCCTGCTCGGCAACGTCGTCACCTCTCAGCCCTGCGGCACGTGCGAGGGCTACGGCACCACCATCCCGTTCCCGTGCGGCACCTGCGGAGGCCAGGGCCGCGTGCGCTCGCGTCGCACGGTCTCGCTCGACATCCCCGCCGGCGTCGAGACCGGCCTTCGCCTTCAGCTGCCCGGCTCGGGCGAGGTCGGCAAGGCGGGCGGCCCGAACGGCGACCTGTACGTCGAGGTCACGGTCAACGCCCACCCCGCTTTCAGTCGTGAGGGCGATGACCTGCTCGCCACGCTCGAGGTGTCGATGACCGACGCCATCCTCGGCACCGAGACCACGATCCAGGGGCTCGACGGCGAGGTCGACCTCGAGATCCGCGCGGGCGTGCAGTCCGGCGACGTGCTCACCATCAAGGGGCGGGGCATCACCCCGCTCCGGGGCACCCAGCGCGGAGACCTGCGCGTCGGCGTGCAGGTGCTGACGCCTACCCGGCTGGACTCCGCGCAGCGCGCACTTATCGAGGACTTCGCGAAGAAGACCAAGGCTCCGGATCCGCAGCTCGCGCAGTTCCAGCCCGGCCTCTTCTCGAAGCTCCGCGACCGTTTCCGCAGCCACTGATCATGGCACTGCACTTCGTGGTCGAGTCGTCGACGGATGCGGGCGTCGGCGACCTCGTGTCGCTGACGGGCGCGGAGGCGAAGCATGCCGCTGTCGTGCGGCGGCTGCGCGTCGGCGAGCCGGTCACGGTCGGCGACGGCGCGGGCGTGTGGCTGACGGGTGCGGCCGAAGAGGTGTCCCCGACCCGGGTCGAGGTCCGGATCTCCGACCGCGTCGAGCATCCGGCTCCGAGCCCACGGATCGTCCTGGTCCAAGCTCTCGCGAAGGGCGACCGCGACGAGTTGGCCGTGCAGGCGGCGTGCGAGCTCGGCGTCGACGAGATCGTGCCGTGGCAGGCGAGCCGTAGCGTCTCCCGCTGGGAGGGGCCGAAGGCCGTCAAGGGGCGCGAGCGATGGGCGACCATCGTGCGCGAGGCCGCGAAGCAGGCCCATCGGGCCTGGCTGCCCGAGGTCACCGCACCGGTCTCGACGACGCAGCTCGCCGAGCGGTCGACCTCGCAGCGCGTGCTGCTCCTCGACCCCACGGCTTCCGTGCGTCTCTCCGAGATCACGGCCGACGGTCGCGATCTGGTGCTGGTCGTGGGGCCGGAAGGCGGGATCGCCGAGGAAGAACTCGACCGGCTGACAGCTGCGGGCGCCGAAAGAGTGCTCCTGGGTGACACGGTGCTGCGGACGTCGACGGCGGGCCCGGCGGCGATCGCCGTGCTGTCGGTCGCGCTCGGCCGCTGGTGAGCTGCGTTCCGGCCGCCCACGGCGTCAGGCCGCTGGGGACGCGGCGATCAGTAGACTTGATCGCATGACGGAACCCTCGATCTTCACGCGCATTCTGAACGGGGAGATCCCTGCCGAGATCCTCGGCGAGACCGACCGCCTGTTCGCACTGCGTGACATCGCCCCGCAGGCACCGGTGCATCTTCTCGTGGTGCCGAAGACCGCGGAGTACCGCGATGTCACCGAGCTCGCCGCAGGGGATCCGTCCCTGCTGGCGGAGATGGTGGCGTTCGCCGGGAAGCTGGCCGCCGAGCACACCGACGACGGCGACTTCCGCCTCGTCTTCAACACCGGCACGAACGCCGGACAGACCGTTTTCCACGTCCATGCCCATGTGCTGGCCGGGGGATTGACCGAGAAGAGCGTCGGTGCCTGACAACAACGAACCGCAGGAACGCAGCCTGGGCGGTCGACCGCCCGAGGCCGTCGAGAAGATCTATGCCGATGGCGTCGCCATGGTGCAGCTCCTCGGCCCGCAGGACCGCCTGCTGCGGATGCTCGAGAAGGAGCACCCTGACGTCCAGGTGCTCGTGCGCGGCAACGAGATCACTCTCGGCGGCGACGTGGATGCGGTCGCGAAAGCCAAGGCGCTGGTCGAAGAGCTGCTCGCCATGACCAGAGCCGGCCATGACCTGGCTCCGAGCGACGTCTCCAGCTCGGCCCGCATGCTGCGCCAAGAGGGGGGTCCCCGTCCGAGTGAGGTGCTGGGCGAGGCGATCCTGACCACTCGCGGCAAGGTGATCCGTCCCAAGACTCTCGGGCAGAAGGAGTACGTCGACGCGATCGAGGAGAACACGATCGTCTTCGGCATCGGCCCTGCCGGCACGGGCAAGACCTACCTGGCGATGGCGAAGGCCGTCCAGGCGTTGCAGCGCAAGGAAGTCACGCGCATCATCCTCACCCGTCCCGCCGTCGAGGCGGGGGAGCGACTCGGGTTCCTTCCCGGCACGCTGACCGACAAGATCGATCCGTACCTCCGCCCCCTGTACGACGCGCTCAACGAGATGATGGACCCCGAGATCGTGCCGCGCCTGATGGCCACCGGAACCATCGAGGTCGCCCCTCTGGCGTACATGCGCGGGCGTACCCTGAACGATTCGTTCGTCGTGCTCGACGAGGCGCAGAACACCACACCCGAGCAGATGAAGATGTTCCTCACGCGCCTCGGCTTCGGCACGCGCATGGTCGTGACGGGCGACATCACCCAGGTCGACCTCCCGCAGGGCTCCTCCGGACTGCGTCTGGTCACGCGCGTGCTCGACGGCATCGACGACATCCACTTCTCGCGGCTCACCAGCGACGACGTCGTCCGTCACTCGCTGGTCGGACGCATCGTCGACGCGTACAGCGAGTACGACGAGAAGCGCACGGCGCAGCGCTTCGAGCGCGAGCAGGCGGCGGAGTTCGCCAATCGCGCCGACCGCAGGGGAGCGCAGCGTCCCGGACCACGTGACCGCATGCCGAAACGAGGACTCTCATGATCGAGATCAACAACGAGTCGGCCATCGACGTCGACGAGACCGTGCTGCAGCGACTCACGGACTACAACCTGGCGCAGCTGCACGTCAGCCCGGACGCCGAGGTGGCGATCGTCCTCGTCGACGAGGGCGCCATGGAGGCACTCCACGTGCAGTGGATGGACGAGCCCGGCCCCACCGACGTGCTCAGCTTCCCGATGGACGAACTGCGTCCGGGCACGGAGGACCGCCCCACCGCTCCCGGTCTCCTCGGCGACATCGTGCTGTGCCCGCAGGTGGCCGAGGCACAGGCTCAGGCCGCGCGTCACACCCTGATGGACGAGCTGATCCTGCTCACCACCCACGGCCTTCTGCACCTTCTCGGATTCGATCACGCCGAGCCCGACGAGGAGCGTGAGATGTTCGGACTGCAGAAGGAACTGATCCAGGGCTTCGCCGCGGCTGAACGCCGCCGATGACGGCCGCCCTCCTTCTCATCGCCGCCGTCCTGCTGGTGGCGTTCGGCGGTCTCATGGCGGCGATCGACGCCGCCTACGGTGTCGCTTCCCGCGCCAATCTCGCCGACATGGCGACCGAGGGACGCCGGGCCAAGGCGCTGGGACGGATCGCCGCCGATCTCGACGCGCACGTGAACGCGGTCGCGTTCATCCGCGTGCTCGCCGAGGTGACCGCTGCGGTGCTGGTGACGGTCGCCTTCACCATGCTCATCGACAACAACTGGTGGGCGATGCTCGCCGCCGCTCTGCTGATGACGGCGATCACCTTCGTGCTCGTCGGCGCGAGCCCGCGGTCGTTCGGTCGCCAGCACGCCGAGGGAATGATCCGCGGTACGGCCTCGATCGTCCGAGGGCTCCGCATCTTTCTCGGACCGCTCGCGCAGGGGCTCGTCGTGCTGGGCAACAAGGTCACACCCGGCACGGGCCGCAGCTCCTTCGCCAGCGAGGACCAGCTGCTCAGCATGGTCGATGAGGCCGCCTCGAACGATCTGATCGAGGAGGACGACCGCGACCTCATCCACTCCGTGTTCGACTTCACGGACCAGTTCGTCCGTGCCGTCATGGTGCCGCGCACGGAGATGGTGACCGTCGATGCCACCGCCACGACGGACGAGGCGATGTCACTGTTCCTGAACCGCGGCGTCTCCCGGATGCCCGTCGTGGACGACGACGCGGACGACGTGGTGGGTGTGCTGTACCTCAAGGACCTCGTGCAGTTCGCGTATCGCGACGACAGCGCCTGGCGCGCCGCATCCATCCGGCCGATCGCGCGACCGGCGACCTTCGTGCCCGAGTCGATGCGCGCCGAGACGCTCCTGCAGCAGATGAAGCGCGACGCCGTGCACGTGTGCCTCGTGATCGACGAGCACGGCGGCATCTCCGGCCTCGTGACCCTCGAGGACCTGATCGAGGAACTCGTCGGCGAGATCTCCGACGAGTACGATCAGGTATCCGCAGAGTTCGTCGATCTCGGTCACGGACGCTACCGCGTGAGTGCCCGTCTCTCCCTGGAGGACGTGGGCGACCTCTTCGGTCTCGAACTCGAGGACGAGGACGTCGACTCGATCGGCGGTCTGCTCGGCAAGGCGCTGGGACAGGTCCCGCAACCCGGGGCGACGGCGACGGTGGAGGGCCTGGTCCTCACCGGAGGAGCCTCTCGTGGCCGAGGTCGCGGGATCGCGACGGTGTTCGTGGAACGTGCGGCAGGGGACCCTGACGCTTCGCAGGATGAAGGAGATCGACACGATGACTGACGACACCCGAAGCGGGTTCGTGACCTTCGTCGGCCGCCCCAACGTCGGCAAGTCGACGCTGACGAACGCACTCGTCGGCGAGAAGATCGCCATCACCAGCGAGAAGCCGCAGACCACACGTCGAGCGATCCGCGGCATCGTGAATCGTCCGGAGGGGCAGCTCGTCATCGTCGACACCCCCGGAATCCACAAGCCGCGGACACTGCTCGGTGAACGGCTGAACGACCTGGTGGAGCAGGTGCTCGGCGACGTCGACGTCATCGGGTTCTGCGTGCCGGCGAATGAGAAGGTCGGCCCGGGTGATCGCCGCATCGCCGCGTCGCTCGACGGCTATCCGCGTGCCAAGAAGATCGCGATCGTGACGAAGACCGATGTCGCGGCGCGCGACGAGATCACCGAGCGTCTGCTGGAGGTCGATGCATTGCGCGAGGACTGGTCCGCGGTCATCCCGCTCTCGGCGTTGACGAGGGACCAGCTCGAGGTCCTGTCCGACGAGATCCTCCTGCTGATGCCGAAGGGACCCGCCCTGTATCCGGAAGGCATCACGACCGACGAGTCGCAGGAGGACCGCATCGCCGAGATGATCCGCGAGGCGGCTCTCGAGGGCGTCCGCGACGAGCTTCCGCACTCGATCGCGGTCGTGATCGACGACATCGCGCCGCGTGAAGGCACCGATCTCACCGACGTGCACGCCTCGATCGTCGTCGAGCGCGACAGCCAGAAGGCGATCATCATCGGGCACAAGGGCAAGCGGCTCAGCGAGGTCGGGGCGCGAGCCCGCGTCGGCATCGAGGCGCTGATCGGCACCCGGGTGTTCCTGGGCCTGCATGTCAAGGTGGCGAAGGAATGGCAGCGCGATCCGAAGCAGCTCGGCAGGCTCGGCTTCTGACATGAGGCCCGGTCACACGTCGATGGCGGCGGGAAGGCCGCCGACCCCGGAGACATGAACTTCCGCAGCGATGACCCGAATCCGCTGCGGAACGAGGTCTTCACGCAAGTTTTCGACGCTCACTGGGCGGCGGTACGACACCACATCGAGGGAGTGGTCGGCGACGAGGCGGAAGTCACAGAGATCGTCTCCGAGGTGTTCCTGCATGCCTGGTCCCGGTTGAGGCCGGCTCGACCGCCCGGTCGGGTCTGGTTGCTCCGTGCCGCCGATCGGCGTCTGCGCTCTCGTTCCCGTCCGTCGTCGATGCCGAACGGCGCCGTCGACGCCGTGCACAGCGGAGTGTCCGGCGCCGACGAACAGCCGGGGCTGACGGCCCGCCTGGTAGTCATCCGAGCTTTGGGTGTCCTCACTCCGGTACAACGGCGTATCATCATGCTCACGTACTGGGATGGACTCGCGGTGGGGGAGATCGCGGAATTGCTGCGCGCTTCTGAGTCCCGAGTGCGGAAGACGCTGGGCGTCGCGCAGGGTCGTCTGCGTGATGAGCTGGGCCTGGAGGGGCTGATGACGGGTGATGACTGACAACGCCGTGCTCGAGCGGATGCTGATCGACGCCGACCCTGCACCGACGCCACGTGACGCACCGCCCGACGCCCGTGCTCTCGCGACCCGGGACCGCATCCTCCGACGCGATGTCGCACCGAAGCGCCGTCGGGTGCGGACGCTCGGCTGGGCGGGTGGGATCACGGCCGTCGCCGCTTCCACCGCCCTGGTGATCGGGGTGCTCTCTCCGCAGGGCGCCGCCGTGGCAGGCACTCCCGCACCGCTCGAGTTCAGTGGGTCGAGCACTGTCGCTCAGATCGTCGACGACGCGGAGACGGCTCTTGCCGAGACACCGGGGCCGACGGTGCCGATGCGAACCGTCAGGACGGCCTCCTGGGGCTTCCAAGTCGATGTCGACGCGAAGACCACGACTGTCGTGCCACAGCTCTCCACACTCGTGTGGGAACCGGACGGCTCCGGGCGGATGACCATCATCGCCGGAGTGCCGTACGATCCCTCTGACGCGGTGGCCAGCAACGCCGCCGAGGTTTCGAGCAGCGGGAAGGTCGTCACCGATCTGGTGATGGAGCCGGGGGATTTCGAGACCCCCTGGACGACGGTGCCCGGTGAGACGCGGGACGACATGGTGGCGATGCTCAAGGCGTTCGGCATGCCGGCAGATCCCACCGCGTACGACGTCGAGCTGGCGCTCACCTCTGTTCTGGACCAGTGGACGCTGACCGACGCGCAGCACGCGCAACTCCTGCTCCTGCTCGAGGAGGCCGGTGGTGGCGAAGCACTGGGCAACACGACCGATCGCCTGGGGCGCGCCGTGACCGGTGTACGTGTCCAGTCCCCGGACGGCGCCGTGAGCGACCTGGTACTGGTGTCGCGCGACACGGGGCGGATCGTGGGCGTCGAACGCACGGTCCTGAAAGCCGATGACGTGTTCCCCGCCGGCGCGATCATCTCGTATCAGATGTGGGATCTCGATGAGGAGACCGTTCGATGAAACGCACCACGGTTCTGGCCGCTGCTCTGCTCGGGCTCGTCATGACGCTGGGGGCGGCCCCCGCCATGGCCGCCGTCGACGACGACCGTGAGGTCGACCCCCTGGTGGCGGCGGTGCTCGATGAGGTGCCGGGCGGTGTCGTCATCGACGGGCGGCACGCGGTGTGGCCCAAGCTCGACATGGAGCTCACCGTGCCCGCAGCCTCGGGCTTGTCATCGTGGTCGGTCGGGAGCTGCACCACCGGCAGGATCTGCGCCTACAGCAACACTTCGCTCGGCGGAGCATCCCTGACGTTCGGCACGTGCGCGGTGCATACGATCCCGTCGAGCTTCGCGGTCAAGTCCGTCGCCAACGCCCGCGGCTCCGGCTCCGTCCAGGTGCGCAACGGGTCGACCGTCCTGAAGACCGTGGCCGCCGGGAGCTGGAGCAACGTCTCCGGCACGGTCACCAACCTCCGCTGCCTCCTCTGAACCGTGTCGCAGTCGATGTCATCCGAGGAACGGCCGCTGGCGCAGCACTGGGTGGCGACCGCGCCCGGTGGACCGGATTCGTGGGAGTTCGTCGAGGAGCGACTGGCGGCACCCGGGCACGGTGAGGTCACCATCCGAGTGCACGCGTCCGGCGTGAACCCCGCCGACGCGAAGCATGTCGCGTCCGGCGGGTCGGGCCTGGAGTTCCCCGTTCCGATCGGGTACGAGGTGTCCGGTGTGCTCAGCGCGGTCGGTCCGGACACTCGGATCGGCTCCGGTGCAGCGGCGATCGGCGACGAGGTGATCGCTTTCCGGGTGCGCGGCGGTTACGCGACAGCGGTCACGGTCCCCGCGGAGAAGGTCTTCGCGAAGCCGTCCACGCTCACGCATCCGGAGGCGGCGAACCTGCTTCTCGTCGGCACCACGGCCGCGGAGATGCTCGCGGTCACCGGGGCGGCGCCGGGGGAGACCGTCCTCCTCCACGGTGCCTCGGGCGCGGTCGGCGTGAGCGTCCTGCAGCAGGCTCGGCTCCGCGGCATCCGTGTCATCGGCACCGCGAGCACCGACCGGTTCGACGAGGTCCGGCGATTCGGGGGAGAGCCCGTCCGATACGGCCTGGGGCTCGCCGACCGGGTCCGTGAGGTCTCGGCCGGACCGGTGGCCGCAGCGCTCGATGCCGTCGGCACCGACGAGGCCGTCGACGTGTCACTCGAGCTGGTCGCGGATCGCCGTCGCATCGTCACCATCGCCGCCCTGGGGCGCGCCGAGGCCGAGGGGATCCAGGCGATCGCCGGCTCGATGCCCGCCAGTGCCCGGTTCCGCGATGAGGTGCGCAGCGAGCTGATCGCCCTCGCGCAGAACGGCGACCTCGTGGTGCCCGTCGCCCGGACCTTTCCGCTCGACGAGGCGCGTCAGGCCCATCGTGTGTTGGCGACCGGCCACCCTGGCGGGAAACTCGCCCTGATCCCGTAGGTCAGTCGATCTCGCGCAGGGCGGAGGTCACGACCACCACGTCGTCGCCGTATTCGGCATCCACCGCATCCTGGAGAGTGCCGTCATCCCACACGACGTGCAGCCAGACGTAGCCTCGATCCGTCCCGACCATGAGGGCATCGGTCCCGAGACGCGCGGAAATGTCGTCCTGCACCCGCGTCAACTCGTCTTCGGCCGTCGAGCCCTCGACGCCGCCGGTCGGATCCTCCGGAGCGACCGTGTCGTACAGCGCGAGCATGATCGGCGGGTCGGTCCGGGTGAGCCGCTCGCCGTCGTACGTGGCATACACGGCGTACGCGCCCCAGGTCGCGTCGCCGCTGGTCTCGCTGCCGTCGACGCCGTCCCAGGTCCAGTCGTCCAGCGCCACCCCGCTGCACTGGGGCGGGTAGGACTCCATGATCGCCCCCATGCACAACGCCACGTCGCCTGCGTCGTCCAGCACGGTGCCCACCCCGATGACCCGCCCCTCCGGAGGCTCAGGATGTGCGTTCTCGAGGCGCTGGTCCGACGGGACGGTCGTGCTCGTCGGCGCCGCGGAACCGCCCGGTCCCGCGGTGCAGGCGGTCAAAGCGAGGAGTCCGACGGCCGATGCCACGGCGAGGATCAGGCGACGCTGCGATGTGCTCATATCGGGGAGTGTCACCGGCCGCGTGATCGTCTCACACGCGTCGAAACCGCCGGGCCATCCCTGCTAGCATGACCACATGCCTTTCGGCGGTCTGCTTCTTCTTAGCTGCCGCGACGAGTCCTAAAGCTAGGGCCTTCCTCGTCGCGGCGCTTGTGTTGGCCCGTTCATCTTGACGAAGAGAAGAAGCCCCATCATGCAGAACACTCAGCGCCCGTCCGCGATGCCGATCCACAAGTACCGGCCGTTCCACGAGCAGATCAACGTCCACCTGCCTGACCGTACCTGGCCGGATGCTCGGATCACCGAGGCGCCGCGGTGGTGCGCCGTCGACCTTCGCGACGGCAACCAGGCACTCATCGACCCGATGTCCCCCGAGCGCAAGCGCGTGATGTTCGAACTGCTCGTCAGCATGGGCTACAAGGAGATCGAGGTCGGCTTCCCGTCGGCGAGCCAGACGGACTTCGACTTCGTCCGCCAGCTCATCGAAGAGAACCTGATCCCCGACGACGTCACCATCCAGGTGCTGACCCAGGCGCGCGAGCACCTGATCGAGCGCACGTATGAGTCGATCGCGGGCGCCAAGCAGGCCATCGTGCACCTGTACAACTCCACGAGCGTGCTGCAGAGCGAGGTCGTGTTCCGCACCGACAAGCAGGGCATCATCGACATCGCGCTCGAGGGTGCGCGCCTGTGCCGCAAGTTCGAGAAGACGATCCCGGACACGAAGGTCTACTACGAGTACTCGCCCGAGAGCTACACGGGCACAGAGCTCGAGTTCGCGGTCGACATCTGCAACCAGGTGATCGAGGTCTTCGAGCCGACTCCTGACCGCAAGGTGATCATCAACCTGCCGGCCACCGTCGAGATGGCCTCTCCCAACGTCTACGCCGACTCGATCGAGTGGATGAGCCGGAACCTCAACCACCGAGAGAACATCATCCTGTCGTTGCATCCGCACAACGACCGCGGTACCGCGATCGCCGCCGCCGAGCTCGGCTACATGGCCGGAGCCGACCGCATCGAGGGCTGCCTGTTCGGCAACGGCGAGCGCACGGGCAACGTCGACATCGTGGCCCTGGGCATCAACCTGTTCACGCAGGGCATCGACCCGCAGATCGACTTCAGCGACATCGACCAGGTCAAGCGCACGGTCGAGTACTGCAACCAGCTGCCCGTGCCGGAGCGCAGCCCGTGGGCGGGCGACCTGGTCTTCACTGCGTTCAGCGGGTCGCACCAGGATGCGATCAAGAAGGGCTTCGAAGCGATGGAGGCCCGGGCGAGCGCCGAGGGCGTCACGGTCGACGAGATCGAGTGGGCGGTGCCGTACCTGCCGGTCGACCCGAAGGACCTGGGCCGCTCATACGAGGCGGTCATCCGGGTGAACTCGCAGTCCGGCAAGGGCGGCGTCGCGTACCTGCTGAAGTCGGATCACGCGATCGATCTGCCGCGCAAGCTCCAGATCGAATTCTCCGGCGTCGTGCAGGCCAAGACGGATGCCGAGGGCGGCGAGGTCACGTCCGACCAGATCTGGTCGATCTTCAACGACGAGTACCTGCCCGCCGACGACTCCGCGGCCAAGTGGGGACGGTTCGAGCTGCTCGCGACGCAGACTCGCAGCGACATGTCCGGTGACGTGGTGCTCGACGTGGTGCTGCGCGACGACGACGAGCAGGTCTCGGTGTCGGGCAACGGCAACGGCCCGGTGGCGGCATTCGTCGAGGTGCTGCGTGGTCAGGGCTTCGACATCACGGTGTACGACTACGTCGAGCACGCTCTCAGCGCCGGCGGTGACGCCCAGGCCGCGGCCTACGTCGAGCTGCAGGTCGGCGACCAGCGCCTGTGGGGCGTCGGCATCGACGGCGACATCTCGACGGCATCTCTCAAGGCGATCGTCTCGGGTGTCAACCGCTCGATCCGCACGCGGCAGCAGGAGCTCGCGGCGGTCTGACAGTCCGCGCAGGAACGCCCCCTCGGTGACGACCGAGGGGGCGTTCGTCATTCCCTGTTCAGACCCACTGGACGAGCTGCCAGATGATCCCGTTCGGATCGGCGAACTGGCAATAGCGCTCGCCCCACGGCTCGGTCTCCGGGGGAGTGATGACGCGCGCACCCGCCGCGTCGATGCGGGCGAACTCCGCATCGATGTCCTCCACGACGAACACGAGCAGGGTGCCCTGACCCGCGGAGCCGGCGATCTCCTGGGGTCGGAAGCTTCCCAGGCCGGTCTCCAGGAAGATGAGGTTGGGTGCGTCCGGGTGCTGCAGCGAGACGAATCCCTCGGCGGACATCGCCTCCTCGAATCCGAAGTGGGTTTTCGCGAACGCGGCTGACGCGGCGACGTCGTCGACGTTGAGAGAGATGGCGGTCTGAGCGATGTTCACGGTGTCTCCTGTCTAAACTACGTACAACGTACATGGTTAAGAGATCCCGTGAGAGGATTATTCCGACATGGCCAAGAATCTGGTGGATCTCCTCTGGCGGGACGAATCGTCGGCGGCCGCGGGCGGTCGTCGTGGACCTCGGGCCCGACATTCGACGGCGGAGGTTATCTCGCGGGCGATCGAGCTCGCCGATCACGCCGATCTGGACGCCGTGACGATCCGCGCCCTCGCGCAGTCACTCCAGCTGCCGCCGATGTCGATCTACACGCACGTGAACAGCCGTGCGGACCTGCTCGTCCTGATGGTCGACGTGATGCACTCTCGGATGCGGGTTCGCTCGGTCGAGGAAGTCGGCTGGCCCGCGCGAGTGCGCGCGGTTGCCGAGGACAACCTCGCCCTGCTGCGAGGGCATCCCTGGGTGCTCGACATCGCGGACCAGCGTGCCGCGCTCGGGCCCGGCACGATCGCCAAGTACGACCGCGAGCTGCATGCGTTCGATGACACGGGGCTGGGCGACATCGAACGCGACGCGGCACTGTCCTTCCTCCTGGACTTCGTCCACGCCGCGGCGATGAGGATGCGGGAGAGCGCCGAGAAGGAGCAGTTCGGCGCATTTTGGGCGGAGGCGGGCCCGCGTCTCGCTACCTACCTGGGGGAGGACTACCCGCTCGCGCAATCGGTCGGTCAGGCCGCGGGCGAGTCCCTGGGGACGCCCTACGATGCCGCAGTCGCGTGGGAATTCGGTCTGGCGAGGGTGATCGACGGCCTCCGTGCGATCATCGGCGAGCACCCGGGATCCTGAGATCGAGGCTCAGATGTCGGCGCTGGGCTTGACGATCGCGATGGCGCCCGTCTCGGCGGCCACCTTGCGGCGGTAGATCCGGCGCTGCTCGGGCAAGGAGACGTCGAACGTGACGGCGAGGATGCGGATGACGGTCGTCACGGCGATGCCGGCGACGGCGGCGATCGTGATGGGCATCCCGAGCGCGACGGCGATGACGATGAACGTGCACCCGGCGCCGGCCGCGACGGCGTAGAGCGACCCGACGTGCATGATCGCGGTCGGCAGCCCCATGAGCATGTCGCGGAGCACGCTGCCGCCCACGGCCGCGCACACGCCGATGAACACGGCCGGCACCTCGGGGATGCCGAAGGCGAGAGCTTTGCTCGTCCCGAACGCACCGAACATCCCGATGACCACCGCGTCGAGCACCACGATCGCGGTGTTCAGGCGGGTGAACAGACCGGCGAGCAGCATGCCCAGGAGTGCCGCCCCGGCCGCCGTGACGAGATACCACTGGTTCTGCAGCGTCGCCGGCGTCTGCCCGAGCAGGATGTCGCGGATCAGACCGCCGCCCATCCCGATCATGATGCCGATGATCGCGACGCCGAGCCAGTCGAGGCGCCGCTGACCCTGGAACCCCGAAGCGAACATCGCTCCCTGGACCCCGCCGAGGCCGACGCCGAGCAGGTCCGCCCACAGCGGAATGGTGAAGAGCGGTTCGGTCACCCGTCCATTCTCCCGTACGGAGGATAATCGAGGGGTGCCCACCTACCGAGACGAAGCGGTGATCCTGCGCACTCACAAGCTCGGTGAGGCGGATCGCATCGTCACCATGCTCTCGCGCCGCCACGGCAAGGTGCGCGCGGTCGCTAAGGGCGTGCGCCGCACCTCGTCGAAGTTCGGCGCCAGGCTCGAGCCGTTCATGGTCGCCGACGTGCAGCTCTATCAGGGGCGCTCGCTCGACATCGTGCAGCAGGCGGAATCGCTCGGCTCCTACGGCACGGACATCGCGGCGCACTACGACCGGTTCACCGCGGCGAACGCGATGGTGGAGACGGCCGACCGTCTGAGCGATGCCGAGGCGACCCCCGATCAGTACCTGCTCCTCGTGGGCGGGCTGCGGGCACTGTCGCGCGGAGAGCACGTCGCGCGCAGCATCCTCGATTCGTACCTCCTGCGGGTCATGTCGCTTTCCGGGTGGGCGCCCTCGCTCGACGAGTGCGCGCGCTGCGGGACACCGGGGCCGCACGCGCGGTTCGTCGCGCAGCTGGGTGGACTGGTGTGCACCAACTGCGCGCCGGCCGGCAGCCCCCGCGTCGCCGAGAAGACACTGGCCCTTCTCCGTGCCTTGATCTCGGGGGAGTGGGACGTCATCGATGCGTCACCGCCCGCCGACACCGCGGCCGCGTCCGGACTCGTCTCCGCTTACGCCCAGTGGCACCTGGAGCGCGGGATCCGCTCGCTCGCCCATGTGTCGGACATCTCGTCGGAAGGACCACGATGAGCCCCAAGCCCTACACGCACAAAGACGCGGTGCCCTATCGTCCGCTGGACTGGACCGGAGTGCACCCGCCGGTGTTCCGGGCCGTGCCCGAGCACGTCGCGATCGTCATGGACGGCAACGGCCGCTGGGCCAACCGCCGAGGGCTCAACCGCATCGAAGGCCACAAGGCGGGCGAGGAGGTGCTGCTCGACGTCGTCGCCGGCGCAATCCAGGCCGGGGTGAAGCATCTGTCCGTGTACGCGTTCTCGACCGAGAACTGGGCGCGTTCCCCCGAGGAGGTGCGCTTCCTCATGGGCTACAACCGCGATGTGCTGCACCGCCGCCGCGACCAGCTCAACGAGTGGGGCGTCCGCATCCGCTGGGCCGGCCGCAAGCCGAGGCTCTGGGGCAGCGTCATCAAGGAGTTGCAGCACGCCGAACAGCTCACCCGCGGCAACGACGTGCTCACCCTCACGATGTGCGTCAATTACGGCGGACGGGTCGAGCTCGTCGACGCGATGCGGGCGATCGCGGAAGACGTCGCTGCCGGCCGCGTGAAGCCCAAGGCCATCACCGAGAAGATGATCCGCCGGAACCTGTACGTGCCGGACATGCCCGACGTCGATCTCTTCCTCCGGAGCTCGGGGGAGCAGCGCACCTCGAACTTCCTGCTGTGGGAGTCGGCCTACGCCGAGATGGTGTTCCTCGACACGCTCTGGCCGGACTTCTCGCGGGAAGAGCTCTGGCGGGCGATCGGCATCTACCTGTCGCGGGACCGTCGCTTCGGCGGCGCGATCGACACCCCTGACTCACCCGCCTGAGCCCGGAGCCACTGCTCGGTCTCGTGCGGAGTCCGGAGCCGGACGATCGTGAGCTGCGGGAAGCGCAGGGTGTAGTCCGGCATCCGCTCGGTCCAATGCCCCAGGGTCTTGGTCTGCCAGGCGAGGATGTTCTCGTCGGGATCGCTGCGGAACATCTGCCAGATCGGTTTCTCGACGTTGCCGTTCCACATCCGCGTGCGCAGGATGCTGCGGCGAAGCGTTCGACGCAGCAGGCGGGAGCGCACCACGCGGTACGGGTAGTCCAGCCAGATCGCGAGGTCGGCACGCGGCGTGATGATCTCGTCGGTGCCCTTGCTCGTGTGCTGCCACTCGGTGACCCAGCGGTCCTCGGACGCGAAGGAGCGGACGTCGTCGAGGAACTCGGGCCGCGGAGTCCAGTCCGGCCCGTGGAACAGGCCGTCGATCTCGACGTGGCGCAGCCCCCACACTCCGGCGACGCGGCGCGCGAGAGTCGTCTTGCCGGAGCCCGTGACACCGGCGATCAGGACCCGCTCGGGCCGGAAGGGAAGCGGATCGGCGGCGGTGAGCATCCGAGAATCCTATCGATCTCGCGCCCGCCGCCTCGGAATAGCTCGGAGGCGCATGCGGTTGGATGAAAGTGTGACTGAACCCATCTCCATCGACATCTGGTCCGACATCGCCTGCCCCTGGTGCTACATCGGCAAGCGCAACCTCGAGAAGGGTCTCGAAGCGGTCGCTGCCGACGAGGACGCGCCGCAGGTCAACATCACCTTCCACTCGTTCGAGCTGTCGCCCGACACCCCGGTCGACTTCGACGGCGACGAGATCGACTTCCTCGCCGGGCACAAGGGCATGCCGCGGGAGCAGGTCGAGCAGATGCTGTCGAACGTGACCGGTGTTGCCGCGAACGCGGGGCTCGAGTACCGTTTCGACATCCTGCAGCACACCAACACCGTGAAGGCGCACGAGCTGCTGCACTTCGCGAAGGCCGAAGGGCTGCAGCACGAGATGGAGGAGCGGCTCATGTCCGCCTACTTCACCGAGGGCAAGCACGTCGGGCGTATCGACGACCTCGTCGCCCTCGCGGCCGAGGTGGGGCTCGACGCCGACCGCGCCCGCACAGCGCTCGAGAGCGAGCAGTACCTCCCGGCCGTGCGTCAGGATCAGGCGCAGGCACGGGCCTACGGCATCCAGGGCGTTCCGTTCTTCGTCGTCGACGGCCAGTACGGCATCAGTGGCGCACAGCCGCCGGCCGCGTTCGAGAACGTGATCCGCGACCTGTGGGCCAAGCGGGACGAACCCGTCGAGGCCTGAGACCCGCCGGACAACACGACGCCGGGGACCCGAACGGGTCCCCGGCGTCGCCCTGTGTATGCGTCAGATCCGCTGCTGGCGCGGGCCGAGCGGCAGCGGCTCCATGGGCTGGTCGTTCGCCGTCAGATCGATGCCGAGCTCGCGCGCATAGACGACACGCGTCGCGATCGTCACCTCGTCACCGGCTTCCTTGAGCTCGAAGACCCGACCACCGCGCATACGGTTGCGCTCAGCGCCGTCGAGACCGTAGGCGCCGAACCCGGTGCCGGGGGCGTAGCCCAGCATGACGCCGTAGTAGTCGCCCACGTAGTCGTTGATGTGGTCATGGCCGACGAACACGCCCTTCACATCGCCGCGCTCGAGGATGGCATTGAACATCCCGGAGTTGAACGGACCGGGGCACTCGTCTTCGTTGCGCTCACCGACGATGGCGTGCCGGGCCTTGCCGCGCGCGGCATCGGCCTCCGTGCGGGTGTCCACGCCGCCCCACCACATGAAGCGGTGCTCCCACAGCGCGATGTGCAGGAACATCAGCCCCGGTACCTTGCGCCCCCGCCGCTGTTCGAGACGCTGCGACTGCTCGCGGTACCAGGCCACCTGGTCCATCCGCAGCCAGTCCCAGGTCGGGTACCCGGCGAAGTCCTGGCCGTCGATCGTGCCGGGGGCGTAGCGCCCCGAGTCCATCAACCACAGGGCGAACGCCTCGCGGTTCTTCCGGGCGGCCGAGCCGATCGACACGATCGTGTTGCTGGTACCGGTCACGCCCCGTGTGCTCTCGGCGTTCACGTTGTACTCGTACGAGCGGTAGATCTTCAGCATTCCCGCCTCGTCCACGCCCGACTGCGGCAGCGAGTCCTCGTCATGGTTGCCGTAGGTGACCGCCCACGGAATCCGCCGGGCCTCCATGGGCGTGACGACGTTGTTGATCGCCTGCTTCACGGCGAGCCGGGTCTCGCAGCCGCCGGTGATCACATCGCCGTTGATGACGACGAAGTCGGGCTTCTCCTGATCGAGCACCTTCTCCATCAGTTCGACCGTGCGGCGGTCGGTGAGTTCATCGTCTTGCGTGTCGTTGAACTGCACCACCTTGAAGGTCCCGTCGGCGCGGAAACGCAGACCGCGGCCGGCTCCGGCGCCCGCCGGGGCGATGTCCGAGGCCGCGGCTGCGGAGGCGGTACCGAGCGGCAGGGCGGTTCCGAGAGCGCCGAGCGCTCCGGCGGTGAGGACGGTGCGCCGGCTGATCGGCAGACGGTCGGGCATGCGTGGTCTCCTTCGTCTTCGGGCGATGTTCGCCGCGGTGAGACTAGGGAGGCCAGATGGCGTCGGGCTGACGAGGAGATGAACGAGCCCCGTGTTCGCCCGCAGATCAGGGAAGCGCGCGGCTTACGCGGAGGTGAACCGCACCGACCCCGCGCTCGATCCGACGTGACTTAGCGGGTCAGTGCTGCTTCGATCGCGCTGACGATCTCGGGGGCGTCCGGCTTCTGCTTCGGACGGAAGCGCAGGACGTCGCCGTCGGGTAGCACGAGGAACTTCTCGAAGTTCCACTCGACGCGGCCGGCCTTGCCGCCCTCGTCCGGGGTCTCCTTGAGAGCCTTGTAGAGCTCCGACGCGTTCTTGCCGTTCACCTTGACCTTGTCGTTGACGGGGAAGGTGACGCCGTAGGTCGTAGAGCAGAACTCGAGGATGTCGTCGACGGAGCCCGGCTCCTGGCCGAAGAACTGGTTGCACGGGAAGCCGACGACCGTGAAGCCGCGGTCCCCGTACAGGCGCTGCAGTTCCTCGAGCTGCTCGTACTGGGGGGTGAGTCCGCACTTGGACGCCACGTTGACCACCAGCACCACGTCGGCGCCGAGATCGTCGAGCGTCTTCTCCTCGCCCTTGGCATCGGTGAACGGGATCGAACGGAGCGCGGAATCGGTCATATTCACAGCTTAGGTCGCCGCATCCCCCCGGGCTCCGCGTCTGGGAGAATGGACAGGACATGACTCTCGCCACCGCCCCCGCCCGCCCCCTTCGCATCGGCCCGATCGACCTCGACGTGCCGGTCGTCCTCGCACCCATGGCGGGTATCACCAACACCGCCTTCCGGCGCCTGTGCCGCGAGTACGGCGCCGGGCTCTACGTGAGCGAGATGATCACCTCGCGCGCGCTGGTCGAGCGCAACGAGACGACCATGCGGCTGATCCGGCATCACGAGTCCGAGACGCCGCGGTCCATTCAGCTCTACGGTGTCGACCCGAAGACGATCGCCGAGGCCGTGCGCATCATCGTCGCGGAAGACCATGCCGACCACATCGATCTCAACTTCGGATGCCCGGTGCCGAAGGTCACCCGCCGCGGCGGGGGAGCAGCGCTGCCGTGGAAGTCGAAGCTGTTCGCCGACATCGTCGACCAGGCGGTCAAGGCGGCGGGTGACGTGCCGCTCACGGTGAAGATGCGCAAGGGAATCGACAAGGATCACCTGACGTTCCTCGACGCCGGGCGCGCGGCGGAGGATGCCGGTGCAGCCGCCGTGGCCCTGCACGCGCGCACCGCGGGCGAGTTCTACTCCGGGCACGCCGACTGGAATGCGATCGGCGAGCTGAAGCAGGCCGTCACGAGCATCCCCGTGCTGGGCAACGGCGACATCTGGTCCGCCGATGATGCCGTGCGCATGATGGCGCAGACCGACTGCGACGGTGTCGTGGTCGGACGCGGCTGCCTCGGACGCCCGTGGCTGTTCGGTGAGCTCGCCACCGCCTTCGGTGGCGAAGGCAAGACGGTCGACGCCACGCTCGGGTTCGTCGCGAACGCCTTCCGTCGGCATGCCGAGCTGCTGGTCGAGTTCTTCGAAGACGAAGATCGCGGGTGCCGTGACATCCGCAAGCACGTCTCCTGGTATTTCAAGGGATACCCGGTCGGCGGTGACATCCGCACCGGTCTCGCCACCGCATCCAGCCTCGCGGAGATCGACGACTTCCTCGGGCGACTCGATCACACCGCTCCGTATCCCGGTGCGGATGCCGAGGGGCAGCGCGGACGCTCCGGGCACCCGAAGCGGACGGCACTGCCGGACAAGTGGCTGGAGTCGCGGGAGCTCGCCTCGTCGGCATCGGAGATGATGCGTGGAGCGGAGATCGAGAACAGTGGCGGTTGATCCTCAGGTCGGCCTGCGCGCCGACGGTTACGACGCGCGCGACGCCGAGCGCTTCTTCGCGGAGACCCATCGATCCGAGCGCAACGACTTCGCGCGCGATCGCGCACGCGTGCTGCATTCCGCAGCTCTGCGTCGGCTCGCCGCGAAGACACAGGTGCTGAGCCCGGCCAGCACGGCCGACTTCGCCCGCAACCGCCTGACACACTCGCTCGAGGTGGCGCAGGTCGGGCGGGAGCTCGCGGTCGCCCTCGGCGTCTCAGCCGATGTGGTCGACACCGCCTGCCTGAGCCACGACCTGGGCCACCCGCCGTTCGGACACAACGGCGAGCGGGCGCTCAACGAATGGGCGGAGCCGATCGGCGGCTTCGAGGGCAACGCCCAGTCGCTGCGCATCCTCTCGCGGCTCGAGGCCAAGGTGCTCGACGACGATGACCGCTCGGTCGGACTGAACCTGACGCGCGCCAGCCTCGACGCGACGTGCAAGTACCCGTGGACGGTCGACAGTCCGGTGCCGGATCCCGGTGGGCGGCTCAAGTTCGGCGTGTACCCCGAGGACGAGGCTGTGTTCCGGTGGATGCGCGAGGGAGCCCCCGGACGCCTGCGGTGCATCGAGGCCGAGATCATGGATCTCTCCGACGACATCGCATACTCGGTGCACGACTTCGAGGACGCGATCGTCAACGGATACGTCGACGTCGCGCAGCTGGCCGATCCGCGTGCGCACGATGCGCTGCTCGGACGCATCCAGCAGTGGGTGGGATACGACTTCACTCGCGACGAGCTGGCGGATGCGCTGTACCGCCTCTCGTCCCAGCCGATGTGGCTCGCGTCGTTCGACCGCTCACGGCAGGCGCTCGCCCGGCTCAAGAACCTGACGAGCGACCTGATCGGCCGCTTCGCCAAAGCCGCGGTCGCCGCCACCAAAGAGGCGTACGGAAGCACGGCTCTGGTTCGCTACAACGCCCATGTCGTCGTCCCGCGGGTGATCGAGGTCGAGATCGCGGTGCTCAAGGGCATCATGGGTCAGGCCATCGTCACGATCGAGGCTCGCAAGGGCGTGTACAAGGAACAGCGGCGCGTTCTGACGCGGCTCGCCGAGGCGCTCTGGTCGACAGACGCCCTGTGGTCCGCCGGATCCGACGTGCTCGAGCCCGCGTTCGCTGCCGACTTCATCGCGGCGGAGAACGATGCCGAGCGCGCCAGGGTCGTCGTGGATCAGATCGCGAGCCTCACCGACCAGAGCGCGATCGACTGGCACAACCGGCTCGTGGGAGAGATCGATCCGGCCGAGGTGGGCATCTGGACTCCTCGTCACGCCCGACCCGGGGCTCGGGCGCACGCCGAGAGGCGGCCCATCGCCGAAGGGGCGCGCTGATGCCGCGGATCCGGCAGGCCGACGTCGACGAGGTCAAGGCGCGCACGAACATCGCCGACATCGTCGGTGAGCGTGTCGCGCTGAAGTCGGCGGGCGTGGGTTCGCTCAAGGGACTGTGCCCCTTCCACGACGAGAAGAGCCCGAGCTTCCATGTGCGCCAGCAGGTGGGCTACTACCACTGCTTCGGCTGCGGCGAGTCGGGCGACGTCTACTCGTTCCTGCGCGAGATGGACCACGTCAGCTTCACCGAGGCGGTCGAGCGTCTCGCCGGCCGCATCGGGTACACGCTGCACTATGAGGACGGGGGAGCGGCACCGGAGACGAGCGGCCGCAGCCGTCTCTACGCGGCGAACACCGCGGCCGCGGAGTTCTTCCGCGCACAGTTGCTCACGCCGGATGCCGAGGCCGGCCGCCGCTTCCTCGGGGAGCGCGGCTTCGACGCCGGAGCCGCGGCGCATTTCGGCGTCGGCTTCGCGCCGCGCGGCTGGGACGGCATGCTCAAGGCACTCACCGCACAGGGCTTCACGCGCGAAGAGCTCAGCAACGCCGGACTGGTCTCCACCGGGCAGCGCGGCGTCTACGACCGGTTCCGCGGGCGCCTGGTGTGGCCGATCCGCGACGTCTCGGGTCAGACGATCGGCTTCGGCGCGCGCAAGCTCTTCGACGACGACAACGGCCCGAAGTACCTGAACACCCCGGAGACCCCGATCTACAAGAAGGCGCAGGTCCTCTACGGCCTGGACCTCGCCAAGCGCGACATCGCACGTGGAGACCCCCGCCGTGTCGTCGTGGTCGAGGGGTACACCGATGTGATGGCCTGTCACCTCGCCGGTCTCACCACGGCCATCGCGACGTGTGGCACGGCATTCGGCACCGACCACATCAAGGTGCTGCGGCGTGTGATGGGTGATGACAACGCCTCCGGCGAGGTCGTCTTCACATTCGACGGCGACGAGGCCGGCCAGAAGGCGGCGCTGCGAGCCTTCACGGAGGACGATCGTTTCAACGCGCAGACCTTCGTGGCGGTCGCCCCGGACGGGCTCGATCCGTGCGATCTGCGCCTCCAGCGTGGCGATGCGGCCGTTCGCGGGCTGATGGACACCAAGCAGCCGATGTTCGAGTTCGCGATCGACCGCAAGCTGGGCGGTTTCGATCTCTCCACCGTCGAGGGGCGCGTGGGCGCTCTGAGGGCTGCGGCGCCGATCGTGGCCGAGATCCGCGACCAGCTCCTTCGCCCGGGTTACGAGCGTGTCCTGGCACGGCGACTCGGGATGGATCCCACCGAGGTGCGTAGCGAGGTCGAGCGCGCGGCGCGTGGCGGTTCCACGCCGCAGCACTCGCGTCGCGAGGCTCCGCAGGTCGATCCCGCGACCGGGGCATCGGTCGTGGCGCCGGTCACACTCGCCAGTCTTCCGCGCAGCCCCGATGTCGCGGTCGAACGGGACGCGCTGATGGGTGCCCTGCAGTACGGGCATCAGGTCGATCAGGCCCTCCTGAATCGGGCGCTGGGCATGCCGTTCCGCACCCCGGGTCTCGACGCCGTGCGCGAAGCCGTGGCGGCGGCGCCCGACCGCACCAGGGCCGGCTGGGTGACGGAGGCCGTCAACAGCGTCCGCGAGCCCTATCGCTCGCTGGCGGGTGAGCTGCTGATGACGCCTTTCCCCGCGCGGGATGAGGAGCGCGCCGTCGCCACCGTGGCCGACCTCGCCCGACGACTCGTCCTGCGCCAGCTCGAGCGCGACAAGCAGGAGCTTCTCGGCGCCGTGCAGCGGGTGCCGGCGGATTCCGATGGGGGCCGTGCGTTGCGGATGCGCCTGCGCGACATCGATGCCGAGCGTCAGCGCTTTGCCGAGTCGTAACCCCGCCCTGCACCGCGAAGAAGGCAGGATGGACACATGTCCCGCAGGCCAGAATCCACGAACGCGATCGATTGCTCGGATCTCGTGATCGACCGGATCGGCCACGGGATGCCGACCCGCGCCGTTGACGGCGTCACCTTCTCTCTCGCTCCCGGGGGACTGATCTGCGTCGCCGGCCCCACGGGTTCCGGAAAATCCACTCTGGTCGCCGCTCTCGCGGGTTCCACCGACCCTTCGGTGAAGGTCGTCGGGGGGAGCGCGCAGGTGTGCGGCGTCGACGTGCGCCGGCCGGGACGCAAGCACAGAATCCTCACCTACCGCACCGGCTTCGTGCCGCAGGGGGCGGGTGCCGACCTGCCGCCGCGGCTGACCGTCAACGAGGTCATCGCCGAGCCGATCCTCGTCCGCGAGCGCAAGGTCAACACCAAGGCGCTCTCGATCCGCGTGGCGACGCTCCTGGACGAGTTGCACCTTCCGCTCGGCACGGCGGCCAAGTTCCCGTACGAGCTCAGCGCCGGGATGCGCCAGCGTGTCGCGATCGCACGATCGTTCGTCCTGGAGCCGAAGGTGCTGATCGCCGACGAGATCCTCGCGAACCTCGATCTCGAGGTGCGACCGGTGGTGTTCGACGCCATCACCCGACGCCGCAAGGAGCAGGGGATGGCCGCGCTGCTCGTCACCAACGATGCGGACTTCATCCGCGAGCTCAACGCCGAAACGCTCATGCTGCGCGCCGGTCACGTGGTCGCCCGGGGCGTCGGACGTGACCTGCTCTGGGTCCCGAATGCGGAGTCGGATTCTCGCCGCTGAGCACGACACGCCCGGCATCCGCGAAGGGCGCCCCGGTGTCCTGAAGTCGCTCCGGAGTTTGCTAAGCTTGTCTAGTTGCCCGCTGAGCGGGCACATTCCTCGGTAGCTCAATTGGCAGAGCAGCCGGCTGTTAACCGGCAGGTTCTTGGTTCGAGTCCAAGCCGGGGAGCCAACGAGAAAAGCCCCCTCCACGGAGGGGGCTTTTCTCGTTCAGACGCGGGATCGAGCGGTTGAAATGGAGAGAAGAGCCCCTTCGGTAGAAGGGACTCTTCTCATCAGTGGGGGAGGACGGCGTCAGCCGACGCCCTCCATGGCGCTCGTCTCGGTGTTGCCGATGCGGGCGATCACGTCGGGTCGACGACGCGACAGGTAGAGGTACCGGGTCAGCGCGAGAGCGACGGTGGCCAGGAAGATGTACGGGATCACGTTGTACGGGAACGCCGGCACCGGCCAGACGTTCGCGAAGAACACGTACGCCATGGTGACGACCGCGATGGTCGCGCACACCTTCACGAGGCCGTTGCGCATCTTCGCCCGCTGCGTGTAGACGACGCAGGCGATCGCGACGAGGGCATAGGCGACCATGTAGCCGTAGGTGCCCCAGGTGTTCACCCAGACGAGGATGTCGCCGGTCGCCGCTCCCGAGAGCAGCAGCACGATGTCGACCGTGATCGCGGCCGCGCCGGCGATGATCAGCACGCGGTGCGGGGTCAGGTGCTGCTCGTGGGTGCGACCGAACCGCTCGGCGACCACGCCCTCCTTGCCCATGACGTACACGATGCGCCCGATCACGTTGAGCGGAGCGACGACGACCGCGAAGAACGAGGCCGAGACACCGATCGTGAGGGCGGCGGCGAACCAGGCCGGCATGCCGATGAGAGCCGACATGCTCTCCAGCGGGCTGGCCGAGGTGGCGAGGTCGTCGCCCAACACCGTGATCTGCGTATACGCCGCGAACACGTACAGGACTCCGACGCCGAGCGCGCTCCACATGATCGCGCGGGGGATCGCCTTGTACGGCTCCTTGGCCTCTCGGCCGAGTGCGTCAGCAGAGGAGAACCCCACGAACCCGAGGATGCCGAGCACCATGCCTGACGCGACCCCCTGGAACGAGGATCCGGTGGCGAGCACCTGAGCGGGGTCCCACGCGGCGGGTCCGGCCCAGATGAGTGCCGCGACCAGGAGCACGAGGATGATACCCACGGAGAGGAGCTCGAGCACGAGCGAGACCCGGGCCGACAGGCGGATGCCGCGGATGGTGAACAGTGTCGCCAACCCGCCGAGCACGACGGCGAGGCCGATGTCCCATCCGAGTCCCTGGGCCGGAAGGCCGAGCATGCGGAGGAACTGGGCCATGTAGCTGACGGAACCGCTGAGGGAGGCGGCCGCGATGCCGAAGCAGCCGATCAGCAGGGTGACGCCGGCGAGGAAGGCGCCGAAAGGCCCGAGGCCCTTCGACACGTACGTGTACAGCGAACCCGCCGAGGCGTGCTTGCGAGCGAACACGACGACGCAGTAGCCGACGCACAGGATGACGATCGTCGCCAGGGCGAAGGCGTAGATGGTGCCGTTGCCCGCACCGAGGAAGATCGCCGCCGCGGTGAAGGCGATGACGGCGCTGGGGGCGATGTTGGCGATGGCTTGAGCGGCGAGTTCGGGGCCGCTCATGACGCCGGTGCGAAGGCCGGCATCCTGGGGCGCGCCGGGCGGGGCGACGACGGTGTCAGACATGGGTTCTCCTGGATTCGGGTTTCAGGGGTGAGGGTCCGCGGTGCGCGGTCAGGGGATGAGGAGCGTACGCAGTGCCGAACCGGTCTCGAGATCGTCGAGGGCCGCCGCGGCCTCGGACAGCGGGCGCCGCCCGGAGATCAGGGGGTCGATCTTGAGCTGTCCGTCCATGTAGCGGTCCACCAGAGCGGGAACGTCGATGGAGGGGCGGACGGAGCCGTAGTTCGATCCGAGGATGCGCTGGTCGGCCTCGGCGAGGACGAGGGGTTCGAACGAGGCGCGGGCACCCGTCGGGGGGAGGCCCACGATCACGGCGGCGCCGCCGAGCCCGAGCATCTGGATCGACTGCTCCGTCGTGCTGGTGCGTCCGATGGCGTCGAAGGCGTAGTCGACCCCGTCGGAGATCAGTTCCCGCAGCTGCGCGACGGCGTCGCCCTGAGAGGCGTCGATGCGGTCGGTCGCGCCGAACTGCAGGGCCAGCTGGGTCTTCTCGGGTCGCACGTCGATCGCGACGATGCGCTCCGCACCGGCGAGTCGCGCCCCCTGGACGACGTTGAGGCCCACGCCGCCGCACCCGATCACCGCGACGGTGGAACCGGGCTCGACCGCGGCCGTGTTGAGCACCGCACCGACGCCGGTGGCCACGGCGCACCCGACGACGGCGACGACATCGAGCGGGGCGTCGTCGCGCACCTTCACGGCTCCGGACGCGGGCACCACGACCTCCTCGGCGAACGAGGAGACGCCGAGGTAGTGATGCAGCGTCTCGCCGTCGCGGCTGAGACGCGAGGTCCCGTCGAACAGCACGCCGAGGGGCGCGACCACGGTCGCGACCTTTTGACACCGTGCCTCGTGACCGGCACGGCAGTAGCGGCACTCGCCGCACGGCGGCACCCAGCTCAGCACGACGTGATCGCCCACGGCGAGCGTGTTCACGCCTTCACCGAGTTCGGTGACGACGCCGGATCCTTCGTGGCCCATGACCAGGGGAGCAGCGGCATCCCACTCGCCGCGCTTCACGTGCAGGTCGGAGTGGCAGACGCCGGCGGCCGCGATTCGCACGCGGACCTCGCCGGCGCGCGGGGGCGCGAGGTCGACGTCGACGAACTCGATCGGTGACTGCGGATCGCGGAAGACAACAGCTTTCATGACATCCTTCGGGTGGAGAGGGGATGCGCACGATGCTAGGAGAGCGCGCCCGGTCGGAGCATCCGACAAATGTGTGAATGGAAAAGCCTGCGCTCGACATTTCGTATGATCGAGATATGGTTCGTGATGTCGTCTCCGTAGCGCGGTACCTCGACGGCGAACTCCTGCAGGGCGAGGTCCCGAGCACCCGACACGTGAACTCGGTGGTCGCGATCGACGCGTTCGGCATCCCGACCGACCGGCTCTTCACGACACTCGTGACGACAGACGAGAAGCCGATCCTCGCGCTCGTCGACGATCCGGAACGCGCCACGCTCCTGCGCGACATCGTGCTCGTCACGAGCGTCGACACACCTCCGCTGCGTCAGGTGCTCTCCGCATCGCGGATCACCGCGATCGTGGGGGCGGACACATCGCAGGAACTGCTCGTGCCCCGGCTCACGGCCCTCCTCGCCGTCGACCAGGCCGCGGAGGCCAGAGCGATCACCTCGGCGATGCGGGTTCTCACGCTCGCGGCTCGACGCAGCGGGATCACAGGCGTCATCGCCGAACTCGCACACCGGATCGACGGCTGGGCCGTGCTCCTCGACCGGCACGGCGAGGTGATCACGACCGCCGGTGCGGGAAGCCTGCACATCGACGACGCGATCGCGGTCGCGATCGGCCGGCCCGTCCGCGTGCGTCATCGAGCACTGCAGGTTCATCCCGTGGGCCCCGGACAGGACGTCACCGCGCAGCTCGTCACCGCCCCGCGCAACGACAGCTCCGGTCGGGGCCGGGAACTCAGCTCGCAAGCCGCTGCGCTGCTCGATCTGCTCATGAGGACGCGCGACAGCAGCCATCTCGAGCGTCTCGGTCGATCGATGATGCTCGAGACGGTTCTCGAGGGCGGAGACCGGGCGACGCGCCTCCTCCGCCGCTGGGGTGTGCACGAGCGGACCCTCGTGGGATTCGCTCTGGCGTCCCGCACGAGCGGCGTCGACGTCGAGCATCTACTCGCACTGTGGTTGGACGAACTCGGCGCCGAGCACGTCTTCACATCGCAGCGCGGACTCATCCAGGGCCTGTTGCGGGAAGAGCACGTGGAAGAGATCGCGCACCGAGTGGAGGCCTTCGCCTCGACGCTGTACCTCGGCCTCGGACGCCCGGCCGGCACGGACGCACTCGCCCGGAGCGTCGACGAGTCCCGCCAGGCGTGCGAAGCGGCTCGTGCCGGTGGCGAACGTGTGGTCCGCTACACCGCGATCCCGACCGTGTCCTTCGTGCTCGGGCAACTCGATCGGGAGCAGGTGGGCAGGGTCGGCCGACTGCTCGATCCGCTCCGTTCGGGGGATCAAGGGACGGAACTCATCGAGACGCTGCGGGTCTTCCTCGCCACGAACAGTGCGTGGGGCGAGAGCGCCAGCCGCCTGCGGATCCACCGGCAGACCCTGACCGCTCGCATCCGACGGATCGAGGATCTGATCGGGCTGTCGTTGGCCGATCCGGACGATCGCGTCGCCGCGTGGCTCGCGCTGCGCGCGTCGGACGGTTGAGAGTCACCGGAGCGTTCGCTCAGCGCGCGGCGCCCTCCAGCGTTCCTTCGATCTGTCCGGCCGGATCGAACAGCACGCAGTAGACGGTGCGCCCGTAGGGCTGGTCCCACGTCTCTTCCGCCGGGGGGATCGGGTACACGCCGAGCGCGGACGCCTCCCGCTGCACTCCGACGAAGGCCGTGAACGCATCCCCGACGCACTCGGCGGAGGCTGCCTCGACCGCCTGCTGGGAGAAGGTGTCGTCGGGCATCTCGATCTCGTGGAAGACCTCTTCGTCATGCCGCTCGGCGCACGGGACGACTTCGGCGTCTTCGGGCAGGCCGCTGGCGGCTTCGAGGCGACAGTCACCGACCGTCACCGCGGGCGTCTCGACCTTCGCGACACCAGCGCCGTCGCCGGTCGCACTGCGTTCAGGAGAGGGCTCAGAGGTCCCGCAGCCGGTCAGGGCGACCGCGAGCGTCAGGGCGCACGCGGCGAACAGCAGAGACGGTCGTTCGTACAGCTTCATCTTGGTCTTCCTTCGTGCCTTCGGGGACACGATGTCCGCTTGTGCTGCGGCTCAGCCCTCGAGGTCGTCAACACCGGGCATCCAGCTCGCCCCCGGACGTCCCCATCCGCGCTTGCGTGCGATCTTCTGCACCGTCTTCCAGTCGCCGTCGGAGAGACGATCCACATAGAGGATGCCGTCGAGGTGATCGAACTCGTGCTGCATGATCCGGGCACGCCATCCGTCCACGTCGATCGTGACCGGTCGGCCGTCCAGATCCGTCGCCGTCACGTGCACCCGCTCCGAGCGACGCAGGGGGAAACGTTCACCGGGGAACGAGAGGCAGCCCTCGGATTCGAGGTCGGGGTCGGGGTCGCCCGGTTCGAGCGGCACCATCCACAGCTCAGGGTTGATGAGCACGCCGCGCCAGGGCTGATCGTCGTCGTCCACGTAGGCGTAGGTGTAGATGCGCAGGGGCACGCCGACCTGCGGAGCCGCCAGCCCGACTCCCGGAGCGGTGTCCATCGTCTCGAACATGTCGGCGACGAGCGTGCGGATGTCGTCGGTGATCTCGTCGACGGGGGATGCGGGGGAGTGCAGGACGGGGTCGCCCATGATGCGAATCGGAAGTACAGCCACGTCACAACCCTAGTCGGCGGCGCTCGCCCGGTAGGCTCGTACCGTGACTGCTGGGGTGTGGATGAACGGGGCCGAACAGGTCGGCGATCAGCTCGTGGGAGCCTTCCAGAACCCCGGCATCCTGCTCGGGATCCCCCTGGCCCTCGCCGGAGCGGTCTTCATGTCGCTCGGCGCGCAATACCAGCACCGAGGAGTGGAGAAGGTCGAGCGCCTCAGCGGCGCCGATGGGGCATCGGGGCTGAGTTTCGACCAGTTGAAACGACTGCTCACACGGCCCTCCTGGCTCGTCGGAACGCTCATGCTCGGCCTCGCGGTGGTCTGTCAGCTCGCGGCCCTCGTCCAGGCGCCGCTGATCGTCGTGCAGCCGCTCGGTGCCATCGCGCTCGTCATCACGACGCTTTTGAACGCGAGAGTCTCCGGTCACAGTCCGACGAGACAATCGCTCACAGCCATAGCCTGCTGCGTCGGCGGTATCTTCCTCTTCGTCTTCTTCGCCGCGATCTACGCGACGGAGCAGGAGGTGACGGAGCGCGAGCTCTTCGTGATCCTCGCCCTCCTGCTCGTCGTCATCATCATCCTCGGAGCCTGCTGGCTGATACTCCGCCACCGCATGCGGGCGCTGTTCTACGTGGTCGGCGCCGGCGTGCTCTACGGCTTCGTCGCCACCCTCGCCAAGGTCATCATCAAGCGCATCGAGGCCGGTCAGTTCGAGTGGATCACCGCGATCTGCGTCCTCGCGCTCCTGGCCGCGGCTGCGGTCGGCGGCTACTTCGTGCAGACCGCGTACAGCTCGGGACCGCCCGACCTGGTGATCGCCGGCCTCACGGTCGTCGATCCGCTCGTCGCGGTTCTGATCGGCATGGTCGTTCTCGGCGAGGCCGCGGCCGCACCGCCGTGGGTCATGGTGATCTTCGCGATCGCCGGAGCCATCGCCGTGTGGGGAGTGGTGGGTCTCGCCCGTTACCACCCGCAGGTGCTCAGCGACAGCCAGGAGCTGGGAATCGAGCGCGGGAGCACGCCGACGGGGCAGGGGGCGTCCGCAGAAGCCTCCTCCTCGCGGACGACGGCCGTCGACGCGACGGAACGCGAACGTCCGGAGAGCTCCGAGAGCCCGGACGACGGCGACCTGCCGCCGGGCCGCTCCGGTCCCCCCGAGCAGCCGTAGCCGCCCGAACGGGGACCGGGAGCGACGCGACGGTCAGTACGCCTGATCGATGAGGTCGGGTGAGACCTCGGAGGCGGCGGCCTCATCCACGAAGAACACGGTGCGCTTGCGCCCCTTGGCGCCGGCCGCCGGCACGCTCGTGTAGCTCGCACCGGCGAGGGCGAGTCCGAGGGCCGAGGCCTTGTCGGCGCCGGTGAGCACGAGCCACACCCGCTTCGACGAGTTGAGCACCGGACGGGTGAGCGTGACGCGCTCGGGCGGGGGCTTCGGAGAGTCGCGGACGGCGAGCGCAGCGGCGTCGGTGACCGTGACCTCCTCCCGATCCGGGAACAGCGAGGCGATGTGTCCGTCCGGACCGACGCCCAGGAAGCAGACGGCGAATGACGGCCACGGGTGCTCGTCGGTGCCGAAACGGGCGAGTTCGGCGGCGTAGGCCGCGGCCGACTCGTCGAGCGTGAGTCCGGTCTCGGGCCCCGCCACCTCATGCACGTTCTCTGCGGGCACGGGAATGTGGTCGAGGAGCGCCTCGCGCGACTGCAGGGAGTTCCTGTCCGCGTCGTCTCGCGGCACGTACCTCTCGTCACCCCACCAGAAATGCACCAGCGACCAGTCGATCGCGGCGGACCGCGGATCGTCTGCCGCGGCGCGGAGCACGGCACCGCCCATCGAACCGCCGGTGAGGGCGATATGGGCGAGTCGACCGTTCCGCGTGCGCGCGCGAACGCGCGTGAGGAAACGGTCTGCTACTCGGGTGGCGAGGGCGGCAGGTGTGGATTCCACCACGACCCGCTTCTCTGCGGACGATACCGGCATCGACGTCACTCTCCAGTCTCGGGCGGACCCAGTTTCTCCCACCCCTCGGTGATGACTCGACCGTACAGGACATCGGGGTCGAGCCTGCGCAGCTCCTCCGCGAGGCATTCGCGGAGCGTGCGGCGCGGCAGGTGGAGGTCGTGGTTCGGCTGATCCGGCTGCGTGAGGATGGCGATGCCGGGCGAAGGCCGCTCGAGCAGGATGTCGCCGGAGGCGCGGGTCAGACGGACCGACTTGATGCCCTCCTGCCAGTGCTCGGGGTTCTCGTACGACCAGCGCACGCGAACGCCCAGAGCCATCTGCAGCCAGGCGGCGAGCAGCGCGGTCGACGGAGAAGCCGACCCACCGCGCACCTCGACACCCGTGATGGGTTCGTACGGCGGCTGATCGAGCACAGCGGCCAGCTGCTCCCGCCAGTGCGTCAGACGCGTCCAGGCGAGGTCCGTGTCTCCGGGGGCGTGGGTGCGTCCGAGCAGCGCGAGCCGATCGCGCACGTCGGGCGAGGTGGCGGCATCGGTGATACGGCGCTGGGCGATGCGGCCGAGCGGTGACGTCGACGGCGAGGTCGGAGCATCCTCCGGCCACCAGGCGACGACGGGTGCGTCGGGAAGGAGAAGGCCGGTGATCAGGCTCTCTTCGTTGCTCGCGGCGTCTCCGTAGGCGCGCAGCACGACGACCTCGCTCGCGCCGGCGTCGCCGCCCACGCGGATCTGGGCGTCGAGGCGGGAATCGCCGTCGCCCGTGGTGATGACGATGACGCGCATGGGGTGTTCACGCGATGCGTCGTTGGCCGCATCGATGGCCGCTTCGGCGACACCGTTGCGGGCGGCGATGACCAGGGTCAGCACACGTCCGAGGGCGACGGCGCCGCCCTCTTCGCGTACCTTGACGAGCTGCTTGGCGACCTGACTGACGGTCGTGTCGGGAAGGTCGATGATCACGGGCGTCTCCAGACTCGTCCGTCGCGGGCCAGCAGGTCGTCGGCGGATGCCGGACCCCACGAGCCCGGAGCGTACTGCTCCACCGGACCGCCGACGGCCGCCCAGTACTTCTCCACGGGGTCGAGGATCTTCCAGGAGAGCTCGACCTCCTCGTGCCGCGGGAACAGCGGCGGGTCGCCCAGGAGGACGTCGAGGATCAGACGCTCGTAGGCCTCGGGGCTCGCCTCGGTGAAGGCGTGGCCGTAGCCGAAGTCCATCGTGACGTCGCGCACGTTGCTCCCGCTGCCGGGCACCTTGGATCCGAAGCGGATCGTCACACCCTCATCGGGCTGCACACGGATGACGAGCGCGTTCTGCCCGAGCTCCGAGGCGTTGCCACGCCCGAACAGGTGCTGTGGGGCCCGCTTGAAAACCACGGCGATCTCGGTCACGCGGCGTCCGAGACGCTTGCCGGTCCGCAGGTAGAACGGCACGTCGGCCCAGCGACGGGTGTCGATCTCGAGCTTGATGGCCGCATACGTCTCGGTGGTGGAGTCGGGGTTCATGCCCTCCTCGTCCAGGAAGCCGGTGACCTTGTCGCCGCCCTGCCACCCGCCCGCGTACTGGCCGCGAGCCGTGGCGAGGGAGAGGTCGTCCGGCACGTGCACCGCGGCGAGCACCTTCTCCTTCTCGGCACGCAGGTGCTCCGCTGAGAGGCTGATGGGCTCCTCCATGGCGGTGAGCGCGAGCAGCTGCAGCAGGTGGTTCTGGATCACGTCGCGCGCTGCGCCGATGCCGTCGTAGTACCCCGCGCGTCCGCCGACGCCGATGTCCTCGGCCATCGTGATCTGCACGTGGTCGACGTAGTTGCGGTTCCAGATCGGCTCGTACAGCTCGTTCGCGAAGCGCAGCGCCAGGATGTTCTGGACGGTCTCCTTGCCCAGGTAGTGGTCGATGCGGAAGATCGAGTCCGCAGGGAACGCGACCTCGAGCGCCGCGTTGAGCGCACGGGCGGACTCGAGGTCATGCCCGAACGGCTTCTCGATCACGACGCGACGCCAGCGTTCGTCATCATCGCTGTTCTCGCCGACGAGACCCGAATCCTTCAGCTGCTTCGCGACGAGCGGGAAGTCCTTCGGCGGGATCGACAGGTAGAACGCGTGGTTCCCCATCGTGCCGCGTTCCACGTCGAGCTTCTCGATGGTCTCGCGGAGCTTGCGGAACGAGTCGGGGTTGTCGAACTCACCCGACACGAACCGGATGCCCTGAAGCAGCTGCGTCCAGGTCTCCTCACGGAACGGCGTACGGGCGTGCTCCTTGACCGCGTCGTAGACGACCTGGGCGAAGTCCTGGTCCTCCCAGTCGCGGCGAGCGAATCCGACGAGGGCGAACCCCGGCGGAAGCAGACCGCGGTTGGCGAGATCGTAGACCGCGGGCATCAGCTTCTTGCGTGACAGGTCTCCGGTGACGCCGAAGATCACGAGAGCGCTGGGCCCCGCGATCCGGTTGAGACGACGGTCATCGGGGTCACGCAGCGGGTTGTGCCCGCGCGAGATGGGAACAGACATGGGTGGGGGATTCTCCTGCTGTTACTTCTGTGCGGCTTCGAAGAGGGCGAGCACGTCGTCCGAGGACTCGGTGATCGTCAGCGTGACGACCGGGCGGCCGTGCTCGGCGAGCACGGCGGCGTCGCCGGCGGCCTGGGCCTGGATGAGCTGCCCGAAGGTGAACGGGCGATCCGGGATCTCGAGATCGACCTCGGTGCGCTCCAGGATCTGCAGGAACACGCCCTGCGCCGGTCCGCCCTTGTGGTACTGGCCGGTCGAGTGAAGGAACCGCGGGCCCCATCCGAATGTGGTGGGGCGACCCGAGTCCGCCGCGACGAGCTCGCGCAGGCCTTGGAGCTGCGGAACCTCGAGGCGGTTGACGTATGCCTGGATCGACACGTAGCCATCGGCGGGGAGCTGGGCCCAGAGCGCATCGAGCACACCTTCGACGGTGCCGGAGGCGGCGAGGGCGGTGTCGGACACACGCACCTCGACACCGTTCTCGACGAATGCCGGAGCAGTCGGCTCCGGACGGGCGTCGAGAAGGCCGCGGGCGGCGATCTTCGCCGACTCCACGTCAGGCTGATCGAAAGGATTGATCCGGAGCAGGTGACCGGCGATCGCGGTCGCATACTCCCAGACGATGAGCTGCGCACCCAGGGTGCCGCTCACGAGGATCTCGCCCTCGTGGCGCTCGTGCAGGTGGAACTCGTTGGCGTCGTCGACCAGGCGGACGATCTGCAGGTCGGCGGGCACCGGGTCGAGTTCAGGAGAGACCGGGAGCAGGACCACCGGGAGGATGCCGGTGCCGTCCTTGCCGGTGGATTCGGCGATGAGCTGCTCGATCCAGTCCGGCAGACCCTTGATGTGCGTGCCGTCGGTGATCAGACCAAGCTTGTCGCGTCGCGGGTTCGTTGCGGCGATCGCTGCGCCGAGGCGGAGCGCGGGGTTCTCGGCGGAGTCCACCGCGACCTCGAGCGAAGACGCTTCGGCTTCGTTCAGCAGCTCGTCGATGTCGACGCCCGCGAGGCCCGAAGGCACCAGGCCGAAAGCGGTGAGTGCCGAGTAGCGGCCGCCGACGTTCGGGTCCGCATTGAAGACGCGGTATCCCGCTTCGCGGGCCGAGACATCGAGCGGCGAACCCGGGTCGGTCACGACGACGATGCGCTCCACGGGGTCGATTCCGAGATCGCGGAACGCGGCCTCGAACGTGCGGCGCTGCGAATCGGTCTCGACGGTGGAGCCCGACTTCGACGACACGACCAGCACGGTGTCGGTGAGCCCCTCGTCGAGAGCGGCGAGCACCTGGCCGGGGGCCGTGGAGTCGAGGATCGTCAGCGGCACACCCGCGGTCTGCGCGATGACCTCGGGCGCGAGCGAGGAGCCGCCCATGCCGGCGAGGATCACGCGGGTGACGCCCTTGGCGTTCAGATCGGCGCGCAGGGCGACGATATCGGCGACGAGCGGGCGGGAGACCGAGACGGCCTCCACCCAGCCGAGGCGCACGGCGGCCTCGGCCTCGGCGGCCGCACCCCAGAGGGTGGGGTCGCCGCCGGTGATGCGCGAGGCGACGAGATCGTGGACCAGGCTGGGCACGGTCTCATCGATCGCGGCTCGCGCCGCGCCGGACGTGTGGATCGAGAAGGTCATCGCTGGGACTCCAGAGCCTCGGCCACCTGACCCAGCAGGTCGTGCCAGGAGTCGATGAACTTCGAGACGCCCTCATCCTCCAGGACCTGCGTGACGTCGGTGAGGTCGATGCCCACGGCGGCGAGGTCATCGAACACCTGGTGCGCCTCCGCGTATCCGCCCGTGATGGTGTCGCCGGTGATGACGCCGTGATCGAACGTCGCCTCGAGGGTCTTCTCGGGCATGGTGTTCACCACGCCGTCGGCGACCAGCTCGGTCACGTACAGGGTGTCGGGGAGCGCGGGGTCCTTGACGCCGGTCGAGGCCCACAGCGGACGCTGCAGGTTCGCGCCGAGCTTGATCAGGTCCTGGGCGCGCTTCTCCGCGAACTTCTGCTCGAAGAGCTCGTAAGCGAGGCGCGCGTTCGCGAGCCCGGCCTTGCTCTTGAGTGCCTCGGCCTCGGGGGTGCCGATCGCCGACAGCCGCTTGTCGGTCTCGGTGTCGACACGAGACACGAAGAACGAGGCGACGGAATGGATGCTCGACAGGTCGAAATCGGCGCTGTGTGCGCGCTCCAGACCTGTCAGGTAGGCGTCGATGACCTCGGCGTAGCGTTCCAGGCTGAAGATCAGCGTGACGTTGACGCTGATGCCGGTCGCGATCGCCTCGGTGATCGCCGGAAGCCCTGCCTTGGTGGCCGGGATCTTGACGAGGAGGTTGGGGCGGTCGATCTTCGACCACAGCTCCTTGGCCTGAGCGACGGTGCCCGCGGTGTCGTGGGCGAGGTCGGGGGAGACCTCGATCGAGACGCGGCCGTCGACATGTCCCGAGGCCTCCCAGACGGGGCGGAACACATCGAGTGCGGCGCCGACGTCCTGGGTCGTGGCGGCGAACACCGCTTCCTCGGCGCTCGCACCGGAGGCGGCGAGCTCGGTGACCTGTGCGTCGTACGACGTGTTGCTCTTGTCGGTGATCGCGTTCGCGAAGATGGTCGGGTTCGTCGTGACGCCGACGACGTTGCGCGACGAGATCAGCTCGGCGAGGTTGCCGGAGTCGATGCGGGTGCGGGAGAGGTCGTCGAGCCAGATGCTGACACCTGCGGCGGCGAGCTGTGCGGTGGGGGTGCTCATGCGTTCTCCTTGGTGCTGTTTGCGGCGATGGTCTCGCGTGCGGCCGCGATGACGGCCTCGGTCGTGATGCCGAACTTCTCGAACAGGGTCTTGTAATCGGCGGAGGCGCCGAAGTGGTCGATACCGACCGAGCGGCCGCGGTCGCCCACGATTCCGCGCCAGGAGAGCACGGAGCCCGCCTCCACGGAGACGCGAGCGGTGACGGATGCGGGAAGCACGCTCTCGCGGTAGGCCTCGTCCTGCTCGTCGAACCACTCGAGCGACGGAGCGGAGACCACGCGGACGTTCACGCCGTCGGCGGCCAGCGCCTCGCGGGCGTTCACGGCGAGCTGCACTTCCGAGCCGGTGGCCACGATGATGACGTCCGGGGTGCCGTTCGGCGCCTCGGCGAGGACGTAGGCTCCCTTCGCCGCGTTGTCCGCCGAAGCGAAAGTGTCGCCGGAGGCCGCACCCTCGCCGCGCTCGAACACCGGGATGTTCTGACGGGTCAGAGCGATGCCGGCCGGTCCCTCGTGGCGACGGAGGATCTCGAGCCAGGTGGCCGAGGTCTCGTTGGCGTCGGCGGGGCGGACGACCGTGAAGTTCGGGATCGCGCGGAGCGTCGCGAGCTGCTCGATCGGCTGGTGCGTCGGTCCGTCCTCACCGAGGGCGACGGAGTCGTGGGTCCAGACGAAGATGCTCGAGATGTTCATGAGGGCGGCGAGACGCACCGAGGGACGCATGTAGTCGCTGAAGATGAGGAAGGTGCCGCCGAACGCGCGCGTCTTGCCGTGCAGGACGATGCCGTTGACGATCGCGCCCATGGCGTGCTCGCGGATGCCGAAGTGCAGCACCCGTCCGTACGGGTTGCCCGACCACTCATGGGTCGACCACTCGGCCGGGATGAACGACGGCGCCCCCTTGATCGTGGTGAGGTTCGACTCGGCGAGGTCGGCCGAACCGCCCCACAGCTCCGGAAGCTCGGCGGCGAGGGCGTTGATGACCTGGCCGGATGCGGCGCGGGTCGACACCTCCTTGCCGGACTCGAACACCGGGAGCGCGGCCGTGATGTCGGCGGGGAGCTCCTGTGCCTCGAGACGGTCGAGGAGCGCCTTCTTCTCGGGGTTCGCGGCGGCCCAGGCGTCGAAGGACTCCTGCCAGGCGGCGCGGGCTTCGGCGGCACGAGCAGCGAGACCGCGGGTGTGGGCGAGTACGTCGTCGGCGACCACGAAGGTCTGCTCGGGGTCGAAGCCGAGCACCTTCTTCGTGGCAGCGAGCTCGTCGGCTCCGAGAGCGGAACCGTGGATCTTGCCGGAGTTCTGCTTGCCGGGCGACGGCCATCCGATGATCGTCTTGAGGATGATGAGCGACGGCTTCGAGGTCTCGCCCTTGGCTGCCTCGATCGCGGCGAACAGTTCGGCGACGTCTTCGACGTACTCACCGGTCTTCTTCCAGTCGACGGTCTGCACCTGCCAGCCGTAGGCCTCGTAGCGCTTCGCGACGTCCTCGGTGAAGGCGACGTTGGTGTCATCCTCGATCGAGATCTGGTTGGAGTCGTAGATGGCGATCAGGTTGCCGAGCTGCTGGTGGCCCGCGAGCGAAGAGGCCTCGCTGGTCACGCCCTCCTGGAGGTCGCCGTCCCCGGCCACGACGTAGACGAAGTGGTCGAACGGGCTGGTGCCGGCGGCCGCCTCGGGGTCGAACAGGCCGCGCTCGTAGCGGGCGGCGTAGGCGAAGCCGACGGCGGAGGCGAGACCCTGACCGAGCGGGCCGGTGGTGATCTCGACGCCCTTGGTGTGGCCGTACTCCGGGTGACCCGGGGTGAGGGAGCCCCACGTGCGCAGCGCCTTGAGGTCATCGAGCTCCAGTCCGAAGCCACCGAGGTAGAGCTCCACGTACTGCGTGAGCGAGGAGTGTCCCGCGGAGAGGATGAAGCGGTCGCGGCCCAGCCAGTCGACGTCGGTCGGGTCGTGGCGCAGCACGCGCTGGTAGAGGAGGTACGCGGCCGGAGCGAGGCTCATGGCCGTGCCGGGGTGACCGTTACCGACCTTCTCGACGGCATCGGCCGCCAGGATTCGGGCGGTGTCCACCGCGCGTCGATCGATCTCATCCCACTGCAATTCCGACACGTTCATGCCCTTTCCGACAGTTTCGAGGGCGCCCTTATTCCCTGGCGCATCCGCAACTTCCCTGGCGCATCCTGCACCGTCGCGGAGACGGGTGGAGGGGTGTGCGCAGCGCCGGGCGCGCGAGTGCTCTCAGCATAGCGAAGACGACTGTCGTGCTACGCGAGTGGACGGCGCGGATGACGTCATCCGGTGTCATAGACTGGAGAGGTTGTCCGGTCACATGTGCGGAGGAGGCGATCGAGATCTCGACGATGTCTGATCAGACCGTGAGGAAGTCGTCCATCGGTCGCACGGTGAAGGCCTACATCACGCTCACCAAGCCGCGTGTGCTCGAGCTTCTGCTCGTCTCGACCGTTCCGGTGATGTTCCTGGCGCAGGGCGGACTGCCCAACCTGTGGCTGGTGCTGGCGACCGTCATCGGCGGCTCGTTGAGCGCCGGTTCCGCCGCCGCATTCAACATGTACCTCGATCGTGACATCGACGCGCACATGCACCGCACCGAGAATCGACCGCTGGTCACGGGCGAGATCAGCCCGCGCGGCGCGCTGATCTTCTCCTGGACGCTCGCGATCGTCTCGACGGTCTGGCTGCTCGCCACGACCAACTGGCTCGCCGCAGCCCTGTCCGCGACCGCGATCTTCTTCTATGTCGTGATCTACACGATGATCCTCAAGCGCCGCACCGAGCAGAACATCATCTGGGGCGGCATCGCCGGGTGCTTCCCCGTGCTCATCGGCTGGTCCGCCGTCACCGGCTCGCTCGACTGGCCGGCGTTCGTCCTCTTCCTCCTGATCTTCCTCTGGACGCCGCCGCACTACTGGCCGCTGTCGATGAAGTACAAGGACGACTACGAAGACGTCGACGTGCCGATGCTGGGTGTCACCCGCAACGCCTCGCAGGTCGGCCTCCAGGTCATCCTCTACGCGTGGGCGACGGTGGCGTGCTCTCTGCTCCTCGTCCCGATCGCGGACATGGGCCTGGTCTACACCGTCTCCGCGGCCGTCTTCGGCGGATGGTTCATCTACGAGTCGCACCGGCTCTACAACCGCGCCGTCCACGGCACCGAGCCGCGGCCCATGCGCGTGTTCCACGCCTCGATCACCTACCTGACGCTGATCTTCGTCGCGGTCGCGATCGACCCGCTGCTGCCGTTCTGACCCGAAGCTTCTGAAACGACGGAGCGGCGCCGATTCCTCGGCGCCGCTCCGTCGTTCTTTCCGCTCAGAAGATCAGCGTGTGATCGTCGAGTCGTCCGGCTTCGCGTCGCCGGCGGGAGCGTCGTCCCGAGCGGTGTCGTGCGCGTCAGCGGCGGGCACCTCGTCGACTGTCGCCGTGTCGTACGTCGGCGCTGCCTCGGGGGATGCGGTGGTTTCGGACGTTGCGGGCTCGGCCGCGGCCTGAGGCTGTGCGGTCTCGGCGGTCCAGTCGATCGCCTCGACGACGGCCGGGGCGGGAGCGGGGACGAGCGAGCGTGCCGCGACGAGCCCGAGGGTGAGCAGGATGCCGACGATTCCGGCCGCGAGGACGCCTGCGCCCACGACGACGAGAGACTGGCCGACGTATACCTCGACGCCCGTGGCCGTGCCGTCGAGCAGGGTGGTCGTCATCGTCCCGATCTGACCGGAGATGAGCCATCCGCCGACAGCTGTCGTGGCGAGGGACACGACCAGGAGGAGCCAGAATCCGATGCTGCGTGAGAGTGACTTGTTCATGTCGTCCACGATCGCGGACACGCTGATGAGTCGGCGATGTGCGAGCTGTGGATCGCCTGTGCGGGGTCAGGCCTCGGCGGGGACCCGGCGCTTCAGATGGAGCACGACCACGGTGTACGCGGCGGCCGAGAGCGAGGCGAGCACCATGTGGATGCCGACGAGCAGCGGAGGGAGTCCCTCACGTGCCTGCCAGACCCCCACACCGACCTGCACCAGGATCGCCAGCACCAGGACGAGCAGCCAGCGCCGCGGCTCCAGGCGCAGCACCCAGGCGGCGACCGTGAGGAACAGCACGAGGGCGGCCAGGATGTAGCCGGGCCACGAGTGCACGTGGGCGAGCACGGTCGCGTCGAAGCCGTGCCGCAGCACATCCGCGTCGCCGGAATGGGGACCCGACCCGGTCGTCAGCACGCCGAAGACGATCGTCACGGCGAGTGCGAGGCCGGTCACGTGGGTGACAGCCGCGAACCACGCGGGAACCGCGCGCTCACGGGGTCCGCCGTCCGTCTTCAGGCGCACCAGGAACGCCGCCGTGATGCAGACGAGCAGCAGGGACGAGGTGTAGTGGAAGCCCACGATGAAGGGGTTGAGGCCGGTCAGCACCGTGATGCCGCCGACGAGCGCCTGGGCGACCACGCCGATGAGCACGAGCCAGGCCAGTAGGACCAGGTCACGTCGGGAGGGCGTCGTGCGGATGGAGCGGACCGCCGCCGCGATGACGGCGATCAAGAGCACGCCGAGCGCGATGGGGGAGGCCGGGAAGTGCAAGGGGGCGGCGATGCCGAACGCGGCGACGGCCGCCACGATGCCGCCGGCGGCGTACCAGAGCGCGGTGACCAGGCCGCGCTTCCCGCTGAAGAGGTGCAGGACCAGCAGCACGACGGCCAGCGCGATGATCCCGACCACGCCCGTCATCAGGCGGTTGCCGAACTCGATGATGCCGTGGATGCCCTGCACTTCGAGGATCGGGACCAGGGAGTCCGGTGTGCACAGCGGCCAGTCGGAGCATCCGAGGCCCGATCCGGTGAGGCGCACCGCGCCGCCGGTGCCGATGATGATGGTCTCGCTGAGGAAGGAGAGCCAGGCGAAGACCGTCAGCGCGCGTCCCCACGGAGCAGAACGGGGCGGAGCCGTCTGCGTCGGAGTGGAGGCGGGGATCGTCGTCTCGGGCATTAGTCCTCCGGACCGCGCTGGAACCTGCGGGCATGGCCCGTCTGTCAGGCGGAACCTGTAGAATCGGATTGTTGCGATGAGCGCTGACCGCGCTGAAGCATCGACAACAGTTTAGGCGCGATGGAAGCGCCGGTGATGAGGGCCCACCAACGGCACCCGCTCCCGCAGACTCGACGGGGATCAGGTGTGTCGGGGCGGATGACACCGTTTGGGACCTGTGAGGAGAGTGTTGGATGTCGGATGTACTGATCGACCGCCCGGAGCTTGACGGTCTGGGGGTGTACGAATTCGGCTGGCACGATGAAGACGCCGCCGGCGCCATCGCCAAACGCGGGATCTCGGAAGAGGTCGTGCGAGGAATCTCTGCACTCAAGAGCGAACCCGAATGGATGCTGAAGACCCGTCTCAAGGGGTACCAGCTCTTCGGGAAGAAGCCGATGCCGACCTGGGGCGCCGACCTCAGCGAGATCGACTTCGACAACATCAAGTACTTCGTCCGCTCCACCGAGAAGCAGGCGCAGACGTGGGAAGACCTTCCCGCCGAGATCCGCGAGACCTACGAGCGCCTCGGCATCCCCGAGGCCGAGCGTCAGCGGCTCGTGGCCGGTGTGGCAGCCCAGTACGAGTCCGAGGTCGTCTACCACCAGATCCGCGAGGACCTGGAGGCGCAGGGCGTCATCTTCATGGACTCCGACACGGCCCTGCGCGAGCACCCCGAGTTCTTCGAGGAGTACTTCGGCTCGGTCATCCCCGCCGGTGACAACAAGTTCGCCGCGCTGAACACGGCCGTGTGGTCGGGCGGCTCCTTCGTCTACGTCCCCAAGGGCGTGCACGTCGAGATCCCGCTGCAGGCGTACTTCCGTATCAACACCGAGAACATGGGCCAGTTCGAGCGGACCCTGATCATCGCCGACGAGGACAGCTACGTCCACTACATCGAGGGCTGCACGGCCCCGATCTACAAGTCGGACTCGCTGCACTCGGCCGTCGTCGAGATCATCGTGAAGAAGAACGCCCGCGTTCGCTACACGACGATCCAGAACTGGTCGAACAACGTCTACAACCTGGTCACCAAGCGTGCCGTGGCGTACGAGGGTGCGACCATGGAGTGGGTCGACGGCAACATCGGCTCCAAGGTGACGATGAAGTACCCGTCGATCTATCTGATGGGCGAGCACGCCAAGGGCGAGACCCTGTCGGTCGCCTTCGCCGGTCCCGGTCAGCACCAGGACGCCGGCGCGAAGATGATCCACATGGCGCCCTACACGCAGTCGTCGATCGTCTCGAAGTCGATCGCCCGCGGCGGAGGACGTGCCGGCTATCGCGGTGAGGTACGCGTGGACGCCGCGGCACACCACTCTGCGAACACCGTGCGCTGCGACGCTCTGCTCGTCGACACGAAGTCCCGCTCCGACACCTATCCGGCGATCGACATCCGTGTCGACGACGTGCAGCTCGGCCACGAGGCCACGGTCTCGAAGGTGAGCGAGGAGCAGCTGTTCTACCTGCAGTCCCGCGGCATGCCCGAGGACGAGGCGATGGCGATGATCGTGCGCGGCTTCATCGAGCCGATCGCGCGGGAACTGCCGATGGAATACGCGATGGAACTGAACAAGCTCATCGAGATGGGCATGGAAGGATCGGTCGGCTAGTGACCGCCGCTACGACAGCGCCTGCCGAGGCGCAGCACACGAACGCGCACATCGACCCCGCCGCCCAGGTGGCCGCGGCCGGATTCGTCCCGGTGCAGACCCGCTCCGAGCGTCCGCACTCTTTCGAGCCGGCCGACTTCGGCGCCCCCACCGGGCGCGAGGTCAACTGGAAGCACACACCCGTCGCGCAGCTCACCTCGCTGTTCGAGGTGGCTCCGCAGAACGACGGTGTGAGTTACACGATCAACGCGGGGGAGCAGTACATCGCCGCGCCGCTCGCGATCGGTACCGCCCCCCGCGGCGAGGTCTTCCTCGCCGAAGACGTCACCGCGGCCGTGGCCTGGCAGGGATCCGCCGAGGCCCTCCACGTGCGGATCCCGCGCGAGGAAGAGGTCGCAGAGCCGATCTTCGTCTCCATCGCCGGTCTCGGAGCCGACCGTCGTGCCGACGCGCACATCGTGATCGAGGCGCTCGAGCACAGCTCGGCGACCGTCGTCCTGCAGCACACCGGGTCCGCCCAGTACGCCCAGAACGTCGAGATCATCGTCCGCGACGGCGCGAAGCTGTCGGTCATCAGCCTGCAGCAGTGGGCGGATGACGCGGTCCATGCGTCTGCACACCAGGCACGGGTCGGTGCGGATGCGACGCTCAAGCACTTCGTCGTGAGCTTCGGCGGCGGCGTCGTGCGCGTCAACCCGAACGTCGAGCTCGCAGGCGCAGGCTCTGAGGGGTACCTCTACGGCCTGTCCTATGCAGACGCCGGGCAGCATCTGGAGAGCCAGGTGTACCTGCACCACAAGGGACCGCACACCAAGGGTGACGTCCTCTACAAGGGTGCGCTGCAGGGGCAGGGCGCACACAGCGTCTGGATCGGCGACGTGCTGATCGGAGCCGACGCCACGGGCACCGACTCCTACGAGGCGAACCGCAACCTGGTCCTCACCGAGGGCGCCCGCGCCGACTCGATCCCGAACCTCGAGATCGAGACCGGCGACATCCTCGGCGCCGGACACGCGAGTGCGACGGGGCGTTTCGACGACGAGCAGCTGTTCTACCTGCAGGCGCGCGGTATCAGCGAGGAGGAGGCACGTCGGCTCGTCGTGCTCGGCTTCCTCACCGACATCGTGCAGCGCCTCGGCATCCCCGCCCTCGAGGCCGAGCTTCTGGCGGCGATCGAGACGGAGCTGGCCGAGGTGAGTGCATGACCGCCGAACGCGTCTGCGGAGTCGCCGACCTCGAGCAGGACATGCCGTTGCGTGTCGATCCGGGCGGCGTGCCGATCACGGTGATCAAAGACGGCGAGGGAGTCATCCACGCCATCGGCGACACCTGCACCCACGGCGACATCTCGCTGTCCGAAGGCTTCGTCGAAGGTGACACGGTGGAGTGCTGGGCTCACGGCTCCGCGTTCTCGCTGCTCACCGGCAAGCCCCAGAATCTCCCCGCATATGAGCCCGTCCCGGTCTACGTCGTCCAGATCGACGGCGACGACGTGCTCATCGATCCGACTGTTATTAAGGAAGTTTGAAGAATGTCTGTTCTCGAGATCCGCGACCTGCATGTGACGGTCGAGACCGATGCGGGGACCACCCCGATCCTCAACGGAATCAACCTCACCATGAACACCGGTGAGACCCACGCCATCATGGGCCCCAACGGCTCGGGCAAGTCGACCCTGGCCTACACGATCGCCGGTCACCCGAAGTACACGGTGACCTCCGGTTCGATCACGTTCGACGGCCAGGACGTCCTGGAGATGACGGTCGACGAGCGCGCCCGCGCCGGGCTCTTCCTCGCCATGCAGTACCCGGTCGAGATCCCGGGCGTCACGGTGACGAACTTCCTCCGCACGGCGAAGACCGCGCTCGACGGCGAAGCACCGGCGATCCGCGGCTGGACCAAAGACGTCAAGGCGGCCATGTCGAATCTGCGCATGGACCCCAAGTTCGCGCAGCGCAACGTCAACGAGGGCTTCTCCGGCGGCGAGAAGAAGCGCCACGAGATCCTGCAGCTCGAGGTGCTGAAGCCGAAGTTCGCAGTCCTCGACGAGACCGACTCGGGTCTCGACGTCGACGCGCTCAAGATCGTCTCCGAGGGCGTCAACCGCGCGAAGGAGTCCACCGGCCTCGGCGTGCTGCTGATCACGCACTACACCCGCATCCTCCGCTACATCCGCCCCGACTTCGTCCACGTGGTCGTCGCGGGCAAGATCGTCGAAGAGGGCGGCCCCGAGCTCGCAGACCGGCTGGAGAACGAGGGATACGACCGTTTCCTCGACCCTGCAGCCCCCATCGAGGCGTAGGCTGATCGCATGACAGCGACCCTCACGGACGAGAAGTACGACGCGGTCACCGAGGCTCTCAAAGACGTCATGGACCCCGAGCTCGGGATCAACGTCGTCGACCTCGGCCTCATCTACGACCTCGCCTGGGATGACGAGAACGATGCTCTCGTCATCCACATGACGCTGACCAGCGCGGGCTGCCCGCTCACCGACGTGCTCGAGGACCAGACCGCTCAGGCTCTGGACAGCGTCGTCGATCGATTCCGCATCAACTGGGTCTGGATGCCGCCGTGGGGTCCGGAGCGGATCACGGACGACGGGCGCGACATGATGCGCGCGCTCGGCTTCGCGATCTGATCCGCACGGGACCGCTGCCGCGAGGCGGCACGACGACGCGCGCGTCGGATCCGACGATACGACGATGACGCGTTTCGGAACCTCGGGAGAACGAATGCTTCAGGTGAAGGCACTGCCTCTGGCGGAGCTCCGCGAGCGCAGCAGCGAGAAGTGGCGTGAGTACCCGGACGATGTGCTTCCGCTGTTCGTCGCCGAGACCGACTTCCCGCTGGCGCCGGCGATCTCGGATGCGCTGCGGCGCGCCGTGGAGATCGGTGACACCGGGTATGTCGCATCGCGCACACCGCTCGCCGAGTCGTTCGCCGCTTTCGCGAACCGACGCTACGGCTGGGAGCCCGACCCCGCGCGCATGCGGAGCACGGCGGACGTGAGCATGGGGATCGTGGAGATCCTCCGCCGTGTGACGCAGCCGGGGGAGCGGGTCGTCGTGACCCCTCCGGTGTATCCGCCGTTCTACGACCTGGTCGCCGAGGCCGGCGCAGAGGTGGAGCGCGTCCCGCTGCGTGACACGGGAACCCGATGGGAACTCGATCTCGACGGCATCCGTGCGGCCTTCGACGACGGAGCGACGGCGATCCTGCTCTGCAACCCGCACAACCCGACCGGCACGGTGCATGACCGTGACGGCCTCGCCGCGCTCGCGGAGCTGGCGGATGAGTTCGGGGCGGCCGTCGTCTCGGACGAGATCCATGCGCCGCTCGCGCAACCGGGAACCGGGTTCACGCCGTTCCTCGCCGTGAGCGATGCGGCCCGGCGCGTCGGCTATGCAGTCGTCAGCGCCAGCAAGGCGTTCAACCTCGCAGGTCTGAAGTGTGCCCTGATGGTCACCGCCGACGACGCGACGAGTGAGGTCGTGCGCGGCCTGCCCGTCGAGGTGGAGTGGCGTACCGGACAGTTCGGTCTGCTCGCCGCCGTGGCCGCATTCTCGGAAGAGAGCGACCCCTGGCTGGATGGGCTGCTGCGCACCCTCGATGAGAATCGAGTGCTGCTCGAGGACCTTCTGGCGGCTCACCTGCCGGGTGCGCGCTATCGCATTCCGGACGCCGGGTACCTCGCGTGGATCGACCTCACCGCGCTCGACTGGGGCGACAATCCCGCGCGACGCATCCTGCGCGACGCGAAGGTCGCCCTGCACTTCGGACCGGCTTTCGGCGCCGAGGGTGCGGGCCATGTGCGGCTGAACTTCGGCACCTCCCCGGAGATCATCACTGAGGCGATCGAGCGCATCGCGGCGCTCGTGGGCCGATGACGACTCCGGTCGACGCCGCGACGATCTGGGACCGCCAACGCATCTGGGTGACCCTCGGCGCGGTCGCCCTGATCTTCCTCGCCGCCATCGAGGCACTCGCGGTGACGACGGTCATGCCGATCGTCAGCGAGGCTCTCCACGGCGAGGCCCTCTACGCCGTGGCTTTCGCCGGCACCCTGGCGACGAGTGTGATCGGCATGGTCGCCACGGGCGCGTGGTCGGACGCGCGCGGACCGCGCGGCGCCCTGTATGTCGCCGTCACGCTCTTCATCGTCGGTCTTCTCGTCTCGGGCTTCGCCGTGACGATGCATCAGTTCCTGATCGGACGACTCGTCCAGGGGCTCGGCACCGGCGGGCAGACCGTTGCGCTCTACGTGGTGGTGGCGCGGCTGTATCCGCCTCATCTGCACGGCAGGATCTTCGCCGCCTTCGCCGCGGCCTGGGTCGTGCCGTCGATGGTCGGACCATTCCTGGCCGGGGCCGTCGCGGAGTACCTCGACTGGCGATGGGCGTTCCTGGGCGTCGCGGTGCTGACGGGCGCCGCATTCGTGATGATCGCTGTCCGCCTCCGTGGTGTCGACCTGGGGCAGGGGGAGCCGCAGAACCGACGCGCCCTCGTCGTGCGCCTCGCACTCGCCGTGGTCGTGGCCGTTCTCGCCGTCGTGATCGGCTTCTCTGCCGACATGGCACCGTCGGTCGGCTGGCCGGCCGCGCTCGGCGCCGTCGTCGCGATCGGACTCGCCGTGCTCCCGCTGCTGCCACGGTGCACGTTGCGCGCGGGCCAGGGGCTGCCGAGCGTGGTGCTGATGCGCGGCATTGTGGCGGGTGCGTTCTTCGCCGCTGAGGCCTACATCCCGTACCTGCTGATGAAGAAGTTCGACTTCAGTGCGACGTGGGCGGGAGTCGCACTGATGCTGGCGGCATTGGCCTGGGCCGGCGCCTCGGCGCTGCAGGGGCGATACGGTGAGCGTCTGGGGAATCACCGCATCACGCTGATCAGTCTCGGCTCGCTCCTGGTGGCGCTGCTCTGCGTCCTCGTCGCCGCGCTCTTCGACGTCTCGGCGGCGGTGGTGGTGCTCGGCTGGGCATTCGCCGGTGGCGGGATGGGGCTGCTGTACCCGCGGTTGACCGTCCTGACGCTCGCGTACTCGGACGAGACGAATCAGGGATTCAACTCCTCTGCCCTGTCGATCTCGGACGCCACCGGTTCGGCCGTCGCGATCGCGCTGGCCGGTCTCGCGGTGGCATCCCTCGGAGGTGAGGCGGGTGCTTTCGGTGCGGTGTTCGCCTTCTGCGTCGGACTCGTCGCTCTCGCGATCGTGCCCGGACTCAGGCTCGGGCACGCGGCGGAGTCGCCGGTGCGCTGAGCACCCCCGCGAGCGCAGTCACTCCGAGGTCGAAGACACGGTCGAGGCCGGCCGTGACGTCGATCTCCCCGGCGGTGGGCAGCGCACCGTGGCTGTCGGCGTGCATGCGCTGCTGCACGAGGGTGGCGTGTCCGAGGACGAAGTGCAGGATCGCCGCGCCCCGGTCAGCGGCGTCGGGTGCGCCGTGGGCCTCCAGTGCCGCGGTCAGCACCGACTGCGCGTGCGAGGAGCCGAGTTGCAGGGCATAGGTGCTGAGGACCAGTTCGGCGCCGTCGCGGTGGGTGAAGAGGGCGTCGCGGATGCCTCGGGCGGTTGCCAGCACGCCGTCGCTGCCGCGGGGGATCGATGCGGTGATCCGGTCGGCGAGTTCGGCGAGCAGCTCCTGCTTGCTGGTGAAGTGCCAGTAGAGGGCAGAGGGCTGTACATCCAGGCGGGCGGCGATGCGCCGCATCGAGAGGTCGGCGAGCCCGACTTCGTCGAGGAGGGCGAGCGCGCTCCGGGCGACGCTGTCGCGGTCGTGCCGTGCCTGATTCGTCTCCGGGCTCATCCTCCGATTATAGTGAACGACGTTCAGGTGAACGGTGTTCAGGAGAAACGCGTCGGAGGGATCCGCATGACACGCACACGAGAGACGGGTGTCGCGACGATCGCCGTGGACGCGGTCTCGGTGGTGCTCGACGGCCGCCCCGTGCTGCGAGAGGTCACCGCCTCGCTGACGGCTCCGACGATCGCGGTGATCGGTGCGAACGGGTCGGGGAAGTCCACGTTCGCCCGGCTGTTGAACGGACTCGTCACTCCGAGCGCCGGCGAGGTGAGGGTGCACGGCCTCGACACGATGCGTGACCGCGCCGCCCTCCGCCGCCGCGTCGGATTCGTGTTCACGAACCCCGATGCGCAGATCCTCATGCCCACCCCGGCCGAAGACATCGCGCTGTCCCTGCGCGGCCGGGCGAAGGCCGAGATCGCCGATCGCGTCAGAGACACCCTCGCCGTGCATGGTCTGGCAGACCACGCAGATGTCCCCGCATCCAGCCTGTCGGGGGGCCAGAAGCAGATGCTCGCCCTGGCCGCAGTGCTGGCCACCGAACCGCAGCTCATCGTCGCGGACGAGCCGACGACACTCCTCGACCTGCGCAACTCCCGACGCATCGGCGACCTGCTCCTGGCGCAGCGGGCCCAGGTCGTCGTGGTGACACATGACCTCGAACTGGCCGCGCGCTGTGAGGCCGCGATGCTGTTCGAAGACGGGCGGGTCACGGCGTCCGGAGAGCCGTCGACCGTGATCGCGGCCTATCGTCGAGCGTGCGGATGATCGCGCTCTACCGTCCCGGAAGCAGCATCCTCCATCGCGCTCCTGCCGGGCTCAAGCTCGCCGCGCTGGCGATCGGAGCACTCGTTCTGTCGCTGTACCCCCACGACGCGGTGAGCATCCCCCTCTCGCTCGCGGCGGTCCTCGCGCTGTACGGCATCGGGGGAATGCCCATCCGGGTGCCGTTGCTCGAGATCTGGCGTCTGCGCTGGATCATCGTCGTGCTCGCCGCGGCGCTCGGGGTCTTCGTCTCGCCTCTCGCGGCGTGGGTCGGCACGGGGCGCGTCGTGACGATTCTCCTGCTCGCGAGCCTGTTGACGCTCACGACCCGGATGGCGGATCTCGTGGAGGTGCTGCAGGGCATCCTGCGCCCGTTCCAGCGATGGGGAGTCGATCCCGACGCGGTGGCGCTCACGATCTCGCTCACGATCACGACGATCCCCGTGATCGCCGGCTTCGCGGAGCGCGTGCGGGATGCGTCGCGAGCCCGCGACGTGCGGTTGGGCGTGCGCGCCGTGGTGCCCCTGTTCGTTCTCGCCCTCCGACACGCGGACGATGTCGGTGACGCGCTGGCAGCACGGGGCCTGGGCTGACCCTATGCGGGGACGAGCGTGCGCACTCCGACCGGCGGCAGCGGCGTCGTCTGAGACGCGAGTCGGAGCGCCGCGAGGATCAGGGCGACCGCGATCAGAGCGGTCGCGACGGATGTGCCGAGTACCAGGAGCATCAGGACACCGACCAGGCCGCTCAGCGCTCCCGCGACGAGGCGGGGTAGCGAACCGGTGGCCTGCGGCGCGGGCTGTGACTCGAAACGGGTGAAGGCCACAGCGACGAGTGCGGTCAGCGCGAGCGCGGTCGCGAGCCAGAGCGGTCGGGCCGCCCACCAGTCCGCGCTGTCGAGCGCCGGGAGCGTGACGCCCGTGACGAGGGCGTACACGGCGGTCGCGCCGGCCATCACCAGCAGGACAGGCATGTGCCAGAGATAGATCGTCATGGTGCGCACCGTCACGAACGCCGTGAATGCCGCCACGCGCGGTCGGCGGCTGAACCGCTCGATGCGTTCGCGGTGCAGGGAGAGCAGGCTGGTGTGTGCGACGCCGACGAGCAGGAGGGCTGCAGTCGGCGGGTTGATGTTGGCGATGAGGTCGGGGGAGTACACCCCGGTCAGGAACGTTGCGACGAGCAGGAGCAGGGCGCCGAGGCCCGCGGTGGCCCGGACGCGTCGACTCAGGCGCCCGATGCGTCCGTCGGCGAGGAAGAACCCCAGCTGCTGCAGCGTCATCCACACGAAGGCGAGGTTCAGGAAGCCGAGGCCCTCGAGCCCGGTCGCGGCGCGCAACACGTCGACGGCGATGGATGCCGCGACGAGAGCACCGATCGTGCGGTAGGGGGCGCGCTCGTGGGCGGCGGCCAATGCGGGAAGCAGCGCCTGGCACAGGAGGAAGACGCCGAGGAACCAGAGCGGCTGACCGTAGCGGAAGCCCGCGGTCGCGATCAGATCGGCGGGTACACCGAAGACCGTGAGGAGCGCGAGCCCGACCCCGACGATGGCGATCGTGAAGACGGCGGGTCGCAGCAGACGATGCAGTCGCCCGGCCACGAACCCGAGGGCGCTCCCGCCGCGCTCCCGCAGCCGACGGTAGGCGAGGAGCCCGGAGAACCCGCCGATGACGAAGAACAGCGGCATCACCTGGAGGAGCCAACTCAGCGGTGCGATCCACCCGGTACCGTCGCTGGCGTTCTCGAACACGGGGCCGGACGCGTCGACGGTGACGCCCACCATGATCGAGTGGAGCAGGACCACGCCGACGACGCAGAGCGCCCGGACGAAGTCGATCCCGGTGTCACGGGACGCGCGTTGCGGAGGCGCGATGATGCCGGCAGTGGGTGCCTGGACGGTGGTCATGAGTCCTCCTCGGGAGCGGTGTCCCAGGAGACTATGGATGCCGTGTCCGCGGATGCATCACCCTCGGGTGCCGTTACGACCCCCTACGACGGTGTGAGTCAGGAGGACGGCTCGACCAGTCCGGTGTCGTAGGCGAGGATCACCGCATGCACGCGGTCGCGGAGGTTCAGCTTGGCGAGTACCTTGCCGACATGGGTCTTGACGGTCTGCTCCGCGATGAAGAGGTCGGCCGCGATCTCGGTGTTCGAGCGCCCTTTCCCGATCAGTACCAGCACCTCCCGCTCACGGTCGGTGAGTTCGGCGAGCGCAGTGGTCGGGCGAGGTGCACGGGGCCTGCGGCCGGCGAACTGCTCGATGATTCGTCGGGTCACGCTCGGCGCGAGGAGCGCATCCCCGTTCGCGACGACGCGCACCGCGTGCACGAGCTCCTCGGGGAGTGCGTCCTTCAGCAGGAACCCGCTGGCTCCGGCCTCCAGCGCGTCGTACACGTAGTCGTCGATGTCGAAGGTGGTGAGCATCAGGATCCGGGGGACATGCGCGGCGGGGTACGACGGGCCGAGAATCCGCCGGGTGGCTTCGATCCCGTCGAGTTCGGGCATGCGCACGTCCATCAGGATCACGTCGGGATCCAGACGCGCCGCCAGGGCGACGGCTTCGGCGCCGTTCGCCGCCTGCCCGGACACCCGAATGCCCTCGTGGGCATCGAGGAGAGCGGCGAAACCCGCACGGACCATGGCCTGATCGTCGGCGATGAGGACGCTGATCGTCACGGGGTCTCCTTGTCGAGAGAAGCGGCTGCGCCCGCATCGGAACCGTCCGCATCCAGGGGGAGCACGGCCTCCACGTCCCAGCCGCCATCGGATGAGGGGCCGGCCGAAAGGCTGCCGCCCAGGATCTCGGCGCGTTCGCGCATCCCGCGCAGGCCGTAGCCCCCGCCGGGGCCGTCGGGCGTGCGGGGCGGTGCGCCGTTGTGCACACGGATGCGGATGCTGCGGGCCTCGGCACGCAGCTGCACGGCGATGCGGGCACCGGGCGCATGCCGCACGGCGTTGCTCAGCGCCTCCTGGACGATGCGGAACGCGGCGATCTGCACCGAGGGTGTCGCGGCTGCTGCGGCCTCGCCGCCCTCGAGCACGAGTCCGACCTCGACCCCCGCGCGGCGGATGGTGTCGACCAGCGCCGGGATGTCGTCGATGCCCTGTTGGGGAGCGAGCTCGGCGGTCTGGTCTTCGGTGCGGAGCACCCCGAGCATCCGCCGCATCTCGGCCAGCGAGCCGCGGGCGGTCGCAGCGATGTCGTCGAACTCGGCTGTCGCCGCGTCGTTGAGCGCGGGAATGCGATATTTGGCGGTCGACGCCTGCACCTGGATCACGGACATGCTGTGTGCGACCACGTCGTGCAGCTCGCGCGCGATCCGCGTGCGTTCCTCGACGAGCGCGCGCCGGGCCTCCTCGAGCGCGCTGTGCTCCTTCTCGCGCGTCAGCTCGGCAGCGACCCGGACCCTCCCGGCGACGAGCGCCGCGATGAGGTACACCGCGGATGCCACCGCTGTCGTGACGATGAGGTCGGCCGTGGCGCTGGCGGATGACTCCGGCGTGGCCACCATGTCGGGGCGGAGCACCGGCGCCAGAAGCGACGCGATCGCGCCGAGGATCAGTGCGAAGGCACCGAGGCGTGCGCCATGGAGGAATGTGACCACCCCGACGAACAGGGCGAAGGTCAGGAGGGCGGGGACGGGCCAGGGCCACGGCGACTGGATCGCGAGTTCCGGCACGACCGTGAGTGGCAGGGTGAGTGCTCCCACGGTGAACAAGCCGATCGCCCAGACCGGGCGGCTGATCGCGAGCACAGGCGAGACGCACAGCGCCGCGCCGAGGATGAACGACAGAGGCAGCGGCGTGCCGGACAGGACGGTCTGGAGCGGGACGAGGATCGCGTACAACGCCACGACCGCCGCACCCAGCGCCCCGAGGGCGAAGGTGCGACGGCTGATCCGTTGGCGCAGCGGTGTGCGCTGTCGGCGGCGTGCCATGACTGTCATCCTGCCAGTTGCGGCGCGGGAGCGCGGCGGCGCCGGGCCGCGGCGATGCGGTCGATCGTGAAGCCGATCACGAGCGCGATGACGATGCCGAGACCGGCGCTCAGCAGCGGCTGGTCCTTGATCCAGGCGCCGGCGAGCAGGCCGATCGCCAGGCTGAAGACGCTCCAGCTGGCACCGGCGATCAGACTCAGAGGCAGGAAACGCCGCCACGGGAACTCGAGAGCCCCGGCGGACATGTTGACCGCGACGCGTCCGACCGGGATGTAGCGGGCGCCGAGGATGAGGGTGGCGCTGCGCCGATCGAGCGCCTGCTGAGCGTAGGCGAATGTCGCTGCCACACGGGGGCGTCTCATCCAGGCGAAGCGCGTGGTGCCGAGCCGTCGGCCGATCACGAAGGCGATGTTGTCGCCGATCGCCGCGCCGATCGCGGCGACCGCACCGAGGAGAAGCAGATTCCCGTCGCCGGTGGACGCGGCGACGGCCGCGGCCGCCACGAGCACCGTCTCGCTCGGCACCGGGGGGAAGAAGCCGTCGATCACGGTGACCGTGAACAGGACCAGGTACAGCCAGGGCGAGGCGATGGCCTGCATGATGAGCTCGTTGAGGATGTCCACTCCTGCACGCTATGCAGGGCGTACCCGGGCGGTCATCCCTCTGGGGTATCGCGGGCCTCACTCTCCGGGCTGATCTTGCTGACCGCCGCTCCCGGCCATGGCACTTATACTGGGAGGCTGGCCGATCGGCCGAACACCCTCCCTGAAAGAACGGACGTCCGCTGTGCTTGCCGTGCACGACCTCGAGATCCGCGTTGGCGCGCGCCTGCTGATGGAGAACGTCTCGTTCCGCGTCGCCGACGGAGACAAGATCGGACTCGTCGGCCGCAACGGGGCCGGGAAGACCACGCTCACCAAGGTGCTCGCCGGTGATGTCCTGCCCTCCGGCGGCAGCGTGACACGGTCCGGCGAGCTCGGCTACCTTCCGCAGGACCCGCGTTCCGGAAACCCCGAAGACCTAGCGCGCACGCGCATCCTCGATGCCCGCGGACTCGGGCAGCTGAACCTCGGGATGACCGAGGCGGCACTCGCGATGGGCTCGGACGACCCCGCCGTCGCCGACAAGGCGATGAAGCGCTACGCCCGCCTGACCGAGCAGTTCGAGGCCCAGGGCGGCTACGCGGCGGAGGCCGAGGCGGCGTCGATCGCGAACAACCTGTCGCTTCCCGACCGGATCCTGGATCAGCCGTTGTCGACGCTCTCCGGTGGTCAGCGTCGCCGCATCGAGCTCGCCCGCATCCTCTTCTCCGATGCCGAGACGATGATCCTCGACGAGCCCACCAACCACCTCGACGCCGACAGCGTCGTGTGGCTCCGCGAGTTCCTCAAGGGGTACAAGGGCGGCCTGATCGTCATCAGCCACGATGTCGAGCTCGTCGGCGAGACCGTCAACCGCGTGTTCTACCTCGACGCGAACCGCCAGATCATCGACACGTACAACATGAACTGGAAGAACTACCTGCGCCAGCGGGTGGCCGACGAGGAGCGTCGCAAGAAGGAGCGCGCCAACGCCGAGAAGAAGGCCACGACCCTGCAGTTGCAGGCGGCACGCTTCGGCGCGAAGGCATCCAAGGCGGCTGCGGCGCACCAGATGATCGCGCGCGCTGAGAAGCTGCTCGCCGGACTCGACGAGGTGCGCCAGGAAGACCGGGTCGCGAAGCTGCGCTTCCCGAAGCCGGCGCCCTGCGGCAAGACGCCGATGATGGCGTCCGGACTCTCGAAGTCGTACGGATCGCTCGAGATCTTCACCGATGTCGACCTCGCCATCGACCGCGGCTCCAAGGTCGTGGTGCTCGGCCTCAACGGTGCGGGCAAGACCACGCTGCTGCGCATGCTCGCGGGTGTGGACCAGCCCGACACCGGACAGCTCGAGCCGGGGCACGGCCTCAAGGTCGGCTACTACGCGCAGGAGCACGAGAACCTCGACGTGAACCGTTCGGTGCTCGAGAACATGGTCTCGGCCGCACCGCACATCACCGAGACCGAGGCGCGCAAGGTGCTGGGTTCGTTCCTGTTCACCGGCGACGACGTGCTGAAGCCCGCGGGAGTCCTCTCCGGTGGAGAGAAGACGCGTCTGTCGCTCGCGACTCTCGTCGTCTCCTCGGCGAACCTGCTGCTGCTCGACGAGCCGACCAACAACCTCGACCCCGCCTCGCGCGAGGAGATCCTCGGCGCCCTCGCGCACTACGAGGGTGCGGTCGTTCTCGTCTCGCACGATCCCGGCGCCGTGCAGTCGCTCAACCCGGAGCGCGTGCTCATCCTGCCCGACGGAGTCGAAGACATCTGGAGCCAGGAGTACCAGGACCTCATCGAGCTCGCCTGACGCGCGCACGATCCTCCGAAGCGACGACGATCCTCCGACCTTTCCCCGCGGATATCTCGGCGAATCGTCGGAACATCGGCGGATCGTCCGCTGCGTGGGCGCGATGAGCGGTGGCCCCAATGTCGGCGACCGCTTGTAGCGTGAGGGCATGAGCATGGATCACATCCGCGCCGTGTGCTGGGACTGGAACGGCACGCTGCTCGACGACGTGGAGATCTGTCGTCAGGTGATGAACTCCGTGCTCGAGGAGCACGCGCTCGATCCGCTGACCGATGAGCACGCCTACCGATCGGTCTTCCGATTCCCGATCCGGGACTTCTACGGCTCCGTCGGGCTCGGCGATGACAGATTCGTGCCCGCCGCGACGGCCTACCTCGAACTGCTCGCGGCGCGGGTCGGAGAGGCGCAGCTCCACCCCGATGCGCGCGCCACGCTCGCGGCTCTCCACGAGCGCGGCATCCGCCAGGTGCTCGCTTCGGCGACCCTTCCCGATGCACTCGCGCAGCAGATGGCCCCGTACGATCTGGGCGACGCGTTCGAGGACGTGCTGTCGATCGACGACCCGTATCGCGCGTCCAAGCACGACGTCATCGCGCGGTGGCTGTCGGCATCCGGCCTCCCGCCGAGCGCTGTGCTCGTCATCGGAGACACCAATCACGACCGGGAGATCGCGGAGGATCTCGGCGCGGAGTTCGTGCACTTCGACGGCGGCCACCAGAACTGGTCCGGCGACACCCGTCGGATCGCGACGCTCCGCGAGGTGCTCGACGTCCTGACCCCGATCACCGATAGTCCTGAGCTGAGGGAACTCGCCTGAGCCTTCCGGCGTGCAGCCGGAGCACCCATGGCATAGTCGGGAACATGTCGGCACAGCAGGGGCTCCCTTCGTCAGAGGTCAGTCGGTGGCTGCGTGCTCAGCCCGCGCTCACCGGTGCGGCGCCTCCTCTCGTACGCGCTGACCTTCCTGACGATCCGGTCTCACTCTTCCTCGACTGGATCGGGAAGGCCGCCACCGCAGGCGTGCCCGAGCCACACGTCGCCACCTTGGCGACGGTCGACGAAGACGGCATGCCGGATGCGCGCTCACTGATCCTCAAGGACGTCGACGAGCGCGGATGGGCCTTCGCCGGAGCGCGCTCCTCTCGAAAAGGCGCGCAGATCGGCGCGCATCCTGCGGCGGCACTGAACTTCTGGTGGCAGCCCCTCCTGCGAGCGGTGCGCGTTCGCGGGCGGGTCCAGGAGGCCTCCGCGGAGGAAAGTGCGGCAGACCTCGCTGCGCGCTCCGCCGCCGCTCGTGAGGGCGTCACCCCAGGGGAGTGGGTCCTCTGGCGGATCATCGCCACACGAGTCGAGTTCTGGCAGGGGTCGCCGGAACGAGACCACACGCGGATCGTCTACGAGCGCACGGAGACCGGCTGGGCATGCACGATGACGCCCTGGATGGACTGACTCCGGGAGAGTCGGTCAGCGGACGTCGAGCAGCTCGTCTTCGACGTCGGCGTCGTGGTCCTTGCGCCGCGGAGTCTTCACGGGCGTCGGAATGCCCTCGACCTCTTCGCGGTGCTTCACGATCTCGGTGCGGATGATGTAACCGATGAAGATGAAGCCCATCAGGGCGAACAGGATCCACTGGATCGCGTAGGAGAGATGCGGGCCCGGGTCGTCGGTGGGGGAGTCGAAGCCGCCCAGTGCGCCGGCACCGGCGGGCTCCTCGGTCACGACGCGGCCGTAGGCGCCGGTGATCACATCCCCGTCGGTCAGTGTGGCGATCGAGGGCAGATGGATGGTCGGCACCTGTCCTTCCGGTGCACCGCGGCCCGATGCGGGCAGCTGTTCCCCAGGCCGCAGGCGCACCGTGACCTCGGCCTCGCCTTCCGGCGGGGACGGCACAGAGTCGGGCTCCGCACCCTCGCCCGGCGCCACCCAGCCGCGATCGACGATGAACACGCGACCATCAGCGTCGCGGAACGGCACCAGCACCTCGAAGGCGCTCGTACCGCCGTGCGGTCGATTGCGCACGAGCAGTTGCTGGTCGGCCAGGTACTCACCCTGCAGCGTCACAGGGCGCCACTCGTCTGAGGGGTCGAGCGCACCGTCAGCGCCGATGACATCGGCGAGGGGAACGGGGTCCGCGTCGTAGTTCTGCTCGACGAGTTCGATCTGGGCGGCACGAGTCTCGTTCCGCTCGAACTGCCAATTCGACAGGAAGACGCACGCGATGGCGAAGCCGATGGCGATGAGCACGTACACCGCCCACCTGGTCAGACGGCGACTCATGCGGGAACACCGTCGCGGACGGTCACCGGGAAGTCCCGTGCGGCCAGGTAGTCGCGGAGGAAGTCCACGTGCTCGTCACACGCCAGCCACACCTTCTCGCGATCGGCGGCATGGATGCGGGGATTGCGCCACACCACTTGTCTGGTCGCCGCGCTCCGGCAGCCGGCGCGCGAGCACTCGAGGTCAGTCATCGGTCTTTCGGGCCTTCGTGGATCGTGAACACCTGCGGAGCCGGAGCTTCGGTCTCGATCGGAGCAGGTCGAGGGGTGTCGAGCTCGCGCACCGGAGACTCCGCTGTGGCCTCAGTGCTGTCGCTTCCCGCGTTCGCGAAGACGACCGCGATGTAGGGCAGTACGGCGGCCGCGATCCCGAATACCCACGTGTACCAGCCGTACGGCTGCACGAGCACCATGAGCCCGAAGCACACGATGCGGATGGTCATCGTCAAGGCATAACGGCGCACACGATGATCAGCCTCATCCCGCGGAGACTGCGGCAGTGAGGTGACGGCCGGGACTTGACGCGCGTTCTTCACGATGTCTCAAGCCTACGCCGGTGCAGCCCTCCCGGCGTGCCGTTCGGCGACTCAGCTCGAGAACAGGAACGGCAGGGTGAACACCCCGACGAACAGGAAGCTGATGATGGTGCTGACGATCGTGAACGCACCGATCGCGACCACCGCGTAGCCGAGGATGAGACCGGCGATGGCGAGCCCACGCCCGCCGACTCCGGGTTGGCGCTTGATCTGTCCGAGCGCCATGTGCCCCGTGATGACGGCCGCGATCGAGGCCAGCACCGGGATGATGGCCCAGATCAGGACGAGCCCGGCGATGCCGCAGATGAGTGAGGTGACAGCCAGCGGACTGGTGGGGCGAGACGCGGCGGCGGGATGCCCCCCGCTCGGGTAGGCGCCGTAACCGGGTTGAGAGGCAGGCGGGGCGTAGCCGGGCTGTACCGGAGTGGCGAAGCCGGGCTGAGAGGCGGGCGCGGCGTAGTCGGCTGGGGAGGCATAACCGGGCGGTGCGGGCGGTGGAGCGTATCCCGGCTGCGGTGCCGCGGCCGGCTGCGCGCCGTAGGCCGGGTACGCCGGAGGCGCATAGGTCGGCGCGGCTCCCGGGTGGCTCTGTGTCGGCTGCGGACCGGGCCGTACCGGTTCGGCGGGAAGCGCCGGCGTGGCAGTGGGGGCGGCGGGCGGAGGAGGCGGTGTCAACGGCGGCTCGCCACCGGGAGAGGGGATGCGGTTGTCGCTCACGATGAAGCCTTTCGTCTCGATCAGGGTTCCAGCAGCGTCCCCGTCTGTCAAACACCAGGATGCAGCCGACCCGGCACGCGGGCGCAGCCGGCAGCGGCATGGTCGATAGGATCGATGACGGCCCGGGACCGCGGGCCGACCGGCCAGATCAGGAGTGTCCCCCATGAGTGCTGAGCGCGTCGTCCTCGTCACCGGCGGCAATCGCGGCATCGGCCGCGCCATCGCAGAGCGCTTCGTGTGCGACGGGTACCGGGTCGCCGTCACCGCCCGCAGCGGCGAAGGGCCGGAGGGGACGCTCACCGTCCGTGCGGATGTGACCGACGCCGCGGCTCTCGACGCGGCGTTCACCGAGGTGGAGCAGCAGCTCGGCCCGGTCGAGATCGTTGTCGCGAACGCCGGTATCACGAAGGACACGCTGCTCCTCCGCATGAGCGAAGAGGACTTCGACAGCGTGGTCGCGACGAACCTCGGCGGCACGTTCCGCGTCGTCAAGCGCGCCTCGAAGGGTATGCTCCGCGCGCGTTTCGGCCGCATCATCCTGATCTCGAGCGTCGTGGGGCTCTACGGTTCCGCGGGTCAGGTCAATTATTCCGCGTCGAAGAGCGCGCTCGTCGGGTTCGCCCGCTCGATCACCCGCGAACTCGGCGCGCGGGGGATCACCGCCAACGTCGTCGCCCCGGGCTTCATCGAGACCGACATGACGGCCGAGCTCCCGGAAGAGACGCAGAAGCAGTACAAGGCGAACATCCCGGCCGGACGATTCGCCACTCCCGACGAGGTCGCGGGCGTCGTGACCTGGCTCGCGGGCGACGACGCCGGGTACATCTCTGGTGCGGTCATCCCCGTCGACGGTGGTCTCGGCATGGGGCACTGACCCCACGCCGTTCGATCAGCGCGAGATCGCTGCGGTGAGGAGTTCGCCGAGGCGATCCGGCACGGTGAACTGCGGCCAGTGGGCGGAGCCGATCCGGATGACCTCCGCATCCTCGATCGCGCGGTACTCCTCGCCGAATGGGCCCCACTGGTCGATCAGCCCCTCGAACGTCGCCTGATCCAGATCGCCCATGAGCAGTGTGACGGGCACTCGATAGCGCGCGGGGTCGGTGAGGGCGATGCCGTCGGTCGGCACGCGTGCGGGGACGCTCGACGTGAGCGGCGCTGTGCGTGCGCGTGTGGCCTCGTCGAGGTCGTGCACGTCTTCATCCTCGAAGAAGTCCCAGCCGGGGAACGGGACGACCCCGTCGACGATCGGGAACTCGCTGATCCCGTTTCCGGGCGGAGGAGGGACGGTGTCGACGAAGATCACTCGGCTCACGCGGTCGGGGCGCGCATCGGCGACACCCCATGCGACGTTGCCACCTCCGCTGTGTCCGACGACCACGACATCGCCGTCGACCTCATCGACTGCGGCGACCGCGGCGTCGACCCAGTCCGCGATGCCGACATCGGAGGTGGCGGCCGCGGGCTCGCCGAGCCCTGGCATGGTGAGGGCGTGCACGCGGTGCCCTGCCCGTTCGAGAGCGGGGATCACGTCGTTCCAGCTCGAGGCGTCGAGCCAGAGTCCGGGGATGAGGATGATGTCCATGAGCCGACGCTAGCTGCGGCGACCGACATTCACCAGGTCTCGGCTACGGGAGCAGCGCGATGACCTCGGACAGATCCTGCGGTCCGATGATGAGGCTCGCCGCTTCGCGAACCGCGGGCTTCGCGTTGAAGGCGAGGCCGAGTCCAGCGACCGCCATCATCTGCAGGTCGTTCGCGCCGTCGCCGATCGCGATCGTCGCATGCGAGGGTACGCCGAGTTCCGCTGCCCATTCCTGGAGCGAGGCGGCCTTGAAAGCTCCGTCGACGATGTCGCCGTCGACACGACCGGTGAGTTCGCCGTCGGCGAGCTCCAGACGATTGGCCCGCCACCGGTCGACCCCGAGCCCCGGCGCGATGTGGTCGAGGATCTCGTGGAACCCCCCGGACACGACTCCGACGACACCGCCGCGGTCGTGGACGGCGGCGGTGAGATCGCGCACTCCGGGCGTGGGTTCGATCCGTGCACGTACCCGCTCGAATGCCGAGACCGGCACGCCCTGAAGGGCCGCGACCCGGGAACGAAGGCTCGTGGAGAAGTCGACTTCGCCGCGCATGGCCGCCTCCGTGGCCGCCTGCACCTCCGCGCGGCGCCCGGCCTCGTCGGCGAGCAGCTCGATCACCTCGTTGCGGATCAGGGTGGAGTCGGCATCGAGGACGACGAGGAAGCGCGCAGCGGTCACCCGTCGAGCCTATCGATCACCTGACGTGCCGATGCGCCATGACGGCGTCAGCGCTCGATGAAAACGCCCTTGCCGACGACGGTGATGCCGGACTCCGTCACGGTGAAACCCCGTGCGAGGTCCCGCTCGCGATCGACGCCCACCGTCGCCCCGTCGGCCAGCACCACGTTCTTGTCGAGGATCGCCCGATGGATGCGCGCGCCCTGTCCCACCTGGACGTGGTCGAAAACCACCGAGTCCGTGATGGTCGAGCCGCCGCCGGCGAGCGTCCAGGGGCCGACCACACTGCGTTCCAGATGGGTGCCGGACAGGACCGATCCGAGCGAGACGATCGAGTCGATCGCATTCCCGATGCGCCCGACCGAGTCCCGCACGAACTTCGCGGGCGGCGAGTTGACCGCTTGCGAGTGGATCGGCCACTCCATGTTGTAGAGGTTGAATACGGGCAGGGTCGAGATCAGGTCGCGGTGCGCGTCGAAGAACGAGTCGATCGTCCCCACGTCCCGCCAGTAGGAACGATCGCGCGGGGAGGAGCCGGGCACATCGTTCTGCTGCATGTCGTAGTAACCGGCCTCGCCGCGGTCGACGAAGTACGGGACGATGTCGCCGCCCATGTCGTGCCCGGAGGTCGGCGACTCGCCGTCGGCCTCGACGGCGGCGATGAGTGCGTCGGCATCGAAGATGTAGTTCCCCATCGAGGCGAGCACCTCGTGCGGCGAATCCTCGAGGCCGGCGATGTCGGTCGGCTTCTCCAAGAACTGCTTGATGCGCCCGGACTCGGCATCGGCATCGATCACCCCGAACTGCGAAGCCAGGGCGAGGGGCTGGCGGATCCCGGCGACGGTCGCCTTCGCACCGGATTCGATGTGGGCCTCCAGCATCTGCCGGAAGTCCATCCGGTACACGTGGTCGGCGCCGATGACCACGACGATGTCGGGCTTCTCATCATTGATCAGGTTCATGCTCTGCAGGATCGCGTCGGCGGATCCCGAGAACCACCGCTTGCCGAGTCGCTGCTGCGCGGGGACCGAAGTCACGTATGAGTCGAGGAGCGCCGACATCCGCCAGGTCTGCGAGATGTGCCGGTCGAGGCTGTGCGACTTGTACTGCGTCAGCACGACGATCTGCCGTAGGCCGGAGTTGATGAGGTTCGAGATGGCGAAATCGATCAGGCGATACTGTCCGCCGAACGGCACTGCGGGTTTCGCGCGATCCGCCGTGAGCGGCATGAGGCGCTTGCCCTCGCCGCCGGCGAGGATGATCCCGAAGACCTTCTTTGGAGCGGACATGGCTCCACCATAGATGCGTTCCCGGCCGCTGTACTAGCGTTCAGACATGCGAGTCGAAATGATCACGAAGGAGTACCCGCCCGAGGTCTACGGCGGTGCCGGAGTGCATGTGGCGGAACTCGTCGCCGCGCTTCGAGAGCACGTCGACGTGCGGGTGCGTGCGTTCGGGGCGACCCGCGACGAACCCGGTACCTTCGCCTATCGCACGCCCGCGGAACTCACTGGAGCGAACCCCGCGCTGCAGACGCTGGGGACAGACCTCGAGATCGTCGCCGCCATCGCCGACGCCGACCTCGTCCACAGTCACACCTGGTACGCGAACTTCGCCGGCCACCTGGCCTCGCAGCTTCACGGCATCCCGCACGTTCTCACCGCGCACAGCCTGGAGCCCCTCCGCCCCTGGAAGGCCGAGCAGCTGGGCGGCGGGTACGCGATCTCCAGCGGCATCGAGCGACTCGCCTACGAGAACGCCGCCGCGGTGATCGCGGTGAGCGCCGGCATGCGCGCCGACATCCTCCGCAGCTATCCGCAGGTGGACCCTGCGAAGGTCCGCGTGATCCACAACGGCATCGACGTCGAACGCTGGCGCCCGGTGCAGGACGCGGCATTCCTCCAGTCGATCGGAATGGATCCCGCACGTCCCTCCGTCGTGTTCGTCGGCCGGATCACGCGGCAGAAGGGTCTGCCGTATCTGCTGCAGGCCGCCCGACTCCTGCCGCCCGAGGTGCAGCTCGTCCTGTGCGCCGGCGCCCCGGACACTCCGGAGATCATGGCCGAGGTGCAACAGGGAGTGCGGCTTCTGCAGGAGACGCGTGAAGGCGTCATCTGGGTGGAGCGGATGCTGCCGCGCGATGAGCTGTCGGCGATCCTCACCGCGGCGACGACCTTCGTCTGTCCCTCCGTCTACGAACCTCTCGGGATCGTGAACCTCGAGGCGATGGCCTGCGGCGCTGCGGTCGTCGGCACCGCGACCGGGGGCATCCCCGAGGTCGTGTCCGACGGCGTCACTGGTCGGCTCGTGCCGATCGAACAGCTGCAGGACGGCACCGGCACGCCGGTGGATCCGGAGCGCTACGTGGCGGACCTGGCCGCAGTGCTCACCGAGGTCGCCATGGATCCGGAGCGCGCGCGGGCCTACGGTGAGGCCGGACGCGAGCGCGCGCGGGACGACTTCAGCTGGGCCGCGATCGCGGAGACGACGCGCGCGCTCTACGCGGAGCTCACCGCCTGAGCCGATAGGCTGGAACCATGCCGAGCGCTCTGGAATTCACCGACGTCGTCGTGCGCCGTGAAGGACGCAACATCATCGATCACGTGACCTGGGAGGTCGACGACGATCAGCGATGGGTGATCCTCGGACCGAACGGGGCAGGCAAGACCACCCTCCTGCAGCTGGCCGACACCCTCATGCATCCGACCTCGGGCACCGTGACCGTGCTGGGCGAGACTCTGGGCCGCACCGACGTGTTCGAGGTGCGCCCGCGCATCGGGTTCGCCTCGTCCGCGATGGCCAAGCGGGTTCCCCGCGATGAGACGGTCCTCAACACCGTGCTCACCGCCGCATACTCGGTGCTCGGTCGCTGGAACGAGAACTACGAGGACATCGATGAGCGCCGCGCGCTCCGCGTCCTCGCCGACTGGCGCCTCGACCACCTGGCGGACCGCACGTTCGGCACGCTGAGCGATGGCGAGCAGAAGCGCGTGCAGATCGCGCGCGCCGTGATGACCGATCCGGAGCTGCTGCTGCTGGACGAGCCCACCGCCTCGCTCGATCTCGGATCGCGAGAAGAGCTGCTGGCGCTGCTCAGTGGGTACGCTTCCTCGCCGACGACGCCGGCGATGCTGATGGTGACGCACCACGTCGAGGAGATCCCGGTGGGCTTCACGCACGTGATGCTGATTCGCGACGGAGCGATCGTCGCTGCCGGACCGATCGCCGAGATGCTCACGGCCGAGGCACTCACCGACACGTTCGGCATGCCCATCGTGCTCAGCAGCGAAGACGGCCGCTACGCCGCCCGCGCAGCATCCTGATCCAGGTCTGATAGAATTGATCCTTGGTGCTCTCCGCACCGCAGACTTCCCTCGTCCCTGGCACAATCCAGGGCAGCAACTAAGGAATCCCATGAAGACTGACATTCACCCCGAGTACAAGGCTGTCGTGTTCCGCGACCTGGGCTCGGGCGAGACGTTCCTCACCCGTTCGACCGTGACCGGCGACAAGACCATCGAGCTGGACGGCGTGGAGTACCCCGTCATCGATGTCGAGATCTCGTCCGCGTCGCACCCGTTCTACACGGGCAAGCAGCGCATCATGGACTCGGCCGGCCGCGTCGAGAAGTTCAACCAGCGCTTCAAGGGCTTCGGCGGCTCGTCCAAGTAACGACTGCCACGAAGAAGGCCCCACGCTCCTCGGAGCGTGGGGCCTTCTTCGTTCCTCGAGGGCTCTGGGACGGTCTCAGACGTCGATGACGATACGGCCGGAGTCGATGCGGCTCGGCGGGTCGCCGGGCGAGGGCGCCGGTGCCGTCCGCTGCGTCTGCCGGTCGCGTTCCTGGTTCGCCTCATGGGCACTGGGCGACCAGACGCTGTCGAAGACGCCGACGAGGCCGCCGTTGGCGACGTGCTCGTACTTCTCCTCGACCGGCTTCCGCGAGAAGGTGTGCATCATCCCGAAGATCAGCAGAGCGGGGCCCATGCCCAGCACGATGATCACGGTCGCCCACGCCATCACGTCCTTCATGACTTCAGGATAGGCGTGACGGAGAAGAGCGGCATCCTCCTCGAGGCGGAGATCCTCAGCGCAGGCGGCGGCCCTGCGCCAGGTCGATGAGGCGCGACAGCACGGGACCCGAGCGCAGCCCGTTGTGCTCGTGCTCGCTGGTCACCCACAGCTTCACGCCGGGTAGCAGGCGTGCTGTCTCGAGCGAGAACTCCATCGGGACGTACACGTCGTCGACATAGACGGCGGCGGCGCCCGTAGCCCCGGACGCGGCGATCGCCTCGGCGTCGTAGATGCTCGGCCATTCGTACTCCGCGAGCGCGAGGGTGACGTCACGCCAGGGGCGGAAGGCGGGAACCGTCTCGGTCCAGTCGCGCCGGATGTGCTCGCCCGTGAAGAGCGTCGGGTCGTCGCGGAAGTCGGAGGGCTCTGTGCGTTCGGCCGACCATCGGGTGGCGTGGCCGTCGGCGTAGCTGGACTCGTGGAACGCGAAATACAGCGGATTGCGGCCGTCGAACGGCATCGCGTGCATCAGGTCGTGCCGGAAGGCATTGGAGGAAGGGTCACGCTCGAGCAACGACCAGACGGTCTGCCAGCCGTCGTTCGTGCCGAGGGCCGAGCCCATCGATCGCAACCGCGATCGGGACACGACCTCGCCGTCGGGGAGGACGATATCGCCGGCGTCTGCCAGATCGACGAGTCGCCGCATGGCGTCGCGGTGCTCCGGGAACCGACGGTAGTAACGCTCGGAGGTCGTGCGCATCTTCTCGTAGCAGAGCGCGTACACATCATCGGGGTGGCGCCCGATCGCGCTGAGTCCGCCCGTGATGAAGACGTCCTGCAGCGAGGACGCGTCCGTCGAGAGGTAGGCCAGTGTCGTGAAGCCGCCGAAGGACTGCCCGAGCACGCTCCAGGTGGCAGCTCCCAGGTGTTCGCGGATCGCCTCGCAGTCGCGCACGATCGAGTCGGCGCGCAGGTGGGTCAGCTGCTCGGCCACGGCCTCGGCGCCGCGGGCGAGATCGTGATCGCCGACCGGGGTCGAGCGGCCCGTTCCGCGCTGGTCGAGGAGCACCAGACGGTAGTGGGCGAGAGCTTCATCCAGCCAGGCCGGCGACGTCGAAGAATGGAACGGGCGGGGAGCTTCGTGCCCCGGTCCGCCCTGCAGGAAGACCAGATAGGGGAGGGTCTCACCGCCTTCGCGGGCGACCACGCGCGCGAAGATGTCGATGGTGCGGGAGTCGGCGGGATCGCCCCATACGAGAGGGACGGTGAGCGTGTGCTCTTCGACGGTGAGATCCAGCAGCTTGCGGACGACGGTGGTCATGATCACATCACATTCCCGATGTAGGAGTACTTGACGAAGACCTCCGAGGCGATGCCCGACTCCTCGAGCACCCCCTGCACGGCGGTCATCATGTAGTTGGAGTCCCAGCCCATGTAGAGGAAGTGGGATTCGTCGAGCGCGTCCCACTGCCCCTTCCACGCCCTGCCCTGGTAGATCGGCCCGCCGTGGGCGGCACAGTAGGCGAGGGCAGCGGCCCTCGTGTCGGTCCACGCGCGTCGGAAGACCCGGTTGAAGAGGTACTTCACGTCGGGGACCTCCCAGCGCTCACCGCGGTACTCGACGTAGTCGAACTCGCGTTCCCAGCCGGTCGGCCAGCCGCGACGGCGCACGGCATCCAGGATCGGGGTCAGGCCGTCGTCGTCGATCTCCGGCAGTGCCGGTCGCGCCCAGATGCGGATCAGGTCGGCGGTGAGGGCGACCGTGCGCCGGGTGATGGCGGCCGTGTTCCAGGTCGGGACCTCGGCCAGCTCGCGGGTCGCCGGCACCGCGCTGCGGGCATACGCCTCATCTCGCTTGACGGGGAAGGCGGCGCCGAACACGCGCTCGGTCAACGGCTGCTCGAGCAGGGTCAGGTTGCCGAGAGTCGGGGCGAGCGCGCGATGGCTGTTCTGTTCGTCCTCGGAGTACTCGTTCCAGGGGCGTTCTCCGTCTCCCGACCAGGCGTCGCCGGGGACAGTGGGCACGATGTGCTCCACGTCGAACCCGTCGACGTCGCCGACGCCTTCCAGGCGACCGAGCACGTAAGCGGGGTGGGGGAGCTCGCTGTACTTCAGTACCGCGCTCACACGCTCGTCGGAGGGGGTGATCCGCGCGAAGGCGCGGGCGAGCGAATCGCGACCTTCCCGGCGTGCGCGGCAGAGCCTGGCGATCAGCCTCTCGGCCGGAAGGTTGACCAGCGCGCGGCGGAGGTACAGCGACTGGATCCACTCCAGCGTCTCGAGGAGTTCGGCGCGGTCGATGACGCCCCGCGCGTGATCGCTGTACACGCTCAGCACGAGGGGATACGACGAGCGCCCGAAGGTGTTGACGTGCCGCAGCTGCTGCGCGATCTCCGGGTCTTTCTCCCGTGAGGGATCGAGGAGGATGCCGTATACCTCTGCGTAGTGCCGCCACTCTTCCGCGTCTGCCTGCAGGTGGGTGACGTCGACGCGGGGGAAGGACTGCCGGAACGCGCTGTACACGCCGTGCTCGCCGTTCGCCGCCACCTCGCGGCCGGTGACGAGCACGAGGTAGTGCCGCCAGAACGCGCCGATGGCCTCACCGGTGTGATGCTCGATCGGCACCCAGAACCCGGCTTCGACGTCGACCTGCTCCGCGTGGCTGAGCCCCATCAGGATGTAGTTGTGGATGAGCTCGTGGTCGCGCAGCGGCTCGCCCGTGGAGTTCAGGCTCTCGAAGATCTGCTGGGCGTTCGCCTGGGCTCCGAGGGTGATCGACACGTGCTCGAGCTTCTGCAGCCCACGCCAGATGAGGGGAACCTCGTCAACGTGGATCTGACTGCGGAAGAAGGCGTAGTTGTCGTCGAAGCGGGATTCGCGGTCCGCGTCGTCGCGGCGGTCGAGCACGACGGACTCGTACAACTCGGCCCACGCATCGTGCGGGCGCAGCTTGGTGCGGCCACGGTCGTCCGAGCGTACGAGCACGCGTTCCAACGAGGCGGCCAGAGCGGCATCGGTGTCGCGGATCGCATGGTGCAGCGCGGCGACCAGCAGCATCAGCGTGGTGATGCGCTGCTGGCCGTCGATGAGGATCAGGTCGGAATCGGTCGACGTGCCGTCTTCGGCGGAGAGGATCGAGCCGATGAAGTGGCGGTGGGCGTCGTCCTCCCGCGCGACGGCGCGGATGTCGGAGAGGAGACGCTCGCACCCGCCGATGTCCCAGCGGTACTGCCGCTGATACACGGGGACGACGATGGTGGTGCTGCCCGCCGCGAGCCACTCGATCGTGTTGACTGCTGTCGCCTCGACGTTGGTCGCGGTGCTCATACTGGTGTCTCGTCCTCCCGTAGCGACGGGTGCCGAGGACTCGCCGGGCGCCCCGATCAGTCTATTCGGTTATCCACGGCCGACCTCCGAAGGGCTCGCGGGCTTCGCTGTTAGGCTTGCCTTATCAGGGCCTGTTAAAACGTGCTGGCCCCCGATGAAAGGAACATGACTCGATCATGGGTTACATCAAGTCCGCTGCCCTCGAGGAAAAGGGATTCGTCGTCCTCGACAGCTACAACCAGGAGCTCGACCCCAAGGAATGGCTCGACATCGAGTACAACGACTGGAAGTCGTCGGGTGACACCCGCTTCGCGCCGCTCGCCAGTGCCTTCGGCGACATCGAGTGCAACGGCTTCTGGAACCACAAGCCGCCGCGCACCGACAAGGACGGCGTCTGGATCGATTCGCAGACCGAGAAGGCTCCGAACCTGACGCGTCGTGCGCAGGAGCCCGGCGCCAACGTCGGCCGCTGCCGCGTGATCGAGCTGCAGCCGACCCCCTACGGCGAGTGCCTCTACAACCTGCACCAGGACGACAACAACCGTCTGAACCCCGACGGTACCGGCTGGGTGGTCCGCGGCTTCTTCAACCTGACGGACGACAAGGACAGCTACTTCGTCCTGCGCGAGAACCGCACCGACCCGAGCATCGAGTACCGCATCGCTCTTCCGGCCGGCGCGCAGCTCATCGTCGACACTCAGCGCCTGTGGCACGCGGCCACGCACAACGGCACCGAGCCGCGCTACTGCCTCATCACGTCGTGGACCTCGGGCCCCGAGCTCGACGCCTACATCGAGAAGTACCACGGCACTGACGATGTCCCCAACTACGAGGTCGACCAGGAGACGCTGGAGTTCGGCTACGCCGAGCAGGCGCGCAAGGACGCTGCACGTGCGGCGTACTACGCGGCGAAGGGCCAGCAGGTCAAGCAGGCCATGAGCGAGGCCTGATCCTCTTCTGAGCACTGCGAAGGCCCCGGTCCCTGTGACCGGGGCCTTCGTCGTCGAATCACATGCTTGTGATTTCAGGAGATCTCGGCGAGAATGGGCCCACAACCGCATATTCTCGCCACTTCGTGGTTCAGGTCGTTGGGGAAGACGCACCTGATGAAACGGAGAGATCATGGCGACGGCTTACTCACGCGGAGTGGTGTTCATCCACTCTGCGCCTCGCGCGCTCTGCCCACACCTCGAATGGGCGGTGGGTCGCGCTATCGGGCGTGCGGTGAATTTCGACTGGACCGCGCAGCCCGTCCTCGAGGGTGCCCGGCGGGCCGAGTTCTACTGGGACGGCCCTGTCGGCACGGGTGCTGCTCTCGCGACGTCCATCCGCGGGTGGGAGCATCTGCGGTTCGAGGTGACCGAGGACCCCACTCCGCGCAGCGACGGCGGACGCTGGCTGCACACTCCCGACTTGGGCATCCATTACGCCCAGACGGATGCCGCCGGCAACATCGTCATCGGCGAGGATCGGATCCGCTATGCGATGGAGATCGCCGCGGGCAGTGCGATCGAGTTGCAGCGCGAGCTGGACATCGCGCTCGGGTCCGCCTGGGACGAGGAACTGGAGCCGTTCCGTCATGCCAGCGACGACGCCAGGGTCGTCTGGCTCCACAAGGTCGGCTAGCCGACACCACAGACCGGGAGCGGGGGAGGCGTGAGTATCGGATGCCGGTGAATCATCCCGGACGCTGAGAAGACGTATCCCCGCTCCGCACGACGAGGACCCCGCCCCGAAAAGAGGCGGGGTCCTCGTCGCGCAGCGGTGGCTCGCCGGTCAGATCACGGCGGTGTGCTGCAGCTCGTGGGTGCGCGAGTGCGCGCCGCCGCGCACGTCTTCCCAGGCGAGAGCCAGTCGTTGCATGGCCTCGGTCGTCCGCTCCGGCGGGAGGGTGATGGGGATGCGCAGTCGACGTTCGAGCACGCCGCCGGTCGTGAAGCGGGGGCCCGGCGGCAGCACGAGACCATGCTCTCGCGCAGCCAGGGAGAGGGAGGTGGAGAGCGGCGCCCCGATGTCGATCCAGGCCGAGAGGCCGCCGGGCGTAGACGGCATCCGGAACCCGGCGATCCCTGAGACACCGCGCTCGACCGCGTCGCGCCCTGCGCGCAACCTGCGGCGAACGTGAGACGTCAACGCCGGCATGTCGTCCAACAGCTCCACGGCGATGCACTGCTCCAGCAGGGCGGTGCCCAACTCGAAGGAGGGGCGCACGGCGAGCAGTCGCGCGATCACAGAGCGCTCCGCGCGGATCCAGCCGATGCGCATACCGCCCCAGGCGATCTTCGACATCGATCCGACGGTGATGACATTCGGTCCGCTCGCAGCCATCGGTGCAGGCGCCCAGCCGCGATCGATGTCGAGTTCTGCGGTCGTCTCGTCGACGATGAGGTGGGTGCCGACGTTCCGAGCCGTCGTCACGATCCGCGAGCGCTCGTCATCGGGAAGCGTCGCGCCGGTGGGGTTGTGGAAGTCGGGGATGAGGTAGGCGATGTGCGGACGCGTCCCGAGAAGCGTCTCGTTCAGATGCCGGGTGTCCCAGCCGTCGACGTCGACGGGCGTGGGCACCGGTCGGTATCCGTGCCGGTGCAGCGCTTCGAGCGCGTGGGGGAACGTCGGCTGCTCGACCAGTGCCCTTTCACCGCGACGCCCGATGGCCGTGAGGATCAGGTTCACGGCGTTGAGCGCCCCCGACGTGATGATGATCTCGTCGGCGGAGGTCGGTGCTCCGCGATCGCGGAACCGCTGGGCGACGGCTTCACGGAGCTCAGGGAGCCCGCGGAGCGAATACCCGCTGGTGCCGCGCAAGGCCGCGAGGCGGGGAAGGGAGCGGACTGTCGCGTCGTACAGGCCGGGTGTCGAATCCATCGAGGCGATCGAGAGGTCGATGGCGTCGTCGTCGGCGTCCGCGCCCGCAGCGGTGCGACCGTGCGGCAGCGTGACCCGGGTGCTTCCTCCGTGCAGGCGGGAGACGTAGCCGTCGGCCTCCAGCAGGCCGTAGGTGCGGGTGATCGTCGAGCGTGATCGGCGCAGTTCGAGCGCGAGCGCCCGCTCACTCGGCAGACGCTCGCCGACCGTGAGACGGCCGTCGAGGATCAGCGCCCTGATGCGGTCGGCGAGCGCCGTCGCCGCGGTGCCCGCGACGTTATCCACTCCGAGCTGTTCGACGAGCCGTGATCCCATGCCTCCAGCATGGCGCAAAGTGGTCTGATATGCGCAGGCCACTTTGCGGCGAGTGGCTTCGCATCGGACCGTGGTCCACGGGCCAGAGTAGGAGGATGTTCCTCCGTTCTCTGTTCCTCCCCATAGCCGCCACCAGCCGGCGTGACCTCGTCGAGCGGCTCGTGCAGCTTCTCGTCGGTCTGTTCCTCTACGGTGTGGCACTCGGCTTCATGGTACGAGGCGGCATCGGTGTGGCGCCGTGGGATGTTCTGGCGCTGGGCCTGGCGGGGCAGACAGGCGTCGGATACGGGGCCATGACCGTGCTCGTCTCGATCGTCGTGCTACTGCTGTGGATCCCGCTGCGTCAGCGGGTGGGGCTCGGCACGGTGCTGAACGCGCTCCTGGTCGGCCCGAGCGCCGATCTGGCGCTCTTCCTGATCCCGCAGCCCGCTTCGGTGTGGATCGGTGCCCCCATGTTCGTCTTCGGGCTCCTGCTCCTCGCCTTCGCGACGGGCCTCTACATCGCTGCCGACTTCGGGCCTGGGCCGCGCGATGGCCTGATGACGGGGCTGGTCCGCCGCACCGGATGGGCGGTGTGGCTCGTCCGCACCCTGATCGAGGGAAGTGTGCTGCTCGTCGGCTTCCTCCTCGGCGGCCCGGTGGGCGTCGGAACGGTGCTCTTCGCCTTCGGAGTCGGTCCGCTGATCGGGTGGTTCCTGCCCCGCATCACGCGCATCCGTGAAGCCCGTTCGCGTCAGCTCGGGGCACTGCGCGCCGTCTGAGCGGCTTCGGACTCCGGTCCTGTTGCGCGAAGAGAGGCCCTCGGAATCCCGGGGCCTCTCTTCGTGTATGCAGGGTCAGTCGGCGCTGGCGACGACCAGCACGGCGTTGTGTCCGCCGAACCCGAACGAGTTGCTGATGGCGATCTGGGGGCCGTCGCCGAGCGGCGTGGCCTCGCCGGAAAGACGGAACGGAACCGCCGGGTCGGGCTCGGTCATGTTGATGGTCGGCGGAGCGACGCGATCACGCAGCGCGAGAAGCGAGAAGATCGCTTCGAGTGCCCCCGTACCACCGAGCAGGTGTCCGGTGGAGGCCTTCGTCGCCGACACGGGGATCTCGTCGATCCGGTCGCCGAAGACCTTCTTGAGCGCGACGTACTCGTTCGGGTCGCCGACCGGGGTCGACGTCGCGTGCGCGTTGATGTGCGTGACCTGGTCAGCGGTCACGCCGGCCTCGTCGAGCGCCTGCGTGACGGCTCGTGCTGCGCCGTTGCCCTCGGGGTCGTTCCCGGTGATGTGGTACGCGTCGGCAGTGACTCCGCCGCCGAGCACGTAGCCGTAGATCTTGGCGCCGCGAGCCTTGGCGTGCTCCTCGGTCTCGAGGATCAGCGCGGCCGCACCCTCACCCATGACGAACCCATCACGGTCGATGGCCCCGGGGCGGGAGGCGTGGGCAGGATCGTCGTTCCGACGCGACAGTGCCTGCGCCGATGCGAACGAAGCCATTGTGATCGGGTGGATCGCGGACTCGGTGCCACCGGCGATCACGACGTCCGCGAGACCGTCCTGCAGGTGGTGGAAAGCGTGGATGATCGACTCCGTGCTGGAGGCGCACGCGCTGACGACGGTCTGCGCATAGGCGCGAGCCTCGAACTGCAGCGAGAGGTTGCCCGCAGCGGCGTTCGGCATGAGCATCGGGACCGTCAGCGGCATGACCCGTCGCGGGCCCTTCTCACGCAGCGTGTCCCAGGCGTCCAGCAGGGTCCAGAGACCACCGATGCCGGTGGCGAAGTCGATGCCGAGGCGCTCGGGCGCGACCTCGGGGGAACCGGCGTCGGCCCATGCCTCGCGGGCCGCGATGAGGGCGAACTGCGACGACGGATCCAGGCGCTTGGCCTCGTGGCGGGGGAGCACCTCTTCCGGGCGCACGATCGCCTCGGCGGCGAACGTGACGGGCAGCTCGTACTGCTGAACCCAGTCGTGCTCGAGCGTGCGGGTGCCGGACATTCCGGCCAGCAGGTTCGTCCAGTTCTCCGGGGCCGTGCCGCCGATGGCGGATGTGGCGCCGATGCCGGTGACGACGATGCGCTTGGTCATGGGGTGTGGTTCCTTGTCGAACGTCGAAGGGGGTGAGAGGGCAGGGCGGAGGATGCCACTCCCCGCGAGGTGGGGGGTGGCATCCTGCCGGGATTACTCCTGGCCCGCGACGATGAAGCTGACGGCGTCGCCGACGGTCTTCAGGTTCTTGACCTCGTCGTCGGGGATGGTGACGCCGAACTTCTCTTCGGCGTTGACGACGATCGTCATCATCGAGATGGAGTCGATATCGAGGTCATCGGTGAACGACTTCTCAAGGGCGACCTCGGAGGCGTTGATGCCGGTCTCGTCGGTGATGAGCTCTGCGAGGCCTGCGAGGACCTCATCGTTGGTGAAAGCCATGTGGTCTTCCTCTTTCTTACGGGTTGTATTCGGAACCGTGGAACAGTCTAGAGAAGGTCAGCGCATTCTCAGGGAAGGACGACGACCTGTGCGGCGAACACGAGTCCGGCGCCGAAGCCGATCTGCAGGGCGAGACCGCCCGAGAGCTCGGGGTGCTCGGCCATCAGACGGTGGCTCGCCAGGGGGATCGACGCCGCCGAGGTGTTGCCCGTGGTCTCGATGTCGCGGGCGATCACCGTGGTCTCCGGCAGCTTCAGCTGCTTCGCGAACTCATCGATGATGCGCATGTTCGCCTGGTGCGGGATGAATGCGGCGATGTCGGCGGGCTCGACGCCGGCCCGGTCGAGCGCCTCGCGCGCGACCTTGGCCATCTCCCACACGGCCCAGCGGAAGACCGTCTGGCCCTCCTGGCGCAGGGTCGGCCACGGCACCACGCCGTCGCGGAAGTCGGTCAGCGTGCCGTTCATGCCCACGGCGTCGGCCTTCGAGCCGTCGGAGCCCCAGACAGCGGGGGCGATGCCCGGCGTGTCGCTCGGGCCGATCAGTGCGGCACCCGCCCCGTCGCCGAGGAGGAACGAGATGCTGCGGTCGGTCGGGTCGACGACATCGGACAGCTTCTCGGTGCCGATGACCAGTGCGTAGCGGGCTGCTCCGGCCTTGATCAGGGCGTCGGCCTGGGCGATCGCGTAGGCGTATCCGGCGCAGGCCGCGTTGATGTCGTAGGCGGCGGCCGGATTCGCACCGACGCGGTCGGCGACGATGGCCGAGACCGAGGGGGTCTGCTTCGGGTTGCTGATGGTCGCGACGATCACCAGGTCGACCTGATCGGCCGGCACGCCCGACTTCTCGATGGCCTCGGCTGCGGCCGTGGTGGCGAGGTCGATGGCGTCGGTGCCCTTGTCGGCACGGGCACGAGTGATGATGCCGGTACGCTGGCGGATCCACTCGTCGCTGGAATCGATCGGCCCGATCAGGTCTTCGTTCGGCACGGCGTTCTCACCGCGGGCGGCACCGTACGAGTAGATGCGGGTGTAGGCGGGGCCGGTGACCTGGGCGAGGGTGACGCTCATGCGGCTTCTCCGTTCAGCAGCGCGACGGCTGCATCGAGGTCTTCGGGGGTCTTCACAGCAACGGTCGGCACGCCACGGAGGCCGCGCTTGGCGAGTCCGACCAGGGCGCCAGCGGGAGTGAGTTCGATCACACCGGTGACGCCGGCGTCGGAGAACGACCGCATGCACAGGTCCCAGCGCACGGGGGAGGAGACCTGGTCGACGAGGTAGCTGAGCGCCTGAGCGCCGTCAGCGACGGCAGAGCCGTCACGATTGGTCCACAGCGTGATGTCGGGGTTCGCGGGCGTGACATCGGCGACCGCATCGCGGAGGGCCGAGACGGCCGAGGCCATGTAGCGGGTGTGGAACGCACCGGCGACCTGGAGGGGGATCACGCGCGTGCCTTTGAGGGGCTCCTCGGCGAGAGCTGCGAGGGCAGGAAGCGCGCCGGCGACCACGATCTGTCCACCGCCGTTGTAGTTCGCGGGGGCGAGGTCGAGTTCGGCGAGTCGTGCGAGGAGGGCTTCCTCATCGCCACCGAGAACCGCGCTCATGCCGGTCTGCTCCTGCGCTGCGGCATCGGCCATCGCACGACCGCGGATGCCGACGAGGCGCATGCCGGTCTCGGCGTCGATCACATCGCTGCCCACGAGCGCCGCGATCTCGCCCACCGAGTGTCCGGCGATGCCGTCGGCGCGGCGTCCCGCCTTCTGGACGAGTGCGTCACCGGCGATCAGGGACGCTGCGACGATGAGCGGCTGCGCGATGCGCGTGTCACGGATGGTATCGGCATCCGACACCGTGCCGTGTTCGCGGAGATCGACCTCTGCGGCATCCGAGTACGCGGCGAGGCGCTCGGCCACTCCGTCGAGCTCGAGCCAAGGAGCGAGGAAACCGGGGGTCTGCGAGCCCTGACCAGGGCATACGACGACAATCACCCACCCAGTCTGCCAACGATTGCGGCAGAGCGGTGGATGATCCATCACAAGATTGCGAGAAACCCTTGTGTGTGGCGCACAGATCGGCCGGGTATCAGCGCTGCTGTCGCCGAAGCGGGGCTCGTCGCCGCACCTGCTCCGCCGTGCCGATGGAGCCGAGGATCAGCGCGGTCTGCAGGATGAGCGCCTCGCGGGGACCGGTGGCATCCCACCCGATGACCTCGCTCACGCGCTTGAGTCGGTAGCGCACGGTGTTCGGGTGCACGAAGAGCTCGCGGGCCGTCGCCTCGAGGGAGCGTCCGTTGTCGAGGTAGCTCCAGAGGGTGGTGACCAGGTCGGTGGAGTGCGCCTGCAGGGGACGGAAGATGCGCTCGATCAGCGTCTGCTTCGCGAGCGGGTCTCCGGCGAGGGCTCGTTCCGGGAGCAGGTCGTCGGCTTCGACCGGACGGGGTGCGCTGCGCCAGGCACGGGCGACCGCGAAACCGGCCAGGGCTGCCCGCGCGCTCTGGCTCGCGTCGACGAGCGCCGCGACAGCGGGCCCGAGTACGACATAACCCGGTCCGAACGACGGCTCGAGCCTGGTCGCGATCTCCTGGAACCCCAGCTCCTCTTCTTCCCCTTCAGCTCCTTCGGCGCGTGCGCGCCCGAGGACGAGGACGAGACGAGAGCCCTGAACGCCGATGAGCACGTCGACGGCGAGCTTCCTGGCCGTTCGGCGGACGAGGTCCACGTCGAACTGTGGAGGGGTGGTGCCGACCAGGACGGCGACCTCGCCGTGACCGTGCCAGCCGAGTGCCGCGATCCGGCTCGGGAGCTCTTCGTCGGCTTCGCCGGTGAGGATCGAGTCGACGACGAGGGCTTCGAGGCGCGCATCCCAGAGGCCTCGAGCCTCTGCGGCTCTGGCGTACACGTCGGCTGCCGCGAAGGCGACATCGCGGGAGTACAGCAGGATCGCCTCGCGGAGATCGTTCCCCCGACCGGCGACGCGTTCCTCGGTGACCTCGACCGTCACGCGGATGAGCTGCAGAGTCTGCTGGAGGCTGACGCTGCGCAGCAGCTCACGCGGTGCCGCGGCGAAGATGTCCGCCGCGATCCACGGCGTGGAGTTGGGGTCTTCGTACCACTGGATGAACGACGTGATTCCCGCCTGGGCCACCAGCCCGACCGCGGAGCGGCGGGCTGGTGGCATGTCGGCGTACCACGGGAGGGTGTCCTCCAGGCGCTTGATCGTCACCGAGGCGATGTCACCGGAGATCCGGCGCAGCCAGGTGAGCGTCGCGGCCTTGTCCATGCCGGAAGGAGAAGAACCTGTCACTGAGGGCTCAGCTTTCGCCACCCGCGTTGCCGCTGGTGCCGGCGTTCACGTCGTGCAGACGGTACTTCTCGATCGCCTGCGCCGCGAGCGAGCGGTCGACCTTGCCGTCTTCGGCGAGCGACTGCAGCGTGCGGACGACGATCGACGGGCCGTCGATCTTGAAGAAGCGACGAGCAGCTGCACGGGTGTCCGAGAAGCCGAAGCCGTCGGCGCCGAGCGTGGCGAAGCGGTTCGGGACCCACGGGCGGATCTGGTCCTGCACGGCGTGCATGAAGTCGCTGACCGCGACGACCGGACCTTCCGCGCCCTGGAGCTTCTGGGTGAGGTACGCGGTGCGCGGCTCCGCCTCGGGGTGCAAGAAGTTGTGCTCGTCAGCGGCGAGGCCGTCGCGGCGCAGCTCGGTCCAGGAGGTGACCGACCAGACGTCGGCGATCACGCCCCAGTCGTTCTTCAGCAGCTCCTGGGCCTCGAGAGCCCAGGGGAGTCCGACACCCGACGCGAACAGCTGCGCGCGGGGGCCGTCGCCCTCGCCGACCGAGATGCGGTGGATGCCGCGGACGATACCGTCCACGTCCACGTTCTCCGGCTCGGCGGGCATCACGATCGGCTCGTTGTAGAGCGTGATGTAGTACATCACGTTGGGGTCCTCGTGGTTGCCGCCGTACATGCGAGCGAGACCGGAGCGCACGATATGCGCGATCTCGTAGCCGTAGGCCGGGTCGTACGAGATCGTCGCCGGGTTGGTGGCGGCGAGCAGATGCGAGTGGCCATCGGCGTGCTGGAGGCCTTCACCGGTGAGGGTGGTGCGACCGGCGGTGGCGCCCATGATGAAGCCGCGGGCCATCTGGTCTCCGGCAGCCCACTGAGCGTCGCCCGTGCGCTGGAAGCCGAACATCGAGTAGAAGATGTAGACCGGGATGAGCGGCTCACCGTGCGTGGCGTAGGAGGTTCCGGCGGCGGTGAAGGCTGCGAGTGCGCCGGCCTCGTTGATGCCGACGTGCACGATCTGGCCCTGCGGGCTCTCCTTGTAGGCGAGGAGCAGCTCGCGATCGACCGACGTGTAGTGCTGGCCGTTCGGGTTGTAGATCTTCGCCGAGGGGAAGTACGCGTCCATACCGAACGTGCGCGCCTCGTCGGGGATGATCGGCACGATGCGGTGGCCGAAGTCCTTCGAACGCAGCAGGTCCTTGAGCAGACGGACGAATGCCATGGTGGTGGCGATCTCCTGCGTGCCGGAACCCTTCTTGGGAAGCGCATATGCGGTGTCGTCCGGCAGCGACAGGCCGACGTGCGTCGAGCGGCGCTCCGGCAGGTAGCCGCCGAGTGCCTGACGGCGCTCGAGCATGTACTGGATCGTCTCGTCCTGGGGGCCCGGGTTGTAGTACGGGGGCAGGTACGGGTTCTCTTCGAGCTGCGCGTCCGTGATCGGGATGTGCATCGCGTCGCGGAACGTCTTGAGGTTGTCCAGCGTCATCTTCTTCATCTGGTGGGTCGCGTTGCGGCCCTCGAAGTGCGGACCGAGGCCGTAGCCCTTGACGGTCTTCGCGAGGATGACGGTGGGCTTGCCCTTGTGCTCGGTCGCTGCCTTGAACGCGGCGTAGACCTTGCGGTAGTCGTGGCCACCGCGCTTGAGGTTCCAGATGTCGTCGTCGGAGTAGTCCTTGACGAGGGCGGCTGCGCGCTCGTCGCGGCCGAAGAAGTGCTCGCGGATGTAGGCACCGGACTCGGCCTTGTACGTCTGGTAGTCACCGTCGGGTGTGACGTTCATCAGGTTGAGCAGAGCGCCCTCGGTGTCGCGGGCGAGCAGGTCGTCCCACTCACGGCCCCAGACGACCTTGATGACGTTCCAGCCGGCGCCGCGGAAGAACGACTCCAGCTCCTGGACGATCTTGCCGTTGCCGCGCACCGGGCCGTCGAGGCGCTGCAGGTTGCAGTTGACGATGAAGGTCAGGTTGTCGAGGCCCTCGTTGGCGGCGACCTGCAGCTGGCCGCGGCTCTCGACCTCGTCCATCTCGCCGTCGCCGAGGAACGCCCAGACGTGCGACTGGGACGTGTCCTTGATGCCACGGTTCTCGAGGTACTTGTTCGACATCGCCTGGTAGATCGCGTTGATCGGGCCGAGACCCATCGACACGGTCGGGAACTGCCAGTACTCCGGCATCAGGCGCGGGTGCGGATAGGAGGGGATGCCGTGCGGCGCGTGCGACTTCTCCTGGCGGAAGCCGTCGAGCTGGTCCTCGCTCAGGCGTCCTTCGAGGAAGGAGCGGGCGTAGGTGCCGGGGGAGGCGTGACCCTGGATGAAGATCTGGTCGGCGCCGCCCGGGTTGTCGGCACCTTTGAAGAAGTGGTTGAAGCCGACTTCGTAGAGAGCCGCCGACGAGGCGTAGGTCGAGATGTGACCGCCGACGCCGATACCGGGGCGCTGCGCACGGTGCACCGTGATCGCGGCGTTCCACCGGATCCAGGCGCGGTAGCGGCGCTCGATCTCCTCGTCACCGGGGAACTCGGGTTCGTTCTCGGACGCGATGGTGTTGATGTAGTCCGTCGTCGGGACCATCGGCACGCCCAGGTGCAGCTCCTTCGAGCGCTTGAGGAGGCTGAGCATGATCTCGCGGCCTCGGCCGTGGCCCTTGGCATCGACCAGCTCGTCGAGGGACTGCTGCCACTCGCCGGTCTCCTCCGGATCGCTGTCGAGTGGGCCCTGGGAATAAGGATCCTGGTCGTGCACGGTCACGGGGCGAACCTTTCGTCAAGCTGGCAGGTCATGCCAAGGAAACGGGAAGCGACACGGGCAGCCTTGTCAGCTGTGCACAACGCGCGCCGGAATCAGCCTATCCCTCTTCTACGACACAGTCGCGCATCGGGTGGCCGATACACTGGGGGCACCAGGGCCTTTAGCTCAGCTGGTAGAGCGCCACGTTTACACCGTGG
>NZ_JALJRG010000001.1:394832-932148 GCF_024519805.1 Microbacterium sp. Mcb102 | reverse complement strand
ACTGGGGGCACCAGGGCCTTTAGCTCAGCTGGTAGAGCGCCACGTTTACACCGTGGATGTCGTCGGTTCGATCCCGGCAGGGCCCACCTAGGAAGTGGTCCTGCTCCCTCGCCTCGGTAATCGTTCCGTCGCGGCGCCTCTGTGTCGCCTGTAGGTGTGCGCCATACTGTCTTCAGACCTGAGGATACGGAGATTCGTGGCTAGTCGCGTGCAAGAGATTGTTGGTTGGCTCTTCGACGGGTGGAAGGCCGAGTTTCCGCTAGCCATCGTTGAAGGTTTCGCAGGGGTAGGGAAGACGACGTCGGTTCGGAACTACTTCAAAGCATGGAGCGGTCCCAAGGTGCTCGTAACGCTCGTGGAAGGAGCGCTATACGAGGAGTTTCTTCTCAGCGTCGTCTCAGAGATTGAGATGGCAGGCATTAAGGATGTCGGCGACAGTGGCGACTGGGAGCACGACATCGTGCGCGCGGTTCAGGACGAGGGTCTTCTCCTCGTGTTGGATAATTTTGAGACGCAACTGGATGCTGACGGAATCGTGCTCTCCGTCGATCTGCGACGACTGCTTGCGAAGCTTGCTTCAGTGCATTCGGGACGAGTCTGCATCGTCTCCTCTCGTTCGCCGAGCCCAGACGAGTGGACAGAGCGATCGCAGTACCGCACCATGGGCCAGCTTGGGAGCGAGCAAGGCGTTCACATACTTCGCACGATGCTTGAGGAGCGGCAGAAGCTCGACGATTTCGACGAAGCCCTATTGGTCGACGTGTCGGTCTGGTTGGGGAACAACCCGCGGGCTATGCGAGCTTTCGTGGCGTGCCTCATCGGCCAGCCATTGGAAGAGATGATCGAGCGCGATCGGGAGTCGTGGGAGCTACGCCATACCCCTCGATCTGCTCAACTCACAGCACGACTCGAACGCGATTTTTGGCACCAGTCGCTTGGAAGGCTGGACCCAGAGTCGGTCACGCTGGCGGAGAATCTTTCTGTCTTCCGTCGCCCATTTCGGATCGAGGCGATCAGGGCAGCTGGTGCGACGATTCACAATTGGGAGAATGCTAGGAACAGGTTAGCACTGTCTTTTATTCTTGATCGCTCGAACGCCTGGTACGAACTCAACCCCGTCGTTCGCCAACTTACGTCCGGCAGATTAGTGCAGCTCGAACGAAGGCATGTAACGGCGCACGCACGCGCCGCTGACTTTTTCGCCAAGAGAATTGACGCTTCGGCGTATCGCGACGCGAATACGGCGGGCGGTTACTTCGTCGAGGCGAGGCACCACTATCGCGAGGCGGGGCGCGACGATATGGTCGACGCTATTGCTGGCAAGTATCGGGGCCTTTTGCTTCGCGCCTATCGCGGCTCTCAGATCGACCTGACAGACGCGGCCGTGGCCCGAGAACGCATCCCGATCCTGCTGGCCGCCCTGGATCACGACGACGAGGGGTTTGAGCCTCTGCGCGCTGCTCTAACCCAGCTGCTTGAAGCGCGCGGAGCCGAGGGTGACGACTACACGGCTCTGCGGCATGCCAGACTCGCTTCTCAAGCGAAGACGCCGCTCGCTTTTTGGATGGCGTACACGCGTATCGCGGTCCGAGTGGAAACCGATGCGTTCTTGATTTCTCTCGCGAAGCGAGCGATAGATCGATGCGCTCGCGAACCGGAGCGCGTTGTGGTGGCGATCAGCGAACAGTTGTTTCTTCGAGGCCAAGCCCAAATGGCGCTTAGGTTGATCGATGAGGCGTCTGCATCTATTTCCCGCCCCGCCGATGTTTACCTGATTCGACTAAAGTCCTTTATCCTCGATCGCACTGGGAATTTCGCAGGCGCATTTGAAGTGATGCTTGCGCGCCATCGAGAAGGGGGCCCGGGAAAGCTAATCGACAGACTCCTTGAAGAGGCGACATTTCTTGCGTTCCAGCATGAGGCGATCGATCGATTGATGGAGGTCGCAAGCTATGCGGCAAGCGTGCAGGATTCGCTAACGAAGCAGTCAGCCGCCCTGGCCTTTACGCTGACAGCCATGCTCCGCGGTGACTATCGGGAGGCTCTTCGCGCCGCGGAGGGTGGTCGCCGAGACGGCGCTGTGGCAGCGCAGGCGATCTTCTGCCACCTTGCCCTCGGACAATTTACCCAGGCAGCTGAAGCGATGACGCAGCTCGGTGGTGTCCGCAACGCTGCATCTCGCTGGCTCAGCGCCGTTGTGGCTCTATGTAATGGTGACGCCGACACCTACATTGATTCGATCTCGAACGCAACCGACCAAATCACGACCGACATGACGATGAACGATGAGAAGCTCTGGATGCACGTTTGGGATGACGTTCCGGCACGTATGGCTCCATTCCCAAGCTACTACTTTCCCAGACTTCCACCTCGTCTGACCGGGCTAAACCGGGACGTCGTCCGGACGCATCATGGTGGTTCTCAAGTCGATCTGATACGCCAATCACTACCGCTGCAGGGTTCACATGCGACCGAATCGCCGGCCGTTCCCAGCGCTCCAGTGATCGCGACTTCCAATTCGGGAGCCCCGATCATCTACGTTCAAGAAGGGACCTTTGATTTGGGTAAGCAAGAGTATGTCAACAACGGTCAAGTCGGATCGATGGGACATAAAGCGAAGGTCGATGGAGACATCACGCAGAACCAGATCGTGCTTCCGTCGGTTCCCGAAGCGCTACGGGAACTTGCAGATTTCGCGAGGGCTTCAGATCAAGAAGCAGTGGCGAAGACGCTCGACGAAGTCAACGCACTTGAGTCTGCCTCCGACCGGGCGACCGCGACCGAAAGATTTCGCGAAGTCCGTGCATGGGTAGTGGACAAGGTTGCCGATGGAGCCGTTGCAATCGCTGCTGGACTTACGCTGGCAGCCTTCGGAGGATAGGTTCCCCGCGAAGGTTTTGGCGACAGAGGAGCCTGCGTTTCGTGTCTAACACGACGCAGCGTTCGTGACGGGTTGCTCTTTCCGGCTACCCGACTCCGTTCAGGGTGCGCATCTGGGGGCACCAGGGCCTTTAGCTCAGCTGGTAGAGCGCCACGTTTACACCGTGGATGTCGTCGGTTCGATCCCGGCAGGGCCCACCTCACCTCGAACTCTGGCGGTCACCGCGTCGCAGTCCTAGGCTCCCCGCATGGGACTCCTGACCTTCAGCATCAATGTCACTCTCGACGGCTGCGTCGACCATCGGGAGGGCATGGCCGATGACGAGACCCATCCCCTCTTCACTCAGCTCATGGACGAAGCCGGCGCGATGCTCTGGGGTCGCACGACCTACGAGATGATGGAGAGTGCGTGGCCGGCGGTCGCTCGTGGAGAAGTGGAGGCGGATTCCACGATGAGGGAATGGGCGGTCAAGCTCGACGCCAAGCCGAAGTATGTGGTGTCGTCCACTCGCGAGGACTTCCCCTGGGCGAACAGCCATCGCATCGCCGGAGATCTGCGCGAGGGTGTGCAGAACCTCAAGGACGAGACGCCGGCGGGGGTGCTTGTCGGCAGCGTCTCGCTCGCCGCCGAACTCGACCGACTCGACCTCGTCGACGAGTACCGGTTCCTCGTCCAGCCCCGGATCGTCGGTCACGGACCGACCCTCTACGAGAGCGGACTGCCGAGCACGCGACGGCTCGCGCTGATCTCGGCGACGCCGCTCCGGAACGGAGCTATCTGGACGCACTACCGACGCGCCGATTGACTGCGACAGACGGGGAAGGAATCGATCACCGGACCTACCCTTCGCGAGCGATCGGCGCAAGGCCCGCAGCTCCTCGAGCCTCGAGCGCGTACCCTCGGACCCACGGCAAGACTCGATGATCAGGGACGGGGAGTTCTCACACATGGCGCGACGCATCGTCATCAGCGGGGCATCGGGACTGATCGGGTCCGCCCTCGCATCATCGCTCCGCGCCGACGGCGTCGAGGTGACCGCACTCGTTCGCCGGGCTCCGCGGTCCGACGCCGAGGCGCAATGGGCACCGGGGGAGCGTGCCCTCGATCCGGACGTGCTCGCCGGGGCCGAAGCCATCGTCGCACTGGGCGGTGCGAGTGTCGGGCGGCTGCCGTGGACAAAGGGGTACCGTCGTGAGCTGGTCGACTCTCGTCTGCAGGCGACGCGGACGATCACGACCGCTCTGCGTTCTCTGCGCTCCGAAGCCCCGGCCCTCGTGTCGGCGTCCGCTGTCGGCTACTACGGGTCCGTTCCTGGCGAGGTGCTCACGGAGGATTCCACTGCTGGTCAGACGTTCCTGGCCGACCTCACCGTGCGCTGGGAGGCCGAGGCGCGCCAGGCCGAGGACCACACCAGGGTCGCGCTGCTGCGCACGGCGCCCGTCATCCACCGGCGCGGAGTGCTCAAGCCCCTCATCCAGCTGACCAGGTTCGGCGTCTCCGGCCCGCTCGGACGCGGCACGCAGATCTGGCCGTGGATCTCACTCGACGACGAGGTGGCGGCGATCCGGCACGTGCTGGACCAGAAGATCGCCGGTCCCGTCAATCTGACGGGGCCCACTCCTGCCTCCGCGAACGACATCGGCCGTGCCCTCGCGGCCCGGATGCACCGTCCGTTCTGGCTGCCGGTGCCGACCTGGGTACTCCGGTTCGCACTCGGCGATGCGGCGGAGTCTCTGCTGCTCCCGGACGCGGACGTGCGCCCTCAGGTGCTCGAGCGCACGGGGTTCCGGTTCACGCACGCCACCGCGGCCGCCGCCGTCGCCGCAGCGCTCTGAGATCTCCCGGCGCCACCCCTCCCGGATCGGCGCCCGGCACTGTAAGACTGAGCGCATGGAGATCATCGAGAACTCGAAGCTCACGGTCGTCGGTGCGGGAAGCGTGGGATCGAGTGTCGCCTACGCGGCGCTGATCCGCGGGTCGGCCCGACATGTCGCGCTCTACGACATCGCGACCGAGAAGGTGGAGGCCGAGGTGCTCGACCTCGCCCACGGAACGCAGTTCACCGGTTCGAGCGACATAGTCGGCGGCAGCGACATCTCGGTGGCCGCGGGGTCGCATGTCGTGGTCATCACCGCCGGAGCGAAGCAGAAGCCGGGACAGACCCGCATCGAGCTCGCCGAGGTCAACGCCGGCATCATCCGTCGCATGATGCCGGATCTGCTCGAGGTCGCCCCGAACGCGGTGTACGTGATCGTCACCAATCCGTGCGATGTGCTCACGGTGATCGCGCAGGAGGAGACGGGGCTTCCGCCGGAGCGGATCTTCGCCTCCGGAACCGTGCTCGACACCTCCCGGCTGCGCTGGAAGCTGGGGGAGCGCGCCGGCGTCTCGACCGCCAGTGTGCACGCGTACATCGTCGGCGAGCACGGAGACACGGAGTTCCCGCTGTGGTCGCGGGCGACGATCGGCACGGTCCCGATCCTGGAGTGGGAGACGCCGGGGCACCCGCGATTCACCCTCGACGAGTTGCAGGACATCGCGGTCGACGTGCGCGACGCCGCGTACAAGGTCATCCTGGGCAAGGGCGCGACCAACTACGCGATCGGTCTGTCCAGCGCGCGTATCGTCGAGGCGATCCTGCGCGACGAGCACGCCGTGATGCCCGTGAGCACCGTGCTGCGCGACTTCCACGGTCTCGACGGGGTCGCGCTGTCCGTGCCGTCGATCGTGAGTGCGAAGGGTGCCGTGCCCATCCGTAACACCTCGTTCTCGGACCACGAGCTCGGGCTGCTCCGTCAGTCCGCGGATGCGCTGCAGGCGGCCGCGGCCGATCTGCGCCGCTGAGGGGACGCCGGCGCGAACCGGCAGCCCCTCGCTCTCAGCGTCCGTGCGGGTCGGTCCGGTTCAGCGTCGCGACGACCTGGTCGTAGTCGCCCCGAGCCTCGCCGTAGCGGAGGAACTTCACCCGCTCGACCTGGATCTCAGTGGCGTGCGGCTGTGACTCGATCAGTGCCGTCACCTCGTCGATGAACTCGTCGAGCGGCATCGCTGCCTCGTTGTCCTCGTGACCCGGCATGAGCGGCGTACGGACCGCCGGCGGCTCGAGCTCGAGCACAGAGACGCTCGTCCCCGCCAGCTGCAGGCGCAGCGATTCGCTGAGCATGTGGATCGCGGCCTTGCTGGCGTTGTATGTGGGCGTCACACGAAGCGGGGCGAAAGCGAGCCCCGACGACACGGTCATGATCGTGGCGTCCTGCTGCGCACGCAGGTGGTCGATGAACGCGGCGATGAGGCGGATCGGACCGAGGATGTTCGTGGCGACCGTCTCTTCCGCGATCTCCAGGAATCCGGAAGGCGTGCTCCAGTCCTCGGCGCGCATGACGCCGGCCATCGTGACGAGCACGTTGAGTGCAGGATGCTCGGCGAGCACGGCCTGGGAAGCCTCATCGATGCTGCGCGCATCCGTCGTGTCGATCCGGACCGTGTGGATGCCGGGATGCTCCGCGGCGATCGAGATGAGCCGGTCCTGTCGGCGTCCGCCCACGATGACGGTGTTGCCGCGTTCGTGCAGGCTCAGAGCGAGAGCGAGGCCGATGCCGCTGGTCGCGCCGGGAATGAAGATGGTGTTTCCGCTGATGTCCATGGATCCAGCATCCGACCGACGTCGAGCGCCCTCCAGTGAGCGGTCATCCAGGGACGGGCGCTCCCTGGATCGGATCACGCCGCCGGGAGATACTTCGGGGGTGGACCGTGATGCACTGGCCGAATTCCTCCTCCGCCGCCGTGATGCTCTGACGCCCGCCGACGTCGGGCTGTCGACGGGGCCGCGGCGTCGCACGGCGGGCCTGCGCCGCGAGGAGGTCGCGCAGCTGGCGACCATGTCGACCGACTACTACACCCGCCTCGAACAGCGGCGGGGTCCGCAACCCAGCGTGCAGATCCTCGCGGCGCTCGCGCGCGCACTCCGGCTCACCGAGGACGAGCGCGACTACCTGTTCCGACTCTGCGGACACAGCGCACCCGACCGAGCACATGTCACCGACTACGTGCGCCCCGGTATCCTCCGCGTGCTCGACCGGCTGCACGACACCCCGGCTTTCGTCGTCTCGCTTCTCGACGAGGTGCTCGTGCAGAACGACGCCTCCCGCGCGCTCGTGGGCGACGCGAGCACGCTCACCGGTCTCGACCGCAGCGGCATCTACCGGTGGTTCGCCTATCCCGACGACGAGCGGCGTCGGTATCGCGAGGCCGACCACGCGAGACAGGCTCGTGCGCTCGTCGGGTCGCTGCGTGCGGCCCACGGTGTGATGGGGGCGCGTTCACGGGCAGGCGAGATCGTCTCGGCGCTCACTGCGCGGAGTCCGGAGTTCGTCGAGCTGTGGGACGCGCACGAGGTGAGCCGCCGGTTCGAGCAGCACAAGGTGATGGTGCACCCCGAGCTCGGCGAGATCGAGGTCGACTGTCAGGCGCTGTTCACCGAGGACGAGTCCCAGGCGCTGATCGTGCTCACGGCGGCGCCGGGCAGCGAGGCAGCGAGCAAACTCGAGTTCCTGCGGGTGCTGGGGACGCAGAACGTCTGACCAGACGCGGGTCAGGACTCCTCGTGGGTCCTCGGGTCGGCGTCGAACAGCCGTCCGTCGGGGCGCCCGAGTGCGGTGATCGCTGCCACCTCGGCATCGCCGAGCACGATCTCGGCCGCCGTGAGGTTCGCGACCTGATGCTCCCGGGACGACGCCTTGGGGATCGACACCGTGCCACGGGCGACGTGCCATGCGAGGACCGTCTGCGCCGGTGTCACGCCGTGCGCGGCGGCGACCTCATGGATCACTGCCTCGTCGAGCAGCTCCTTGGCGCGTCCCAGAGGGCTCCATGCCTCGGTGAGGATGCCGTGCTCGCGGTGGTAGGCGAGCTGCTCCTCCTGCGGGAAGTACGGGTGCACCTCGATCTGGTTGACGACGGGGCGCACACCGGTCTCGCGCTCGATGCGTTCCAGGTGTTCCGGCAGGAAGTTCGAGACGCCGATCTGCCGGACCACTCCGCGCGCCTGCGCGTCGACGAGCGCAGCCCAGGCCTGGACGTACTCGTCCTGGCCCGGGTTCGGCCAGTGGATCAGGTGCAGGTCCGTCGCCTCGAGCCCGAGACGCGAACGGCTCTCCTCGATGCTGGTGCGCGCCTTCGGAGACGCGTGGTGGCGTCCGGGGAGCTTCGTGGTGACGATGATCTCCGAGCGGTCGACGTCGGATGCGGCAACTCCTCGGCCGACCGAACCCTCGTTCTCGTAGTTGAAGGCCGTGTCGATCAACCGGTACCCCGCTTCGAGGCCCCCTGTGACGGCATCCGCTCCGGCATCGCCGTTGAGCGCATACGTGCCGAGCCCGATCGCCGGGAGTGCGAAGCCGTTGTGGGCGGTGAAGGTGGGGACAGTGGTCATCGTGACTCCTCCGTTGCGTTTCCTCCGAGCGTACGCTGAGGGAATGACAGCAGAGACGGACATGGCGTCGGATGACGTGGTGATCGACGACGCGATGCGATGCCCGTGCTCGTCCGGCGAGGTGTTCGGCGGCTGCTGCGGTCCACTGCTGCGCGGCGCCCCCGCTCCGACGGCGGAGCGCCTGATGCGGTCGCGGTACACGGCGTTCGGGCGCCACGATGCGGGTCACCTGCTGCGCACCTGGCATCCGACATCGAGGCCGCGGACGATCGACTTCGAGCCGGATCTCGAGTGGCGGCGGCTGCTCGTGCTCGATCGCGTGGCCGGCGGTCCGTTCGATGACCAGGGCGTCGTGGAGTTCGAGGCGATCTGGCGGCAGGGCGCCGAGCGGGGCTCCCTGCACGAGCGCAGCCGCTTCGTCCGCGAGGACCGGCAGTGGTACTACGTCGACGGCGACGTGAGCTGATGGGCGGATGTCGGCGCAGCGACTAGATTTGAGAGCGTGAACGCCAGCCCCGAGAACCAGCGCACCCTGCTCGACATCGCCGACCTCGACCGGCGCATCGCGCAGGCCGAGCGTGCCCGTACCAAGCCGAGCCAGGCGGGGCGGATCACCGAGCTCGTCGCCATCCGCCAGGAGCAGCTCCGCGAGCTGACGACCCTCACCGGCACTCGCGACGATGTGCGCACCGAGCTGAAGCGCCTTGAGTCCGATGTCGCGGTCGTCGAGGCGCGCCGGAACCGTGACGCCGAGCGACTCGCCGCGTCGACCAGCTCGAAGGACGCGCAGGCGCTCGAGCACGAGCTGGCGAGCCTCGCCCGGCGGCAGAGCGACCTCGAAGACGCGGAACTCGACGTCATGGGGCGGCTCGAAGAGGCGGAGGCCGCAGTCGCCGCACAGCAGGCTCTCCTGGAGACGACCACCGCCGAGGGGTCGGCGCTCACCGCCCAGGCCAAGGCAGATGTCGCCGCGGCGACGGATCTGGGTGCGCAGCTCGCCCGCGATCGAGCGGCCGTGGCCGAAGGCGTCTCGCCGGAACTCCTGGCCGAGTACTCCCGTCGCGCGACGAACAGTGCCGGCGCGGCTCTTCTCACCCGCGGCACCTGCGAGGGTTGCCGCATCCTGCTTCCCAGCACCGATCTGAACGACATCCGCCGCGCGGCGGACGACCTCGTGGTCTCCTGCCCCGAGTGCGGCTGCATCCTCGTGCGCACCGAGGAATCCGGGCTCGCATGAGCGGTGCCCGCGCCCGCCGCCGATGACAGCGCCGGCGTCGGGGATCGAACGCCGCATCGCGCTCATCTCCGTCGGCGCACAGGAGTACGTCGCGATCGAGCTCGACGCCGACGACGAAGAGCAGAACCGCACGTCTGTGCGCACCGACGAGCTGTCCGCATGGGTCCACGCCGCGGAGACCTCCGACGCTCCGCGCTGGATCATGCGCACCGCCGCGGAGACCTACGCCCTCCTCCTCAGCGACGGAGTGCGGATCTCTCGCAGCCATGATCTGGTGCTGTGCCATGCGATCCTGCGCGACACCTCTGCGGTGCCGACCCCGCTTCCCGCGTCGCACGAGTGGGAGCGGCGGGAGCCGACCGTTGCGGCGCCGTCGCTGTTCGACGTGTTCGACGACACGAGCGGAGAGGACCCGATCGTCACGGCCCTCGGTCAGTACCGGGCGCAGCGGGAGACGATCGCTGCGGCGCCGGATGGTCGCCTCACGCTGCTGTGCGCGGCGGAGTCGGCGGGCGGACTCATCGCCGAGGAGATGCGGGCCGCGGGGTTGCCCTGGGACGAGGGCGTGCACGATGCGATCCTGACCGACACGCTGGGCACGCGTCCGGTCGCCGGTGGAACGCCGAGTCGTATGGTCGAGCTCGGCGATCGAGTGCGGGAACTCCTCGGCGACCCCTCACTGCACCTCGACAGTCAGCAGAAGCTGCTCAGGGCGCTGCATCGTGTCGGGGTGCAGGTGGAGTCCACGAGCCGGTGGGAGCTCGCCGAGCACGACCACCCGGTCGTCGAACCGCTGCTCGCGTACAAGAAGCTCTCCCGGCTGCTCAGTGCCAACGGCTGGGCGTGGCTCGCCGAGTGGGTGCACGACGGGCGGTTCCGTCCCGTGTACATCCCCGGTGGCGTGGTCACCGGGCGCTGGGCCTCTGCCGGCGGAGGCGCGCTTCAGCTTCCGCGCAGTCTGCGCCCTGCGGTGCGTGCCGACCCTGGATGGACTCTCGTCGTGGCGGACGTCGCGCAGCTGGAGCCGCGGATGCTCGCTGCGATGGCCTCCGACGAGGCGATGGCGCGGGCGGCGCGGGGGAGCGATCTGTACGCCGGCGTCGTCGCATCCGGAGCGGTGGCCACCCGGGAGGAGGCGAAGTACGCGGTGCTCGGTGCGATGTACGGCGCCACGACCGGTGACAGTGGGCGGCTCGTTCCACGGCTGAGGAAGGTGTACCCGCGCGCCATGGCGCTCGTCGACGCGGCGGCGCGCACGGGCGAGGACGGCGGCATCGTGTCCACCTGGCTCGGCCGATCATCGCCCCGACCCTCGGTGGAGTGGATGCGTCTGCAGGCCGATGCCACCGGCGCTGATGCCGATCCGGCGGTCGTGGCGCTCGCTCGGCGCCGGGCGCGTGACTGGGGGCGATTCACCCGGAACTTCGTCGTGCAGGGGACTGCCGCCGAGTGGTCGCTGATCTGGCTCGCCGAGATCCGTCACCGCCTGCAGCAGATCCCCGAGGGCTTCACCACGGCCGCGGCATCCGGTCCCTTCGCGCAGGCACCGCACCTGGCCTTCTTCCTGCACGACGAGGTCATCCTGCACGTTCCGCAGGAGCACGCAGAAGCGGCGGCCGAGGCCGTGCGTGAAGCGGCCGCGGTCGCGACGACCCGCCTCTTCGGCTCCTTCCCGATCGACGTGCCCCTGGACCTCCGGATCGCAGAGTCCGCCGAGAAGTAGGAATGGCCTCCCGAGAAGTAGACTGGGAGTGCGAATGGGTCGACTGGACGGCCGCGTGGCGGGTGACCGCACCGAGGAACGTCCGGGCTCCTCAGGGCAGGACGGTGGGTAACGCCCACCCGGAGCAATCCGCGAGAAAGTGCCACAGAGAGTAGACCGCCCCGCAAGGGGTAAGGGTGAAAGGGTGGTGTAAGAGACCACCGGGGGCCATGGTGACATGGCCCGCCAGGTAAACCTCGTCCGGAGCAAGGTCAGACAGAGGATGATGACGCGGCTCGCCGAGTCCTCGGGTAGACCGCTAGAGTGCCACGGCAACGTGTCGCCGAGAGAGATGGCCGTCGAAGGGGCGAAGAACCCCGGAACAGAACCCGGCGTACAGGTCGGCCCATTCGCATGAATCGGCCTGATCCGCTGGTCACTTTCGAGGCACCTCGGAACTGCGTCTTGTTCCCGTCTTGACCTTGACACGCTGACAAGGTGTGAAGTGGGATGTGGAGGTGGTCCTCATGACCCAAGACAACATGACATCCCCCGAGAGCCGGCTGCGCAGCGCGTTGAGCGCGTCGGACGCATCAGTCAGGCTGCAGACGGCGCTCACTGCAGGGATCCACACGGACGACGCGTACCTGCCGGTGCTCATCGAGCGGTGCTCGGTCGAGCCCGACTTCTACGTGCGGGACATGCTCACATGGGCGATCACCCGCCAGGATCGGACGAAGGCCGTCGATCTCCTGCTGCCCGAGCTCGACTCGACGACTGCTCAGGCCCGGAGCCAGGCCCTGCACAGCCTCTCGAAGCTCGGCGACCGGCGTGCCTGGTCAGCGATCACCGTGGACTTGCTGCGTGACGATGACGTCGAAGTCGCGAAGGCGGCGTGGCGCACCGCGGCAGGCCTCGCGCCGGAGAGTGAGCACCCCGCACTCGCCCGCGAGCTGGCTCGCAACCTCGGCCGCGGAGATCGTGAGCTCCAGCGAAGCCTGAGCCGGGCGATCGCGATGCTCGGCCCCGCCGCCGAGTCCGTCGTCGACGCGGCGACGGATGCGCCGGACCCCGGGGTTCGTGAGCACGCGCTGGCCACAGCACATGTCATGGCATACCCGGACGATGGTTTCGAGGCGGCCATCGAGGAAGCCCGGCGAGTGGTCGCGCTTCGGGACGCACCGACGGTCGGAGACGACTGACATGCTCATCGGGGAGGTCGCTCGGCGAAGCGGGGTGAGTGCACGCATGCTGCGCCACTACGACCGCATCGGTCTCGTCTCGCCGACGGCGCGCACCAGCGGCCACTATCGCCAGTACGCGGAAGTGGATGTCGAGCGGCTGCTCCACGTGGAGAGTCTGCGATCGCTCGGCCTCGGCTTGGCGGAGGTCGCCGACGCACTCGACTCCGAGGCGTTCGCATCGGCGGATCTCGTCGAGCGCCTCGTCGAGCGCGCGCGGGCCCAACAGAGCGCCGCGACCGAACTCGTCTCGCGTCTGGATCGCATTCGCGCGAGCGATCCTCGCGACGTGGCCGATGCGCTTCGTGTCATCGCACTCATTCGTGGATTCGATTCCGTGAGCGCGTCCGGCCGACAGAGGTTGGCTCTGACACTCGAGAAGGGCGACGAGCGCGACACGGCCGTCCTCATCGAGGCTCTGCTCCGCGAGGATGAACCGAACGTGGCCGGCGCGGTCCTCTGGTCCCTCGCGTTGATCGGAGACCCCGCGGTTCCCGTTCTCGCGAGGGAGCTCACCTCAGCGCACGCGCAGCGGCGACACCGTGCGCTGGAGGCGCTCCTCAAGATCGGGACGCCGCGAGCGCTGGCGTCCGTGGCCCGGCAGACGACGCACGCGGACCCGCGAGTTCGTGCTCGCGCGAACATCGTCGGGAGTATGTCGGGCGACATCGCCGTGGTCGCCGCACTGGTCGCGCAGGTGGCCGCGGGGGAGCTCGACGTGGAGGCGAGCGACGCTCTGGAGGCGCTCGCCTCTCGTGAAGGGTTCACGGGCGAGCTCGTCCGTGCTTCGACGGCGGTGATGGCGATGACCGACGCCGATGGACGTCGGCGCCTGGTCGGGATGCTCGCGTGCATCCCCGGGCCCGACGTCGAATCGGTGCTGCAGACGCTGGCCGCCGACCCGGAGTCCTCCGTCGCGATCGCTGCCCGCGCCCACCTCGGGGTTCGCACGGAGCGCCGCTGACCGGTCGAGACGGGTTCGTCCACGCCGCCCGACTCATGATGAAGGCCCCGATGACTGCAGAGTCATCGGGGCCTTCGAGGTTCAGGAGCGGGTGAGGATCAGTCGCCGGCGAGCGACGCGGCGCCGATGATCCCGGAGTTGTTGCGATGGATGGCCGGCACGATCGGGGTCTTGAGGTCGAGGAGCGGGAGGAAGTCTCCGGCGTTCTTCGACACGCCGCCGCCGACAACGAACAGGTCGGGGCTGAACAGGAACTCGATGTGCGAGTAGAAAGCCTGCAGGCGCTCCGCCCATGCGGCCCAGCTGAGGCCCTCGCGCTCGCGTGCCGATGTCGCGGCATACGTCTCGACCGACTCGTACTCACCGAAGTTGAGGTGGCCCAGCTCGGTGTTCGGCAGCAGCACGCCGTCATAGAGGAAGGCGGACCCGATGCCGGTGCCCAGGGTCGTGAGCAAGGTGAAGCCGCGCACGTCTCTGGCCGCGCCGTGGCGGGCCTCGGCGACGCCGGCGGCATCCGCGTCGTTCACGAACACGATGTTGCGGCCGAGTCCGTCGCGGAAGAAGCGCTCCGCATCGAAATCGATCCATTCCTTCGACACGTTCGCCGCGGAGAGCGTCTTGCCGCGCTTGACGATGGCCGGGAAGGCGACACCGAGCGGGAGGGTCGAGTCGTGCACGTCGAGGGTCTTCAGAACGGTCTGCACGGCGTTCAGGACATCCTGAGGCGATGCGCCTTCAGGGGTGGGGACCCGCACCCGGTCGGATGCCATGATTCCGTGCTCGAGGTCGACGATTCCTGCTTTGATTCCCGTGCCGCCGATGTCGACGCCGATCGCTTTTGCCATGGGCGATAGCTTAGCGACCACGGTGCACGCCAGTAGGATCGATGACATCACGTGAAGAAGGGACAGGCATGTCTGACGGTGACCACAAGTACTGGTACAACTCCGAGACCGGCGAGGTCGAGTTCGGCATGATCTCGCCCTCCATCGACCGGATCGGGCCCTTCGACACGGAGGCCGAAGCCCGCCGCGCGCCCGAGGTGCTCAAGGAGCGTTCGCGCGCCTGGGCCGAAGAGGAAGCCGTGGAGCAGGGCTGGGACGCTAAGGGCTCGCAGAACGCGGGCGACGCAAAGGGCCAGGGCGCAGAGTAACCATGGACAAGCAGAGGGATTTCGTCCTCCGGACGATCGAGGAGCGCGGCGTCAAGTTCGTGCGGCTGTGGTTCACCGACGTCATCGGCACGCTCAAGTCCGTGGCGATCGCTCCGGCCGAGGTCGAGGGGGCGTTCGCGGAAGGCATCGGTTTCGACGGTTCGGCGATCGAGGGGCTGACGCGCACCTACGAGTCGGACCTGCTCGCGCAGCCGGATCCGACGACGTTCCAGACGCTGCCGTGGCGCGGCGAGATCGATCCGACGGCGCGCATGTTCTGCGACCTGACGACGCCAGACGGACAGCCGGCCGTCGCCGACCCGCGGCACGTGCTCAAGCGCACCCTCGCCAAGGCGGCGGATGCCGGCTTCACGTTCTACACGCACCCCGAGATCGAGTTCTACCTGCTCAAGTCGTCGTCGTTCGGACCTGACGGTCCCGTGCCGGTCGACTCGGCCGGCTACTTCGACAACGTTCCCGGTGGCACCGCTCACGACTTCCGTCGCCGTTCGGTGCGGATGCTCGAAGACCTCGGCATCTCCGTCGAGTTCAGCCACCACGAGGGTGGCCCCGGCCAGAACGAGATCGATCTCCGTTATGCGGACGCCCTCACGACGGCCGACAACATCATGACCTTCCGCACGGTGATCAAGGAGGTGGCGATCGAGCAGGGCGTCTACGCGACGTTCATGCCGAAGCCGCTCAGCGATCAGCCCGGCAGCGGCATGCACACCCACATGTCGCTGTTCGAGGGCGACCAGAACGCCTTCTACGAGGAGGGCGCGAAGTACCAGCTCTCCAAGACCGGCCGACACTTCATCGCGGGTCTCCTCCGACACGCGAACGAGATCTCCGCCGTGACGAACCAGTTCGTGAACTCCTACAAGCGGCTCTGGGGAGGCGACGAGGCGCCGAGCTTCGTCACCTGGGGGCATGCGAACCGCTCGGCCCTCATCCGCGTGCCGATGTACAAGCCGAACAAGAGCCAGTCGTCGCGCGTCGAGTACCGCGGCATCGACTCCGCCTCGAACCCGTACCTCGCCTACGCGCTGCTGCTCGCGGCAGGACTCAAGGGCATCGAGGAGGGCTACGAGCTGCCGCCCGAGGCCGAGAACAACGTGTGGTCGCTGAGCGACGCCGAGCGGCGTGCACTGGGATACGAGGCACTTCCTGCGAGCCTCGACCACGCTCTGGAGTACATGGAGGCATCCGAACTCGTCGCCGAGACGCTGGGGGAGCAGGTCTTCAACTACGTGCTGCTCAACAAGCGCAAGGAATGGGAGGCCTATCGTGGCCAGGTCACCCCGTTCGAGCTGAAGAGCAACCTCGAACTGCTCTGACCTGCGCCGATGGCCCGACCGGACGACTCCGTCTCCCTCTCCGCCCTGGCGAGGCTCGGTTTCGCCGAGTTGAGCGAGGCGGCGGCATCCCTGTCCGAGTTGGCGACGGTTCTCGGAATCTCGCGATCGTCACTTCTCGAAGGAGCGGATGCTGCCGACCCCGACGCCGCGGTGCGGGGAATGGTCCGTGTCGCGCGTCGGGACCCCGGACCCCTGAAGGGCCTGCTCGACATCGCTGAGACGCGTCACCGCGTGTGGCGGGTCTTCGGTGCCTCGGAAGGGCTGGCCGACTTCTTCCTCCGCCATCCCGATCAGCTCTCGGTGCTGGGGGAGGCCCTCGACGCGTTGCCGTCGCCGGAGTCGCTCCGGACGCAGCTGCTGGCATCGGTCGGCGCCCGAGATGGCTTCGCGACGTCAGCGGACGATGCCGCGGTCGTGGCCGTGCGTGTCGCGTACCGACGCAGCCTCGCCGCCATCGCCGCCTATGACCTGACCCACCCCGAGCCGAAGACGGTGGTTGCCGCGGTGTCCGCCGCACTGTCGGACGCCGCCGGAGCGGCCTTGGAGGCCTCGCTCGCGATCGCACGCGCGCGTCTCGGTGAGACCACCCCGCGGGAGCAGGTAGCGGCGACGCGGCTCTCGATCATTGGCATGGGAAAGGCGGGCGCCCGCGAGCTCAACTACGTCAGCGACGTGGACGTGATCTTCGTGGGCGGCACCAGCGACGAGGAGGTCGTGACGGAGGCCCGCGCGATCGACATCGCGACGCGGCTGGCCCGCGAGACGATGCGCGGTCTCGACAGCATCGAGGTGGAGCCCCCGCTGTGGGAGGTCGACGCCAACCTGCGGCCCGAGGGCAAGCAGGGTGCCCTCGTGCGTTCGCTCGCCTCGCACCTCGCCTACTACGATCGCTGGGCCAAGAGCTGGGAGTTCCAGGCACTCCTGAAGGCACGACCTCTCGCCGGAGACGCCGACCTGGGCGCCGAGTACGTCGAGGCGGTGCAGCCGAAGATCTGGTCCAGCGCCGCTCGTGAGGATTTCGTCGAGAGCGTCCAGCGGATGCGCGAGCGCGTGACCGAGCACATCGATCCGGACGACGCGCCATATCAGCTCAAGCTCGGAGCGGGCGGTCTACGCGATATCGAGTTCACCGTGCAGTTGCTTCAGCTGGTCCACGGCCTCACGGACGAGTCGATCCGCACGCGCGGCACGCTCGAGAGTCTCGACGCCCTCGTCACCGGCGGGTACATCGGACGAGCGGATGCCGCGACGTTCGCCGACGACTACCGCATCCTGCGACTCATGGAGCACCGCCTGCAGCTGCGCGAACTGAGCCGCACGCATCTGCTTCCTCGGACTCCCGCCGGTCTGCGCGTACTGGCGCGCAGCACGGCACTCGCCGAGAGCGGCGACGGTGTATGGACGCGATGGGAGGCTGTGCGCCGCGAAGTGCGCGAGATCCACACTCGGCTGTTCTACCGCCCGCTTCTGAGCGCGGTGGCCGGTCTTCCCGAGGAGGAACGCACACTCTCCACGGCGCAGGCGCATGACCGCCTGGCGGCCATCGGGTTCCGCGACCCCGCGGGCGCCCTGCGGCACATCGGTGCACTCACGACCGGGCTCAGCCGCAAGGTGACGATCCAGCGGGCGCTGATGCCGATCATGGTGCGGTGGTTCGCCGACGGAAGCGACCCCGATTACGCGCTTCTCGCGTTCCGTCGCATCAGCGAACGCCTCGGCGACACCCCGTGGTTCCTTCGGATGCTGCGGGACTCGTCGGGTGCTGCCGAGAGCCTCACACGACTGCTGTCCTCGTCACGCTACGTCGGGGAGCTGCTGGAGTGGATCCCGGAATCCGTGGCCTGGCTCGACAGCACCGAACGGCTGCGTCCGCGCGGTGCGGCGGCGCTCGACGAAGAGGCGCGCGCGATCCAGACCCGTCACGAGACCATCGGCGACGCCCTTCGAGCGGTGCGGGCTCTGCGCCGTCGGGAGCTGCTGCGGACCGCGATGGGCGCCGTCCTCGGCGTGCTGACGATCGAAGAGGTGGCTGTCGCGCTCACGGAGATCACCGAGGCGACCATCCAAGCGGCCCTGCGCGCCGTCATCCGGGAGGTGGTTCCCGATGACGCCGCAGAGCTCGACTTCGCCGTCATCGCCATGGGGCGTTTCGGAGGTGCCGAACTCGGTTTCGGGTCGGACGCCGACATCCTCTACGTGTACGACGCGAACGGGGTCGACTCGCAACGGGCGCAGAAGCTCGCCACGCAGATCGTGGCAGGACTCCGCGAGCACCTGACCGATCACAGGCTCCCACTCGATCTCGACGCCGACCTCCGACCGGAGGGGCGGAACGGACCGGTCGTGCGATCGATCGCCGCGTACGCCGAGTATTACCGGCGCTGGTCGCTCTCCTGGGAGGCGCAGGCGCTGCTGCGCGCGCGGGGGGTGGCGGGGAGTGCGAAGCTCATCGAGCGGTTCACGGCCCTCGCGGACACGATCCGCTACCCGGAATCGGTCGACCTCCAGGGAACGCGTGAGATCAAGCGCATCAAGGCCAGGGTCGAGGGGGAGCGGCTGCCGCAGGGCGCTGATCCGCGGCGACATCTGAAGCTCGGCCCCGGCACGCTCAGCGACGTCGAGTGGCTGGTGCAGCTGCTGCAGCTGCAGCATGCGCACGCGATCCCCGGCCTGCGGACCACAGCGACACTCGGTGCGCTGGACGCCGCCGTCGCAGCCGACCTCGTGGAGGAGGGCGACGCCGAGCGGTTACGGGAGGCGTGGCGCCTGTCGAGTCGGCTACGCTCGGCGATCACACTCCTCACCGGACAGACGAGCGATCTGCTCCCCGCCGATCGGCGCCAGCTGGATGCGATCGGCAGCCTGCTGGGATACCCGGAGCGTTCGGCGACCGAGCTCGAGGAGGACTACCTCGGCGTCACCCGACGCGCGCGCAAGACCTTCGAGGAGCTGTTCTACGGATAACCACCACCTCGGTTTGCAGTATCGGGCGACGTGTCCCAAGCTGACGATATGACCCCTACGCGCATCGGAATCGTCTGGAATCCCTCGAAGGTCGATCAGAACGTTCTGCAGGACGCGGTGAGCGACGTGTTCGACGAGCAGTACGACATCCGTTGGTGGGAGACGACGCCGGAGGACCCGGGCCGCGGCATGGCCCGGGAGGCTCGCGAAGACGGCCGGGGCATCGTGATCGCCGTCGGGGGAGACGGCACCGTCCGTGCGGTCGCGGAGTCGCTGGCGGGTTCGGAGACGGCCCTCGGGATCGTTCCGCAGGGCACCGGCAACCTCCTCGCCCGCAATCTCGAAGTGCCGCTGAACAACGTCGCCGCAGCCCTCCAGAGGGTTCGGGACGCGGAGCCGCGTCGCATCGATCTCGGTTGGGTGTCGTACGACGGCACCGAGCACGCGTTCGCCGTCATGGTCGGGTTCGGGATCGACGCGCAGATGCTGGTCGAAACCGACGACGACCTCAAGTCGAAGGCCGGCTGGCTGGCCTACGTCGAGGCGATGGGTCGTGCCCTGGCCGGGACCGAGATGACCGACATCACCCTCGCCATCGACGGGGAGAAGGCCGTGGCGGTGCGCGGGCACACCATGCTCATCGGCAACTGCGGAATGGTGCAGGGCGGCATCCGCCTGCTCCCCGATGCCGTTCTCGACGACGGCAAGCTCGATGTGCTCATGATCAGTGCAGACGGCGCCCTGCAGTGGTTGGACACCCTGCGCTCCTTCGTCTGGGACAACGGCATCCGACGGATCTTCGGTGCGACCGATGAGGCGGTCAGCACCGATTCCGCGCGCCACCTGCCCGTCGAGAACATCTCGGTTCAGTTGAAGACGCCTCTCATGTTCGAGATCGACGGTGAGGAGATGGGCGAGCTCTCCGCATTCGAGGTGCGCGTGGAAGCCGGCGCTCTGCTCGTACGCTGAAAGGTGTTCGGCCGGCGGACTGCGCGGGTCAGACGGCGGTGACCGGGGGCACGATCTTCCGGTCCTGAGCGGGGAACGTCACCTTCTGCACGATGATGATGATGCTCGCGGCGACCGGGATGGCGACGAGCGCTCCGAGGATACCGCCCAATGCGCCACCGGCGACCGCGGCGATGACCACGAGCGCCCCGGGAACCGCGACGGCCTTGCTCATGATGCGCGGCGAGAGCACATATGCCTCGATCTGCATGTAGATCAGGTAGTAGATGATCGCGATCAGTGCGGTCAGCGGCGAGACGAAGAGGCAGATCAGCGAGTTGATGATCGATGCCGTCAGCGTTCCCACCAAAGGGATCATGGATCCGATGAAGGCGATGAGGGCGAGTAGCGCGGGGACCGGCGCCCCGATGATGCTGAGGAAGATCAGGCTCAGGACGCCGTTGATGAGCGCCAAGCTCGCCTGCCCGATCACATAGCGCCCGACCGCGCCGGAGACGTCTTCGAGCAGTCCGCTGAAGGTTCCCCGCTGGTAGGCGGGGACGAAGCGCGCGGCCACATGCTTCATGCTCCGCAGGGACGCCATGAAGTACAGCGTCAGGATCAGGACGATCGTGATGCCGGTGAACCCACCGGCGATCCCCGCGCCGACCGCGAACACGCCGCCGCCGATGTCGAGGAAGTTGTCCGGGTCTCCGACGAAGTCAAGGATGCCCTGGACGGCATCCTTGATGCTCGAGCCGAACTGGCCGCTCACGTCTTTGTACCAGGCGCTGGCCATGAAGTCCTCGACCATCTGCGGGCCGTCCTTGATCAGGTTGCTGATCTGCTCGACGAGGATCGGGACGATGGCGAGGATGATTCCCGCGAAGGCGAGGACCACACCGGCGACGACGATGGTGACGGCGGCCGGGCGCGGGAGTTTCTGCTCGATGAACGTGACGATCGGGTCCAGTCCGAGGGCGAGGAAGATCGCCACGCCGATGTAGACGAGCACGGTCGCGAGCTGACCGATGATGCTGCCGACTGCCAACGCGGCCAGGACCCCGAGCGCACCGAGCAGACCGAACATGAACGGGTTCGTGCGCGCATATGCGGCCACCGCGTTCGACGGCTGTGACGGCGCGGCTTCCACAGGTGTGCGCGGTTCGGCCTTCGCGATCACTCTTCTACGGCGCATGGTTCCCCCGGTCGATGGTCAGACTCACCAGTTGATCATTCGTGTGCCCGGCGGTCAAGCGCAGAGTCCGCGCGGCGGCGTAGTCGGTCGCCTCGGCACGGCTGCCGGACCGATATGGTGGGATCGAGGGCCCCGTACCCGGGGGGCCGGGCTGCGGTGGGGAACCGCATGGGGAGGGTTTCATTGTGCTGTGGGGACGCGTTTCACCGAGAGAAGTCGACCGGTCGTCGACGTTCGAACCCGACGCGCCACGTGCGCTCAGGGGGAAGCACACGCTGACTCTCTCGCGACGCCGCTGAGGTGGCCGGAAAGAACCGCCCGTCGCCCTTCCCGGCGCTGGGCGTCTGTCGAGCGCGATCGGGAGTCGTGTCGTGCCCGTGACGAGAGCGCGCACGCTGGCCATGTTCGGGAGCGTGCGCATCCGCGAGTTCGTGGCGGGGCGCGATGACGCGCGTTCGAGGCTCGACCGCGTGCCGGGACTGATCGGACTGCACAGTGTCCGCTCCGGCAGCATCGACATCGGCTCCCCGTCCGGAACGGTGCGACTGGCGGAGAACGGTGCTTTTCTGCTCAACCATGATGCGACCGTTCTGACTTCGCCGCTGAAGCGACTGCGTCTGCTCTCGATCGTCCTGCCCGCGGAGGTGCTCGCCGGGTTCGCGGCGCCGGCGCCGGGCGAGATCCGGCCCGTGTCACCGTCGACGTCACTGCTCGACCCGGCGGTCGCGTTCGCCGAGCGGGCGGCCGTCGTGGACGCCGATCCGGTGAGCGCCTTCGGGAACTACTACCTCGAGCGTCTCCTGCAGGAGATGGTGCTGGGCGTGGCTGTCGAGGCCACCCGTGCCGCGGCGGCCGGCCTTCCGCCCGATCATCATCGCGATGCCCTGAACCTGATCACCGCGCAGGCGTCAGATCCTGTGCTGTCGCCGCGCGGCGTCGCCGAGCAGCTCCGGCTTTCCCTGCGTCAGCTGCAACGTGCGTTCCGGGCACAGGGTACGACGGTGGAACGGGAGATCCGCCGATCGCGCGTCGAGCATGCGGTCGGTCTGCTCACGGATCCCGCGTACGACCGCCTGAGCATCGAGGAGATCGGTCGGTACTCCGGCCTCTCCGGCGGGTCGAGCCTGGCGCGGGCGATGGCGCACGAGGGGCGGCGTGCCCCGTCGGAGGTCCGACGGCGACGAGAGGGATGACCCCCGTCGGCGGTGCGCGTCATACCCAGCGCGACACCCCTGGTCGAGAAAGCGACATGTGCGTGCCGGACGGGAAGTGCCGGTCGTCCCCGCTGCCAGCATGACGGATGGCCGGCCGTACTCCCATTCGCGGCTGCCGCACGAGCGCGGAACCCGCCGCGCGATCCACACGGGTCCAGCGAGTGTGCCGATGCGTCGAAGCTCCGCGTGGCCAGTGCCACGCGGCGAGACGTCGTGACACCGGTCACCCGAGTGGACTGTGCCGACCCCCAAGGAGAACATCGAGATGAATGAGAACGAGAACCAGCGCGGTGCCGGCTTCGACCGCCGCACCGTGATCAAGGCGGCGGCCTGGTCGGCACCGGTCATCGCGGTAGCCGTCGCCACCCCGCTCGCCGCCGCGAGCGAGAACACGCCCGACCCCCAGCCGCAGCCGGCCCCTGGAGGGGGGCTCTCGTCGTGGCAGGGCGGCACCTCGGTCCAGACCTGGACGGCCACGCAGCCGAACCGCGTGCAGGTGAACACGGGGCAGACCCTCGGCTTCAACGCTTTCGACGGCACCACCGGCGACATGGAGCCGGCGGGCAAGTTCACGTCGGGGACCGCCACCGTCACCGTCGCGTGGGGTGCCGGTAACGGCGTGACCAACCCGGGCAGCTACCGCCTCCAGGAGCAGAACCTCCACGGATGGACCCGCGTCGGATCGCTTCCGGCCGACGGCACCTCGGGGAGCGTGACCTACACCTACAGCGGTGTGCTGAACGGCGCGGAGAATCTCGTGCAGCTGCCGGTGCTCTGGCTCCTGCCGTCCGCGGGGGGTGCGCTCGTCGACACGTACGTGAACACCACGCTCTCGTCGGACTTCCTCAGCGAGAAGACCTCCGGCTCGAAGGTGCCGTAACCACCGCGTATCGACGTCCTGATCGGAGAAGCGCCCGCCGGGATGACCGGCGGGCGCTTCGTCTTCGTGCGCGTCTTCTCCCACCGGGCTGCGCACATCATCGGGCAAGCGTCGAGCGCACGGCCTCGCGTCGGGTGGTCACACCGAGCTTCCGGTAGACCGAGCGGATGTGCGTCTTGACGGTCGGGTAGGCCACACCGAGGTGCGCGGCGATCTCCTCGGCCGTCATCGTCGTGCGCAGGCACCCGAGAACCTCGCTCTCCCGCGGCGTGAGCACGCCGGCGAGGCGTCGCGACAGTTGTCCTCGTCGCTCCAGGACGACGGCGAGGAAGGGATCATGACGTGATCCCCGATGCGCGTGTGCGCTGAGGAGGTCACCGATCAATGGGTCGTCCGACAGGAACGGGGCGAGGATCCGCTCCGACGAGGCGGCCTCCAGCGCTCGGTCCAGGAACTCGTGTGCTTCCGGCCCGCGACCGGCCGCAGACCGCAGCGCGGCGGAGGTGATCAGTGTGCTCACACGTGCGTACCGGGGCAGGGCGCCGGCCGACGCCAACCGCAGCGCCTGAGCCGCGAGCGCTGGCTCATCGAGGACCCGGTAGAGCTCGGCGAGCACTGCGTGCGCTACCGCGGCACCGGGTCGTGTGAGCGCGGGCGCCGCGATGGTTCGCGCGCGCTGGTCATGCCCCTCCGCATGCGCGAGCAGCGCGGAAACCACCCGCCGTAGCGTGTCCCACGGAATGCCGTGCTTGTCGGCCCTGCTCACGCCACGGATCAGCTCGGATGCCGCGTAGTAGCGGTCGTCACGCCTCAACGCGACGAGGCTCATCACCAGGTAGAGGCGGGCGAGGGCTTCGAAGTTGTGGCCGGGAGCGGTATCGGCGACCGCAGGATCCAGGTGGCGGATCGCCTCGTCGTAGTCCCCGCGCCAGTAGGCGATGGTTCCACGATTCGCCTGGGGGAGACCGCCTTCGAAGACGTCCCAATCGGACGGTGCCGCCGCGACCGGGAGCGCATCGAGGGTCTGCTCGGCCTCTGTGAAGAGCCCGGCGTGGGTCAGCGCGAAGGCGAGGTTCGACTGGGCGAGCCGGAAGGTCTCGTCTCGGTCGTGCAGACGCGCCTCGTCCGCTGCGGAGCGGAGCAGTGCGATGGCCTCGCCGAGGTCCCGCCGGAGTCGGACCTCGGTCCACCCCAGCAGGAAGAGCGCGGAGGGATAGTCGTCCTCCGGGCCGCATCGGGTGAGAGCGTCCCGGGCGCGGTCCGCGGCGACGGCCTTGGCGGAAGCATCCGTCGCGAGAAGAAGCTCGGTGAAGCAGACGACGAAGTCCTCTGCGGCGACGCTCAACCCCTGACCGCGCAGGAATGTCGCACCGTGCGAGTCGCCGAGCAGGTCGCGGCAGCACGCGCGGATCAGGAGAACGTGCGCGTCGTGCGGGTCCGGCTGAGCGAGACAGAGCTGCTCGAGTTCGCGGGTCCGGGACTCGAGGATGAGGCGGAGCCAGTTCCGGCGCAGAGCCGTACGGGCGAGCTCCGGATCAGTGGGGGAGATGTCCTCGCGGACGGCGTCGATCACGCGTCAACGATATCGGCGCCGGGAGAGGCGGGGGCGGCGGATGACCCCGGCTCTCATCCGGCGCGGATGAGAAGCGCATTCCGAGGGGGCGGGACTGGCCAGAATTTCAGCGACGCTCGTGTCTTCGGCCAGACCGCAGAACGGGCACCCGACACTGCTCTTCATCCTCGCGGGACGCTAATGCGCGCCGGCGGGAGAACGGAATCAACAGACATGCTCTTCTGGGAAACGCTCGGCTGGATGCTGTGGGCGACCGTCTTCATCGGCTACCTGTTCGCGCTCTTCGCCATCATCGCGGACCTGTTCCGCGATCGCGGCCTGAACGGGTGGTGGAAGGCGGTGTGGGTCGTCTTCCTGATCTTCCTGCCGTTCCTGACCGTCCTGGTCTACCTCATCGCGCGCGGCCAGGGGATGGCCGAGCGGAGCAGCAGGGCGGCGCGTGAATCGGCGGAGGCGACCGAGTCCTACATCCGGGAGGTCGCAGGCAAGACGGCGACCGAGGAGATCGAGGCCGCGGCCCGACTCCGTGATGCGGGCGCGATCAGCTCCGAGGAGTTCGACCGGCTCAAGGCCAAGGCTCTCGCCTGATCCGTTGACATCGACAGCAGGAAGCTCATGCCCGCAACGAAAGTGACCGTTCGCAACTTCGCTCGCGCCGAGTCCGACCTCATGTTCTCCCGCCTCGCGGCCGGGGTCGGACTCGGAGCGTGGAATCACAGCCGCGGCCTGAAGTCCCTCGATGATCAGCCGATCATCCGGCAGAACCGCGACACCCTCTACAGCAGCGCCGTCATCGATGTGCGCGAAGATGTCACCCTTACACTGCCGGACACCGCGGGTCGCTACATCTCCGCGTTCGTCGTGAGTCAGGACCACTACGGTCCACTGTTGCTGCGGGATGCCGGTCCCCACGTGCTCACCCGCGACGCGATCGGGACCGACTACGCGGTGATCCTGGTGCGCATCCTGGTCGACCCGAACGATGCCATCGACGTCCTGGAAGTGAACCGTCTCCAGGATGCGATCGTCTTGGAGGGTGGCGGCGTGGGGGCGTTCCCGCTGCCGGAGTACGACGAAGCGTCGCAAGCAGAGACCCGCGACGCGCTCCTCACCCTGGGACGCGGCGTCGCCACCTACGACCACGCCTTCGGAACGCCGGCGGAGGTCGATCCGGTCATGCATCTGCTCGGCACCGCCGGCGGCTGGGGCGGCCTTCCCGAATATGAGGCCACCTACATCAGCATCGATGAGGGGCTGCCGGTGGCTGACTACCGGCTGCGGCTCGAAGACGTGCCGGTCGACGCTTTCTGGTCGGTGTCGCTCTACAACGCCGCCGGCTACTTCGAGCAGAACACTCTCGGGGTGAACAGCATCAACAGTCTGACGGCGGTCGCAGACGACGACGGCGGAGTGACCATCCACTTCGGCGCCGACCCGGTGGGCCACTCGAACGCGTTGCCCATTATGCCGGGTTGGAACTACACACTGCGGCTCTATCGTCCGCAGCAGTCGGTCCTCGATGGCAGCTGGGTCCCGCCACGGCCTGAGCCGATTCCGACCGACGAACGTTGACGACGGTCGAAGAACAGGAGAAGAGTCGATGAGCATTCCGATCACCCGCCGCATTCCCCTGCGCAGCGCCCCGAACCTGCGTGATCTCGGCGGGTTGCGCGCAGCCGGGGGAGTCCTCCGGTCCGGTGCCGTCTATCGCTCGGCCACCCTCGCTCGGCTGGAAGGCGATGACGTGGAGGCCTTCCTCGGGCTGGGCATCACGACCGTCTATGACCTCCGTACGGTCGGCGAGCGCGGCGCGTCACCCGATCGGTTGCCCGACGGCGTGCGGCTCGTCGGCCTGGATGTGCTGGCCGACAGCACCACGGATGTCGCGGCGGGCGTCGGCCAACTCGCCAGCGACCCGGCCGGGCTCGCTGCGACGCTCGGAGACGGGCGCGGCGTCGAGCTGATGCGGGATTCCTACCGGAACATCGTGAGTCTCCCGTCCGCACTCGCGGCCTACCGGGCGTTCTACCTCGACCTCATCGATCCGGCTCGTCGCGGTGGGGCGCTGTTCCACTGCACGACGGGCAAGGATCGCACGGGGTGGGCGGCGGCTTCGCTGCTTCTGCTGCTCGGCGTCAGCGAGGGCGACGTGCGTGCTGACTATCTCGAGACCAACACCGACCTGCTGCCCGCTCTGCAGCCGCTTCTCGCGGCCGCCGCGGCGAAGGGAGTGGACACGAGATTGCTCCTTCCCGTCCTCGGCGTGCGGGCTGAGTATCTCGACGCAGCCATCGACGAGGCGCACACGAGGTTCGGAGGGATCGAGGGCTACGCCGTGGATGGGCTCGGTCTCGACCCCGCTGATCTCGTCGCGCTGCGTCGGCGTCTCGTCCTCCATGACGGCGAGGCGCAGCCGTCGACCCGCGAAAGGTACTCCTCATGAACCCGCAAGACGTCCTCCCGTTCCCGCCGACCCCGTCCGCGAGCATCGCGGGTCGCACGATGCAGGAATCGGTGTACGGCCAGAGGGCGGCTCCGTCGCGGCTTCCCGATGACGCGCCGAACATCCTCATCGTCCTGATCGACGACGCCGGACCTGGTCTTCCGGACACCTTCGGCGGTGAGGTGCGCACCGACACACTGTCCCGCGTGATCGACGAGGGAATCGGCTTCAACAGGTTCCACACGACCGCGATGTGTTCGCCGACGCGGGCTTCGCTGCTCTCCGGCCGCAATCACCATCGGATCGGGAACGGACAGATCGCCGAGTTGGCGAACGACTGGGATGGGTACGCGGGCGAGATCCCGCGCTCCAGTGCGCTCGGCGCCGAGGTGTTGAAGGACTACGGGTACTCGACCGCCGCGTTCGGCAAATGGCACAACACGCCCGCGATCGAGACGGGAGCCACCGGGCCGTTCCACAACTGGCCCTCCAGCATCGGATTCGAGTACTTCTACGGCTTCCTCGCGGGTGAAGCGTCGCAGTACGAGCCCCACCTCGTGAGGAACACCACGAGCGTCCTGCCGCCGAAGACCGCCGCCGAGGGATACCACCTCAGTGAGGATCTCGCCGACGATGCCATCGGCTGGCTCCGCGACCACAAGGCGCTGGCTCCGGACAAGCCGTTCTTCCTCTACTGGGCGTCCGGCGCGATGCACGGCCCGCATCACATCATGAAGGAGTGGGCGGACAAGTACTCGGGGCGATTCGACGGCGGCTGGGACGAATACCGCGAGCGGGTCTTCGCGCGTGCCAAGGCGAAGAACTGGATCCCCGAATCGGCGGAGCTGACCGAGCGGGACGCGCGGATGCCCGCGTGGGATGACATCCCCGAAGACGAACGGGAGTTCCAGACCCGGTTGATGGAGATCGCCGCCGGTTTCGGCGAGCACGCCGACGTGCAGGCGGGACGCGTCATCGACGAGATCGAGGCGCTCGGATACGGGGACAACACCCTGATCATGTACATCTGGGGAGACAACGGGTCGTCCGGTGAGGGACAGAACGGCACGATCAGCGAACTGCTCGCCCAGAACGGCATCCCGTCGACCGTGCAGATGCACATCCAGGCGATGAACGAGATGGGCGGCCTGGACGCTCTCGGCACGGCCAAGGCCGACAACATGTACCACGCGGGATGGGCTTGGGCGGGCAGCACCCCGTACAAGGGTATGAAGCTGCTCGCCTCCCACCTCGGTGGCACACGCAATCCGTTGGCGGTGCGCTGGCCGGCGCGGATCACCCCGGACTCCACGCCGCGGTCGCAGTTCGTGCACTGCACGGACGTGGTCCCCACCCTCTACGACCTGATCGGGATCACTCCGCCTCGCGAGGTCCGCGGCGTGCACCAGGATCCGATCGACGGATCCAGCTTCGCCGCGGCGCTCACGGATCCGGAGGCCGAGGAGACACACGTCACCCAGTACTTCGAGATCCTCGGCAGCCGGGCCATCTATCACGACGGGTGGATGGCGTCGGCCTTCGGTCCCCGAGCCCCCTGGGTTCCCGGACTGCCGGAGGGGATCGCCGACTGGAGCCCAGACCAGGATGCCTGGGAGCTGTATCACCTCGACGAGGACTGGACGCAGGCTCATGACCTCGCAGACGCGCACCCCGACAAGCTCGCCCAGCTCAAGGAGCTGTTCGCGATCGAGGCGGCGAAGAACAGCGTCTATCCGGTCGGCGGTGGCCTCTGGGTGCCGATCTACCACCCCGAGTTCCGCATCTCGACGCCGTACCGGAGCTGGAGCTTCACCGGCGACCTGCGACGGATGCCGGAGTTCATCGCACCGGCGCTCGGGAACCGCGCGAACAGGGTGACGATCGACGCATCGCTGCCGGAGAACGCCGAGGGAGTGCTCTACGCGCTGGGCGGCGCCGGAGGAGGCCTCACGTGCTACCTGGACGACGGCTACCTCTGCTACGAGTACAACACGTTCATCGTGCACCGCACCAAGATCCGGTCCGCAGAGCGCTTACCCGTGGGGCGCGCGGAGATCGTCGTGGAGACCGGCTACGTCGAAGCGCGGCCGGCCGGACCGCTGCGCATCGACATCTCGCTCGACGGCCGGCAGATAGCGACGGGCACCGTGCCCGTCAGCGTTCCGCTGCTGTTCACCGCCAATGACTGTCTCGACATCGGCGTCTGCCTGGGTGGTTCCGTCTCGCTCGACTACTTCGACCGTGCGCCCTTCGCCTTCACCGGTGAGATCCACGCGGTCGACGTGATCTATACGAACTGACACCGGCGGTCGAGGTGGAGGTGCTGAAGCAGAGCCTCAGGCACGGGTGGAGTTACGACGCTCGACCGCAGGTTTACGAGTACGACGAGACGGCCACCGATGACTTCGGGTTCGCGCGGCTGTGGAGTGGAGGGATGAGCACCGCGCTCCTCAGCCGCGCGGGGATCGTCCACGTGGCGGCAATCGTGGAGGGAACCGCCGAGGTGACGGTGGACGGCAGCAAAGTGCAGATCGAGGCGGGACAGATCATCCTGCTCGACGGCGACTCTGAACTCCATGCACATTCGCCGAAGCCGTGGGCGCGCTACGGCTGGTTCTTCCGCGACAGCATCCTGCGGGGGCGAGAATATCGCCGACTGTTGGGTGAGCCGCGGTCGATCACGCGAGAGTCCCTCCTCGCCATGACCTCTGTGGCCAACACCTCGCTCGACGCGAACCGGGCCGGGGTGAAGCCCTCCATCCACTCGCGGATCGCGATGGAGCATCTGGCCGCCGCTGCGGCCTATGAGCATTCGTCCCGGTCCCGCACCGATCCTGTTCACCGAGATGGCCTGTTCCTCGCCGCGCAGACGCTCATCTCCGAGCGGTTTCGCGACCCCGCCCTGACCGTCGGGGTGCTATGCCGAGACCTCGCCGTGAGTGCCAGTTCGCTGCATCGCGCCTATCAGCCGATGGGCATGAGCCCGCGGAGAGAGATCGAGCGTCATCGCGTCGCGGAGGGTCTGCGTCGTCTCGCATTGGACGACGGGGAGCGCGTTTCCTCGATGGCGGACATCGCCGCCGAGTCCGGATTCACCTCCGTCGTCACGATGCGACGTGCGCTCACGAGGGCGGGACATCGCGCGCCCCGCGGGAACTGACCGCTCCCACGCTCGTCGCTGCCTCGCGGCTCGGCGTGCCCGAAGGCAAGCCTCGACGGAACATTTTCTGTCACGAGGAACCTCTTTGTCGCAGATGCGGCCCGCGCTCTTCAGTCGGGAATGTCCTGTCGAGAAACTGACACTGCTTCACCCCCCGCCGCTGGAAAGCCGCGATGGAGCAGCACCCGAATCTGCGACGAAAGGCAACCAGCGCTGTGAATGAATCACCCTCCGAATCCACGAGCGACGACACTCAGGCGACGACGAAAGCGGGCCTCTCCCGTCGTGTCGTGGTTCAGGGTGCCGCGTGGAGCATCCCCGTGATCGCGGCCGCCGTTGCCACGCCGCTCGCTGCAGCCTCGGGGGACGGCGCCCTCAGCTTCACGCTCCCTGCCTATGCCGGCACCGCTTGCACGGAGATCACGAACGTCCAGGCCACCCTCACGAACTCGTCCGGTGCGCCGGATGCCGGCAAGCCGGTCACCGTCACGCTCTCCGACGGCTACACGTTTGCCGACGGGTCCACGACGTACACCGGAACGACCGACGCGAGCGGCAAGGTCACGTTGCCCGCTGTTCGGGTGCCGGCGACGGGAGGTGCTGCGTCGTTCGTCGCGGCCGCCGGCGCTGTCAACGCATCAGCTCCCGTGTCTGCGCCCAAAGTCACGGTGGCATTCCGACGGCAGCTCAGTAACGGCGCGCTTCTCTCGTTCGCGGCAGTCCCGCCTGGATCCACGGCGATCGGCGACAGTGCGTTCCTCGCACCGAACGGGGACCTATTCTTCGGAAACACCGTCGTCGCGACAGGAGTGTCGGCAGCCGGCGCGCCCGTACGGTTCGCGAGCAATACCGCGGTCATGCCCTTCATCTCCTCGACCGGAGTGGCCAGCCGCTGGGTGCAGAGCACCCAACAGATTCAGACCTTCCCGAACGTGCCCCTCGGCTCCACACCGCTGGGCGACTCGAGCTTCCGCGCCCCGAACGGGGACCTCTACTTCGGCAACACTCTCATCGCGACAGAAACCCTCAGCGCGGGAGTTCCGGTTCGTCGTTCGGACGATGTCTCGTACACGTCCTTCATCTCGTCGACCGGAGTCGCGAGCCGGTACCGCAGCAGCGACGGTCAGATTGAATCGTTCACGAGTGTCCCCGCTGACTCGGTCGCGATCGGCGACGCGACTTTCCGAGCCCCCAACGGTGACCTCTGGTTTGGGAACACCCTCGTCGCCGCAGGCACCATCTCCGCCGGCGTTCCCATCCGTTTCGATAGCAACGTTTCGGCCTCTTCATTCATCTCGTCGGCGGGCGTCGCGAGCCGATGGAACAGCCAGACCGGTCAGACCCAAACGTTCCCGAATGTCCCGGCCGATGCTGTCGCAATCGGTGACGCCGCGTTCTTGACCCCGGACGGCGATTACTGGATGGGAAACACCCGCGTCGCCGTCAACGTGTCCTCCTTGGGCATTCCTTCGAGGACGGCAGGAGACGATGCCTTCACCCCGTACGTGGTAGCCCCAACCTGTACGTGGTGATGCTCGCCGGTCCCGAATGACCGGCTAGAGCGGCGAGGACCTTCGGGAACGATGCTCGGCCCCCAGCCGGACTCGTTCCTGGAGGTCCTCGCGGTCGCGGGGGCCTGCGTGCCGGAAGGGACGACAGCGACGGAGGGGAGATCCGTGAACGGGGTAGATGGCTTCGACGATGCCTTCCGCTTCACCAAGAACGGCGCACGCCTCGCGAAGGACGGCACCGGTCTGAAGAGGAGCACCTATGTGCCACCCCAGCGTCCGACGCCGGTCGGGTCGCGCAGGGAACGGCGTCGTCGCCGCCGGCAGAAGCGGCGACTCCGCCGCGTGTATCGCGCCCATCGCCCGGAGAGACGCTGGGCGGCCCGGGTGAAGCGGACCACTCTGATCCTGGTCCTCGTGATCAGTTCACTGCTGTGCGTGTACGCACTCTTTCTCTCCCGATGAGCTGGCGGTCTGAAACGAAAGGTCCTCTCATGCGCGTCCCCGCACAGGAGACAGTCACGGTGTTCTCGATCCTGCCGGCATTCCCATCCGAGGTCGTGGAGCCGAATGCCGCCCAGACCCTCGTCGCGATCGGTGCAGTCAGTCTGCTTCTCGCCTTGCTGTCCGCAACAGCGCTGGGCGTCGTGCGAGCCGTTCGTCTGCCTCTCGCGCCGGAATGGCGCTGGGGGCTCGCCGGAATCTGGGTCGTGAGCACGCTCGGCTCTGTGATCGCGGCCACCTCGACCTCGGCTTGGGGCGTCACGATCGCCGCAGCCGTCTCGCTCCCGTTGCTCTCGTTGGTGAGCCGCACTGCGGTGGTGCGCTCGTTCCTGGTGGGCGCCGGTGCCGTCATGAGCGAACCAGATGAATTCACGAAGACCATGATGCGCAGCGAGCCCGCCGCGTGCAATCGAAAGGAACAGAGTTGACGAACTCGAATGCCCCGCTCACCAACCGCCGCCGGGGGATCGACCGGCGAACAGTGCTGCGAGCCGCGGCGTGGAGTGCGCCGGTCGTGGCCATGGCTGTCGCGACGCCGCTCGCTGCCGCTTCGACGGAGCTGCCGGTGCTCACCTTCGAGGTCAGTCCATTCGTCGATGCAGACGCTCCCTACGGCACCCGCTCCGTGCGCATCTCGAACTCCGGTCCGGCCGACTTCACCGGGCCCCTCACCTTCCGGATGCCCGGCATGAACGTCGCAGCCCCATTCCTGCTCGCCGGTGCTGTGCACAGCCGCAGCGCCGACGAAGACGCGTGGACCGTCCCGTCGATCTCGGTTCCGGCCGGCGAGACGGTCGCACTGGACCTCACCTGGCCCGGCCCCTTCCCGCTGACCCCGGAGACACAGTCCCTCACCGTCGTGACCGACCCTGCACGAGGAACGATCACGTCCACCGGGAGCACCGAGGTCACGTCTCCGTATCAGCACCTCTGGGCTGCAGTCACGCCCGGCGGTGACGGGTCACCGGGCGGCACGACATCGATCTTCATCGGCAACACGACCGAGACGCCGTATGACGGGCAAGTCTCGTCGCGTCTGCCCCTCTGGACGCTCCCGGTGGTGGCGGCCGTACCGCTGTCCGTGAACGGCACGAGGTACCCGGGGGTGAAGACGCTGGAGAACAACCAGCTGCTCGCGGCTTATCCGGACATCCCCGTCACGGTAGAAGCACGGACCGGCAAGCAGCTGTTCACACTTCTCTGGGGGCCGGGCGGTGCCGGAGCAGACGGCCAGCAGCACCGGGCGCTCATCGCGCTGGGTGGGCTTCCGTTCCTCGGTGACGTGGTGATCCACTCCCGGTACCGCGTCGTTTAAGGGGACCTGTACGCGGAAGAGCCCGCCTCAGCCGAAGCTGAGGCGGGCTCTTCTCGATGCGCTGCGGTCGTCAGACGCCGAAGTACAGCTCGTACTCGAACGGGTGCGGGCGCTGGGCCATCGGCAGGATCTCGTTCTCGTACTTGTACGAGATCCAGGTCTCGATGAGCTCCTTGGTGAACACGCCGCCCTCGAGGAGGAACTGGTGGTCGGCCGCCAGGGCGTCGAGCGAGTCGAGCAGCGAGTTCGGCACCTGGGGGATGTCCTTGGCCTCCTCGGGCGGAAGCTCGTAGAGGTCCTTGTCCACCGGCTCGTGCGGCTCGATGCGGTTCTTGATGCCGTCGAGGCCCGCCATCAGCTGTGCGGCGAAGGCGAGGTACGGGTTGCCGGAGGCGTCGGGCGCACGGAACTCGATGCGCTTGGCCTTCGGGTTGGAGCCCGTGATCGGGATACGGATCGCGGCGGAGCGGTTGCCGGCCGAGTAGACCAGGTTGACCGGAGCCTCGAAGCCCTTGACCAGACGGTGGTAGCTGTTCAGCGTCGGGTTGGTGAAGGCGAGCAGGGCCGGCGCGTGCGCCAGGATGCCGCCGATGTACCAGCGTGCGATGTCGCTGAGCTGACCGTAGCCGGCCTCGTCGTAGAAGAGCGGCTTGCCGTCGCTCCACAGCGACTGGTGCGTGTGCATTCCCGAGCCGTTGTCGCCGTAGAGGGGCTTGGGCATGAAGGTCGCGACCTTGCCCCACTCCTCGGCGGTGTTCTTGACGATGTACTTGAACTTCAGGATGTCGTCAGCCGCGTGGACCATCGTGTCGAAGCGGTAGTTGATCTCCTGCTGGCCACCGGTGCCGACCTCGTGGTGCGAGCGCTCGAGGATGAAGCCGGCGTCGATCAGCTTGAGGGTGATGTCGTCGCGGAGGTCAGCGGTCTTGTCGACCGGGCTCACCGGGAAGTATCCGCCCTTGTACGGGGTCTTGTTGCCGAGGTTGCCGCCCTCTTCTTCGCGGCCGGTGTTCCAGGCGCCCTCTTCCGAGTCGACGCTGTAGAAGCTGGAGTTCGAGGTGACGTTGTAGCGGACGTCGTCGAAGATGTAGAACTCGGCCTCGGGGGCGAAGAACGCGGTGTCGGCGATGCCCGTCGACGTCAGGTACTTCTCGGCCTTCTTGGCGACCTGACGCGGGTCCTTCGAGTAGATCTCGCCGGTGCGCGGGTTGTAGATGTCGAAGAGCATCACGAGGGTGCTCGCCTCGCGGAAGGGGTCGACGTACGCGGTGGTGACGTCGGGGATGAGCTGCATGTCCGACTCGTGGATGCTCGCGAAACCGCGGATCGAGGAGCCGTCGAACAGCTGACCGTCGGTGAAGAAAGCCTCGTCGACCGTCGATGCAGGAATGTTGAAGTGCTGCTGCACACCAGGGAGATCGGTGAAACGGATGTCAAGGAACTTGACGTCGTTCTCCTTGATGTAGGTCAGTACCTCGGACGAATCTTTGAACATGTACGACTCCTGTAATGCGGATCGATGGCTTCACGGCCACTCTGCAGAGTACGGACGGGGGATTTCTCTACGGTATCCGCTTTGTTTCGGGCGTGTTACAGGAGCCCGGCGACGATGCGGCATTTCGCTCTCGGTAGGCTGGGGGAGTGACGGACGCTGTGAACACGTACCCCGGTGAGCGACTCGGACTCCCGGAGTCGGGTCCCGGCAGCATAGCCCGGCCGGGCCGCCGCATCGGGGCTCTGCTCATCGATTACCTCGCCGCGACCATCATCGCCACCGCGTTCCTCGGCTACGACCAGTTCGCGCTTCCCACCGAAGCCGGGCTCACGCAGTTCGCGCCGATGCTGGTGTTCGCCGTGCTGCAGATCCTCTTCATCCCTACCGCGGGAGGCAGCCCGGGCCACCGGATCCTCGGAATGCGGCTCGTGCGCCGCGACGGTGCCTGGGTCGGCCTGTGGCGGCCGATCGTGCGCACCCTCCTGCTCGTCGTGGTCGTGCCGGCGGTGATCTGGGACGCCGATCAGCGCGGCCTGCATGACAAGGCCGTCGGCACCGTTCTCATCCGCGCCTGAACGCAGCGTTCAGATCTTGCCGCGGTTGCGGCGACGCGCTTCACGGGGCGCTCGTCCCCCGAGGAACGATCGTGCCGGGTCGACCGAGAATCCCTGTCGCAGCGCTTCTCTTCCGATGAGCATCCGGAAGCCCATCTCGTCGCGGTTGCTCAGCGTCACCTCGGCGAGCACTTCGCGGTCGACGAGGCGGATCAACAACTCCACCACGAGGCGCTCCTGTGCGTGCCCCGACGAGCTGCGCACGGCGCGCCGGTCGTGGACCGGGCACTCGACGACGACGGCGTCCTCCTGGCTGTCCTGCCAGGGTTTGACCTTGAAACGGACCCAGGGCTGGGCGTCCTGTTCGAACTCGACGATGTCGAACGCGTGCAGTGAGGAGGTGCGCGCACCGGTGTCGATCTTGGCTTTCAGCCAGTCGACTCCGAGATCGGGCAGGCTCACCCATTCTCGCCACCCCGTAAGGGTGTTTGAATGGGGGGTAGTCCTACTCACCTGATACATCCTGGCAGGAAAAATCCCCCGTGAAGATCGCAGTGCTCTCCCGTGCGCCGCAGGCGTACTCCACCCAGCGACTGCGCGCAGCCGCGCTTCAGCGCGGACACAACGTCAAGGTGCTCAATACGCTGCGCTTCGCGATCGATCTCACGGCCGATGAACCCGACCTCCACTATCGGGGTCGTCAGCTCAGCGACTACGACGCGATCCTGCCCCGCATCGGCAACTCGATCACTTACTTCGGCACCGCCGTGGTGCGGCAGTTCGAGCAGATGGACGTGTACACGCCGAACACCGCGAACGGGATCTCCAGCGCACGGGACAAGCTCCGCGCGAATCAGATCCTGTCACGGCACAACATCGCGATGCCGCCGACGGCATTCGTGCGCAATCGCGCAGACGTGCGTCCGGCGATCGAGCGCGTCGGAGGGGCGCCGGTCGTGATCAAGCTGCTGGAGGGAACCCAGGGGATCGGAGTCATCCTCGCGCCCCAGGTGAAGGTGGCCGAGGCGATCATCGAGACGCTGCACTCCACCAAGCAGAACGTGTTGATCCAGAAATTCATCTCGGAGAGTCGCGGACGCGACATCCGGGCTCTCGTCGTCGGTGACCGTGTCGTGGCCGCGATGCGGCGTTCGGCCGCCGGAGACGAATTCCGCTCGAACGTGCACCGCGGGGGATCCGTCGAGGCCGTCGAACTCGACCCCGTGTATGAGCGCGCCGCCGTGCGTTCCGCGCAGATAATGGGGCTGCGGGTCGCCGGCGTCGACATGCTCGAGGGCGACGACGGGCCACTGGTGATGGAGGTCAACTCCTCACCGGGACTGCAGGGCATCGAGACGGCGACGAAGCTCGATGTCGCCGGCGCCATCATCGACTACATCGCCGGTCAGGTCGCGTTCCCCGAGATCGATGTGCGCCAGCGGCTCACGGTCTCGACGGGATACGGCGTCGCGGAACTGATGGTGCATGGCGCCGTCGACCTGGTCGGCAAGACTCTGGGCGAGGCGGGCCTCTGGGAACGCGACATCACGGTCCTCACGCTCCACCGCGGCGTGAGCGTGATCCCGAACCCGCGCAAGCACGTGGTCCTCGAGGCGGACGACCGACTGTTCTGCTTCGGCAAGCTCGATGAGATGCGTTCGATGGTTCCCGAGCGTCGTCGTCGGCGTGCGAAGGTCCGTCGCCTGCCTCGGCAGCCGCTCTCCGAATGAACGAGAGCGCGGCCGCCCTCAGAGGAGGACGGCCGCGCTCTTCGTTTCGGAGTGCTGGGCTCAACGAGGTCGCTGCGAGCGCACCTTCGTCGGGTCGATCCCCTTGGGGATCGGCAGCGAAGACAGCGACTGCGAGACCGAGTCCACGCGGCGGATGACCGCTGCCATCGTGGTCTTGTCGATGGCCTTCGGGAGCTTCTTGATCGTCTTCGCCAGGTCGGCGATCGCGACCTCGTCCTCGCCGTGCCCGACGTAGAGCACCGTGACGGGAACTCCGTGCGCGACGCGCTGGGCCTTGCTGCGCTCCTCGTTGACGAGGCGGGTCAGGCGGCCCCGCGCACCTTCTCCCACGACGACGATGCCACCGCGACCGATGGTGCGGTACACCGCCTCCTGCGTCTTCGGGTTGATGCCGACGGGCGTCTCCGACGCCTGCCAGCTGCGTCCGAGGCTGGTGCTGAGCACGTGGCCGGTGGCGCCGGGCATGCCGTCGATCTTCGTGTACATGGCCGAAGTCGACATTCGGGTCATGAGGAACAGCGCGCCGAGGACGCCGAGCATGAGACCCGTGATGCCCCAGAGGACGAGCGTCCAGATCTGGAACGGCGGGATCAGGTAGCCGGCGACGAGGCCGATGAGAACGCCGCCGACCAGGATCGCGAGCTGAGCCCACGGAAGCCACGGGTAGGCCTCACGGGTGAACCGGAAGAGGGACTTGATCTGGGAGAAGAACCCAGGACGCTTTTCGGGTTCAGGAGCACGCTTTGCCATGGGGACCAGCCTACCGAGTCCGCAGCCCTCGTGATGTCGACGTTCGCGTGAAGCGGAGTCGGATGTGACGGCACTCTTCCTGCACATTCTCGGCATCGGCCGGAACCCGTTCGGTGAGGCCCGGATCACGCAGATTCCGGTGTGCGGTGGGCTGTGATGGAGGAATGACAGACATCGGCACGCATGACGCTCGGGGGACGGCCTTTCTTCCGGCCGCGCATCGGGTCGTTCGGGTTCTCGACGCGGATGAGGGGCCGTTCGAGGGCGCACTGGTCACTTCGGGGGACGCAGTGGCGGTGCGGGTGGACGCCTCGGCTCTCGGAGGATGGATCGGATGGCGGTACTCGGGGGCGGAGCATGTGGCCGCACCGATCGACGTCATCCGACGAGGCGGTGGCCACGATGTGCTGCTCCCGTGGTGCACGGATCAGGCGCTGGGGCTCCTGATCCGTCGATCGGCCACGGGGGCAGTGCTGAAACCGGGGGAGTGCTGCACCCTCGTGATCAGCCTGCTGCGCGGTCTCGACGAGATCGGCGATGGTGCGGAGGGGACACGCACCGGAGCATGGTGGGTGACCGACGGCGGACGGCCGATGTTCGTCTTCGGAGCAGGGGTGGATGCGCGAGAAGGAGCGGCGCAGATCGTCCGGCGACTGGGCGAAGACAGCACCGACAAGGTGCTCACGCGGGCGCTCAGCGTGATCGAGAAGGGGCTCGAGAAGGCCGCCACACAGCCGCGCATCCCGCGTCGGCTCCTCGATGTGTGGGAGCAAGAGCTCCTGAGCGTCGCTGCTCCACAACCTCTCGATCGCGGGTCGCATGCGCCGGAGCGTGCGAGGGAGGTCGCGCGCGTGATCACGGCGCATCAACCGGTCCTTTCGCGGAACGGTCAGCGTCTGCGGGCGGATCGTCGCCGCAGGAGCCGGGGGATCGCGACCACAGCCGTGACGCTCGCCGACGCCGCGAAGGAGTCCTTCCGGGTCGCGTACGCGCGGATCGCGGCGGGGGTACCGGGGCGGCGAGGCCGAAGGACGGGTGAGGCAGGGGATCAAGGCACGCGGTCGCACTCGCGGCGACGTCCGTTCATCGTGGCGGCAGCCGTGGCGGTCGTCGTACTAGCCGCGGGCCTGCTGTGGCCGGACGGTGGCGAGCCGGGCGAGGCTGCTGATGCAGGAGGGCGGCGGGCGGCCGAATCGGCATCGGCACCCTCGGGGGGTGAGCCGTCGGCCACGCCCGTGTCGGAGGACGCCGGGGCGCACGAGGAATCCGAGGGGTCTACGGAGAAGGGGACGGCGGACGAGACGAGGGCAGGTGGAGATCGGGACAGGAGCAGCTCGTCGGGAGGAGCCGATCCTGTGGCCGCAGCGGCAGCTCTGCTCACGACGATCACGACCTGCCGTGCTCGTGCCGACGTCGCGTGCCCTGAGGCCGTGGCCTCAGGGTCTGACGGTGTGGTGAAAGAGCTCGGGGCTGCGGAGGGGACCGCCGTCGAGCTGGTCGACGAGTACGGGGACGTCGCCGTCGTGCGGCTCGAGGTCGGTCATGGCGATGAGGAGGCCGGAGAGGTGAACTCTCGGGAACCGGCGCACATGATGGTCGTCCTCATCCGGACGGAAGAGAAATGGCTGGTCCGCGACGTGTATGACGTCGCGGACCAGCCATGAGGTGCTCTATCGGTCAGGCGCCGAGCTGAGCGGCGAACTGCGCCGACTCGAGGCGGGCCTTCACCGCACCCAGGAACCGTGCTGCATCCGCACCGTCGATGATCCGGTGGTCGTACGAGAGCGCGAGGTACACGTACGAACGGATCGCGATGGCATCGGCACCGCCGACCTTCACGAGGCCGGGACGCTTGACGACCGTGCCGGTGCCGAGGATCGCGGACTGCGGAAGGAAGACGACCGGAGTGTCGAACAGCGCGCCTCGCGAACCGGTGTTCGTCAGCGTGAACGTGCCTCCGGCAAGCTCATCCGGCTTCAGCTTGTTGTCGCGCGTGCGGGCGGCGAGATCGGCGATCTCGTGTGCGATCTGCGCGATGTTCTTCGAGGCCGCGTCGCGCAGCACCGGCGTGAGCAGGCCGCGCTCGGTGTCGACCGCGATCGACACGTTCTCGCTCGCCGGGTACACGATGTTCTCGCCGTCGACCGTCGCGTTCACGATCGGGAACGCCTGCAGAGCCTCAGCGGTCGCCAGCGCGAAGAACGGCAGGAACGACAGCTTGTCGCCGGTCTTCTCGAGGAACGAGGCCTTCACGCTGTCGCGGTAGTCGGCCAGCGCCGTGACATCGACCTCGACCACCGTGGTGAGCTGAGCGGTCTGCTGCATGGACTCGACGGCGCGCTTGGCCAGAACCTTGCGCAGGCGCGACATCGGCTGCGTGGTGCCGCGCAGCGGAGACACCTCGAGCGGTGCCGGGGCCGACGCGGCTGCCGCAGCGGGTGCCGTGGCGGTCTCGGCAGCCTTGAGGACGTCTTCCTTGCGGATGCGGCCACCCACACCGGTTCCGGTGACGGAGGCGAGGTCCACGCCCTGCTGTGCGGCGAGGCGGCGCACCAGCGGCGTCACGTACAGGTTGTCGTTCTCGGTGGGCAGCGCGAGCTTCTGTGCGGCCGGAGCAGCAGCGGCAGGAGCCGGAGCAGCAGCCGGTGCCGGTGCGGCGGCGGGTGCGGGAGCGGCAGCAGGTGCCGGTGCGGCGGCGGGTGCCGGTGCGGCGGCGGGTGCGGGCGCCGCGGCAGGAGCGGGAGCCGGGGCGGCAGCAGGTGCCGCAGCGGCCGGTGCCTCAGCTGCCGCTGCCGCGCCGGAACCGACGCGAGCGAGGACAGCGCCGACGGCGACGGTCTCGTCTTCGCCGGCAACGATCTCCTGGAGCACACCGGCGACCGGCGACGGGATCTCGGTGTCGACCTTGTCGGTCGAGATCTCCAGAAGCGCCTCGTCGACGGCGATGCTGTCGCCGACCTGCTTGAGCCAACGGGTCACGGTGCCTTCGGTGACACTCTCGCCGAGCTCGGGAAGCACGATGTCGGTCGCGTCGCCGGCGGGAGCGGATTCTGCAGCCGGCGTCTCCGCGGCGGGTGCGGGGGCCTCAGCGGCAGGTTCGGCCGCAGCAGGTGCGGATTCCGCGGGCGCGGCCTCGGCGGGCGCGGGTTCAGCGGGTGCAGCCTCGGCGGCAGTAGGAGCGTCTCCCGCAGGAGCCGACTCGCTGCCATCGCCGATTCGCGCGAGAAGCGCACCGACCTCGACGGTCTCGTCTTCGGCCACGAGGATCTCCTCGATCACGCCGGAAACGGGGGAGGGGATCTCGGTGTCGACCTTGTCGGTCGAGATCTCGAGCAGGCCCTCATCCGCCTGCACGGTGTCTCCCACCTGCTTGAGCCAGCGGGTGACCGTACCCTCTGTGACGCTCTCGCCGAGAGCGGGGAGGACGACGGATGTGCTCATGACTGAGTCTCCTTCAAGAAGTTGTATGACGCTTGTCTAGCTTAGTGACTCGGGCACCGGTTGGTGCTCAGAGGGCGTGCAGGGGCTTGCCGGCCAGTGCGAGGAAGGCTTCGCCGAGTGCCTCGCTCTGGGTCGGGTGGGCGTGGATCAGGGGGGCGATGTCCTCAGGATGCGCTTCCCAGGCGACAGCGAGCTGTCCCTCTGTGATGAGCTCGCCGACGCGATCGCCGAGCAGATGCACGCCGAGAACGGGGCCGTCCTTGAGCCGGACGACCTTGACGAGCCCGCTCGTCCCGATGATCTCACTCTTGCCGTTGCCGGCGAGGTTGTACTCGTAAGCGGCGACCGCATCGGCACCGTGCTCGGCGATCGCAGCCTCCTCGGTGATGCCGACCGAGGCGACCTCGGGGCTCGAGTACGTGACCTTGGGGATCTGCACGTCCGGGATGTTCGCGGGGGACAGACCGGCGATGCGTTCGGCGACGGCGATGCCCTGCTGGAATCCGCGGTGGGCGAGCTGCAGGCCGGGAACGATGTCCCCCACAGCCCAGACCCCGGGAACGCCGGTGCGCAGGTTCTCGTCGACCGTCACGAAGCCGCGGTCGAGGGTGACGCCTGCCTCTTCGAATCCGAGGTCTGCGGTGACGGGGCCTCGTCCGACCGCGACGAGCAGGTAGTCGGCCGTGAACTCCTTGCCGTCTTCGAGCGTGACGGTGACCGAGGAGTCGTCCTGCGTCGCCGTCTGGAAGCGGACACCGAGCGAGTACTGGATGCCGCGACGACGGAATGCGCGCTCAAGGCCCTTGCTGAGGGCGATGTCCTCGTTCGGAACCAGGTGCGGCAGAGCCTCGATGATCGTGACCTCGGAACCGAAGGAGCGCCACACGCTGGCGAACTCGACGCCGATCACGCCACCGCCGAGGATGAGGACGCGCTCCGGGATGACGTCGAGCGCGAGCGCCTGCTCGCTCGTGAGGATCCGTCCGCCGATGTCGAGGCCGGGAAGTGAACGACTGTACGAGCCTGTCGCGAGCACCACATCGGCGCCGACGTACACATCATCGCCGACACTGACGCTGCGGTCGGCGTTCAGTCGGCCGAGACCGGCGACGGTCGTGATGCCGCGGGCCTTCACGAGGCCTTCGAGTCCCTTGAACTTCTTTGCGACGATGCCCTCGCGGTATGCCCGGACACCAGCCGGATCGATGCCCTCCAGCGTCGCGGTGACGCCGACGGAGGCGGCGTCGCGCACATGCTCGGCGACCTCGGCGGCGTGCAGCAGCGCCTTGGTCGGGATGCAGCCGCGGTGCAGGCAGGTGCCGCCGACCTTGTCCTTCTCGACGAGTGCGACGGACTTGCCGAGCTCACTCGCGCGCAGAGCCGCGGCGTAGCCGCCGCTGCCGCCGCCCAGGACGACGACGTCGAAGGTGTGGGTTGTCATGTGTCATGCCTCCTTGTGGGATGCTGCGGCGAAGGCGACGATCGATCGGACCATCGCCCCCGTGGGGCCCTTCTCCGTGAAGCCGTACGGTGATCCGCCGTGCTCGCCGGAGCCGGCGATGTCGAGGTGGACCCAGGGGATGCGCGGGGCGTCCTCGGCCTCGGAAGTGCGGCCGACGAAACGGCGCAGGAACAGACCGGCGAACGAGGCACCTCCCATCCGGTCACCCATGTTCGCGTTCTGCAGGTCGGCGATGGGCGACTCGAGGGACTCCTCCATGTAGCTCGGCAGCGGCATGTGCCAGGCGGGCTCGTCGACCTGCTCGGCGGCGGCGAGGAACTCGGCGACGGTGTCGTCGTCGCCGAAGACGCCCGTGTGCCGGTGCCCGAGGGCGGCGACGATCGCACCCGTGAGAGTGGCGACGTCGATGATCACGTCGGGCTGCTCGCGACTCGCCGCGACCAGGCCGTCGGCGAGGACGAGGCGGCCTTCGGCATCGGTGTTCTGGACCTCGACGGTCGTGCCGTCGAGGATGCGGATGACGTCGCCGGGACGGAGTGCTCGCCCGGACGGCATGTTGTCGGTGATGCAGAGCCACGCCGTCACGCGCACCGGCAGCTGCAGCGCGGCGATCGCGCGGAGCGCCGCGAGAGACGTGGCCGCTCCCGCCATGTCGAACTTCATCCCGACCATCGACGCCGCGGGCTTCAGGGACAGTCCCCCTGTGTCGAATGTGATGCCCTTGCCGACGAGGGCGATGTGTCGATTCGCACCCGCGGGGGAGTAGTCGAGGCGCACGAGCCGCGGCGGTCGGTCGGAGCCCTGTCCGACGCCCAGGATGCCTCCGAAGCCCTTCTCCGCCAGCTCCTTCTCGTCGAGGATCTCGACCGTGACGTCGAGGTCGGCGACGCTGTCGGCGGCACTCTGCGCGAGCTGCGCAGGGCTCTGCCACTCGGCAGGCACGTTGACGAGGTCCTTGATCAGCGCCACCGCATCGCCGATGGTCTGGGCATGGGCTGCCTCCTCATCAGTGAGCACCGCGTGGAGGGTGACCGCGGTGGCGCGGGTCTTGCCCTTCTCGGAACGGTATCCGTCGAAGCGGTGGCCGCCGAGGACCGCGCCCTCGGCCGCTGCAGGGGCGAACCCCTCGAGGCCGTCGGCGAGACCGAGCGCGACGTGGTCGAATCCGGTGAGGGAGCGCAGCGCGGTGCCGGCCGCATTGCGCACGGCGGCGGCATCGGGCTTGTCGCCTGCTCCCACGACCGCGAACGGCAAGGTGCTGACCTCGGGGAGGTGCACACGGGCGAATGATCCGGCGGAGCCGGTGAATCCGATGCCGGCCAGCGCGTCCGCCAGGCCGGGGTAGGCGGACAGCGATTCCGCAGACTCGGGAAGAGTGGCGACGACGAGCACTGCGGCATCTGCAGCGCTTCCGGGGAACTGAGCGGTGGTGTGCGAGAGCACGGGAAGCGTCATGTCTTCCATCCTAGGATCTTCGCCGCAGCATGGTCGTCCGCCGCCCATGGGAGTGTTCGCTCTCAGCATGATGCGTCGCGCCCCGGTATCCGGACCTGCTCGTAGCATGGAGGCATGCCCTTCTCCGGTGAGATCCACGAACGTGTCGCGAATGCGCCGACAGTGCCGCACGGCCTGCCCCTGGTGGTTCTCCTCACCGGTTTCACCGATGCGGGCAGCGCTGTCTCCGGGCTCATCGACCACCTGCGTGAGACCGCGTCGCCCGAGCCGGTCGTCGTCTTCGACAACGACGCTCTGCTGGACTATCGCGCACGCCGTCCGGTGATCTCCTTCGATCAGGACCACCTCACCGAGTTCCGTCCGCCCCGGCTCGAGCTCTCCCTCGCGACGGATGCCCTGGATCGGCCTTTCCTGCTCCTCGCCGGCTATGAGCCGGACTTCGCCTGGAACGCGTTCGCGAGCACGGTGCTGGATCTGGCCGCGGAGTTCGAGGTTTCCGGGCTCCACTGGGTCCACTCGATCGCCATGCCGGTGCCGCACACGCGTCCGATCGGCACGACGGTGAGTGGCAACCGACGCGACCTCACGGTTGCGCATTCGGTGTGGAGGCCGCGCACACAGGTGCCGGCCACCGCGGGACACCTGCTCGAGTACCGCTTCATCGAACGCGGCGAGCGTGCCGTCGGATTCGTGCTCCTGGTGCCGCACTATCTCGCGGAGACGGAGAACCCCGATGCCGTGATCGCCGCCGCCGAGAAGCTCATGGCCTCGACGGGCCTGGTGCTCATGCTCGACGCGGTGCAGGAGCGGCGCGAGGATTACCTGACCCGAGTGGGGGAGCAGGTCGCCGGGAACGACGAGCTGCAGCAGATGTTGCACAACCTCGAGCGCCGATACGACGCCTATATGGCGGGGCGTAACCCCGACGACGACTCCTACGACGAGGGCGGATTCAGCGAGCGCGACCTGCCCAGCGCCGATGAACTGGCGGCTGAGCTGGAGCGCTATCTCGCCTCTCGTCCCTCCGGCGACGAGGACAAGCCCGGTCGCGGGTGAGATCGATACGGCAGAACTTCGTCGGAATGCGTCCGCATCGCCACACGTGTGCGATACTAGGACTCTGACCCGTTGTCAATCAGTGTTTTCGAACGCTGGACTTGACAAGGGTCTTACTAGTGTCCGAAATGTCCCGGGGCTACACAGCAGCTCCGTGAAAGGCGAAACGTGACTCCTGCCACGACGAAGAACACCCGGACGAAGAAGGCTGCCGAAGAGACGACCGCCGACGCTCCGGTCGAGGCCGATGCGCCCGAGAAGCCCGCGCCGTTGAGCGCGGCGAAGCGTGCTGCCGCAAAGCGCGCCCCCGTCAAGAAGAAGAAGGCCGAGGACGTCGTCGAAGAAGACGAGGCTCCTGCCGTGGCCGCTGTCGACGACGACGAGGACGAAGACGCCAAGCCGAAGTTCACCGAGCCGCTGCCGACCGGCGCGATCGTCATCTCGTCGAACGACGATGAAGACGTCCCGGTCTACTCGACGCAGATCACCGGTGCGACGGCTGACCCCGTCAAGGACTACCTGAAGCAGATCGGAAAGGTCGCGCTACTGAACGCGGCCGAAGAGGTCGAGCTCGCCATGCGCATCGAGGCGGGTCTGTTCGCCGAAGAGAAGCTGTCGGCGATGACGGCGGCCGAGAAGACGAGCCAGCTCGGACTCGACCTGCAGTGGGTAGCCCGCGACGGCCAGCGCGCGAAGAGCCACCTGCTCGGTGCCAACCTCCGTCTCGTCGTCTCCCTCGCGAAGCGCTACACGGGCCGCGGCATGCAGTTCCTGGATCTGATCCAGGAGGGCAACCTCGGGCTGATCCGCGCTGTGGAGAAGTTCGACTACACCAAGGGCTTCAAGTTCTCGACCTACGCCACCTGGTGGATCCGCCAGGCGATCACCCGTGCCATGGCCGACCAGGCCCGCACGATCCGCATCCCGGTGCACATGGTCGAGGTCATCAACAAGCTCGCCCGCGTGCAGCGTCAGATGCTGCAGGACCTCGGTCGCGAACCCACTCCGGAAGAGCTCAGCCGCGAGCTGGACATGACGCCGGAGAAGGTCGTGGAGGTGCAGAAGTACGGCCGCGAGCCCATCTCGCTGCACACTCCGCTCGGTGAGGACGGCGACAGCGAGTTCGGCGACCTGATCGAGGACACCGAGGCCGTGGTCCCCGCAGACGCCGTGGGATTCACCATGCTGCAGCGTCAGCTGGAACAGCTGCTCGACTCGCTCTCCGAGCGCGAAGCAGGCGTGATCCGCATGCGCTTCGGCCTGGGCGACGGTCAGCCGAAGACCCTCGACCAGATCGGTGACACGTTCGGCGTGACGCGCGAGCGCATCCGCCAGATCGAGTCGAAGACGATGGCGAAGCTGCGTCACCCGAGCCGTTCGCAGTCCCTGCGGGACTACCTCGAATGAGCCAGGCGAACGACGGCAAGGCTCTCGAGGCGAGCGTCGACGGCAAGAACTATGCGCGCATCCCGCTGCGCACTCGCGTGGTCATGCCCGAGGACGACCTCGATGCGATCATCACCGAGTACGCCAAGGACGCGGTGCAGCCGGGCGACCTGCTGTTCGTGACCGAGAAGATCGTGGCGATCACGCAGGGGCGGTCGTACCGTCTCGATGAGATCAAGCCGCGCAAGCTCGCGTTGTTCCTGTCGAAGTACGTCACACGCACGCCGTACGGCATCGGGCTCGGCATGCCGGAGACGATGGAGATGGCGCTGCGGGAGTGCGGTACGCCGCGGATCCTCTTCGCTTCGGCCGTGGCGGCGGTCACCAAGGCGTTCGGTCGCCGGGGAGACTTCTATCGCATCGCGGGCGATAAGGCACGCGCGATCGACGGACCGACCAAGCACACGATCCCGCCGTACAACGAGGCGGTCGTGCTCGGGCCGAAGGATCCCGACGGTGTCGCGGCCCGCCTCAAGAAGCTCGTCGGCGGTCACGCGGAGGTCGCCGTGGTCGACATCAACGATCTCGGTGGCAACATCCTCGGTTCGACGCTCGACAAAGACGGTGAGCGCCGCCTGGTGAAGATCCTCGGCGACAACCCGCTCGGCCAGGGCCTCGAGTCCACGCCGCTCGGTATCGTCCGCGCGATCTGATCTCTCGGAACTCACGAAGAAGGCCCCGGATGCTCGAGCATCCGGGGCCTTTCTCTTCATGGTTCAGAAGCCGATGACCTCACGATAGCGGGGCTTGTGACCGGTGCGGATGCCGGTGACGCTGGGCTTGTTCTCATAGACGCCGGCGCCCCAGTTGCCCTCGACGAGCACGGGGCCGTCGGGGGACACGACGATGTCCCAGCCGACGTACTGCACCTGCGGCACGACACGGGCGACCTCATCGATGAATGCCCGCACCTCGTCCATGTACGGCAACTGGAAGTCGGCGATGCGGAAACCCGAGTCGGGGTGCGTCTCGTGCACGTGCCCGTGCGAGTCGTACCCGGCTCCCACGGCGTGGCCGTTCTCATCGAGCATCGTGTAGAAGCCGCCGAAGGTCATCTGATCGCTGACCTCGCCGCGGCCGAACTTCTGCGCCATCGCGAGGATGTGCGCCTTCTCGCCGTCGAAGAACGCGGTGATACGGGTGGTGTTCACGGTGCCGGGGCACACGGCCGCCAGGGCGTCGTGCTGACGGATGACCTCTTCGATGAGCAGTTCGCCGCGCTCCAGCAGTCCGCGGTGGAACTCGTTCCAGTCCTCGATGTCGGCAGCGTGGTAGCGGTGCACTCCGGTGCCGGCCTGCCCCACCGGCTCCTTCGTCACGATCGTGCCGAGGCGCTGGGTGAGCTCACGCACGGCGTCGGCGTTGCCTTCTTCGACGACCATCCACTCGCGCTTCAGGAACGCGGAGAACTGCTTGTCGAACTCGACCTTGTCCTGGAAGATCCAGCGGTAGTCCGGGTGGTCGTACCGCTGCGAGAGCTGGTTCGACACCGGATGCGTCATGTAGGTCTCGCGCTCGGCCTTGGTGAGCATGGCGAAGTCGTAGTCGATGTAGTCCTGGAAGCCGACGTTGTGACGGGCGGCGGACCACAGCATGTCGACGATGATGCCGGGTACGGCCTTGTGGTGCTGCTCCGAAGCCTCTTTCGCTCGTTCCACCACCGATCCGACATCGATGCGGCGGGCACGTCCCAGCAGGTAGCGGATGCGGGGCGTGAGGGAAAGACGAGACATATGGCTCCAGGGTCGGGGTCTCCACCAGTCTACGGGGGCCGCGCAGGTCCACCTGGGAGTCGGAAGCTAGGGTGGAGGACGTGTGTGAGACGACTTCCAGCGCCCTGCCGCGAGCGATCATCTCCCGGTCTGCCCTGGCTGCAGGGGCGTCAGCGGCGGTGATCGCCGGCGGGCGCGTCGCCGATCTGCGTCGCGATGCCTGGGGGCACGGCGTGCTCGCTGTCGCTCAGGCGGTGACCGCCGCCGGCGCGGAGCAGGTGCTGGTCGACGCCGACGGAGAGGTCGAGGCGCTGCGTCTGGAGGGGATCGTCGGGGTGACCTCCGGCGACGCCGATATCGATCCGACTCTGTTGTACGGACTTCCTGATGAGTCAGGCGTCCTCGTGACGGAGCCCGTGATGCGCCTCACCGGCCGCGTGCTGTCCACCAAGCGCCTTCGTGCCGGCGACGCAGTCTCGTACGGCTACACCTACCGCGCGTCCGCAGACACGACGGTGGCGCTCGTGACGGGCGGTTACGCACAGGGCATCGTGCGAGCGCTCGGGAACCAGGGGCTCGTCGACATCGACGGTGTCGCGCGACCCATCATCGGGCGCGTCGCCATGGATGTCTGCGTCGTCGACCTCGCCGGCTCCGAAGTCGAAGCCGGCGCGGAGGTCACCTACTTCGGTGGACACGGCACCGCTGCGGACGGACTCGCCCGATGGAGCGCGGTCACCCGGATGGCGGCGGCGGAGCTCGTCACGGTGGCCGGTGCACACGCGGTTCGGGGGTGGGAGGCATGAGCCGCCCGGAGCTGCGCGTCAGCAGCAGCGTCTTCCGCACGAACATCGAGGCCGTGCGCACGCGGATCGCGCCGTCGGCCCTCATGCTCGTGCTCAAGGACGACGCATACGGACACGGACTCGCGTGGGCCGTCGAGACGGCGGTCCAGGCAGGCGTCGAGCGGTTCGGCAGCTACGACATCGCCGGTGGGCTGAGCGTTCGACGCATCGCCGGCGGGGATGCGCGGATCTTCGCATGGGCGACATCGACGGATGCTGAGGTCGACGACGCCCTCCTGCAGCAGATCGATCTCGGAGTGGGAACGACCGCCTACCTGCGGCGGATCATCACCCGCGCCGAAGCCCTCGGCGTGTGTGCGCGCGTGCACCTGAAGATCGACACGGGGCTGCACCGCAACGGGATCCTGCCGGAGGACTGGGCCGCGACGGTGGCGGAGGCCCGGGCGGCGGAGCGCGCAGGACTCCTCGAGCTCGATGGCGTGTGGAGTCACATCGCCGAGGCGAGCGACGAGGAGGACGACGATGCGCAAGAGGTGTTCCTGGACGCGGTGCGCGTCGTGGGGGAGTCGGGGCCGGTCCCCGCTTCGCTGCACCTGACGGCCTCAGCGGCATCCTGGTGGCGTCCCGAGATGCGCGGCACGGTGTCGCGAATCGGAGCGTTCTGCTACGGCATCCGTTCCGCCGACGGCCCTGAGCTGCCGGGCGTCCGTCCGGTGGCGAGTCTGGTGGCGACCGTGGTCGATGTCGACGCAGGCGACGCCGTGATCTCGATCGGCAGTTTCGACGGTTTCCCCTCGACCCTCAGGGGTGTCGACGTGGGGACGCCGGACGGTGCCCGGAATCTGATGGCCGTCGATCAGACGACGTCGGTCGTCGCCGGGTGGCCGGGCCTCAGGGTGGGGGACGAGGTCACCCTGTTCGGCGCGGGTGAGCGCGGAGAATCGTCGGCAACCACTCTCGCTGAGCGTATCGACACGGTGGGCGAGGAGATCCTCACCCGGCTGACCGCTCGGGTCCGCCGGGTCGTACAGGACTGACGGGCGTCAGACGGCCTGGATCAGGCGTGCTGTCTCGTCGTGCCAGCTGGTCGCGATGCTGCGGAGCTTCTCTTCGTACTTGCGGCCGTGGTGGGCGCAGAACAGGAGCTCGGAGCCGTTCACCTCGGCGGCGATGTACGCCTGAGCGCCGCAGGAATCGCAACGATCCATGGCCGTCAGACGGAACTCGATGGTGGAGGTGTCACGTTCGGTCGTTGCATTCATCTCGGTGCCTCCTCGGGTGTCGGCTTCGCTTGCTGATTTGGTCAATACAACCACGCTGCACCTGTGTGCATGCCCGGTTTGCGGCGTGTTTCGCTCAGCGCGTACGGGACGGGAACGGACTGGACGCGCGCGGGGAGTGTCTGCGGCTGGAGCGCAGGTCGCGAGAATAGACTCAGAGATTGTGAATGCCGAGTATTCTGCCCACCATCTCCAGGTGCTTGAAGGGCTCGAAGCTGTCCGCAAGCGCCCGGGCATGTACATCGGGTCGAACGGTTCGCCGGGCCTCATGCACTGCCTCTGGGAGATCATCGACAACTCCGTCGACGAGGCGGTGGCAGGCAACGGCACGAAGATCGACATCATCCTGCACGCCGACGGCAGCGTCGAGGTCCATGATCGCGGCCGCGGCATCCCCGTCGACGTCGAGCCGCGTACCGGCCTCACCGGCGTCGAGGTCGTCTACACCAAGCTGCACGCGGGCGGGAAGTTCGGCGGTGGCTCCTACGCCGCATCGGGTGGTCTGCACGGCGTCGGCGCATCGGTCGTGAACGCGCTCTCGGAGCGCCTCGACGTCGAGGTGGATCGCGGCGGGAAGACCTATGCGATGTCGTTCCATCGCGGCGAGCCCGGCATCTTCAAGGATTCGGGAGAGAAGCGCCCCGACGCCCCGTTCACACCGTTCCAGGAGAACAGCGAGCTCCGCGTCATCGGCAAGGCGCCTCGCGGCGTCACCGGGACCCGCGTGCGCTACTGGGCCGACCGTCAGATCTTCACGAAGGATGCGGCCTTCCAACTCGCGGAGCTCGAGACGCGGGCGCGCCAGACGGCCTTCCTCGTTCCGGGGCTCGAGATCGTCGTCAAGGACGAGCGCGCTGCCGGTCAGGTCGTCCCGATCCCTGATTCCGACGGTGAGACCACCACGCTCGGCCCCGTCGAGACCTCCTACCTGTACGAAGGCGGCATCTCGGAGTTCGTCGAGTACCTGGCGACCGATCCTCCTGTCACGGACACCTGGCGCATCCAGGGGGAGGGAACGTTCAAGGAGACCGTTCCCGTGCTGCAGGCCGACGGGCACATGGTCTCCACCGAGGTGGAGCGAACGTGCGCCGTCGACATCGCGCTGCGCTGGGGCACCGGCTACGACACCCGCGTCCGTTCGTTCGTCAACATCATCTCCACGCCCAAGGGCGGAACCCACCAGCAGGGTTTCGAGCAGGAGCTCCTGAAGGTGCTGCGAGCCCAGGTCGAGCAGAATGCGCGCCGCCTCAAGGTCGGTAACGACAAGCTCGAGAAGGACGACGTCCTGGCCGGTCTCACGGCGGTCCTGACGGTCAACGTCCCGGAGCCGCAGTTCGAGGGCCAGACCAAGGAGATCCTGGGCACGCCGGCGGTGCGCGCGATCGTCGCCCAGGTGATCCGCAAGGACCTGGGGGAGCGCTTCAGTTCGACCAAGCGCGACGACAAGAACCAGGCGGCGCAGCTGCTCGACAAGATCGTCTCCGAGATGAAGGCGCGCGTATCGGCGCGAGCTCACAAGGAGACGCAGCGCCGCAAGAACGCCCTCGAGTCGTCGACTCTTCCCACGAAGCTCGTCGACTGCCGAACGAACGAGGTGGACCGCAGCGAGCTCTTCATCGTCGAGGGCGACTCGGCCCTCGGTACCGCGAAGAACGCGCGCAACAGTGAGTTCCAGGCGCTGCTGCCCATCCGAGGAAAGATCCTCAACGTGCAGAAGGCCTCCGTCGGCGACATGCTGTCGAACGCCGAGTGCGCCTCGATCATCCAGGTGATCGGTGCCGGTTCCGGGCGGACGTTCGACCTCAGCGCCGCTCGCTACGGGAAGATCATCCTGATGAGCGACGCCGACGTCGACGGCGCGCACATCCGCACGCTGCTGCTGACGCTGTTCTTCCGCTACATGCGACCGCTGATCGAGGATGGTCGCGTGTTCGCCGCCGTACCGCCGTTGCACCGGGTCATCGTGATGAACCCGGGGTCGAAGCCGAACGAGACGATCTACACGTACAGCGAGCAGGAGATGCACGCGCTCCTGACGAAGCTCCGCAAGGCCGGCAAACGCTGGCACGAGCCGATCCAGCGCTACAAGGGTCTCGGTGAGATGGACGCCGAACAGCTGGCGAACACGACGATGGACCGCTCCGGCCGTCTGCTGCGTCGGGTGCGCATGGAGGATGCCGAGGCCGCGGGCCGTGTCTTCGAGCTCCTGATGGGCAACGAGGTGGCCCCGCGCCGCGAGTTCATCATCGACTCGTCCGACCGGCTGTCGCGCGAATCGATCGACGCCTGACCCCGATCGGGTGAAGAAACGGGAGAGGGGCCGCGGACATCCGCGGCCCCCTCCCGTTCTCAGACGAGCGTGCGGCCGATGCTGCCGATCACGCCGTCGATGGGCTGACCAGAGCCGTCACGTCGTGCTCCGGACTCGGGGAGCTTGCGCACGGCACCGGTCGGGTCGACAGCCAGCGGGGGGTTCGGTCCCACCCAGGCGACGGTGAGCCGATCTTCGCCCTTCAGGAACGAGTGCGCGCGCACGCCGCCCGTCGCGCGGCCCTTCGCCGGGTATTCCGTGAAGGCCGAGACCTTCGCACGTCCCGGGTCCGTGCCGGGCAGGATGCTCTCGCCACCGGAGACCGTCGCCACGACGGCCTCCGCCGTGGGGTCGACGACGCCGAAGAACAGCACGGTCGCACCGGAGCCGAGCTTGACCCCGGCCATGCCGCCCGCAGGTGCTCCCTGAGGGCGCACGTTCGCGGCGGGGAAGTGGAGCAGCTGGGCATCGCTCGTGACGAACACGAGATCGGAGTCGTCGCGGGCCTCCGCTGCTCCCACGACCGTGTCGCCGGGCTTCATGCCGATGACTTCGAGGTCGGGGCGCACCGGCAGCGACGACGGGACGATGCGCTTCACCGTTCCCTGCGCCGTCCCGAGGGCGATCGGCGTCTCGCTGTCGAAACGCACGAACCCGAGGATCCGCTCGTTCCTGGTCGTGATCCCGAGGTAGTCACGCAGCGGTGTCCCCGCAGCGAGCTGGACGGAGGTCGCGGGGACGGAGGGCAGGTCGACGGGGGAGAAGCGCACGACACGGCCGAGGCTGGTGAGAGCCCCGATCTCCGCGCGGACCGTCGTCTCGACCGTCGTCAGGATCGCGTCGTGCTTGCTGCGGCGTGCCGGAATCGTGAGCTCCTGCCCCTCACCGAGGTCGACCCGCACGGCGCGGCCCGTGGTGGAGAGGACAAGGACCGTGGGGGCGTCGGCGATCTGCAGATCGACCGCTCCCTTGGTCGCTCGTGGCTTCGGCGGAGCGGCGTTCATCAGAAGCGTACGGCGCGGTGTGCCGTAGGCATCGGCCGCAGCATCGAGCTCCTTGGCGACCACGCCGCGCAGGAGCACCGGGCTGCCGAGCAGCTCACGGAGCGAGGCGATCTCCGCCAGCAGCGCATCGCGCTCGGTCTCGAGCTCGATGCGTGAGAACTTGGTCAGGCGACGCAGTCGAAGCTCGAGGATGTACTCGGCCTGCAGCTCGCTCAGATCGAACACCGAGCGCAGACGTGTGCGCGCCTGCTCCGAGTCGTCGGAGGAGCGGATGACCTGGATGACCTCGTCGATGTCGAGGATCGCGATGAGCAAGCCCTCGACGAGGTGAAGACGTTCCTCGCGGCGCGCGAGGCGGTAGCGACTCCGCCGCGTGATCACTTCGAGGCGATGGCCCACGTAGACGCTCAGCATCTCCTTCAGGCCGAGGGTGCGCGGCTGGCCGTCGACGAGTGCGACGTTGTTGATGCTGAACGAGTCCTCGAGCGGGGTCAGGCGGTACAGCTGCTCGAGGACCGCGTTCGGGTCGAACCCGGTCTTGACGCCGATCGCGACGCGAAGCCCGTGGTTGCGGTCGGTCAGATCGGTGACGTCGCTGATCCCCTGCAGCTTCTTCGCCTGCACGGCGTCGCGGATCTTCTCGATCAGGCGTTCCGGGCCCACCATGTAGGGCAGCTCGGAGACGATGATCCCGGTGCGCCGCGGACCCAGGGGCTCGATCGACGTCTTACCGCGGACCTTGAGCGCTCCGCGTCCGTTCGCGTACGCGTCCTTGACGCCGTCGAGACCCATCAGGATGCCGCCCGAGGGGAAATCGGGACCGGGGACGAACTCCATCAGCTCCTCGGTGGTGGCATCCGGGTTCTCGAGCAGGTGGGTCGCGGCCGCCACGACCTCGATGAGGTTGTGCGGCGCCATGTTCGTAGCCATGCCCACGGCGATACCGCTGGCGCCGTTGACGAGGAGGTTCGGGAACGCGGCCGGCAGCACAGCCGGCTGCTGGAACTGACCGTCGTAGTTCGGGATGAAGTCGACGACATCTTCGTCGAGGTTCTCGGTGAGGGCGAGCGCCGCCGCGGCAAGCCTGGCCTCGGTGTACCGCGCAGCCGCCGGACCGTCGTCGAGGGATCCGAAGTTGCCGTGGCCGTCGATCAGGGGCACACGCAGCGCCCACTCCTGCGCGAGACGAACCAGCGCGTCGTAGATCGCGGAGTCGCCGTGAGGGTGGAGCTTTCCCATCACCTCGCCCACGACACGGGCGCTCTTGACGTGGCCGCGGTCGGGGCGCAGCCCCATCTCGGCCATCTGGTACAGGATGCGGCGTTGCACCGGCTTCAGACCGTCACGGGCATCGGGCAGAGCGCGTGAGTAGATCACCGAGTACGCGTACTCGAGGAACGAACCCTGCATCTCGGCGGAGAGATCGATGTCCTGGATGCGCTCCTCGACGGGCTCGGGCGGCGGGGTTTTCGGCATGGACTTCCTGAGGGCGTACGGGAGCCTGTGTCAGACTGGCTCGGATGTCCCTCATGCTACCGTCCGCGTCGCCCAGCGCCCGGAGCGTCGTCGGGGTGGCGGACGACCTGTTCGCGGCGCTCCGAGGCGGATCCGAGGTGCTTCCGCGTGCGGGCTCCGTCGTCCTCGTCGTCGTCGACGGTCTCGGGGCGATCAGCCTCCGCGCACATGCTGGTCACGCCCGCACGCTGACGGCCGGCATGGCGAAGAAGGATGTCGCGCAGTCGGTGTTCCCCTCGACCACGGCCGCCGCACTCACCAGCATCGTCACGGGAGTGTGGCCGGGGGAGCACGGCCTCGTCGGCTACCGGGTGCTCGATGTGAGCCGCGACGTGCTCGTCAATCAGCTCAGCGGCTGGGAGACCGACGGGATCGACCCACTCACCTGGCAGCCGGTGCCGACCATCTTCGAACGGGCAGGTCGCGACGGACACGAGAGCTTCGCGGTCGGATTCGCCGGATACGCGCACAGTGGATTCACGAAAGCCACGCTCCGAGGCGCGGAGTTCGTCGCCGCGACCACGGCGGCAGCGCGCATCGAAGCCGCGTACACGCTCGCCCAGACCCACCCGGGATCCCTCGTCTATTGCTATCTGCCCGAGGTGGACAAGGCCGGCCACAAGCACGGGATCGCGTCTCGCGAGTGGGTCGCGGCGCTCGAGGACATCGATGCCGCTCTGGCCACGCGGGTGCCACCGGCCGTCGGGGTGCTCGTCACGTCGGACCACGGGATGGTCGACGTCGGAGCGGATCGCCAGGTCGTGTTGGAAGAGTCGCATCTGCGGGGCGTGCATCACGTCGGTGGCGAGCCGCGGATGCTGCACGTCTACCTCGACCCCGATGCCGACGCCGCGGCGGTCTCTGCTCGGTGGCGGGCGGATCTGGAGGGGGTCGCCGACGTCGTCACCCGCGAGGAAGCCACCCGCGGCGGACTGTTCGGCGCGACTGTCACCGCAGCAGCGTCGGCACGGATCGGCGACCTGCTCGCCATCGCCCGCGGCACCTGGGCCCTCTACGACGGCACTGCGGCCGACCAGCGCGGGCGCGGCATGATCGGGCAGCACGGAGCGCTCACGCCCGAGGAGCGGCAGGTGCCCCTGATCAGGCTCGGCGCGTTCGCGCGCTGACGCTGCCAGCGCGAACCGGCAGAGGAGCCGTCACTCCTCGGCGCCGCTCACTCGTCGGTGCGAGCTCCGAAGACGATCTCGTCCCACGAAGGCATGGCATTGCGGCGGCGGCGGCGACCGCCGGAGTCGCCGGCGTCGGAAGGGGCGGCCTGGGCCGAAGGCTGCGCCGGCTCGGGCTCGTCATCGGGCTGCTCGAGGGCGTCGAACAGCGAGATCGGGTCGGAGTGCTCGTCATCGTCGGGCTCGTCGAGTAGCGGAGCGGTCTCGCGCTGACCGCGACGGCGACGGAGCGCCTCCAGCAGGTCTGCGGTCTCGGGGCTCGTGTTCTGCGCGGAAGGCGCGCGCTTGATGGCGGCATCCTGCGCGGCGATGTCGGAGCGCTCCGGGAGCGAGGGGTCTTCGAACTCCGCTTCCGGCGCCGGAAGCAGACGCGGACCGAAGGCGCCGGAGTCGAACCGGCTCTCGTCCTTGTAGGGGGAGTTGGTGCGTTCCGCATCCACGGCACGAAGGCGCGGGATGAGCCCTTCGGGCAATGATCCCTGGCGCGAGAGCTGGGTGGCGTCGGCATTCAGCGGCGAGAGAGCGCTGCGGCGAGGGTCGAAGCTCCAGCGGGCATCGTGGTCGACGTCGTTCGCCGTGAATTCGAGCTTGATCGTCCAGCTGGAATCCTCTTTCCAACTCGCCCACCGCTCCGCCGTCGCTGCGACCTCGGCGAGCTTCGCGCGGACCGCGACGCCGAAGGTCGGCTGGGCGTCTGGTTCGACCTCGCTGCCGATCAGCACGGGAACCGCGAGTGCCTGGCCGATGATGTGCTCGCGCTCGGCGAGGACCGGACCTTCGAAGCGGGCGACGTCGTCGACGCTGATTCCCAGCAGTTCGGCGACCTCGGGAGCCGTGAGTCCGGCGCGGATCTGCGCCTGGATCTCGCGCGGGCTCGCGGCGAGCTTCTGCGCGGTGGGCTCTGCCTGGCGGGTGGCGCGACGGATCTCACGCTGCAGCACGTCGTCGATGGGCAGCGAGAACCGCTCGCCCGACTCGGTCGCGAGTACGAGGACTCCTGCTTCTGTGCCGACGATGGTGACGTTTTCCATGCGAATGCCCCTCTGATGGGTGTCCGTTCATGGTGTCACGCATGCGGCGTCTGGGCCGGGAATACCCTGGGCGTGCCGTGAGTTTGCTCTGTCGCACGGACCGCATTTGCGTTATGTCTCCGGGTCGTGCAAACTATGGCCGCCGATACCCGACGGCGCACCACCCACTCGCACCATGAAAGTGGAGATCTACCGCATGGCAACCGATTACGACGCCCCCCGAAAGAGCGAAGACGACTCCGAGTCGATCGAAGCCCTCAAGGAGCGTGTGCCGGACAAATCTTCCGGCTCAAGCGGGGACGAAGACTCCGACAACCCGTCGAACTTCGACCTTCCGGGTGCCGACCTCTCCGACCTCGAGCTCGACGTCGTCGTGCTGCCCGCGCAGCAGGACGAGTTCACGTGCATGAGCTGCTTCCTCGTGAAGCACCAGTCACAGCTCGACCACGAGGGCGCATCCGGGCCCATCTGCAAGGAGTGCGCTGCGTAAGCAGTCCTCCGAGCGACGTCTCACGCGCCCCCGACCGTTCGGTCAGGGGCGCGCTGTCGTATGCGGGCGGGCCCGTCAGGAACGGGCAGCGCGGATGGCCGCCGCGAGTCGGTCCGGCGTTCGGGTCGAGATGCTCCACGTGTCGACCGGGTCGTCCGCGTCGAGATTCGGAACGACGACGATTCCGTCGATCCCGCCGCGGATCAGGTGCCAGCCGCGTGCGGGGAGACCGGGACCGCGTGCCTGTCGGGCTTCTTCGCCGACGAGCGCCAGCGGTTCGCCGAGGTGCTCGACATCGATGTGTGCGCGACCGGCGCGCAGGATGCGGCCCTCCACCGACACGACCGGCGTCGCCGCGATGAAGCCGAGCACCAGGAGCGCGGAGACGGCGGCGCCGACGATGAGCGCGACGGTCGACCCGATGGGCACGAAGACGAGAGACACCATCGGTCCTGCGACCGCGACGGTGACCAGCAGCCAGAGGCTGGGAGAGAGTCGTTCGCGATAGCGGACACGTGCGTCTGTGGCGGGGTTCTGCATTAGCCTCATGGGGTGACCGATTCCGTTGATGTCCCCATTATCGCTGCAGTGGTGCCCGGATACGCGCATCCGGGCGACGCCGGCGCCGATCTGGTCGCGGCGGAGGCCGTGCATCTGGAACCGGGCGAGCGCGCTCTCGTGGCCACCGGAGTCAGGATCGCGCTTCCCGACGGCTATGCGGCTTTCGTGGTTCCGCGCAGCGGGCTGGCCGCCAAGCACGGGATCTCGATCGTGAACTCGCCGGGGACGGTCGACGCCGGATACCGGGGCGAGATCAAGGTGAGCCTGATCAACACCGATAACAGGAGCGCGTACGATGTGGCCGTCGGCGATCGCATCGCGCAGCTGATCATCATGCCGGTGACACGCGCCACGTTCATCTCGGTGGACGAGCTGCCGGACAGCGTCCGCGGCGCCGGCGGTTTCGGCTCCACCGGGTACCAGGCGGGGCTCACGCAGAACGAAGCGGGACAGAACAGATGACTGACAACAACGCGACCCCCTCCAAGTCGGCACCCGCGAACCGCGGCACCGACGGACCTTTCGACGACTCCGAGGCGAACCCGGTTCGCCCGTACATCGACCTGGGCGGGATCAAGATCCTTCCACGCGAGGGGCTGAACCTCCGGCTCGAGGTGGAAGAGCAGACCAAGCGCATCGTCGCCGTCGGCCTCGACTATGCGGAATCCTCGCTGCAGGTGCAGCCGTTCGCGGCGCCGCGCTCCGGCGGACTGTGGGATGAGACGCGCGTGCAGCTACGCGACCAGGTCAAGGCGCAGGGCGGCCGCGTCGAAGAACGCGACGGCCCGTTGGGCAAAGAGCTCCTCGCCGAGGTCCCGGCGACCGCGAGCGAAGGTTCCGGACTGCGCCTCGCCCGATTCATCGGCATCGACGGTCCCCGCTGGTTCCTTCGCGGCGTGATCGGCGGAGCGGGTGCGTCGGATCCCGAGGCCGGCGCCAAGGTCGAGGATCTGTTCCGCTCGATCGTCGTCGTCCGCGGTGGCTCTCCGATGCCCCCGCGTGATCTGATCCCACTCAAGATGCCGGCGACCCCGGGCTCCGCGTGAGCGTCCCAGAACCCGACCCGGAACGCGAGAAGAGCACCTCCGAGATCCTCGGGGCGGCTCTCGGCAGCGCCGCCCGCCGTGCCGGGCTCGACCCGGCGGAGACCGCCAGCACGCACAAGGTCGTCTGGTCGGCGATCGGCGGGGTCCGCGGCATCCTCGAATCGGTGCTGCCGAGCCTGGCCTTCGTGATCATCTTCACGATCCGCCCCGAGCCGCTGATCCTGTCGCTCGGTATCTCGGTCGGCCTCGCTGCGGTCTTCACGATCGTCCGCCTCGTGCAGAAGTCGCCGCCCTCCGCGGCGATCGGCGGACTCGTCGCCGCGGCCGCCGCGGCTGCGCTCGCGCTGTGGACCGGTCGCGGAGCAGACAACTTCGTCCCGGGTCTCATCACCAACGCGGTCTACGGTTCGGTCATCCTCGTGTCGGCCCTGATCGGGTGGTCGTTGATCGGCCTCGCGGTCGGTTTCCTGATGGGGGAGGGCACCACCTGGCGGAACGATCGGCGCAAGCGCCGCGCCTACTTCTGGCTCGGGATCGCGTGGGCTGCGCTGTTCTTCGCCAGACTCGCCGTGCAGCTCCCGCTGTACCTCGCAGGCGATGTGACCGCACTCGGCACGCTCAAGCTCATCATGGGCCTCCCGCTCTTCGCGCCGTTGATCGCGGTCACCTGGCTCGTCGTACGCGCTCTCCATCCGCGTGGTCCGTCGCGCGAAGACGCCGCCGAGGCATGATAGATTTATCTTGACATCAAGATAAATCGCAGGCTTTCGCCGGTGAGCTGCGCGGAGCAGACTGGTTAGGTCCGCCTTGCTAGCCGCAGGGGCTCGCTGGCGAGCAAGATGGAGGCGCCTGTCGCTCCCATCCGAATAGAAGGAGACGGATTCGTGTCCACGGTGAACAGCTTCGGTGCCAAGAGCACCCTGACAGTCGGCAGCACCGACTATGAGATCTTCCGCATCGACACGGTGCCCGGTTTCGAGAAGCTCCCCTTCAGTCTCAAGGTCCTCCTGGAGAACCTGCTTCGCACCGAGGACGGTGCGAATGTGACGAAGGCGCAGATCGAGGCGCTGGGTTCGTGGGATGCCGCGGCAGAGCCCAATACCGAGATCCAGTTCACGCCCGCGCGCGTGGTCATGCAGGACTTCACCGGTGTGCCCTGCATCGTCGACCTGGCCACGATGCGCGAGGCCGTGACGGCCCTCGGCGGTGACGCGAACAAGATCAACCCGCTCTCGCCCGCCGAGATGGTCATCGACCACTCCGTCATCGCCGACCTGTTCGGCTCGGAGAACGCCCTCGAGCGCAACGTCGAGATCGAGTACGAGCGCAACGGCGAGCGCTACCAGTTCCTGCGCTGGGGCCAGACGGCCTTCAGCGACTTCAAGGTCGTCCCGCCCGGAACCGGCATCGTCCACCAGGTGAACATCGAGCACCTGGCCAAGGTCATCTACGACCGCGATGTCGACGGCGTGCTCCGCGCATACCCCGACACCTGCGTCGGCACCGACTCGCACACCACCATGGTCAACGGCCTGGGCGTGCTGGGCTGGGGTGTCGGCGGCATCGAGGCCGAGGCGGCCATGCTCGGCCAGCCCGTGTCGATGCTGATCCCGCGTGTCGTCGGTTTCAAGCTCTCCGGCGAGATCCCCGCCGGCGTGACCGCGACCGACGTCGTGCTCACGATCACCGACCAGCTGCGCAAGCACGGCGTGGTCGGCAAGTTCGTCGAGTTCTACGGTGAGGGCGTCGCCTCTGTGCCGCTCGCGAACCGCGCCACCATCGGAAACATGTCCCCCGAGTTCGGCTCCACGGCGGCGATCTTCCCGATCGATGACGTGACCCTCGAGTACCTGCGCCTGACCGGCCGCAGCGAAGAGGCCGTCGCGCTGGTCGAGGCGTACGCCAAGGAGCAGAAGCTCTGGCACGACGCGAGCGTCGAGCCGACCTTCAGCGAGTACCTCGAGCTCGACCTCGGCACCGTCGTGCCGTCGATCGCCGGCCCGAAGCGCCCGCAGGACCGTATCCTCCTCTCCGAGGCGAAGGCCCAGTTCGAGCACGACATCCTGGGCTACACGACGGCGTCGACCTCCGACGACATCGTCGACCTGGAGTCGAAGCACTCCTTCCCGGCATCCGACCCGGGCTCTGTCCCCGGCGAAGAGGAGCCGACCACGCGTCCGGTGCACATCAACAGCGGCGCTCCGGCGAACGCCTCGAAGCCCGTGCCGGTCACGACGCCGTCGGGGGAGAAGTACATCCTCGACAACGGCGCCGTCACGCTCGCCGCCATCACCTCGTGCACCAACACGTCGAACCCGTCGGTGATGATCGCCGCCGGTCTCGTCGCACGCAAGGCGCTGGAGAAGGGCCTGAAGCAGAAGCCGTGGGTCAAGACCACGCTCGGCCCCGGCTCGAAGGTCGTCACCGACTACTACGAGAAGTCCGGCCTGGACAAGGACCTCGAGGGCCTCGGCTTCTACACGGTCGGCTACGGCTGCACGATCTGCATCGGCAACTCCGGTCCTCTGATCGAAGAGGTGTCGGAGGCGATCAACTCCCACGACCTCGCCGTCACGGCTGTCCTCTCGGGCAACCGCAACTTCGAGGGGCGCATCAGCCCCGACGTGAAGATGAACTACCTCGCCAGCCCGCCGCTGGTCATCGCCTACGCGCTGGCCGGGTCGATGCACTTCGACTTCGAGAACGACGCGCTCGGCAAGGGCACCGACGGTGAAGACGTCTTCCTCAAGGACATCTGGCCGACTCCGGCCGAGGTGCAGGAACTCGTCGACTCCTCGATCTCGCGCGAGCAGTTCATCAAGCAGTACGCGACGGTCTTCGACGGCGACGAGCGCTGGCGCAGCCTGCCCACGCCGGATGACGCGATCTTCCAGTGGGACGAGAACTCGACCTACGTCCGCAAGGCGCCGTACTTCGAGGGCATGACGATGGAGCTCACCCCGGTGAAGGACATCGAGGGCGCACGTGTCATGGCGACTCTGGGTGACTCGGTCACCACCGACCACATCTCGCCCGCCGGAAACATCAAGGCCGGCACGCCGGCGGCCCAGTACCTCACGGAGCACGGCGTCGATCGCAAGGACTTCAACTCCTTCGGTTCGCGTCGCGGCAACCACGAGGTCATGATCCGCGGAACCTTCGCGAACATCCGTTTGAAGAACGCGATGGTCGCGGCCGTCAACGACGGACAGGTCGTCGAGGGTGGCTTCACGCGTGACTTCACGCAGCCGGGCGGCCCGCAGTCGTACATCTACGACGCGAGCATGAACTATCAGGAGCAGGGCACGCCCCTCGTCATCTTCGGTGGCAAGGAGTACGGCTCCGGTTCGTCGCGCGACTGGGCGGCCAAGGGAACGAGCCTGCTGGGCGTCAAGGCGGTCATCACCGAGAGCTTCGAGCGCATCCACCGCTCGAACCTGATCGGCATGGGCGTCGTCCCGCTGCAGTTCCCCGCCGGCGAAAGCTGGGAGTCGCTGGGCCTCGACGGCACCGAGATCGTCTCGATCACGGGGCTGGAAGAGCTCAACAACGGTGTCACGCCCAAGACGGTCAAGGTCACGGCCACCCCGAGCGAGAACTCGCCCGAAGGCAAGCAGCCGGTCGAGTTCGACGCGGTCGTCCGCATCGACACACCCGGTGAGGCGGACTACTACCGCAACGGCGGCATCCTGCAGTACGTGCTGCGTTCGCTGGTCTGATCGCACAGACGAAGGGACTCCGATCCATGGATCGGAGTCCCTTCGTCATGTCAAGGGGGGCGGCGCTCACCGGGTTCTCCCCACCTGGCGCGGTAGGATCGACGGGCGTCCGCACCCTCGTCGGGCGCTTCTGGCGAAGCCTGTGAGGAGGCGCAGATGCCCATTCTTCCGAGCATCTCAGGACCCCGTGATCTGGACGCGCTATCGACCGTTCAACTGGAGGAGCTCGCCTCCGAGATCCGCACATTCCTGGTCGAGAACGTCTCGCAGACCGGCGGTCACCTCGGCCCGAACCTGGGCGTCGTCGAACTGACGATCGCCCTGCACCGGGTCTTCTCGTCTCCGGACGATCCGTTCATCTTCGACACGGGGCACCAGTCCTACGTGCACAAGCTCCTCACGGGTCGCCAGGACTTCTCCGGCCTACGCGTGCGGGGAGGCCTCGCCGGCTACCCGCAGCGCAGCGAGAGCGCGCACGATGTCGTGGAGTCGTCGCATGCCTCGAGCTCGCTGAGCTGGGCGGACGGGATCTCCCGCGCACTCACCGCCACTGGTCGCGCGGATCGACATGTCGTCGCCGTCGTCGGGGACGGGGCCCTCACCGGCGGAATGACGTGGGAGGCGTTGAACAACATCTCCGATGACAACGACCGGAACCTCGTGATCGTCGTCAACGACAACGGTCGCTCATACGCGCCCACCATCGGCGGGATGTCGCGGTACCTGAACCGCGTGCGCACTGCAGCGGCATACAAGGATCTGCACCAGCGCTCCGACCGCCTGTTCCGTGCGTTCGGTCCCGTGGGCCGGGCGGTGTTCCGCGGGGTTCGCGGCGGAACCCACGGCTTCCTCTCCCGCTTCACCAACAATGAGGCGCTCTACTCCAACCTCGACATCAAGTACCTCGGTCCCATCGACGGACACGATCTCCCCGCCCTGCTCGAGACGCTCGAGCTGGCGAAGTCGTACGGCGCCCCGGTCATCGTGCACACGATCACCGAGAAGGGACGCGGGTACCAGCCCGCCCGAGACGACGAGGCCGACCAGTTCCATGCGGTGGGGAAGATCGACCCCGCGACGGGTGAGACGCTGTCTTCCGGCGGTCGCGGCTGGACCGACGTGTTCTCGGACGCCCTCGTCTCGGTGGGGGAGCAGCGCAGCGATGTCATCGCGATGACGGCCGCCATGCTGCGACCGACGGGCCTCGCCCCGTTCGCCGAGCGGTTCCCCGATCGCGTGTACGACGTCGGGATCGCCGAGCAGCACGCGGTGGCTTCCGCCGCTGGGCTGGCGTACGGCGGACTGCACCCCGTCGTCGCGCTCTACGCCACGTTCATGGGCAGGGCCTTCGATCAGGTGCTGATGGATGTCGCACTGCACCGTGCGGGCGTGACCTTCGTGCTCGACCGTGCCGGCGTGACCGGCCCCGACGGTCCGAGCCACCATGGGATGTGGGATCTCGCCATGCTGCAGATCGTCCCGCACATCCGCATCGCCGCTCCCAGGGACGGCGCGCGTCTGACCGAAGCGCTGAGCGAGGCCGTTCAGGTCGACGACGCGCCGACGGTCATCCGGTTCCCGAAGGGTGAGGTCGCCGCCGACCTTCCCGCCATCGAGCGCTTGAAAGACGGTGTGGACGTGCTCGCCCGGGGGGAGTCGGAGGACGTGCTGATCGTCGCCATCGGCCCGTTCGCCGAACTCGCGCTCGACGTCGCAGAGCGTCTTCGGGCGCAGGGCATCGGGGCCACCGTGATCGATCCGCGCTGGGCGATCCCGGTGCAACCGTCCGTCATCGAGATGGCGGCCCACCACCGACTCGTCATCACGCTCGAGGACGGTATCCGCGTCGGCGGTATCGGCACGCGGGTGCGTCAGGTCCTGCGTGAGGCCGGCATCGACACGGCGGTGGACGAGCTCGGCCTGCCCGACGAGTTCATCGATCACGCCTCTCGGGACCAGATCCTCGCGGATGCGGGACTCACGGCGCCGAAGATCGCCCAGGACATCGTGTCGCAGGTGCTCGGTACCAGGATCCCGAAGGCGCGGGATGCGGGCGAGACGGGGACGATCGACCTGCCCCTCCACGAACGCCACTGATGCGCTGAAGGACCCGCCGGTCCGAATCGAGGGGGAGCGTCAGTTCAGGGCGTGCAGTGCGGCGACGGCCTGCGCGCCGCGATCCACGTCGCGGAGCGCCGTCGACATCAGGTATCCGTCGGTCAACGCGTCGCCGGTGACCATCACGCGCACGAGCTCCACCCCGCAGGCGCGACGGATCTCCTCGGCGCTGGCTGCGATCACGCGCGCGTTGATCTCGTCGTTGTGCGGCAGCTCCGTGCCGTCGAGGCCCCGGATCACGTCTCGCAGGGCAGCCCCGACGATGTTCGAGGCGCGCTCCTTGACGTTCACGACGTCGAGCTCGAACACCCGGAGATCGCGTCCCGTCGGTATCGGGCGCCATTCGAACGACGCGTGCACGCGATGCTGGTGTCCGCTCGCACCGCCCATCTCGCGGACGGGCAGGTCGGTCGCCCGGCAGCGCACATCGATGAGTCGATACCAGTAGAACAGGGGGAAAGCGCCATGTGAGCCGGGGTCGAGGACGACGACCTCCCCGACAGCCCCGCCGCGAGCGGTCGGACGGCGCTGCGGACGGTTGCGGATGATGGGCTTGCCGTTTCGGGTCCGGATCGCGGCCCAGCCTTCATCGACCGTGACGACGAAGAGCTTGAGGAGCGCGGGAAGGACCAGGAGCAGGGTGAGAACCGCTGTGCCGGTCTTCAGGAGCCCTGACATCCCCTTGCCGCCCAGCATCGTGAAGAGCATGTCCATGACACCACTGTGCCGGGTCGCGGCGTGCCGGCGCGCCATCGGGCGCCAGGGTTCGGGGGAGTTCATGCGCTGTTCGCCACGCGTTCTCCGGGTCGCTGTGCGGTGGATACGCGGCGGCTCGGAGCCGCCCGGGGACAGGCTCAGATGAGGTCGGCCACGGTACGGGCGACGACGGCCTCGACCCCGGCATGACAGCGTGCGCGATCGGCGTCCACGAGGCCGACCCGCGTGCGGCGGTCGAGGACATCGTCGACGGTCATCGCCCCCTCGACCCGCACGGCGAACTCGACCTCGGCGGTGGTCAGCCCCGTCGCGTCGTCGAGCGGCTCTCCGGAGTCGGGCACCACGCGATCGACGAGCCGCACCGACGCCGTCCGACTCGGTGCCGCCTGGAGGCCGCGGGTCCGGGAGACGAGATCGACGGCATCCTCGGCCATACGTCGATAGGTCGTCAGTTTTCCGCCGAGCACGGTGACGAAGCCTGAAGCGGATGTCGTCACCAGGTGCCTGCGCGAGACGTCGGCGGTGGAGGCCGTGCGGCTGTCGACCAGCGGCCGCAAACCCGCGAACGCGCCACGCACCCGATCACGTCCGACCGGTGCCGTGACCACGCGGTTGAGGCTTCTCAGCAGGAAGTCGATCTCCGGCTCGGTCGGTTGAGCGACTCGGGGCACGGCACCGGGAGAGTCTTCGTCGGTGAGCCCGACGATCACGCGGCCGTACGCCTGCGGCAGCGCGAAGACGTAGCGGCTGATCGAGCCCTCGTGCGGAATCGTGAGTGCCGTCGACGAGATCCCGAGGTCGGCGGCATCGAGCACGATATGGGTTCCCCGGCTCGGACGCACGCCGATCGCCTCGTCGAGCGCACCGGCCCAGACACCCGTCGCGTTGACGACGGCACGGGCGCGGATCTCGAACCGCTCGCCCGTGATGGCTTCTTCGACGGCGGCACCGTCTCCGTGCAGGGTCATGGCTCGAACCCGCGTGAGTATGCGGGCGCCGAGGGCCGCGGCCGTGCGGGCCACGGTCGCCACGAGGCGCGCGTCGTCGACCAGCTGACCGTCGTAGGACAGCATTCCCCCGCGCAGACCATGACGATCGAGAGCGGGCACGAGCCGGCGGGCCGTGCGTGCCGTCACGAGGGTAGGGGCAGGCAGCACCGAGCGGGGTGTGCGTGCCCGCATCCGGAGCAGATCGCCCATTCCCATGCCGACGGCTCCCGCGGTGCGCTGCCGGAACGTCACGTCGCGGGAGAAGGGCAGGAGCTGCCCGAGCGGGCGGATCAGATGCGGGGCGATCGTGGTCATGAGGAGATGGCGCTCGTGTGCGCTTTCCCTCGCAGTCGCGACGTCACCCGTGGCGAGATAGCGCAGGCCGCCGTGCACGAGCTTCGAGCTGAAACGGCTGGTCCCGAAGGCAAGGTCCTCGGCTTCGATCAGTGTCACGCTGAGGCCGCGGGATGCCGCGTCGAGTGCGGCTCCCACGCCCGTGATCCCGCCTCCGACGACGAGCACGTCGACCTGCTCATCGGCCGCGTGCATGAGATCGATCCTCCGTCGCGCGACATTGAGCGCGGATGAATGCCCGGTCATGGGCGGAGCAGTCCGTCGAGTGCGGCTCGTAGCTCACGTTCCCACGCGTCTTCCGAGATGAGGTCGGCCACTGTTGCGTGGGAGAGGACGGCGGACTGCGCGATCAGCAACAGCATGACCGCGATCTCCTGCGGTGCGCCCTGTCTCACCGAGCCCTCGGTCTGTGCGGCGTCGATGGCGGTGGCGAGCCATCCGAGGATCAGGCGCTGGCTGGATCCGACCCGCTGCAGGGTGTACCGCGTGAAGGCTTCGGGCTCGTCGGCGAGCAGACGCCTGTAGAGGGTGTCGTTCCGGAACAGCGTCGTGAAACGCAGCACGTCGTCGACGAGAGCGGTCCTCGTACGCGCATCGGCCGAGAAGGTCCGGAGTATGCCGTCGACCCGGCGCAGCAGAGCTGCTCTGACGACATCGTCGGCATCGCTCCAGTTGCGATAGATGGTCGGACGGCTGAGATCGGCGCGCCGGGCGAGCTCGGCGATCGTGACGCCGTGCACGCCCCGGCGCTCGATCAGCGCGTCGGCGGCATCGAGGATCCTCGTCTGCGTCGCGTCCCACAAAGGTTGACGTTCTTCCATGATGTGTCACACTGTAACGCATGGGCCAAGACAATGGCAGGGTCGATGCGGACCCGTCGATGAGATGGAACGGTTGGGGCGATCCGGCCAAGGCTAAAGAACTTCCCCTGCCGGTGCGCGCACTGCTGCCGATACTGCTGGGACGCGTACGCAGACCTGCAGCGGCCGTCGAAATCGAGGACGTGCGGTTGGCGCCATCACGGTTGACCGCTGAGGACCACGCCGCACTGTCCGCAGCTGTCGGCCCCGCGCACGTCGACGTCACGACAGAGGCACGGATCCGTCATGCCGGTGGGCGTTCGACGCCGGACCTCCTCCGTCGCCGTGAGCCCGATCAAGACGCCCCGGATGCGGTGGTTCGTCCCGCCCATCACGACGAGGTCCGGGCGTGTCTCGACGTCGCGGTCGCGCGGGGGATCGCGGTCATCCCGTTCGGCGGCGGTACGAGCGTTGTCGGCGCACTCGACCCGGAGCGGGGAGCGCATCATGCGGTCGTGAGCCTCGACCTCCGGCGTCTCAGTGGTCTCGTGAGGCTCGACGAGGTCAGTGGCGAGGCCGTGCTCGCTGCGGGGACGACGGGGCCGGAGGCGGAAGCGCTGCTGTCCGCGCACGGGCTCGAACTCGGACACTTCCCGCAGAGCTTCCGCTACGCGACAATCGGAGGCTTCGCCGCCGCACGCTCGTCGGGACAGAACTCGGCGGGGAACGGCCGCTTCGACACCATGGTGACCGGCATCAGAGTGGCGACCCCGACCGGCGACATCGAGCTCGGACGATCGCCGGGTTCCGCCGCCGGGCCCGACCTGATCCGGGTGTTCCTCGGGTCGGAGGGCATCTTCGGTGTCATCACCGAGGTGCGGGTGCGGGTGCATCCGATCCCGCGCGAGCGCGTGTTCGAGTCGTGGTCGTTCCCCGACTTCACCAGCGGGGTCGAGGGTCTGCGGCGAGTGGCGCAGCAGGGCAACGGCCCCATGGTCATCCGGCTGTCCGATGAGGCGGAGACGGCAGTGAGCCTCGCCCAGGTCGGCAAGATCGGGAAGGTCCTCGCGAAGGGCGCCAGCGTCGTCACCGTGTACGAGGGCGAGGGGATCGATGAACGCCGGACCCGTGTCAGCGCGCACCTCGCTGCCGCCGGTGGCATCTCGTCGGGGACGGGCCCGGCGGAGGATTGGCTGAAAGGCCGGTTCGATGGTCCCTACCTGCGGGATTCACTGCTCGACGCCGGGGTCTTCTGCGAGACGCTGGAGACCGCGACGACCTGGACGAATCTGCAGACGCTGCGGTCAGCCGTCGAGACGGCGCTCAAAGGCGGCTTCTCCGCGGCCGGGGCGAAATCGTATGTCATGTGCCACGTGTCGCACATCTACCCGACGGGAGCGTCGCTCTACTTCACGGTGCTCGCCGGCGTCCGGGCCGATCCGCTCGGGGCGTGGGAACCCGTCAAGGCGCGCGTCAGCGACGCGATCATCGCCGCCGGCGGCACGATCAGCCATCACCACGCGGTCGGTCGGGATCACGCCCCCTGGCTGAGTCAGGAGATCGGTGAGACCGGTATGCGCATCCTCTCGGCGATCAAACGCGAGCTCGACCCGGCGGGCATCCTGAACCCCGGCGCCGTGATCCCCCTCGATCGGAACGACTGACGTGGCCGCGCACATCGCGGTGCTCGCGAATCCGTTCTCCGGCAAGGGCCGGGGCGGGAGAGCAGCCGACGCCGCCGTCCTGCACCTCCGAGATCGCGGTGCCGAGGTGCGTGCCTACGCGGGCGCGTCCGCGGCCGATACCGCCCGGCTCGCCGTCGCAGCTCTGGTGGACGATCCGCGTGCACTGGTGGTGGTCGGCGGCGACGGCACGCTGTCGGGCATTCTCGACACGGTGTGCGCGTCAGCCGTCCCGGTGGTCCTTATTCCGGCCGGCACGGGGAACGACCTCGCACGTGCTCTCGGACTGCCGCGAAACGATGCTGCTGCCGCCGCGGAGCTCGCACTCAGGGGCGTGCCGCGACGGATAGACGTCGGTGAGGTCACGACGACAGGTGGAAGACGGAAGTTCCTCACGATCGCGGCGTTGGGATTCGATGCGAAGGTCAGCGACCGCACCAACCGGCTCCGTTGGCCTCACGGTGCACCGCGCTACTACCTCGCGCTGCTGATCGAACTCGTGCGTCTGCGACCGATGGACTTCACACTCGCCGTCGACGGCGAAAAGCCCACGCGATCGTCGGGCACGCTCATCGCCGTCGGCAGCACATCGAGCTACGGTGGCGGGATGCCGATCTGCGCGGGCGCAGTGCCGGACGACGGGCTGCTCGACATCGTGCACGTCGCTCCGCTCGGCCGACTGCGGTTGCTGCGGCTCTTTCCGCTGCTGCTGCGGGGGACGCATCTGAGTCGACCGGAGGTCGTCCATCGCCGAGCACGCACCGTGACGGTCGCGGCGCCCGGCCTCGTGGTCTACGCCGACGGTGAGCGGATCGGTGAAGATGAATGCACGATCGCGGTGCTGCCCGGAGCGCTGACGATGCTGGTCCCGGGGGAGAGCGATGGCTGACTTCGACGAGGACGTCGTGATCGTCGGCTCCGGGTTCGGCGGGTCCGTCGCCGCGCTGCGACTGACGGAGAAGGGGTACCGGGTGCGCGTCTACGAGGCCGGCCGCCGCTTCGAGGACGAGGACTTCGCGAAGACGAGCTGGAATCTGCGTCGCTACCTGTGGGCGCCGATGCTCGGATGCTTCGGCGTGCAGCGCATCCATCGCCTTCCCCACGTGATGATCCTGGCGGGTGCGGGCGTGGGCGGCGGGTCGCTCAACTACGCCAACACGCTCTATCAGCCGGGCCCCGCCTTCTTCCAGGACGTGCAGTGGCGGGGTATCGCTGAGTGGGAGTCGGAACTGTCGCCGCACTACGTCACAGCGAAGCGGATGCTCGGCGTCGTGGAGCACTACCCGCACACCGGACCTGTCGAGCGGATCATGGCCGGGGCTGCCGAGGATCTGGGGGTCGGCTCGACTTTCCGGCATGCCCCCGTCGGGGTGTGGTTCGGGAAGCCGGGGGAGCGTGCGCCCGATCCGTTCTTCGACGGCCAGGGACCGGACCGCACCGGCTGCACACTCTGCGGCAACTGCATGGTGGGCTGCCGCGTGGGCGCGAAGAACACGCTGATGAAGAACTACCTCGCTCTCGCGGAGCGTCGAGGCGTCGCGATCGAGGCGCTGCGCACGGTGACCGAGGTGCGTGAACTCCCCGGCGGCGGTTTCGCGGTCACGACGCAGCAGAGCGGTGCCTGGTTCCGTCGCGCGCGCCGGACGGTGACGGCAGAGCAGGTCGTGTTCGCCGGCGGAACCTGGGGCACGCAACAGCTGCTGCACCGGATGAAGGCGTCGGGCGCGCTGCCACACCTCTCCGATGCCCTGGGGCGTCTCACCCGTACCAACTCGGAAGCACTCGACGGTGCGGTGGCGACGAGGGTTCCCGAATCCCTGCAGCTCGCGCGAGGCATCGCGATCACCACCTCGTTCCACGTCGATGAGCGCACCCACGTCGAGAACGTCCGCTACGGCCCGGGTTCGAACCTGATGGGTGCGCTGGCGACCGTACTCGTCCCCGGCGATCGTCGCCTCGGCGTGCGTCTGCGCAGCCTCATGACACAGGTGCTCCGCTCTCCGGTACGGCAGTTCCGTCTCGGGAACCTCAGACGGTGGAGCGAGCGCGGAATCATCGCGCTCGTGATGCAGACGGCGGACAACTCTCTGACCCTGTCCCTGCGCAGGCGCTTCGGTCGACTCGTGATGACCAGCGCACAGGGACACGGCGAGCCGAATCCGAGCTACCTCCCTCAAGCGCACAGCGCCGCTGCGGCGATTGCGGCCCGGGTCGAGCAGGAGGGGGGAGAGCCGGCGGAGGCACGCGGATCCTGGCCGGAGGTCTTCGGCATCCCGCTCACCGCGCATTTCCTCGGCGGTGCGGTGATCTCTGCTGCGCCCGAAGACGGCGTGGTCGATCCCTATCACCGCGTCTGGGGGTATCCGGGGTTGCACGTGGTCGACGGTTCGGCTGTGCCGGCGAACCCCGGCGTGAACCCCTCGCTCACGATCACCGCTCTGGCCGAACGGGCTCTGTCGTACTGGCCGCGTCGCGGCGAAGCGGATACCCGCCCGTCGCCGTAGGCGGCTGCCTCCGGAGACGACGAAGGGGCCGCATCTCCCGATGCGGCCCCTTCGGGGATGATGATCAGCGGTGCTCGACGCCCCGGATCTGCGGCGTGTGGAACGAGCCGCCGAAGGCCCGCTCGGAAGCACCTTCGCGGTCGAGATGCGGCGACGCACCACCGTCGATGAACGGCCAGCCGGCACCGAGGATCAGGCAGAGGTCGATGTCTTCGACCTCGGGCACCACACCCTCGTCGAGCATCAGCTTGATCTCCTGTGCGAGGCCGTCCTGCACGCGCTGCAGGATCGTCGCCGCGGAAGCGGGAGACTTGCCCACGGCGGGCTTCAGCACCTTCTCGGCCTCCTTGGTCCAGCCGATGACGCGCCCGCCCTTGTCCTTCTCCACGACCGCGTCGAGCTCGGCGAGAGCGTGGAAGTTCTCGTTCGCGTAGAACCGGTCGGGGAACGCCTGCACCATCGTGTCCTGGACGTGAGCGGCCACCTTCCAGCCGACCAGGTCGATCAGCTGGAACGGACCCATCGGGAGCCCGAGCGGACCGAAGGCCTTCTCGACATCCGCGATCGGAGTGCCTTCGTAGACCGCACGAGCGGCCTCGCCCATCACCTTGGCGAGAAGGCGGTTCACGACGAACCCGGGCGCATCAGCGGTGAGGACCGCGTTCTTGCCCAGGTTCTTCGCCACGACGAACGCCGTCGACAGCGCCGCCTCCGACGTGGTCGGCGTCTTCACGATCTCAATCAGCGGCATCACCGCGACGGGGTTGAAGAAGTGGAAGCCGACCAGACGCTCGGGGTGTGCGAGCTTCGAGCCGATCTCCTCGACCGACAGCGACGAGGTGTTGGTCGCGAGGATGGCATCTTCGGCGATGATCTGCTCGATCTCCCCGAACACCTGCTGCTTGACGCCGACCTCTTCGAACACGGCCTCGATCACGAAGTCGCAGTCCGCGTAGAGGCTCTTGTCGGTGGTGCCGGTGACGAGGGCGCGCAGCTTGTTGGCGGAGTCGGAGTCCAGACGACCCTTGGCCTCGAGTTTGCCGATCTCCTCGTGGATGTAGGCGACGCCCTTGTCGACGCGCGCCTGGTCCAGGTCGGTTATGAGCACGGGCACCTGGAGCTTGCGCACGAAGAGCAGCGCGAACTGGCTCGCCATGAGGCCGGCGCCGATGATGCCGACCTTGGTGACCTTCTTCGCGAGCTGCTTGTCGGGAGCGCCGACGGGTCGCTTCGCCCGCTTCTGCACCAGATCGAAGGCGTACATCGACGCGGCGAACTGGTCGCCCGTCACGAGTTCGGCGAGAGCCTCGTCCTCACGGGCGAAGCCCTCGGCCTGGGTGCCGCTCTTCGCCTTGTCGAGCAGTTCGAGCGCGGCATAGGGCGACTTGGGCACGGTGCCGATCTTCGACTCGAGCATGCCGCGCGCCATCTTGATGGCGATCGGCCACTTGGTGAGGCGCTCGATCTTGCCGGGCTCGTTCTTGCGCTCGACCTTCTTGCCGCCGAGGACCGCATCCGCCCACGACAACGAGTTCTCGAGGTAGTTGGCCGCGGGGAAGATCGCATCGAAGATGCCCAGATCGAACGCCTGCTGCGGCTTCAACATGCGGTTCTGCTTGAGCGGGTTCGAGATGACGACCTCGAGGGCGTTCTCGATGCCGATCAGGTTCGGCAGCAGGTAGGCGCCACCCCAGCCGGGGATGATGCCGAGGAAGACCTCGGGGAGTGCGACGGCCGCGGCGGAGGAATCGACCGTGCGGTAGCTGGAGTTCAGCGCGATCTCCAGGCCGCCGCCCAGGGCGAGGCCGTTCACGAAGGCGAACGACGGCACCCCGAGGTCACCGAGCTTGCCGAGCACCTTGTGGCCGAGCTGCGCGATGAGGCGCGCGTTGTCGCGCGATCCCACCTTGCTGATGTCGGACAGATCGGCGCCGGCCGCGAGGATGTACTGCTTGCCGGTGATGCCGACGGCCTGGATCTCGCCGTTCGCCGCACGTGCCTTGAGACCGTCCAGGGTCTCGCCCAGCTGCGTGAGAGTGGCCGGCCCCAGCGTGTTCGGGCGCGTGTGGTCCCGACCGTTGTCGAGCGTGATCAGGGCTAGTACCTTGCCCGAGGCCAGTCGGATGTCGCGCACAGGCGACTGCGTGATGACCTCGCCCTCGGTGAGCGCCTGGATGGGGGAGAAGTCGATGTCGTCGTAGTTCGTCACGTTCGCGCTCACTTCTTCTTCTTGCCGTCGTAGTGCGGGTTCTCCCAGATGACCGAACCGCCCTGGCCGAGGCCGACGCACATCGCGGTCAGACCGTAGCGGACGTCGGGGCGCTCGGCGAACTGCGCCGCGAGCTGGATCATGAGACGCACACCGGATGCCGCGAGCGGGTGCCCGAGCGCGATCGCGCCGCCCCACTGGTTCACGCGGGGATCGTCGTCGGCGATGCCGAAGTGGTCGAGCAGCGAGATCACCTGGATGGCGAACGCCTCGTTCAGCTCGAACAGGCCGATGTCGGCGATCGTCAGACCGGCCTTCTTGAGGGCCTTCTCGGTCGACGGGATCGGGCCGATGCCCATGATCTCCGGCTGCACACCGGCGAAGGCGAACGAGACCATCCGCATCTTCGGCGCGAGTCCGAACTCCTTCACCGCGCCGCCGCCGGCGAGCAGCGACATCGTCGCGCCGTCGGTGAGCGGGGAGGAGGTGCCCGCGGTGACGCGCCCGTGCGGACGGAACGGCGTCTTCAGCGCCGCGAGGTCCTCCATGGTGGTCTGCGGGCGACGACCCTCGTCCTCGGTGGCAAGACCCCAGGCGCCGTCGGCACCCTTGGTGGCCACGGACACGAGGTCGGGCTGGATCTTGCCGGCATCGTAGGCGGCCTGCACCTTGTGCTGGCTGAGCATGCCGAACCGGTCGGACCGCTCCTTGGTGAGGTGCGGGAAACGGTCGAAGATGCGCTCGGCGGTGACACCCATGTTGAGCGCGCCGGGATCGACCATCTTCTCCGCGACGAAGCGCGGGTTCGGGTCGGCGTTGCCCCCGATCGGGTGATGACCCATGTGCTCGACACCGCCGGCGAGGGCGAAGTCGTACATGCCGACGCCGATCGAGGCGCCCATCGTGGTGACGCTGGTCATCGCGCCGGCGCACATGCGCTCGACGGCGAGTCCGGGGACGGTCTGCGGCAGCCCCGCGAGGATCGCCACCGAGCGACCGAGGGTCAACCCCTGGTCGCCGGTCTGGCTCGTCGCGGCGATCGCCACATCGTCGATGCGGTCGGCCGGGACGGCAGCGTTGCGCTCCATCAGGCCGATGGTCGCCTTCACGGCGAGGTCATCCGCGCGGGTGTTCCAGTACATGCCCTTTTCGCCGGCGCGCCCGAAAGGGGTGCGTACTCCATCGACGAAGAAGACGTCCGAGATCTCGGCCACTCTGCCTCCAAGTTAGTGCGTGGCCTCAGTCTATGAAGCGCGCGAAACAGGGAGGAATCGGTTGGATCGAACCTACGAAGCGTCCGCCGGGGTGGTGTCGGGCGATTGCGCCGCCTCTACAAAGGCGTCCGCGATCTTCTGTGCAGTCTGTGCAATCTGCCAGGGGCGCGCTCCGAGGGTCGCGAGTGCTGCGGAGATCTCTTCCGGAGTCTCACCGGGAAGATCCCACGCGACGCGACGCAGGTACTCGGGCGTGAGCAGGTTCTCGGTGGGCATCCCCAGTTCTTCGGCAACCGCTTCGACGACCGGACGCGCGGCCTTCAGGCGGGCATCGGCTTCCGGATTCCGGTCCGCCCAGGCACGCGGGGGCGGAAGGGTGTCACTCGGCACGCGCTCGCGGGGCAGATCCTCCGATGCGCGGCCGTCGACGATCGCCTGCCACCAGCGGTCGAGCTGGCTGCGGCTGGCGCGGCCCTGGAACTCCTTGACTCCGGCGAGCGCCTGCTTCGACGTCGGATTCGCCATGACAGCCGCGACCAGCGAGCGGTCGGGCACGAGCCTGCCGGGAGAGACGTCCTGAGCCTGCGCGTAGGCCTCTCGGGCCTGCCAGAGGGAGCGGGCCACGGCGAGATTGCGGGAGCCGCGCACCTGGTGCAGTCCACTGAGTCGACGCCACGGATCCTCGCGCGGCGGCTTCGGAGCCCGGGCGAGGGTCGCGGCGAACTCCTCGGCGGCGAAAGCGGTCTTGCCCTGCTCCTCGAGCTCCTGGACGAGGACGTCTCGGACATCGATCAGGTGGAGCACGTCGAGAGCCGCGTACTCGAGCCACGAGTCCGGCAGCGGACGCGTCGACCAGTCGGATGCCGAATGCTCCTTCTTGAGGACGATGCCCAACGTGTCCTCGACGACCGCGCCGAGTCCGACGCGCTCATGGCCGAGCAGTCGGGAGGCCAGCTCGGTGTCGAAGATCACCGGCGGCTCGAGGTGCAGCTCGCGCAGCGACGGCAGGTCCTGGCTCGCGGCGTGGAGCACCCACTCGACGTCGCCGATCGCCTCCTGGAGCGGGGCGAAGTCGCCGATCGCCGGCGGGTCGAAGAGGAAGACGCCCGCATCGCGGCGGAAGACCTGCACGAGGTAGGCCCGCTGCGAGTAGCGGAAACCGGACGCACGCTCGACGTCCACGGCGACGGGGCCGGTGCCGGCGGCGAGCACGGCGCAAGCCGCGCGGAACTCCTCGGCATCCGAGATCACGGAGTATTCAGTCACGTACAGCCTTTCGCGCGCCGATCACGGCGATGCCCTCGGAGCCGGGCGGAAGCCCCGCCAGCATTCCGACCAGCTCGGCCCATGCTTCGACGTGCGGTCGGAACGGGCCCTCCGGAGTCCAGGACGCCCGTAATTCTATCTGGGCACCGTCGCCTTCGACGGCGAGCCCTCCGAAACCCTTCGACAGAGTCTTCGTCGAGGTGCCCGATGCCGAGTGATAGACGGCATCGCGCGAGTCGAGTGCATCGACCAGCCAGGACCACGTCACGTCGGCCAGAAGAGGGTCGGTGCCGATCTCGGTCTCGAGCGGCGCCTGCGCGAAGATGACGATGCGCCAGGATCCTCCCCACGCGCCCGGCTCGTCGGGATCGTGCAGCAGCACGAATCGGCCGGTGCCGTAAACGGACTCCCCGTGGTCCTCCGGCCGGACGTGCGCGGCGAGCGCGAGGGCGAACGGAGCGAGGCCCTGGGGGGTGGCGATCTCGCGCACCGTGATGTCATCGCGGAACGTGGTCTCGCGCAGCTCAGCCACAGCGCTGTCGAAGGGTGTCCCGGCTTCGGGGTGTGCGGTCACGGCAACAGGCTAGAGTCAGGAAGCGATGAAGAGTCTCAGGCACGCCGTTACGCTCCTTGTCCCTGCCCTGCTCGCCTTCGGAGCGGCGTTCGCATTTCTCGTGTTCGCCGTCGCCCGGCGGGTGGTCACGCCCATGCGCCGCCCGACGGACACCGAGATCCTGGCCGTCGACACGGGAGCCCAGACGATCGAGCTGGAGCGCACCCTCGATACCGAGCTGCCCGGCCGGTACGGACTCTTCACCACCGGCACCTATGGCTACGTCAAACTCGGCGCCGTGCTCAGTGCCGACGGCAAGAGTGTGCGCCGCAAGCTGCTCACGCAGATCGAGCCGGGTTCCCGGGTGGACCGCGCAGCCTCGTTCAGCGGGTACTACTACTCGTCGCCCAGTGAGCTTCATCTGCGCTGGGAGAACGTACTGATCGGTTCTCCTGCGGGCCCCTGCCCCGCGTGGTACTTCCCTGCGTCGTCATCGACCTGGGTGATCCAGGTGCACGGGCGCGGTGCCACGCGTGCGGAGTGCCTGCGGGCCGTGCCGGTGCTGCACGCGGCCGGTCTGCCCAACCTCGTGGTGTCGTACCGCAATGACGGCGAGGCGCCCCGCACCCGGGCCGGCGCCTACGCGCTGGGCGCATCGGAATGGCGGGATGTCGATGCCGCGATCGCCTACGCGCTCCGACACGGCGCGGAGCGCGTGATCCTGATGGGGTGGTCGATGGGCGGCGCCGTTTCGCTGCAGGCCGCAGTCACCTCCGGGCATCGCGACCGCATCGCGGGGATCATCCTCGAGTCCCCTGTCGTCGACTGGCGGACTGTGCTGCGCTTCCAAGCTCGGATGGCCGGAGTGCGCGCACCGTTGCCGGCCCTCGCGATGGGCGCCCTGCAATCTCCGCTCACCGCACGCCTGAGCGGAGCCGATGAGCCGATCCTGTTCGACCGGCTGGACATGGTCGCCCGCGCCGATGAGTTGACCGCACCGATCCTCATCCTGCACAGCGACGACGACGGCTTCGTTCCCGCCGACTCCTCGCACGCGCTGCAGGAGGCACGCCCCGACCTCGTCACGATGCCGAGGTTCACCGTCGCGCGGCACACCAAGCTCTGGAACTACGACGAGACCGGGTGGAGCACGGCGATCACCGACTGGCTGGATGCACAGGGGCTCAGCGCTTCTGAATGACCTGGTTCTTCGCGCGCATGAGCATTCCCGTCATGCCGCCGATCCGCAACGGGGAGACCGCCTTGGTCAGACCGATCGACTGCGGGTAGTCGTTCGGGATCGCCAGCACCTCGTCGGCGGTGAGTCCGGTGAGGCCCTGCACCAGGATGCTCGCGAAACCGCGCGTGGTCGGAGCCTCCGGCGGAGCCGTGGCGTGCATCGTGACGATGTCGTCGTCCACCTCCACGTGGATGTACACGGGGGACTGGCACTCCGCGACCCGCTCGTACATCTCGGGGTGCGCGGCGACCTCGTCGGACACGTCGGGGAGCTCGTCCGAGTATTCGAGCAGCAGCAGGAGCCGATCGGACTCCGGGGTCTCCAGGAAACCGTCTCGGATCTCGGCCAGTGCCTCAGGAACTTCGCTCGCGCTCATCCCTGTCATTGTCCCACGTTCAGATGGATCCCGGCTCGGCGCCGGTGACGATCGGCACCCGAACGGCGCTGCCCCACTCCGTCCAGGAACCGTCGTAGTTGCGCACGTTCTCGAAGCCGAGCAGGTGCTTGAGCACGAACCAGGTGTGGCTCGAGCGCTCACCGATGCGGCAGTATGCGACGACGTCATCGCCGTCGTTGAGACCGGCGCCCTCGCGGTAGATGGCGTCGAGCTCGGCGCGGCTGCGGAATCCGCCGTCCTCGGCCACGGCCTTCGCCCACGGCACGCTCTGCGCCGTGGGGATGTGACCGGCGCGCAGCGCCCCCTCCTCGGGGTAGGCGGGAGCCGTGGTGCGCTCTCCGCTGTATTCCTCGGGCGAGCGCACATCGATCAGCGGGTTGCCGATGTGCGCGAGCACATCCTCCTTGTAGGCGCGGATGACGGAGTCGTCGCGCTCCGCGACGGGGTACTCGGTCGCCGGGCGGTTCGCGGGCTCGCGGGTCAGCTCGCGACCCTCGGCGATCCAGCGGTCGCGGCCGCCGTCGAGCAGACGGACGTCTTCGTGGCCGAAGAGTGAGAAGACCCACAGGGCGTACGCAGCCCACCAGTTGTTCTTGTCGCCGTAGATGACGACGGTGTCGTTACGCGAGATGCCCTTGCGGCTCAGCAGCGCGGCGAAGCCTTCGCCGTCGACGTAGTCCCGCACGATGGGATCGTTGAGCTCCGTGTGCCAGTCGACCTTCACCGCGCCGGGGATGTGGCCGGTCTCGTACAGCAGCACGTCCTCATCGGACTCGACCACCACGAGCCCCGGCGTTCCCAGCCGTTCGGCGAGCCACTGGGTGGTGACGAGTCGGCCGGGCTCGGCGTACTCGGCGAACTTGGGGGAGGAGGAATCGAACTCGATGGCCATGGGGTCTCCGAAGCGTTGAGCGGACGAGGGTGCGGGTGCAGACGGCGTAGTGTTGATCCGTCCCTTCGACGATAGATCCCCGCCGAGCACCCTGCGCCCGATTCGTAAGACTTCGACACAGGCGAGCACCCGATTCAGGACTGTGATGACCGACCCGACCAGCCGCACCGGAATCGTGCACCTCACCGATCGTCAGCCGACGGTCACCGGACCGGAGATGCTCGCGAGCCTGGTGCCGCCGCCCCAGTTCGACACGGCGACGTTCGACAGCTACCGGGCCGATGCCGCCTATCCGTCCCAGGAGGAGGCCAAGGAGACGCTGATGCGTTTCTCCGGTCGGGGAGCCCCGGTCAAGCGCGGCGGATTCTTCAGCCGCGCGAAGAAGGAACCCGAGCTCAAGCCGGGCGTCTACCTGGACGGCGGTTTCGGAGTCGGCAAGACCCACCTGCTCGCATCCATCTATCACGCGATGCCGGCACGTCGGAAATACTTCGGCTCGTTCATCGAGTACACCGCACTGGTCGGGGCGCTCGGCTACAAGAACACGGTCGACCTGCTCAAGGGCGCCGACCTCCTCTGCATCGACGAGTTCGAGCTCGACGATCCGGGCGACACGATGGTGATGACCCGGCTGATCGGCGAACTCGTGCCGACGGGGACGCGCCTCGCCGCCACCTCCAACACCCCGCCGAACGCCCTCGGTGAGGGCCGCTTCGCGGCGCAGGACTTCCTCCGCGAGATCCACGCCATGTCCGACAGCTTCCAGACGCTGCGCATCGATGGGGTCGACTTCCGTCAGCGCGCGCTCGACGGTCACGCCGTGGTGCTCGATGACGACGCCTATGAGGCCGCATCGGCCGCGGCCGGTCAGGGGAGCGCCGCGTCGGACGACCGGTTCGACGACCTGATCCGCCACCTGGCCCAGGTGCACCCGTCGCGCTACATCCGACTCATCGAGGGGCTCGGCCAGGTCGGGTTGCGCGGCGTGCGTCAACTCACGGACCAGTCCGAGGCTCTGCGGTTCGTCGCTTTCGTGGACCGCGTATACGACGCCCAGATACCGATCATCGCGACCGGCCTGGGACTCGACTCGGTGTTCTCCGACGAGATGCTCGCCGGCGGATACCGCAAGAAGTACCTGCGAGCGGTCTCTCGGCTCAACGCCCTGACGCATTCTGCGTAACCCCTAAGGCCCGCGTAACGCGATGTTCACACCCGGGGCAGCCCTGTAACAGCGGGGAAACAAACCTCACGCATGCGCGAAACGGCGCGTCGTCACACTGAAGCTCTCAATTACTTCGGATGTGAGGTTTTCCTATGGATGCTCCCGGCAACATCTCGTGGGCGATCACCGCGACAGCGCTGGTCCTGCTCATGACGCCCGGCGTCGCCTTCTTCTACGGCGGTCTCGTCAAGGCGAAGAGCGTCGTCAGCATGATGATGATGAGCTTCGGCTCGATCGGTCTTGTCGCCGTGCTGTGGATTCTCTTCGGCTTCTCGATGAGCGCCGTCGACAGCCCGACCGCCTTCGCCGGCAACCCGTTCGCCGACTTCGGGCTCTCCAGCCTGGCGTCCGGTGAGGGATCGAATGTCGCCCTCCTCGGCGTCGCCTACGGTGCGACCTTCGCGATCATCACCGTCGCGCTGATCTCCGGCGCGATCGCGGACCGCGCCAAGTTCGGCAGCTGGCTGATCTTCGCCGGAATCTTCGCCACGGTCGGCTACTTCCCGGTCGCCGCGTGGGTCTGGGGTGGCGGTTGGATCATGAACCTCGGCACCACGCTCTTCGGGGAGGACAGCGGCATCGGCGTGATCGACTACGCCGGTGGTACCGCGGTGCACATCAACGCGGGTGCGGCCGCCCTCGCCCTTGCGCTGGTCCTGGGCAAGCGCATCGGCTTCCAGAAGGGCATCCTCAAGCCGCACAACGTGCCGCTGACGCTGCTCGGCGCCGCACTGCTGTGGTTCGGCTGGTTCGGATTCAACGCCGGTGCAGAGTGGCTGGCGGAGGACATGGGCGGCGTCGGACTCATCGGCCTGAACACCCTCGGTGCCACGGCTGCAGCGATCCTCGGCTGGATCCTGGTGGAGAAGATCAAGGACGGCAAGCCCACGTCGGTCGGCGCTGCTTCCGGTGCGGTCGCGGGTCTCGTCGCCATCACCCCGGCGTGTGCCAACCTGACGCCCGGCTGGGCACTGCTGCTCGGCGCCCTCGCCGGTGTGGTCTGTGCCCTCGCGATCGAACTGAAGTTCCGTCTCGGCTTCGACGACTCGCTCGACGTGGTCGGCATCCACCTCGTCGGCGGACTCATCGGCACCCTGTACCTCGGCTTCTTCGCCAGCGAGACCGGCCTGTTCGTCGGTGGCGACGCCCGTCAGCTCGCGGTGCAGGTCATCGCGGCGCTCGGTGTCCTGATCTACTCCTTCGTGGTCGCCTTCATCATCGGCTTCGCGATCGAGAAGACGATCGGATTCCGTGTCACGAACGAGGACGAGATCGCCGGTGTCGACCAGGTCGTGCACGGCGAGGAGGGCTACGCACTCGCCGACGCATGATCTGCGGTTAGGGTGACCGTGTGAGCAAGACCAACGGCATCCTGACAGCACTCGTGGACATCCTGCTCAAGGCAGTGGGGTCCGGCCGGGCGTCTCGGACGACAGATCCGAGACGCCCGGACGCGCGTCTGCGCACAGCGCAGGAGCGAACCGGCGCCGCGACCTCGTCGGGGCCGGCGCAGGAGCGTGGCACCGCGACCGTGCGCATCGATCCCAGCCGGATCCGCGACCTCCAGGTCGCGTATTCACCCCAGCGGGACGGAGCTCCGGATGCGGGCGAGATCGTCTGGACCTGGGTCCCGTACGAGGAGAACGACGGACGCGGCAAAGATCGCCCCGTTCTCGTGATCGGACGCGAATCGGCGGACCGCGTGTATGCCGTGCGCATGACGAGCAAGCCGCATGACCGCGATCGCGACTACCTGTCGATCGGCACGGGGGCGTGGGATTCGCAGGGGCGTGAGTCGTGGGTCGACGTGGAGCAGTTGTACAGCGTGCACGAGCGAGGACTGCGGCGGGAGGCCGCCGTCCTCGACAGGCGCCGTTACGACCGGGTCGGAGCCGCTCTCACGCGGCTGTACGGGTGGTCTGTCGCGGGGTGAGAGCGGGGAATGCCTGGAGGACCATCTCGACGAGCTCGGACAGCGGTCGAGTCAGGGGGTCTGTCGCCGGGAGGCCCGTGTCGAGCTCGATCTCGTCGATCGCTCCGGCCAGCTGATCCGCGGAGAGGTTCTCGTGGTTCACGGTCACCCCGATCACGCGGGTGTCGGCGAAGGCCTCGATCAGAGCGATCTCGCTCGTGACGGTCGGCATCGCGACCATCGGGAAGTCGCCCAGGACCGTGCGACCAGGTGCATGCTGCACGATCACTGCCTCGGGCTGGCTGCCGCGGAGGATGTGCGCCGAAGTGATGTAGGCCGGGTGGCTGAGCGCGCCCTGGCCTTCGACGATGATCACGTCGGGGTGCTCGCCCTCGTACGCGGCGACCACCTGATTCTCGACCTCGCCCGAGCAGAACTGCGGGACGAGTGCGTCGAGCGCGACGCCGTAGCGACCGCCCTGGATGATCGTGGTCTGTCCGGTGCCGACCATGACGGCATGGATGCCGCGCTCATTGAGCGCACGGACGAGGATCGTGGCCGTCGTGCGCTTGCCGATCGCACCGTCGGTGCCGAGGATCGTGATGCGTGGGCAGGTCACATCGAAGATGCGGCCGGAGAAGAGGTGGAGGTCCTTCTTCTCCTTCGGCCGACGGATGTCGGTGATGGTCACCCCCGCGAGCAGGGCGGCCGCCACGAACTCCGCATCGTCCGTGAGGAACTCGTGCAGACCGTTGATGATATGCATGCCGCGGGCGATGCCGTCCAGCAGAACCGTGCGCTGGTCGGCTGAGAGCAATCCGTCGGCCGGAGCGACTCCACAGATCAGGTAGTCGGGGACGTGACCGGCGTGCGCGATCGCCGTGGGCAGCCCGCCGAGGATCGGGATGCCGTTCGCGGTGCCGTCCAACAGCATCCCGGCGTCCGCACCGGCATGTGTGCTGTCGATGACGCTGAGGATCTCGTACTTCTCGGAGTGACGGACCAGGCCGTTCGCGGTCTTGCCGTCCTGCTCGCCGAACTGGCCTTCGCAGTACACGATCGCCGTGGTGCCGACGGGGAGAGCGGCAGGCTCCGCCCACGCGTGCGCAGGGTCGATGGAAGAGGGAACTGACGGGGTGGGCATGACGCTCCTCGGTCTCACACAGAGGAGGCGACGGAGAACGAAATGACCCAGAAGGCCCGTTGGTCGACGAGAAGTCTTCCCTGATGCCGGCAAGATACCGGCACGCTCACCGTAGCAGTGCTCGCTGGGACCGGGCCGTGTATACGAAGGCACCTATCCCCGGCTCGCGAACAGGCGGGATCGGCTCGCACCGCGAGGTGATGCAATCCGATCCCTCACGGGCTTCGAACCAGTGATGAGTCGCATCCAGCGGCGACATACAAGGAGGAATCATGCGTTTCATCCCCACCAAGGTCCACGGAGCCCTCGACTACATCGTCGGCATCGCGCTGATCGCCGCGCCCTGGCTGTTCGGCTTCGCGAGCATGGGCGGAGCGGCGGTCATCATCCCCATCGTCCTCGGCGTCGGGCTGATCGTGTACAGCCTGTTCACGAAGTACGAATGGGGTCCCTTCGGCGTCATCCCGATGCCGGTCCACCTCGTGTTCGACATCGTCGCCAGCCTGTTCCTGGCCCTTTCTCCGTGGATCTTCGGTTTCGCGGGCGAGGCGCTCAATGTCTGGCTCCCGCACGTCGTCGTGGGTGCCGCCGTGATCGTCGTCGTGATCTTCTCGCAGCCGCAGCCCGCGAACGCTCGGGGCCGCGTCGCGACCGCCTGATCGACTCCCGGACGCGATGCCGGGCGACTGGACTTCCCGAAGCAGTCGCCCGGCATCGTCATGCGTGCTCACAGGAGCTCGTCGGTGCCCTGCAGTGCGCGGCTCAGCCAGCGCGCATAGAGCGTCCACGGGTCGCCCTCGCATCGGAGCGCGGCGACATGCGCCCGTAACTCGGCAGTGAGGGTGAACCACTCACCGCCCTCGCGTATCGCGGCGAACTCGCGGTGGCGCTGCTGCTCGACGGAGCGGTCGCCGCGTTCGAAGGCGAGGAGCTCCTGGTGCCGGATGCTCGCGAGGCGCTGTCGGGGACGCCTGCTGGTGCCGATCTTCACCCGGCCGTCGTACCGGATGTAGTAGACGACATCGACGCGGGGGAGAGGGAGGTCGGGGTCGGGGGCATCGCCGTAGCGCCACCCGCAATCGGCGCAGCACCAGGCGCCGTCGATCCGCACTCCCTGCATGCTGCCGCAGAGCGCACAGGGACTCGGAAGGGCGCGTTTCGTCGGCACCGAAGCAGACTACGCGCGCCCTCCGACACCCGACCCGGCCTCAGCCGGCGTGCACGAGGATCTTCGCCCCGGCACCGCCGCGCAGCGCGTGGATCGCGTCGACGACGTTCTCGAGTGGGGTCTCCTGCACCCAGCCGGTCGTGTCGTAGACCCCACGGGACATGGCCTCGATCACGGCATCGAAGTCCTCGGGAAGATACGCGAGCGCGCCGGCGATCTCGGTCTCGGCCATCACCAACTGCGTGGGGAGGAAGTCCATCGTGCGCTCGTGGATGGCGACCACCACGACGCGGCCGCCGGGGACCAAGCTGGCCAGCGACGAACTGATGGCTGCACCCACCCCCGCCGCATCGAAGGCGACGTCGACGCCTTCGCTGTCGGTCAGGGAGGCGACGGCGGCGGCGAGATCCTCATTCACCGGGTCGACCACGGTGGCGCCGAGGGCTGCGATGATGGCGCGACGCTCCGCACCGGGCTCCGAGACGAGCACACGCTCGACGCCGCGGGCCCGCAGGGCGAACCACACGCCGATGCCGATCGGTCCGGCGCCTGCGATGAGCGCGGTACCGCCCGACTCGACGCCACTGCGGGAGACCGCATGCCACGCGACCGACATCGGCTCGACGAGGGCGCCCATGCGCAGATCGACGTTCTCCGGCAGCAAGTGCAGCTTCGTCGCGTCGACGGTCGTGAACTCCGCCATGCCGCCACCGTCGGAGCTGAGCCCGTGGAAGCCGATCTTCTGGCAGGCGTTGAACATGCCGCGCCGGCAGGCGGGGCATTCGCCGCAGTAGTAGATGGGCCAGACGGCCACCCGGTCGCCCACCGCGACGCCGGTCACGCCCTCGCCGAGCTCGACGACCGTGCCGGAGAACTCGTGGCCGAGGATCTGGGGCAGTGTCGAGCCCGTCACGGGGTGCGGGTGGTCGAGGTCGAGCCCCGCGGCCTCGGGGGAGTAGTAGACGTGGAGGTCGGATCCGCAGATCCCCGCATACGCGTTGCGCAGCTTGACCTGTCCTCGTCCCGGGGTGGGCTCGGGGACCTCTTCGATGCGCAGATCTTCCTTGGCGTGGAACAGTGCGGCCTTCATTGGTTCTCTCCTTGTCCGGTGGCCGTCATCGCAGCCACCACTCCGGTGACGCCGCGAGGATCAGTCTCACGGCGCGGTCGATGTCGTCGTCGTCGCTCCGCAGCCACTCCTCGATCGCGCCCACGGTACCCGCAGCGGCGTACGCCACGGCGATCCGCATCGCGGACGCGTCCGCCGCGAACACGGGCGGAACGATCTCCGAGTGCAGCTCGGCCCACAGCAGCAGACCGGAACGGATGGATGCCTCCAGGTTGCTGCGGACGGGGGCGGCCAGCAGGGGCTGCATCGCCCCGCGGTACACCGAGGCCCGTCGGCGGATGTGCTCCAGGAGGGCTCGTTCACCATCGCCGATGGCATCGGTCTGCGGCAGGATCTCCATGGCGGCGTCGATCTCGGCGGAAAGCGCGTCGGCGAGAAGCTGCACCGGACTCTCCGCGTGCCGGTAGAAGGTGTCTCTGGTGACACCCGCCGCTGCACAGATCGCGGAGACGGTGACATCGGCGACCGGCATCGCTCCGGCGAGTTCGAGCACCGTATGACGGAGGCTCTCCCGTGAACGTCGCGACCTCGCATCCATGCCCCCAGTCTATCTGACAGTTGTCAGATAAAGACCTCTTCTGCGTTGTGGATCACGCGCCTAGTCTCGAAGGAAGCGGGAGTTCGCGTCTGCCGGCGAAGGCGACCGTGACGACCAGTGCGGCGAGGGGAGCGGAGATGGTGGACGGGTCCCGGCGCGGCCCGATCGCGTGGATCGTCGTGTCGGCCCTGTCGATCGCTCTTGCGGCGTGTGCACCGAGGGCTGCACCCCCGTCGCCCTCGAGGCTTCCCGACGCCTCGGGATCGGTCTCCGCCGGAACCGAGACGACGATCGTCGAGAATCTGGCGGCGCCGTGGTCGATCGCCTTCCACGACGGGGTGGCGCTGATCAGCGAACGCGACAGCGCCCGGATCGTCGAGGTGTCGGACGACGGCGATGTCCGCGAAGTGGCGGTGGTCGACGGCGTCGAACCGGGTGGCGAAGGCGGCTTGCTCGGAATCGCCGTGCACGAGCGGTATCTGTACGCGTACTCCACCGGCGCGGACGAGAACCGCGTGCAGCGCTTCCCCCTCACCGGGGCACCCGGCTCCCTCGGCCTCGGTGCGCCGGAGACGATCCTCAACGGCCTGGCCGCCGCGTCGAATCACAACGGCGGTCGCATCGCCTTCGGCCCCGACGGCACGCTGTACGTGACGGTGGGAGATGCGGGCGACCGGGAGAGTGCCCAGGATCCGGGGTCACTGTCGGGCAAGATCCTCCGCATAACCCCCGACGGCAAGGTCCCGGCAGACAACCCCATCGCGGGATCGCCCGTCTACAGCCTCGGTCACCGCAATCCGCAGGGGCTGGCGTGGGACGAGGACGGGACGCTGTACGCGAGCGAGTTCGGGCAGGACACCTGGGATGAGCTGAACGTCATCGAACCCGGCGAGAACTACGGCTGGCCCGTCGTCGAAGGCATCGCGGATCGCGACGAGTTCATCGACCCGGTGCAGCAGTGGGCGCCGGATGCCGCCAGTCCGAGCGGCATCGCGATCGCGGAAGGCGCGGTGTTCATCGCGAACCTGCGGGGGGAACGGCTGCGCGAGGTGCCGCTGGACGATGTCTCGTCGTATGCGGAGCACTTCACCGAGGCCTACGGACGGCTTCGTGATGTCGTGGTCGCCCCCGACGGTGCGCTGTGGGTGCTCACGAACAACACCGACGGTCGCGGCGATCCCGGAGACGGCGACGACCGCGTCATCCGTGTGCCGCTCGAGTAGCCCCGGTCGCGTCCGCGCCCCAGGAAGCGAGGAGTCGGAGTCGTTCGGCGGAGGGGGAGCCGGGCTCAGCGCTGTAGATCAGCATCACCTGGCCCGGCTCGGCCGTGAGCGCGAGCTCTTCGTAGACGAGGGTCAACTCGCCGACGACCGGATGAGTGAAGCGCTTGATGCCCGAACCGTGGGTGCGCACGTTGTGCGCGGCCCAGAGCGTGCGGAATGCCTCACTGCGGGTGGAGAGCTCACCGACGAGGTCCTGGATGCCCTTGTCGTGCGGGTCGCGGCCCGCCTCGGCGCGGATGACGGCGACGCACATCTCGGCGAAGAGATCCCAGTCGGGGTAGAACTCCCGCGCTGCGGGGTCGAGGAACTGGAATCGGGCCAGGTTGGGGACCCGCCCGCCGTCGCCGATCACCGGTGAATAGAAGGCGCGGCCGAGCGCATTCGTGGCGATGAGGTTCTGCCGCTGGTCGCGGACGAACGCCACCGCCCCCGTCACGGAATCCAGTGCCCACTGCAGGCTGGGTCGCGGAGCTCCCGCCTTCGCCGTGCGGCGTCGAGCGCGTCCGGAAGAGGGAATGCCGTCTGCGGCGCGAGCGAGGTCCAGCAGGTGCGCATGCTCGGCGTCGTTGAGCTGGAGCGCGCGCGACACCGCCTCCAGGACTGAGGAGGAAGCGCCGGCGATGGCACCGCGTTCGAGCTTGGAGTAGTACTCGACGGAGACTCCGGCGAGGAGCGCGACCTCACTTCGACGCAATCCGTCGACGCGCCGGTTGCTCCCGGCGGTGAGACCGGCTGCCTCCGGGGTCACGCGGGCGCGCCGGGTCATCAGGAACTCGCGGACCTCTGCTCGATTGTCCATCAGGTCAGCGTAGATCCGATGCGCGCGGGAAGGGACGCCCTGAGAGGGCACCTCTCGGTGTCACGGATGCTCCCGTACAGGTACACGCGTGACCTCGGCGAGAGCCGCAAGCAGCGCTTCCTGGAAAGCCGGGTCAGCGGCGGCTGGTGCCGGACGCTGAGTCGTGAGGTGATGCCAGTAGCCGCCAGTGCGCGGGCCGGCCGCATCCTGGGTTGCGAGACGGACTTGCGTGAGATGCCCCTGCTCGAGATCGTCGGAAGCACTCGGACCACCCATGCGGGTCGGAACCCAGCCCGGATCGACGGCGTGGACGGCGGTGTCCGGCCATCGATCCGCCAGGGAGAGGGCGAACGCGGTGACCCACAGCTTGCTGTCGCTGTACGACGCCGTGCCATCGGTCAGTCCGCGCAGGTCGGTGGTGCCGCCACGGTGCATCGAGCTGCTGAGGTAGACGAGTCGGCGGGGAGGGCGCATGAGCATGGTCAGCACGTAGGGGGCGATCGTGTTCACTCGTGCCGCATCCGGCGGCTGCAGTGCGCCCGCGTTGTGCACGACGGCATCGAAGTGCCCGAAGGCGTCGACCTCGAGGGCAAGAGCCCGCGTGGCGTCGAGGTCGGAGAGGTCTGCGGCCACGGCGCCCCGCCAGTCTCCGGAGGGAACGCGGGTCGAGGTGCGGGCATGCACGACGACGTCATGCCCCTGGTCGGAGAGGTCCTGGGCTGTGGCAAGCCCCAGCCCGGTCGACGCTCCGGTCACGAGGATCAGTGCCATCGGCACTCCTTTCGTCTCGGTGGTGCTCTCTCATTCTGCGCAGGGATCGGCGCCACGAGGGATTCTCTGTCGGTGCACCCTTCGTCGGGGACTCCCGCTTTTCGGGGGACCGGTGGACGCTGGAACCCATGACACCACCTGTCGCGCTCTCTCGGCGGCTCCTGCCCGCACTGCTTCTGGTCCTGACCGTGTTCGGTCCGATCTCGATGGACCTCTACCTCCCGGCTCTTCCTGCGCTCACTCGCGACCTCGGCTCGGCGACTTCCGTCGCGCAGCTCACGGTCACGGCGTGCCTCATCGGACTCGCGGTCGGACAGCTGACGGCGGGACCGCTGTCGGACCGGCTCGGGCGGCGTCGCGTCCTGCTGGTCGGCATCGTCGCGTACGCGGTGACATCGCTCCTCTGTGCGTCCAGCCCGACGGTCGAGTTCCTGATCGTCGCTCGCCTGGTCCAAGGGCTTGCCGGCGGCGTCGGCATCGTCATCGCCAATGCCGCGGGACGCGACGTGTACACGGGTGGTCAGCTGATCCGCTTCTACGGGCGCCTCACGGTCGTCGGCGGGTTGGCGGCGATCATCGGGCCACTGCTCGGGGGCGTGCTCACGGCTTTCACCGATTGGCGGGGCCTGTTCGTCTTCCTCGCCATCGCCGGCGTCGCGATCCTGGCTGCCACGGTGTTCCTCCTCGGGGAGACGTTGCCGGTCGAGCAGCGCAGCTCAGGGGGCCTCCGCAACGCGCTGCACGACTTCCGTACTCTGCTGAGCGACCGGGTCTTCCTGGGAGTCGTCCTGAATCAGGGCTTCCTCTATGCGGCCCTGTTCGCCTACCTCGCCGGTGCGACGTTCGTACTGCAGGACGTCTACGGGCTCACACCGCAGGGGTATGCCGCGGCCTTCGGTGCGAACTCCGCCGGGTTCATGGTGTGCGGCTACCTCGCCGGTCGCGCGGCGGAACGGTGGAGCGTGAGGGGCACTCTCGCGGTCGGAGTCGTCGTCACGGCGGCCGGCGCGCTCGGGCTGCTGCTGGCAGGTCTGACGCCGCTGCCGATGTGGCCTGTGCTCGTCGCCCTGTTCACGCTCGCCGGCGGAGTGGCCATCGCCTCGCCGCCCGCGACCACCCTCGCGCTCAGCGAGCATCCGCAGTCGGCGGGAACGGCTTCGTCGCTCCTAGGCGTGGCGCGATTCGGGTTCGGCGGCATCGCGGCACCGTTCGTCGGCATCGCGGGTGCGTCGAGCATTCTGCCGCTCGGGATCGTGACGACGGTCTCGGCTGCGCTGGCCGGCCTGTCGTACCTCCTGCTCGTGCAGGCTCGCCGCGCGGCTGTTCTGCCTGCATCCGGGAGCGAGCTCGCGGCGAGGCACTGATCCGCGCTGCGATCCTCAGCGAGGCCGCGTCCGGGGGCGGGGAGCGGAAGCTGGACGCCGGGCTGGGAATGTCGGAAGCCCCGCACACCGGGAGGTGTGCGGGGCTTCTCTGGTGGGCGATACCGGACTCGAACCGATGACCTCTTCCGTGTGAAGGAAGCGCGCTACCAACTGCGCCAATCGCCCATACCCGTGGGGTACGTCAACCGATACTACCCGACGCTCAGAGGCCGTACGGACCACTCTGTGAGACACGCGCGAGATTCGCTGCGGGTTTGGCGGAGGGGGAATCTTCGGCTAATGTTTCATGAGTGCCCGGGACAACCGGGAACGAAATGCGGATGTAGCGCAGTTGGTAGCGCACAACCTTGCCAAGGTTGGGGTCGCGAGTTCGAGTCTCGTCATCCGCTCGAGTGCAGAGGGTCTTCTTCGGAAGACTCTTCGCACGTGGGGTCAATCCACACGGTGGCGTGGCCGAGCGGCTAGGCACCGGCCTGCAAAGCCGTTTACACGGGTTCGAATCCCGTCGCCACCTCACGGTAAAACTGAATAGCCCCAACGGGCGCGATTGGCGCAGCGGTAGCGCGCTTCCCTGACACGGAAGAGGTCACTGGTTCGATCCCAGTATCGCGCACAGACAAACCCCCGGTCTTCCGGGGGTTTTTTCGTGCCCGGGAGCTGCTGCCCGGGCGTGCCCCTCGACGGATCGGTTCACCTGACGGACGGATTCCCTGGGCGGCGGCCGTAGCACGGCGCTTCTCCCGACGGGTGTGCACGCTCCCTACGGGCGTACCGGCGGACACCTGATCCCGGCGACTCGGTCTCCGGAACCAGGCGTCCGCACCGTTCACGCCCGGATCATCGTCCCCTCAAAAGAGTGTCCCCGATGAACCCGCCCTCCGTGCAGCCGGGCGGGATCGCGAACACGGCGGACCCGATCGGGGTCGTCCATTCGTTGAGGAGGTCGAGTTCGTCGAGGCGCTGCTGCATCGGGATGAACTGCCGTTCGATGTCGGCCTGGAACGAGACGAACAGCAGCCCGGATTCCGAGACGTCCGCACCGGCCGGCCGCTCGTCGTAGTTGTACGCGCGTCGGAAGATCCGCTCGGCCCCGTCGCCGCGGGCGCGCCGGATGTGCGCGAACTGCGGGATGACCGGGAAGCCGATCGCGGTCTTCGCCTCGAAGTCTGGTTCGTCGAACTCCTCGCGACCTGTGAGGGGGGCGCCGTTGGCGAGTGTCCTGCCCACCGAAGCAGCGCGTCCGCTCCGGTCGAGGCGGTCCCACTTGTCGAGGCCCATCCGGATTCTGCGGATCACCATCCCGGTGCCGCCGGCGAGCACTCCCTCGTCGATCCACACGACGCGATCGAAGTCCTCGGTGCCGGGCTGCGGGTTGGTGGTCCCGTCCACCTGTCCGAACAGATTGCGCATGGTCGTTCCGGGCCGCTCCGTCCCATAGGCGCGACGGAATCCCTGCTGGGTCCAGCGGATGCTCGCGAAGCCGCGCGCGTCCTTCAGCAGCATTCGCGTGGCGTGCGCCACCGTCAGGGGATCGTCGCCGGCGATCTGCAGCAGGATGTCGCCGTCCGAGAACTCCGGGCGCAGCCGATCCACACCGAACGCGGGGAGGGGCGCGAGCCATGCGGGGGTCGAACCTCCCGCTCGCCCGACGAAGCCCGGGCCGACGCCGAACGTGATCGTGAGGCGCGCCGGCGACGAGGCGAGTTCCGGCTCGGAGTCGGCGAGGGCGGGGAGCCCTTGCGTGAGGCGCGCCGCGTCGTCGGTCAGGAGTCGCATGAGTCGGGCGAGGGCATCTCGGTCGACATCGTCGTGGAGGTCCAGGCCGACGAAGACGCCGTGGGCCTGGGCAGCGGTGTCGATACCGGCCTGATGGGCGCCGAAGAACGGCACGGTCTCGTCTCCGTTCATCGGCACGGATGCGGGTTCCGGCGTGGCGTCCGGTCGATTCAGGGCGAGGTCCGCTCCGACGGCCGCGACCGCGCCGACACCGGCGACAGCTCCTCCGAGGAGGAACTGCCGCCGGGTCGACCCGGTGCGGGGGGAGCGGGCGCCCTCAACGGGCGCCGTCATCAGTGATCCATACCGTCGTGCTCGTCGCCGCCGTCGTAGTTCTCGTTCGCGCCCGAGTAGTCCTTCACGGGGGCGGTGAACTCGTAGGTGGAGTCGTCATCGAACGTGAGGGTGAAGGAGATATCGGTTCCCGCGGCGAGCGGGCCGGTCAGGTCCATCATCATGATGTGGTTCGCCCCCGGCTCCAGCGCGAGCTGCCCGCCGGCGGGGATCACGAATCCGCCGTCGATCTCGCGCATCACCATCTCGCCGGCGTCGTTCTCGACCGTCTCGTGCAACTCGAGCATGGTCGAGGCCGCAGAGGTGACGGAAACCACGGTCGCATCGTGGTCGCCCGTGTTGACGAGGGTCCCGAACGCGGCGGACATGCCTTCGTCGGCGGACTTCACCCAGGCGTCTTCGATCCTGACGACGTCACCGGCGGGGCGGCTCTCGGTCTCGACCGGTGCCGCCTCCGGAGTGCACCCGGTCAGAGCGAGGAGCGAGACCGCGATCACGGCCGCGAGACGGGGGAGGTTTCTGGTGGTGTTCACAATGGTGCCTTTCACAGGTCATCTGCCGCACGGCCGCCGGTCTCCGGCGGTGCGGCTGCCGTCCGAGGACGGCGGAGGAATCGAATGAGCACGAGGATCAGGACCGCTGTGGCCGCCCCGCCCGCGCCGATGAGCAGCACTCTGAGCGCGCCGCCCGATTCTGCGTTCTGATCCGTCTGCTCCGACGCGTCCGCGGTCGCGGCCGTCGCATCGCCGGTGTCTGATGTCTGTGCCATCGGATCGGCGTCTCCCACGGTGAAGGGGATGACCCCCGCGATGGGGTGACCGTCTTCCGAGACGACCTGCCAACGCACCTGGTAGCCGCCGGTCGGCAGCCCGGGTGCGAGCGACGCGGTGACCGTGCGTCCGGCCACTGTGACGTCGCCGGCGACCCAGTCCTCGCCCGAAGCATCGACGACCAGGACGACGGCCCCGGTCAGAGACTCATCGAGCACGAGGAGCTCGCCCGAGAACGTCATCGTGATGTCCTCCGGCGGGGTCGTCAATCGTTCGTCGGCAGCGGGTGTGCTGGAGATCAGCTGGTCGTGGGCGGACGCGGGCGTCGCGATCGCGAGGGTCGCGATCGTCGCCAACGCCAGCCCGGCCGCGATCCTGCGGACAGGGGACATGGGAATGGCCTCTCATCGGACGTCGCCGGAGCGACGAGCGTGCATGCGTTCAGAGCCCGCGCGCATCGAATGCGCGCGGCGGGACACAACACTCGGCCGGGACCGGCCGAGGATGCGGATCAGATCGCCGCGGTGAGAGGTGGGGCTCGGCCGCGCAGAGTCGCGAGGAGAACCAGATCGGATGCGTGCGCGACATCGAACCGGCCGTGGAGTCGGTGGGCGACGCGAAGAGCCGGAAGAGTCAGCAACTGATCGGCACGACGTCGTACCCACCGCACCAGCTGGACCGCGAGGTCGCGCAGCGCGAGCAGCAGGCGTTCGCCGCGGTACAGCGCGGCCACGGTCAGCAGACCGGCGAGCGCGTGCCCGAGCCACATCGAGGCGTCAGCGGTGGCGACTTCGGGGATGCCGTTCACCGCCGGCAGCACGAGGGGTGTGCCGTGCGCGTGCGGCGTCGAGACGCCGGACGGGGTGACCGTGCCGAGGACGAAGAGCACATGGAACAGGAACTGACTCGCGGCGACGGAGATGCCGAGGCGGATCAGCGACAACGAGCGGCCCGCGAGCAGCACGCTGATCATGAACGAGAAGACCCAGGGGACGAGGATACCGACGGCACCGGGCATCTGCCCTCCGCCGGAGACGTGACCGGCCAGTGCGATGAAGATCGCGAGTGACGAGGCAGCGAAGCCACGGACGACGGCTGGCTTCCTGGACTCGGTCACGGTTCCAGTCTGGCATGACCTCCGCGACGTCACCGGCGGCTTCGACCGATCGTCCTGGAATCGCCACGGTGCTGTCACCGCGTCTCCTGGACTGTGCCCCCACCCACCGAAGAATGGGCAGGATTCGCGTTCGACCAGTGAGCCGGGAGTCCGCGTCTCACGTCATCCGTTGAGGTGAATCGTCGCGCTGTTCGGCGCCCGTGCGGGGGAGACGGAGGCGGCCGGGAGCACTGTCCTGGGGCCGCCCAGCGCGCGGAGCGCGTACAGGATGGTCGCGAGGTCGACGAGTTCCTGGACGAGCGCCCCGACGACAGCGGGGATGAGCCCGGTCATCGCGACGATCATGAGTCCGATGCTCAACCCGATGCCGATCCAGATCGCGGTGAGAGCGACCCGCAGCGTGTGACGACCGATCGAGACGGCGTCGACGAGCTTCGCCAGCGAATCGACGAGGATCACGACGTCGGCGGCATCGCCAGCTGCCGTCGCGCCCTTGGCTCCCATGGCGACGCCGATGTCCGCGGCGGCCAGGACGGGTGCGTCGTTGACGCCGTCGCCGACCATCATGACCGGGCGCGGTTGCAGCTCAGCGGCGAGAGCGACCTTCTCGGGCGGCAGCAGTTCAGCGTGGACCTCGGAGATGCCCACCTGATGAGCCACCGACTCCGCCGTCGGGCCGACATCGCCCGTGAGCATGACGATGCGATCCACCTCGTGTGTGCGCAGCCACGCGATGACAGCCGCTGCTTCGGGCCGCGGATGGTCGGCGAGGACGAGCACCCCGGCGAAGCGACCGTCGACCGCGACGTATGCTGCGGCCTGGCTCAGCTCGAGCGTCGCCCGCGCAGTGTCGGGCGCGAGAGCCGCCACGTAAGCGGGCTTGCCCACCACCACGTCTCTTCCGTCGATCTCGGCGACGACACCGTTCGTGGCCTCCTCGCGAGCTTCGGCGGCGCCGAGGAGCGTGATTCCGCGCGCCTCTGCTGCGCGGCGGATCCCCTCGGCGAGCACGTGCGTCGAGTACTGTTCCGCCGAGGCGGCGAGCTGCAGGACCTCATTCGCGCCGAAGCCGTTCGCGGGCCGGACGTCGACGAGCTCCGGTCGGCCCTGAGTGAGCGTGCCCGTCTTGTCGAACGCGGCCGACCGCACACGGGCGATCAGCTCGATGACGGCCCCTCCCTTCATGATCACGCCTGTCTTCGCCGCACGCGAGAGGCCGCCGAGGAACGCGACCGGGGCAGCGATCAGGAGCGGGCAGGGAGTCGCGAGCACGAGGACTTCGGCGAATCGGGATGCCTCGCCCGATACGGCCCAGGCCGTCCCTGCCAGGACGAGTGACACCGCGGTGAATGGAATCGCGAAGCGGTCGGCCAGGCGGACCACCGGCGCGTGGGAGTCTTCCGCGGCGTGCACGAGCGCCACGATCTGCTGATACTGGCTGTCCGCGCTGCTGCGGACGGCCCGGATCCGCACGGCACGGCTTCCGTTGATGGACCCGGACAGCACCTCGTCTCCGGATTCACGTGACACGGGCATGCTCTCACCGGTCAACGAAGACTCATCGAACGTGCCTGATGACGTGAGGAGCTCGCCGTCGACCGGGACGATCTCGGACGGGCGCACGAGGAGTATGGCGCCGACGGCGACCTCGTCGACGGGCACATCCCTGACCTCATCCGACTCCGCGGACTCCGCGTGCACGAGCACGTGTGCGATGCGCGGAGACCGATCCAGCAGAGCCGAGAGGTCACGCTTCGCTCGACGGCCGGCGAAGTCCTCGAGGGCCTCTCCGCCGGAGAGCATGAGCACGATGATGAGCGAGGCGATGTACTCGCCGACGGCCAGCGTCGCCACCATCGCGACCACCGCCAGGATGTCGAGGCCGACATGGCCGCGGAGTACGTCGCGCACCATTCCGACGAGGGTCCAGACGACGAACACCGCCACGTAACCGGTGGCGACCCAACGTCCGAGGGCCGGGGCATCGACCGCGTGGAGGACCAGCACGCTCACGAACACGAGGACGGTCGTCGTGATCGCCGGATATCGCCAGAGCACGCGGAGAAACCTCATGCCCCAGCTTCCCGCGTATCGGTGCGCACGTCCACCGCGGCGGAACGACTCGCGGATGCAGCGCGAGACGCGTCAGACGTCGGCCGAGTTGCGGCGGGCGTCCGTGGGCGTGATGCCCTGGCGTGCATGGACGATGAGAACGGGACAGTGCGCATGTTCCGCGCAGGCGGCGCTGACGGATCCCAGGAGCATTCCGACGAACCCGCCGTGCCCGCGGCTGCCGAGAACGAGCATGCTGCAGTTCTCGCTCAGTCCGATGAGGGTGCGCGCCGCAGAACCGAGCAGCGTCCGACGCATCAAGCCGTCAGGCGGGCTCTCTCCGAACGCTTCGCGGATGCTCTCGTCGAGGACCTCTTCGGCGTCGTTCTCCGGCGACCATTCGATGGCCAGATAGGGATCGATGGGCGGTGCGGTCCACGTCGTCACGGCCTCCAACGGTGTGTGCAGCGCTGCGGCGATGCGCGCGGCGTAGCGCAATGCGTCGATGGACGAGACGGATCCATCGACGCCGACGACGATCCGGTCGGTCTGTGTGTTCTCCATACGGCCACGATCGCTTGTACGGACCGTCGCCCTCGGGACGAAGGTCATATCGAGGGAGCGCTGGGCCGTGGGACCAACGACTCTGCTCTCCATCGATCCGGGGGAAGACCCTGACGGTGTGCAGCGACTACACACCGAACGGAAGGAAAGGCCATGGCCCTTGAGACAGACAGAGATATGGACCTGAAGCTCCTCGTGAGCGATGAACTCGAATGGACACCGGACGTGGACGCCGCCGGCATCGGTGTCGCCGTGGCAGCGGGGACTGTGACGCTGTCGGGCGAGGTCGGAAGCTATGCGGAACGCTTGGCAGCGAAGAAGGCAGCGCTCCGGGTCCGTGGCGTGCGCGCGATCGTCGACGACCTGACGGTGCACCCGCGGTCGGCGTTGCCGGTGACCGAGACCGACATCGCGAAAGAAGTCGAGCGGGCGTTGGCGTCGTCGTCGAACGTCCCGGATACGGTGAAGGCGGAGATCAGCGGGCACGATGTCACCCTCCTCGGAGAGGTCGACTGGGATTTCCAGCGCGTCGCTGCGAAGCGCGCGGTGCAATATCTGCGCGGTGTGTTCACGGTGAACAGCATGATCACGCTCCGGGAGCGCCCTTCCGCTGAGGACACCGAAGAGCGCATCTCGAATGCGCTCACGCGGAACGCGCAACTCGATGCCGAGAGGATTCACGTGACGGTCGACGGCAGCACGGTCACGTTGACGGGAACGGTGAGGTCGTGGGCGGAGCGTCGCCAGGCGACGAACGCGGCTTGGGCCTCCCCGCACGTGACGGATGTGGACGACCAGATCGAAGTCGGTGGCTACTGAGGGAGTCGTGCTGTCTTTCCGGCCGCGCCGGGAGAGGATTCCGAGGTTGCGAGGGTGAACGCTCGGCCGTCGACGGAGTCGGGCAGGATGCGCACCCAGCGATCCTTCTCCTCGGGCGCCCAGGGACGGACTCCGAGGCGTTCAGCGGCGAGCACATCGCCGTCTCGGTCGAACTCCTCCGCGGAACCTTTCACGACCACGCTGAACGCTTCCTCGGCATCGAAACCGTCGACCTCGAAGGCGATGCCGCTGTGGATCGTCAGCTCCAGGAGCTTCGTCCCCGCCGAGGTCCTGAAGACGATGACGTGTCCGTCGACCCGGTGGTTGACGGGGAAGATGTCCACCTGCCCCGCCGCTGCGGCAGCGATACGACCGTAGGGAGCCCCGGCCAGGCGTTCCCAGCATTCGTCCTGCGTCAGCATTCGCGTCGGTGGACGCTCGATCTCCTCCATGGTGAGCCACCTCCAGATGTGTGTCGCCTCTGATCCGGGTTCCGTCGCGAACCTGGAGAGGCCACGCTTCCGTGGACTCGCGGGTTCCTCGATGCGGACATGGTGACATCGTGCGCGCGCCGACGACTCCACGATCAGAGTCGAAGGTCCCACCGCCCCTCCGACCGAGGTGAGGCTACGGCGACCCCTCTCCTGACCCGGGAGGACCTTCGGCACTGAGATGTCACGCACACGGGTGTGAGGTCGGCTCATGACGAGAACCCCTCCCCGAAAGGAAGCGCGATGATATCGCCCGGGACGACGAGCTGGCCGAGCACCGAGGTGCGGGAACTGTCACACGCGAAGCTCGAGACGGTGAATGCCTGGTGGCGTGCGGCGAACTATCTCTCGGTCGGGCAGATCTACCTGCTGGACAACCCTCTGCTGCGCGAGCCACTCACGCGTGATCACATCAAGCCCCGTCTTCTGGGGCACTGGGGGACCACCCCTGGCCTGAACTTCATGTACGCCCACTTAAACCGCGTGATCCGGGAGCGGTCGCTCGACGTCCTCTTCGTCGCGGGACCCGGGCATGGTGGTCCCGGTATGGTCGCCAACGCCTATCTCGACGGCACGTACAGCGAGGTGTACGACGCGATCGAACGCACCGAGGACGGCGTCCGAGAACTGTTCCGGCAGTTCTCGTTCCCCGGAGGGATACCCAGCCATGTGGCTCCGCAGACACCGGGGTCGATCCACGAGGGCGGCGAGCTCGGCTATTCCCTCTCCCACGCGTACGGCGCAGCGTTCGACAACCCGGATCTTCTCGTCGCCGCGGTCGTCGGGGACGGCGAAGCCGAGACCGGACCGCTGGCAACCGGGTGGCACTCGAACAAGTTCCTCGATCCTCTGCACGACGGAGTGGTACTGCCGATCCTGCACCTGAACGGCTACAAGATCGCGAATCCGACGGTGCTCGCGCGCATCCCCGAGGAAGAGCTGCTCCAGCTCATGCGGGGCTACGGGCATACTCCTCACCTCGTCTCCGGAGGTTTCGACGGCGAGGACCCGATCGAGGTTCACCGGCGATTCGCACACACCCTGGATGAGGTGCTCAACCAGATCGCGCAGATCAAAGCTGATGCGGCGTCAGGTGCGCTCCGCACGCGTCCGGCATGGCCGATGATCATCCTGCGTACGCCGAAAGGGTGGACCTGCCCGAAGGAGATCGATGGCCACCCGGCAGAGGACAACTGGCGTTCGCACCAGGTGCCGCTCCGCGACGCTCGCGACACCGAAGCGCACACGCGGCTGCTCGAGCATTGGATGCGGTCATACCGGCCGGAGGAGCTGTTCGATGATGACGGTGGAGTGCGGGACTCGGTGACCGCGCTCGCGCCGGAGGGCGATGCCCGGATGAGCGCCAACCCCGTGGCGAACGGCGGACTGCTGCGGAAGGATCTGGTGCTCCCCGACTTCCGCGACTATGCCGTCGACGTCCCGTCTCCGGGAGGGTCCGTCAGCGAGGCGACTCGCGTGCTCGGAACCTGGTTGCGGGATGTGATCGCGGCGAATCCGAAGGACTTCCGCATCTTCGGCCCCGACGAAACCGCATCCAACCGTCTCGATGCCGTCTTCGAGGTCACGGACAAACAATGGAACGCCGCGGTATGGCCGATCGATGAGGACAACCACCTCGCCAGGACCGGACGAGTCGTCGAGATGCTCAGCGAGCACCAATGCCAGGGGTGGCTGGAAGGCTATCTTCTGACCGGACGCCACGGGGTCTTCAACTCCTATGAGGCGTTCGTGCACATCGTGGACTCGATGTTCAATCAACACGCCAAGTGGTTGAAGACCTCTCGAGGCATCGCTTGGCGGCGTCCCATCGCCTCACTGAACTACCTTCTCAGCTCCCACGTCTGGCGTCAGGATCACAACGGGTTGTCGCACCAGGACCCGGGTTTCATCGACCACGTCGTGAACAAGAAGGCCGACGTGGTGCGCGTCTACCTCCCGTTCGATGCGAACACTCTGCTGTCGACCTACGACCATTGTCTGCGTTCCGTGGACTACATCAACGTCGTCGTGGCGGGGAAGCAACCGGCTCCGAACTGGTTGACGATGCGAGAGGCCGTCGAACACTGCACCCGGGGCCTGGGGATTCTCGAATGGGCGGGGAGCGAGCGCGCAGGTGAGGAGCCGGATGTCGTCCTCGCCGCTGCGGGCGACGTTCCGACGTTGGAAGTCCTCGCGGCGGCAGCCCTCATTCACGAGCACATGCCCCGGCTGAAGGTGCGCGTCGTGAACGTCGTCGACTTGATGAGGCTCCAGAGCGAGGGGGAGCATCCGCATGGCCTCAGCGACCGCGAGTACGACGCCGTCTTCACCGAGGACAGGCCGGTGATCTTCGCGTACCACGGCTATCCGTGGCTGATCCATCGCCTCACTTACCGGCGACACGGACACGACAACCTCCACGTGCGCGGGTACATCGAGGAAGGCACCACGACGACCCCGTTCGACATGGTCATGATGAACGACATCGACCGATTCCACCTCGTCATCGATGTCATCGATCGGGTGCCGGGCCTCGCATCCGCACAAGCGGGGCTGCGGCAGGAGATGCAGGATGCGCGCCTCCGTGCGCGAGCGTACACGCGTGCGCACGGTGAGGATGCGCCCGAGATCGCGGGGTGGACCTGGAGCCGCGCGCACTCCCGGCGGGGCGACCACCGCGCGAGCGCAGGACCGTCCCTGAACGATGAGCACCTCGACCAGAAGGAGTAGCACCATGACATCTACCACGCACACCGACGACGGCGACCTGCAACGAGCCGTCCAACTCGAGCTGGAATGGACCCCCGATGTCGATGACGCCGGGATCGGTGTCGCGGTCGAAGACGGCACCGTCGCACTCTCCGGTGAGGTCGACAGCTATTCCGAGCGCCTCGCGGCGCGTCACGCAGCCCTTCGTGTCCGCGGCGTCAACGCCGTCGTCGATCGCCTCAGCGTCCCATCGTCGCTCGAGGAATCCATGACAGACACGGCGGTGGCGGAGGAGGTGGAGCACGCGCTCCGTGCTGCCGCCGATGTTCCTCCCGGCGTGAAGGCAGTGATCGACGGCGGCGACGTGACCCTGATGGGGGAGGTGGACTGGGACCACGAGCGTCGTGCGGCGAAGCGGGCGGTACAGCACCTGACCGGCGTGCGAACCGTGAACAGCATGATCACCCTGACTGCGCGGCCCTCGGCGGCGGACGCAGAAGAGCGGATCCGCGGAGCGATCAGGCGCAACGCACTGGTCGACGCGCACACGATAGAGGTCGTCGTGTCCGGCACTTCCGTCACGCTCACCGGAACCGTCCGATCATGGGCGGAGAAGAATCAGGCCGCTGAGGCGGCGTGGGCCTCGCCGCACGTGACGGAGGTCGACAACCGCATCGTCGTTCATCCCTATTGATGCGGTCACACGGACGGCGCCCCCGGTGAGCCGAGTCGGGCCATCCGCTCCGTCTCGAGCACGGCTGCCTGTGTGCGGCGTTCGAGACCCAGCTTGCTGAGCACGGAGGAGACGTAGTTCTTCACGGTCTTCTCCGCGAGTCCCAGACGAGCGCCGATCTGGCTGTTGGTCAGCCCCTCGGCGATCAGTGCGAGCGTCTGCTTCTCACGGAGGTTCAACGATCCGTACCGAGGGTCCTCGGCGCGGGCATCGCGCACTCGATGGGCGACCTGCCGCACCATCGAAGGATTCAGGAGAGACCTCCCTGAGGCGACATCACGCACAGAACGGACGAGCTCGTCGGTGTGCAGCGTCTTCAGCAGGTAGCCGGCCGCATCGCCGATGACAGCAGCGACGAGCGCGTCGTCATCGTCGAATGCCGTCAGGATCAGGCAGCGCACGCTCGGATGGGATTGGCGGATCTGACGACACAGGTCGATTCCACTGCCGTCGGGGAGATGCACGTCCAGGACAGCGACGTCCGGGAGCGTCTCGGCGATCCGGACGACAGCCTCGCTGTAGGTCGTGGCTTCCCCGACCACCGTCAGCTCGGGGTCGAGCGCGAGGATTCCCGCGATGCCGCGGCGCACCACTTCATGGTCGTCGACCAGGAACACTCGGTGCATTCGTCCCTCTCTTCGCTGTCGGTCAGCGGGACAGAGCCACGCGCACGCCTGCGCGTGGATTACACAGTACAGGCGCGGCCGACGGCGAGCATCGGCGGGGTCACGGCGCGGGAGCGGGCACGGGCCGTTGCGTGGGGGCGTGGATGACGAGCGTCGGACAGTGGGCGTGCGCAGCACACGCCGCGCTGACCGAGCCGAGCAGCAGCCCGGCGAAGCCGCCATGGCCTCGACTGCCGACGACGAGCATCGAGGCGTGCTCGCTCTGCTCGATCAGCACCTCCGCGGCCCGGCCCGGTAGGACCGTGCGGGTCAATCGTTCCGGTGGCGACCCTTGGAAGGCTTCGAGCACGGCGTCGGCGAGACACGTTTCGGCCTCCCTCTTCGGGGACCACTCCGTGCCCGGGTCGAAAGGATCGACCATCACGGGATACGTCCAGGTCGTGACGGCGACGAGGGGGGTGTCGAGTGCGGCAGCGAGTCGCGCGCCGAAGGTCAGCGCTTCGACGGATGCCGAAGATCCATCGACCCCGACGACGATGGGGAGGTGTTCGGTGTCAGGTGTCATCCGCCCATGCTGCTCGCCCACGCAGAATGGCACAGAGTCGAACGTCCCGCGCGGTCGTCCGGATTCACGCTGTGGGGTCGGCCGGGCGTGCGGGCACGATGAGGACCGGCGCGTTGATGTTCACCAGGATGTCCTGGACGACGGGGCCGACGGAACGTTCCCCGTCGTGGACATGGCCTGCGCCGATCACGATCAGCGCCGCGTTCCTCGATGCATCGAGCAGTGCTTCCGCGGGTGGACGCGCCGTCTCGCGTGTTCCCCGCATGGCCCGCGGCGCCAGACGGCTCACAAGGGAAGCCGCCTGCTCGATCGCGGATCCCGCGGTCTCCACGGGAGCCGGAACGATCCCGGCGAAGGACGAGTGGAGGATCTGCAAGGGCTCCCCGCTCTGGACGGCTTCGGCTGACGCGGCTTGGACGATGCGCTCGAGCAGGTCGTCGTCTTTGACCCCGGCGATGATCCCCGACCGGAAGCGCAGATCGACCTGCGGTATGACGGCGACGGTGCACCGCACCGACGAAGCGATGCGAAACGCCATCGTGCCGAACACGCGGCCGTGGATGAATCCCGTCTTTCCCGTGCCGATCACGAGAACGTCATCGTCCTCCACGATACCGGCCAGCGCTTGCGGCACCGGACCCGGGGGGAGCACGACGTCTGTCGATGTCGGCGGGTCGGATCGGGCGGCGACGGCATCCCTCTTGGACGACACATGCACTCGGACGAGTGGGACGCCCGCGGCCGAAGCATGCGATTCCGCCCACGCGGTCGCAGCCTCCTCGGCGCTGTTTCGTTTGAGCCCCAGGACATATCGCGCAGGCATTCGGTGCCGCCCTCTCTCCGGTGGAAACTCATCGTCCGACGGGGGACCTCACGTTAGAAGAGTCGAAGGTCCTGCGCGCCGCGTTCGGGAGTAGTGTCAGCAACAACTGCCGCGGAAAGTGGGGGTGATGGACGACGAATCTCTTCAGTTCCCTGACCAGCGCCGCTCCGAGCTGGAGAGCACGATCGGTGAGCTGGTCGAGCGCGCTCAACGGGTACTCACCGCCCAGGGGCGATTGCGCAGCCTGCTGCGCGCGAGTCAGATCGTCGTGGAGGACCTCGAGCTCGAACAGGTGCTCCGCCACATCGCCGAAGCGGCTCTGACCCTGGTGGACGCGCAGTACGGTGCGCTCGGTGTGATCGATCGCGCAGGGCGACTGGAGCAGTTCATCCACGTGGGGATGCCGCACGAGGTCGCCGTGATGATGGATCATCTCCCGGAGGGGCGCGGCATTCTGGGCGCGGTCATCGAGAGCGAGCATCCGATCCGGTTGGAAGACCTCGGCACGGATCCGCGATCGGTGGGCTTTCCCGCACATCACCCGGCGATGCGCACTTTTCTCGGGGTGCCGATCCGGGTGCGTGGCGAGATCTACGGGAATCTGTACCTCACCAATCGCGTCGGCGGTGAGTTCACCGATGAGGACGAGGAGCTGGTGCTCGCGCTCGCGACGACGGCCGGGATCGCGATCGACAACGCCCGCCGCTACGAGGAGTCGCAGCGGCTTCAGCGACTGAGCCGCGCCCTCGCAGAGATCTCCGCGGCCCTGCTCGCCCCGGATTCCGGCGATGTCTTCGGTGTGGTCGCAGAGAAGGTCGCCGCGGTGATCGATGCCGATCTGGTGCTGTTCGTGGCTCCGGGGCCCGGTGGCGGGCGCAGCCGGGTGACGACTGCTCGGGGGCTCGGCGCCGAGAAGATCCAGGGGACGGATGTCCCCGACGGCGACTCCTTGATCGCACGCGCGATGAGCGGGGCAAGCGTCGTCTCCAATGCCGACCCGGCCGAGTCTCCGTCCTTCGACTCGCATGTCTCAGGAGGGGCGACGATCGCTGTGCCCCTTCTGGTCGCGGGCGCGCCCGCAGGAGTCCTGTGCGTGGTGCGTAACGCGAAAGGACCGCGGTTCTCTCCCGAAGACCTGTCGATGCTCTCCGAGTTCGCCGCGCAGGCCGGCCTCGCTGTCGCGCTGGCTCAGGCTCGCGCCGACCGTCAGCGGCTGGATCTGATCGAGGACCGTTCGCGCATCGCGCGCGACCTTCATGACAAAGTCATACAGCGGCTCTTCGGAACGGGGCTCGGCTTGCAGGCCCTGGCCGCCGCCCTGCCCGCGCACGCCGCGACCCTCTCCGCTCACGCCGGAGACATCGATGCGGCCATCTCCGATTTCCGCACGGCGATCTTCGCCCTCCAGGCTGCGGATGCCGAGTCGGTCCGTCATCGTCTGCTGGGTGTGGTGAGCGAGTTCACGCCGATCCTGCAGAGTGCGCCGCGGGTCGTATTCGCCGGACCCGTCGATCTGCTCGTCACAGGCGTGCTCGCTGAGGATGTCATCGCCGTCGTGCGCGAGTCGCTCAGCAACATCGCGCGTCACGCGCGGGCCACGACATCGGAGGTCAGCGTCTCCGTCACGGCATCCCATGTGACCGTCGATGTCGATGATGACGGGATCGGTATACCCGAGAATCCGGCGCGTGTCAGCGGCACGGCGAATCTCGAGATGCGCGCGCGTGCTCACCTCGGCACGTGCAGTATCGGGGTTCGAGACACGAGCGGCACGCGGGTGCATTGGCGGGCACCGCTGCCGGCGGATTCGACGGAGGCCCGATGATCCGGGTGTTCCTCGTCGACGACCACAGCGTGGTCCGTCGTGGGATCTCGCAGATCCTGGACGCCGAGCACGGGCTCGAAGTCGTCGGAGAATCTGGTTCGGTCCGCGGAACTCTCGGGCGCGTGGCCGCGACCGTGCCGGACATCGTCGTCCTCGACGTACGGCTCCCGGACGGGAGCGGGGTCGACCTCTGTCGCAGCATCCGATCGGAACACCCCGGCATCCGGTGCCTCATGCTCACCGCATTCGACGACGACACTGCGAGCGCCGCCTCTGTGGTCGCCGGCGCCTCGGGATATGTGTTGAAGACGATTCGTGGATCCTCGCTCGTCGACTCGATTCGCCGGGTCGCGAACGGAGAGGATCTGACGCCCCCCGCAGTCGCTGAGCGCGTCCGTGCCCGGCTCGCGTCACGAGCGTCCGCCCCTCCTGCCGCCGACATGCCCTTGAGTCTGCGGGAGCGCCAGATCCTGCGGCTCATAGCGGAAGGGCTGACGAACCGTCAGATCGGCGAGCATCTCGGTCTCGCCGAGAAGACCGTCAAGAACTACGTCTCGGCGCTGCTCGCGAAACTCGGCATGCAGCGACGGACACAAGCGGCTGTCTACGGCGCCGCAGAGCGCTTCTCCGCTCGAGCGACAGGGGATCGCTCCGATCGGTCGTGAGCGTTCCACGGGACGTTCGACCCTCGCCGCGCCGCCGGCGCCAGGGAAGCTCCCCGTATCGGGGGACCTCGCCGCCGACAAAGGAGCATCATGGCCGACTCGACCTTCGCGCAGTCACGTCCACTCACCATCGGACCAGCTGACCTTCATCTCCCACCGACGCAGCCGATCGACATCAGTGATCTCATGCAGGCGGGACCACGACCATGATGACGGAACCCGTGCCGAATCGTGCCCCGAACGCGGAGATCGTCTTCGAGTCGTTCTTCGGCAACACCCGCCGCGTGGCCGAGGCGATCGCCGACGGCATGCAGGAGCATCTCTCCGCCGGACTCGTCGACGTGCGACAGGCGAAGCCCGCGGGGCACCACCAGGTTCTGGTGGTCGGAGCGCCCACTCATGCCCATTCGTTGAGCAGACCCGCCTCGCGGCGAGAAGCGGAGATCTGGGCCAGAGACCCCGGCAAGCACCTGGTGCTCGAGCACGGCAGCCAGGAGACGGGGATCCGGGAGTGGATCGAGACCGGCCCCACGGCGACCTTCGGATACGCCGCGTTCGACACGCGCGTCGACATGCCGAGGATCTTCACAGGGTCGGCAGCGGCCGCGATCGCGAAGCGACTTCAGAAGACGGGAAGGCGGGAGCTGGTCCGCCCCGAGAGCTTCCTGGTCGACAAGGACAGCCATCTCCTCCCCGGTGAGCTCGAGCGGGCACACGCCTGGGGAGCCACGATCGCAGTCGCCGTACTGTCGACACAGCTCGCCGCGAGTGGCCAGCAACGACCATGACCGCGGCCACGAGTATGAGCGCGGCGACGTTGAGGTTTCTCGGTGCCGCAGACACGGTGACGGGGTCGCGCTACATGCTCAGCACGCCGTCCGCACGGATACTCGTCGATTGCGGGCTGTTCCAGGGATACAAGGTGCTCCGAGAGCGCAACCGCGCTCCGCTCGCCGTTCCCCCACGCACCATCGACGCCGTCGTCCTCACGCACGCACACCTGGATCACTCCGGCTACCTGCCGGCCCTCGTCAGAGAGGGCTACCGAGGCTCTGTGTATGCAAGCGAAGGCACGGCCTCCCTCTGCCGGATCATGCTCATCGACAGCGCACATCTGCTGGAAGAAGAAGCACGGCATGCGGCGAAGCACAGATGGTCTCGACATGAGAATCCGACACCGCTGTACACGGTGAAGGATGCAGAGCGTGCTCTGGAACGGTTCGTCGTGGTGCCGGAGGGGGAGGAGACGCACATCGCCGGTGCGACCACCGCGGTCCTGCATCCGGCCGGTCACATCCTGGGAGCGATGAGTGCGTACATCGATGTCGGCGAGCGGCTCGTGTGCTTCACGGGTGACCTGGGGCGGAGCGACGATCCACTCATGCGACCTCCGCATCCCTTCGAAGGTGCGGACATCCTCGTCACCGAATCGACCTACGGAAACCGAGCGCACAGCCCGGTCGATCCCGAATCGCAGTTGGGAGATGTCGTCCGGCGCACGGTTCGTCGCAACGGTGTCGTCCTCATCCCCGCGTTCGCGGTCGGCCGCACCGAGACCGTGCTGCTCCACCTTTCTCGATTGCGCGAGCGCGGCGAGATCCCCGACGTGCCGATCTACGTGAACAGTCCGATGGCGATCAGCGTCGCCGACGTGTATCGCCGGCACCCCGAGGAGCATCGTCTCTCCGCGGATGAGGTCGAACGCCTGTACGACCTTGCGACTCCGGTCCACAGCGTCGACGACTCGAAGCTCCTCAATCTGCGCGGGGGCCCGATGATCATCATCTCCGCCAGCGGGATGCTCGCCGGAGGGCGGATCCTGCACCATCTTCTGGCCTACGCCCCCGATAAGCGCAACGCGATCGTCCTGACCGGCTTCCAGGCCGGCGGCACACGCGGGGCGCGGTTGCTCGCCGGGGAGCGCACACTGCGCGTTTTCGGCAGGGACATCGCCGTCGGGGCCGAAGTCGTCTCGATCGATTCGATGTCTGCACATGCCGATGCCGACGGGATCGTCCGCTGGATGCGCGCGGCGGAACGGGCGCCCGATGCGGTGTACGTGACGCACGGCGAGCCCGCCTCCGCGGACACACTGCGGCTGCGGATCGAGCGCGAGCTCGGGTGGCCGGCGCGCGTACCCGACCACGGTGAAGAAGTTCGGATCTAGCCCCGGTCGGCCCCCGGTCGTTCCCGCAGGGGCGCCTCCACTGAAAGGAACCGCACATGGAAGAGAGCATCCTCGTCGGAGTCGTCGACAGCCGCGCATCCCAGCGGGCTGTCGAATGGGCGGCGCGCCGCGCCGAGGAGCGGCTCAGCAGGGTCGAACTGATCTCAGTCGTGGGGGGCGCGATCGGTGCGGTGGGCGAAGGGAACGTCGTCGCAGAGGCGATCGGACTGACGCGCGCACTGCTCGCGCGCGAAGCAGAGCGGGTCCGAGCCCACGGTGTGAAGGCGGACATCAGAGTCGCACGCGGAAACCCCGTGGAGGAGCTGATCGACGCGTCCATGGTGTTCGATCTTCTGGTCATCGGGAGTGACTTCCAGGGATCGGATACGGAATCACGGCGTGGCCCCCACGGTATCCGAGTGGCCGCCGGTGCGCACTGCCCGGTGGTCGTCGTGCCGGACATCGACCTCTCCGGTCGGAGAGGGGTAGTGGTGGGGGTCGACGGTTCCTCGATCTCTCGGAAGCTGATCGACTTCGCCGCGGCCGAAGCGGCGATCACCGGGGATCCGCTCACGGTCGTCAATGCTTGGGTGACGGTTCCGTTGCCGCTCAACATGTCCGCTTATCCGGCGGACTACCTCAGGGGCATGCAGAAGCTGACGGAGGATGCTCTCGCGGAGTCCTTGGCGGCGATTCCCCGACTCCACCCGCAGCTGGAAGTGCGTCGAGTCGTCGAGCGAGGCTACGCCGAGGTCATCATCAATCGGCTCGCAAGCGACGCTCGCCTCGCCGTCATCGGCTCGCACGGGCGCGGAGCGATCGCTCGCTTCCTTCTCGGGTCGACCAGCCAGGCGATCGTCTCGCGACCATCCACAGTGACAGTGATCGTCCGGTGACCGACGTGAGTTCGGTCTCTGCGCCCGTCGGTCCGTCGCAGCAGGACCTTCGGTCCGTGCGGGAGGCGCCGCAGGCTTCAGGCTTCAGGCTTCAGACACCCACGATTTCGTCAAGGAGGAATGATGCGAGCAGCAGTCGTCACAGAGTTCGGTGCGCCGGCGCAGGTGGAGGAGCGCCCGGTGCCGGAGCCCGGTCCGGGACAGGTACTGGTCCGCCTGGAGACGTGCGGACTATGTCACACGGATATCCATGCGATGCGAGGAGACTGGCCGGTGAAGCCCACCCTCCCGCTGATCCCGGGGCACGAAGGCGTCGGAATCGTCGAGCAACTCGGCACGGGCGTCACCAACCGTGCTGTCGGGCAGCGTGTCGCGATGCCCTGGCTCGGTCACGCCTGCGGTGAGTGTCGGTACTGCGTCGACGGGCGAGAGAACCTCTGCGAGAGCCAGTACAACAACGGCTATGCGGTCGATGGCGGCTACGGCGAATACATGCTCGCGGACTCCCGCTTCGCCGTCGCCGTTCCCGAAGGCATCACCGCCATGGACGCCGCGCCGCTCACATGCGCCGGCGTGACGACCTATGCCGCCATCAAGAATGCACGGGTCACGCCGGGGGAGACCGTGGTGATCTTCGGCGTGGGCGGGCTCGGGCATCTCGCCGTCCAATACGCTCGCCTGGTCGGTGCGAAGGTCATCGCCGTCGACGTCACCGACGAGAAGCTGGAGCTGGCGACGGAGCTGGGAGCGGACCACGTCATCAACGCCCACGACACCGACCCGATCACCGCGATCCGCAGCCTCGGTGGAGCTGACGTCGTCGTGGTGCTCGCCGTCGCTCCCGCGGTCTTCGATCAGGCGTTCTCCTCTCTGAATCGCGGGGGTCGTCTGGTCCTCGTATCGCTGCCGGCCGGCGGGGAACTGACTGTTCCGATCTTCGACACCGTCCTGAAAGGCATCAGCATCATCGGTTCGATCGTCGGCACGCGACAGGACCTCGCTGAGGTGTTCGCTCTGCATGCCGCCGGGCGCACCAGAGTCGTCACAGAGGCCCGCGAGCTGCAGCAGGTGAACTCGTCCGTCGACGAGGTACTCGCCGGTGCGGTTCCCGCGCGCCTCGTGTTCCAGTACCACACCGCCGACATCGTGCCCGTCTGAGGCGCCGCTGCCCTTGCTCGACGATCCCGCCCACGCACCGACGATCCGCGCGCCTCGCCGATGACCGCGGGCGACCGTCCCACCCGATAGTGTGTGGGCAACAGAGCAGCGAGGAGCCCCGGATGAGTGCCCAGATCGTCGATGTCGACAACTTCACGCGGGTGGAAACCGACACGATGATCGACCGGATGCTGCCGATCATCGGCGGGGTGGGCGTGTTCCACCACGACCGTGCGCTCCCGCCCCTGGAGCAGCAACCGGTGATTCGACAGAACCGCGACACGCTCTATTCGGTCGCGATCATCGATCTCAGTGGGGGCCCCGTCACCCTCACACTGCCGGAGGTCGGAGACCGGTACGTCTCCGTCATGATCATCAACCAGGACCACTACATCAACCGTGTCTTCCATCGGGCAGGCTCCTATCCCCTCACGATCGAGGAGTTCGAGACCCCGCACGTCATCGCTGCGGCACGCGTCCTCTTCGACCCGGCAAGTCCGAGCGACCTCGAAGCGGTGAATGCGATCCAGGATCAGATCACTCTCAGCGCGAGCGGCACTCAGGAGTTCTCTCACCCCGAATACGACCACGACAGCTACGTCGAGGTTCGCGAAGCCCTGCTCGTGCTGGGCAAGACGATGGGTGGACTGTCGGGATGCTTCGGATCGAAGGAAGACGTCGACCCCGTGCGTCACCTGGTCGGCACGGCGCTCGGCTGGGGTGGCCTTCCCGATGCGGAGGCGTCGTACATCAACATCGACCCCAAGCTTCCCGTCGGCCGCTACACCATGACCTTCCGAGACGTGCCCGCCGACGCGTTCTGGTCGGTCAGCGTCTACAACGCGGCCGGCTACTTCGAACCCGGGCCGATCGGCGCCACGAACGTCAACTCCGTGTTCGCCACCAAGAACGAGGACGGATCGACCACCGTGCGCCTCGGCGACCACGGCGACGATGCCGCGAACTCCATTCCCCTCCCGGAGGGCTGGAACCTCCTGATCCGGCTCTACCGGCCGCGTCTCGGTGAGCTCGCCTCATGGAAGGTGCCGGAGATCATCGCCGGCTGACCACACCCCGGCGGTGCAGACCTCGCCGTCTTCGAGCATCAGGAAGGCGCTCGTGGCGCCCGCTTGACCTCGTCGTACGCCGCGAGCGCGGCCTTCCTGGTCTCACCGAGGTCGACGATCGGTTCGGTCGGTGCTTCGGAGGCCCACTGCGAGATGTAGAGCCCCTGCGGGTCGAACTTCTTCGCCTGCAGCTCGGGATTGAAAACGCGGAAGTACGGGGCCGCATCGGCACCGGAGCCCGCCACCCATTGCCAGTTGAACGGGTTGTTGGCCTCGTCGGCGTCGACGAGCGTGTCCCAGAACCACTCCTCGCCGAGTCGCCAGTCGATCAGCAGGTTCTTCACGAGGAAGGAGGCCACGACCATCCGGACGCGGTTGTGCATGTAGCCCGTGTGCCAGAGCTCCCGCATTCCCGCATCCACCAGCGGCACTCCGGTCTCGCCGTGCTGCCAGGCTTCCAGGTGCGCTGGGTCGAGGGGTGGCCACGGGAAGGCGTCGAACTCGCGACGCAGATTTCGGGTCGCGAGGTCGGGGGAGTGATAGAGCGTGTGCCAGGCGAACTCCCGCCAACCGAGCTCGGAGAGGAATCCGCCGGCACCGTCCACGCCGACGGCCTCGTGCCAGACCGTGAAGGGGCTGATCTCTCCCCAGCGCAGCCGCGGGGAGAGCAGCGAGGTCGCACCGGCAGCGGGTTCGTCGCGCGCGCGGTCATACGAGGGGAGGTCGTGAGCGAGGAACTCCGTGAGGCGTCGCCGGGCGGCGGGTTCCCCAGGCTCCCAGGTGTCGCGCAGGCCCCCGGCCCAATCCGGCCGGGTGGGCAGCAGATCCCAGTCGTCGAGAGCATCGGAGGCGGGGACATGACCCGGGCCATCGACTGTCCGTGGCTCCGGAAGCGGCGCGCGTGGTGCCGGCAGCGCGAGACACGCGCGCCAGAACGGGGTGAAGACGGAATAGTGCGTGCCGCTGCCGGTCGTCACGGTCCACGGCTCGTGCAGCAGGGATGCTGCGAAGGACGCGACCTCGAGCCCCTCGGCCCGGAGTGCCGACTTCAGCGATGAGTCGATCTCGCGCTCGGCGCCCCCGTACCGTCGGTTCCAGAATACGGCGCCGGCGCCGACATCCGCCACCGCCTCGCGGACGACGTGCCCTGCGGCGCCGCGACGCAGCACGAGTGCCCCGCCGCGCTCACGGAGACGCTCGTCGAGCGATGCCAGCGAGTGGTGCAGCCACCAGCGGGCTGCGCCGCCGAGGGGGCGGATGCCCGGCGACTCCTCGTCGAGCACATAGAGCGCGATGACCGGTTCACCTCGATCGATCGCGGCGCGCAACGCCGGATTGTCGGCGAGGCGGAGGTCGTCGCGGAACCACACCAGCGAGGGGGATGTCATGGGACCATTCTCTTCGAGCTCACGGGCATGGTCTGTCTCTCAACGCCGACGGTGGTTTCGGCGGGGCGTCTCGCCGCCGGTCGACCACAGCGCCCACAGCACCAGGATCGGCTGTAGGAACAGTCGACCGAACCGCCGAGCATCCGTGTCGAGTCCCGGCGTCGAGCGCTTGGTCTGCCACTGGTGGATGTTCCCGGGCATCACGGCGACGAAGAATGCGGCCGTCGCCCAGCCGATGCGGCGGCGCTCCTTCGGTAGCGCGAGGAGCCCCGCCGCGAGCGCGACCTCTGCGGCGCCCGAGGCGATCACGATCGTGTCCTTGTCGAGCCTGGTCAGGCGAGTGGCCCAATCGGGCACCACGACCCGGAACCCGCGGGTGCTGAGGAAGTGGCCGACACCGATCGCGCCGAGCGCGACCGCCAGGATCCATCGTGCGACTGCTCTGTCCATCCGTTCACGCTACGTGATGTCCAGAGCTCCGGCGTCACTCCGCGGCGGGCATCCTGGTGCGCTCCCACGAGCGGAACCCGTCGACGATCTCCGGCGTGTGCGTGTGGTGGAGGTAGTGCGTTCCATCGAGCGGCACCACCGTTCCATCGTCGACGGCCGCGGCCTGCTCCTCGTGCAGATCCACCCAGGTGGGGACCGTCGGATTGTCGGCCACGACGAACAGCAGCAGGGGGAGGTCTTCGGGGAAGCTCGTGCCCAGAGCATCGTCGAAGTTCGCGTGGAGCAGAGACATCGCGTTCAGGTAGGTGGGGCTCAGCGTGTTCCGGTTGGTGAGCAGGGCGATCTGCTCCTGCACGTCTGCGGAGTAGACGGACTCGTCGTAACCCGTGCCACGGAACGATGCGATGAGTCGCACGAGCCCCAGGTTCTTCGCCGCGCCGAAGAGCCCGACGGGCAGCTCGGTGTCCGAGCCGGGCTGCCCGGGGACGCTGCTGTCGATTCCGACGAACGCCCGCACCTCATCGGGATAGCGGTTCGCGAACTGGATGCCGTATATGCCGGCGATGGAATGCCCCATCAAGACGTAGTCGTCGACGCCGAGCTCCTGCAGAGCGGAATGCGTCTCGGTCACGATGTTGTCGGTGGTGCGGGCGCGATCCGTACCGTCGCTCAGCCCGTAGCCGAACGGCTCCACCACGATGACGCGGTGATCCTCGGCGAGCTCGGTGACGAGCGGCTCGAAGTCGAGCACAGGCGATGCGGTGCCGAAACCCGGGAGGAGAACGATGTCCTCCGAGCCCTCACCGGTGATCATGACGTTCATCTCGTGCCCGTCCACGGTGACCTTCTGCCCGTACGGCTCGATGCGATCCTGTTCGACCGCGGTCGCCACCGCATTGCCGACCGTGGTGGCCACCAGTCCGACCGCGATGACGGCGACGACGGACGTGAGTGCGATGAGCACTCTCTTGACGGGCTTCTTCATGCCGACCTCTCTCGGCGCACGCGCTGTGCGCCCTCATCCCAGCGTGCCGCGCGGCATCCGCCGCCGCGTCGCCCTGCCGCAGACAAACGTGTACTGCGATCGCAGTACACACAGCTCATCCCGGCGGAGGATCCGGGAGTCGGCGTCGCGGTGAATACTGGTGTGATGCCGGCACCTCGTCCTCCAGGAATCGCGGCGCCGCTCTCCGACCTGATCGCTGTGGTCGTGGTGGTCGTGTTCGCCGTGTCACCCTTCCCGGACGAGGCGTTCCGCGCGACCGGATGGCTGCTCGTCGTCGCCCTCGTCCCCGCGGCCGGGATGCCGTTCCGCCGCCGGCATCCCCTCGTCGTGCTCGTCGTCAGCCTGCTGTGCGCAGTGGTCCTGGCATTCGCGGGTGTCCTGTCGCCGAGCGCGCTCATCGCCATGGCGATCAGTGCCTACGCCGTCGTGGACCGTCGAGGGCGACTCGTCGGGATCATCGCCGTGACCTCGGCGACGGCGATCGTCTTCTTCTCGAACGCGATCCCGCTCGGCGGGGATCTCTTCGATGCCCGCGCGCTGCAGTTCGTCTTCATCATCGCCCTCGCCGGAGCACTGGGGGACGCGACCAGGTCACGACGCGAGTTCGTCTCCGCCATGACCGAACGCGCGGAGCGGGCCGAGCGGGGGAGGGACGAGGAAGCGCGACGACGTGTCGCCGAAGAACGGGTGCGCATCGCGCGCGATCTGCACGACGTGGTCGCGCACCAGATCTCGGTCATCAGTCTCAATGCGGGCGTCGCGTCATCCGCGTTGGAGACCCGCCCGGAGCGTGCGCGGGAGGCACTGAGCACCATCCGCCGTTCCTCTCGCACCGTGCTCGCCGACATCGGTGGGCTGATGGCGCTGCTGCGCTCCGACGATCCGGATGATGTTCGCGACCTTCGTCCGCAGGTCGGCCTCGCCGGTCTCGACGAGCTGGTCGTGCAGTTCCGCGAGGCGGGGCTGCGCGTCGATCTCCAGGACGATCCCGATCGGCCTGCTCTGTCGCCGGCCAGTGATCATGTGGCTTACCTCGTGGTCCTCGAAGGATTGACGAATGCGCACAAGCACGGAGCGGACGGCGCGGCGACCGTGCGCCTCCGAGCGGACGGCGGGTCGCTCCGTGTCGTCGTCGACAATCAGGTGGCGACGGAATCCGAGGCGGTGTCGCGTGCGGGTGGCCACGGGCTGCGTGGACTGCGCGAGCGCGTGGTCGCGGTCCGGGGAGATGTGCAGACCGGCCGCGATGGAAGCGCGTTCCGCCTCGAGGTGCGGATCCCCCTCGACGGAGGTGCACGATGATCCGGGTGCTCGTCGTCGACGATCAGCCGTTGGTGCGGCAGGCGGTCCGCGACATCCTCGTCGACGGCGGCATCGAGGTGGTGGGCGAAGCAGCGAACGGGCGTGAGGCGGTCACTGCGGTGCGCGAGTCGATGCCGGACGTCGTGGTGATGGACATCCGGATGCCGGAGCTCGACGGCATCGCCGCCACCGCGCAGATCATGAGCGCGGCGCAGTCCACCGCGACCCGCGTGCTCATCCTGACGACCTTCGAGGAGGACGACTACGTGGTCGCCGCACTCCGCGCCGGTGCGAGTGGCTTCATCGGCAAAGGGGCCGAGCCGGACGACATCGTCAGCGCCGTGCGAGTGGTGCACCGCGGTGAGGCTCTCCTGTCGTCGGCGGCAACACGGTCGCTGATCGAGCGCTCCGTGCTGCCGCAGCATCCGCGAGCCGATGCCTGGCACACCGAGCCGCTGCGACAGCTCACGGAGCGGGAGCGCGAGGTGCTGCTGCTCGTGGCGGGCGGGGCGTCGAACCAGGACATCGCGAACCGACTCGTGATCTCACCGCACACCGCGAAGACCCATGTGAACCGCATCATGTCGAAGCTGCACGCACGCGATCGTGCGCAGCTCGTGATCCACGCGTACGAGTCGGGGATCATCGTCCCCTCGCGCGGCGCCGACCAGCCGGGCTGAGGGTGACCGACGGCGGCACCGGTCACGGTGTCCGACACCGTCGCGAAGCGGTCAGGACCCCGTGATCATGCGAGTAACCTGGACACCGACCCAGATGGAGAGTTTCTGTGCCTGAAAACGCCCGGCCGCACGATGGCTTCGCCCTGTTCACTGACCGAAACGTCGTCGCGATGCGCGTCAACGGCGATCTCAAGGATCTCGCCACGACCGTGACCGACACCGACGAGGTCGAGCCGGTCACGATCGACAGTGCGGATGGGCTGAACATCCTCCGCCACTCGGCTGCCCACGTGCTGGCGCAGGCGGTGCAGCGCATCAACCCGCAGGCGAACCTCGGCATCGGCCCGCCCATCACCGACGGGTTCTATTACGACTTCGGCGTGGAGACCCCGTTCACGCCTGACGACATCAAGGCCATCACGAAGGAGATGCAGCGCATCGTCCGCGAGGGCCAGCGCTTCGTCCGCCGTGTCGTGACCGACGACGAGGCGCGCGCCGAGCTCGCGGACGAGCCGTTCAAGCTCGAGCTCATCGGGCTCAAAGGCGGGAAGGAAGCCGCCGAGGGGGCCTCCGTCGAGGTCGGCGAGGGTGAGCTGACGATCTACGACAACACCACCCGCGATGGCGAGGTCGTCTGGAAGGACCTCTGCCGCGGGCCGCACCTGCCCAACACGCGCATGATCGGCAACGGCTGGGACCTCACCCGCATCGCCGCCGCCTACTGGCGCGGCAGCGAGAAGAACCCGCAGCTGCAGCGCATCTACGGCACGGCGTGGCCGACCAAGGACGAGCTGCGTGCCTACCAGGAGCGCATCGCCGAGGCGGAGCGCCGCGATCACCGCAAGCTCGGTGCCGAGATGGACCTGTTCTCCTTCCCAGACGAGATCGGCTCCGGACTCGCGGTGTTCCACCCCAAGGGCGGCATCATCCGCTACGAGATCGAGGAGAACCTACGTAAGCACCTGCTGCGCAACGGATACGACCTCGTGAACAGCCCGCACATCACGAAGAAGGACCTCTTCATGACGTCGGGTCACCTGCAGACCTATGCGGACGGCATGTTCCCCCCGATGCACCTCGACGAGGTCGTCGATGAGGAGGGCAACGTCACCCGTCAAGGGCAGGACTACTACCTGAAGCCGATGAACTGCCCGTTCCACAACCTCATCTTCCGTTCGCGCGGGCGTTCCTACCGCGAGCTGCCGCTGCGTCTGGCCGAGTTCGGGACGGTCTACCGCTACGAGAAGAGTGGGACACTGTCGGGTCTGACCCGCGTGCGTGGCCTGACACAGGACGACGCCCACATCTACGTCGCTCAGGACCAGGTCAAGGACGAGCTCACGACGAACCTGAACCTCGTCCTGGACCTGCTCCGCGACTACGGCCTCAACGACTTCTACCTCGAACTGTCGACGAACGAGGTGGGGAACCCCAAGTTCCTCGGCGAGCCGGAGCAGTGGACCACCGCGATCGACACGTTGCGTGAGGTCGCGATCGAGTCCGGACTCGAACTCGTCGCCGACCCCGGCGGCGCCGCCTTCTACGGTCCGAAGATCTCCGTACAGGCACGCGACGCGATCGGACGCACCTGGCAGATGTCGACCATCCAGCTCGACTTCAACCAGCCCGACCGGTTCGAGCTGGAGTACACCGGACCCGACGGGCAGAAGCACCGGCCGGTCATGATCCACCGCGCGCTCCTCGGTTCGGTCGAGCGCTTCTTCGCGATCCTCCTCGAGCACTACGCCGGCGACTTCCCGCTCTGGCTCGCGCCCAGCCAGGTTGTCGGCGTCCCGGTCGCGGAGCAGTACGGAGACTATCTGGACGACGTCATCGCACAGCTGCGCGAGGCGGGCGTCCGGGCCGACGTCGATCACTCCGACGACCGCATGCAGAAGAAGATCCGCAACCACACGACGGCGAAGGTCCCCGTCATCCTCATCGTCGGGGAGCAGGATCGAGCCGCGGGCACGGTGTCGTTCCGCTTCCGAGACGGGACGCAGGAGAACGGCGTCCCGGTGGCGGATGCGGTACGTCGGATCAGCGCCGCCATCGCCTCGCACGCGCTCGTGCTGAAGGCAGGGGACCTGGCGTGACCGAGGGGGAGCGGCCGCTGGAAGACGCCGGGCGCCTCGCCGGCGTTCCGGACGAGTTCCAGCGGCTGTGGACCCCGCATCGGATGGCGTACATCCAGGCGGGGCCGGAGCCGCTGCGGGAGGAGTGCCCGTTCTGCGAGGCGCCGAAGTTCCCGGACGAGGAGCGGCTGGTCGTGGCGCGCGGCGAGACTGCCTACGTGCTGCTGAACCTGTTCCCGTACAACTCGGGGCACCTGCTCGTGTGCCCGTATCGCCACATCGCCACGTACGACCAGGCGACGCCCGCCGAGGTCGCCGAGATCGGTGCCCTCACACAGACGGCCATGCGTGTGCTGCGCGAGGTGTCACGCTGCGACGGCTTCAACATCGGCATGAACCAGGGCGCGGTGGCGGGCGCAGGCGTCGACGCCCACCTGCACCAGCACGTGGTGCCGCGGTGGACATCGGACGCCAACTTCTTCCCGATCATCGCGAAGACCAAGGCGCTTCCGCAGCTCCTCGGCGAGGTGCGGGAGGCCGTGGCGAACGCCTGGCCGGCGTCGGAGCCTACTGCGGAGTAGCTCAGCGCACCTGACGGGCGGTGAACTGCATCTGCGGGTTCGCGTAGAACTCCTGCGCCTCGACGAGCTGCAGCTCGCGCTCACCGGATTCGAGCGTGGCCTTCAACAGGTCGTAGACGCTCGACGCCGTGCGCTCCAGAGCGATCTTCGCGCTGCCGGTCTCGACGTAGTGCGCCGTGAACAGTGCCGCGGTCACATCCCCGGAGCCGTTCGCCTTCATCGGCAGGTGCGGGGTCTGCACCAGCCAGGCGCCCTGCGCGTCGGCGGCGAGCATCTCGATGGTGCCCTCTTCGCGGTCGGGCCGCTCGACGCTCGTCACCAGCACGGTGCTCGGACCCATCGCGTGGGCGAGGTCGACGGAGGCGAGGGTGGACTCGAGGGTGTCCGGCTCGGTGTCGGTGAGGAAGCCGAGCTCGAACTGGTTCGGCGTGATGATGTCGGCGACCGGGACGACGCGCTCTCGCAGCAGCACCGGGATCGCCGGGGCCACGAAGCACCCCGACTTGGCGTTGCCCATGACCGGGTCGCAGGCGTAGACGGCGCTCGGGTTCGCGGACTTCACACGGGCGACCGCGTCGATGATCACGTCTCCGATGCCTTCGCCGCCCTGGTAGCCGCTGAGGATCGCGTCGATCTGGCCGAAGACGCCACGCTCCTCGATGCCGGTGATGACTTCGCGGACGTCGTCCGGAGCGATCATCGGTCCGCGCCAGGCGCCGTATCCGGTGTGGTTGGAGAAGTTCACGGTGTAGACCGGGAGCACCTCCACGCCGATGCGCTGCAGGGGGAACACCGCGGCGGAGTTGCCGACGTGCCCGTAGGCGACGGCTGACTGGATGGAGAGGATCTTCATTCTCCGGCTCTTTCGTTCAGGGCAGGCGGGTGCCCGCGAGGATGGTCATCGCCCGGCGGCGACGAGGTCGGCGACGAGGGTCTCGGCCTCGTCATCGGACAGGTCGTGCACGGTCAGGCGCAGATGGTGGGATGGGTCCGCGCGGTCGTCGAGCGCGAAGTCGTCGCCGGTGCGGGCCAGCCACCCTCGGCGCATCAGCCGATCGGCGACGAGGCGCGCAGGTTGCGGCAGTTCGACCCACAGGCTCATACCGTCGGATGCGGTCGCATCGATGCCGCCTGCGCGCAGTCGCTCCGCGAAGGCGGCATTCCGCTCCGCGTAGTGGGCAGCTGCTGCGGCGACCTCGGTCATCACGGCGTCGTCGGTGAGCTGCGTCAACGCGAGACGCTGCAGCAGGTGGCTCACCCAGGTCGTTCCGGGACTCAGACGCATGGCGAGCCGTTCCGCTGTCTCGGCATCCGTCGCCGCGATCGCGAGGCACATGTCGGGTCCGAGGAACTTCGACACGGAGCGCACGAGCGCGAACCGACGGTGGTCGGGACCGATGAGCGACTCGTACCGGCGCTGCGAGAGCATCGAGAAATGGTCGTCCTCGATGATCAGCACGTAGGGGTGGTCGGCCAGTACCGCTCGCAGTTCGGCGGCCCGCGTCGCGGTGAGGCTCGCTCCGGTGGGGTTCTGCGCGCGCGGGGTGCAGATGATCGCGCGGACTCCGGCGTCCAATGCCGCACGCAACCCGTCGACGGTCATGCCCTCGGCGTCGACCGGCACCGGAACGGCCCGGTACCCGCCGAGTCGCACGGTGTGGATGCTCGCCAGGAAGCACGGGTCCTCGAGCGCCACGGCGTCGTCGCGCATCAGTGCCTGCGCGAGCAGCCGCTCCACGGCATCGACGGCACCGCTGGTGACGGTGATGCGGAAGTCGACGTCGTCGAGGTCGGCGGCGATCCACCGCCGTGCCCAATCCTCGAGACCACGATCGATCACGGGCTCGCCGTAGAGGACGGGGCGCGAGGCGATGGTCATCAGTGCGGGTGCCGGATCGGGGATGAGGCGTGGGTCCGGGTTGCCGGTGCCGATGTCCCGGAGGACAGTGTCGGGGGCGTAACCCTCCTGCGCCACGGTTTCGTGGCCCGCGACCACGGTGCCGGCACGCCCGCGCGAGACCACGAGACCGGCCTGAGCGAGCTGGCGGTACGCAGCCACGGCGGTGTTGCGATTCACGCCGAGGGTCGCGGCCAGCTCGCGCACCGGGGGGAGGAGGCTACCGGGCTGCAGGGATCCGCGGTCGCGCAGCGAACGCACGCTGTCGGCGATCTCCGACGCGGTGGTACCTGTGATCTGGTCGCTCATGATCCTCCTCAGCGATTCTAGGTCGAATCGGACAGTGCTACGTTTGATCTAGATCAAAACCCACTTCGGTGCATCCGACAGGAGTTCCCCATGACCGAGCAGACAACCACCGGATCCTCGCGCGTCAAGCGCGGCCTCGCCGAGATGCTCAAGGGCGGCGTCATCATGGACGTCGTCACCGCTGAGCAGGCGAAGATCGCCGAAGACGCGGGCGCCGTTGCCGTCATGGCGCTCGAGCGCGTGCCGGCCGACATCCGTGCCCAGGGTGGGGTCTCGCGGATGAGCGATCCCGACATGATCGACAGCATCATCGACGCGGTCTCGATCCCGGTGATGGCGAAGGCGCGCATCGGACACTTCGTCGAGGCCCAGGTGCTGCAGGAGCTCGGCGTCGACTACATCGACGAGTCCGAGGTGCTCTCGCCGGCCGACTACGTGAACCACATCGACAAGTACGAGTTCACGGTGCCGTTCGTGTGCGGTGCGACCAACCTGGGCGAGGCACTCCGCCGCATCAACGAGGGCGCCGCGATGATCCGCTCCAAGGGCGAGGCCGGCACCGGCGACGTCTCCGAGGCGATGAAGCACATCCGCAAGATCCGTGGGGAGATCGCGGCCCTCGCTGCGCTGCCCAAGGACGAGCTGTATGTCGCCGCCAAGGAACTGCAGGCGCCCTACGACCTGGTCGCCGAGATCGCCGAGACCGGCAAACTCCCGGTCGTGCTCTTCGTGGCCGGAGGGGTTGCGACCCCCGCAGACGCCGCGATGATGATGCAGCTCGGAGCAGACGGCGTGTTCGTCGGCTCGGGCATCTTCAAGTCGGGCAACCCCGCCGAGCGCGCCAAGGCCATCGTCAAGGCCACCACGTTCTTCGATGACGCCAAGGTGATCGCCGAGGTCTCGCGCGGGCTCGGCGAGGCGATGGTGGGCATCAACGTCAGCGACCTCCCCGCGCCGCACCGTCTCGCCGAGCGTGGCTGGTAACACCCGCGTCGGAGTCCTCGCGCTGCAGGGCGACGTGCGCGAGCACGCCGCTCTGCTCGCGCACCTGGGCGCCGATGTCGTGCTGGTGCGCCGACCGGAAGAGCTCTCGTCCGTCGACGGCCTCGTGATCCCCGGCGGCGAGTCCAGCGTGATCGACAAGCTGTCCCGCATCTTCGGGATGCAGGAGCCGATCCGCGCCGCGATCGGTGCCGGACTGCCCGTCTACGGCACGTGCGCCGGACTCATTCTGCTGGCGGACACGGTGCTCGACGGGATCGACGGCCAGGAGTCCTTCGGCGGGATGGACATCGACGTCCGTCGCAATGCCTTCGGGCGCCAGACGGAGTCGTTCGAGACGCAACTCGCCGTCCCCGCTCTGGGGGAGCTTCCGGTGCGCGCGACGTTCATCCGCGCCCCGGTGGTCGAGCGTGTGGGCCCCGGTGTCGACGTCTTGGCATCGCTCACGGACGGCACGGTGGTCGCCGTCGAGCAGGGCAGCCTGCTCGGAACGAGCTTCCACCCGGAGGTCGATGGCGAGACGCGCTTCCATGAGCGCTTCCTCGACAAGGCCCGGACCCGTGCGGGGACGTACGCGCGCTAGCGCCGGTGGGAGAGCAGCCAGTCGTACAGCTCGGGGTTGTCGTAGGTCTCGGTCCAGGAGTCGTGGCCGACGCCGGCGTATCGCGTGAACCGCACGTCGGCGCCGAGTGTCCGAAGTTCGGTGGTGATCTCCTCCGTGGCGGAGATCGGCACGACATCGTCGGCGTCGCCGTGGAAAGCCCAGACGGGCAGGTGACGAATCGGCTCAGCACTCTGCATCCAGAGCCCACCGCAGATCGGTGCGATCGCGGCGAACCGTTCGGGATAGCGCACCGCCAGGCTCCAGGTCCCGAAGCCGCCCATGCTGAGCCCGGTCACCGATATGCGGGCCGGATCGACGCGGTGCGTCGAGACGACCTCGTCGACCAGCCCGGACAAGGTCGAGAGCTCCGCGACCCACTGACTCGACTCACCGCACTGCGGGGTGACGAGGACGAAGGGGAACTCGTGCCCGTCATCCGCCAGCCTCGGCGGGCCATGCACCGCGGCGAGGTCGAGGTCGGAACCTCGTTCGCCCGCACCGTGCAGGAACAGCACCAGAGGCCAGAGCCTGCCCGGGTCGGAGTCGTAGTCATCCGGAAGGTGGACGAGATACCGCAGTACGTCTGCCGGGGTCGGCGCGTCGTCGCGCACGTCCGACGTGCGAACGGCAGGAGTGATGTGTCGTGATCTGCGCATGCCTCCATCCTGCGCCATCCGTGCCGGTCGTCCGACGGTAGGGTCACTTGGCCACTCGTGCCTGGTCGCACCGGTCACCAACGGATACGCAGAAACTCCGCCCGGAGTTTCGCGCCTCGCTGGGGGTTCAGGCTCTCGACCCACGAGATGCGGCCGAGCAGATGTGCGCGGAAATCGTCGAGTCGGCGGTGATTCTGACTGCGCGGACCGTGCACGACGCAGTTGTGGATCGTCGCCTTGAGCCGGTCATAGTCGTCTCGTGAGACATTCGTTCGCTGGTTGACGACGATTCCGGTTACGCTCTGCCTGACGCCCTGGCGTCGGACCCTCGTTTTGCGCGGGTTGGCAACGTGCCCCTCGTCCTCGATGATCCGCTGCACACCACGGATGAAGGCATCAGGTCGCTTCGCGAGTCTCGGACCGCCGCTGAACGCGAGGTCATCGGCGTATCGCGTGTAGGTCGCGTCGACGGCATCCGCCCATCCCGTCAGCCGTGAGTCGAGGCGCCGGATGGCGAGGTTGGCAAGCATCGGCGAGGAGGGAGCGCCCTGCGGCAGATGACTCGTGGCCAGAGCCCGACGCAGGGCGAACCGCTCGTCGGATGATCCGCCCGGTGGCATGGCAGCAAGCACGCGCGGAAGAACGGCGTTGGTGCACAGCCCGGTCACGACGTGCGCGACGGGTTCGGACAGTCCCGACTGCCGAAGTGTTCCGTAGATGCGACCGCCCGTCACGCGTGAGAAGAACGTGGTGAGGTCGAGGGATATGACGATGTCGGCCCCCGTGTGGAGCGCCGCCCCGGTGGCCGCGCTGCGACCGGGCATGAAACCGTGGGCGGCATCGTTCACGGCTATGAGGCCGAGCACCTGTTCCAGGAGACTGCGCTGCACACGGCGCATCCGTTGCTCCGGGATCTCTAGCAACCTGGGGATCCGCCCGTGCCGTGTGCGCCACTCGTACCGGTAGTGGTGCAAGGCCCCTGTGCGCGCGCGCCGATTCCAGTTTTTGGTGTCGGCGAACCACTGGAGCCGGCCGACGTCCAGATCGAGCATGGCGGCGAGATCCGGGATGCTGTCGATGCGGGGAAGAGCGCCCGAGGGCGGCTGCGACGACGACGGACCGACTACGTGGTGGTGGATGCGCAGCGGCGAACGGCGCTCGTCGGCTTTGCGCACCGCTTCGGCGAAATCGGGCGAACGGAGGATCACCGACGTCAGCAGTCGCGGGGCATCGACAGGCGGGCGGACGAAGGCGGTCAACACGTCGCCGACGAGCGGAGAGAGCCAACGGCGACGCGCTCCCATGACGTACGCGCCGGCCTCGACGAGCTGCTCCTTCGCCCAGACCTGTGAGGCGAGGAAAGCGTCGGCCAGAGAGGCGGCCACCAACGACGGCAACGGTCGCGGCGTGCGCCCCAGCACGCGTGATGCGGTGGAGGGCGCCATCAGAGGGCAGCCGCGGAACGGGCGCCGGGCGTGCGATGGCCTGCGTACGACTCGTCCATCAGTGCGGGCACCGGTCTGCGCGAAGCGCAGTAAGGCGCCTGCGGCGTTCGTTCCAGGTCAGACTGCGTACCCCGGGGTGACCCCGGAGAGAGCGGAACACGTCGTGAACCACTCGCCTCGTCCGCAAGCCATCGCACGCGGCCACGATAGCAAGGAACACCAACGTCCGGATGGCGTCGCGGCCCTTCGCGAGTATGCGAGCGCGTCAGCCCCTGCGGCCGCGCTCGGATCGCGACTGTGTCTACTCCACGGCGAGGGAGCGGGGAATCTCGGTGCCGAGCGCGGTGACCGTCGGCAGCACCGTGGCGGCCAGGAGCAGGGCGAGTCCACCGCCGGCGATCAGCCCGATCGTCGGGAACGCGATGACGGGGCCGGGCAGCGAGAGCTTTCCGGCGATGACGAGGCCTCCGACCGCAGTGGCGGCCACCCCCAACATGGCCGCAGTGACCGCATAGGCCACAGCTTCCCAGATCGCGGTGAGCACGATCGCACCGCGCGTGGAGCCCACGGCCTGGATGAGCGCGAATTCCCGCTCGCGGGTATGACCGGACATGAATACGGTCGCCGCGGCCGCCACGCCCGCGAGGAGGAGGGGCCCGCCGAGGAGGATCACGACTCCCTCGGGGGCGAGATCGAATCCCGCGTCGCTGCCGTTTCGCGCGGCTTCCGCTGCGGCCATCGTGGCGCCGGTCGTGTAGAGCCCGCCCGCGAGGGCGATCGCAACCATGAGCGGACCGATCGCCGCGCTCGAGCGTGCCAGGCGGTAACGGGCGGAGTTCCGGGCGAGGAACCACGTCGCGGAGACCGTTGTCGGCAGTAGCGAAGTCCAGCCGCGGAGGACGAGAGGGAACACCACCGGCCCCGCGGCGGCGAGGGCGGCCGCGATCAACGGCGTGAACAGGATGGCCTGCCCCGAGAAAGCGGACATCGACGCGTCGCCGTCGAGGTTCATCGCGAGCGCCGTGGTGCCTCCGAGCGCGGACACGGTCAGGATGATGCGGAACCATCCCATCCGGATCCGCGGGGGTTCCGCATCACGCAGCGCCTCGATGGCCGGGGTCCGGCTCGCCCGTCGCGCGCTGCGCAGTCCTCCGAGAACCACGGTGAGCGCAACCGCGGCGATCACGATGAGGCCGCTGCCGATACCGAGGTGGAGGCTCACGCCCTGCATCTCGGGCCACTCCCGGAACACCCAGACGAAGAGGGACGGGAACATCAGCAGCGCGAGGAGCCAGCCGACGAACGCGCCGATGATGCCGATGACGCCGAGCTGGGTGAGAACGACGACGGCGACCAGCGCGGGCCGGACGCCGACGAGCTGCCACAGCGCGTAGTCCCGCAGCTGCAGGGCGATCGTGAGGTTCGCCGTGGAACCGAGCACGATGAGCGCTGTGATGGCCGCGAACATGATCACAGCGGAGCTGGTGCTGGCGAGCCCCTCCTGCACGGCGCCACCGTGGAAGGCACCGGTCTCGAGCAGACCGGCGGCGTGCGCACCGACGAATCCGGAGGTGACGGTCACAGTGAGCACTCCGAACCAGACGCGCCACCGCAACATCAGATCGGAGACGATCAGGGCGATCATGCCGAAGCCCCGGCGAGAGTGATCGCCTCGAGAACCTGTTCCGGAGTGGGCCGTCGCAGTTCTCGATGAATGCTCCCGTCGCGGAGCACGAGGACGCGATCGGCGAGCCCGGCGGCCTCGAGATCGTGGGTGACCATGACGACGGATCTGCCATCGCCCGCAGATGCGCGAAGCAGGCGGAGCACGTCGGCGCCCGTGGCCGTGTCGAGCGATCCGGTGGGTTCATCCGCGAACACGATGTCCGGCCGCAGGGCGAGCACGCGGGCGATGGCGATCCGCTGCTGTTGGCCGCCCGAGAGCTGTCCGGGGCGATGCCCGCCACGGTCCGTCAGGCCGACGTCGGCGAGCGCACGGTCAACGTCCGCGCGCTGCACGCTCTGCCGCGCAAGCCGGGCGGGAAGCGCGATGTTCTCCCGCGCCGTCAGCGAGGGGATGAGATTGAAGGACTGGAACACGAATCCGACGTGACGGCGACGCAGGGCGGCGAGCGCGCCGCGCCGAAGGGACGAGAGCTCTCGTCCTGCGAGGTGGACGCTCCCGGTGTCGTAGGGCTCGAGACCCGAGAGGCAGTAGAGCAGGGTCGACTTGCCGGAACCGCTCGGACCGACGATGCTCACCATCTCGCCGGGATGCACATCGAGGGATATCCCGCGCAGGACGGGGACGCGCGGCTCCTTCCGACCGGTTCCGGGGAATGTCTTCTCGAGGTTCGCGGCGCGAATCAATGGTTCGATCACGCCCCCATTCGAGCGCGCACCGGGAGGCGGCGCGAGAGACCGGAGTGGACAGTCGCGGTAGAGCTGGCTCTACTCTTCGCTCGATCGCCCACTGCCCGGCTCCGCGATCCGTAGGGTTGAGGCATGAGAGCGCCGACCATGTGGCACGCGGTGATGCGCGCACCCTGGCGGTTTTTGTTCGGCGCGTGGCCATGGCGCGCGCTCGGCTACCTGTCGGCGAGCGTTGCGATCGGTCTTCTGCTGCTGCCGATCGCCATCCTGACGTTGCTGTTTCTGCCCCTGTGGGGCATCGTGATCGGCGCGCTCGAGCGGCGACGTACCCGGCTCCTGGGTTTTCCTGCTCAGCCGTCCGGTCACGTTCCCCTCCGGCGCGACCAACGTCATATCTGGCTGTCCGTGCGGATGAACGAGGGAGCGACCTGGAGGGAGACCGTCGCGCTGCTGGTCGATCTGGTCGTCGGCTGGCTCGTGCTCGCCGTGCTGTTCTTCCAAGGCCTGCTGCTCGTGCTCCTCGTCTACGTCGCCGTGTCCGGCGTGCGTGGACCCACGCGGCTCAACCTCTTCGGCGACGTCTGGATCGTCGCGACTCCTCATACCTGGTTGCTGCTCGTCCCGATCGCCGCGCTCTCGCTGTGCGTGTTCGCCTACGCCAACGCCGTGCTCGCCGCAGGCCAGGCCACATTGCTGCGTTCGCTCTGCGGTCCTCGACTGCACGAGATGACGCGCAACGTGGAGCGTCTCGTGCAGTCGCGCGCTGCGCTGGTCGAAGCCTTCGAGGCGGAGCGGCGGCGCATCGAACGCGACCTGCACGATGGCGTCCAGCAAGAGCTCGTGACGCTCGCCGCGCGCCTCGGCATGGTGAGTCTCGAACTCGACGACCTCGACGCGACGGGTTCGGACACTGCCCTGGTCCGCGGTGCGCTCGACGCCGCCCAGGGACAGGCGGAGCACGCGATGGCGACGCTGCGGGACACCGTGCGCGGCATCCACCCTGCCGTTCTCACCGATCACGGTCTCCGAGCGGCCCTGGACGAGTTGGCCGACCGGGCGCCGATCCCGCTCCGGCTCGAGATCTCGGACCTGGGCAGGCTTCCAGCGCCCGTGGAGACAGCCGCATACTATTTCGTCACGGAGGCGATCAGCAACGCGGCCAAGCACACTGTCGCGACCAGGCTTACCGTGCGTGTCGGGGTGAGGCACGACGTCCTCGACGTGCTCGCCACCGACGACGGACAGGGCGGAGCGGATGCGAATGGCGGAACGGGCCTGCGAGGACTCACCGAACGCGCCGCCACCCTCGGTGGTCGGTTCACGATCGACAGCCCGGACGGCGGGCCGACGACGCTCCACATGACGATGCCGCTGCATAGGGAATGGGCGGTGCCGGATGCGTCTGCTGCTCGCTGAAGACTCCGCTCTGCTGCGTGAGGCGCTCACGGCTCTGCTCGAACGGCTCGGCCACGTCGTCGTCACGACCGCGCAGTCGGCGCCCGAGCTACGGGAGGCGTTCGAGCGCTTGGCCGCGGCCGGCGATGCGCCCGACCTCGTCGTGACCGACGTGCGCATGCCGCCGGACGACACGGACGATGGGCTCCGCGCCGCGCTCGACATCCGCGCCCTGCACCCGGCGCAACCGGTCATGGTGCTTTCCCAGTACATCGCGGACACGTACGCGCGAGAACTGCTCACGCTTCCGGGTGGCGGCATCGGCTATCTGCTGAAAGATCGGGTGAGCCGTGTCCGCGACTTCGCGGTCGCACTCGACACGGTCGCAGCGGGTGGCACCGTCATCGACCCGGACGTGGTCCAGCACCTCCTGAGCAGCTCGCGCCAGGGACCGCTCGACGCGCTCACCGGTCGCGAGCGTGAGGTGCTCGGCCTGATGGCAGACGGACAGTCGAACTCCGACATCGCCGACTCACTCACGCTGACGGACGCGGCCGTGAGCAAGCACATCGGCAACATCTTCACCAAGCTCGGCCTCGGACCTGTCGAGGAGAACCGCCGAGTGCGAGCGGTGCTGACCTACCTCGACGCCGCGCGATCCTGAACCTGCAGCAGGGCGGCGAGCCACCGCAGCGCGGGTCCGGCTTGCGCCCGCTGGAATGCGCGGAGTCCGGGAAGCTGCGGAATCTCGGGTTGTGCCTGTGCGAACCAGAGGTAAGACGCGAAGCCCGAGATGACCGGCAGCATGTCGTGAACGGGCGGGGCTCCGTGCTCTTCGAACAGCGGCCATGTCTCTTCGCACGCGGGACCGCCCGATGCCTCGACGCTCGGCAGCAGACAGGGGAGATCGATCCAGGGGGCTCCGCGGCGGGCGTGCGGCCAGTCTACGAATCGTGCGTGCCCATCACTGATGAGGATGTTGTCGGCCCGCACGTCGTCGTGGGCGATGACGTCTCCGCCGACCGCAGCACGGAAGCCCTGTTCGATGCGCAGCAGGTCGGTCATCCGCCCACGCACCATGGCCGGGAGACCTGCGAGCAGACGCTCATCGAGGGAGATAACCTCCCATCGGGTGAAGTCGGACATGCTGTCGGCCGCGTCAGGCAGATCGAGCGGCGCTTTCGTCGAGGCGACGATGCGGAGGGTCGCAGCGATCGAATGCAGATCATCCGCCGACCAGGGGCTGCCGGGGTGGTGTCCGTCGATCGCTTCGAGCACGAGCGCGGAACCGGCAGTCTCGTCGACCTCGCCCAGCACTGCCGGGGCGACCGTCGGTGGCAGCGTCGCGAGCACCTGCATCTCGGCACGGAGGAAGTGCAGGGAATCAGGATGCCAGTCCCGCGCGCAGGCCTTCACGAAGGCCTTTCCCTTCGTGGTGGTGACCACACCCGCGTAGGACGCGCTGAATCCGCTCTGGGCCGGTTCATCGCGGACGAATCGTCCTCCGATCCTGTCGACGATGCGCGCGCGCAGCACCAGGGGGAGTGCGGTCCACTCCGGTCGAAGGCGATCGGCGCCTGCGCTCATCGTGTCGTTCCCTTCGCTCGCAGCGTCGCGGCATCCCCGGGGCACGGGTTCCTCGACGCTAGCAGCAGCCGGCGGCAGGGCCAACGATCTCGATCATTCGGCGCGTGAACCCGCGGCGACCAGGCCGCGGATGGCCTCGACGGTGCGGTCGACATCCTCCGGGGTGGTCGCCCACGAAGACATCGAGCACCGCAGGGCCGCACGGCCGCCCCACTCGGCACCCGTCATGGCCGCCGTCCCCTCGGTGAGGATCGCCGCGCCGAGCGCGCGCGTCGCCCGGTCGGAGCCGAGGTGGAACATGACCTGGGTATAGACGACGTCGTTGATGACTTCCACTGTCTCCACGGATCGGAGCCCCGCAGCCATCGCGACGGCGTTCGCGTGCAGACGGTCCATCAGCTCGGCGATGCCCGAGCGTCCGAGACTGCGCAGCGCGGCCCACGCGGGAACCCCGCGGGCGCGTCGCGAGAGCTCGGGCGTCACATCCCACGGGTCGAGCCCCGAATAGATCAGATAGTCACCTCCGGTGCGGAACGCCGCGATGGAGTCCGCCGGGTCGCGCACGATCGCCATGCCGCAGTCGTACGGCACGTTCAGCGTCTTGTGGGCGTCCGTCGCCCAGGAGTCGGCATCCGCCATGCCGGCGGTGAGGTGGCTCAACCCGGCAGACGCCGCCGCCCACAGCCCGAACGCGCCGTCGATGTGCACCCAGGCGCCGTGACGTCGCGCGATGGGGATCAGCGCGGCGAAGTCGTCGAAGGCGCCCGTGTGCACCTCTCCGGCCTGCAGACACACGATGAGGGGGCCGTCGCCGCCGGCGAGAGCCTGCTCGAGCGCATCCGGGCTCATACGCCCTTGATCGTCGGACGGGACGACCGTCAGTTCCGCCCGCCCGATCCCCAGGAAGCGTGCGGCACGGTCGATGGACCCGTGCCGGTCCGCGCCGACGACGAACCGCAGCGGGGGAGAACCGTGGAATCCCTGCTCGGCGATGTCCCACCCTGCGCGCGCCAGCACCGCATGTCGAGCGGTGGCGAGGCAGGTGAAGTTGGCGAGCTGCCCGCCCGTGACGAAACCGACGCTGGCGGTCGCGGGGAGGCCGAAGAGGTCGAGCATCCACTGCCCGGCGACGCGTTCCATCGCGACCGTGGCGGGTGTGAGGGTCGACGAGCCCGAGTTCTGATCCCACGCCGAGACGAGCCAGTCGGCGGCGAGGGCGGCCGGATGGGTGCCACCGATCACGAAGCCGAAGAAGCGGCCGCCGGGGATCGCGACGAGGCCGGGATCGGCGAGCACGGCCATCTCCTCGACCACAGTCGCGGGATCCATGCCGTGTTCCGGGAGCGGGCCGCCGAAGGTCGTCAGCATGTCGTCGAGTGAAGCCCGTGGCCACACCGGTCGCTCGGCGACCGAGTCGAGGAAGCGGAGGGCGGCGTGATGCGCGGTATCCAGTGCGCGCGACCTGTCGTCAGGAGCCATCTCGTTCATGCCTCAGGCCTACACCCGGGTGTCTTCTCGCGCCAGAGGTCGCGCGACGCCTCGGTAGGGTTGAGCGCATGATCGGCGCACGGGAATGGCAACTCATCGGCCTGAACAACCTCTACATGAATCTGCAGCGACTGCATGTCTACGATCGCGCGTCGGCGATGATCAACGGGGCCGCCGAAGACGAGGCGCGCACCACTGCGCTGCGCGGATGGATGGACGCGGTCGTGGCGGCGATGGAGCCGGTGCTGCAGGGCGGAGAACTCGATCAGGCGACGCAGGAGTCTCTCCTGCCGCTGGTGCCGTGGCTCCGTGACGAGGTCGCCCGCTACTACGCCCTGCACGATCCCACCGCCCCGTTGCGGGATCAGGCCGCGTTCGGAGCAGCCCACGTGCTCGCCTGCGACTACCAGACGAAGGGCGAGCGGGCGATCGCCGAAGCGGTCGGCAAGCCGGAGGAAGCCGATCGCCTCCTCCAGCGCGTCCCCATGATGATGGCGCTCGTCCGGCAGGCGAACACCGCGGTCGGAACCTGTGCCGAGGGTGAGCCGAGCGACGAGGTCGCGGGGTACATCACCGAACATGTGCGCGTCGCGCGCGGCGATGAATCGCGCATGTTGCTGCAGATCGGTGCGGCCCCGGTGACCCTGCAGGGCCGCGACCCGCGCGAATGAGGGCTGCGCGGACGGCCGCGGTGGACGCCGCTCGGTCGACCGCGGCTTTTCGATAGAATGGACGACGCCCTGGGCACGTTCCGGGGCGGATACGACGAGCGGAGACTTATGTCCGGGCATTCCAAGTGGGCGACCACGAAGCACAAGAAGGCCATCATCGACTCCAGGCGCGCGAAGTCCTGGGCCAAGCTCATCAAGAACATCGAGGTCGCCGCGAAGCTCGGCGGACCCGACCTGGCGGGCAACCCGACGCTCTTCGACGCCGTTCAGAAGGCCAAGAAGACGTCCGTCCCCAAGGACAACATCGACCGCGCGGTGAAGCGCGGTGCGGGCATCGGTGGCGAAGCCGTCGAGTATCTCTCGATCATGTACGAGGGCTACGGACCCAACGGCGTCGCCCTCATGATCGAGTGTCTGACCGACAACAAGAACCGCGCAGCCGCTGAAGTCCGCACGGCCCTCAGTCGCAACGGTGGGACTCTGGCCGACCCCGGCAGCGTCGCCTACAACTTCAGCCGCAAGGGCGTCATCGTCGTCGGCTCCGAGGGAACCACCGAGGACGACGTCATGATGGCGGCGCTCGAGGCGGGAGCCGAGGAGATCGAGCCGCATGCCGAGGGCTTCGAGGTCATCACCGAGGCGACCGACCTGGTGGCCGTGCGCAGCGCGCTGCAGGAAGCCGGGATCGACTACGAGTCGGCGGACGTCGAGTTCGTCCCGAACCTCAAGGTCGAGATCGACGCCGACACCGCTCGGAAGGTCTTCCGCCTGATCGATGCTCTCGAAGACAGCGAAGACGTGCAGAACGTGTTCACCAACTTCGACCTGTCGGCCGAGGTGCAGGCCGAGCTCGAGAACGACGACGCGTAGGCGCGCCGGACGGCCGGTGTCTCCTCGCGCGCCTAGCCTGGGGGAGTGACCTCCTCTCTGCGCGTGCTCGGCATCGACCCCGGGCTCACGCGTTGTGGTGTCGGAATCGTCGACGTCGATCCTTCGCGTCGCGGCACGCTGGTGCACGTGGGAGTGATCCGGTCATCGCCGGACGCGGAGACCGGCGATCGTCTCGCGATCGTCGCCGCTGGCATCCGCGCCGTGATCGCTGAGCACCGCCCGGACGCGGTCGCCGTCGAGCGCGTCTTCGCCCAGCAGAACACCCACTCCGTGATGGGGACGGCTCAGGCCAGCGGAGTCGCGCTGCTGATCGCGGCCGAGTCCGGGTTGCCCGCCGCCACGCACACGCCGAGCGAGGTCAAAGCGGCCGTGACCGGCTACGGCGCGGCCGACAAGCGGCAGGTGCAGACCATGATCGCGCGCATCCTGCGCCTGGATGCGCTTCCGCAGCCGGCTGACGCCGCGGACGCTCTGGCGATCGCGCTGTGCCACGCCTGGCGTCGCGGCGGACCCACTGCATCCGGGCAAGGGACGCTGACTCCGGCGCAACGGGCATGGGCGGATGCCGAGAAGCGTGTCGCTCGAACATAGGTCCGAACCACGCCCTAGGCTGAGGTGATGATCTCCTCACTGCACGGCGTCGTCCTGCATGCGACGTCCGATCAGGTCGTCATCGACGTGGGCGGTGTCGGGTTCGCCGTCGCCGTCCCTGCCGACGTCGCACACACCGCGACCGTGGGGGAGAAGCTCCTCCTGCACACGAGTCTGATCGTCCGCGAGGACTCGCTCTCCCTGTTCGGCTTCGCGGATCGCAGCGAGCTGGAGATCTTCGGACTGCTGATCAGCGTGACCGGTGTCGGACCGAAGTCGGCGCTGGGGGTGCTCTCGCACCTCACGGGCGATCAGATCGCCGAAGCCGTGACCGCGGAAGACGACGCGCCGTTCCGGAGGGTCTCCGGCATCGGGCCCAAGACGGCGAAACTCATCGTGCTGCAGCTGGCCGGCAAGGTGCAGGCTTTCGCGGCACCGTCGAGGCCCGTGATGTCGGGCGGCACCGACGTGGTCACGCAGGTGGCCGCGGCGCTGGTCGGCCTCGGCTGGTCGGAGAAGGTCGCCGCCGAGGCGGCAGCCCAGACGGCATCCGAGGCGACGGAGGCCGAGCGGGCGACCGTGGCCCTGCTGTTGCGACGCACCCTCGCGCTCCTCGGCCCCGCGCAGGGAGGCCAGGCTCGTGGCTGACCCCCTCGACGCGACCGAACCCTCCGACGAGACCGAGCTCGCCATCGAGGGCGCACTGCGCCCGACCAGCCTGGGCGATTTCGTCGGACAGCAGAAGGTACGCGGACAGCTGCAGCTGCTGCTCGAAGCTGCGCGCATCCAGAGCCGTCCTGCCGACCACATCCTGCTCGCCGGCCCCCCGGGGCTCGGGAAGACGACGCTGGCGATGATCGTGGCCCACGAGAGCGAGCGGCCGCTGCGCATGTCGAGCGGCCCGGCGATCCAGCACGCCGGCGACCTCGCAGCCCTGCTCTCCAGCCTGGTGCCGGGGGAGGTGCTCTTCATCGACGAGATCCATCGCATGGCGCGCTCCGCAGAGGAGATGCTGTACCTGGCGATGGAGGACTACCGGATCGACATCATGGTCGGCAAGGGCGCCGGAGCGACGAGCATCCCGCTCGAGCTCTCGCCCTTCACACTCGTCGGGGCCACGACGCGATCCGGCCTGCTGCCGAATCCGCTGCGCGACCGATTCGGATTCACCGGACACCTGGAGTTCTACGACGAGTCCGAGCTCGAGCAGGTCATCGCCCGCTCGGCCGCGGTCCTCGGCGTCGACGTGCCGACCGATGCGCTCTCCGAGATCGCACGCCGCTCCCGAGGCACCCCCCGCATCGCGAACCGCCTGCTACGCCGGGTCCGCGACTACGCCCTCGTGCACGGCGAGGGCGGGGCCACGATCCATGACGTGCGCGCGGCGCTCGAACTCTACGACGTCGACGCGATCGGCCTCGACCGGCTGGACCGCGCGGTGCTGGAGGCGCTGGTCCGCCGTTTCCGCGGAGGACCGGTCGGCCTGAGCACGCTCGCCGTGGCGGTCGGCGAAGAGGGCGAGACCGTGGAGAGCGTGGTGGAGCCGTACCTCGTTCGCATCGGCTTCCTCGGACGCACGCCGCGCGGTCGTGTGGCGATGCCGGAGGCCTACGCGCATCTCGGCGTCGCGCATCCGGACGGGATGCTTAAGTTGGATGACCTATAATCACTGAAGACTTCCCGGTTACCTTCGCGCGCCCAAAGGCTGGAGCGTGCACCTGAGAAAGGCGCTTCCCCCATGCCCATGGAATTCCTGCTCTTCGGCCTTCTCGCCGTCCTCCTCGTCTTCATGATCTTCAACACGCGCAAGCGCACGAAGCAGATGAAGGCCGAGCAGGAGGAGAAGGCGACCAAGACCGTTCCCGGCGCCAAGGTGCTCCTGCAGGGCGGCATCTACGGGACGATCGTCTCGTACGACCCCGACGACCTCGACACGCCCGCGCTCGTCGAGATCGCGCCGGGCACCATCATCGACGTCCACAGCCAGGCGATCCTCCGCGTCGTCGAGCCCAAGGACGCGATCGTCGACGCCCCTGTCGATGTGATCGAGGAGCCGGCCGTCGACGAGGCGGCCGCCCCCGCGCTCGAGACCCCCGAGGAGACGCGCGCTCGCCTCGAGCGCGACGCCGACGACAAGTAATCTCCGCGGCCGGCGCGGCCCTTCGGATCTCCGTCCTCCCAGAAAGCTGAACACACGTGGCTTCATCTTCTCCCGTCCGTCACGCCTGGCGGGTCCTCCTCGGCCTGCTCCTCGTGACGGGTGTTCTGTTCGGCATCAACTCGCTGGGCGTGTACGTCATCAAGGACGCCGAAGGCCAGCCGGTCAGTTCCTGGACTCCTGAGCTCGCACTCGACCTGCAGGGCGGCACCCAGATCGTCCTCAGCGCCGAGACCGAGGACGGAGCGGCTCCCACGCAGGAGCAGCTCGACCAGGCCGCGGCGATCATCCGCCAGCGCGTGGACGCGTCGGGTGTGGCCGAGGCCGACATCACGACCGAGGGCGGACAGAACATCGTCGTCCAGATCCCGGGCGAGGCGGATGCGCAGACTCGTGAGCGCATCCAGGCGAGCGCGCAGCTCGAGCTGCGACCCGTGCTGTACACGACGGCGGCGAGCACCGAGTTCGTCGGCGAGGACGGGAACTCCACTCCGTACCCCAGCCCGGACCCGTCGCTGAATGCGACGCCGACCGCCGAGCCGACCGACGCGAGCGACCTGTCATGGGTGACGGACAAGCTGGCAGCGGAGTTCCAGGCCTACGACTGCGAGAACCCGGACAACGACCCCGCCCGTGCCCCGAAGGACGAGCCGGTCGTCGCCTGCTCCCCGGACAAGGCGCAGAAGTTCCTCCTCGGACCGGCCGAGCTCGACGGCACCGCGATCACGGATGCCTCCGCGGGTCGCGATCAGCAGTCCGGCGCGTGGATCGTGCAGCTGACCATGAACGGCGAGGGCGGCGACGCCTTCGGCAAGGTCAGCACGCGCCTCAACCAGAACCGCATCGACGGTCTGTCCCCGCGCGATCAGTTCGCGTTCGTGCTCGACGGCGACGTGATCAGCGCTCCGCGGATGAACGGCGTCATCCTCGACGGCCGTCCCAGCATCTCGGGCAGCTTCACGCAGGAGACGGCGACGACGCTCGCCGACCAGCTGAAGTTCGGTGCCCTGCCGCTCAGCTTCGTCGTGCAGAGCTCCGACACGATCTCGGCGACTCTCGGAACCCAGCAGCTGCAGATCGGTCTGATCGCGGGTCTCATCGGTCTCGCACTCGTCGCGATCTACTCGCTCATCGTGTATCGCGCGCTCGGTTCGGTGATCATCGCCTCGATCGCGGTGATGGCCGTCCTGACCTACATCATCATCTGCATCCTCGCCTGGCGGCTCGGCTTCCGTCTCTCGCTCGCCGGCGTCGCCGGTCTGATCGTCTCGATCGGCTTCACCGCCGACTCGTTCATCGTCTACTTCGAACGAATACGAGACGAGCTCCGCGACGGCAAGTCGATCACCGCCGCGGTCGAAGACGGCTGGGGCCGCGCGAAGCGGACCATCTACATCTCGAAGTCGATCAACATCCTGGCCGCGGTCGTGCTCTACATCCTCGCCGACGCCACGGTGAAGGGCTTCGCCTTCACACTCGGTCTCACCACCCTGATCGACGTGTTCATCTTCGTGATCTTCACGCACCCGGTGATGCAGCTCCTTGCGCGCACCCGATTCTTCGGTGGCGGTCACAAGCTGTCCGGCCTCGACCCCGAGGCGCTCGGTGCGGTGTACCGAAGCCGGTCCCAGTACCGGGAGGTCTCGACGGCATCGGCCGGTCGCGGTGCGAAGAACGCCCGCTCCCGGGGCGAGGCGGATCGCCGCCAGACCATCGCAGAACGAAAGCGCGCCGAGGCACTCGCGGGCGACAGACCCACCAAGCCCGGAAGTGAGGGAGACGCCTGATGCCTTCCATGAATGAGTTCGGAAACAACCTCTATTCCGGCAAGACCTCTTTCCCGTTCGTCGGCAAGCGTCGGCTGTGGTTCATCATCGCCATCGTGCTCGTCGTCGGTTCTGCCCTCGTGCCGCTCATCCGCCCCATCCAGTTCTCCATCGAGTTCACCGGTGGGTCCCAGTTCACGGTGCAGGCGCCCGACACGGTCGATCAGGACACCGCGAAGGAGGCCGTCCAGTCGGTCGTGCCGGGAGCCGCGACCAAGGTCGTCGTCCTGAACGGGAAGGACATCCGCGTCCAGACCGACCAGATGAGCGCCGCCGAGACGCAGGACGTCGCGGAAGCCCTCGCCGACGCCTACGGTGTGGAGCCCGCCAATGTGACGTCGTCGTTCATCGGCCCGGCCTGGGGCGAGAACGTCACGAAGCAGTCGCTGTGGGGGCTCGCCATCTTCCTCGCACTCACGTTCCTGATCCTCGCGATCTACTTCCGCACGTGGAAGATGTCGGCGGCGGCGATCATCGGCCTGCTCGACGTGCTCGTCATCACGGTCGGCATCTACGCGCTGGCCGGCTTCGAGATCTCTCCGGCTGCCGTCATCGGCTTCCTGACAATCCTGGCGTACTCGCTGTACGACACCACTGTCGTGTTCGACAAGGTCAGGGAGAACACCACCGAAGACGGGGAGAAGTCCGCCCGACTGTTCGGCGAATCGGTGAACCTCGCCGTTAACCAGACGCTCGTGCGCTCGATCAACACGTCTGTGGTCGCGGCGTTGCCGGTCGGTGCCGTGCTCTTCATCGGCGCCTTCTGGCTCGGTGCGGAATCGCTCACCGACATCTCGCTGTCGATCTTCGTCGGCATCCTCGTCGCGACGTACTCCACGCTGTTCGTGGCCGCTCCGCTCTACTCGCTGTTCCGCGAGAACGAGCCCCAGCTCAAGGAGCGCGACGCCCGCATCCGCGAGGCTCGCAGCCGGGCGTCCGTCGAAGCCTGAGGAGTCCGGGCCGAGGGCGCTCCGAGCGGAGGCTCGGCGCCCTCAGCACGCGTAGGATGAAGTGATCGGGAGGTGAGTTGATGGCGGAACCGCAGACGTCATCGCAGGGTTCGAGTCTGCGACGACTGGTTCCCCGCATCTTCTCCCGCGCGTCCCGCATCAACGACCTCGACAACCTGATCCGCACAGTGCGTGCGAATCATCCCAAGGGCGACTTCTCCGTCATCGAACGCGCATACGCCGTCGCGAAGGACAAGCACGAGGGGCAGAAGCGCCAGAGCGGCGAGCCGTACATCACGCACCCGCTGGCTGTCGCACAGATCCTCGCCGAGCTCGGTCTGGGCCCGCGGGCCATCGCTGCGGCGCTCCTGCACGACACGGTCGAAGACACGGGCTACGCGCTGACCGATCTCACCGCCGAGTTCGGCGACGAGGTCGCGATGCTCGTCGACGGCGTGACCAAGCTCGACAAGGTCAAGTACGGCGAGAGCGCGCAGGCCGAGACGGTCCGCAAGATGATCGTGGCGATGTCGAAGGACATCCGGGTCCTGCTCATCAAGCTCGCCGACCGCCTGCACAATGCGCGCACCTGGGGTTTCGTCCCACCGGAGAAGGCCACGAAGAAGGCCAAGGAGACGCTCGAGATCTACGCCCCGCTGGCGAACCGTCTCGGCATCCAGGCGATCAAGTCGGAGCTCGAAGACCTCTCGTTCGCTGTGCTGCACCCGAAGATCTACAACGAGATCCACAGCCTCATCGCGCAGCGGACCCCGCAGCGCGAGAAGTATCTCGCTCAGGTGGTCGAGGAGATCGACGAGGATCTGCGCGATCTCCGCATCCGCGGCAAGGTCGTCGGGCGCCCGAAGCAGCTCTACTCGGTGTACCAGAAGATGGTCATCCGCGGCCGCGAGTTCGACGACATCTACGACCTGATCGGCATCCGCGTCCTCGTCTCCTCGGTGCGCGACTGCTACGCCGTCCTGGGTGCGATCCACGCTCGTTGGACGCCGCTGCCCGGCCGGTTCAAGGACTACATCGCCACCCCGAAGTTCAACCTCTACCAGTCGCTGCACACCACGGTCATCGGTCCCGCCGGTCGCACGGTCGAGATTCAGATCCGTACGCACGAGATGCATCAGCAGGCCGAGTACGGTGTGGCGGCGCACTGGATGTACAAGGAGCGGATGAACGGCGGTGGCAAGACCGAGGTCCGCGCCTCCGACACCGACATGGCGTGGCTCGCGCACATCTCCGACTGGCAGGCCGAGACCGCTGACCCCGGCGAGTTCCTCGACTCGCTGCGCTTCGAGATCGGCGCGAAGGAGGTCTACGTCTTCACGCCGAAGGGGCGGGTGATCGGCCTGCCGGCCAGCGCGACCCCCGTGGACTTCGCCTACGCGGTGCACACCGAGATCGGCCACCGCACGATGGGTGCGAAGGTCAACGGGCGCCTCGTGCCTCTGGAATCGGAACTCAAGAGCGGTGACGTGGTCGAGGTGTTCACCTCGAAGAACCCGGATGCCGGCCCCAGCCAGGACTGGCTCGGTTTCGTCGCGAGCACCCGGGCGCGGAACAAGATCCGCGGCTGGTTCACCAAGGAGCGCCGCGAAGAGGCCATCGAGCAGGGCAAGGAGGCCATCGCCCGCGCGATGCGCCGTCAGAACCTGCCGCTGCAGAAGCTGATGAGCCAGGACTCGTTCGCCGAGGTCGCGCGCGGGCTGCACTACGAAGACGTCTCGGCGCTCTACGCGGCGGTCGGCGAAGGACACGTGTCGACGCAGTCGGTGCTCGAGAAGGTCACGGCTCTGGTCGCGGCCAACGACCCCAGCACGGGCGCCATCGATCTGCCCGGGAGCGTCCCGACGCGTGAGCCGCGATCCGGCGACTCCGGCGTGCTGGTGCGCGGCGCCAACGACATCCTGGTGAAGCTGGCCAAGTGCTGCACCCCGGTCCCCGGTGACCAGATCGTCGGCTTCGTGACGCGCGGCAGCGGCGTCTCGGTGCACCGGGCGGACTGCGTGAACGTCAAGGCGCTCAGCAACGAGCAGGACCGCTTCGTCGAGGTGTCGTGGGCCCCGACGACGAAGAGCGTGTTCCGCGTGCAGATCCAGGTCGAGGCGCTCGACCGCTCGGGTCTCCTCTCCGACGTGACGCGTGTGCTGAGCGAGCACCATGTCAACATCCTCTCGGCGACGGTCACCACCACCGATGAGCGGTTGGCTCTGAGCCGGTTCGTCTTCGAGATGGGCGATGCCGTGCACCTGGACCGTGTGCTGAACGCGGTCCGTCGGATCGACGCCGTCTACGACGTCTACCGGGTCACCTCCTCCTGACGGCGAGGCGCTGCAGAGCGGCCGATCCCATACGACTCCCTGGCACACGTCGCAGCTCCTGCAGCGCGTTCATCGCCGCGTCCGGGGTGTCGGGGCAGGCGACGGCGAGAAGATCCATCCACGGCAGCACCCGCGGGTCGCGGTGCAGTGTCGTCGCGAGGTCGAGCATCGTCCGGGCCGGGCTCGACACCGCGACGCCGCTGAGCGTGAGGACGTCGGCTGCGGGCAGCAGTGTGTCGTGGAACACCACGCGCGCGCTGGTGACCGGACGGATCCGACGATCCACGCAGCGCTTGACGTGATGCACGACCGGCGGCGTGTCACCGGCGCCGTGGACCCACGCGGCCGTCTGGTGGCATGCGGCGGTGCCCGGCCGGACGAGTGCGGCGACGGTGCTCGCCCGTACATCCGGCCCCTCGACGAGATCAGCAGGGATGTACGCGTCGCCCACGTCGACGACATGGCCATCGATGCGGGCCGCGCTGAGTTCGGTCTGGCTCAACCGCTCGCCGGGAACATAGAGGAACGCGGGGTGCATCACGCCAGTCTGGCGCAGTGCACCCCGCGTTCGAGACGGTCGCGGAGACCTGTGGAGAAGGGTCAGCCGCCCAGAGCGCTCAGCCAGGCGCGGCGAGCCTCGAGGGCGTCGGCGGCTTCCTTCGCCGCCTTCTTGTCGCCGGCCTTCTCGGCAGCGGCGACCTCGGCTTCGAGCTTCTCGATGGCCTCCTGCAGCTGCGAACTCATGTCGTTCGCGCGCGCCTTGGTCTCGGGGTTGTTCTTCTTCCAGTCCACGTCTTCGCGGGCCTTCAGACCCTGCTCGATCGTGCGGAGCTTGTCGTCGAGCGCGCGCTCCTTGTCCCGCGGGAAGATGCGGCCGATCTCATCCCACTGCCGCTGGATGCGGGTGAGCAGCGCGCGAGCACGCTTGATGTTCGACTCGTCGGCGACCGCCTTGGCCTCTTCGAGGAGAGCCTCTCGGGCCTCGATCTTCGGGGCGGATTCCGCTTCTTCGGCGGCGGACTGCTCGGCGCGAGCAGCGTACAGGGCATCGCCCGCCGCCTTGAACCGCGCCCAGAGTGCATCGTCTGCCTTGCGCCCGGCGCGCCCGGCCGCCTTCCACTCGTCGAGCAGGGTGCGGTAGGCGGGAATCCCGTCGGTGCCGCGCGGCGCGAGTGCCTCGGCACGCTCGACCAGGCGGGTCTTCACGTCGCGAGCGCTCTTGTGCGCATCGTCGAGCTCGGAGTAGAAGGCGCGACGCTGCTTGTCGACCACGGCGCGCGCATCGCGGAACCGCTTCCAGAGCTGCTGGGAGATGCCCTTGGAGAGGCGGGGACCACTCTGCTGCTGCGCCTGCCACGCGTCGAACAGCTCGCCGAGCTCGGCCGTGACCTGCTTCCACTGCACCTTGCTGAGGTCGCGCGCGGCGATCGCCTCGGCCTTCTCCACGAGCACGGTGCGCTCGGCGATCGCCTTGTCGACGAGTTCCTTGGCCTGCTGCGCCTCCTGCTCGGTGGCTTCGGACAGCGATGAGGTCAGGGCGTTCAGACGGTCTCGCAGACCTGCGAGGTCGCCGACGGCAGCGGCATCCGTCGCTTCGTCGATGAGATGACCGGCCTGCTTCGCGAGGTCGCTCGCCGACGCGCCGCCTGCCTGGTGACGCTGTTCGAGCGTGTGCACCTTGAAGGCGATGTCGTCGAACTTGCGCACGAAGTAGGCGAGCGCCTCCTCGGGCGTGCCGTCGGGGTACTGGCCGACCACGCGCCAGACCTCGCCTTCGCGTACCTCGACGGTGCCGTCGTCGGAGACGCGGCCCCATTCGGCGGAGGTCGACGACGCGGCCGGAGACGGCGCAGGTGCGGCGGGCACGACGGCTGCCGGCTTGGGTGCCTTCGGCGGCATCGGCACGGCGGGGGGTGCGGGGACGGGGGGAGTCGGCTTCGAGGGCTCGGTGGCAGACACGTGATTCTCCTTGCGCGGTAGGGCCGCGGGAGGCGGAAGGGACGAGGCTCAGCCTAGTACGCCCCGCGGGGCCCTGCCGGACTCGCTCGAAGCGCGATCTCACACGACTGTTATCGAGTTGTGAGAAGAACGTTCGATCCGTGTAACACCGCCCCGGCCTTTCGCGAAACACCGTGTCTCTATCGTCGAGTCCACGGACAGAGGAGGGCTCGTGGTCGTTCGGGAGAGCACATCGTCGGATGTCGTGGTGGTGGGGGCGGGAATGGCCGCGCACCGATTCGTCGAGAGCCTGCTCCGCGGCGACGGTTCGGCGCCGACGGTCACGGTCATCGGCGAGGAGGCGCGAGCGCCGTACGACCGCGTCGGTCTGACCTCGTTCTTCACCGGTGCGAGCGCCGACGATCTCGCACTCGATCCGCAGACCCTCCAGGACGACAGGGTGCGCTTCATCGGCGATGATCGCGTCACCGGGATCGATCGGGCTCGCCGCACGGTGCGCACCCGCTCGGGTGCGGTCCACGCCTACGGGACACTCGTCCTCGCGACCGGCTCCTACGCCATGCGGCCGGCCGTCGACGGCGCTGAGCTCCCCGGCTGCTTCGTCTATCGGACGCTCGACGATGTCGCCGCGATCGACGCGTTCGTCCAGCGCCGCGCGGCGTCACTCGGCCGCCCGTTGCGCGGGACGGTGATCGGCGGCGGACTGTTGGGCCTTGAGGCGGCAGGCGCGTTGCAGGGTCTCGACGTCGAGTGCATGGTGGTGCAGTCGTCGGACCGGCTCATGTCCGCCCAGCTCGACCTCGCGGGTGGCACCATCCTGCGCCGCCTGATCGAGTCGAAGGGCATCGATGTGCGCACGGGAACGCGGACCACACGGATCGACCCGGATGCCTCCGGCTCCGTCGCGGCACTGCAGTTCCAGGACGGCAGTATGCAGGGAACGGACGTCGTCATCTTCACCGTCGGCGTGCGCCCGCAGGACTCACTGGCACGCCTCGCCGATCTCGCTGTGCACCCCCACGGTGGCGTACTGATCGATTCGAGGTGCCGCACGGCCGACGACGACATCCTCGCGATCGGCGAGGTCGCCAACTTCGAAGGACGCTCCGTCGGACTCGTGGCCCCCGGATACGCCATGGCGGAGGTCGCGGCCACTCGGATTCTCGGCGGCGATGCCACTTTCCCCGGCTACGACGACTCCTCGAAGTTGAAGCTCTCCGGCGTGGACGTGGCGAGCTTCGGCGACGCGTTCGCCTCCACACCGGATGCCCTGGACGTGGTGTACACCGACCCGGTCAACGGGGTCTACAAGAAGCTGGTCCTCTCGGACGATGCGAAGACACTCTTGGGCGGCATCCTCGTCGGCGATGCCTCGGCATACGGAATGCTCCGCCCCCTGGTGGGTGCTGCGCTGGGCGCAGACCCCGCCGCCTACCTGATGCCGGACGGCGGCACCGCGCTTCCCGACAACGAGCTGCCGGCCGAGGCGGTCGTCTGCTCCTGCTCGAACGTGACCGCCGGACGCATCCGCGAGGCGGTGCACGCCGAGGGGTGCACCGACGCCGCGGCCGTGAAGGCCTGCACCAAGGCGGGGGCCACCTGCGGATCCTGCCTCTTCACGGTCAAGAAGATCGTCGGCCAGGAGCTGACGAAGCTCGGACAGGCGACGTCCGACGCCCTGTGCGAGCACTTCTCGATGTCGCGCCGTCAGCTCTTCGACGCGGTGCGCGTGTCGGAACTCACGACCTTCAGCGCGATCATCGCCCGTTTCGGCACCGGGCGCGGCTGCGACATCTGCAAGCCGGCTTTGGCGAGCATTCTGTCCGTCCTCGTCGGAGCGCACGTGCTCGACGGTGAGAACGCGGCTCTGCAGGACACCAACGACCACGTGATGGCCAACATGCAGAAGGACGGCACGTACTCGGTGGTGCCGCGGATGCCCGGTGGCGAGGTCACCCCTGCGGGACTGATCGCGATCGGCAACATCGCCGAGACGTACGGGCTCTACACGAAGATCACCGGCGGGCAGCGGATCGACATGTTCGGCGCCCGCCTCGAGCAGCTGCCGCAGATCTGGCAGCGGCTGGTCGACGCCGGGTTCGAGTCCGGGCAGGCGTACGGCAAGGCGCTGCGCACGGTGAAGTCGTGCGTCGGCTCGACCTGGTGCCGGTACGGGGTCCTGGATGCCGTCGGCATGGCCGTGCGCCTCGAGCTCCGCTATCGGGGTCTTCGGGCGCCGCACAAGCTCAAGGTCGGTGTGTCCGGCTGCGCGCGCGAGTGCGCGGAGGCCCGGTCGAAGGACGTCGGTGTGATCGCCACCGAGACGGGGTGGAACATGTACGTCGGCGGCAACGGCGGCTTCTCGCCGCGCCATGCGGAGCTGCTCGCCGCCGACCTCGACGACGAGGGCCTCATCCGCGCGATCGACCGCTTCTTCATGTACTACATCCGCACGGCGGACCGACTCCAGCGCACGGCAGGGTGGTGTGCCGAGCTCGACGGCGGGCTGGACGGTCTCCGCGAGGTGATCTTCGACGACAGTCTCGGCATCTGCGACGACCTCGACGCGGCCATGAGCGTGCACGTCGACCGCTATGAGGACGAGTGGGCGGCGACCCTGCGCGACCCGGTGAAGCTGCGGCGCTTCGAGTCCTTCGTGAATGCGACCGACACCCCTGACCCTTCTCTGGCCTACGTGTCCGAGCGCGGTCAGGTGCGGCCGGCGACGACGGAGGAACGATCGGACGCGAGCGTCATGATCGCCGGCACGACTCTGGAGGTGCGGCGATGACCCTCAGCCCTGACATCGGAACGCGAGTCCGCGTCTGCGCGCTCAGCGACCTCGAGGTGGAGCGAGGCAGGGCGGCGCTGTTCGGCTCGGTCCAGATCGCGCTCTTCGTCCTCGCTGACGGCTCGGTGCATGCGGTGTCCAACCTCGATCCCTACAGCGGCGCCCATGTGATGTCCCGCGGGATCGTGGGCACGCGGGGCGATGTGCCGACGCTGGCTTCACCGATGCACAAGCAGGTCTTCGACCTGCGCACGGGGGAGTGTCTCGACACACAGGGCAAAGCCTCGGCGACGCTGCGGGTCTGGGACGTGACCGTTCGAGACGGTCAGATCGAGCTGAACATCGAGGAGATCCGATGACGGTCATGTTGGGAGTCGACCTCACCGGACGCGACGTGCTGCTGGTGGGTGGTGGCGCGGTCGCGGCTAAGAGGATCCGCCGGTTCCTCGACGAAGGGGCGCGAGTGCGGATCGCCGCCCCCGTCCTGCATCCGGACACCGCGCGGCTGGTCGAGCTTCACGGTCTCGTCTGGCGCGCCGGTCGCTTCCGAGGAACGGATCTCGCCGGGGCGTGGCTCGTGCACACGGCCACCGGCGACGCCCGCGTCGACCGCGATGTCGCGGAACGTTGCGAGCGCAAGCGGATCCTCTGCATCAATGCCTCCGACGGCGCCCACGGGTCGACCAGGCTCACCGCACAGGCCGAGATCGGTGACGTGACCGTCGCGGTGACCAGTACGGTCGGTGCGGACCCGCGTCGGTCGGTCGCCGTGCGGGATGCGATCGTCGGCCTCGTGGGCGAAGGCCGCATCCCGCTGCGTCGGCGCCGTGCCGGTCGGAGTGGACGCGTCGACCTGGTCGGAGGCGGGCCGGGCCCCGCGGACCTGATGACGGTGCGCGCGCGTCGGCTCATCGCCGAAGCCGACGTGGTCGTGACCGACCGCCTGGGACCCGCGGCCGAGGTCGTCCGCGGGCTCGACCCCGATGTCGAGGTGATCGACGTCGGGAAGACCCCCGGTCGACACCCCGTGCCGCAGGACGAGATCAACCGCATCATCGTGGGGCGGGCAGCGGAGGGCCGACGCGTCGTCCGGCTCAAGGGCGGGGATCCGTTCGTCTTCGGACGCGGTGGCGAGGAGATGCAGGCGTGCCTGGCTGCGGGCATCCCGGTCGACATCACTCCGGGGATATCGAGCGCGATCGCTGTTCCGCAAGCGGCGGGCATCCCGGTCACACATCGAGGCACGGCCGCAGCTTTCCACGTCGTGAACGGGCAGGGCATCATCGGCGAGGGCACGCTCGCGGCGCTGGCCGATGCGACCGTGACCACGGTGGTCCTGATGGGCGTGGCCGCCCTCGAACGTCTGGTCACCGCGGCACTCGCACACGGTGTGCCGGCACAGAGGCCGATCGCGTTCGTCGAGAGCGGCCACACGGCGCAGCAGCGCACGACGCGGACCACCCTCGGCAGGGCGGTCGCCGATGCCGAGGCCGTCGGCCTGCGCAACCCCGCGGTGATCGTTGTCGGCGAGGTCGCGGGCGCAGGACTGCTCTTTCCCTCGTCGAACACGATCGGGGCTGTCCTGGCGTGACGATCCGAGTTCCACTGACTCCGGTGTTGGCCGGATGCACCATCGTCGTGGCCGCCGACCGACGTTCCGGCGATCTCGTCGCGGCTCTCGAGCGACGCGGCGGCCAGGTGTACCGCGCGCCCGCCCTGAGCATCATCCCCAACGAGGACGATGAGCTCCTCATCGCTCGCACCCGCGATCTCATCGCGTCTCCTCCCGACATGGTGATCGTGACGACCGGGGTGGGATTCCGCGGATGGATCGATGCCGCGCACGAGAACGACCTGGCCGAAGACCTCGCCGCCGCGCTGGCCGGGGCACAGTTCATCGCACGAGGGCCCAAGGCTCACGGGGCGATCCAGCAGGCGGGCTTCATCGCCGACTGGGTCGCGGAGTCCGAGACCTCCGCGGAAGTGGGGGAGTACCTCGCAGCCGAGGGGGTCACCGGGCGACGTATCGCGATTCAGCACCACGGCGCGGGCGCCGACGGGCTCGACACCCTCCTGGCGGGGCTCGGAGCGGACGTGGTCAGCATCACCGTGTATCGCTGGGGGCCGCCGCCGGACCCCCAGGTCGTGCGCCGGTCCGTCGTGCAGGCGGGCGCGGGTGAAGTCGACGCCGTCCTCTTCACCTCCGCACCCGGTGCCGCCGAGTGGGTCCGGACGGCCGTCCGTGCCGGGGCTCTGGAGTCGATCCGGCGCAGAGCCGCGTCCGGGCGCCTGCTGCTGGCCGCCGTCGGGCCGATCACGGCCGCCCCACTCGCGGATGCCGGGCTCACCGCCACCCTGGCCGCACGTGGACGCCTGGGCTCGCTGGTGCGCTGCGTGGTCGACCACTACGCGTCGGGTGCCGCCCCGCGGCTGCACACGGCTCTCGGCGCGATGGAGATGCGCAGCCGCGGTGTGCTGATCGACGGCGCGTTCGTTCCGCTCTCCCGCGCCGGAGCGAGCATCCTGAGCGAGCTCTTCGATGCCGCCGGACGCGTGCTCTCGCGGGAGGAGCTGGGACTCGCGTTGCCCCGAGGAGGCGAGAGCGCCCACGCCGTCGAGATGGCGGTCGCCCGGCTGCGCGAGGCTCTGGGCGGCGCTGCGGCGATCCAGACCATCGTCAAACGCGGTTACCGACTCACCGTGGAGGAACCCCGATGACCACCCTAGTCGCCTGCTCCCACGGCACGGATTCCCCCGCAGGACGCCGCACGGTCGAAGACATCGTCGATCTCGTGCGCGCACGTATTCCGGGCACCCGTGTCGTCCAGGCCTTCGTCGACGTGCAGGAACCGGCGGTGCCCGAGGTCGTCGAACAGGAACATCTCGACGATGACGTCGTCGTGGTGCCGCTGCTGCTCTCGGTGGGTTTCCACACCGCGGTCGACATCGCGCGCGCGGTCCGTCCGTATGACGGCGTGCGGCAGGGGGAGCCCTTGGGCACCCATCCGCTCATCGCCGAGGTCCTGCGCGCGCGGCTGCGTACGGCGGTTCACGACCGCTGGCTTCCGGGCGATCACGTCGTGCTCGCGGCGGCGGGCTCCAGCAACCCTGCGGCGGTCGCCGATGTCACCACGGCGGCCGCGCACCTCGCCGACCTGATCCCGGTGCCGGTCACGATCGGTTACGCGTCGGCGATCGAGCCCCGCATCGCGGACGCCGTGAGCTTCGCGCGCGAGCGAGGAGCCTCGCGGGTGATCGCCGCGAGCCATGTCCTCGCGCCGGGGTACTTCGCCGGTCTCGTGGAGAGATCCGGAGCGGACCTGGTCTCGGCACCGCTCGGGGCGGACCCGCGCATCGCCGAGGTCATCGTCGAGCGCTTCCGCTCCGCCTGACCCGGAGCGCACCCGGAGCGCATACGGAGAGGGGGCGGATGCCGACGCATCCGCCCCCTCTCGGGCGTGCATTCCCCTCAGACCCGGGACGGTTCGCGCTCAGCCGCGCTGGTGCCGAGGCCCTGCACCGGCTCCTCCGCTGCGGCCGTCGTGACGACCTCCACGCGGGACCGGCGCTCGGTGCGACGCGCTTCGCGGGCGGCCCGAGCCTTCGGGCGGCCGTGCGTGTAGTAGATCGGCAGGCCGACGAAGAGCAGCCCTCCGACGAGGTTCCCCACGACCGTCGGCAGCTCGTTCCAGACGAGGTAATCCCAGACGGTGAAGTCGGCGCCCATCAGGAGTCCGGAGGGGAACAGGAACATGTTCACGATCGAGTGCTCGAAGCCCATGTAGAAGAACAGCATGATCGGCAGCCACATCGCGACGATCTTGCCGATCGTGCTGTCCGACACCATCGCCAGGACCACGCCCGTGGAAACCATCCAGTTGCACAGCACACCGCGGATGAAGAGCGTCAGCATGCCTGCGGCGCCGTGATCCGCGTATCCGACCGTGCGCCCGTGGCCGATCTCACTGATGGCCTCGCCCACGGCACTGGGCGCGGTCGAGAACCCGTAGGTGAAGTACACGGCCATCAGGATCGCGACCAGGAAGGCACCGCCGAAGTTGCCGAGGAAGACGAGCCCCCAGTTGCGCATCAGTGCGCCGAACGTGGCACCGGGGCGGCGGTCGAGCACAGCGAGCGGTCCGAGGGTGAACACGCCGGTGAGCAGGTCGTAACCGAGCAGATACAGCATCACGAACCCGACCGGGAACAGGACGGCGCCCAGCAACGGCTGACCGGTCTGTGTCGAGACCGTGACCGCGAAGGCAGCCGCGATCGTGAGGAGTGCCGCGCCCATGAAGGCGCGGATCAGGGTGTCGCGGGTGGACAGTTGCAGCTTGTAGGCGCCGGCATCCACCATGCGTGTGGCGAGTTCGGCGGGCTTGATGTAGGACACAGGACCTCCACGGGGACGGGAGCACGGATGCTCGACTGACTCGAGCATGCGGGAGCCTCGTTTCCGCGGGCCGCACCGGACGTTACGTCTGTGGTGCGAATCTCTCACTTCCCCTCCAGCGAGGTGTGAGATGCGCGGTCGTTATCCATCCGTGATGCGATCGTTCGCGGCGTGAAACACCTCGCGTGACATCCGGGAAACACAGTCCGCATAGCCTCAGCGCTACGGCACGATCGCCGCCGACAGGAGCTGTACCGATGAATCATCCGCTCGCCACCGAGATCGTCGTCGTCGGTGCGGGGATGGCCGCGCAGCGCTTCGTCGAACAGCTCAGGCAGCGGGCGGGCGACGACGTGCGGGTCACGGTGATCGGCGATGAGGGCCTCCGACCGTACGACCGCACCCGCCTTCGAGAGCTGTTCCTCGGCGGGTCGGCCGACGATCTCCCCTTGCCCTTCGACGCGTTCGAGGATGACCGCGTCGAGTTGGTCGTCGACGATCGCGTGCTGCACATCGACCGGCGGGCGAAGACCGTGCGCACCCGTTCCCGTCGCCTGCATCGCTACGACACGCTGGTGCTCGCGACCGGGGCCTCGGCCGGTCGGGTGGCGGTCGAGGGTGCGGGACTACCCGGTTGCTTCTCGTATCGCACCGTCGAGGATGCCGAGGCGCTCCGTGCGTTCGTGGGCGCACGCGCGTCGGAGCTCGAACGTGATCTGCGCGGGGTGGTCGTCGGCGGAGGCCCCATCGGGCTCGAGGCTGCCGGGGCCTTGCAGGCGATCGGGGTCGATGCCACGGTGGTGCAGTACGCGGATCGGCTGATGGAGGCGCAGCTCGACGGCACCGCGGGAAGCATCGTGAAGCGCCATCTGCAGGCGCGGGGGATCGCGGTGCGCACCGGGACGCGCGTGACACGGCTCGACCCGGACGAATCCGGCGTCGTCACGGCGATCGAGTTCCAGGACGGCTCCTTCCAGCGTGTGGACGTCGTCGTGTTCACGGTCGGGCTGCGCGCGCGCGACGAGCTCGCACGCAATGCCGGGATCGCGGTTCATCCCTACGGAGGCATCGTCATCGACGACGCCTGCCGGACGTCGGATCCGGCGGTGCTGGCAATCGGAGAGGTCGCCAGCCTCGACGGGCGCCGCTTCGGTCTGGTCGCTCCGGCCCGCGAGATGGCCGATGTGGCGGTGCGGCGCATCCTCGGCCACGAAGCGAGGTTCGCCGGGTTCGATGAATCCGCTGCCATCACCCTGGCGGGTGTCGATGTGGCGAGCTTCGGGGACGCGCTCGCACGGACGCCGGACGCGGTCGACGTGCTCTACGCGGATCCCGTCGCCGGGGTGTACCGGAAACTGGTGCTGGCAGGTGATGCGCACACGCTGCTCGGGGGGATCCTGGTCGGCGACGCTTCGGCGTACCCGGCTCTGCACACCCTCGTCGGCGCCCGGCTCGAAGCGGACCCGTCGTCCTACGTGCTGCCGAGCCGCGGTTAGCGAGAGCGGTCGGCCCGGGGAGCTACTCGGCGGGGCTCTCGGAGGGGAGCGGTGCCGGGCTCTCCGTGGGCGCGTCGGTGGGAGCCGTCGTCGGCTCGACGGTCGGCGTCGGAGTCGGCTCGGGTGCGGTCACCTGCGCGTGCACGACCTGACTGCCGATCGCGGCGACGACGATGAGGCCGCCGACGATCGCGGCGATCGTGTTGTCCCGGACGCGGCGCCGGATCTGCCCCTCGTGCCATTGGGTACGCGCGGTGTGCAGTCGTGCGCGCTCTGCCGCGGTGCGTGACTGTGCGTTCTTGGAACCGCGTGCGGCCATGCCCTGGATCTCCCGTTCCGACGCCGGTACGCAGCGTCGCCTGAGAGCCTACCGGGAGCTGCCCGATCGCCCGAAGTGTCGGGGGCCGCCGGTAGCCTGGAGGGATGACGTCCCCTGCCGCGCTGCTCTCCGGGCAGACGCCTCTCGCCGTGCGCATGCGCCCGATCTCGCTCGACGAGGTCGCGGGGCAGCGGCACCTGTTGCGCGCAGGGTCTCCCATCGTCGCCCTCGCCGATCCGGAGGCGACCTCGCCCGGAGCGGTCTCGATCATCCTGTGGGGCCCGCCGGGCACCGGAAAGACCACGCTCGCGCAGGCGATCGCGCGCTCATCCGGGCGGCGCTTCGTCGAGCTGTCCGCCATCACCGCCGGCGTCAAAGACGTGCGCGAGGTGATGCAGGAGGCGATCACGCAGCGCGACCTCTACGGTCAGACCACGATCCTCTTCCTCGATGAGATCCACCGGTTCACGAAGGCGCAGCAGGACGCTCTGCTGCCCGGCGTCGAGAACGGGTGGGTGATCCTCATCGCCGCGACCACCGAGAACCCCTCGTTCTCGGTGATCTCTCCGCTGCTGTCCCGTTCCCTGCTGCTCACGCTCCAGCCGCTCACCGACGATGACATCGGTGTACTCGTGGATCGTGCCGTCGTCGACGCGCGGGGGCTGAACGGGGCCGTGGCGCTGAGCGCCGAAGCTCGCGCCGCACTGATCCGGCTCGCCTCGGGGGACGCCAGGCGCGCGCTGACCGGTCTCGAGGCCGGTGCTGCTGTCGCCCTCTCGCACGCATCCTCCGCGGAGGCCGGCTCCGACGAAGGCGAGGACAGCGGATCGGTCGAGGCGGACGCCGCGGCGATGGTACCGGAGGTCTCCGCCGACGACGTCGCCCAGGCCGTCGACAAGGCGCTTCTGCGCTACGACCGGCAGGGCGACGAGCACTACGACGTCATCAGTGCGTTCATCAAGTCGATCAGAGGGTCCGACCCCGATGCGGCGCTGCACTACCTCGCGCGCATGATCGAGGCGGGGGAGGACCCGCGGTTCATCGCCCGACGCCTGGTGATCTCCGCGTCGGAAGATGTCGGTCTCGCCGATCCTCAGGGCCTCGTCATCGCGGTCGCCGCTGCGGATGCGGTCGCGTTCATCGGCATGCCGGAGGGGCGGATCCCGCTCGCCGAAGCGACCGTGTACCTCGCCACCACCGCGAAATCCAATGCCGCCTATGTGGGGATCGATGCCGCGATCGCCGACATCCGCTCCGGAGGCTTCGGACGTGTGCCGCTGCACCTGCGCGACGCGCACTATCCGGGCGCCAAGCGCCTCGGGCACGGGCGCGGTTACGTCTACTCGCACGACAGCGAGTACGGCGTGGTGGCGCAGCAGTATCTGCCCGACGAGCTCGACGGCAAGCACTACTACGAGCCGAAGAACCTGGGTGCCGAGCGCGACATCGGTTCGCGACTGGAGCGCATCCGCCGCATCCTCGGCGACCGGTGACCCACGCGATCAGGCGCGCAGCCGCGATCTGTTAGACTTGAGTGGCTCGAAACCGTGTTTTCGGGCATCTCCTCGTTCACACCACACCTTGCTGGCGCCCCGGCGTGCGCTCCAAGGCAGAACGCGGACGATACGTCCGTGAGTCGTGAAAGTCGCGACCACGTCATCGGAAGGACAGCTTCGTGACCACGAAGTCCCAGGACCGCCGCAAGGTGCGTCTGAGTCGTGCCCTCGGCATCCCGCTCACCCCGAAGGCCGCCCGCTACCTCGAGAAGCGTCCCTACGCTCCGGGTGAGCACGGCCGCACCAAGCGCAAGGCAGACAGCGACTACGCCGTCCGTCTGCGTGAGAAGCAGCGTCTGCGCGAGCAGTACGGCATCCGCGAGAAGCAGATGCGCAACACGTTCAACGAGGCCCGTCGTCACGACGGTCTGACCGGTGAGAACCTGGTCGAGCTCCTCGAGATGCGTCTCGACGCGCTCGTGGTGCGTTCGGGCTTCGCCCGCACGACCGCTCAGGCTCGCCAGCTCGTCGTGCACCGTCACATCCTCGTCGACGGCCAGCTCGTCGACCGCCCGTCGTTCCGCGTGAAGCCGGGTCAGCTCATCCACGTCAAGCCCAAGAGCGAGGGCACCGAGCCCTTCCAGGTGGCAGCAGCCGGCGGTCACGCCGAGGTTCTGCCGCCCGTTCCCGGTTACCTCGAGGTCGAGCTCGACAAGCTCCAGTCGCGTCTGGTTCGTCGTCCGAAGCGCGCCGAGGTCCCCGTGACCTGTGAAGTGCAGCTCGTCGTCGAGTACTACGCAGCACGCTGAGCATCGCTCACGCTGCTCTCTGAGAGCAGCAGCGCAAGAGGCGTCGGGGTGACCCGACGCCTCTTGTCGTTTCGGCATACGATGGTGACACCGCGCCTTCGCGGATCAAGGGCAAGGATGACGACATGAAGAACGTGCAATGGTTCCTGGTCGGTGTGATCGGCGGCTTCGTCGCGGCTCACTTCATGAACAAGGACCCGCGCGGTCACGACATCCTCGCTGAGGTCGACGCCAGGATCAACGGATTCACCGCTCTCATCGGCGACGCCTACCGCGAGCAGGAGGCACGGCTCACGGAGCCGGGCGACAACTGAACCACCGCAGCAGCGCCACGGCGCGGCATCTTCACGCAAGGACACCCGGCACTCTATGAAAACTGCGGAGATCGCGCAGCGTTACCTCGACTTCTTCGAGAAGAACGACCACCTCATCGTCCCTTCGGCCTCACTCGTCAGCGACGATCCGTCGCTGCTGTTCACGGTGGCCGGGATGGTGCCGATGATCCCGTACCTCACGGGCGTCGTCCCCGCCCCGCATCCGCGCATCGCCGATGTGCAGAAGTGCATTCGCACGAACGACATCGAAGAGGTCGGTCGCACCGCGCGTCACGGCACGTTCTTCCAGATGCTCGGCAACTGGTCGTTCGGCGACTACTTCAAAGAAGGCGCGATCCGCTACGCCTGGGAGCTGCTGACGAGCTCCGAGTCCGACGGCGGTCTCGGCTTCGATGAGAAGGACCTCTGGGTCACCGTCTACGAGACCGACGACGAGGCCGAGGCCATCTGGCGCGACATCATCGGGCTGAAGCCCGAGCGTATCCAGCGTCTCGGACGCGCGGACAACTACTGGAACACCGGACAGCCCGGCCCCGGTGGCCCCGACTCCGAGATCTTCTTCGATCGCGGTCCGGCATACGGAAAGGACGGCGGCCCCGCCGTCGACGACACGAGGTTCCTGGAGATCTGGAACCTCGTGTTCATGCAGGACTTCATCGAGAACATCCGTGGCAAGACCGAGTTCGACATCGTCGGCGAGCTGCCGATGAAGAACATCGACACCGGCATGGGCCTCGAGCGCGTCGCCTTCCTCAAGCAGGGCGTGGAGAACATGTACGAGTCGGACCAGGTGCGTCCGGTGCTGGACCGCGCCGTCGAGCTCTCCGGACGCCGCTACGGCGTGCAGCACGAGGATGACGTGCGCTTCCGCGTCGTCGCCGACCACGTGCGCTCCTCGCTCATGCTCCTCTCCGACGGGGTTCGTCCCTCCAACGAGGGACGCGGGTACATCCTCCGCCGCCTCATGCGCCGCACCGTTCGCTCCATGCGTCTGCTCGGCGTCGACGAGCCGGTGTTCCCCGAGCTGTTCGCCGCATCGCGCGACGTGATGAAGACCACATACCCGGAGCTCGAGAAGGACTGGTCTGTGCTCTCGGCGTCGGCCTTCGCGGAGGAGGAGACCTTCCGTCGCACGCTCGTCGCCGGTTCGACGATCCTCGACCTCGCTCTGGACGAGACCAAGAAGGGCGGCGGCAAGACCCTCAGTGGTCCCGAGGCCTTCCTGCTGCACGACACCTACGGCTTCCCGATCGATCTCACCCTCGAGGTTGCCGAAGAGGCCGGGCTCGAGGTCGACCGCACCGCGTTCGACACGCTCATGCAGGAGCAGCGCCAGCGCGCCAAGGACGACGCTCGCAATCGCAAGCGTCAGCTCGCCGACGTCTCGGTGTACCGCGACCTGCGCGCCCTGGGCGAGACCGGCTTCGACGGATACACGGCGCTCGAGGTCGAGTCCCGTGTCATCGGGCTGCTCGTCGACGGGGTTCCGGTGCGCAGCGCCGCCGAGGGGCAGATCGCCGAGGTCGTACTCAGCGAGACCACGCTGTATGCGGAGTCGGGCGGTCAGGTCGCCGACAAGGGCACGATCGTCGGACCGGGCTACGAGCTCGAGGTACTCGATGTGCAGAAGCCCGTTCCCGGTCTTATCAGCCACACCGTCGAGGTCGCCCGCGGAAGCGTCGCGGTCGACGACGTCGCGACGACCGTCGTGGACGCCGCCAACCGTCGCGCGGCACGCCAGGCGCACTCGGCGACGCACCTCGTGCATGCCGCTCTCCGGGACACGCTCGGACCGACCGCCACGCAGGCGGGGTCGTTGAACCGCGCGGGTTACATGCGATTCGACTTCTCGTGGTCGCAGGCGCTCTCCGCGGACACGCGCAGCGAGATCGAGGAGATCACCAACCGCGCCGTGCAGGACGCCCTCGAGGTGACCACACGCATCGTCTCCCTCGACGAGGCGAAGGAAGCCGGCGCCATGGCGCTGTTCGGCGAGAAGTACGGCGACGTCGTGCGCATGGTCGACATCGGCGGCCCCTGGTCGCGTGAGCTGTGCGCCGGTACACACGTGGGCACGAGTGCCGAGATCGGTCTGGTCAGCCTCGTCGGAGAATCGTCCGTCGGTGCATCCAACCGCCGTATCGAAGCCCTCGTCGGCGCCGATGCCTTCCGCGAGCTCGCAGCCGAGCGGGCGATCGTCTCGCAGCTCACCAGCTCGCTGAAGACGCCCCGTGAGCAGCTGCCCGAGCGGATTGCCGATCTCACGGCGAGCCTGAAGGCCGCGGAGAAGCGCATCGCGCAGTTCGAGTCCCAGCAGCGCGCGGGGCAGATCCCGGCGATCGTCGAGGCCGCGAAGCGCGTCGGCGCCTTCCGGCTCGCAGCACTCAACCTCGGCGACGTGGCATCTGCCGATGATGTGCGCGACCTCGTCAACGGCGTGCGCGATCGGCTCGGCTCCGATGCCGCGGTCGTCGCCCTGGGGGCGGTCGTCAACGGTCGCCCGGTCGTGGTCGTGGCGACGAACGATGCTGCTCGATCCGCCGGCGCGAAGGCGGGTGCGCTCGCGAAGCGCGCCGCCGGTGTACTCGGCGGCGGTGGCGGAGGACGCGATGATGTCGCGCAGGGCGGCGGCGCGGACGCCACGGCTCTTCCCGCGGCTCTCGAGGCCATCTCGCAGGAGCTGCACGGCGCGTGAGCGGCTTCCGCCGCGGTGTGCGGCTCGGCATCGACGTCGGTCGGGCGAGGGTCGGTGTCGCCCGCTGCGACCCGGACGGCATGCTCGCCGTGCCGGTCGAGACGGTCCCGCGGGACGAGGCGTCGATCGATCGCCTCGTCCAGCTCGCGGGGGAGTACGAGCCTCTGGAGTTCGTGGTCGGACTGCCGGTGAACATGCGGGGCGCCGATACGCCGTCGACAACGGACGCACGGGAGTTCGCGGCGGCTCTCCAGCTGCGCAGTGGCATCGTCGTGCGGCTCGTCGACGAGCGTCTGAGCACCGTTTCCGCGCACGCCGCCCTGCGCAGTTCCGGGAGATCTCAGAAGAAGTCTCGTAGCATTGTGGATCAGGTCGCCGCCGTGGTGCTTCTGCAGCAGGCGATCGATATGGAGAAGAGCACCGGAAACCCGGCCGGTGCGGCCATCTCGCCTGACGAGGAGCACGCCTGACGATGTCCGAACGCGACAACGAAACGCCGCGGCATGACGCAGACTCCCGCCTGGGGGAGCTGTTCGAGAACCTTCCGGAGCCGACCACGCAGAGTCCGACGGTCGACAACAGTGCGCCCGCTCCGGGTTCGCGTCGTGCGGCTCGTGAAGCCGCCTCGGGGGACGCCACGGCGCCCACGAACGGCGCATCGGGTGACCATCTGCAGCCATCGCCCGTGCCGGTCCGTGCGTCCGCCGACGAGGCGGCCGCGGCGAACCGCGCGTCCCCGTCGCCGACCCCTGTGCGCGACTCGGCCGACTCCGTGGACGCGGGCGATACGCCGACGCGAGCCGTTCCGGTGACCCGGCGGCCGGCAGCATCCGCGTCGCCGGCCGCGACGCCGGAGCCCGTGATCGGCGGCGGGCTCGACGATCTCTTCGCCCCGCACGACGATCACGTCGACGCCACGCCGAAGAAGAAGCGTCGCAAGGGATGCCTGATCGCGTTGATCATCGTCCTCGCAATCGTCGGCGGCCTCGCGGGAGCCGGCGTCTGGGTGGCGAACACCTACGGTGACAGGATCAGCGAGGCCATGGGCTGGGGGCCGTCGAAGGACTGGGAACCGGGGCAGGCGACCGGCGAAGCACTGGTCACTATCAAGGAAGGCGACACCGGAGGACCGGTCTCGATCGCTCTCCACGAAGCGGGCGTCACGAAGACCGAGGATGTGTTCTACGACTACTTGGTCGATGAGGGCATCAACCCGACGTTCTACCCCGGTGTGTATCGCCTGCAGCAGAAGATGACGGCCGAGGCCGCTCTCGCCGCTCTCGAGGATGAGACCAACAAGCTTGAGAACACCGTGTCGGTCGGCGAGGGCGCGACGATCGTCTCGTCGCTGCCCGGCATGGCCGAGACTCTCGGGCTCCCGCTCGCCGACTTCGAGGCGGCCGTCAAGGACCCCTCTCAGTACGGCGTCGACGCGCGTAGCCTCGAAGGTTGGCTGTTCCCGGCCGTGTACACCTTCGACCCTGAGGTCACCCCGACGCAGGTCATCCAGCGGATGGTCGACCGCACCCGCCAAGCGCTCGATGAGGCAGGAGTGCCGCCCGAAGACGCGCAGCGCGTGCTGACGATCGCCTCGATCATCCAGCGTGAAGGCCGACTGGACGACTTCGCGAAGGTGTCGCGAGTCATCCAGAACCGTCTGGACATCGACATGCTGCTGCAGATGGACTCGACAGCCCAGTACGGCTATGGATCGCTGCACGAGGGTGTCGTCTCGAGCTCCAAGGAGGCGCTCGAGAGCGACAACGAGTGGAACACCTATAAGCGCCAAGGACTCCCCGCGACCCCGATCTCGAGCGCGAGCGACGCTGCCATCGATGCCGCCATGCATCCGGCGGACGGTCCCTGGCTGTACTTCGTCACGATCAACCTCGAAACCGGGGAGACGCAGTTCTCCGAGACCATGTCCGAGCACGAACAGGGGATCGAGAAGTGGCGCGCGTGGTGCCGGGAAAACCCCGACGCGGGCTGCTGAGACGGTGACCGGTACCCGTCTGGCGGTCTGGGGCGACCCGATCGCGCACTCCAAGTCGCCGGACCTGCACGCCGCGGCCTACCGCGTGCTGGGCATGGACTGGGAGTACGGGCGCCGTCAGGTCACCGCCGACGGATTCGCGGGGGCGCTCCGAGGACTCGACGACTCTTGGCGCGGTCTCTCGCTGACCATGCCGTTGAAGGAGGAGGCGTTTCGCGCCGCTGAGACGAGGGACGCCCACGCCGAGCTCACCGGCGCCGTCAACACCCTGCTGCTCGGGGACGCACCCGCGGGTTTCAACACCGACGTAGGAGGGATCGTCGACGCACTGGCCGAGGCCGGGGTGACCGAGGCGGGAACGGTCCGCATCCTCGGGGCCGGCGCCACGGCTGCCTCCGCGCTCGTGGCGGCGTCGGAGCTGGGTGCGACCCGGGTGGTCGTGCATGCCCGACGACCCGAACGAGCGGCGGGGCTGGTGGCGCTCGGAGCGCGCATCGACGTCGTGGTGGAGGCGCAGCCGCTCGATGGGCCGACCGCGTCCGCCGACCTCACGATCGCCACGCTGCCGAGTGGGACCGCACTCCCCGTCGACACCTCGACGGCCTTGGCGGCGAGCGGGGGAGCGCTCTTCGACGCCGCGTACGCGCCGTGGCCCTCGGCTCTCGCGGCGAATTGGGGGGATGGCGCGGTGATCTCCGGACTCGGCATGCTGCTGCACCAGGCCGTGCGTCAGATCCGCATCTTCCATCACGGTGACCCCCGCATCGAGCTACCGGATGAGGGCTCGGTCGTTGCCGCGATGCGCGCCGCGCTCTGAGCCGACTCGCAGGACGAAACGCGGCGCAGCGGGGGTCCGAACCCGTGGGAGACTGGAGCAATGCTCCGCGTGCTCACGGCCGGCGAATCCCACGGCCCAGAACTCATCGCCGTCATGGAGGGTCTGCCCTCCGGCGTCCCTGTCTCCTCCGAGGCCATCCAGGCCGATCTCGCCCGTCGAAAGCTGGGCTACGGCCGCGGCTCGCGCATGAAGTTCGAGCAGGATGAGCTGACCCTCTCGGGCGGCGTCCGCCACGGAAAGAGCCTGGGCAGCCCGATCGCCCTGCGCATCGGCAACACCGAGTGGCCGAAGTGGATCGAGGTCATGAACCCCGAACCCGTCGAGCTCACCGACAAGTCCCGTGGGCGCAGCGCTCCGCTCACGCGGCCGCGCCCGGGGCACGCCGACCTCGTCGGCATGCAGAAGTACGACTTCGACGAGGCGCGTCCGATCCTCGAGCGTGCGAGCGCGCGCGAGACGGCGGCACGCGTCGCTCTCGGCGCCATCGCCCGTTCGTTCCTCGGCGAGCTCGGCATCCGTCTGGTCAGCCACACGCTCTCGATCGGTCCGGTGCAGGTTCCTCCGGGCTCTGCTCTTCCGACGCCGGACGACGTGGACGCCTTGGACGCCGATCCGCTCCGCTGCTTCGACGCCGCGACGTCGGCACTCATGGTCGCCGAGGTCGACGACGCGAAGAAGGACGGCGACACGCTCGGCGGCATCGTCGAGGTGCTGGCGTACGGCCTCCCGCCCGGGCTCGGCTCGCACGTGCACTGGGACCGGCGTCTGGACGCCCGTCTCGCCCAGGCGCTGATGAGCATCCAGGCGATCAAGGGCGTCGAGGTCGGCGACGGGTTCGAGACCACGCGCCGTCGTGGCTCGGCGGCGCACGACGAGCTGTTCGCGACCGCTGACGGCATCACCCGCGGCTCCGACCGCGCCGGCGGCACCGAGGGCGGCATGTCCACGGGCACCGTGCTGCGCGTGCGTGCCGGTATGAAGCCGATCGCCACGGTGCCGCACGCGCTGCGCACCATCGACATCGCGACCGGCGACGACGCGACCGCCCATCACCAGCGCTCCGACGTGTGCGCGGTTCCCGCGGCGGGTGTGGTCGCCGAGGCCATGGTCGCGGTCGAGCTGGCGAACGCCGTGCTGGAGAAGTTCGGCGGCGACAGCATCCGTGAGACGCGGCGCAACCTCGACGGGTACCTCGACGGCATCCCCGCGGAGCTGCGCACGACACCCGCGTCCGAGGCGGCGCTCATCGCGCATGACGAGCGAGGCTGACCCGCTGACGCTGGTGCTGGTCGGCCCGATGGCCGCCGGCAAGACCAGCGTCGGTCGACGCGTCGCGCGTCGACTGGGAGTCGCCTTCGTCGACACCGACAAGCGCATCGTCGCCGCTCACGGGCCGATCCCCGCCATCTTCGCGGAGCACGGCGAGGCGCACTTCCGAGACCTGGAACGGGCAGCGGTGGCGGACGCGCTCTCCGAGGGCGGCGTGATCTCCCTCGGAGGCGGCGCGGTGACGCAGGCCGACACGCGCGATCTGCTCAAGGATCAACCGGTCGTCTTCCTGACGGTGAGCGTCGATGCGGTGGCCGACCGCCTGCGCGGCAGCAATCGTCCGCTGCTGGCGGGCGAGGAGGATCCGGTCGAGCGCTGGAAGAAGATCTTCGAGGAACGCCGGAGGTGGTACGCCGAGGTCGCCTCGACGACCTTCGACACCTCACGTCGTCCGATGCAGAGGATCGCGGACGACATCGTGACATGGAGGAGAGAGCAGCGATGAGCACGACGACCATCAGCGTCACCGGGAACGATGCCTACGACATCACGATCGGGCGGGGGATCCTGGAGCAGGTCTCGGCGGCCCTCGCGCCGGGTGTGCGCAAGATCCTGGTCGTGCACCCGCCGACGCTCGCGGCACGCGCGGCCGAGCTGCGCGACCGTCTGCTCGCCGACACCGCCGAGGGGCCGCGCGAAGTGCTTCTCGCCGAGATCCCGGATGCGGAGCAGGGCAAGCGCATCGAGGTGGCCGCGTTCTGCTGGCAGGTGATGGGGCAGGCCGACTTCACCCGCAGCGACGCCGTCGTCGGCTACGGCGGGGGTGCGGTGACCGATCTCGCCGGTTTCGTCGCGGCGACTTGGCTGCGCGGTGTGCAGCTGGTCCAGGTGCCCACCACCGTGCTCGGACTGGTCGACGCCGCGGTCGGCGGAAAGACGGGCGTCAACACCGCCGAGGGCAAGAACCTCGTCGGCGCGTTCTGGGCCCCCAGCGCCGTGATCGGCGACCTCGACGAGCTCGCCAGTCTCAGCCCGAACGAGGCGACGGCAGGGTTCGCCGAGGTGGTCAAGGCCGGGTTCATCTGGGCACCGGAGATCCTCGACATCATCGAGGCTGATCCCGTCCGCGCGGTGGATACGACCACCGACGAATTCCGTCGTGCGATCGAGCTGGCTATCGGTATGAAGGCGGAGGTGGTCTCCGACGACTTCCGCGAGGCCGGCCTCCGCGAGATCCTGAACTACGGACACACCCTCGGGCACGCGATCGAGCATGCCGAGCGGTACCGCTGGCGGCATGGTGCGGCGATCTCGGTGGGGATGCTGTACGCCGCGGAGCTCTCTCGCCTCGCGGGCCGGCTCTCCGACGCCGCGGCCGAACGCCACCGCACCGTCCTCGACTCTCTGGGGCTTCCCACGTCGTACCGCGCCGGAGCGTGGCCGCAACTGCTCGCCACGATGCAGCGCGACAAGAAGAGCCGCGGCGGGATGCTCCGTTTCATCCTGCTCGACGACATCGCCAAGCCCACCGTGCTGCAGGCCCCGGACGAGTCGCTGATGTTCGCCGCCTACCAGGAGGTGGGTGCGTGACCCGCCGCATCCTCCTGGTCAACGGCCCGAACCTGAACCTGCTGGGCACGCGCGAACCCGAGGTCTACGGCACCGCCACGCTCGCCGACGTGGAGCGGATCACCGCTGCTGCCGCCGCCGAGTTCGACTTCGAGGTGCGCGCGGTGCAGAGCAACCACGAGGGCGTCCTGATCGACGCCATCCACGCCGCGCGCGAGGACTGCGCGGCCATCGTGATCAACCCCGGCGGCCTCACGCACACCTCCGTGGTGCTGCGGGACGCGCTGACGGGTGTGTCGCTGCCGTTCGCCGAGGTGCACATCTCTGATGTGTACGCGCGCGAGGAGTTCCGCCACCACTCCTACCTGCATGATGTCGCCGTGGTCCGCATCGTCGGACGCGGCGTCGACGGATATGCCGACGCCGTGCGCGAACTGGTCACGCACCTCTGATCGAAACGAGTCGCCGTCCACGGCGATGGCCATCAGCTGAGCGCCTAAACGGATGACGTCCACGGGGCGTGCGAGGCGGTGCTGCGGGCCTACGTTCTCGTGGGATGGGCTGATCCACGGCATGGGCCGTGCGGGGGTCCGGCCGCTCATCCCTTAGACTCGACTGTCGGCCTCGTCCGAACCCGCAGACACACGAACGGAACTCGCAGCGCATGGCATCTACCGCAGACATCAAGAACGGCGTCGTCCTCAGCATCGACGGGCAGCTCTGGAGCGTCATCGAGTTCCAGCACGTCAAGCCCGGCAAGGGTGGCGCGTTCGTGCGCACGAAGCTGAAGAATGTCGTCTCCGGCAAGGTCGTCGACCGCACGTACAACGCGGGCGCGAAGATCGAGATCGAGAACGTCGACCGCCGCGACTACACGTACCTGTACACCGACGGCGACGGCTACGTCTTCATGGATCAGACCGACTTCGACCAGATCACGGTCGGCGCCGCCACTGTCGGCGACGCGAAGAACTTCCTTCTCGAGAACCAGGCCGTGACCATCGCCCTGAACAACGGCAACCCGCTGTACATCGACCTTCCGGCATCCGTGATCCTCGAGATCACCTACACCGAGCCGGGCCTGCAGGGCGACCGCTCGTCGGCCGGCACCAAGCCCGCGACGCTCGAGACCGGCTACGAGATCCAGGTGCCGCTGTTCGTCGAGACCGGCACCAAGGTCAAGGTCGACACCCGCACGGGTGACTACCTCGGCCGCGAGAAGTAAGGCGTGAGCGCCCGGACGAAGGCGCGCAAGCGCGCTCTCGACATCCTGTTCTCCGCCGATGTGCGCGGGGATGACATCGCCGTGACGTTGGCGGCCGAGGCGAAGCGTGCGGCCAGCGAGCCTGCACGTGAGGCCTCCTGGCTCTATGCCCGCGAGATCGTCGACGGCATCATCGACCAGCGCGACGAGATCGATGAGCAGATCACGACGCACAGCCGCGACTGGAAGCTCGAGCGGATGCCCGCGGTCGACCGCGCGCTGCTCCGCATCGCGGTGTGGGAGATCCTCTACAACGACGAGGTTCCGACGGCCGTGGCGATCGACGAGGCCGTGGAGCTCGCGAAGGAGTTCTCGACCGACGACTCCGGCGCGTTCGTGCACGGCGTCCTCGCGCGGGTAGCCCGCTCCGCCTGATCGTCCGCCGCGAGGCACTGTCGGTGGTGTCGGAGAGGATGGGGGCATGTCCCTCGCGTCCGATCCGTCCCGCTCGGAGGGCTCGTCATCCGCGGACTGGCGGTCGATTCTCGGTTCTCCGCGCGACGACGCAGAAACTCCACTCGCACTCGGTGTGGAACTGCGGCTGCGCGACGGCCGAGGCGCGAACCCGTGGGCGTCTCGCCCGCAGCGCACGGCGACCGCGCGCGACGTGGCGAAGCGTACCGGCGAGATCCTGCTCGGCATCCGGCCGCTCGAGAAGAGTGCGTCGACCGGCGCCTGGGTGCAGGGCACCGCATCGTGGGACGCGGTCCGCCGCTCGCCCACGCAGTACGGACGCGACCGGTCGCGGTGGTTCGCCGATCTGCTCAGCATCGCGCGCGACACTCTTCTGTCGGGCACGGCCGGCGACTGGCTGGTCGCCGACCTGATCGAGTCCGGCCTGCTCTGGGGGCATCTGCGTGCCGCGGCCGACGTCGGCATCCCGCTGGTCGCCACCCAGAAGAGCACGACCGTCGTGCTCGCGGAGCGTGCATCGATCGGTGCGACCGTCGCACGCGAGGGCGGTGGCCTCGTCGTGCACCCGGCCGTCACGATCGACGGCCGCGAGGTCGAACCGCTCGCCGTGCATCCGATCGGGCACAGTGGTCTGTACGAGGTCGCACAACGCGGCACGAATCTCCGTGTCACGCTGGCCGAGGTGGCGATCAGCCGCCCCGTGCACGCCCTGCTCGGCGCCGGCAAGGGTCTCGAGGTGCCTGCCGGTGACGAGGCGGCATTCTTCCGTGATGCCTACCCGCTGCTGGCGCGTCGCATCGATGTGCGGCCGGTCGGTCGGGTCGAGCTGCCTCCTCTTCCGGCGCCCCGTGCCGTGGTGGAGCTGTCCTTCCAACGGGGCGACACCGTCAAGTATTCGTTCGCGTGGGACTACCGCGGGTTCGGTCTCGTGCCTTTCACGCCGAGTTCCGATGCGGTGCGAGACGCCGTCGCCGAGAATGCCCTCAGGGATGCGCTGCAGGCCGTGTGGACGGAACGACTGGGGGAGGAGCTCGCGCCCACCGGGACTTTCCACGACATCGCGGCCGCCGAGTTCGTCACCCGAGTGGTGCCGGCGCTCGAGGCCGAGGGCGTCACCGTTACCGTCACCGGCCGCAGCAAGAGCTATCACGAGCTCACGGGCGAGCCTGAGATCACGGTGACCACGGTCGAGAGCACTGATCCCGACTGGTTCGATCTCGGCGTCCTGGTGAAGATCGACGGCCGGACCATCCCGTTCGGACCGCTCTTCACCGCACTCAGCAAGGGGAAGAAGAAGCTCCTCCTCTCCGACGGCGGCTATTTCTCCCTGAATCACCGGGCGCTCGACCGCCTCCGCGAACTGATCGAGGAGGCCGGCGAACTCGAGGAGTGGGAAGCCGGCCCGCGGATCAGCCGACATCAGACCGATCTCTGGGAGGAGTTCGAGGATCTCGCCGACGAGGCTCTTCCCGCAGTGACATGGCGGGCGACGGCCGACGGGCTGCGTCGGGCGAGTTCCGTGCCGGCGGTCGCGGTGCCGCAGGGAATCACGGCCGAACTCCGCCCTTATCAGAAAGAGGGCCTGGACTGGCTCGCCTTTCTCTGGGCGCACCGTCTCGGCGGCATCCTCGCCGACGACATGGGCCTCGGCAAGACGCTGCAGCTGCTGGCGCTCATCATGCACGCGCGCGAAGCGGGGGAGCGGCGACCGTTCCTCGTCGTCGTGCCCACGTCTGTCCTCGCGACCTGGCGCAGCGAGGCCGCGCGATTCGCGCCGACGCTGCGCGTGCAGGTCAGGGCGAGCACGCAGGGGCCGCCATTGACGGACTCGCTGCGGGACATCGACCTCGTGATCACGAGCTATGCGGTCGCACGGCTCGACGAAGACGTGTACGCCGGGGTCGAATGGGCCGGGCTCATCCTCGATGAAGCCCAGTTCGTGAAGAACCCCGAGACCAAGCTGCACCGCGCGGCCGCGACGTTCCGCGCGGACGTCACCTTCGCGGTCACCGGAACCCCGATGGAGAACAGTCTCAGCGAGCTGTGGGCCCTGCTCAAGCTGACGGCGCCGGGCCTCTTCGCCTCGGCCCGGAAGTTCCGCGAGGACTACATCCAGCCGATCGAGCAGGGCAAGGTCCCCGAGAACGAGGAGGGCGGCGCCTATCGGCAGCGCCGACTCGAACGGCTGCGCCGCCGCATCCGCCCGCTCTTGCTGCGGCGCACGAAAGAACTCGTCGCGCCGGAGCTGCCGGCGAAACAGGAGCAGATCCTCGAGGTCGAGCTGAGTTCCTCCCACCGGGCGCTCTACGAGGTCGTCCTGCAGCGCGAGCGGCAGAAGGTGCTGGGACTGCTGGAAGACCTCGACCGCAACCGCTTCATCGTGTTCCGCTCTCTGACGCTGATGCGCATGCTCAGCCTGGCCCCCGGACTGGTCGATCCCGAAGACGCGAAGATCGGCTCGCGCAAGCTCGACGTGTTACTCGAGCGTGTGATCGAACTGCAGGCCGAGGGCCATCGGGCTCTGGTGTTCAGCCAGTTCACGTCGTTCCTCGACATGGCCGCGGCGCGCCTTGATGCCGCAGGCATCCCGTATGCGCATCTGGACGGTTCGACGCGGCACCGTCAGAAAGTGGTCGACGGCTTCACGTCGGGGGAGCAGCCGGTGTTCCTCATCAGCCTGAAGGCCGGCGGATTCGGACTCACCCTCACCGAGGCCGACTACGTGTTCCTGCTCGACCCGTGGTGGAACCCGGCCGCCGAGGCGCAGGCTGTGGACCGCACGCACCGCATCGGTCAGGACAGCCAGGTGTTCGTCTACCGCATGATCGCCACGGGCACGATCGAGGAGAAGGTGCTCGAACTCCAGCGTCGGAAGGCCCGCCTGTTCACGGCGGTGCTGGACGACGAGGCACTGTTCGCGCAGTCGCTCTCCGCCGAGGACATCCGCGGGCTCTTCGACGCCTGACCTGTCTCTCGCCGCGAGGTTCGAAGGAGGACGAGCGCGGGCACGTCGTTTGGACAGCTCAAGCCGGACGGGGTGGGTGGGGCGCATCTACGGGAAGTTCGGTGCGCAAGCAGTCGCAACCCGTACACAGCTAGCGTGTTACCGGTTAGCGGGGATCAAATAGAGGAGGCTTGGAGATGCACCGGACAGTAGGAATCATCATCGCGGGAGCGTTGGCTGCAACAATGGTGACGGCTACACCGGCTCTCGCCGAGGAAGGTACGTCCTCATATGGTGAGGAGGATCAGGCAGTCGCAAGCGCTCTCGGCAACCTGGGTGAAGGTTTGCTCCAGCACCCCGTCGGCTCCCAGTCGCCAGCGCAGGACAATGCTAATCCTGTGATGAGCGACGGCTATCTGGACGTGATCATCCCGGCCAATGCCAGAGATGGCGTTTCCATGACCGTAGGGGAGTTCTCGCTCGGGATATCTCTCCCCAATGCAGCAACCTCAGCCCCCGCCAGTACGCTAGAGAACGGCGCCGTCGCGTTTGCCTCTGGCGGTGAGAGCTCCAACGCCGTCGTTCCGACGGAGGGAGGCGTACAGCTCCTCTCGGTCATCGAGAATGAACTGGCGTCCGAGTCTTACGCGTATGGCCTGTCGATTCCCGCAGGGCACAGGCTCGTGGCGACCGACGAAGGCGGGGCGCAGATCATTGACGCGCAAGGTGTGACCAAGGTGGTCTTTGAGCCGGCTTGGGCCCGCGACGCCAATGGCGAGGCAGTACCAACGCATTACATCGTCGAGGGAACGACCTTGACGCAGATCGTCAAGCATCAGGAGCTCAGCGACGTGGCGTACCCCGTCGTTGCCGATCCTCTCCCCCTGGTCGTCATCGTCGTGACGACGATTGCGATGATCGTCGTTGCCGCGGCGGTACTCGGTGTCGCTACGTGGATCGTTGTCAGCTGGTGGAACACGTGCCGGGCGATGGGGAAGTATCCCGAGCTGTCCACGAAGAATGGCTTCACTGCCAGGTGCGTACGATGACGAGCGCTGAAGGGGCGATCGGAATGCGCGGCTCGGCTTCGTCGATGGTTGGCTATTGCCTGGTCGTTCTCCATTCACTCCTCATCTCGGTCGGGATCGTGCTCGTTGGATGGATGCTATGCGCGGCCGTGGCGTTCGGCGGCGGGACGACGATCGCGATTCCATTTATCGCGACGTTTCGCGGCGCTGCCGGACGGGAATATGCTCCGGCCGTGACGATCACCGGATCCGTAGGCGCCACTGCTCTCCTGATAGTCGCATTGGCAGCGCTCATCACCTTGTTGGTCATCGGAGCGGCCCGCCTGCGATACCCCCACGGCTCCAACGCCTGAAGTGTGGCACGGCGGCCTCGCGCGGCGATGTGTCGGTGAGGCCGCCGCGGGTTCTTCGACGCCTGACCGGAATACTCACGGCGAGGTCGACCGGGCCCACAGGGAGCCCTCGGTACAATCGAACGGTTCACTTTCGGGAGGAATGTAATGCGGATCACGGGACTCGGCCACGCCGGGATGTTCATCGAGACCTTGGGCGGGAACATCATCTGCGACCCGGTCCTCGGGCCTTCTTTCTACGGATCCTGGTTCCCGTTCCCCGACAACCGAGGGCTCGACTGGGAGCGTTTCGGGCGTGAGGCCGACTTCCTCTGGATCTCGCACCGCCACCGCGACCACTTCGACCCGAAGCTGCTCGAGCGCTATATCCGCAAGGACATCGAGGTGCTTCTTCCGGAGTACCCGACGGATGACCTCGAGAAGGACATCCGCGCGCTCGGCTACACGAACATCACCTACGCACCCGCGGGTCGGGTCATCGAGCGCGGTGAGCTCAAGATGATGATCACACCGCTGCGCGCGCCCAGCGACGGTCCGATCGGCGACTCCTCCCTGAGCGTCGACGACGGTACCGGCTCGGTGCTCAACCAGAACGACTCGCACCCGCTCGACCTCGAGAAGCTGCTCGATTTCGGCAAGCCCGACGCGTACTTCACGCAGGTCTCCGGAGCTATCTGGTGGCCCATGGTCTACGACCTGCCGCTGGATGCCAAGCAGAACTTCGCTCGGCTCAAGCGCGAGGCGCAGAACAAGCGCGCCATGTACTACATCGAGAAGGTCGATGCCCCGCACGTCTTCCCGATGGCCGGCCCGCCCATGTTCCTCCGCGACGACCTGTTCGACTTCAACGGGCTCGGCAAGAACGGCGAGTCGATCTTCACGGATCAGAAGCAGTTCCTCGCGCACATGAAGGAGCTCGCGCCGCAGTACGACGGCCAGCTCTTCATCCCCGGCACCGTGGTCACGGTCGACGGGGGCGCGGTCACCAGCGAGCAGACCCTCTACACCGAGGCCGAGATCGCGCACATCTTCGATGAGAAGTGGGACTACCTCGAGGAGCAGCGCGCGAGCCGACAGCAGGAGATCCACGATGAGGAGGCCTCTCGCGCCGAGATCATCCCGCCCGCGGAGATGCTCGAAGCCCTCAAGACGTGGTGGGAGCCGCTGCTGAAGAAGTCCCGCACGATCCGGCTCGGCGTCGGTGGCTGCGTGCGCTTCCGCATCGGCGAACTCGACATGGTCGTGGACTTCCCGCGCGCGAAGGTCCGCGAGTACGCGGGCGAAGAGTGCGTGTACTGGTACACCATCCCCGCCGATCTGGTGTCGACCAACATCGTCGACCACGAGATCGACTGGTCGAACTCGATCTTCCTCTCGATGCAGTTCTCCGTGGGCCGCAGCGGCAAGTTCAACGAGTTCCTGACCACGTTCCTCAAGTGCCTGTCGGTCGATCGCATCGAGTACGTCGAGAACTGGTACCAGGAGCAGACCGACCAGACCGAAGACACCGAGATCGGCGACTGGGTCGTTCAGCGTCGCTGCCCGCACCTGCGCGCAGACCTCACCCGCACCGGCACGGTCGACGAAGACGGCATCCTCACGTGCAGCATGCACGACTGGAAGTGGGATCTGAAGACCGGGCGCTGCCTTTCCACCGCCGGTCACGCGATCCGTTCGTCGAAGATCGACGACGTCACCGATCCGGTGCTGCGAGAGGCCAGCTGACCCTCGGGAGCCTCATCGCTCCGATACACTGGCATGACAAGCAACCTTTAACACCGTCCTGTGAGGCGGAGAAGGGAGCGGCCGATGAGCATGCGCACCGTGCTGCACGAAGCCGACATCTCACGAGCGCTGACCCGTATCGCGCACGAGATCCTCGAGTCCAATCGAGGCGCCGAGAGCCTCGTCCTGCTGGGCATTCCGACCCGGGGCGTCACTCTCGCCCACCGACTCGGCCTGCTGATCAGCGAGATCGCACAGCAGTCCGTCCCGGTCGGATCGCTCGATGTCACGCTGTTCCGCGATGACCTCGCCAAGCACCCGACCCGTTCTCCGCAGCCGACCGAGATCCCGGTGGGCGGCATCGACGGCAAGACCGTCGTCCTCGTCGACGACGTGCTCTTCTCCGGTCGCAGCATCCGCGCTGCTCTCGACGCGATCCAGTCCATCGGACGCCCCGCCGTCGTGCGCCTCGCGATCCTCGTCGACCGCGGGCACCGCGAGCTTCCGATCCGTCCGGACTTCATCGGCAAGAACATCCCCTCCGCCCGCACCGAGCGGGTCAACGTGCGCCTCCTCGAGAACGACGGGGCCGAAGAGGTGACGATCGGCGAATGAGACACCTCCTCGACACCCGCACCCTCGACAGGACCACTGCCCTGCGCATCCTCGACATCGCCGAAGACATGTCCGACACACAGTCGCGCGAGGTCAAGAAGCTCCCGACCCTGCGGGGCAAGACGGTCGTCAACCTCTTCTTCGAGGACTCGACGCGCACGCGCATTTCGTTCGAAGCCGCCGCCAAGCGACTCTCCGCCGATGTCATCAACTTCGCCGCGAAGGGCTCCAGCGTCTCGAAGGGCGAGAGCCTGAAGGACACCGCGCAGACGCTCGAGGCGATCGGTGCCGATGCGGTCGTGGTCCGTCACCCGGGCTCCGGTGCGCCACAGACCCTCGCGACCAGCGGGTGGATATCGGCGGGGGTCGTGAACGCCGGCGACGGCACCCATGAGCATCCGACCCAGGCTCTGCTCGACGCCTTCACCATCCGCAAGCGTCGGTTCGGCGCCGACAGCCGCGGCCAGGACCTGAGCGGAATGCACGTCGTGATCGTGGGCGACGTCCTGCACTCACGGGTCGCCCGCTCGAATGTCTGGCTGCTCACCACGCTCGGCGCCGAGGTCACCCTGGTGGCTCCGCCTACGCTGGTTCCGCAGAACGTCTCGCTCTGGCCGGTCCGGGTCGTGTACGACCTCGATCACGCGCTGGCGGACGAGCCGGACGCGGTGATGATGCTGCGCATCCAGCTCGAACGGATGAACGCCGCGTATTTCCCGACTGAGCGGGAGTATTCCCGCCGCTGGGGCCTGGACGCGCGGCGAGTGGCGGCTCTTCCGGGCGGTAGCATTGTGATGCACCCCGGACCCATGAACCGGGGACTGGAGATCTCTTCGGAAGCAGCCGATTCCCCCCGTTCGACGGTGCTGGAACAGGTCACGAACGGGGTGTCCGTCCGCATGGCGGTGCTGTACCTGCTTCTGGCAGGAGAACGAGACGACGAACGAGGGGGAGACCTGTGAACGAGACCCTCGTCATCACCGGCGCACAGCTTCTCGGTGCCGAGAGCGCCGACATCATCATCGAGGACGGCCGGATCGCCGAGATCGGCAGCGGGTTGAGCCGCTCAGGCGCGCGCGTCGTCGACGCGGCGGGACTCGTCGCGCTGCCCGGACTCGTCGACCTGCACACGCATCTGCGCGAACCGGGCTACGAAGCGTCCGAGACGATCCTCACCGGCACGAGGGCTGCGGCCGCCGGCGGCTTCACGGCCGTCTTCGCCATGCCCAACACCTCGCCGGTCGCCGACACCGCCGGTGTGGTCGAACAGGAGCTCGCCCTCGGTGAAGCAGCCGGCTACGCCACCGTGCAGCCCATCGGCGCGGTCACCGTCGGCCAGAAGGGCGAGCGTCTCGCCGAGCTGGGCGCCATGGCGACCTCCCGCGCGCAGGTCCGCGTCTTCAGCGACGACGGCTTCTGCGTGTTCGACCCGCTGATCATGCGCCGTGCGCTGGAGTATGTGAAGTCCTTCGGGGGAGTCATCGCCCAGCACGCGCAGGATCCCCGCCTCACCGAGGGCGCCCAGATGAACGAGGGCACGGTCTCGGCGGAGCTGGGCCTCGCAGGCTGGCCCGCCGTCGCCGAAGAGTCGATCATCGCCCGCGACGTGCTGCTCGCGGAGCATGTCGGCTCGCGCCTGCACGTCTGCCACCTCTCCACCGCGGGGTCGGTGGACATCATCCGCTGGGCCAAGAAGCGCGGTATCGATGTCACGGCCGAGGTCACCCCGCACCACCTGCTGCTGACCGACGAGCTGGTGCGCGGATACGACGCGCGGTACAAGGTCAACCCGCCGCTGCGCCGGGAAGAGGATGTGCTCGCCGTGCGCGAGGGCCTCGCCGACGGCACGATCGACATCGTGGCCACCGACCACGCCCCGCACCCGAGCGAACACAAGGCGTGCGAGTGGCAGGCTGCCGCGAACGGCATGGTGGGCCTCGAGAGCGCGCTGCGCGTCGTGCACCAGTCGATGGTGCAGACCGGGCTGCTGGAGTGGTCCGATGTCGCACGGGTGATGAGCGCGACGCCGGCGCGTATCGGCAGCCTCGCCGGTCACGGCACTCCGCTCGAGGTCGGTCAGCCCGCCCAGATCACGCTCTACGACCCCTCCGTCGACGGCGTCTTCACCGAAGCGGATCTGCACGGCCGCAGTGTGAACTCGCCGTACCTCGGCAGGGCTCTTCCCGGACGGGTCGAGTACACGATCCACGGGGGCGTCCTCACCGTCGACGGCGGCAGCGTCGTCGAGGAGCTCGGCGCATGAGCGCTCGGGACCTCGCTGTCGCGATCACGATCGCGGTCGCGCTCCTGGTGCTGCTCACCATGCTCTTCGCCTGGCGACGACGAATCCGCCGCGATTCCGTGTTCACGGCCCCGCTGGGGGTTCCGGAGCATGCGGAGGTCTCCCGCCGCGACGAGGTCCTGTACGTGTCGACGACACGGCACGAGCAGCCGCTCGAACGTCTGGCGGTGTCGCCCCTCGCGTACCGGGCCCGCGGCGAACTCGCCCTCACGGATCGCGGCATCGCCCTCTGCCTCGACGGCGCGCCGACGGTGTTCCTCGCGAGCGCCCGGCTCGTCGCCGTCGACCGCGCCACGGTCACGATCGACCGGGTCGTCGAGCCCGGCGGCCTCGTGCGCATCGCCTGGAACATCGACGACGACACGATCGTCGACAGCTACCTGCGGCTCGCCACCGGCGACCCGCGGACTCTCATCTCCGACCTGCAGCGGCTCGTCCCCGCCGCCCCCGACACAGGAGCAACGTCATGACACTCTCGACACCCCCCGGACAGGCCCCCGCGGCCCAGCTCCCCGATCCCGCCGTCCTCGTCCTGGAAGACGGCACCCGCCACACCGGACGCGCCTACGGCGCCCGCGGACGCACCCTGGGCGAAGTCGTCTTCGCGACCGGCATGTCCGGTTACCAGGAGACGATCACAGACCCCTCCTACGCGGGCCAGATCGTCCTGCAGACGGCACCGCACATCGGCAACACCGGCATGAACGACGAGGATGCGGAATCCCGTCGCATCTGGGTCTCCGGATACATCGTGCGCGACCCCTCGCGTGTGGTCTCCAACTGGCGTGCGAACGCCTCGCTCGACGACGTGCTCGTCGAGGACGGCATCGTGGGCATCAGCGGCATCGACACCCGGGCGATCACCCGCCACATCCGCTCGGCCGGCTCCATGCGCGGCGGGATCTTCTCCGGCCCGGATGCCGCCCTCGATCCGGAGGAGCAGGTGCGCATCGTCCGAGAAGCGCCCGAGATGGCGGGACGCAACCTCTCCGCCGAGGTCTCGGTCGACGTCGCGACCATCACCACGGCGATGGGCAACCGGATCGGCAACCTCGCCGTCCTCGACCTCGGCGTGAAGCAGGCGACGATCGACAACCTCGCCGCCCGCGGCTTCGAGGTGCACGTGCTTCCGCAGGATGTCACGATCGACGAGATCCGGGCGATCGACCCCGTGGCGGTCTTCTACTCGAACGGCCCCGGTGACCCCGCGGCCTCCGGCGACCACGTCGAGCTGCTCCGCTCGGTGCTCGATGACGGCCTCCCGTTCTTCGGCATCTGCTTCGGCAACCAGCTGCTCGGCCGCGCGCTCGGTCTCGGCACCTACAAGCTGCCCTTCGGCCACCGCGGTATCAACCAGCCGGTGCTCGACAAGCAGACCGGCAAGGTCGAGATCACGGCCCACAACCACGGCTTCGCGGTCGAGGCGCCCCTGGAGGGCTCCTTCGACAGCCCGAACGGCTACGGCAAGGTCGAGGTCAGTCACGTTGGCCTCAACGACAACGTCGTCGAGGGCCTCCGCGCCCTCGACATCCCGGCCTTCTCGGTGCAGTACCACCCCGAGGCGGCGGCCGGCCCGCACGACGCCAACTACCTCTTCGACAGGTTCCGCGACCTGGTCATCGCCAGCCAGAAGGACTCCAAGTAATGCCCAAGCGCGACGACATCAACTCCGTCCTCGTCATCGGCTCCGGCCCGATCGTCATCGGTCAGGCCTGCGAGTTCGACTACTCCGGCACCCAGGCGTGCCGCGTGCTCCGTGAAGAGGGTGTCCGGGTCATCCTGGTCAACTCCAACCCGGCCACGATCATGACCGACCCCGACTTCGCCGACGCGACCTACATCGAGCCGATCACCTGGCAGGTCATCGAGACGATCATCGCCAAGGAGCGCCCCGACGCGATCCTCCCGACCCTCGGCGGCCAGACCGCGCTGAACGCGGCGATCGAACTGCACAACCACGGCATCCTCGAGAAGTACGACGTCGAGCTCATCGGCGCGAACTTCGAGGCGATCAACAAGGGCGAGGACCGCCAGATCTTCAAGCAGCTGGTCCTCGATGCCGGTGCCGACGTGGCGGATTCCCGCATCGCCCACACGATGGACGAGGTTCTCGCGGCCGCTGACGAGCTCGGCTACCCGCTCGTGGTCCGCCCGAGCTTCACGATGGGCGGCCTGGGGTCCGGCTTCGCGTACGACGAGAGCGACCTGCGTCGCATCGCCGGTGCGGGCCTGCGCGACTCGCCCACCACCGAGGTGCTCCTGGAGGAGTCCATCCTCGGCTGGAAGGAGTATGAACTCGAGCTCATGCGCGACACGGCCGACAACACGGTCGTGGTCTGCTCCATCGAGAATGTCGACCCGGTCGGCGTGCACACGGGTGACTCGATCACGGTCGCGCCCGCGCTGACCCTCACCGACCGCGAGTACCAGAAGATGCGCGACATCGGCATCGACATCATCCGTGCCGTCGGCGTCGACACCGGTGGCTGCAACATCCAGTTCGCGGTGGACCCGTCGAACGGCCGCATCATCGTCATCGAGATGAACCCGCGCGTCTCGCGCTCCAGCGCCCTGGCCTCGAAGGCGACGGGATTCCCGATCGCCAAGCTCGCGGCCAAGCTCGCGCTCGGCTACCGCCTCGACGAGATTCCGAACGACATCACCGGCGTGACACCGGCGAGCTTCGAGCCCACGCTCGACTACGTCGTGGTCAAGGTGCCGCGCTTCGCGTTCGAGAAGTTCCCGGCGGCCGACGCGACGCTGACCACGACCATGAAGTCGGTGGGCGAGGCGATGGCGATCGGCCGCAACTACGCGACCGCGCTGCAGAAGGCGCTCCGCTCGCTGGAGAAGCGCGGATCCAGCTTCCACTGGGGCCCGGAGGAGCGCTCGGTGGAGGAACTCCTCGAGATCTCGAGGATCCCGACCGACGGCCGGATCGTGACGCTGCAGCAGGCGCTGCGCAAGGGGGCGACCGTCGAGCAGGCCTTCGACGCGACGGCGATCGACCCGTGGTTCCTCGACCAGATCGTGCTGATCAACGAGGTCGCCGAGATCGTCCGCACGGCTCCCGAGCTCGACGCCGCGACCCTCCGGTACGCCAAGGAGCACGGCTTCTCCGACGCGCAGCTCGCCGAGATCCGCGGCACGAACGAGGCAGAGGTGCGCGGCGTCCGCCACGGCCTCGGCATCCGCCCGGTGTACAAGACGGTCGACACCTGCGCCGGCGAGTTCCCGGCTCTCACGCCGTACCACTACTCGAGCTACGACTACGAGACCGAGGTGGCACCGTCCGAGCGGACCAAGGTCGTCATCATCGGCTCGGGCCCGAACCGCATCGGTCAGGGCGTCGAATTCGACTACTCGTGCGTGCACGCCTCGTTCGCGCTGTCGGACGCCGGCTTCGAGACCGTGATGGTCAACTGCAACCCGGAGACCGTGTCGACCGACTACGACACCTCCGACCGCCTGTACTTCGAGCCGCTGACGCTCGAAGACGTGCTGGAGGTGCTCGACGCGGAAGCCGCGAGCGGAACCATCCTCGGCGTCGTGTGCCAGCTCGGCGGCCAGACGCCGCTCGGGCTCGCGAAGGGCATCGAGGCAGCCGGGTACACGGTGCTCGGCACCAGCCCCGAGGCGATCGACCTGGCCGAGGAGCGCGAGCTCTTCTCCCGTCTGCTCGACGAGGCAGGGCTCGTGGCGCCGCGAAACGGCACCGCGATCGACGTCGAGGGCGCCGTACGCATCGCCGAGGAGATCGGCTACCCGGTGCTGGTGCGCCCGAGCTTCGTGCTCGGCGGACGCGGCATGGAGATCGTCTACGACACCGCGTCGCTGCGTGACTACTTCGTGCGCACCGCGGGCGAGGTCGTCATCGAGGAGGGCAAGCCGCTCCTGGTCGACCGCTTCCTCGACGACGCGATCGAACTCGACGTGGACGCGCTCTACGACGGCACCGATCTGTACATCGGCGGCGTCATGGAGCACCTCGAAGAGGCCGGCATCCACTCCGGCGACTCGAGCTGCACCTTGCCTCCGGTCTCGCTCGGCCGCACCGATGTGGACCGCGTGCGCGAGGCCACTCTGGCCATCGCGAAGGGCGTCGGCGTGCGCGGACTGCTGAACGTGCAGTTCGCCATCAGCGCCGGTGTGCTCTACGTCATCGAGGCGAACCCCCGCGCCAGCCGGACCGTGCCCTTCGTCTCCAAGGCGCTCGGCATCCCGATGGCCAAGGCCGCGAGCCGTGTGATGACCGGTTCCACGATCGCCGAGCTGCGCGCCGAGGGCATGCTGCCGGAGCAGGACGGATCCCGCGTTCCGCTCGACGCCCCGGTGTCGGTCAAGGAGGCCGTGCTCCCGTTCAAGCGGTTCCGTACGGCCGACGGCAAGACGGTCGACTCCATCCTCGGCCCGGAGATGCGCTCCACCGGTGAGGTCATGGGCATCGACCGCGACTTCCCGACGGCGTTCGCGAAGAGCCAGGCCGCGGCCTACGGCGGCATGCCCACCTCGGGCACCGTGTTCATCTCGGTCGCCGACTCGGACAAGCGCGCCGTGATCCTGCCCGCGCACCGACTGCAGCAGCTGGGCTTCACGATCGTCGCGACCGAGGGCACCGCCGAGATCCTCTCCCGCAACGGCATCGCCGTGACCGTCGTCGAGAAGTTCAGTGCGACGCAGGAGTCCGGGGCGAAGAACATCGTCGACCTCATCAACGAGGGGGCGATCGACATCGTCGTGAACACCCCGTCAGGTGGGGCGGCCCGTGCCGACGGGTATGAGATCCGCGCGGCAGCGGTCGCCGCTGACAAGGCCCTGTTCACGACCATGGCCGTGCTCGGCGCCGCGGTGAGCGGCATGGACGCGGCCCACGAGGGCTTCCAGGTCAAGAGCCTCCAGGAGTACGCGCTGGAGCGGAAGGCGGCACTGTGAGCGCACGCTTCGGCGAGCGGGTCCGCGCGGCGCTGCACGCACGCGGACCGCTCTGTGTCGGCATCGACCCCCACGCCGCGTTGCTCGCGGCGTGGGGGCTGAGCGACGATGCGCAGGGCGTCCGCGAGTTCGGCCTGCGCACGGTCGAGGCCGCTTCCGGGCGGGTGGGCATCGTCAAGCCCCAGGTCTCGTTCTTCGAGCGCTTCGGCTCCCAGGGCATCGCCGCACTCGAAGATGTTCTCGCAGCGGCACGCGCGGCCGGTCTCGTCGTGATCGCCGACGCCAAGCGGGGAGACATCGGTTCGACGATGGACGACTACGCGCGTGCGTGGCTGACTCCGGGTTCACCACTGGAGGCCGACGCGCTCACGGTGAACCCGTTCCTCGGAGTCGGTGCTCTCGACGGGGCATTCGCGCTGGCCGCCGACCATGGCAAGGGGCTGTTCGTGCTCGCCGCGACCAGCAACCCCGAGGCCGAGCTCCTGCAGCGCTCCACCGGCTCGACGGGTGCGACGGTGTCCGCTGTGGTCATCAGCGAGGTCTCCGCTCGCAACGCCGTGGAGTCAGCGGCAGGGGAGTGGGGGAGTTTCGGTTTCGTGATCGGCGCGACCGTCGACTGGACCCTGGCCGGCATCGAGCCCTTCGCACCGGCAGCTCCCATCCTCGCTCCCGGCTTCGGCGCCCAGGGGGCCACGCCGGCCGACCTCCGTCGCCGCTTCGGCCCGATGTCGGAAGCGGTGATCGCGAGCGAGAGCCGCAGCATCCTCTCGGCGGGTCCCGCGGATCTGGCCGAGGCGATCACCGCACGCGCCGCCGAGTACCTCGAGGTGGCCGGTGTCTGACGCGCAGCGCACGGTTCCCGAAGTCGACAGGGCTGCTGCCGCACGCCGCGCCGTGGAGCGTCGGCGCGCCAGGGCTTCGGTGAAGCGCGATCTCACGATGCGGGTGGTGACCCCGCAGACAGTTCTGCATCGCGCCACCGCGGATGCCGACTCCGTCGAGGGGTCGATGCGCATCACCGACTTCCTCCTCGCTCTCCCCGCGATCGGTGCCGGCAAGCGCGACCGGGTACTGGAGGAGCTGCAGATCTCTCCGGTCAAGCGCCTCGGTGGGCTCGGAGCTCGTCAGCGCCGGGTACTCGAGGAATGGCTCGACACGCGCTTCCCCGCGCCGAGCGCGCGAGGAGCGCGGAGTCGACTGCTCGTGCTCGCCGGCCCCACCGCGGTCGGCAAGGGCACGGTCGCCGCGCACATCCGCGAGCACAACCCGGAGATCCACCTCTCGGTGTCAGCGACCACACGGCCCCCGCGCCCCGGCGAGATCCACGGCGTGCACTACTACTTCGTCGACGACGCGGAGTTCGATCGGCTGATCGCCGACGGGGAACTCCTCGAGTACGCGGTGGTCCACAACAAGTCGCGCTACGGCACGCCGCGGGGGCCCATCGACGAGGCTCTGGCCGCAGGCAAGACCGTTCTGCTCGAGATCGACCTGCAGGGCGCTCGTCAGGTGCGCGCCGCGGAACCCGCCGCGACGCTCATCTTCCTGCTGCCTCCGAGCTGGGACGAACTGGTGCACCGGCTGGTCGGCCGTGGCACCGAAGATGCCGAGGAGCGCGCCCGTCGACTGCGCACCGCGAAGGGCGAACTCGCCGCTCAAAACGAGTTCGATCACCTCATCGTGAACGAGGACGTCGCCACGGCGGCCCGCGAGGTCGTAGAATTGTCTTCAAGCTCTGCGCGCTGAGCGTCTTCGCGCGCCATTTCGCACCGACTTCGCGACGATCCCGTCGCCTGACCAGGAGGTCTCACCATGGCCGGACACAACAACGGCATCATCGATCCCCCCATCGACAACCTGCTCGACCGCGTCGACTCCAAGTACGAGCTCGTGATCTACGCCGCCAAGCGCGCGCGCCAGATCAACGATTACTACTCCGATCTGCACGAGGGCAACCTCTTCGACAACGTGGGCCCGCTGGTCGACTCCTCCGTCGAGGACAAGCCGCTCACCATCGCACTGCACGAGATCAACGAGGACAAGCTCCGCCTGCGTCACGCAGAGTGATATTCGAGGCCGCGCCTCCGTTCTGTCGGAGGCGCGGTCCAGAATGGGTGCAACACCCTCCCTCTGTCCGTCCCGTTCTGGAGTTTCGATGAGCGCCCTGCGTCTGTTCACGTCCGAGTCCGTCACCGAGGGGCATCCGGACAAGATCTGCGATCAGATCTCGGACAGCATCCTCGACGGGCTCATCGCCAAGGACAGAGACTCCCGCGTGGCGGTCGAGACGCTCGTCACGACGGGCCTCGTGCACGTCGCCGGCGAGATCCGCACCGAGGCCTACGTCGACATCCCCACGATCGTCCGCCAGGTCGTGAACGGCATCGGCTACACATCCAGTGAGACCGGCTTCGACGGCGACTCCTGCGGTGTCAGTGTCTCGGTGGGCGAGCAGTCGACCGACATCGCGCACGGCGTCGACAGCGCTCAGGAGCACCGCGACGGATCGTCGGTCGATCCGCTCGACGCCCTCGGCGCCGGCGACCAGGGCATCATGTTCGGCTTCGCGACGAACGAGACGCCGCAGCTCATGCCGATGGCCGCGTGGACCGCGCACCGGCTCGCCGAGCGGCTGACGGAGGTGCGCCGCTCCGGTGTTCTGCCGTTCCTCCGCCCCGACGGCAAGACCCAGGTGACCCTCGGTTACGACGGCTTCACCCCGAAGACGGTCGACGCCGTCGTGGTCTCGACACAGCATCACCCCGACATCTCGCAGGAAGACCTGCAGGCGCGGGTTCGCGAGCACGTCATCGACCCCGTGCTGGCCACGACCGGTCTCGACCTCGACGACGTCACCCTCTACATCAACCCGGCCGGTCCCTTCGTGACCGGTGGCCCCAAGGGAGACGCCGGGCTCACCGGCCGCAAGATCATCATCGACACCTACGGTGGCGCCTCCCGCCACGGCGGAGGAGCCTTCAGCGGCAAGGACCCGTCGAAGGTCGACCGCTCCGGCGCCTACGCGACCCGATGGGTGGCGAAGAACGCGGTGGCAGCGGGACTCGCAGACCGGCTCGAGGTGCAGATCGCCTATGCGATCGGTGTCGCACGTCCGGTCGGTCTCTACGTCGAGACCTTCGGCACCGGCAAGGTGTCCGACGAGGTCATCACACAGGCGATCACGTCGGTGTTCGATCTGCGTCCGCAGGCGATCATCGAGCAGCTCGACCTGCTGCGTCCGATCTACGCCCAGACGGCCGCGTACGGTCACTTCGGTCGAGAACTCCCTGATTTCACGTGGGAGCGCACCGACCGCGTCGAAGAACTGCGCCGCGCTGCCGGGCTCTGATGGGACCGCGGTCCTGATGTCTCCGGTGAGCCGGCGCATCGCGCGCGTGCTCCTCGATTCCCCGCTGCCTCAACTCGATCGGCTCTTCGACTACGCGCTCCCTGCGGAACTGGGCGACGTCCCGCTCGGGGTTCGGGTCCGCGTGCCGCTGCGCACCGCTGGGCGCGTGATCGACGGCTACGTCGTCGAGATCGGCACCGAGGACGACGCGGACCGCCCGCTCTCCGAGGTGGAGAGCGTCGTGTCGGAGGTCCCGGTCCTGCCGGATCGTCTGCACACGCTCGCGCGCCGGGTGGCCGACCGGGCAGCCGGCTCGGCCTCGGATGTGCTGCGCCTGGTGATCCCCAAGCGTCAGGTGCGTGTCGAGAAGGCGTGGACCGCCGATGCGCCGGCGGAGACGCCCGACCCGGATGCGCTCGCGGTGGCCGAGGGCACCGTCGGACTGTACGAGGGCCTCGGGGCCGTGCTCGACTCGGGCGGACGCGCCGCTGTGGAGGCGATTCCTCAGCTCGTCGATGGCCTGCAGGGGTGGGCCCGGCTGCTGGCATCTTCCGCGGCCCGGATGCTCGCGGCGGGCAAGTCGTCGATCATCGTCGTCCCCGACAGCCGTGATCTCGACAGGCTCCTCGCTGCGCTCGACGCTCTCGTCCCCACCGGAGCGGTCGTGCGCCACGACTCCCGGCAGACGAATCCCGACCGCTACCGCGGATTCCTGCGCACGCTCGAGGATGCGCCGTGCATCGTGGTGGGCAACCGCTCGGCCGTGTACTCCCCGGTCGTGGCGGGGATGGTCGCGATCTGGGACGACGGCGATCCGCTCCTGGGGGAGCCGCTCGCTCCGTATGTCAACGCTCGCGACGCGGCTCTCCTTCGACAGGAGCTCGAGGGGTCGGCGCTGCTCTTCGCGGGACACACCCGCACCACGGATGTGGAGCGCCTCGTGGTTCTCGGCTGGCTGCAGGATGTGAGGGCGGCACGCCGCGTGCTTCCTCGCGTCGTGCTCAGCACACCGCAGGAGATGGAGCAGCCGACGGCCCAGCGGATGCCGTCCTCCGCCTTCCTCGCCGCGCGCACCGCAGCGGCCGAGGGGCCGGTGCTCGTTCAGGTCTCGCGACCCGGCTTCTCGCCCTCGCTCGTCTGTGCCGAGTGCCGTGCGCCGGCGCGATGCGCCCACTGCGGCGGCCCGCTCGGCGCGAAGCATCGGGGTGCAGTGCCCGTGTGCGGCTGGTGTGGCCGGGCAGCCAGCGCCTGGGCGTGCCCTGCCTGCTCCTCGACCAAGCTGCGACTCGCCTCCTCAGGGAGCGAGCGCACCGCCGACGAGCTCGGGCGGGCGTTCCCGGGTGTACGCGTGATCGTCGCCGACAGTGCGCACCCGGTCGAGCGCGTGCCGGCCAAACCCGCGCTCGTGGTCGCGACCCGCGGCGCGGAGCCGATCGCGGAGGGCGGATACCGTGCCGTCGTCCTCCTCGACGGCCCTCGCATGCTCCAGGCGCCCGACCTGCGAGTCGCGGAATCCTGTCTGCGATGGTGGTCCAACGCGACCGCCCTGGCCGCGCCCGGCGCTCCGATCCATCTCGTCGGTGTCAACGGTGCGGCGGCGAAGGCACTCGCGACCTGGAACCAGGCAGGCCACGCGCGGTCTGAGCTGGAGAGCAGGGCGCCGCTGCACATGCCCCCGACGACCAGAGTGGCTCTGGTCCAGGGCTCGGTTCCGGCGGTCGCGAACGCTCTCGCCGCCCTCACCGAGCTCGCCCTACCCGGGGATGCCGTACTCGGCCCTGTCCCCGTCGAGTCCGACGACGTTCCCCCTCGGGTGCGAGCCCTCGTGAGGTTCGACTACGGCTCGGGCCCTCGCGTGGCGACCGCCCTGCGCGCCGCTGTCGTCGCCGAAGCAGTGAGTGGCCGCCGCAGAAAGGGGCGTGCGACCAAGAGCACGCTCTCCGTCCGCCTCGATATCCTCGAACCAGAGCTCTGACCCTTCCGGAGAACCTTCATGCGCCTCGTCTTCGCCGGCACACCCGCTGCCGCCGTGCCCACCCTGCGACGTCTCGCGACCTCGCACGACATCGCCGCGGTCGTCACGCGACCCGATGCCCCGCTCGGGAGAAGGCGGGTGCTGACGCCGTCTCCGGTCGCCCAGGCCGCCGTCGAGCTGGGTCTTCCCGTGATCAAGACGGCGCGGCTCGACGAGGCCGCGACAGCCGAGATCTCGGCGCTGCAGGTCGAGCTCGGAGTGATCGTCGCGTACGGCGGGCTGGTGCGCGAGCCGCTGCTCTCCGCCCCGACCGCCGGGTGGATCAACCTGCACTTCTCTCTGCTGCCCGCATGGCGGGGAGCCGCCCCCGTGCAGCGCGCGCTCATCGCGGGGGATCGGGTGCTCGGTGCGAGCGTGTTCCAGCTCGTCGCCGAGCTGGATGCTGGTGACGTATTCGCCATGCGGGAGATCGACGTTCCCGAGACGGCGACCGCAGGAGAGGCGCTCGAGGCGCTCGCGCTGGACGGAGCAGACCTCACGGCCGATGTGGTCTCCGCGGTCGCGGACGGCACGGCGCGGGCGGTTCCGCAGCAGGGCGAGCCGACCTTCGCCGCCAAGCTCACGCTCGCCGACGGACTGCTCGATTGGGACCGGCCGCTCGACGCCGTGTTCGCCCGCTTCCGCGGCGTGACTCCCGAGCCGGGAGCGCACACGACCGTCGCCGGTCAGCCCCTCAAGGTACTCGAGGCGGCTCCGGCAACGGATGCCGAATCGCTGCCCCCCGGACGACTCCGGGGTACCAAGACCGCTCTGCACATCGGTACGGGCACCGGGGCACTCGCCGTCACGAGGGTGCAGCCTGCGGGCAAGGGAGCGATGAACGCGGTCGACTGGTGGCGCGGCCTGCGCGGGGGAGATGAGCTGGTGGCCGGATCATGAGCGACGAGCGACGCAACCGTCGAAGCACGCCGTCGAACGGTCGACCCCGCGGCTCCCAGAGCTCGGCGGAGGGGCATCGCGGCGGTCAGCGCGGTCCCGCTCGCACCGTGCAGCCCGCGAGACGGGTGGCCTACGACGTTCTGCGTGCCGTCTCCGAGACCGACGCGTACGCGAACCTCGTGCTTCCCTCGGCCATCGCCGACGCGAAGCTCACCGCTCAGGACGCGGCGCTCGCGACCGAGCTGACCTATGGGACCCTGCGACGGCTCGGGACCTATGACGCGATCATCGCCTCGGCGGCAGATCGTGCGACAGACGGCATCGACCCGGCGGTTCTCGATGCGCTCCGGCTCGCGGTGCACCAGCTGCTCGCGACACGTGTCGCCTCGCACGCCGCGGTGAACGAGTCGGTGAACCTGGTCGCCATCGAATCAGGTCGCGGAGCGTCGAGTTTCGCGAACGCGGTTCTGCGGCGCATCACCCGGGATTCGGCGGAGGCCTGGCAGGAGCGCATCGAAGAGCAGGCGCGCTCCGACGACGAGCGCCTGGCGCTGCGTTCCGCACATCCGGTCTGGGTGATCCGGGCGCTCCGTCGCGCCCTTGCGGCGGAAGGTCGCGACGCCGAGCTCGACGCCCTCCTCGAGGCCGACAACGCCTCGCCCGATGTGACGCTCGTCGCCCTGCCCGGTCTCGCGGAGCCCGGCGAACCTCGTCTGCCTTACGCCCCGACGGCCTTCGCCTCTCCCGGTGGCGATCCGCGTCTGTCGGTCGAGGCCTCCGGCGGCACGGTGCGCGTGCAGGACGAGGGTTCCCAGCTCGTCGCGCTCGCCCTGGCCGGAGTCTCACCGATCGCCGCGGGGGAGCGGTGGCTCGATCTCTGTGCCGGCCCGGGTGGGAAGACCGCGCTCCTGGCGGCGATCGCGCTCGAGAAGGATGTCGTCCTCGAGGCCAACGAGGTCGTCCCCGTCCGCGCGCGCCTGGTGCGCAAGGCGCTCCGCGCTGTCCCCGGCGAGATCGTGGTGCACGAGCAGGACGGCCGCGAGATCGCGGCCTCGCGTGCCGGCGAGTTCGACCGGATCCTCGTGGACGCGCCCTGCACGGGCTTGGGTGCGCTGCGCCGCCGGCCCGAGGCTCGGTGGCGCAAGTCGCCAGCCGACGTGGCCGAGCTCGTACCGCTCCAGGTGGAGCTGCTCTCCGCCGCGCTCGACGCGCTCGCCCCGGGCGGGATCGTCGCATACGTCACATGCTCGCCCCACCTCGCCGAGACCACGGGCGTCGTGCAGGAGGTGCTGCGCGGGCGCACCGACATCGTCGAGCTCGATGCGCGCGCAGCGATCGCCGACGTCTCGCGGTCGCCGATCGACCTCGCGACCGAGGGGCGCTCCGGTTCCGGCAGCGCACAGCTCTGGCCGCATCGACACGGCACCGACGCGATGTTCCTCGCGCTCCTGCAGCGCTCCGCAACCGTCACCGCCACAGGGAAGGAAGACTAGGACCGTGGATCTGCCTCGCGCACCCCGCATCAACCCGAGCATCCTCGCCGCCGATTTCGTGAACATGCAGGCGGATCTCGCCCGCATCGCGACAGCGGACTTCGCGCATGTCGATGTGATGGACAACCACTTCGTGCCCAACCTGACGTTCGGGCCGCAGATGGTCGAGCGCATCCAGGCGACCAGCCCGATCCCGCTCGACGTGCACCTGATGATCACCGACCCGGAGCGCTGGGCACCCGAGTATGCCGAGATCGGCGCGGCGAGCGTCACGTTCCACCTCGAGGCCGCCGCCGATCCTGTGGCCCTCGCCCGGCGCCTGCGCGACATCGGTTCCCGCGCCGGCGTCGCGGTGAAGCCGGGAACCCCGGTCGATTCGCTGTTCGACGTGCTCGACGAGTTCGATCAGATCCTCGTGATGACGGTCGAGCCGGGATTCGGCGGACAGAGCTTCATGCCCGAGACGATGCCGAAGCTCCGCTCCCTGGCGGAGGAGGCGCGTCGGCGCGGCTCCTCGGTCTGGCTCCAGGTCGACGGCGGTATCTCGGACAGCACGATCGAGTACGCCGCCGCCGCCGGAGCAGACACCTTCGTCGCAGGTTCGGCCGTGTACGGCGCCGACGACATCGAAGCGGCCGTCACCCGGCTGAGAGACCTCGCCCGAGCCGGTAGCCTGGAATCGTGAAGACTTTCGACGAGCTGTTCGCCGAGCTCAGCGTCAAGGCCGAGACCCGTCCCGAAGGATCGGGCACGGTCGCCGAGCTCGACGGCGGCGTGCACACGATCGGCAAGAAGATCGTCGAAGAGGCCGCCGAGGTGTGGATGGCGTCGGAGTACGAGTCCGATGAGGCCGCCGCCGAGGAGATCTCGCAACTCCTCTATCACGTTCAGGTGATGATGCTCGCGAAGGGGCTCAGCCTGCAAGACGTCTACCGACATCTGTGATGCGCTCCGTTCCTCTCCTCTCGAACTGAAAGCACTCCATGCTGCGCATCGCCGTTCCCAACAAGGGCTCGCTCTCCGAGACCGCCGCCGACATGCTCGCCGAGGCGGGCTACGCCGGACGCCGGGACCCCAAGACCCTGCATGTCATCGACGCCGACAACGACGTCGAGTTCTTCTTCCTCCGCCCCAAGGACATCGCGACCTACGTCGGTTCCGGTGCGATCGATGTGGGCATCACGGGTCGTGACCTGCTGCTCGACGCCCGCATGCCCGGTGCACGCGAGATCGAGGCACTCGGCTTCGCGGGATCCACGTTCCGCTTCGCGGCACCCACCGGTCGCTACACCGACGTGGCCGAGCTCGACGGACTGCGCATCGCCACCTCCTACCCGGGGCTGGTCGACGCGTTCCTCGACGAGCGCGACATCGCGGTAGACCTCGTTCCGCTCGACGGAGCGGTCGAATCGGCCGTCCGACTCGGTGTGGCCGACGCGGTCGCCGATGTCGTCGAGACGGGGACCACACTCCGCCAGGCCGGGCTCGAGGTCTTCGGTCCGGTCATCCTGCAGTCGGAGGCCGTGCTCATCGCCGGCCCCACCGATGCCGAGGGTGCCGAGACGCTCCTGCGCCGCCTTCGCGGCGTCATGGTCGCTCGCCGCTTCGTGATGATCGACTACGACCTGCCGGTCGCTCTCCTCGATGAGGCCGTGAAGATCGCCGGTGGCGTGGAGTCGCCGACCGTCTCACCGCTGCGGGACCCGGAGTGGGTGGCCGTACGCGTCATGGTCGCGCGCACGCGGGTCAACCCGGTCATGGATGCGCTCTATGCGCTCGGCGCCCGCGCCATCCTGGTCACCGCCATCCACAACGCGAGGCTCTGATGACTCTCGCCAGTCGTGTCATCCCGTGTCTGGATGTGGCCGAAGGCCGTGTCGTCAAGGGCGTGAACTTCGAGAACCTGCGCGACATGGGTGACCCGGTCGAACTCGCCAGGCACTACGCGGCGCAGGGGGCCGACGAGATCACGTTCCTCGACGTGACCGCGACGGTCGATGCGCGAGCCACGACCTACGACGTCGTGCAGCGAACCGCCGAGCAGGTCTTCGTGCCGCTCACGGTCGGCGGGGGAGTGCGCAGCGCCGAAGACGTCGCCCGGCTGCTCTCGGTCGGCGCCGACAAGGTGGGGGTCAACTCGGCCGCCATCGCACGCCCCGAGCTGATCGGCGAGATCGCCGACCGCTTCGGTGCACAGGTGCTCGTCCTGTCGCTCGACGTGAAGCGTGCGCCGACCACGCCCTCCGGCTTCGTCGTCACGACGCACGGCGGTCGCACGCAGACCACCCTCGACGCGGTCGCCTGGGCGCGAGAGGCCGTCGAGCGCGGCGCCGGTGAGCTGCTGGTCAACTCGATCGATGCCGACGGCACGCGCGACGGGTTCGACCTCGAGCTCGTACGGCTCATGCGGGAAGCGGCCTCCGTGCCCGTCATCGCTTCGGGCGGTGCCGGTCAGGTCTCCGATTTCGCGCCGGCCATCAAGGCCGGAGCCGATGCCGTGCTCGCGGCGAGCGTCTTCCACACGGGGGCGCTCACCGTCGGCGACGTCAAGGACGCCCTGCGCGCAGAAGGGGTGGTGGTCCGATGACCTCCGTGGAAGAGCGCATCGCCCAGGTCGCCTTCAACGCAGACGGGCTCGCGCCGGTGATCGTGCAGCAGTTCGACACGCATGAGGTGCTGATGCTCGCGTGGGTCGATGCCGAGGCGCTGCGGCGCACGCTGACCTCAGGGCGGGCGACCTACTGGTCCCGATCCCGCCAGGAGTATTGGCGCAAGGGCGACACGTCGGGCCACATCCAGGTGGTTCACGAGGCGCGCCTCGACTGCGACGGCGACGCCATCCTGCTCCTGGTCGCGCAGACCGGCCCCGCCTGTCACACCGGCACGCGCACCTGTTTCGACACCACCGACCTCGAGGCGACGACGGGAGCGGATCAGTCATGAGCATCGCGCAGCGCGGTCGCTCGCTCTCTGTCTCCGGCTTCCTGCTCGCCGGGGCGATCGGCATCATCTCGTCGACCCAGACGTGGTTGACGGTGGAGCGTGCGGATGCCGGCGAAGCGATCCTGGTTCCGGGAGCCTCGGCCCTGGTACTGCTCGCTCCGCTCAGCCTCGCGGTGCTCGCCCTCGGGGCGGCACTCGCCATCTCCGGCAAGGTCGTGCGCCTCGTCTTCGGCGTGCTCGCGGCCGCGACGGCGCTGTTCCTCGGCTGGTCGACGATCCAGCTCCTCCTCACCGAACCGTTCGACGCCGTCGCCGCGACAGTGACCGAGGTCACGGGTCTCGCCGGTGGTGGCGCTGTCCACGAGGTCGTCACGAGCATCGTGCCGTCGGCGTGGCCGTACATCGCCCTCGTCGGATGGGTGATCCTGCTCGTCGCATCGGTGGTGGTCCTCACGACTTGGCGTGGCTGGAAGGCGGGTGGGCGGCGGTACCGCACCGACCACGTCGAGGCCGCGCACGACGGCCCGGTGGACGCGGTCGATTCCTGGGACGAGCTGTCCCGGGGAACCGATCCGACGCGTTGACCCCGATAGACTGATTCCGAACTGCACGTCGTCCCCCGGAGGAGAACATGACCAACCCGATCGCCGATCCCGGCCACGGACACTCGCCTGCAGCCTGGACCGCCGTGGTCATCATGCTGGTCGGCGTCGCCGCCGCGACTGTCGCATTCTGCTTCGAGCAGCCGGTGCTCGTCATGATCTCTCTGGTGCTCGTCCCGATCGGTGCGATCGCGGGTTGGGTGCTGGCCAGGGCCGGTTACGGCGTGAAGGGTCCGAAGTACGCTCCGAAGGCGCACTAATGGTGCTCGCCGACCTGACGGCCGGCGCAGTCGCAGACGCTGAGCGTCGTGCTCTGTCGCGCCCGCTGGATGCGGTCGAACGCGCGGCGCTCGCGCGCCCGGCCGCGAAGGACGCGCTCTCGTTCCTCGCCCCGGACGATCGCGTCAAGATCATCGCCGAGGTCAAGCGGGCGAGCCCGTCGCGTGGCGCACTCGCCGAGATCCCCGACCCTGCTCTGCAGGCCTCCCTGTACGAGACGGGTGGAGCCTCGGCGATCAGCGTGCTCACGGAGGAGCGTCGCTTCGGCGGCAGTCTCGCCGACCTCGAGGCCGTCACCGCCCGAGTGTCGCTCCCGGTGCTGCGCAAGGACTTCATCGCCACCCGCTACCAGGTGCTCGAGGCACGGGCAGCGGGCGCTGATCTGGTGCTGCTGATCGTCGCCGGTCTCGAACCCGATGTCCTTCGCGATCTGTTCGGCTTCATCGGCGAGCTGGGTATGACCCCCCTCGTCGAGACGCACTCGGCCGATGAGCTCGAGGCCGCGATCGACCTGGGCGCACCGCTGATCGGTGTGAACGCCCGCGATCTGAAGACCCTCGAGCTCGACCGCGACCTGTTCGGACGCCTGGTCGACCGCATCCCGACGACCGCGGTGAAGATCGCCGAATCCGCGGTTCTCACGCCCTCCGACGTCGTGCATTACCGCTCCGCCGGCGCTGACGTCGTCCTGATCGGCGAGGCGCTCGTGACCGGCGATCCCGTCGCCACCCTCAAGAGTTTCCTGGAGGCATGATGAGCCTGCGCGACCAGCACGGCCCCTTCTTCGGCGAGTTCGGCGGGCGCTTCATGCCCGAGTCGCTCATCGCCGCGATCGATGAGCTGACCGTCGCGTACGAGGAGGCGATCGTCGACCCGGCCTTCCGGGACGAGCTCGCACACCTCCTGAGCTCGTATGCGGGCCGACCCTCGGCGATCACCGAGGTGCCCCGGTTCGCAGAGCATGCCGGGGGTGCGCGCGTCTTCCTCAAACGTGAAGACCTGAACCACACGGGGTCGCACAAGATCAACAACGTGCTCGGTCAGGCGCTGCTCACGAAGCGGCTCGGCAAGACGCGAGTGATCGCCGAGACCGGCGCCGGACAGCATGGTGTCGCCACGGCGACGGCCGCGGCGCTGTTCGGTCTGGACTGCACGATCTACATGGGCGAGGTCGACACCGAGCGTCAGGCACTCAACGTCGCCCGCATGCGCCTGCTCGGCGCGGAGGTCATCCCGGTCACCTCCGGTTCGCGCACGCTCAAGGATGCGATCAACGATGCCTACCGCGACTGGGTGGCGTCGGTCGAGACGACCAACTACATCTTCGGCACCGCGGCCGGGCCGCATCCGTTCCCGGCGATGGTCCGCGACTTCCAGAAGATCATCGGCGAAGAGGCCCGCGCGCAACTGCTCGACGAGGTCGGTCGGCTTCCGGATGCGGTCGTCGCGTGCGTGGGTGGCGGTTCCAACGCCATCGGCATGTTCGACGCGTTCCTCGACGATGAGGGCGTCAAGCTCTACGGCGTGGAGGCAGCCGGTGACGGCGTCGACACCGAGAAGCACGCGGCCTCGATCGAGCGCGGACGACCCGGCGTGCTGCACGGTGCCAAGACCTACGTGCTGCAGAACGAAGACGGCCAGACCATCGAGTCGCACTCCATCTCCGCGGGGCTCGACTATCCGGGAGTCGGTCCGGAGCACTCGTGGCTCGCCGACATCGGCCGCGCCGAGTACATCCCGGCCACCGATGACGAGGCCATGCAGGCGCTGCGGCTGCTCAGCCGCACGGAGGGCATCATCCCGGCCATCGAATCGGCGCATGCCCTCGCCGGCGCTCTGCGGATCGGGCGTGACCTCGGCCCGGACGGCCTCATCGCGATCTGTCTCTCCGGCCGCGGCGACAAAGACATGGACACCGCGGCGCGCTACTTCGAGCTGTACGACGAAGCCGCTCTCGCGCACGACGTCGACGACGAGAGCGAGGCCGAAGAGACGGCCTCGAAGGGGGAGCCTCAGCTATGAGTCGCGTCGAACAGGCGATCCAGCGCGCACAGGACGCCGGTCGCAGCGCCTTCGTCGGATACCTCCCGGTCGGTTTCCCCGACCTCGAGACCAGCATCCAGGCCGCCATCGCCCTCGCCGAGAACGGCGTCGACATCATCGAGCTGGGCCCGCCGTACAGCGACCCGGTGATGGACGGCGCGATCATCCAGGAAGCGACCACCACGGCTCTCGCCGCGGGGTTCCGGATGGCGGACCTCTTCACGGCGATCCGTGCGATCACCGCGGCCACCGACGTACCCGTCCTCGTGATGACGTACTGGAACCCGGTCATGCAGTACGGCGTCGACCGCTATGCCGACGACCTGCTCGCCGCGGGCGGCGCGGGGCTCATCACACCCGACATCACCCCCGACGCGGCAGGGGAGTGGATCGCCGCCAGTGAGCGGACCGGTCTCGATCGGGTGTTCCTCGCAGCCCCCACCTCCTCCGACGAGCGGCTCGACCTGGTGGTGAAGTCGTCCACCGGTTTCGTCTACACCGTCTCGACGATGGGAATCACGGGAGAGCGCGCCGAACTCGACCGCGCCGCCCGTACCCTGGTCGGACGCCTCCGCGCACACGGAGCGCACCGCGCCTGCGTAGGCATCGGCATCTCCACCGCCGAACAGATCGCCGGTGTCTCGGAGTACGCCGACGGCGCCATCGTCGGGACCGCACTGGTCCGCGCTCTCCGTGACGGCGGCGTCCCCGCCCTCGCCGAAGTCACCCGAAACCTGGCAGCCGGCACCTCGTCGGCGCGCCCCGAAACCGAGAACTAGAATCGCACTCATGTCACTCGCGTTCCCCAGCACCGTCACCAGCGTGCTCGCCAGCATCCCGAGCCCTCCGGTGTCGTACATCGACCTCGGACCCGTACGGATCCACTTCTACGCGCTGTGCATAATCGCGGGCATCATCGCGGCGACGCTGCTGACCAACTACCGCCTGACCAAGCGCGGAGCGGAGCCGTGGGTCGTGATCGACATCTCGATCCTCGCCGTGCCGCTGGCGATCATCGGCGCCCGAATCTTCCACGTGCTCACGCACCCGAACTTCTACTTCGGCGAGGGCAGGAACACCTGGAACCCGTTCGAACCCGGTTCGGTGTGGGCCATCTGGGAGGGCGGTATCGCGATCTTCGGCGCCCTCATCGGCGGCGCGATCGGCGCATACCTCGGCTGCCGCTGGACGGGCATCCGCTTCTGGACGTTCGCCGACGCGCTGGCGCCCGGTCTGCTGCTGGCTCAGGCCATGGGCCGTTTCGGCAACTGGTTCAACCACGAACTGTTCGGCCTTCCCACAGACCTGCCGTGGGGACTGGAGATCGAGTCCACGAACTCCGCGTTCCCGGCCGGTCTGCCGGAAGGCACCCTCTTCCACCCGACCTTCCTCTACGAGATCATCTGGAACGGTCTGGGTGTGCTGGTCCTCCTGTGGCTCGGCCGCAAGCTCTTCTTCCAGTGGGGTCGCCTGTTCGCGATCTACCTCATCTGGTACAGCGCGGGCCGCATCGTCTGGGAGTCGATCCGCATCGATCCGAGCGAGATCATCCTGGGGCTGCGCAGCAACGTCTGGGCAGCGATCATCGGAGTCGTCGTCGGACTCGTGATCCTCGTCGTGCAGACGCGTCGTCACCCCGGTCTCGAGCCGTCGCCGTACCAGCCGGGCCGCGAGAAGGTCGACGCCGACGCTGATGTACAATCGCAGAACAATCCCTCTGACTTCGTGGACGTGAGCGAGCCTCCGACCGAGGAAGTCACCGCAGGAGCCACTGCCACAAGCACTGCTCCCACGAGCGAGAACGGCTCCCGATAACAACGCCACCTCGTGGCGGGAGAACCATTGCACTGAACGAGCGGGCCGACGTCGTCCCCGGGTTTCACTGAAGATCTGAGGACGGTAACTGGTGTACTTCCAGCCACCCTACGGCGCGTCCGGCGCCTACCCCCCGAAGCAGGGCATGTACAACCCGGCGTTCGAAAAGGATGCCTGCGGCCTCGCCATGGTCGCGACCCTGCGCGGCGAAGCCGGGCACGACATCATCGCGTTGGCCCTCGAGGCCCTGCGCAACCTGGAGCACCGCGGAGCCATCGGTTCCGACGCGGGCACCGGGGACGGCGCCGGCATCCTGACGCAGATGCCCGATGCGTTCCTCCGCGCAGTCGTCGGCTTCGAACTGCCGCCCGTGGGGGAGTACGCCGCTGGATTGGCCTTCCTGCCTCGCGACTCGAGCGAGCGCCGCCAGCAGAAAGCCGGGATCGAGAAGATCGCCCGCTCCGAAGGACTTCGCGTCCTCGGCTGGCGCGAGGTCCCCACCGCCAACGAGAATCTCGGCAAGCTCGCCGATGAGGCGCGTCCCGCCTTCGAGCAGCTGTTCGTCAGCGCCGGCGGAGCGACCCACACCGATGCACCGCTCACGGGCATCGCCCTCGACCGCGTCGCCTACCGGCTCCGCAAGCGCGCCGGCCATGAGCTCGGCGCCTACTTCGTGTCGCTCTCGGCCCGCACCCTCGGTTACAAGGGCATGGTCACCACGCTGCAGCTCGAGCCGTTCTATCCCGATCTGCAGGACGAACGCTTCGCCTCGGAGCTGGCCGTCGTGCACTCCCGCTACTCCACGAACACCTTCCCGTCGTGGCCTCTGGCGCAGCCGCTGCGCATGCTCGCCCACAACGGCGAGATCAACACGGTCGGCGGCAACCGCAACTGGATGCGCGCCCGCCAGTCGCAGCTCGAGTCCGAGCTGCTCGGCGACATCCAGCCGTTGCTCCCGATCTGCACCGACGGCGCCAGCGACTCCGCGTCGTTCGACGAGGTGCTCGAGCTGCTGACCCTGACCGGGCGCAGTCTGCCGCACGCCATCATGATGATGGTTCCCGAGGCGTACGAGAAGCAGGCCGACATCACGCCGGAGCTGCGCTCGTTCTATGAGTACCACTCCAACCAGATGGAGCCGTGGGACGGTCCGGCCGCCCTCATCTTCACCGACGGCACGCTCGTCGGCGCCACGCTGGACCGCAACGGTCTGCGCCCCGGACGCTGGACCGAGACGACCGACGGCCTGGTCGTGATCGGCTCCGAGACCGGCGTGCTGCAGTTCGAGCCCGAGCGCATCAAGCGTCGCGGACGCCTGCAGCCGGGCAAGATGTTCCTGGTCGACACCTCGCAGCGTCGCATCGTCGAAGACAGCGAGATCAAGCACGACCTCGCCACGATGCACCCGTGGCAGGAGTGGCTGGATGCCGGCGCCGTCCGGCTTGCCGAGCTCCCCGAGCGCGAGCACATCGTGCACCCGCCGGCATCGATCACCCGTCGTCAGCGCACGTTCGGATACACAGAGGAAGAGGTCCGCATCCTCCTCACCCCGATGGGGCAGACCGGTGTCGAGCCGCTCGGCGCCATGGGATCCGACACTCCGATCGCCGTGCTCAGCAAGCGTCCGCGTCTGCTGTTCGACTACTTCACGCAGCAGTTCGCGCAGGTCACGAACCCGCCCCTGGACTCGATCCGCGAAGAGGTCGTCACGAGCCTCAAGCTGGGCCTCGGCCCCGAGAGCAACCTGCTCTCCTGGGGTCCGGAGCACACGCGCACGGTGTCGCTGGACTTCCCCGTCATCGACAACGATGAGCTCGCGAAGATCCGTCACATCGACAAGGCCATGCCCGGTCGGTCGAGTGCGACTATCCGCGGTCTCTACCACTTCGACGCCGGCCCCCAGACGCTGCAGGACCGGCTCACCGAGATGTGCGCAGAGGTCGATGAAGCGATCGAGAACGGCACCGAGTTCATCATCCTGTCCGACCGCGACTCGAACAAGGACCTGACGCCGATCCCCTCGCTGCTCATGGTCTCGGCGATCCACCACCACCTCATCCGCCGTGAGAACCGGATGAAGGTGGGCCTGATCGTCGAAGCCGGCGATGTGCGCGAGGTGCACCACGTCGCCACGCTGATCGGCTACGGCGCCTCCGCCGTCAACCCGTACCTGGCGATGGAGTCGGTCGAGCACCTGGTGCGCACCGGCTACATCACCGGGATCACGCCCGAGAAGGCCGTCAAGAACCTGATCTACGCGCTGGGCAAGGGTGTGCTCAAGATCATGTCGAAGATGGGCATCTCCACGGTGTCGTCGTACGCGGGTGCCCAGGTGTTCGAGGCGATCGGCCTCAGCCAGGAGTTCATCGACGCGTACTTCACCCGCACCGAGTCCAAGCTCGGTGGCATCGGCATCGAAGAGATCTTCGCCGAGAACCAGGCGCGTCATGACTACGCCTACCCGGAGGATGCCGCGGCGCGTGCGCACGAGCGGCTGTGGACCGGCGGCGAGTACCAGTGGCGGCGCGACGGCTCGCCGCACCTCTTCAACCCGGAGACGGTGTTCAAGCTGCAGCACTCGACCCGCACCCGGCGCTACGACATCTTCCGCGAGTACACGAAGCTCGTCGACGAGCAGGCTGCCGAGCTGAAGACGCTGCGCGGCCTGTTCCAGCTGCGCACCGGAACCCGCAAGCCCGTGCCGCTGGACGAGGTCGAGCCGGTGTCCGCGATCGTCAAGCGCTTCTCCACGGGAGCCATGAGCTACGGCTCGATCTCCCGTGAGGCACACGAGACGCTCGCGATCGCGATGAACAGCATCGGCGGCAAGTCGAACACCGGCGAGGGCGGCGAAGATCCCGACCGGCTGCTCGACCCCCAGCGCCGCAGCTCGATCAAGCAGGTGGCTTCCGGGCGCTTCGGCGTGACCAGCCTGTACCTGACCGAGTCGGACGACATCCAGATCAAGCTCGCTCAGGGCGCCAAGCCCGGCGAGGGCGGCCAGCTGCCTCCGACCAAGGTGTACCCGTGGGTGGCGCGAACGCGTCACGCGACGGCCGGTGTGGGGCTCATCTCCCCGCCGCCGCACCACGACATCTACTCGATCGAAGACCTCAAGCAGCTCATCTTCGACCTGAAGCGGGCGAACCCCGAGGCGCGCATCCACACGAAGCTCGTGAGCCAGTCGGGTATCGGCGCGGTGTCGGCCGGCGTGGCCAAGGCGCTCAGCGACGTCATCCTGGTCTCCGGCCACGACGGCGGAACGGGTGCGAGCCCCCTGAACTCGCTCAAGCACGCGGGAACGCCGTGGGAGCTCGGTCTCGCCGAGACACAGCAGACGCTCATGCTCAACGGCATGCGCGACCGCGTGGTGGTGCAGGTCGACGGTCAGCTCAAGACCGGCCGCGATGTGATCATCGGCGCGCTGCTGGGTGCGGAGGAATTCGGCTTCGCTACCGCGCCACTCGTGGTCAGCGGGTGCATCATGATGCGCGTCTGCCACCTCGACACCTGCCCGGTGGGCGTCGCTACCCAGAACCCGGTGCTGCGCGAGCGGTTCACGGGCAAGCCGGAGTTCGTCGTCAACTTCATGGAGTTCATCGCCGAAGAGGTGCGTGAGCTCCTCGCGGAGCTCGGCTACCGCTCGATCGACGAGATCGTCGGCCGCGCCGACCTCATCGAGGTCAACGCCGCGGTCGAGCACTGGAAGGCCGAGGGACTCGACCTCACCCCCGTGCTCGAAGGACCGGTGTTCCCGGCGGGCGAACCGCGCCGCAGCGGTCGCACGCAGGATCACGAGCTGGAGAAGCACTTCGACGTGCAGTTGATCGACATCGCCAAGGGCGCACTGCTCAACGGCGAGCCTGTCGTGGTCGAGTTGCCCATCGCCAACACCGAGCGCGCCGTCGGCACCATGCTGGGGCACCAGGTGACTTCCCGGCACGGCGCCGCCGGTCTGCCCGAGGGCACGATCGACGTGACGCTGCACGGCACCGCAGGACAGTCGCTGGGTGCCTTCCTTCCGCCGGGAATCGTGCTTCGCCTGGAGGGCGACGCGAACGACTACGTCGGCAAGGGACTCTCGGGCGGCGACATCACGATCCGTCCGCCGCGCGGAGCTGCCATCGCGCCTCATGAGAACGTGATCGCCGGCAACGTGATCGGCTACGGCGCGACCTCGGGGACGATGTTCATCTCGGGTGTCGTCGGTGAGCGGTTCCTCGTCCGCAACTCGGGCGCGACCGCGGTCGTCGAGGGCGTGGGAGACCACGCGCTGGAATACATGACCGGCGGGCTCGCGGTGATCCTCGGATCGACCGGACGCAACTTCGGTGCCGGTATGTCCGGGGGAGTGGCGTACGTGCACGCGCTCGACACGAGCAAGGTGAACGCGCAGTCGCTCGGCAGCGGGGAGCTCCTGCTCGAACCGCTCGACCGTGCCGACCTCGAGGTGCTGCGCAGCCTGCTGGTCGCGCACGTCGAACGCACGGCCTCGCCGCGAGCGTCCGCGCTTCTCGAGAGCTTCGAGGAGACCGCTGCAGAGTTCGTGAAGGTGCTGCCTCGTGACTTCGCCGCCGTGCGGAGCATGCGCGAGGAAGCGCTGGCCGAGGGGATCGACCCCGACGGCGACATCGTGTGGAACCGCATCCTGGAGGTGACCGGTGGCTGACCCCAAAGGCTTTCTGAAGGTGACCGAGCGGGAACTTCCCGCCCGTCGCCCCGTGCCCGTGCGCATCATGGACTGGAAAGAGGTCTATGAGCCCGGCGACAAGCAGGTCCTGCGTCGTCAGGCCGGTCGCTGCATGGACTGCGGTGTGCCGTTCTGCCATCAGGGCTGCCCGCTCGGCAACCTGATCCCCGAGTGGAACGACCTGACGTGGCGTGGCGAGGGTCGCGAGGCGATCGAGCGGCTCCACGCCACGAACAACTTCCCGGAGTTCACCGGTCGTCTGTGCCCCGCTCCGTGCGAAAGCTCGTGCGTGCTCGGCATCAACCAGCCCGCCGTGACCATCAAGCAGATCGAGGTCTCGATCATCGATGAGGCCTTCGCCAAGGGCTGGGTCGAGGCGGAACCGCCGGAGCGTCTGACCGGCAAGACGGTCGCGGTCGTCGGATCGGGGCCCGCGGGTCTCGCCGCCGCCCAGCAGCTCACGCGTGCAGGCCACACGGTTGCGGTCTTCGAGCGCGACGACCGCATCGGTGGTCTGTTGCGCTACGGCATCCCGGACTTCAAGATGGAGAAGTCGCAGCTCGAGTCGCGCCTGCGCCAGATGCAGGAGGAGGGCACCCGCTTCCGCGCGGGTGTCGAGATCGGCAAGGACATCTCCTGGCCCGACCTGCGCGCCCGCTACGACGCAGTCGTCATCGCGACGGGTTCCACGGTTCCGCGCGATCTCGCGATCCCCGGACGCGACCTCGACGGCGTGCACTTCGCCATGGAGTACCTCGTCGAGTCCAATCACGCGGTCGCCGGCGACAAGGTCACCGACCAGATCAGCGCCGAGGGCAAGCACGTCATCGTGATCGGCGGCGGCGACACCGGCGCCGACTGCATCGGTACCGCACACCGTCAGGGCGCGCTGAGCGTCACCAACCTCGCGATCGGCAAGCAGCCGGGCGACGCACGTCCCGACCACCAGCCGTGGCCGATGATGCCGACGCTCTTCGAGGTGTCCTCTGCGCACGAGGAAGGCGGCGAGCGGGTGTTCCTCGCGTCCACGGTCGAGTTCCTCGGCAACGAGGTGGGCGAGGTCCGTGCGCTGCGCGTCGCCGAGACCGAGTACATCGACGGTCGTCGTGTTCCCAAGAGCGGCACCGAGCGCGAGATCCCGGCCGACCTGATCCTGATCGCCATGGGCTTCACCGGACCGGAGCAGGACGGGTACACCGACGAGACGCTTCCGCAGGTCACCGACCGCGGCGCATTCCGTCGCGACTCCGGCTACGAGTCGACGGTTCCCGGCGTGTTCGTGGCCGGCGACGCCGGCCGTGGGCAGTCGCTCATCGTCTGGGCCATCGCCGAGGGCCGCGCGGCCGCCGCGAACGTCGATCGGTTCCTGATGGGCACCACGGTTCTTCCCGAGCCGGTGCGCCCGAGCGATGTCGCGATCGGTCTCCAGCCCGCGTAGGCTGAGGCCGGCACCGTCGCCTGATTCACCTTCCCCCACTTCTACCCTGGAGAAATCTTTGAGACGCGCGAAAATCGTCGCCACCCTGGGCCCCGCCACCTCCACCTATGAGACGGTGCGTGCACTGATCGACGCGGGGGTGGATGTCGCTCGACTGAACCTCAGCCACGGCGACTACTCCGTGCACGAGAACAACTACGCCAACGTGCGGCGTGCCGCAGAGGACGCCGGCCGTCCGGTCGCGATCCTCGTCGACCTGCAGGGACCGAAGATCCGTCTCGGCAAGTTCGAGGACGGCCCCTACGAGCTCGCCAAGGGCGACATCTTCAAGATCACCACCGAAGACATCATCGGCAACAAGGAGATCTCCGGGACCACCTTCAAGGGGCTCCCGCAGGATGTGAAGCCCGGTGACTTCCTCCTCATCGACGACGGCAAGGTGCGCGTCGAGGTCGTGGAGACCGACGGCGTGACCGTGACGACGAAGGTCATCGTCGCCGGAGCGGTGTCGAACAACAAGGGCATCAACCTGCCCGGCGTCGCCGTGAACGTCCCCGCACTGAGCGAGAAGGACGAGGACGACCTGCGCTGGGGTCTGCGCATCGGCGCCGACCTGATCGCGCTGTCGTTCGTGCGCAATGCCTCCGACGTGACCCGTGTGCACGAGATCATGGCGGAGGAGGGCGTTCGCGTCCCCGTCATCGCGAAGGTCGAGAAGCCGCAGGCGGTCGACGCACTCGAAGAGATCGTCGACGCGTTCGACTCGATCATGGTCGCCCGAGGCGACCTGGGCGTCGAGCTTCCGCTCGAGGCCGTCCCGATCGTGCAGAAGCGCGCGGTCGAGATCGCCCGCCGCATGGCGAAGCCGGTCATCGTCGCGACGCAGATGCTCGAGTCGATGATCAGCAGCCCCGTCCCCACGCGCGCCGAGACCTCGGACGTCGCGAACGCCGTCCTCGACGGTGCGGACGCGGTCATGCTCTCCGGCGAGACAAGCGTCGGGGACTACCCGGTCGTGGTCGTCGAGACGATGGCGCGGATCATCGCATCCACCGAGGAGCACGGCCTGGAGCGTATCGCGCCGCTGACGACCAAGCCCCGCACGCAGGGTGGTGCGATCACGCTGGCCGCCCTCGAGGTCGCCGAGTTCGTCGACGCGAAGTTCCTCTGCGTGTTCACGCAGTCGGGCGACTCCGCTCGTCGTCTGTCGCGTCTGCGCTCGCGCATCCCCATGATCGCGTTCACGCCGGAGCCGGACATCCGCCGTCGTATGGCGCTCACGTGGGGCATCCGCTCGACCCTGGTCGACATGGTGCAGCACACCGACCTGATGTATCACCAGGTCGACGAGTATCTGCTCGGCAACGGACTCGCTGAGGAAGGGGACAAGGTCGTCGTGATCTCCGGTTCCCCTCCCGGAATCATCGGATCGACGAACGACCTCCGCGTGCACAAGGTCGGCGATGCGATCCGCGGTGCAGCCCCGATCTACAAGGCCGGCGTCTGACACTCAGCATCCAGAGGGGGCGAGACTTCGGTCTCGCCCCCTCTGTCGTGCGGTCCGCAGCGTTGACACCCGAAGGGTGCCCTCCAATGAGGAGCGTGGAATCGGCATGCTGAGGAACGCAAGATACTGGCTGTTGTTCCGGGCCAGGCTTCGCCGCGCTTATCCGCAGCTTCAGTCCTGGAACGTTGCCCGCGCCGCCACACCCCGACCTCTACGTGACCGGGAAGCCGCCGATGTCCGCCGAATGGGGGACAGACGAGGGCTGGTTAGGCGAGTAGCGTTATACCCGTTACGTGCTAGCAGTGGATTCGCCAGCGTGTAAATCAATCTGGGTGATCGCTGAAGCATTCATCATGAGGCGGCTCACCTATTTCTTAGGAGGAAGCCAAATGAGAAAAGTACTGGCCACGAGTTGCAGTTGCGGCGCCAAGGCTGCGGGGAGTGCGATGCTCGCGATCGCACTCGTCGCGACGGGGGGTCTGCCGGCACAGGCAGCAACGGGGGCCGCGACCGAGGAGGACCCCTTCGGCTCGGCTCAGCAGGCTCTAGGCTTATCTGCGACGGATGCGCCAGACCAGGCGCAGGGCGTGACGACGGAAGTCATCGAAGGAGGCGCTGTCGTCTCTCTCGGAGAATTCGATTTGAAGATCAGTGCTGCAGAATTGAATACGTCAACCACTGTGCTGGAGGACGGAGTGCGAGTCATGAGCCTGCTGGATCCAGGAGAAACTTCCACTGACTTTGCAATCGAATTGCCTGAGGGGGCAGAGCTGTCGGCTAGCAACGAAGGGTTCGACGTGATCGTCGATCTCGATGGGATCACCATTACGGTGGGGAGGATCGCTGCCCCTTGGGCCGTTGATGCGGGGGGTAAAGAACTACCGACGTCTTACTCTTTCGATGGCGACATGATTACTCAGCACGTGGATACCCGGGAAGCGACCTATCCCGTGGTCGCAGACCCAGCAGTCACCGTCGGCTGGGGCGCGGACGGGCCTGGCGTTTACTGGAATATGTACGGCTACCAAGCCCAGGCCATTGCGGCGGCATCCGTGGCAACTGTAGGCGTGGCGCTCGCTGGAGGTTGCGGTGGTGCCAGCAAGATTCCGGGCGTGGGCAGCTGGATCGGAACGCTCTGCGGTTTCATCGGCGCTCCGACTCTCGCCAACGTCTGGTCCGGTGTCCGAAGCGCGATCAAGGGCACTTCACTCGCAAGCAGTTCCTGCTACTCGATGCGAATCCCAGTCGGTTCGGGGCTCCATAAGGTCGCGAAGTCGAACTGTGCCTAAACCTACATTCCTGGGTGGGTGGTGGCCCGCTCTCCTGTTCTTCGCTTCACTCCTCTTGGCCGTGACCACCCACATCGATCCGTGGATCATCGGCATCTGCACGGGGTCGCTCATCCTGATCGGCTTCGGTATCGAGTGGTGGGTGCAGCGATCTCGCGGACAGAAACCGCAATGAGAGGGGGCGAGACTTCGGTCTCGCCCCCTCTGCCGTGCACCGGAGCGCCAGTCAAGCCCGTGCTGCGTTTCCGCGCGTTGCGGTAGCTTCACAACATGTGTCCTTCCCGTCGTCGCATCGTCACCGACGGGATGCCTTTCGGGCTCTGGGACAGCCCGCGGCCGCCGGGTGCGGAATCGCCCACCATCGCGCTCGTGCACGGCATCGGAATGTCGCATCGCTACCTGTCGCGGTTGCATGACGTTCCTGCTGATCTCACGCGTGTGGTGTCCGTGGACCTGCCGGGATTCGCGGGGCTGCCCAGGCCCTCCGGCAATCCCGATGTGGTGCGGATGGGACGAGCACTCGCGGAAGTGATCGCCGCCCTGGGGGAGGATCGCATCATCGTCGTCGGTCACTCCATGGGAGTGCAGTGGGCGGCCGAGGCCGCTCTGCACCGCCCGGACCGCGTGCAGGCCGTCGTCGCGATCGGTCCTGTCGTCGATCAGAGCCATCGCAGCCTCGTGTCTCAGACCAGGGCGCTCGCGATCGACACGCTCGGGGAGACTCCGCCCAGCAACCTGATCGTGTTCTCCGACTATCTCCGCTGCGGCATCCGGTGGTACCTGAAGCAGGCGCGGCACATGATCGAGCACCCGACCGAGCAGCGGTACGCCGAGCTGACGCGGCCCATCCTGGTGATCAGGGGAGGCGATGACCCGGTGGCTGGGCGCGAATGGTGTCGGCGGCTTCGCGACTCCGCGCGCACTGCACGGCTCGTGGAGGTGCCCGGACGCCACCACGTCGTGCAGCACTCCGCGCCTCGTACCGTTGCCGCCGCCATCGTGGCGAACCCGGACGGGCCGTGGCCGCCGAGCGTGCGATCGGCCGCTTCCCAGAGACGGAGGAGTGCATCATCAGCGTGCTGAGGAACGCGGGCTGGTGGCTGGCTGACTACGCGTACGCGGGCTACTGGCAGCTGCGCGCGACCTTCGACCGCACAGACGCCACGAACTTCGCCTCAGGGAGCGCTGCGCACATCGTCGTGCTTCCGGGTGTGTACGAGACCTGGAAGTTCATGCAGCCCCTCGTGGAGCAGATGCACGCGCGCGGCCACGCCGTCCACATCGTCGACACGCTTCGTCGGAACGAGCGTCCGGTCGCCGACATCGCGGCGGCTGTCGCGGAGTTCCTGGAGCGCCAAGGGCTCACCGACGTGATCCTGGTCGCACACAGCAAGGGAGGGCTCGCCGGCAAGCTCGTCATGACCGGCCCGGCGGGGGAGCGGGTGCGCTCGATGCTCGCGATCGCTACGCCGTTCGGCGGCTCGCGCTACGCCCGTCTGATGCTGTCGCGCACCCTGCGCGCCTTCTCGCCGGAAGACCCATCGATCGTGGACATCGCCCGGCAGCTCACGGTCAATGAACGGATCGTGTCGATCTATGCGGCGTTCGATCCCCACATACCGGAGGGGAGCGAGCTGGCCGGGGCCAAGAACGTCCGACTCGAGACCGGAGGACACTTCCGGATCCTTGCGCATCCTCGAGTCCTGGCCGAACTGGCCGTGCTGGCCGAGTAGTCGCTTCAGCGCGAGGTGAAAGAAAGGAACGCGGCGATCAGGCCCGCGAGAACCAGGATGCCGATCGCGACACCGTGGACGACCCGACCGGCGACGAGCATCGGGAGGTCACGTCCGTCGTAGGACGCGGGATTGAACATCAAGCGCCGTGCACCGTGGCTCCAGCGGATGCGGAAACCGATGCCGCGGAGCGCCTGCGATGGGGCGGCGAAGGTCTGGCCACGCGCTTCGCGCGATGCCTTCCACGTCGCCTGTACCGCGTACCAGGCGATGACGAAGAACGGCATCACCAGGGATGCTGCCCACGCGATGAGCGCGACGCCGATCAGGAGTCCCGCCCCCGAACCGAGCGAGCGGTACAGGAACACGCCGAGGGCGGCGAGCCCCACTGCCGCGGGAACGAGCAGCAGACCCCAGCCCCAGCCGGGATGGAGTTCGACCGGCTGAGGGCGAGTGATCACTTCGTCTTCGGGCCAGGTCATCGCAGTCCCCTCCGGTCATCGCGTCCGCAGGCCCGGGACACGAGGTCGATCTGAGGCTGTGCGAGTGATTCAGCGGTCTCGACCGCGATTCGTGTGCCGGCGGTGGGACTCGAACCCACACGCCCTTTCGGACAAAGCATTTTGAGTGCTCCGCGTCTGCCATTCCGCCACGCCGGCTCGTGTGTCGCGTCTACGACTTTAGCGCAGGGTCGGGGCGCGATCCTCCGCCGCGAGCACCTACAGCCCGCGCACGGACCTCTCCACTAGGATGGTTCTGTGACAGAGCAAGAAGAGCAGGCCGACCAGCCCACGTCATCCGCCCCGCGACGCGTCGTCGTCGCCGAGGATGAGTCGCTGATCCGCCTCGACATCGTCGAGATCCTCCGCGACAACGGCTTCGATGTCGTCGGTGAAGCCGGTGACGGCGAGACCGCGGTCGCGCTCGCGACCGAGCTGCGCCCCGACCTCGTCATCATGGACGTGAAGATGCCTCAGCTCGACGGCATCAGCGCCGCCGAGAAGCTGCACAAGGGCAACATCGCGCCGGTCGTCCTCCTCACGGCGTTCAGCCAGAAGGAGCTCGTCGAGCGGGCCAGCGAAGCAGGCGCACTCGCCTACGTCGTGAAGCCGTTCACGCCGAACGACCTGCTGCCCGCGATCGAGATCGCCCTCGCCCGCCACGAGCAGATCATCACGCTCGAGGCCGAGGTCGCCGACATGGTCGAGCGCTTCGAGACCCGCAAGCTCGTCGACCGCGCCAAGGGCCTGCTCAACGAGAAGATGGGCCTGAGCGAGCCTGAGGCGTTCCGCTGGATCCAGAAGGCGTCCATGGACCGTCGTCTGACCATGCAGGACGTCGCCAAGGCGATCATCGAGCAGCTCGCCCCCAAGAAGTAGCGGTGAGCGCCGGAGTCCTCCGGCTCGATGGCGAGCACATCCTGCGGCCCGTCCGTATCGGTGACGGTGCAGCGCTCTCGAGGGCGTATCTGTCGAACCGGGAGCACCTCGCACCGTGGGAGCCGACTCGTGGCGAGTCCTTCTTCACGATCGACTCCCAGGAGCGCCACGCTCAGGAGTGCGTCACCGACGCCGCGTCCGGCCGTAGCATCCGTTTCGTGATCGAGTCGGACGACGGTGAGATCCGTGGACGGATGAACATCAACAACATCGTCCGTGGCGCGTTCTGGAGCGCCGACCTCGGCTATTGGGTCGACGCCGCGAGGCAGCACCGCGGACTCGCGACCCGCGCGGTGTCACAGATCCTGGAGTACTCGCGCATGGAGCTGCGCCTCCACCGGATGCAGGCCGCGACACTGCTGCACAACATCGGATCCCAGCGTGTGCTGCTCGGAAACGGTTTCGAGCGCATCGGACTGGCTCCGAAGTACCTCCGCATCGCGGGGGAGTGGCAGGATCACGTACTGTTCCAGCGACTGCTGGAGGAGCCGCTCAGCGCTCGGCGGGAACGTCCTTGATCATGTTGGTGATGCGGATCGTCGAGCAGCGCCGACCCTGATCGTCGGTCACCACGATCTCGTGCACGGTGATGCTCCGGCCCAGGTGCACGGGCGTGCACACGCCGGTCACGACTCCGGACGTGGCCGAGCGCGTGTGGGTGGCGTTGATGTCGACGCCGACCGCGAGCCGCCCGACGCCGGCGTGGAGGTTCGCGGCCATCGAGCCGAGCGATTCTCCGAGCACCACGTACGCGCCGCCGTGCATGAGCCCGACCGGCTGCGTGTTGCCCTCGACGGGCATCGTCGCCACGCAGCGTTCGACGCTGAACTCGACGAACTCCATGCCCATCTTCTCGGCCAGAGCACCCATCCCGCGGGCCGTGGCCCAGTCGAGTCCTTCGCTCGTCGCGACGTCGCTCATGCATCCTCCTCAGCGGGTGTCTGTCGTCCTCGTTAGGCTGACAGGGTGACGGACTCCGCAAAGCCTACCCTCATGGTCGTCGACGGCCATTCGCTCGCCTATCGTGCCTTCTTCGCCCTTCCGGTCGAGAACTTCACGACCAAGGACAACCAGCACACGAACGGGATCTACGGGTTCCTGTCGATGCTGGTGAACCTCATCAAAGCCGAGCAGCCGACGCACCTGGCCATCGCCTTCGACACCTCGCGGCACTCGTTCCGCACCGATGAGTATCCGGAGTACAAGGCCACGCGCTCCGAGTCGCCGCAGGAGTTCAAGGGACAGATCCCGCTCCTGCAGGACTGCCTCGCCGCCATGTCGATCCCGGTTCTGACGAAAGAGGGGATCGAGGCCGACGACATACTCGCGACGCTCGCGTCCCAGGGCGCGGAACAGGGCTACGACGTGCTGGTCGTCTCGGGCGACCGCGACACCATCCAGCTCGTCAACGACGATGTCACGCTGCTCTACCCCTCGGTGCAGGGCGTCTCCCAGCTCAAGCGGTATGACCCGACGACCGTCCAGGAGCGTTACGGGGTCCGGCCCGAGCAGTACCCCGACATCGCGGCACTGGTCGGCGAGACCAGCGACAACCTTCCCGGTGTGCCGAAGGTCGGCGAGAAGACTGCGGTCAAGTGGCTCACGCAGTTCGGCTCGCTCGACGAGCTGATCGCACGGGCCGATGAGATCAAGGGCGTGGTCGGCGGCAACCTCCGCGATCACATCGAAGACGTGCGTCGCAATCGCAAGCTCAACCGTCTGCTCACCGACGTCGAGCTTCCGGTCGGACCTGCTGATCTCGAGGTCGCCCCGATCGACGCACAGGCGGTGCGCGACATCTTCGCGCGTCTGGAGTTCCGCACCCTCCTGCCGCGGGTGTTCGAGGCCGTCGGCGCCGGCGAAGTCGCCGATGATCCTGCCTCCGTCGTCGTCCTCCCTGCGCCGGTCGACGTCGCGCCCGCCGATCTCGCGGCCTGGGCCGCAGCGCAGGACGGCGATGTCTCCCTTCGCGTCACCGCCCAGGGCGGCGTCCCGGTGCGCATCGGTGCGGCCACGCTGACCGATCTGCGCGAGGCCGACTGGACGGACACCGCTGCCGAAGCCCTGCGCGAGTGGATCGAATCCGACGCGCCGAAGGTGCTCCACGATGCGAAGCCGCAGGTCAAGGCACTGAGCCGTCAGGGCCTCCGCCTCCGCGGCCTTTCGTACGACACGAGTCTCGCCGGCTGGCTGCTGCGCCCCAGTTTCCCGGACAAGACCCTCGCCGACCTGGTCGAGCGATACCTGGGCGAGAAGCTGCCCGAAGCAGACCCGTCCCAGCTCGTGCCCGAGACCGAGGGTGCGACGCCCTCGCAGGAGGCCTGGTTCGCCCTGCGCGTCGCCGATGCGCTGCGGGAAGACATTCCGGAGTCGGTCGGCACGGTCCTCGTCGACATCGAGCTGCCGACGCTGCTCACCCTCGCCGACATGGAGGTCGCCGGCGTGGCGGTCTCCCACGAAGTGCTCTCGACCTTCTCCGGCGAGCTCGCCACGCGCGCCGAGGGGCTCGCGCAGGAGGCGTTCTCCGTCGTCGGGCGCGAGTTCAATCTCGGCTCACCCAAGCAGCTGCAGGAGGTCCTGTTCGAAGACCTCCAGCTCCCGAAGACCCGCAAGACGAAGACGGGTTATTCGACGGATGCCGCCGTGCTCGCCGACCTGCAGGAGAGCCATCCGCACCCTTTTCTGAGCCTGCTGCTGCAGCACCGCGAAGCGACCAAGCTGCGTCAGATCATCGAATCGCTCGACACGGCGATCGGCGATGACCACCGCGTCCATACCACCTATGTGCAGACCGGAAGTCAGACCGGGCGGCTCTCCAGTACCGACCCCAACCTGCAGAACATCCCGGTGCGCACGGAGGAATCCCGCCGCATCCGCAGTGCGTTCGAGGTCGGAGAGGGCTACGAGGCTCTCCTCACCGCCGACTACTCGCAGATCGAGATGCGCATCATGGCGCACCTCTCGGGCGACGAGGGGCTGATCGAGGCCTTCAACAGCGGGGAAGACCTGCACCGTTTCGTGGGCGCACGGGTGTTCGGCGTCGATCCGAGCGATGTGACGCCCGCCATGCGCACCAAGGTCAAGGCGATGTCGTACGGCTTGGTCTACGGACTCTCGGCGTTCGGGCTGTCCAAGCAGCTGCGCATCGAGCAGTCCGAGGCCAAGCAGCTCATGGTCGAGTACTTCGCCCGTTTCGGAGCAGTGCGCGACTATCTGCGTGCGTCGGTCATGAAGGCCAAGGAAGTCGGCTACACCGAGACGATCTTCGGTCGTCGCCGTCCGTTCCCCGACCTCGCGAGCCCGAACCGGGTGCTGCGGGAGAACGCCGAGCGTGCGGCGCTCAACGCGCCGATCCAGGGCAGCGCGGCCGACATCATGAAGATCGCGCTGCTGCACATCCACGACGATCTGCGGTCCGAACAGCTCTCCTCGCGCGTGCTGCTGCAGATCCACGATGAGCTCGTGGTCGAGGTCGCTCCGGGGGAGTGGGATGCCACCGAGCGCATCGTCCGCGCGCGCATGGGAGATGCGGCCGAGCTGACCGTGCCGCTCGACGTGCAGGTCGGCCGTGGTCGCGACTGGAACGAAGCCGCGCACTGACCTCCGGCGGTGGAAGGGGGGCGGGGATTAGGCTGGCAGTTATGACTTCAGCTCCTCGCACCCCCTCCGCCATCGACGCCGTCGCCGATGAATGGGTCGACAAGATCGCGGTTCTGGCGCCCACTCTCGGCACCTACATCGGCCGCGACGAGGTGAACGATCGTTTCGGCGATCTGAGCCCGGCCGGCCATGAGGAGATCGCCGCGGCGACCCGATCGACCCTCGACAAGCTGTCTGCTCTCACGCCCGTCGACGCGATCGACGAGGTCACCAAGACCGATCTCAGCGCGGAGCTCCGCCTGGACCTCGAGCTTCACGACGCCAAGTGGCATCTGCGCGACCTCAACGTCATCGCCTCCGCGGCGCAGGACGTGCGCTCGGTGTTCGACCTGATGCCGACGTCGACAGTCGAGGACTGGGACGTCGTCGCGACGCGCCTGGCCGCCGTCCCCGGCGCTCTCCGCGGCTACGTCGAGACGCTTCGCACCGGCATCGCCGAGGGCGTCATGCCCGCACGTCGTCAGGTGGTCGAAGTCGCCACCCAGATCGACCGCTACACCGCCGATGACGGGTTCTTCGCCGCCTTCGTGGCGGAAGCCGACCCGGACGAAGGTCAGCTTCCCGCCTCCCTGGCTCGTACGCTCGCCGACAATTCCGCCGCCGCACGGGTCGCCTACGACGAGCTGCGTCGATTCCTGGCGGAGGAGCTCGCCCCGGCCGCCGGCGACGTCGATGCCGTGGGGCGTGAGCTGTACGCGCTCAACTCCCGCCGGTTCCTCGGCGCGACGATCGATCTCGACGAGACGTACGAGTGGGGCCGTGAGGAGCTCGCGCGCATGGTGGCGGAGCAGACCGCGATCGCGAACGAGATCCTTCCCGGAGCCTCGGTCGAAGAGGCCGTTGCTCATCTCGAGGCCGATCCCACCCGCAAGCTCGTCGGCACGGAAGCGCTGCAGAAGTGGATGCAGGAGACCAGCGACCGTGCGGTCGCCGAACTCGGCGCCTCGCACTTCGACATCCCGGAGGCTATCCGCACATTGGAGTGCATGATCGCCCCGACGCAGGAGGGTGGGATCTACTACACCGGCCCGACGGACGACTTCTCCCGTCCCGGTCGCATGTGGTGGTCCGTTCCCGAGGGTGTCACGGAGTTCGACACCTGGCGCGAACTCACCACCGTCTTCCACGAGGGTGTGCCCGGCCATCACCTCCAGATCGCGCAGGCGGTGTACAACCGTGCCGAGCTCAACTCCTGGCGCCGTCTGCTCGCGGGCACCTCGGGCCATGCCGAGGGATGGGCGCTCTATGCGGAGCGTCTGATGGAGCAGCTCGGATACCTCGACGACCCGGCCGACCGTCTCGGCATGCTCGATGGGCAGCGCATGCGTGCGGCGCGGGTCGTCCTCGACATCGGTGTGCACCTCGGTAAGCCGCGCCTCGATGGTACCGGTGTGTGGGACGCGGACTACGCGCTCGACTTCATGCGCCGCAACGTGAACATGTCCGATCAGTTCGTGCAGTTCGAGGTCAACCGCTACCTCGGCTGGCCGGGGCAGGCACCTTCATACAAGGTGGGACAGCGCATCTGGCAAAAAATACATGATGAGACCAAAGCGCGGGAGGGCGCGGCCTTCTCAGAGAAGGCCTTCCACAAGAAGGCGCTGGACCTCGGAGGGGTGGGACTGGACACTCTCCGCGCGGCGTTGCTCGGAAGCGCGTAGCCTTCGCCGCGACGGTCTCTGAGGCCACGTAAGGAGTCTTGCGCGCGGAGCCTTGCGGAGGGAGTCTTGCGTGGTCAGAAGCGGTTTCCGGAGATGTTATGTCTTCATCGGAACGGGCATGGTGCCCGCCGGGGAGGGACGATGATGGACAAGCTCGGAGCACTCACGGCAGCCCACGGAGTGCGGGCGGTGGAGTTTGCGGCCTGGGGTTGAGCGGGGACGCTCGGCGACCCGCTGCGCCGGACGGTGGAGTTGGCACTGGCCCGGGACGGCGTCTATGGCATCGCCGATCTGGTGCTCGCGGGTCCGGCGCGCGGAGGCATCGCCGCGGCCCAGCTTGGCGAGCTGGTGGCGATAGTGGAGGCGGAGCAGAGCGAGGCGCTGGCAGCTTAGCGGACGCGAGAGGCCCCGAAGTGGAGTTAGCACCTCGGGACCTCTGGCGGCCATCCTAGGGGGCGCCGCGCCGGAACGACGGAAGGTCCCGCGGCTCGCGTGTGAGCTGCGGGGCCTTGTTGATGCTGCGGGGTGCAGTTAGTCGGCGTTGAACGGGTCCGGCGTCAGGTCCAAGATGCCATGCACCGGGCAGGACCACGCCAGCCCGACGGGGTCGTCGGCGACGTGCTCGGGCACGAAAGGGGCGCCGCATGTCGGACAGTCGCGGTAGCGCCGGAGTGCGGCCTCGGCCGGTTAGTCGGCGACCTCGGAGGAGAAGGCGGGGAAGGGGTCGGCGCTGGCGGTCATGGCGTCTCCTAGGTCAGGTGGGCAGCCTTGCAGGATAGCGCGGTCGGAGGCGGGGCTAGACGCTCGGCGGCTCTGCTTCGGCTGGGTCGCCCTCGTCCAGGTATCGGAGGAACGCTCGCCCGCGGCGAGTGATGCGGGACTCGAACATCCCGCTTGCGGTCATGAACGTGCGGAGTGTCCGGGGTGGAACGTCGGCGAGTCCGAGGCGCTCAAGGTCAGCGAGGGCAGCCTCAACGGTTGCGGAGAACGTGACGCCGAAGCGGTCGAGGGCGACCTCCAGCGGCCCGCTCGGGCTGCCTCCGCTGACGCTCGCGAAGGTGTGCATGAGTTCGTGTGCAATGAGCCATGCGCGGGGATCGGCGAAAAACGCGAGTAGCCATACGTGGAGGTCGTCCAGCTCGGTGATGAGGCGTAGGTAATCCTCCCGCTCGGCGCGGGTGAGTGCGTCCGAGTCGAGACTCGCGACAGCGGCGCGTGCAAGACGCTGCCGCTTGGATGTGCTGGCGGTCTCGGCAGCCTCGCGACGGGTGCGGGCGAGCGTGGCAAGGAACTCCTCGGAGCTGACTATGTCGGCGACCGTGAGCGCCGCCTCGGTCCGTTCAGCGAGACGTTGGACCTCGCCGACGATTGCCGTATCGAACTCGTGGCGTCGCGCGCGCTCGCGTGCGGCGAGGGCATGATCGAGTGCGCGCCCGGCAAGAGGGCCGAGGAGAGGGATGGCGTCCAGCGCCATGCCGCCGACGGTGGCGAAGGTGTCCTCGGAGGGTTCGTGCGGCGGGATGAGCGCGGAGAGGTCGGTCATGCGCTGAGCGTACCCGAGGCGCTCGGCGACACGGTGGTCGACGGTCTACGGGAGCGCGAGGGCTTCGGTATGCGTTGAAACATGCGGTGTCGCCAGGCGGCGGTGGAGAGGTCCAGAGCGCCGCAATCGGGACACTCGCCCTCAAGTTCAAGCGTGTGCACGTCGTCACTTGGGCACGTAATCAGAGACGGCACAAGCCGCCGTCTGCTGATCAACGGCGTGACGACGGTGAGGGTCGCGGTGCGGCGGGCGTCGGGGTGTCGCGGCGCAATGGCTGTCGAGCGGCTCGCGCTGCGAGAAGCTGGGCAATGGCATCGGGTGGGAGTAGGTCTGTCATGACCTTCACGTTATGTGTGATTTGAGGGCTTAAATCTGGCCGTAGTACCGACGCGGTGTGCTGCTCGTCGGTGGGGAACGGGGCCGGATTCGGCGTCTCTAGGTAGCGCATGAGCGCGGAGTTTAGGAGGCGCCGGAGCGGAAGTGCCCCCGCCTTCGGAGCGCGTGCGTGCGTAGCGCTTGCGCCGTCGTTGGACCTCGGCGCGGACATACTTGGTTGCGCCCCATAGGCCGTTGCGGGCGGCTGCGGGGATCGTCTTGTGGGCGTCGTGGATGCGGTCGTGGCAAGTCGGACAGACCGGGACCAGGTCCATGAGGCGCTCAGCGCCGAGGTTTTTGTAGGTGCGGTGGTGAAGGTGCATCCCTGGGCGTCGCGGGGCGTCGCAGACGTAACAGGCCTGGGGCAGTTTGGATGCCCAGTAGCGGGCGCGGACCTGTCGCCATGCGGGTGACTGGATGTAAGCGCGGTACTCGTCCCGTGAGATCGTCGCGCGACCGGGGTTGCCCATGGCTGCCATCGTAGGGAGCGGGTCGGACATTAGCGGGCATGTAGCGGTGATGGGAGGAACCCGGATCGGGCGCGACGGTAGCTAAGCTCGCGAGTATGGCATCCATCCGGTACTCGCAGGAAGACCCCTCTGCGCGAGACAAGGTCTTTCAGTCGAAGGATCGTCCGCACTGTGGCAAGCAGGCTCACCAACTCATCGTGACACCGCGGTTACTGGTGGAGTCGGGCAGTGACAGCGAGGCTTGGGCGTTTGTCGATGAGCCTGACTGGTTCGTGCCGAGCGGCGCAAGTGTGGTCGCCGCCGACTGGCGAACGGAGAGCGAAGGGGACCAGATGTGGGACCCATACATCCCGGGCGTGCAATGGCAGGCGACGTTGTGTGCCGCGTGCAAGCGGATGTCGCTTTGGCGCGAAGCGCAGATGATCTTCCCCCGCACGACGCGGGCAGCGGTGGCTGCGCATCCTGACATGCCGGAAACTGCTGCGGTGCTGTTCAACGAGGCGGCTGCCGTACTTGATGGGTCGCGGCGCGCTGCCGCGGCGCTGGGGCGTGCGGCGCTGGAGGCGTTACTCAAGGCGGTCGATGAGTCCGGGGCTAAGCGCGACTTGAACAAGCGTATTGGGGAGCTGAGTGGGCGTATCAACCCAGCGCTGTGGAAAGTGCTTACGGCGCTGCGCGTTGTGGGCAACGATGCGTTGCACAGTGAGGATGGCGACCTAGTTGCGCTGTACTTACACCAAGAGCAAGGCGAGCTAGCGGAGACCTTCCTCCAGGCCATCAATGAGCTGGTGGAGGAGCTTGTCACGCGCCCCAAGCGATCCGAAGAGATATACGCGATGCTGCCTGCGAGCAAGCGCGATGCGGCGGAGCGCGCCGGGGCGAACTAGCGTTCCGGGCGGTAGTGGTGCTGTCCAGTCATGCGCGGACCCCGGCCCAGGCGGCTACCGCGGCCTCCAGCTCGGCTGCGGCGGTGGTCGCGTCTGCGGCGACGCGCTCGGCGGTCAGCTCGCCGGAGACGATGGCAGCGCGCACGCGGAGGCGGCGGGATGAGGTCGCGTCTTCTTCTGTAGGGCGGGTGATGCCGCCAGCGGGCGGGCGGCGGTCGGTCTGCTTAGCCGAGGGCGGCGCTGGCGGGGAGAGCCACTGGACCTCAGCGGCGGAGGCGAGGCCGGCGGCGAGGGCGATGATGCAGCGGCCCCGTTCCTTGATGTGGGCGGCGGTCTGTGCTGGCTCGGACGCGGCGATCATCGGGCAGCTCCAGCGGTGGAGGCCTGGCGGCCAGCGTCGGGGACGATGCGGTAGCCGTGCTCGGTGTCGTGGGCGACGTGGGTCGCGGGAATGACGACCGGCTGGCCAGGGGCGACTTGGATGCGTGCGACGAAGGTGCTCGGTGTTGATGCGGTGGTCACGTTGTGCCTTTCTCGGGGTCCTATAGTTCGTGAAGAGGAGGTGCAAAGATGCCGATTGACATTGAGGTCCAGCCGGTCATCGACAAGTACGCCAAGGCACTGAAAGGGCCCCGGCTGCTCTTCGATCTATGGCCAGCGCCGCGGGACCGCGGACGCCCTGCACAGAAGCACTCGGCTATCTGCGCCGCGGTGGTGCTTGGTATCACTGGTGCGTTTGAAGCGTTCGCCGAAGACCTGCTTGCCGCGAGCCTCTTGCGTCAGGGACATGGATGGGCGCATGTCGCTGCCAACTCCGACTTATCGAACCCCTCTGTGAAGACGCTGGCTCAGCACCTGGATAAAGCCGCGGGGATTAGCGTGGCGGCCCCTGCGGGGTGGCTGGTCAACTTGCCAAAGCAGCACGGTCACTCGACAACGTGGGCGGATAAGCCGTCGACATCTCCCGCTCGGAGAGCTGGATTGAGGTCCGGCACTGCCTTGCGCATGGCGCGGTGACTGGCATCGGTGGCGAGACTTGGCCAGGCCCAGTGTCGAGGAAGGGACGCGGCGCGGCGCTGTCGTCGGCCAATGACGATGACATCCTTGCCCGGGTCGGCTCGGCGGGCAAGCGCGCCTTGTACCTGCGGCCGACTATCGCGTGTGCGCGCATCTTCAGCGCTGGAGCCATGATGTGCGCGCAGGCCGTCGCTACGGAGTTCGGCGAAGCGGTTGAAGTCAGCGGATTGCCAAAGTTCTTTGACGTGTAGCGGAGTGCCGCCATGCGTCCGGAGCGGTTTTCGATGGCCAACGAGTGGGTAGTCACTCACACAGAGTTCACGGTGTTTGAACCCTGGAAGTCGCGCGCACTGGCAGACGCTATGCCCCTCCGGGCGGGGAGATGACGGGGGCGGGGGAGTCCCTCCCCAGGGGTGGGTCGTCGCTCGCGCGTGGTTGGCGAGCGGTGCCGCGCCGGGATCAGCGCCGGACACCCGTGCTCAGCGACGGAAAGCTGGATGCGGCTCGGGTTCACGAGCTTGTTTGAGTCTCGGCTTCTCTAGAGTTGACGCCATGGATGCGTCGGATGTCATCGCAGTCTGTGCGCTCGTGGCGAGCGTGTGCTTGGCGGGGGGTCGCTCGTGGTCGCAATCGCCGCGGAGCGCCGAGCAAATCGGGTGGAGGCTCGACAGGATGCGGCGGGCATCGACTGGAAACTGTCCGTAGACCCGGCTCGCGCACGGTTAACGATCACGAACCGGGGTCTAGATAACGCCCGCGATGTGACGGCATCCGCGGAGATGAACGGCGTCGTTGCCTCGGTGCGGTCTGATTTTGTCAAGGCGATGGGCGGCGCGATCAGCATGGATTTCCCCGCTGTGCTCCCGCAGTTCGATGCGAAGCGGGCCCAGTTCGAGGCGGAGGGTGTGCATGTTCCGGTAAGCGTTGATGTGCTCGTGAACGTGAGATGGCGCATGAGAGGTCGGGCTTGGCACCACAAACAGCTAAGAGGGAGTGTCGAGCACTGGGTGTAGCGCTCGGCGAGGTGCTCGCGGCCCTGCTGCGGGGTGCGGCGGGCGAGCGGGCCGTGGAAGCGCCGGTGGACGCCAGTGGGTGAGTCGTTCTCGTTCAAGGACTTCCACAAGAGGGCGCTCGACATCGGCGGCGTCGGCCTCGACACCCTGCGCACGGCGCTGCTGCCACGCTGACGGGAATGCGGCCCGACCTTCAGGTGTTCATTCACATGAATAGGAAGGCATGACATGGGCATCGAATTCGGGCTGGACACCTTCGGCGACATCACGAGGGATGCGGGCGGAGAGCTCCTCACCGGGGCGCAGACGATCCGCAACATCGTGGCGCAGGCGGAACTCGCCGACACCGTCGGTGTGGACTTCTTCGGAGTGGGGGAGCACCACCGCACCGAGTTCGCCGTTTCTGCGCCGGAGATGGTGCTCGCCGCCATCGCCGCGCGCACCGAGCACATCCGACTCGGCACCGCTGTCACCGTGCTGTCGTCTGACGATCCGGTGCGCGTGTTCGAGCGGTTCTCGACACTCGATGCACTCTCGAACGGGCGGGCCGAGGTCGTCCTGGGACGCGGCTCCTTCATCGAGTCCTTCCCGCTGTTCGGCTACGACCTCCGCGACTACGACGCACTGTTCGAGCAGAAGCTCGAACTCTTCGTCGAGCTGCTGAAGGAGGAACCGGTCACCTGGTCCGGCACGATGCGCGCCTCCCTCGAGAACGCGAACGTGTTCCCGAAGACCGAGAACGGCCTGCGCACCTGGGTCGGCGTCGGCGGCAGCCCGGAATCGGTCGTGCGGGTCGCGCGCCACGGTCTCGGACTGATGCTGGCGATCATCGGCGGCCCTGCGCACCGGTTCAAGCCGTTCGTCGACCTCTATCACCGTTCGGTCGCCTCGTTCGGGACGACATCGCACCCGATCTCCGTGCACTCTCCAGGACACATCGGTGAGACCGACGCCGAGGCCTGGGATGCCGCGTATTCCGGCTTCGAGGCGATGAACAACACCATCGGACGCGAGCGCGGATGGCCCGCGTACAGTCGCGCGCGATTCCAGAACGATGTCGGACCGGAGGGCGCGATCTACGCGGGTTCCCCCGATCGCGTCGCGGCGAAGATCGCCGACACAGTCACCACTCTCGGTCTGGGCCGCTTCGACCTGAAATACGCCACCGGTACCCTTTCGCACGAGTCGATGATGCGCAGCATCGAGCTCTACGGCACCGAGGTGATCCCGCGGGTCCGCAGGATCCTCGCCGACCGCGACTGAGCGTCATCCGAGGCGGGACGGGGTTGGCGCGGCTCTACGATGAGGAGCATGGCCAACACCGCCCTGCCGAGCCGCGCGTCGCTCGCTGAGCGCCTGGACGTCCTCCCGTTCACGCGTCGTCACTTCCGCCTGCTGACCGGATCCGGCCTCGGGTGGGCGCTGGATGCGATGGATGTCGGGCTCATCTCGTTCATCCTCGCGGCGCTCACCCAGCAGTGGGATCTCAGCAAGAGCGATGCCGGCTGGATAGCGTCCATCGGTTTCGTCGGTATGGCCATAGGCGCCACCCTCGGCGGACTCCTCGCCGATCGCTTCGGACGACGGCAGGTGTTCGCGCTCACGTTGCTCGTCTACGGCGTCGCGACGGGAGCGAGCGCACTGGTCAGCGGACTTGCTGCGCTTCTCGTCCTGCGGTTCCTGGTCGGTCTGGGCCTCGGCGCCGAGCTCCCCGTCGCCTCGACCTACGTGAGCGAATTCGCTCCCGCACGGATTCGTGGTCGGTTGATCGTCGTGCTGGAGGCCTTCTGGGCACTCGGATGGACCGCCGCGGCGGTTATCGGTTTCCTCGTCATCCCGGCCTCCGACGACGGGTGGCGATGGGCCTTCGCGCTCGGCGCGATTCCCGCGGTGTACGCGCTCTTCGTCCGGTGGCGGATGCCCGAATCCCCGCGCTGGCTCGCCTCGCGGGGCCGCATCGCGGAAGCGGACCGCATCGTGTCGGCGTTCGAGGCGGATGCCGGTGTCGTCTCGGCACCGGCCATCCGGAAAGAGCCGCCCTCTCGGGCGATCGCGATCACGGCGCGCGCACGCCTCGCAACCCTGTGGAATCCGGAGTTCCGGCTACGGACGCTGTGCCTGTGGCTGGTCTGGCTCGGGGTCAACTTCGCCTACTACGGCGCGTTCATCTGGATTCCGAGCATCCTCGTGGACGCGGGTTTCGACCTCGTCAAGTCCTTCGGCTTCACCCTCATCATCACGCTCGCCCAGCTCCCCGGATATGCCGTCGCCGCCTGGCTGATCGAGGTCTGGGGGAGACGTCTGACCCTCTCGGTCTTCCTGGTGGGTTCAGCTGTGTCGGCCGTGATCTTCGGCACGGCCTCCACCGAGGGAGCGATCATCGGCGCGGGAATGGCGCTGTCCTTCTTCAACCTCGGCGCCTGGGGAGCGCTCTACGCGGTGACGCCCGAGATCTACCCCACGTCTCTGCGGGGGACCGGGGCGGGATGGGCGGCCGGGATCGGTCGAATCGCCTCGATCGTGGCGCCGCTGTCCGTCCCCGTCATCCTTCTCGCGGGGGGAGCGCCCCTGCTGTTCGCGGTGTTCGGCGTGTGCTTCCTCGGCGCAGCCGCCGCCGCCTGGGGCTTGGTCGACCGCGGCGGACAGGCTCTCGACGACCGCTGACGACGCGGGCGCACCGCCGCGAAGCGACCGCCGCGTCGTCGGGCCGCAATAGGCTGGGACGATGGCAGATGTGCGCTTCGTGGCTATCGGCGACTCGTTCACAGAGGGCGTCGGCGACGTCCTCCCGAACGGGCAGGAGCGCGGCTGGGCCGATCTCGCGGCGCAGGGGTGGGCGGACGCCGCCGGGCACCCGATCCACTACGCGAATCTCGCCATCCGCGGCAAGCTGGCCTGGCCGATCGTCGAGCAGCAGCTCGAACCCGCGCTGGCGCTGCGACCCACTCACCTTTCGTTCAACGGCGGTGGCAACGACATGCTGCGCCCTCGTACCGATGTCGAACACATCGCGGATGCGTTCAGCCGGGTGCTGCGCCGGTGCGACGAGGAGGGCGTGACGATGATCCTCCTCTCCGGCGCGAACCCCAGCGGGCAGCTTCCGATGGGGTCGCTGGTGCAGCGTAGGGGGGATCTGCTCTCCGAGGCGGTGATACGTCGGATCGAAGAACGTCCCGACGTCATCCGAGCGCTCAACTGGCCGGACCGGGAACTCTCCCGGGGCGCGTACTGGGCCGATGATCGTCTGCACATGAACGCGGCCGGACATCACCGCGTGGCCGCCCGGGTGCTCCACGCGCTGGGCTTCGAGCCTCCGGAGACCTGGTGGGCGCCGAGCGATCGTCTGGGAGCCGGTCCCTCCGGTCTCGCGTACTACCGAGAGTTCGTCGGTCCGTGGGTGCGGCGTCGCGTGACACGTACGTCATCCGGAGACGGCCGTGCCGCGAAGTATCCCACCTGGGTCGAACGGATTCCCGCGTGAGACCCGCCTGGCTACGGCGGATAGGGCCGTGAGCGACCTCGAACTGGCTCGCATCCACGCGGGCGTCGTGACCTTGACCGATGCACGTCGTAAAGAGCAGCGTGTGGTCGAGCTCGAGCCGTTCGAGATCGGGATCTATCCGGTCACGGAGGAACAGCTCGCCGACGTTCTCGACGTCCCCATGCGCCATCCGCGGCGCCCCGCATCCGATCTCTCGTGGCTGCGGGCCGTGCACTTCTGCAATGCCGCGTCCGAGTGGGAAGGCCTCGACCGGGTGTACCTGTTCGACGGCGAGGATGTGAGCTGGGACACCACCGCAGACGGCTACCGCCTGCCGACCGAAGCGGAGTGGGAGTTCGCGTGCCGCGCCGGCTCTACGGGTCCGCACTACGCGCCCCTCGCCGACGCCGCGTGGACGAGTGCGGACGGCGTGTCCACTCCGCAGGACGTCGGCGGCAAGCTCCCGAACCTGAACGGTCTCTTCGACACGCTCGGCAATGTCTGGGAATGGTGCTGGGACCTGCTGGATCCTGCCCGTTACGACGACTATCGCGTGTTCCGCGGCGGAGGGTTCGCCGACGACGCGTGGAGCGTTCGCGCGTCGGTGCGTCGTGGGGGAGCGCCGCGCATGCATCACGAGGACGTGGGTCTCCGGCTTGCGCGGGGAGCCTTCGACATTCCGGGGGAGGCCCAGGGGTGGTCGGCCCAGGGAGACCGGGAACGAGCCGTGCAGGACGGCCCCTTGCCTTCCGGGTGGACGCCACGCAGGCAGTGAGCCGCGCCGCCGGGCGACTTCTGCAGAGGACGCAACGACGGTGCGGTGATCGCCCGTTTGGTCGGTCGTCCCACGAGTGAAAAGCTGGACGCATGGCATCCGCGTACTCGCTCATCGTCTCTCAGGGTCGCGTCGCCGACCGTACCGACGGCGCCCTCATCGGTGCTCATCGAGTCGGCGAGGCGGTGTCGTCGTTGCTCGGTCTCGTCCCTCAGATCGTCGGAACGCCGACGGCGAGCACGGAAGACGATTGGTCCGTCGCGCTCCCGCAAGCGGAAGAGACACTGACCGGACTGCGCGATGCGCTGCGGAGTGCCCTCAGCGCAGGAGCGACACCGCTGCTCATCACCAACACCTGCGCGGCGAGTCTCGGCACGCTTCCGACGGTCGCCGAGCACCATCCCGATGCGATGCTGCTGTGGATCGACGCGCACGGCGACTTCAACACCCCGGAAACGACGGGGTCCGGTTACCTGGGCGGAATGGTTCTCGCGGCGGCATGCGGGCTGTGGGACAGCGGCCACGGATCAGGGCTCGATCCGAGGCAGGTCGTCGTTGTCGGCGGACGCGACATCGACCCGGCCGAGGGCGAGCTGCTCGCCGGCGCGGGCGTGACGGTGCTCGCCCCCTCCGAGAGCACACCGGAGCGGGTGCTGGAGCTCGTCTCCGGTCGGCCCGTGTGGATCCACGTCGACTGGGACGTGCTCGAACCGGGGTACATCCCGGCCGCGTACCGCGTCGGAGGTGGTCTGCTGCCGCACCAGATCGCGGCGATCTTCGCCGCTCTGTCATCGGGCTCCGTCCGAGGCGTCGAGCTCGCGGAGTTCGAAGCAGGCGACACCGAGGTTCCCGAACGCGTGAGCGTCGAGCTGATCGTCGAGACGCTGCAGCACCTGCTCCGCTGAGTCCCCAGCCCGACGCCACCCCCGCCGGCGAGTCAGCCCCGCCCTGCGTCATCTGCGTCACCATGTAACGCTTCGGATCATCCGGCACGGCGAAGCCGCACGGGGCGTAGAGCCCGCGTGCGGTGGACGTCGTGAGAAGCGGCGCTCAGCGACGACGCTCAGGGTCGAGGCCCATCCGGATCCGCGTCCGCTTGCGCTCGACGAGGATGAAGGTCGTACCGATGATCCAGAGGGGGATCGGCATGAGGAAGGCGAGGCGGAACGCCTCGAGCGTGTATGTCTCGGGCGTACCCGCGCCCTGAAGGTCGAGAGCGAGTCCGATCAGGAAGATCGCGATGAGAGCGGCGATGAACCCGCCGGCGTTGGTGACGCCGGTGGCGGTGCTCAACCGATGGCTCGGATTGTGGGTGCGGGCATGATCGAACGCGATCATGGACGCGGGCCCACCGGTTGCCAGCGCGACGGCGAGAACGTAGAGCAGCCAGATGGGAGCGGTGTCGGGCAGCGCGATGACAGCGATCCAGGCGGCCATCTGCACACCGACCGCGGGAAGCACGAGCGCGAGCGAGCGGTGATTGGGCAATCGACGGGAGAGATCTCCGATGATGGGCCCGAGAAGCATGCCGGAAACGACATATACAGAGATGATCCCCGCAGCATGTGCGGCATCGAGGCCTTCGGCCGCTGTGAGGAACGGCATTCCCCACAGCAGGACGAACGCGGTACCCGCGAACGGCGTGGTGAAATGCGACCAGAAGGCGAGGCGGGTTCCCGGGTGAGCCCACGCCGCGCGGATGCCGACGCCCGTGTCGATCGCGGAGGTGACGACGCGGATCACGCCCGTGTCGGTGTTCACGGTGACGTCGGCGCCGCGCTCGGCCGGGTGATTGCGGATGACGAGCGCCACGAGGATCGTGAACAGCACTCCGAGCCCGGCGATGCTGCCGAACGTGATGCTCCACGTCGTCGCATGCAGCAGTGCAGCGAGGGGGACCAGGGCGATCAGCTGACCGGTCTGCCCGATGATCCCGGTGAACTGCACCATGATCGGACCCCGCTGCGCGGGAAACCAGGTCGCGACGAGTCGTAGCACCGCAGGGAAGATGGCCGCGTCGCCGGCACCGAGCAGAACCCGCGCGAAGATCGCGATACCGATGCTGGGGGAGAGGGCCATGGTGAGCTGCCCCGCCGCCATCAGAAGCATGCCGATCGTCATGATCGGGCGAGAACCGAAGCGGTCGAGCAGGACCCCGATCGGAATCTGCATCCCTCCGTAGACCGCGAGCTGCACGACGGCGAACAGTGCGAGTGTCGACGCATCCGCGTCGAAGCGGTCAGCGGCCTCCACTCCGACGGCACCGAGCGACGTGCGGTTCGTGATGGAAAGCACATAGGCCGCGACACCGACGGACCAGATGATCCATGCGCGAACTCCTGGTGTGGACACGGGGGAGTGGGGGACCTGCGGCACGTATCAACGCTACTCCTGCGACGGCGGCGCCCCGTCCGTGGTCGATGTCGGAGGTGGCGACTAGCGTGACGCCATGACCAGTTCACCGCTGCACCACTCACTCGACTACGTCGAACTCGTCGTCACCGATCTCGAAGCATCGAAGCGGTTCTTCGCCGAGGCGTTCGCGTGGAGCTTCACCGACTACGGGCCGGGCTATGCCGGCATCATGTCGCCGCGAGGTGACGGCAGCGAGGTCGGTGGGCTCCTGCTCGCCGACGAGCCGCGTCCGGCCGGAGGCCCGCTGGTACTGCTCTACTCGGACGACCTCGACGCGACGATGAGCGGCATCATCGCCGCCGGTGGCACGATTCTGCAAGACCCGTACGCGTTCCCCGGCGGAAGACGCCTGCACTTCTCCGACCCCAGCGGCAACGAGCTCGGGGTCTGGTCCGCGCAGTAGATTCACGTCCCGCTCAGGGGGGATGCCTCTACCGCGAATCAGAGGAGCGCTGGCTGAGCCGGCGGTGGCCATCCTGACGCCATCTGACATAATGTACATTATCGGCTATAGATCAACCGAGACCGTGCTCCAGGAGATCGAGCGCCGATGGCGCAGGAAGACCTCACGAGGCTCAGCCGACACGCGCCGCCGAGTTCAGGCCACACGCAACTCCCGCATCCGATCGCCCCGGAGACGGAACCCGGTATCGGCGTCGACTTCTCGACTTCGCAGTTACCTTGTCGCGAGCGACGCAAGCTTTCCCGCGGATTGCTCGCATTCCCACACGTAACACGCCCGCGCCCCATGCCAGCCCCACGCACTCGCCGAGTATGTCCTCGCGCGCGGCATCAACGCCGTCATGTGTAAGATGTTACGCGATACGGTATTGGTGACGGCGACAGATCAGCTGATCCCCTCGAGCGAAGGACGCCGATGAACTCTCGAACGACACGCGTGACAAGAGGACGCTGCATCACACGCCGACTCGCCCTGGGATTGGTCGCGATCCTCGTAGGGAGCGTGCCGGCGCTGATCGCCACCGCTGCCGCGACTGCGGCGCCCGTGACTGCGATCACCGGCGTAGAGATCATGAACGCGCCACCCCTTATGACGGAAACGCCCTACACGGTCGAAGCGACCTGGGCGGTGGATGACACCGCGATGGCGGGCGACACCTTCAGCCTCGATTTTCCCGATTCGATGTCCGGATACGCGGCGTCCTTCGCACTGCGGGACGACGACGGAGCTGAGGTCGGAAGCTGCGTCGTCTCGTCCGGGTCTTTCCTCTGCACACTCGGGGACTATGTCGAGACCCACACGAACGTGAGCGGTTCGCTGCACTTCCAGGCACGTTTCACATCTGCATTCGATGACGAGTCCGTCGTCTTCACCGCGGACAACGGCCTGACGTTCGACATGGCGACTCCCGGCGGCGTGGGCGACAACGCTGCCAGCCTCCCCCAGAGTCCGGAGAAATGGGGATCCGTCAACTTCGACGGAGAGTCCATGACGTGGGCTCTGAACATCCCGGCCGAGGTCTTGGCGTCGGCCGACGGCCAACCTGTGACGATCGTCGATGAGTACGACGAGCAGCTCACCTTCGATCCGGCGGCGACCTCCGCACGCTGGACTCTCGACTCGGACTGGGGCGACGACGTCTGGCACACCGTTTCGCACGGCACGGGCGCGGGGACCTACTCCCTCGTCGCGGATGCGGCTTCTCACACTTTCACGGTGACCTTCAACGAACCGGTGACCAGCGATGACCGCGTCTACCAGTTCATCACCGTGATGGACTTTCCGTCCGGCGTCCAAGATGGCGAGGCTTTCGGCAACACCATGACGGTCGCCGGTCGTACGGTCACCGCAAGCCCCGTCACCTACGTCGCGTCCGGAGGTGACGGTGACGGTGACGGTCTCGGTGGGTTCGATGTGACCAAGACCGTGAGCGGGAACGGCGCGAATGCGGTCGATGGGGCTCAGTACACGATCGACTACTCGTTCATCGTTGCCGGTTCCGCGACGACCGGCGAGTTCGGGCTCACGGATGGCGCGACCGATGGACTCGTCGACCTGCCCGTGGGTACTGTCGTCACCCTCTCTGAGGCTTCCGCCGCGGGCGAGGACGTCATCTACGGAACGCCGATCTACACCGGTACCGGCGTCACCGACAATCGCGACGGCACAGCGACGTTCACGATCACCGACGACACCGTCGCGATCAGCCTGGAGAACCCGGTGTCGCTGGTTCCGACCACGGACCCGCCTTCGGTCCCCGATTCGCCCGTGAGCCCTGGCACGCCGGGCAGTCCCGGCACGCCGAACGTCCCGGCAGGACAGGACGGCTCACTCGCCGTCACCGGCGCTGACGCCACTCCCCTGGTTCTGATCGGTGCCGCCACCCTGCTGACAGGCGCCCTTCTCCTGATCGTGCGCAGGGTTCGTCGCAGAGGCTGACGGTCCCGGCCGATGCGAGGATGGGAAGCATGAAGCCCGCCCTCACCATCAACGGCCTGGCCAACGCCCGAGATCTCGGTGGGCTCGAGCGCGTGGACGGAACGACCACGCCCGATCGCATCTTCATTCGCGCCGAACGTCTCGATGAAGTCGATGCTTCCGGGTGGGAGGCTCTGCTCGCATACGGAGTGCGTACCGTCATCGATCTCCGTCGCCCCGACGAGTCCAGCGGCGAGGTGCCGTCTCCGCTCGCCCACGTACGGGTGGACCTCGACGGCGACGACGTCGGTTTCTGGGCGCCCTATGAAGCGGACGGACGGTGGGGAACGCCGCTCTACTACCTGGCACATCTGCAAGAGCTGCCTCATCGCCTCTCTGAGGTGCTCACCGCGCTGGCATCCGCCGACGATGGTGCGATCCTCTTCCACTGCTCTGCCGGGTGGGACAGAACGGGGCTCGTAGCCGCGGTGCTCCTCCGTGCGCTCGACGTCACCAGCGATGCAGCTGTTCGCGACTACATGGGATCGTTCGCGAACGCCGAACGGATGGCGCTCCTGCACCGACGCTCGTTCGAGGTCGAGGAAAGACACCAGATCCTCGGCCGTTTCGGGCACACACCCGATTCGGCCTTCCGCGACATGTACGAGAACCTTCGCATCGACGACTGGTTCACGGAAGCCGGCCTCGATCGTGAGACGCGCACTGCGATCACGACGTGGCGGGGCGCGGTTCCGCGAACCTGATCGCACTCATCGGCTCAGGCGCCGACGTACTCCGCGAGGTGCTCCCCCGTCACTGTCGACTTCTGGGATACCAGATCCTTCGGCGCTCCCTCGAAGACGACCCGTCCGCCATCGTGGCCGGCGCCAGGGCCGATGTCGATGATCCAGTCGGCATGTGCCATGACCGCCTGGTGGTGCTCGATGACGATCACGGTCTTCCCCGAGTCGACGAGTCGATCGAGCAGTCCGAGGATCTTGTCGACGTCTGCGAGGTGCAGGCCGGTCGTCGGCTCGTCGAGCACATAGACGTCGCCCTTCTCCCCCATCTGGATCGCGAGCTTGATCCGCTGGCGTTCGCCGCCCGACAGAGTGGACAGCGGCTGCCCGAGCGACAGGTACCCGAGCCCCACGTCTTCCATGCGGCCGAGGATCGCCGTGGCGGCGGGGAGCGTGGACTCCCCTTCGCTGAAGAACACTCGCGCCTCGGCGACTGACAGATCGAGAACCTCGGTGATGTCCTTTCCCGCGAGCTTGTACTCGAGGACGCCTGCCTGGAAGCGCTTGCCGCCGCAGTCCTCACACGGGGTCTCGATCGTGTCCATGAATCCGAGCTCGGTGATGATGACACCCGCGCCCTTGCACGAGGGGCAGGCGCCCTCGGAGTTGGCGCTGAACAGGGCGGGCTTCACACCGTTCGCCTTCGCGAACGCCTTTCGGATCGGTTCGAGCAGCCCCGTGTACGTCGCCGGGTTGCTCCGCCGGGAGCCCTTGATCGCGGCCTGATCGATCGCCACGACTCCGTCGCGCTTCGACACCGAGCCGTGGATGAGCGAGCTCTTTCCCGACCCGGCGACGCCGGTCACGACAGTGAGGACACCGGTGGGGATGTCGACATCGACGTTCTGCAGGTTGTTGGCCGTGGCGCCACGCACCTCGATCGCCCCCGATGCCGACCGCACAGCATCCTTCAGCTGCGCCCGGTCATCGAGGTGGTCTCCCGTCTTGGTGCCGCTCGCCTTCAATCCCTCGACCGTGCCTTCGAAGCAGATCTCTCCACCGGCGCTTCCCGCGCCCGGACCCAGATCGACGACATGGTCCCCGATCGCGATGGTCTCCGGTTTGTGTTCGACGACCAGGACGGTGTTGCCCTTGTCGCGCAGCTGGAGCAGCAGTCCGTTCATGCGCTGGATGTCGTGCGGGTGCAAACCGATGGTCGGCTCGTCGAAGACGTACGTGATGTCGGTCAGGGACGAGCCGAGGTGACGCAACATCTTGATCCGCTGCGCCTCTCCCCCGGACAATGTGCCCGACGGTCGCTCCAGACTGAGGTATCCCAGGCCGAGCGTCACGAAGGCGTCCAGGTTCGCGCTGAGCGCCTGGAGCAGCGGTCCGGCTCCGGGAAGATCGAGTCCGCGGACCCAGGCGGCGAGATCCGTGACCTGCATCCGGCAGGCATCGGCGATGCTGATGCCGTCGATCTTCGAGGAACGCGCGCCCTCCGTCAGCCGGGTCCCATCGCACTCGGGACAGACCGCGAACGTGGCGACGCGCTCGACGAAGGCGCGGATGTGCGGCTGCAACGCGTCGAGATCCTTCGAGAGCATCGCCTTCGTGATCTTCGGAATCAGACCCTCATAGGTCATGTTGATCCCCGAGATCTTCACCTTCGTCACCTCGCCGTAGAGGAAGAGATGGCGCTGCTTCTCGGTGAACTGCGCGATCGGCTTGTCGGCGGGGTAGAACCCGGACTGCGAGAACCCCTTCACCATCCAGCCGTCAGCGGTGTAGCCCGGCACCATGATCGCGCCCTCGTCGAGCGACTTCGATTCATCGACGATCTGAGCCAGGTCGAGGTCGGAGACTGCTCCCCTGCCCTCGCACCGTGGGCACATGCCCCCGAGGTAGATCGCATCCTTCACGATCTTCTTCTCTCCCCCGGGCCCGGTCATCACTCCGCTGGCCTTCTGGGTGGGGATGTTGAAGGAGAACGCCGTCGGACCGCCGATGTACGGCTGGCCGAGCTTGCTGAACAGGATGCGGAGCATCGCGTTCGCATCGGTGACGGTACCGACGGTCGACCGCGGGTTCGCGCCGAGACGCTCCTGGTCGACGATGATCGCGGTGGTCAGTCCCTCCAGGACGTCGACATCCGGGCGCGGCACCGACGGCATGAACCCCTGCACGAACGCGCTGTAAGTCTCATCGATCATGCGCCGAGACTCGGCGGCGATCGTGTCGAAGACGAGCGAGCTCTTGCCCGACCCTGACACCCCGGTGAAGACCGTCAGCCGCCGCTTCGGGATGTCGACGCTCACGTCTTTCAGATTGTTCTCACGTGCGCCCTGCACGCGGATCAGGTCATGGGTGTCCGCGGGGTGCTGGTCGTCGGTCATCTGCGTCCTTCGTGAATCGGAGAGTGTTCAGGCTGCTTGATTGATACGCAGCAGGTTGCCCGCGGGGTCGCGGAACGCGCAGTCGCGCACGCCATACGGCTGATCCATCGGCTCCTGCACGACGTCGGCACCGCTGTCGACGAGGCGGGAGAACAGATCGTCGACGTCATCGCTCGCGAGGGTCAGCGCCGCGTAGCTGCCCTTGGCGATGAGCTCGAGTATCGTCTGACGCTCGGTCTCCGTGATCCCCGGGTCGGTTGCCGGCGGATGCAGCACGATCGAGGTCTCCGGCTGACCCTCGGGACCGACCGTGAGCCAGCGGAGACCGTCGTAGCCGACGTCGTTGCGCACCTCGAACCCGAGGGCGTCCCGGTAGAAGGCGAGAGCGGCCTCGGCGTCGGTGTGGGGAAGGAAGGCGTAATGGATGCTGATCTTCATGGTGTTCACGTTAGATGCGTGTCGGTGCGCGGTGCTTCTTGATTCCTGATCGGTCTGGTGACCTGCTTCACCTGGAACGAGGGAATCCCCTCGACGTTCGCGGCGCGTTCACGGTACACGCTGGGTGGGACACCCACCAGCTCCGAGAATCTCGTGCTGAAGGTTCCGAGCGACGAACACCCGACTTCGAAGCACACTTCCGTCACCGTGAGGTCTCCGCGTCGCAGCAGTGCCATCGCGCGTTCGATCCGACGCGTCATCAGATAGGAGTAAGGCGACTCGCCGTATGCCTCCCGGAAGCACCGGCTGAGGTGCCCCGCCGACATGTGCACTCCGCGTGCGAGCGCCTCCACATCGAGGGGTTTCGCGTACTCCCGATCGATCCGGTCTCTGACCTTGCGCATCACGATGAGCTCGCGCAAACGCGTCTCGTCCGGGCCTGTCACCCGTCGATCCTGTCATGTCGCCCCGAGTCCCGCGATTACTTCGAGCAACACGGTCGGCGGAGCTTGCCCCACGTCCGCCTGCGAGAGCGCTACCCTGAGGGTGCATCCTCACAGGAACTTCTCAGAAAGGGGTCCCCACCATGTCTGAACCACTCACCCAGGCGAAGTCACTGTTCAAGTCGATCCGTGTCTCGCTGGCCGTAGCGGGCGTTCTCGCTCTCCTCGCCGGAATCGTCCTCCTGGTCTGGCCGGTGAAGTCCGCGGTCATCGTGACGGCGATCTTCGCCTCCTACCTCGTCATCGCGGGCCTGGTCTACATCGGCCTCGGGATCTTCTCGGGCGCGAAGGGCGGATGGGCTCGCGTCGGACACATCGTCCTCGGCCTGCTCTACGTCGTCGCCGGCGTCATCGCGTTCTTCAACCTGAGCGCCGCGGCGGCAACGCTGGCCTTCGTCGTCGTGATCTTCATCGGTGTCAGCTGGATCGTCGACGGCGTCGTCGCCCTGACGCTCCTCGGCAGCGACGGCTCGCGGGTCTGGACCGTCCTGTACGCCATCCTCAGCATCATCGCGGGAATCATCGTGCTGTTCTCGCCGCTGATCGCCGGGTTCGCCTTCTGGCTGCTGCTCGGCATCTCGCTGATCGTGCTCGGAATCATCCAGATCGTGCGTGCCATCACGCTCGGCAAGGATGAGAAGGAGTACGTCGCCGCCGTCCAGGGAGAGCCCGTCAGCTGACGTCTCCCCCCATCGCCGAATCGGCCCCGTCCTGCTTCAGCAGGACGGGGCCGATTCTCGTCTGCGGCTACTCGGCGACGAACGCGCTCACATCTCCGACGAGCCGCGTGTTGTCGGAGGGCACCGGGTCGACCGCGGCCTTGGCCACCTCGGCGGCGAATTCGGAGACGTTGTAGAGCTTGCCGGCCGATTCCCGGCGTTCGGCGATCGCGCCCGGGTTCGCCCGCTCCAGCAGGGTGGCGGTGATCGTGCCCTCGATCATGTCGCCGGAGACGACCGTGAAGCCGATCCCCTTCTCGGCGAGAGCCGGGATGAGCTCACGGAGTGCATCCTCCCCCGCTCGCTTCGACAGGGCTACCGGTTCGTACTCCGGCATGGTCGGTGTCGTCCGGATGAAGTGCGCCTGGTGGCTGGTGACGAATACGACGCGCGCCCCGTCGCCCAACAGAGGGGTCGCCGCGTTCAGCACGTTGAGCTGCGCATCCCGGTTGAGCGTGAGCGCGTAGTCCTCGGCCATCCCCGACTCCATGCCACCGGAGGCGTTCAGTACGAGGACATCCAGACGTCCGTACTCCGCGCGGACGGCGTCGAACATCTGGGCCACGGATGCGGGATCGGTGAGGTCGGCCCCCACCACGAGCGCCCGACGTCCGAGCTCGCGCAGCTGCGCGGCGAGCTTCTCGGCGCGCGGTGCCTTGTTGCGGAAGTTGATGACGACATCCGCGCCGGCCTCGGCGAGGTAGCGGACGGTGTCTGCGCCGATCCCGCGTGATGAGCCGGTGACGAGCGCCACCTTGCCGTCGAGGGAACCTGCGGGAAGAACGTCGGTCACGGTGACTCCTCATGATGCGCGAAAAGGCCGTGATCGCACGGCTCACTCACACTATCAAGGGAGCGCTGTGGCACCCGGATCGGCGGTCCCCCGCGTGATACGTTGACCACAAAGGAGGCCGCATGGACAACTTCACGACATTCGTCACGTTCATCGACCAATGGGCTTGGATCGGCTGGCTGGTCCTGATCGCCGTGTTCCTCGTCATCGAGATGCTCTCGTTGGACTTCACGTTCCTCATGCTCAGCTTCGGCAGTGTCGTCGGACTGGTGACCGATCTGCTGGGTGTCCCGGTCTGGGTGCAGGTGATCATCGCGGCCGTGGCGGCGGCAGCGTTCATCCTCTTCCTCCGACCGCCGTTGCTCAAGCGCCTCCGGCGCGGCGAAGACCCGACGAAGTCCAACGTGGACGCTCTCGTCGATCTGCGCGGCATCGCGCTGGCCGAGATCACGCAGATCTCCGGCCAGGCGAAGCTCGCCAACGGCGACACCTGGACCGCGCGCACCGCTACGCCGGTCGCCATCCCTCAGGGAGCCCCGATCGCCGTGAGCGCGATCAACGGCGCGACCGCCATCGTCCGACCCGTCAACGACTAGGAGAACCCCCTTGGACGACGCATCGTTCATTCCCGCAGCGATCGGCTGGATCCTCGCCATCGCGGTGATCATCTTCGTGGTGGTCACCGTCGCACGCGCCATCAGGATCATCCCTCAGGCGACGGCCGGCGTCGTCGAACGCCTCGGCCGCTATCACAAGACCCTCACCCCCGGACTCAACATCCTGGTCCCCTTCATCGACCGGCTCCGGCCGCTGATCGACATGCGTGAGCAGGTCGTCTCGTTCCCGCCGCAGCCGGTGATCACCGAGGACAACCTCGTCGTCTCGATCGACACGGTCGTGTACTTCCAGGTGACGGATGCCCGCGCGGCGACGTATGAGATCGCCAACTACCTCGGCGCCGTCGAGCAGCTCACCACGACGACGCTGCGAAACGTCGTCGGTGGCCTCAACCTCGAGGAAGCCCTGACCAGCCGTGACAACATCAACGGCCAGCTCCGGGTGGTGCTCGACGAGGCGACCGGCAAGTGGGGCATCCGCGTGGGCCGCGTCGAGCTCAAGGCGATCGATCCGCCCATCTCCATTCAGGACTCCATGGAGAAGCAGATGCGCGCTGAGCGTGACCGCCGCGCCGCGATCCTGACGGCGGAGGGCACCAAGCAGTCGGCGATCCTCGAGGCGGAAGGCGCTCGCCAGGCCGAGATCCTCCGAGCCGAGGGTGACAAGCAGGCCGCCGTCCTCCGCGCCCAGGGTGAGGCCGAGGCGATCCAGAACGTCTTCACCGCCATCCACCAGGGCGCGCCCGACGACAAGCTCCTCGCCTACCAGTACCTCCAGATGCTGCCGAAGATCAGCGAGGGACAGTCCAACAAGCTGTGGATCATCCCGAGTGAGCTCACCGAGGCGCTCAAGGGCATCGGCAGCGCATTCACTCCGAAGCCGGGTCAGGGCCCGACGAACACGCTTCCCGGCGCGTGACGCACCCGTACTTCACGAAGGCACGGCATCCTCGGGTCCTCGCTCACCGCGGTCTGGTCACCGCGGAGGGCGAGGATTCGGGCATCTGGGAGAACTCCGCTGCTGCCTTCGCCGCCGCACACGCGGCGGGCGCCGAGTATGTCGAGACCGACTGCCAGGTCACGGCGGATGGCGATGTGGTGCTGTTCCACGACTCGACACTCGAGAGGCTCGTCGGTGACACGCGAGCAGTGCGGGACGTGCGCACGCGGGAGCTACGCGAGATCCTCTCCGCCCACGGCGGACTGCTCACGGTGGCGGAGGCGCTCGACTCGTTTCCCGATGTGCGCTTCAACATCGATGTGAAGACACCCGCCGCTGTCGACCCGCTCGGACCGATTCTGGTCGAACACACCCACCGCGTGCTCGTCACGAGTTTCTCAGACGCGAGCCGCCGCGCCGCCGTCTCCTCCGTCTTGCGGGCCGGCGCCTCGCTTCGGCCCGCGACATCGGGCGGAAGCCGCACGATCGCGGGGCTTCGCGCGCTGTCCGCGCTCCGCCTCTCCTCCGCACGCGTGCTCCAGGGAATCGACGCGCTCCAGATCCCCGAGCGACACGGAGCGCTCACCGTGCTCACCCCTGCCCTCGTCCGCGCCGCCCACCGACGCGGTGTCGAGATACATGTGTGGACGGTCAACGATCCCGCCGATATGCGCCGTCTCGTTGCCGCTGGAGTCGATGGGATCGTCTCGGATCGGTCTGACGTCGCCCTTCGGACTCTGTCCTGAACCGACGACTCCCGACGCGCCCCATAACCTCCGGCGCTGAGATTCAGCTGTGAATCGCGCCGAGATGCCGCCCGCGTGGATGAAGCGCACAGGCTGGAGCGTTATACCTGACAGCGACGAGAGGACCACAAAATGGCAGATCGCAGCCTGCGCGGCATCCGACTCGGCGCCCAGAGCCTACAGAGCGAAGAGGGCGTCGTTTTCATGGAGCGCCGTGAGACCACCTACACCTGTGACACCTGCGGCCACGTCACGAACCTGATGTTCGCGGCCGACGCCGAACCGCCCCAGACCTGGGAATGCCGCGCCTGCGGTGCCGAAGCACGCCTGAACGTCGACGGCCAGGCCGTGACGCTCGAAGCGAGCGATGAGAAGGCCGCTCGCACCCACTGGGACATGCTCATGGAGCGCCGTACCCGTGCGGAGCTCGAAGAGTTGCTGGAAGAGCGACTCGCCTTCATCCGCGCCCGCCGCGGCGCCGGAGAAGACCCTACCCGCGAGAAGATCGGGGCGTAGTGCCCCGGGCGCGCCACCACCCGAGGAGAAGCGCGCCCAGACCGCCCCACAGCAGGAACTGCTGAATCCAGGGGCCCAGGACAACCCCCGCCGTGAGGCCGGAACGAAGCTCGACATCTTCGAGCAGCGCTCCGGCCTTTCCTGCATCCAGGCTGGCCATGGTCGATCCATCGGATCTGATGACCTGACTCGTACCGACGGTCGACACGTTCACGACACTGCGACCTGTCTCGATGGCGCGCATCCGGGCGAAGGACAGCTGCTGCAGATTCTCGTCGGTGCCTCGGAAGTCGGCATTGTTGGTCTGGAAGACCAACACCTCGGCGCCGTCGTTCAGCCCTTCCCGGATCACGTCGTCGTAGATGACGTCGAAGCAGATGGCGAGCCCGATCGCGACGCCGTCGACCTCGACGATCGGCGGGTTCGACCCCGGCGTGTACTCCCGCTGGATGAGGCCGATCAAGTCGGGGGCCAGGGCGTTGAAGAACGCTCGGTCGGGCACGTATTCGCCGAAGGGAACGGGGTGTCGTTTGTCGTGCGTCTGCGTGGCCGTGCCGTCGACGGTCCACAGCATCGAGGTGTTGAAGTAGAGATCGTCCCGCGCGGTCGCCGCATTCGCGAGCAGCGGCGCATCGATCCGGTTCGATACGAGAGTCATCCTCCGGGCGATCGCCGCGTTCTCGAAGGGGTCGGCGTCCAGAGAACCCTCCGGCCACACGACGAGATCGACATCCTCCCCGTAGAGCGGTACCGTCGCGTCGGTCTGCGCCTGGATCACCGAGAACGGCTCGCGTTCGTCGAAATACCCGGTCGGTCCGTTGCCCTGAACCGCGGCGATCCTCATCGACCCCGACGACATGGTTGGGAACAGCGGAGTGAAGAGCAGGACCACGACCAGCACCGCCGGTACCAGCAAGACGAGCGGACGACGCCACCCGCGCGTGCGGACGAGCTCGATCAGCATCGCGACCAGCAGCACCATCAGGAAACTGAGACCGCTCACCCCGAGCCATGAGGAGATTGGCGCGAGGGGGCTCTCGGCCTGGCTCATCCCGATCCGCGCCCAGGGGAAGCCGCCGTACGGCCAGGAGCCGACGAAGAGCTCCCGACCGACCCACAGGGCCGCGACGACCGTCGGAAGCCCCAGGACACGCCCTGCAGCGCCGGGAAACGCACGGGGCAGCCATCTGTAGGCGAGTGCGATGGGCACGAGCGCGATGGCGGTGAGACCGCCTTCCACGACGCTGAGCGCCGCCCACGGAATCGGCCCGAGGTAGCGAGACGTCCAGGAGACCAGTAGAGCGAAGAAGAGGATGCCGTAGACCAGACCGACCAGAAGTGCGCCGCCGAACCGTCTGCCGATCAGCGCCACGAGCACAAGAGCTGTGGCGGGGAATGCGAGAGCCCATACTGCGGCGCCCGGATAGGCGAGGTTCATCAGCAGTGCCCCGAGCGCGGCTGTAGGCACCGCTGCCCACAGGGGCAGCAGCGCGCGCTCCGGCGCAGCGGCGTTCGCGGACGTCGTCGCCATCATCACATCGACGAATAGGCGACGATGCCGCGGCGCACACCGTCGAGGGCACTGCGTGCGGTGCGAGCGACAGCCGCATCCTCGGCCACGATGGACAGCTGATCGAGGAGGTCGATCGTCTGCTTCGCCCAGCGCACGAAGTCTCCCGCGGCCATGTCGGCGTCGATCAGCACCCGGTCGAGCATGCCGCCGCGAGCCCAGGCATGCATCGCGCCGGCGAGCCCGGCGGCGAGCGGTTCGCTGCCCGGCAGGCGATGATCCTGTTCGAGGTCGTCGAGTTCGGCCCAGAGCGTCGTCGTCTTCTCCCAGGCCGTGCGGAATGCTCCACGCGGGAGACCCCGCTCCCCCGAGTTCGCCTCGTCACGGCGCGGTTCGTACACGAGGCAGCACGCCATCGCCGCGAGTGAGGGGGCATCGAGGCCCGCCCAGAGTCCCTGGCGCAGCGACTCTGCGACGAGGAGATCTCGCTCACCGTAGATCCGGCGCATCGTGCGCCCGGCTTCCGTCAACGTGGTCTCGCCATCGACTTCCGTGAGGTAGTCCAGAGTCTCGAGTACCTCGACGACCCGATCGAACACGCGCGCCACCGTCCCGGTCCGGGTCTCGATCTGACGCCGGATCCGATCGGTCTGGCGCTTGAGCTTCCAGTAGCGTTCCGCCCAGCGCGCGTGTGCTTCCCGATCCGGGCAGCGATGGCAGGGGTGGCGCTGCATCTGCGTGCGCAGCGTCTGGATGCGTTTCATCCGTTTGTCACGCGACGCCCGCGGCGCCTGGGAATCCTGACGATTCTTCTTCTCGAGATCGCTGAGCTCCCGGCGAATGGCGGCGTACTCAGGGAAGTCGCCGTGCTCGCAGGCCATCGAGCTCTGGTATCCCGCCAGCGACGCTTCAGCTTCTCGCACCTGGCGCGCCAGTCCGACGACGGCGCGATCCGCCTGGAACTGCGCGAACGACGACTCGAGGATCTCACGAGCCCTGGCCTTGCCGAACATGTCGATCAGGTTCACGGCCATGTTGTAGGTGGGGCGGAAACTCGAGTTCAACGGGTACGTGCGGCGCGACGCCAGCGCGGCGACGGCCTGTGGGTCCATGCCTTCGGTCCACTGCACGACCGCATGACCTTCGACGTCGATCCCCCGTCTTCCGGCGCGACCGGTGAGCTGGGTGTACTCCCCCGAAGTGATCGCGACCCGGGCCTCGCCGTTGAACTTCTCCATCTTCTCGAGCACGACGGTGCGGGCGGGCATGTTGATGCCGAGCGCCAGAGTCTCCGTCGCGAAGACGACCTTCACGAGTTTGCGTCGGTACAGCTCCTCGACGACTTCCTTGAACGCCGGCAGCAGACCCGCGTGGTGCGAGGCGACGCCGCGCTCGAGGTTGTCCAGCCACTCCCAGTAGCCGAGCACGTCGAGGTCTTCGTCCTGGAGAGTCCGGGTGCGGTCCTCAACGAGTGCACGGATCTCCGCGCGTTCCTCGGCGGACGTCAGCCGAACCCCGGCGCGCCGCACCTGCTGCACTGCGGCGTCGCACCCCACGCGACTGAAGATGAAGAAGATGGCGGGGAGGAGGTTCGCTCGCTCCAGGAGGTGCACGACTTCCGGACGATCCATCCGCTCGATCCGGCGGGCGTTGGCGGCGCGCACGGGCCGCCGTCCACCCCGCGGCGGACGCTTCGCCTGTCGCCCGGCATGGCGGTCACTGCGGTACGACTGCACCTGCCGGTTGTTGTCGTAGTTCGACCCGGTCGACGAGCGGATGCGCATCAGCTCCTGGTTCACCTGCGCGGTCGCGATGCCCGCACGATCGTCGAAGAGCGGAAGCAGGTCATCGCGGACGAGGACGTGCTGCTCCAGCGGCACGGGCCTGATCTCGGAGACGATGACGTCGGTGTCGCCGCGCACCGTGTCGAGCCAGTCGCCGAACTCCTCCGCATTGGAGACCGTGGCGCTCAGTGACACCAATCGCACCCGCTGAGGCAGGTGGATGATGACCTCTTCCCACACTGCGCCGCGGAAACGATCTGCGAGGTAGTGGACTTCGTCCATGATCACGTAGCGCAGGTCGCGGAGCGCGGCGGAGTCGGCGTAGATCATGTTGCGGAGGACCTCGGTGGTCATCACCACGATCCGCGCGTTGCCGTTGATGTTGGTGTCACCGGTGAGCAGACCGACCTGATCCGCTCCGTACACCTCGACCAACTCACGGAACTTCTGGTTCGAGAGCGCCTTCATCGGCGTGGTGTAGAACGCCTTGTCGCTCGGGGTCCGCATCGCGAGATGGATCGCGAACTCGCCGACGATCGTCTTGCCAGCCCCCGTCGGTGCGGCCACCAGCACACTGCGGCCGTTCTCCAGAGCATGGCATCCCGCGACCTGGAATGGATCGAGCTCGAACTTCTGCAGTGCCGCGAACGCCGAGGTCTCCGGGTGCTCCGCTGCCTGCTGCGCCTGCGCGTACCTATCGGACGGCGAACTCATACCGCGTCCGGCAACAGCCCGGTCGCTTCGTCGCGCTTGCGCTTGCGCCTGTCGAACAGCAAAGAGAGCCCCGCGGCGGCGAAGAAGAGGACGATCAGGATCCCCGCGAGCATCAGCATGCTGACCACGTCGGCGGCCGGGGTCGCGAGCGCGGCGAACACCGTCGCGATGATGATGGCGATGCGCCAGCCCTTGAGGATCGCCCGGCCCGACATGACCCCGGCGAGGTTAAGCGCGACGAGGAACACCGGCAGGACGAACGAGACGCCGATGACGATCATCAGCTTGAAGACGAAGTCGTAGTACTCCTGCGCGTAGTAGAAGTTGGTCGCACCGTCGGGCGTGAAACTCCACATGAGTTCGATCACGTGCGGCATGATCATCACGCCCAGGTAGCACCCGGCGAAGAACAGCGGGACGGCAGCGACCACGAAGCCGACTGTGTACTTGATCTCCTTGCGGGTCAGGCCGGGCATGATGAAAGCCCACACCTGCCACAGCCAGACCGGCGCCGAGATGAAGAGGCCGATCGAGAAGGCGATCCGCATGCGCATGTCGAACGCGGCAGTCACCGTGCCGAAGTTGAGCGCGCTGAAGTCATCACCGCGTTTCTCGGTGATGATGCGGATGGGCTCCGTGATGAAGTGGATGACCGGGTCGGCGACGATGAACGCCACGACCATGCCCACGACCAGAGCGAGCGCCGCATACATCAGACGCTTGCGCAATTCGACGAGATGCGCGCCCAGCGACATCCGCCGATCCCGATCCGCCTTCGGCATCACGGTCGGTTCGATGGCTGCCACGGCCGTCAGGCGCGAGGCGGAGTCTCAGGGTCTGCGCCCGAGTCCTTGACCGACGTGGGGTCGGCGATGGTCGAGTCGGCGCGAGGCGCGTCCTCTTCCTTCATCGCCTTCATCTCACCCTTGAAGACGCGGGCGGACTGGCCCATGCTCTTCGCCAGCGCCGGCAGCTTGGCGGCACCGAACAGAAGGAGGATGACGGCGAGCACGATCAGAAGGTGCCAGCCTTGCATTCCAGCGAACATGTAAGGATTCCCGTCGTCGATGAGCGTTCGGTTCAGTCTACAGATCAATGCTCGGCATCGGGGCGGCGATAAAGCGCGAGTCCCGACGCGGCCCAGTCCCGCGTGGCGGATCGGGCGATACCCGGCTCCAACACCTCCATCGCGCCGCCGAATCGCCCGGCGAGCCTCTTGACGCCGCGCGGATCGGCGAGGTGGAGCGTGGTGGTCACCGCCCCGTCGACCACGTCGGGTTGCCCGGTGGGAACGAAGCCGCTCAAAAGGGGGGCGAGGCGCTCCGGCACACGCACGGTGACCTCGCGCTCGTCGTCGAGACCGGCGAAAGCCTCGGGAACGTGTTCACCGCCGTGGGTGATCGGGATGTCGGTGAGGGTCGGTGCGCTGACGCGGTCGAGATGGAACGTCCTCATCGCCTGCCGCATATGGCACCACCCCTGCAGGTACCACTGGCCGTTCGTGATGAGGATCTGCATCGGGTCGACCGTTCTGGTCGTCGGCGCGGCATCCGGAGCCTGATAGGTGAAGGCGATCGCGACGCCCTCGTGCAGCCCCCGAGCGACGGCTTCGCGCACCTCGTCGACGGCGCTCGGCGCGACGACCACCTCGGCGGGAGCATCCGCGGCACCGCGGGACAGCTTCGAGATGAGCCCGGCGACGAGCCCCGAGTCCGAGACGGCCGGAACCGCTGCGACCATCTGCAGTCCGGCGAGGAGCGCCGCCGCCTCACGGGCAGTGAAGCGCGGAACTCGACGCAGGGCCACGTCGTTGGTGATCTCGATGACGTCCTCGAGGTCGAGCAGATCCCAGTTGATGTCGAACATCTCCTGCGGCTGCTGCCAATAACCGGATTCCCCGGGGAGCCCGATCACCGTCAGCTTCTCGACCATGCCGCGCATCTCCTGCGGCGTCACGCCGAATTCCTCTGCGGCTTCGGTGAGAGACACCTGGCCGTGCTCGAGCAGGTACGGCACAAGAGTGAGGTAGAGGCGGACGCGGTCGGCTGCGAGCAACGGCTTGGACTTCGCGCTCATGACGCCTCCGCCTGATCGGTGTGCGATTCGACGACCGCTCGCAGCCGCTCGATGACCGCATCGCGCAACGCGACCGGTTCGACCACCCGCACCTCGGGTCCGTAGGAGGCGAGCTCATCGGCGAAGATGTGCAGGTCGACGAACGGGACGTGGATTCCCTGCGGCGCCGACGTCGCACGACGCCCGAGCCGCAGTGCTGCCTCGGTGCCGGGCGTCACCTCCAGCAGAGCCGAGTTCGCAGCCGCCACGCGCTCCAGGCCGGAGAGCGCCCGCTCCCCCGCTCCGTCACGGAGCGCGGAGTCGAAGGTCGTGGGGCTCACCTTGACGGCGCCCACGATGCGACTGAGCAGGAACGTCCTGTCCTCCTCGACGTCCACGTCGATGCCGAACACGTGCCACCGGGCCTCGTAGTCGACCAGTGCCAACGGGCGGATCCGCCGCCGCCGAGGCGCATCCTCCCCGGGCTTCAGATAATCGAAGGCGACGACGCGGCACCGCTCGATCGCATCCTGGAGCGGCGCGAAGGCGGCGTCGCGGGCGGTGATGCGCGGCGCGAAGCCGATGATCGGCTCGTCCCCGTCGATGCCCAGGGCACGGATCTTGCGGACGCCCGATTGCGCGTCGCCAGAGACGGACTCCGCGCTCCAGACGCTCCCGGCCAGCTGCAACACGGCCATTTCTGCGGCGGAGAACTCGATGTCACCGGGAAGGTCGTATTCCGCTTGCGGAATACGGTAGCGGGCTTCTCGGAGGTCGTTCGGATCAGCCGCGTCTCCGATCGTCTCGATCGGCACGCCGAGGGTGCGCAACTCGTCTTTGTCCCGCTCGAACATCTTCTCCAGCGCGTCGGAGCGCGTGCCCGCATCCGCTCGCTGCCGATATCCGGAGACGTTGTCGAGGATCTGCTGCTTGGTCAGCCCGATCTCCGTGGCCATCAGCGCCACGACGAGATTCGTCAGGCGCTCTTCCGCGGGGATCCGACTGGCCATCACTGCGTCGGCGCCGTGACTGCGCCCAGGATGTCGACGACGTACGCCACGGCAGGACCGGCGTCACCTGCCGGGGTCACGACGAGGATCTGCGAGCCCACGGTCTCGCCGATGAGCGCCTCTGCGACGGTCGGTGCCGAGGTCGAGAGATCACCGGTCGGTCCCTGGCCCCACGTGCTGTTGATGACCTTCTTGTCATCCCAGCCCACAGCCATCACGTTCAGGAGGGGGATCTGGCCCGCTTTGACCTCATCACCGTCGCCCTTGATGAGGGTCTGGACAACCTGCTCCGTGGGTGCGGCGCTGTCCGGAATGATGACGCCCGGCGTGCCATCAGGAGCGCGCACCACGGTCGGCATGCCCTTCGCGTCGTTGAATTGCAGGGAACCCTCGGCGCGGGAGAGGAACACATCGACCACATCGATGACGAACACCGCGTTGTCGTCGGCCGCGAGACCGAACCCTTCGAGGTTGTTCGCACCGAAGTCTTCCGGGGTGAGTGCGGCGACGATCCGGGACCCTGCCGTCGCGCACTCGAACACCGACTTGAGCCCGGGCGACTGCGTCGCCCAATAGTCGGCCGTGGAGACCTGACCCTTGGACTCGTCGTACGAGGTCGCGTAGACCTGCTTGCCGGTCTCACCGCTGAAGATCGAGAGCTCCACCACGAGAGCCTGCGCGTTGTCGAGGATCTTCCGGCCCTCGCCCACCGTCGTGTCGGCGAAAGCGGTCTCCTTGAGGTGCAGCGGGCTGAACACGCTCACATCCGGCGTCGACCCGACGTCGCCTTCCACGGTCACGGCGTCACGGATCTCGTTCGATCCGGCCCCGCGATCACACGCGACGCCACCGTCGGGTGCCGCGGCGGTGCAGCCGGTCAGAGCGAGGACGGCAAGGCTGAGAGAGGCCAGAACGGCGGACGTTTTACGCACGCGCTCCAGTCTATTCCGTCGCGTGCCCGGAATCGCGCGACGCCGCAGCAAGGCGTGCCCCCTCGGCAGCCTTCTCGGCCTCCCGCGCCCGCTTGCGCAGGTTCTTGTCACTGATCTCCCGGTCGCCCACGGCTCCAGGGGTCCATGCCTCGACATCCTCGTCGCCGTAGCTGCTCTTGGAAGCGCGTCGCTTGACCGAAGGCGCGACGGCGCCCGGCGCGAGTCGTCGCGCCGTCAGCAGGAACCCGGTGTGAGCGACCATGCGGTGATCCGGACGCACGGCGAGCCCCTCGACATGCCACCCGCGGACCATCGTCTCGGAGGCATCCGGCTCGGTGAAGAGCCCGGTGCCTCGGATGTACTCCGCGACACGCGACAGCTGCGTCGCCGTGGCCACGTAGCAGAGGACGACACCGCCGGGGGTGAGCGCATCGGCGACGGCATCCATGCACTCCCAGGGAGCGAGCATGTCCAGTACCACCCGGTCGACGGTGCCGGCCGGCACCTCATTCGGGAGCGACTCGACGAGGTCGCCCACGACGACGCGCCAGGTGTCGGGGTGTTCGCCGAAGAACGTCTCGACGTTGCCGCGGGCGACGTCGGCGAAGTCCTCGCGGCGTTCGAACGAGATCAGGCTTCCCACCGGGCCGACGGCCCGCAGGAGCGAAAGGGAGAGCGCCCCGGATCCGACCCCGGCCTCGACGACCGTCGCTCCGGGGAAGATGTCGGCCTGCATCACGATCTGCGCCGCATCTTTCGGGTACACGATCGCTGCACCGCGGGGCATCGACATCGCGAAGTCCCTCAGCAGGGGACGGAGCGCCAGGTAGTCGTGTCCGGAGCTGTTGGCCACGACGGAGCCGTCGGGAAGGCCGATCAGGTCACGATGGCGCAGCACGCCCTGGTGCGTGTGCAGCTCCCCGTCCTCGCGGAGCGTCACCGTGTGCAGGCGGCCCTTCGGACCGGTCAGCTGCACTCGATCGCCTGGTCGGAAAGGACCACTCGGCCTCGGTACGCGGCTCTCGGTCATCGGGGTGCTCCTGTCCGGGCGTTGATGCTGTCGAAGAGATCGGTGAGGTCGCCGGTGTTCCTTCCGGCGAGCGTCGGCCACAGCTCGTGCGCCCCGAGGTGGTCGAGCGGCACGATGTGCGGCACGGCGAGCGTCAGCGCGCCCGCGGCGAGTCCGGCGCGGACGCCGGTCGGCGAATCCTCGATGACGATCACGTCGGCGATGTCGACGTCGAGGAGGGCCGCTGCCTGCAGGTAGGGCTCCGGGTGCGGCTTCGGGTTGTCCACATCGTCCCCGGCCACGACGAGGTCGAACGCCTCGAAGTCGATCAGATCGACGACGCTCAGCGCCATCCTCCGCAGGGACATCGTCACGAGACCCGTCGGAATTCCCGCGCTCCGCAGGTCGCGGAGCAGTTCGCGAGCTCCCGGGCGGAACGGCACGCCACTGGTGCGGAGCGAATCCTGCACGGCGTCGGTCAAATGGTCGACGATCGCCTGGGCCTCCATCGTGACGCCGGCCCCCTGGAGGATCACCGCGCTGTCGAGCAGGCCGCTTCCGACGAGCTGCAGCGCATCCTCGTGACTCCACGATCCGCCGAAGGATTCGACCAGCGCCGTCTCGGCCGCCATCCAATAGGGTTCGGTGTCGACGAGTGTTCCATCCATGTCCCACAGGACCGCGCTGGGCTTTCTGCTCACTGAACCCATGCTAGCCGGGGTACCGCCCGCATCCCGCCGTCGCGGACTAGCCTGGAAGGATCTCGTCCACGATCTCGAAGGGAGCCCACGATGGATGTTCTCGGTCAGCGCATCGTCATCGCCGCCTTCGACGGCTGGAACGATGCGGGTGAAGCGGCGAGTGGCGCCATCGAGGCGCTGCGGGCTTCATCGGAGTACGACCTCGTGCACTCCGTCGATCCCGAGCTGTACTTCGATTACCAGTACACGCGACCGTCGAGCCGGATGGACGCCGAGGGGCGACGTCGACTGACATGGCCGGAGGCCGGGCTGTGGCGTCCCCGCGATCCGGGGCCGGGACCCGAGTTCTGGCTGCTCACCGGCGCGGAGCCCGCGCGAACCTGGCAGGCGTTCGCCTCGGAGTTCATCGACGTGGCTCTGCGCGATGACATCACCGGACTCGTCACCCTCGGCGCGATGCTCTCGGACGTCCCCCACACCCGGCCGATCTCGATCTTCGCCTCCAGCCAGAACGAGCAGGTGCGGGAAGCTCACGACCTCGAGCGCTCGCTCTACGAGGGCCCGGTCGGCATCCTTTCCGTCATCGAGCACTTCGCCGAGAACGCGGGGATCCCCACCGCCAGCCTGTGGGCCAGCGTGCCGCATTACGTCGCGTCGGCGACGCCCTCGCCGAAGGTGACTCTCGCCCTGCTCGACCGGCTCGAGGAGCTGACCGGTGCCGACGTGGATCGCCAGACGCTGCGCACCGAGGCCGCGGCCTGGGAGGCTTCGATCGATGCGGCCGCGTCGGAGGACGAAGACATGGCCGAGTACATCCGTCAGCTCGAGCGCACGCGCGACACGTGGGACTCCCCCGAGGCGTCCGGCGATGCGATCGCGCAGGCGTTCGAGCGGTATCTCCGCCGTCGCGATGACGGTCCAGGAGACCGCAAGCGCTGAGTCCGGGTCAGGCCGCGATCACACCGGTACCGAGCAGGACCAGGAGCACCGTGCCGAGCAGGATCCGATAGATCACGAACGGCAGGAAGCTGCGCTTCGAGATCCAGTTCATGAAGAACGCGATGACCCCGAGGGCGACCACGAACGCGATGCCCGTCGCCGCGAGCGTGTCGCCGAACGAGAAGAACGACGGCTCGTCCCAGCTCTTGAACACCTGGTAGAAGCCGCTGCCGAACACCGCGGGGATCGCGAGCAGGAAGGCGTAGCGGGCGGCGGCGGCGCGCTCGTAACCGAGGAAGAGCCCCATCGTGATGGTGCCGCCCGAGCGGGAGACGCCCGGGATCAGCGCCAGTGCCTGCGCGAATCCGAAGGCGATGCCGTGCGGGTACGTGAGGTCGTTCAACTTCCGGCGCTTCGCCCCCACGTGGTCGGCGACACCGAGCAGGATGCCGAAGACGATGAGCATGATCGCGACGATCCACATCGAGCGGAGCACGGTCTCGATCTGGTCCTGGAAGAGCAGCCCGAGCACCACGATCGGGATGCTGCCGATGATGATCATCCAGCCCATCCGTGCATCGGGATCATTGCGCGGCGCCTTGCCGACGAGTGAGCGGAACCACTGGCCGATGATGCGGACGATGTCACGCCAGAAGAACACGACGACCGCGGCCTCGGTACCGATCTGAGTGATCGCGGTGAAAGCCGCACCCGGGTCCTCGCCCGACGGGAGGAACGTGCCGAGGATGCGCAGATGGGCGCTGGAGGAGATCGGGAGGAACTCGGTGAGTCCCTGGACGATGCCCAGGATCAGTGCTTCGAGCAGGTGCATGGAGAGCTTTCAGTTCAGAGAGGCACGGAGCGCGCAGCGCTCAGTACGTGCGCAGCAGATCGGCCAGCACCCGCTGGCCGAAGACAAGCGATTCTACGGGTACTCGCTCATCGACTCCGTGGAACATCCCTGTGAAGTCCAGATCGGCCGGGAGCCGAAGCGGGGCGAATCCGTAGCCGGTGATCCCCAGGAAGGCGAGTGCCTTGTTGTCGGTGCCGGCGCCCAGCAGGTACGGGATCACGGGGACACCGGGGTCGTGGCGACCGATGCTGGCGACCATCGCCTCGACGAGCTCGCCCTCGAACGGTGTCTCCATGCCGATGTCACGGACGACCGTCTGGATCTCGATGTCGTCACCGACGATCTGCTGCAACTCGGCGAGCACATCGTCTTCGGTCCCGGGGATCACGCGGACATCGATGAGTGCCTCGGCACGCTCCGGGATGACGTTGTGCTTGTATCCGGCGGTCAGAGCCGTGGGATTCGTGGTCGTCCGGAACGATGACCTCAGGAACGCCTCCGCGGGGCCCGCGGCAGCGGCGAGGGCATCGGGGTCGTCGGCACTGCGCCCGCTCAATGCGCTGAGTCCCTCCAGCAGTGCCGTGGTCGTCGGCGTCAGACGGATAGGCCAGCGCGTGCGGCCGATCGCCGCGACGGCCTCCGAGAGCTTCGTCACGGCATTGTCGTCGTGCAGGCGGCTGCCGTGACCCGCACGACCCTTCGCCACCAGGCGGATCCAGATCAGCGCCTTCTCGCCGACCTGCAGCAGGTACGCACGCCGATCGTCCACGGTGATCGAGTAGCCCCCGACCTCGCTGATCGCGGCCGTGGCTCCTTCGAACCACTCCGGACGATTCTGGACGACGAGAGCCGAACCTTCGACGCCCCCGTTCTCTTCGTCGGCGAAGAACGCCAGGATGAGGTCGCGCTCCGGCTGCTCCCCCGCCCGCAGGATCTCGGCGACGGAGGTGAGGATCATCGCGTTCATGTTCTTCATGTCGACAGCGCCGCGTCCCCACAGCATGCCGTCCTGGACGAGGCCGGCGAACGGATCGACGCTCCAGTCGTCGGCCATCGCGGGCACGACGTCGAGATGTCCGTGCACGACGAGTGCGGGTTTGGTCCGATCGCGGCCCGGAACACGGGCCATCACGTTGGTACGGCGCTCGATCGGCTCGTAGTACTCGACCTCCAGCCCGAGCTCCTCGAGGTAGGCGCCCACGTACTCCGCAGCCTCACGCTCGCCCTTCGCATTCCCTCCACCGAAGTTGGATGTGTCGAAGCGGATGAGGTCGCTGGCGATGCGCACGACCTCGGGAAGAGAGGGATCGGTCATGTGCTCCAGGCTATCGAAACGGCGAGCCACGCCCGGGCGTACCGCTCGGTTCGAGAGGCCGCGGGGAACGTGGTAATGTCATTCTTCGGTCGGCAACGATCATCCAAAACCTGCGCGGGTGGCGGAATGGTAGACGCGCTACGTTGAGGTCGTAGTGCCCGTAAGGGCGTGGGGGTTCAAGTCCCCCTCCGCGCACAGGTAAAAGAAGGCCCCGGATCCCACAGATCCGGGGCCTTCTTCTTTGTCCGCACGCGACGCGAGGTAACGCACGAGTGACCTCATCCGAGGGGGATGATCTCCTCCCCTGCACGCGAACGGCTCTGGATAGCCTGATCCGCATGACAGCCCTCGATGCCGATCGTTCGACGATTACCCAGGCCTACCTTTACGGGTTTCCGCTCGTGTTCAACCTCGATCAGGTCACGCGATACACGACGACCGGAGTCGGCGCCAACCCCGCCGCCCGGTTCAACACCTTCAGCCACGCTCGGACGCTCGCAGGGCCGGCCGATACGTTCGTCACGATCAACAACGACACGCTGTACTCGATGGCGCAGGTCGACCTCAGTGTCGGCCCGGTCGCGCTGCAGGTCCCTGACACTGCCGGCCGCTACTACGTCCTCCAGTTCGTCGACGCATGGACGAACAACTTCGCCTACGTCGGACATCGCGCGACCGGAACGGGCGCGGGGACGTTCCTCCTCGTTCCGCCGTCCTGGACCGGCGACGACGGAGATACGGTCGTGATCCGATTCCCGACGACGATCGCCTCGATAGTCGGACGCTGGGCAGTGAGCGGTGATCACGAGCTCCCCGAAGTACACGCACTCCAGGACGCCACGACGCTGACGCCGCGAGATCCTGATGCCGTTCCTGCAGGCCTTGCCATCCCGGATCCCGACGTGCCAGGGAGCGCGCTCTTCCTCGAGAAGCTCCGCGTCTGGTCGCAGCAGTTCCCACCCGCACAGCGTGATCGTCCGTTGCAGGACTCGCTTGCCTCTACGGGGATCGCCGTGCGGGGCGCATCACCTTATGCGTCGATGCCGCTCTCCGACGCCGCGCGCCTGGTCGGCGACATGGACGCCGCCAAGGAGACCCTCCATACGATCCTGACGCACGGCTCCAGCCCGGAAGAGAACGGCTGGAAGCTCACCTTCCACGCCTTCGACTACAACCTCGACTACTTCGAGGTCGGTGCCCTGGATGACGACCGCTTCAAGATGACCGACCCCGAACTACGAATCGCCGAACGCGCAGCTGCCGCGCTCGGCGGTCTATGGGGCAACCACCCGTACGAAGCGGCGTACATCATGACGTACGTCGACGACCGCGGAGATCAGCTCACCGGTGCCCGGACATACACGCTGCGTCTGGACCCCGAGCCGCCCGTGTCCGCCTTCTGGTCATTGACGATGTACTCAGTTCCGGAGTTCTACCTGGTGGAGAATCCCATCGCGCGGTACTCGATCGGCGACAGGACCGCGGGCCTGGTCCGCGATGCGGAAGGCGCTCTCACCATCACGATCAGCCATGCGCGACCCGAAGACGCGACGGCGGCGGCCAACTGGCTTCCCGCACCGGCCGGAGACTTCCGGCCGGTGATGCGGATGTACGAGCCCGATCCCGCCGTTCTCGACCGCCGCTACACGGTCCCCGCGATCAATCGTGTGGAGGGGTGAGTCCGCGCACGCCCCTTAGGCTGTGCCGACACCGAACACGAGACCGAGCACGTACGTGATGGCTGCGGCGCCGAACCCGATCGCGAGCTGACGGAGGGCGCGGCGCAGGGGCGGGCCGCCCGAGAGGACGCCCACCATCGCGCCGGTGCTCAGCAGTGCGACACCGACCAGGACCAGGGCGACGATGATCGCGGCCGTGCCGTGGAGCCCGAAGATCCAGGGCAGGACCGGGATGATCGCGCCTGAGGCGAACAGCAGGAAGCTCGAGATCGCCGCCGTCCAATCGCTTCCGACGATCTCGTGATCGCCTCCAGCCTGGATGTTCACAGGCCCGGTTGCCGCACGGCTGACGCCCGCCTGCGCCGCCGCGACGATGCGTCGCGCGCGCGACAGCGATTCCTCCTGATCCATGCCACGCGCCCGATACACGAGCGCGAGTTCGTTCTCATCGATGTCGAGGTCGCCGGCTGCAGCATGAGCGTCCTCATTCGCCTCTGTCGCGGCCAGCAGCTCGCGCTGCGAACGCACCGACACGAACTCCCCCGCCCCCATCGACAGCGCGCCGGCCAACAGCCCGGCGATGCCGCTGAAGAGGACGAATCCGGAACTGACCCCGGTCGCACCGATGCCGAGCACCAGCGCGAGGTTGCTCACGAGACCGTCGTTGGCGCCGAAGACGGCGGCGCGGAACGACCCCGAGAGCCGCCTCCGCCCCCGCGCGGCGAGTCCGCGGACGACCTCGTAGTGCACCTTCTCGTCGGCGCGCATCGCCGGGGTCGCGTACTGCTCGGAATCGTAGGGCGAGCGCGCCTCGGCGCTCTGCGCGAGCGCGAGCACGAAGATGGACCCGAAGCGGCCCGCCATCCAGCCGAGCAGCCGGGAGCGGAAGCCGGCGCGCGGCAACCGTGCGGGCTCGGCCCCGAGAAGGTCGAGCCAGTGCTGCTCGTGGCGGCGCTCGGCGTCGGCGAGCCTCAGGAGGATCTCCCGCTCCTCCCCCGTGCGGCGTGCCGCGAGCTTCTGATACACGGCGCCCTCGGCTCGTTCCTCGACGAGGTAGCGGGCCCATCGCTTGCGATCAGCAGGGGTCGGGTCGGCGGCAGCAGGCGCTGTCATGGATCCTCCAGGTGTCCGGTGCCCGATGCGAGGGCAACCGTTCAACGCTAGCCTCGGAGGCTCGACGCGACCGCGCTCAGACGCGGATTGACAGCATTTCGGGGATCCGAAGCACGGCCGCCGAACAAGGCCGGCAGACGATCGCTCAGGAGCGCACGCGCTTGCGCAGGACTTCGATGCGCGACTGCAGCTGCGTCACGGTCGCCTGCGCCACTGCCGGTCCTCCGCAGATGCGCCGGAGCTCGGCATGCACCGCGCCGTGGGGCTCGCCTCTCTGCCGGGCATAGAGGCCCACCAGACTGTTCAGGAGCTGCCGCTGCTCCTTGAGGGTGCGATGGAGGGGCGGCGGAAGCGTCGTCGTCTCCGTCGGCCCGGTGGACGCCTCGCGCGCCTCTCTCAACCGGGACTGTCGCGACTGGCGCTGCATGAGCAGCTCGTGCACGTGCTCGGGTTCGAGAAGACCCGGGAAACCGATGAACTCCTCCTCCTCGGGGGTGCCGGGCTCAGCCAGCTGGCCGAACTCCTGGCCCTCGAAGACGACGCGGTCGAAGTGCGCGACCGAGGAGAGCGCCTGGTAGCTGAACTCCTGCGTCAGCGCATCCGAGGTCTCCTCTTCGCGGTTGGCGCTTTCGAGCAAGGAGTCGTCGAGTCCGTCTTCTTCTTTGGACTGCCGGTCGAGCGCATGGTCTCGCTGCTTGTCCATCTCGTTCGCCAGACCCATGAGCACGGGCACCTGTGGCAGGAACACGCTGGCGGCCTCGCCCCGACGACGGGCCCGCACGAATCGGCCGATCGCCTGTGCGAAGAAGAGTGGGGTGGACGACGACGTCGCGTACACACCGACCGCGAGTCGCGGTACGTCGACGCCCTCCGACACCATGCGGACCGCGACCATCCAGCGCGAGTCGTTCGCGCTGAACTTCTCGATGCGCTCCGAGGCGGTCGCGTCATCGGAGAGCACGATCGTCGGCTGCTGCCCCGTGATGCTGTGCAGGATCTTCGCGTACGCGCGCGCGACCGTCTGATCGGTGGCGAGCACGAGGCCGCCGGCGTCCGGAACATGGTGGCGGATCTCGGTGAGGCGGCGATCTGCGGCCGACAGCACGGCCGGCATCCACTCGCCTTCGGGGTCGAGCGCCGTGCGCCAGGCCTGCGACGTCACGTCCTTCGTGTTGTCCTGGCCGAGGTGCGTCTCGAGTTCATCGCCGGTGGTGGTGCGCCAGCGCATCTTGCCCGCGTACATGTGGAAGAGCACGGGGCGCACGACCCCATCGGCGAGGGCACGGCCGTAGCCGTAGTTGTAGTCGGTGCGCGAGACGCGTGCGCCGGATTCGTCGGGGTGGTACTCCACGAACGGGATCGGCGCTGTGTCGCTGCGGAACGGCGTTCCGGAGAGCAGCAGTCGGCGTTTCGCGGGGCCATAGGCGTCGCGGATGGCGTCGCCCCAGCTCAGCGCGTCCCCACCGTGATGGACCTCGTCGAGAACCACGAGTGTCTTGGCGTCTTCCGTCAGATGCCGATGCACGGACGACTTCGCAGCCACCTGCGCGTAGGTGACGACGGCACCGTGGTAGTGACGTGCCGGCGCCCAGTCGCTGTTGCGGAATCGCGGGTCGAGCCGGATGTGCACGCGAGCCGCCGCATCCGCCCACTGTGTCTTGAGGTGCTCGGTCGGCGCCACCACGATGATGCGGTTCACTTCGCCGATGCGCATGAGCTCGACCGCGAGGGTGAGGGCGAAGGTGGTCTTGCCTGCACCGGGTGTCGCCGCGACGAGGAAGTCTCGCTGATCGGCTTCGAAGTACTGTTCCAGCGCCTCCTGTTGCCAGGCGCGCAGCTTGCTTGCGGTTCCCCAAGGGGCACGCTGGGGAAAGGACGGAGAGAGCATCGACTCCACGATAATCGGTGCTGCGGACACTGGCGCACGTGCCGCGCTTCTCGCGCGCGCCCCTCCCTCGGGCCGGCGCGTGCGAGTAGGCTCGGTCACTGCGCTGCGGCCACCGCCGCCTCGGCAGACGTTCGCGAAGGAGAGCTGGATGACCGACCAGGATTCGACTCGGACCCCGTACATCCCCAACGAGACCGCACACCCGTGGCGCCGTTTCGTCGCCACCGGAGACTCGTTCACGGAGGGCATCGGAGACCCGGATCCGGCGCACCCCGGCAGCCACCGCGGCTGGGCCGATCGGGTGGCAGAGGTGCTCGCCGCCCAGGTGGACGACTTCGCCTACGCGAATCTCGCCGTCCGCGGGAAGCTCATCGCGCAGATCGTCGCCGAGCAGATCGAACCGGCCGTCGCGCTGCGTCCCGACCTCGTCTCGATCTGTGCCGGGGGCAACGATGTGATCCGCCCGGGCACCGACCCCGACGCCATCGCGAGTCAGCTCGAGGATGCCGTGGCGCGGCTGTCATCGACGGGAGCGGCCGTCCTCCTGTTCACGGGCATCGACACCGGTTTCACGCCGGTGTTCCGCGCCTTCCGCGGCAAGGTGGCCATCTACAACGAGAACGTCCGCGCGATCGCCGAGCGCCACGACTGCATCGTCGCGGACCAGTGGGCGCTCAAGGTCGTGCAGGACATGCGGTTCTTCGACGACGACCGGTTGCACTACAACGCGCTCGGCCACCACGAGGTCGCACGCATGGCGCTCCGTGCCCTGAACGTCCCGAACGACCTCGAGGCCATGCAGCCCGAGCCGTACCCGCTGCGGACCTGGCGCGAGGCCCGATCCGAAGACCTCGGGTGGGCGCGCGAGCACCTGATGCCCTGGGTGCTTCGTCGACTGCGGCACCAGTCGTCGGGCGACAACCTGGCCGCGAAGCGCCCTGAGCCTTCGCCGATCATCCTTCCGCCGCGGGACTGACCCGGGGTCAGCCCTTCACCGCCCACAGCGCCACGGCTGCTGCAGAGGCGACGTTGAGAGAGTCGACACTACCGGACATCGGAATCGTGACGACGGTGTCGGCACTGTCGATCACCGTGCGGGAGAGACCGTCGCCCTCCGAGCCCATGACGAGGGCGACGCGCTCGGGGCGGTCGGCGACGTAGGCGTCGAGTGTCACCGCATCGTCGCGCAGAGCCAGCGCTGCGATGTCGAAATGCGCGGCATGGAGGTCTTCGACGGCTTTATCCCAATCGGTGATCCGCGTCCACGGGACCTGGAAGACCGTCCCCATGCTCACCCGTACGCTGCGTCGGTACAGCGGGTCCGCTCCCCCGGGCGACACCAGCACGGCGTCTGCCCCGAGACCGGCTGCCGCACGGAACGCGGCACCGACGTTCGTGTGATCGCCGATGTTCTCGAGGATGAGCACGACGGAGGCGCCGTCGATCACGTCTCGAACCGTCGGCAGCTCCGGGCGGTGCATCGACGCGATCGTGCCACGGTGCACGGCGAAACCGGTCACCGATTCCGCCACATCGTCAGGGACGACGTACACGGGCACGTCGAGATCGCCGACGATTCCACGGATGTCCTCCACGCGGCGCTCCTGCACCAGCACAGAGCGCGGACGATGCCCGGCTGCCACCGCACGGGCGATGACCTTCGTCGACTCCGCGATGTACAGCCCGCCCGCCGGTTCACGGATGGTGCGCAGCGCCGTGTCGGTGAGCCCGCGGTAGTCGTCGAGGCGCGGATCGTCGGCATCGGTCACAGGCACCAGTCGCATGCGTCCCACTCTGCCACTGCTCGCACCCCCGCTCCGACGCACCGTGCGCCGTCGACGAGCTGCTCGCTGAGTCCGTCGCATCTCGCCACGCCGTAGACTCGCTCGAGGAGGTCCTGTGAGCGTCTCGAACACCGCCGAGCTGTCGGCCGCCATCGCCCACGCCGCCGAGCTGCTGCGTGACAGGCGCATCGCCCTCTTGACAGGCGCCGGCATCTCCACCGACTCGGGGATACCCGCGTACCGCGGAGAGGGCGCCAGAACCCGCAGCGACCCGATGACGATCCAGACCTACTTGGGCGACGAGGCCGCACGACGACGTTATTGGGTCGGCGGCCACCTCGGCTGGCGTGCTTTCGCGCGAGCAGAACCCAACGCCGGTCACCTCGCGGTCGCACAGCTCGAGGCTGCCGGGAACGTCTCGGGCGTCATCACCCAGAACGTCGACGGACTCCATCTGCGCGCCGGGAGTTCGCACGTGATCGAGGTTCACGGCACGATGCGTCGCGTCTTCTGCCTGCAGTGCGGCCAGGTCTTCGATCGCCGTGACATCGCGGTGCAGATCGAGGAGCGAAACCCCTGGATCACCATTCCGGAGAATGTGGCACTCGCCCCAGACGGCGACGTCCTCCCCGAATCCACCGAGGGGTTCATCGTCCCGGTGTGCACGGTGTGCGGCGGGATGCTGAAACCCGATGTCGTCTTCTTCGGAGAGTATGTCCCGCTGGACCGCTTCCGTGCGGCAGAGTCGCTGCTTCGCTCCAGCTCCGCCCTCATCGTCGCCGGCTCCTCGCTCGTCGTGAACTCCGGCGTGCGGCTGGTCGAGCGGGCCCGACGCCGCAACATCCCTCTGATCATCGTCAACCGCGAGCCGACGCGTGCGGATGCCTGGGCCGATGTCACCATCGCCGCAGGCACCAGCGACGTGCTCCCCGCACTCCAGGAACTTCTCTCGTGACCCACCTCACCCTCATCCGCCATGGCCAGACCGATTGGAACCTCGCTCGACGAATCCAGGGTTCGACCGACATCCCGCTGAACGAGACCGGGCGAGAAGACGCGCGAAGGGCAGCCGAGACCCTCGCCGCCAGCACGCATCACGCGGTGTACACCAGTCCGCTGCTGCGCGCCAAGGAGACGGCCGAGATCATCGCCGACAGGCTCGGGCTCGAGGTGGTCGGTGTCATTCCCGACATCCGGGAGCGCGAGTTCGGCGACGGTGAAGGCATGCTCGTCGAGGACTACATCTCGACGTACGGCGACTGGCACGCCGAGGTTCCGGGCGCGGAGTCCCTGGAGCAGGTCGGCGAGCGTGCCATCGCTGCGCTCCACGCGATCGCCCGTGAAGCGCGGCGCCGCTCGGCCCCGCAAGCGGAATCGGTGCTCGTGGTGGCACACGGCGGCGTCATCCGCGCTGTGATCGATCATGTCTCCGGCGGGACGCTTCCCCGCGACGGGGAGGTCCTGCGCAACGGGTCCGCACACCGCTTCGTGGCGGCACCCGGTTACCTTCGACTCCTCGAGGAGTCGAAGGTCCTCTGATCAGCTGACGCGGGTGACGACCGATCGCGCGTGCCGAAGCACCGGTTCGTCGATCATCCGTCCCTCGAAGCGGAACACGCCGCGTTCCGTGGCCGCAGCCGCGAGCACCGCCCGCGCCCAAGTCACCGCACCGTCGTCCGGCCGATACGCGGCCCTGATCGCCGACACCTGGTTCGGATGGATGCAGGCGGTGGCATGGAACCCCGAGGCCGCAGCGTCCATCGCCTCGCGTTGCAGCCCCTCGGCGTCGTCGATGTCGATGTGCACCGCGTCGATGGCCGCCTTGCCGTGGGCGCCGGACTCGAGGAGGACACGAGCACGGGCATAGCGGGCGATATCCCGATAGCCGCCCTCAGCATTCCGCGACGAGGTTCCGCCGAGAGACGCCACGAGATCCTCTGCGCCCCACATCATCGCGGTGACCAGGGGGTGCGCGGCGATCCGGTCGGCCGCATGGATGCCGCGCGCGGTCTCGCACAGGGCGATCAGCGAGTACCGCTCGTCGAACGCATCGAGGCACTCGGCGCTCTCCGTCTTCGCCACCATCACCGTACGGAAGTCCGTCTCGGCGAGTGCGTCGAGGTCGGCCGTGAACGCTTCGGTGCCCGGAGCGTTCACGCGCACGATAACCCGCTCGGCGTCGATGTCCGCATCGATCACGTTCCGGCGCGCCACGGCCTTCGCCTCCGGGAGTACGGCATCTTCGAGGTCGAGGATGATCGCGTCCGCCCGGTCCTGAGCCTTGCGGAAGCGCTCCGGACGGTCCGCGGGGCAGAACAGCAGGGCCGGTCCGAGTTCGAAAGTCACTTCGCGACTCCTTCCGGGAGGCAGTGGACGAGAACCGACCTCACTGCGGTCGCCACGACCGTCTCGTCCTGATTGCGCCCGGTGTGGGCGATCTTCACGATGCCCTGACCCGGGCGTGAGGACGACAGCCGTTTGTCGACGATGACGCTCTCGGTATAGAGGGTGTCACCGGCGAACAGCGGGTGCGGGAAGACGATGTCGCCGAACCCGAGCTGTGCGACCAGCGTGCCCTGCGTCAGCTGCGCGACCGAGGCGCCGACCATCGTCGACAGCGTCCACATCGAATTCATGAGCCGCGCACGGAACGGGTCCTGCGCATCGGCGAACGCCGCATCGAGGTGTAGCGCCTGCGTGTTCATGGTGAGCGTCGTGAACAGCACGTTGTCGGCCTCGGTCGCCGTGCGGCCGGGGCGGTGCAGGTAGCGGGCGTCGAGCACGAACTCCTCGTAGTACAAACCCCTCTGAAGGATGTCGTGGGTGGTCACTTCGACTCCGTTCGTCGCTCAGTACGGCGCATGGGGCCACGCTACCCGGCGAGTCCGAGTCCGCGCGCGATGACGAGGAGCTGCACCTCGGTCGTCCCCTCGCCGATCTCGAGGATCTTCGAGTCGCGGTAGTGGCGAGCGACCGGGAATTCGTTCATGAACCCGTTTCCCCCGAAGATCTGGGTGGCGTCCCTCGCGTTGTCCATCGCGGCCTCCCCGCCCACGAGCTTGGCGATCGCTGCGGCCTCCGCGAACGGCTTCCCCGCATCCCGCAGTCGCGCCGCGTGATGCCAGGCGAGCCGCGCGGTGTGAACGCGCGCCCGCATACGGGCCAGGGTGAACTGAGCATTCTGGCGTGTGCTCAGTGCTGCGCCGAAGATCGTCCGGCTCTTCGCGTATTCGACCGCCGCCTCCAGACACCCCTCGGCCGCGCCGGTGGAGAGGGCGGCGATCGCGATGCGACCCTCGTCGAGGATGCTGAGGAAGCTCCGGAAGCCGCTCCCCCGCTCCCCCAGCAGGTTCGTCGCCGGAACCCGCGCTCCGTCGAACGTCAACGGGTGGGTGTCCGAGGCGTTCCACCCGACCTTGTCGTAAGGAGCTTCGACCGTGAACCCGGGAGTGCCGTTCGGGACGATGATCGTGGAGATCTCCTTGCGCCCGTTCTCGTTCCCGGTCACCGCAGTGACCGTGACGAAGCGGGTGATCGGAGTTCCCGAGTTGGTGATGAACTGCTTGGAGCCGTCGATCACCCACTCATCGCCCTCCACGCGCGCGGTCGTCCTGGTCGCGCCAGCGTCGCTTCCGGCTTCCGGCTCGGTCAGGCCGAAGCCCGCCAGCGCGCGCCCCGCGAGCAGATCGGGAAGCAGCTCCTGCCGCTGTTCCTCGGTGCCGAAGCGGTAGATCGGCATGGCACCGAGGCTCACTCCTGCTTCGAGTGTGATCGCGATCGACTGGTCCACCCGCCCCAGGGCCTCGATCGCGATGCCCAGCGCCATGTAGTCACCGCCCTGACCTCCGTACTGCTCGGGGAACGGCAGGCCGAACAGGCCGAGGTCACCCATCTGCGAGACGACCTCCATCGACAGCGTGTGCGTGCGGTCGGCCTCGTACGACTGCGGTGCGACCACCGTCTCGGCGAATTCGCGCACCATCGCGGCGAGCTCGCGCTCCTCCTCTGACAGGTCTTCCATGTTCAGCTCTCCTCTGTCGTCACGCGGGCGACCGGTTGGTCGCGCCGCACCTGATCGCCCACCGCGACCAGCAGATGCACCACACCGTCATGGGGTGCGAGCACCTGGTGCTCCATCTTCATCGCCTCGATCGCGACGAGCGGGTCGCCGGCCGACACCGGATCCCCGTTCGCGACGAGCACGGCCACGACGCTGCCCGGCATGGGCGCGCGCCCCTCGGGCTCGGTCGCTGCCGCCCCTGACTCGCGCTGAGCGAGACGGTGGAGCATCCTGCGCCGCCTGTCGAGCGGACGCAGACGCACCGTGCGGCCGCTCTCGGACACCCAGACCGCGCCATCTCCGTCCATCGCCGCGTGCACCGTCCCGTTCGGGGCGGATACGTCCGCTGCACCGAGTTCAACCACTTCGTCCTCATCCGTGAGGGCCGCGAACGTCGCCTCCGGCACGGCCGCGGCACCCAACCGCCACCCCGGACGATCCCGCCAGAGCGCGCTCGTCCGCAGCGGTTCGCTTGCTCCGGTCGCCGACATCTTCCTCGCCGCAGCCAGCTGAGCGGGAGACGGGCGCTCCGCCTTCCAGGGCAGCAGCGTCTCGATGAGCCCGGTGTCGAGATCGCCCGCGACCACACGCTCGTGACGGCAGAGGGTCCGCAGGAAGGCCACGTTGGTGTCGACCCCGAGCACCACCATGCGTGCGAGAGCCTCATCGAGCCGTGCCAGGGCGGCTCGACGATCGTCAGCGAACGCGATCACTTTCGCGATCATGGGGTCGTAGAACCCGGTCACCTCACTCCCCGTCTCGACGGCGGAATCCACGCGCACGCCGGGCGGCGGATCGAACAGGAGGATCGTGCCCGTCGAGGGCAGGAAACCGCGCTCGGGGGACTCCGCATACACACGCGCTTCGACGGCGTGCCCTCGCACTCGCGGCGTGACGTCCAGCGGAAGCCCGTCAGCCGCACGGAGTTGAAGCGCCACCAGGTCCAGACCGGTGACCTCTTCGGTGACGGGATGTTCCACCTGAAGGCGTGTGTTCATCTCGATGAAGAAGGCCTCGTCCGGCGCGTCGGCGTCGATGAGGAACTCGACCGTGCCCGCGCCGACGTACTGGACGCTCTCCGCCGCCAGCACGGCCGCCGAGAGCAGCCGCTCCCTCGTATGTGCGGGGATGCCCGCCGACGGTGCCTCCTCGATGACCTTCTGATGACGACGCTGCAGCGTGCACTCGCGCTCGCCGAGGGCGATGACCGTTCCGTGGGCATCGCCGAAGACCTGCACCTCGATGTGCCGTGGGCGACGGATCAGGCGCTCCAGGATGAGCGAGTCATCTCCGAAGGCGGCTGACGCGACCCGACGAGCCGAGGCGAGCGCTCCGCGCAGCCCCGCAGCGTCGGAGACGACCTCCATGCCCTTTCCTCCGCCACCTGCACTGGGCTTGACCAGCAGCGGGTAGCCGACGTTCTCCGCCTCCTCGGCGATCTCGAGGTCGGAGAGGCCTTTGGCGTCGAAGCCCGGAACGACAGGCACGCCGTAGCGCAGCACATGCTCGCGGGCGCGGGCCTTGTCTCCCATGATCTGCAGAGCGTCGACGGAGGGGCCGATGAAGACGACGCCGCTCTCGGCGCAGGCCTCGGCGAGACCGACACTCTCGGAGAGGAACCCGTAGCCGGGATGGATCGCCTGTGCACCGGTGCTGCGGGCCGCGGCGATCACCGCATCGATGTCGAGGTAGGACTCGACGGCGGGCGCGGGACCGATCCGCACCGCCAGATCCGCTTCGCGTACGTGGGGCGCGGACGCATCCGCATCGCTGTACACGGCGACGCTGCGGATTCCGAGGGTACGGAGGGTACGGATCACCCGACGGGCGATCTCGCCACGATTGGCGACGAGGACGGTGTGGAAGGAAACGGTCGATGATGACATGGCACTCACATCCGGAAGACGCCGAAGCGCGGTTCGGGCAGCGGACTGCGGGCGACGACGTCGAGCGCGAGCCCGAGCAAGTCGCGGGTCTGCGCGGGATCGACGATGCCGTCGTCCCACAGCCGTGCCGTGGCGTAATAGGGCTCGCCCTGGCGCTCGTACTGCTCGCGGATGGGTGCTTCGAACTCGCCACGCTCCTCGGTACTCCACGACTCGCCACGCGCGGACAGCTGGTCTTCCTTGACCGTGGCGAGCACTGATGCGGCCTGCGTTCCGCCCATCACAGAGATGCGGCTCGCAGGCCAGGTCCAGAGGAACCGCGGTGAGTACGCCCGTCCGCACATCGAGTAGTTGCCCGCCCCGAACGAACCACCGATGATGACGGTGAGTTTCGGCACCCTCGTACTCGCCACGGCCGTGACCATCTTCGCGCCGTCCTTGGCGATGCCGCCTGCCTCGGCATCGGAGCCCACCATGAACCCCGTGATGTTCTGCAGGAACAGCAGTGGTATCCCCCGTTGATCGCACAGTTCGATGAAGTGCGCTCCCTTGAGTGCGGATTCGCTGAACAGCACGCCGTTGTTCGCCACGATACCCACCGGATGCCCATGGAGTCGGGCGAACCCCGTGACCAGGGTCGTGCCGTACTCGGGCTTGAACTCGAGGAACGTGTCGCCGTCGACGAGGCGCGAGATGACCTCACGCACGTCGTACGCGGCGTTCACGTCGACGGGAACGGCGTCGTACAGGCTTGACGGCTCGGCGGGCGGGCGGCTGCTCAGGACCTCCCATGCGGGTGCCGCGGGCGGCGGAAGAGTGGCGACGATGTCGCGCAGGATCTCGAGCGCGTGCTCGTCGTCCTCCGCGAGATGGTCGACGACACCGCTCCGCCGTGCGTGCAGCTCGCCCCCGCCGAGTTCTTCGGCGGTCACGACCTCGCCGATCGCTGCCTTCACCAGCGGCGGCCCGCCGAGGAAGATCGTTCCCTGACCGCGCACGATGACCGTCTCGTCGCTCATGGCAGGCACGTAGGCGCCACCTGCGGTGCAGGAGCCCAGGACCGCGGCAAGCTGCGCAATCCCCTCGGCCGACATCCGCGCCTGATTGAAGAAGATCCGCCCGAAATGCTCGCGATCGGGGAACACCTCGTCCTGCTTCGGGAGGAATGCGCCTCCCGAATCGACCAGGTACAGACACGGCAGCTTGTTCTCGAGCGCGATCTCCTGTGCGCGCAGGTGCTTCTTGACCGTGAGCGGGAAGTACGTGCCGCCCTTCACCGTCGCGTCATTGCAGATCACCATGACGTGGCGACCGTGAACGAGTCCGATGCCGGCGATGACTCCGGCGCCGGGAGCGTCTCCCCCGTACAGACCATCGGCGGCGAGCGGGGCGACCTCGAGAAACGGGCTGCCCTCGTCGAGCACCCGCGCGACGCGATCTCGGGGCAACAGCTTGCCCCGAGACACATGGCGTTCACGGGATGCGGTCGGTCCCCCGCGCGCGGCTGCCATGAGGCGCTCGCGCAGCTCCTGCGCCAGGGACTCCTGCGTTGCGGGCATCGTGATGTCCTCCTCGACTCACGTCCGCGCGGGCGACGCCCTGGCGCGGTGCAGGCATATTCGGTTAGTGTGCACTAACCCGTTGATTCAGGTTAGCGAGGATTAACTGAGATGACAAGCCCGGTCACCGCCCGAGACCGCGCAAAGGCCGAACGGTCTGATGCGATCCTGCACGCCGCCGCACGCCTCTTCGCCGCGCGCGGATACAGCGGCGTGAGCCTGGAAGACATCGGCGCCGCCGTCGGCGTGTCCGGCCCGGCTGTCTACCGACACTTCGCCGGCAAGCAGGCATTGCTCGGCGCGGTTCTCGTCAAAGTCAGCGAGGACTTGATCAACGGCGGGCGGCGGGTGGCGGAGAACACCTCGAGCCCGGATGAGCGGATGCACGGGCTCATCACCTTCCATGTCGATTTCGCCCTCGGGAACGCCGAGGTGATCCAGGTGCAGGACCGCGACGTCGCCCACCTGTCCGAAGCGGATCGGGCAGCCGTCCGTCGGCTGCAACGCGCGTACATCGACCTCTGGATGGACGCCCTCGCGCCGCTGCACACCGCGGGCGCCGGCGGAGCGGACCAGGAAGAGCTCCGCCTTCGAGTCCAAGCCTGCTTCGGCCTCATCAATTCCACGCCGCACAGCACGCGTGCGGCAGCACGGCGACACTCCGCCACCGCGACCGTGCTGGTCGCGATGGCGGACGCCGCGCTTCGCGCGACTATCTGAGAAGCATCGCCCGGCCCGGCTCCTCGAGGATGTCCGCGACGTCCTTGAGGAACCGCGCGCCTTCCGCGCCGTCGACGAGCCTGTGGTCGAACGAGAGGCTGAGCGTCATCACCTGACGGAGGGCGATCTCTCCGCGGAACTCCCAGGGCTGACGACGCACGGCGCCGACCGCGAGAATCCCGGATTGGCCGGGCGGGAGGATGGGTGTGCCGGCATCGACGCCGAACACCCCGATGTTCGAGATCGAGAAGGTGCCTCCGGCCAGCTCCGCCGGCGAGGTCTTCCCCGAACGCGCGACCTCGGCGAGAGCTCTCACCGCGCCCGCGAGTTCCACCAGAGTCAGCCGCTCCGCGTCGCGGATCATCGGCACGATGAGCCCGCGATCTGTCGCGGCCGCGATCCCCAGGTCGACGTAGTGGTGCTGGACGATCTCGCCGGCAGCCTCGTCCCACCGGGAGTTGAGTCCGGGGGTGCGTCCGAGCGCGAGGCACACGGCCTTCGCCACCACTGCGAGTGGTCCGATCCGATGCTCGCTGAGTGAGCGATCGTCTCGAAGGCTCGCAAGGAGGTCCATGGTCGCCGTCACGTCCACCGTGTGGAAGACGGTCACGTGAGGTGCCGTGAAAGCGCTCTGGACCATCGCCGCGGCCGTGTGCTTGCGGACTCCGCGAATCGGTACGCGGGTCTCACGCGCCCCGTCGCCGGAAACACCGGGCGTGAACGGCGACGACGGGGCGGCGACGGGGACGTCAGCCGTGGCCTGACTGCGCGCTCCTACCCTTTCGGCGTAGGCGTCGACGTCAGCGCGAGTGATCACCCGGTCTCCGACCTCTGCGGCCACCAGCACCAGGTCGATCCCGAGACGCTTCGCGTGTGCACGGACCGGAGGCGTCGAGCGCGGCCGCTCCACCACGGAGTCGACCGCGGACGATGGCGTGGCGTCGTGCGGCGCAGCCTCGAGCACCGCTGTGTCGACAACCGCCGGCACCGCTCCGCTGCGACGTGCGCGACGGGCCGGTCGTCCGGTCGCGGTGGGGGCAGCGCCGTATCCGACGAGGTTCGGCTGAGCCTTCTCGGCCGCCTCCGGCATCGGCGCGGATGTGGTCTCCTCTTCACCGACGACCTCGAAGTCGATCAGTGCCGCCCCGACGGCGACCGTCTCGCCTGCTTCCGCGTGGAGGGTTGCCACCGTGCCTTCGTACGGCGACGGCAACTCGACCACGGCCTTCGCGGTCTCCACCTCGGCCAGCGTCTGGTTGAGGGCGACCGAGTCCCCCGGGGCGACCAGCCATTGCACGACCTCGGCCTCGGCCAGCCCTTCTCCGAGGTCGGGAAGACGGAATTCCGCGATCATGCTTCTGCTCCCGTCAGGCTGTTCGGCCGATCCAGTACCCGATCGACGGCGTCCAGCAGCCGGTCGAGATCAGGAAGGTGATACTTCTCGAGCTTCGCCGGCGGGTACGGCACGTCGTGGCCGGTCACCCGCAACGGTGCCGACTCCAGATACTCGAAGCAGCGCTCCGTGATGCTCGCGATCACCTCGGCCGCGACACCGGCTTCACGAGATGCCTCGTGTGCGACCACGACCCGTCCGGTCTTCCGTACCGACGCGGCGACCGAGTCGTAGTCGACGGGCGAGAGCGAGCGCAGATCGATGACCTCCAGGGATGTCCCTTCGTCCTCCGCGGCTTCCGCGGCCTGCAGGGCGGTGGAGACCATCGCCCCATAGGTGATCAGCGTCGCATCCGTCCCTGCCCGCACGACGCGCGCCAGTCCCATCGGCGGCGCGTCCGCGAGGGGAGCTTCGAGGTCGACGTCCCCCTTGTGGTGGTAGAGCCGCTTCGGCTCGAAGAAGACCACAGGATCATCCGACGCGATCGCCTGACGCAGGCTCCGGTATGCGTCTTCGGGGTTCGACACCGCGATCACGCGGATGCCTGCCGTATGCACGAAATACGCCTCGGGCGACTCCGAGTGATGTTCCGCCGCGCCGATGCCTCCTGCCCAGGGGATCCGGATCGTGATGGGCATCTTGACCCGGCCCTGTGTGCGGTAGTGGAGCTTCGCGACCTGGGCGACGATCTGGTCGAAGGCGGGATACACGAAGCCGTCGAACTGGATCTCGACGACAGGACGATAACCGCGGAAGGCGAGGCCCACGGCTGTGCCGACGATGCCGGACTCGGCGAGCGGAGTGTCGATCACTCTCGCTGCTCCGAACTCGTCGAGAAGCCCGTCGGTGATGCGGAAGACACCACCGAGCTTGCCGATGTCCTCGCCCAGGAGCACGACCTTGTCATCGTCGCGCATGGCCTGCCGCAGGCCGGCGCCGAGCGCCTTTCCGAGAGTGAGCTCGGTCATGTTCACGCCTCGCTCTCGAAGGAGGCGAGGTACGCCGCATACTCGCCGCGCTGACGCTCGAGGCCCGTGTGGGGTTCGGCGTAGACACCGTCGAAGACCGCGAGCGGCGGACGCGTGACCATTCCGAGGCACGCAGCACGCATCTCCTTCGCGACCGCGTCGGCGGCGGCCTGAGTCTCGGCGACTTGCTCGTCGGTGAGGTCACCGCTGGCCCGGAGGTGCGCCTCCAGTCGTGCGATCGGATCGCGTCGCCGCCAGGACTCGAGCTCCTCCGCGTCGCGGTAGCGCGTCGGGTCGTCCGCCGTGGTGTGCGGCCCCATGCGATAGGTCACGGCTTCGATGTAGGCGGGGCCCTTGCCGGAGCGTGCATGCTGCAACGCCCAGCGCATGGCGGCCATGCATGCGAGCACGTCGTTCCCGTCGACACGGAGGCTCGGGATGCCGAATCCCGGAGCCCGACCCGCGATCGGGAACTGCGATTGCACGGCGACCGGCTCGGAGATCGCCCAATGGTTGTTCTGGCACACGAAGACCACCGGCGCCTGGTACGACGCCGCGAAGATCATCGCCTCGTTGACGTCGCCCTGGCTGGTCGCTCCGTCGCCGAAATAGGTCACCGCGACCTCGTCCGCACCGTCGCGCTGGATGCCCAGGGCGTACCCCACCGCGTGCAGCGTCTGTGCGCCGATGATGATCTGCAGAGGCGCGACGCCCAGCGCTGCAGGGTCGTAGGCCGCGCCCTCTTCTCCTCGCCACATGCGCACGTAGTCGCCGGGCTGGGCGCCGCGTGCGTAGATGACCCCGGTCTCCCGGTAGCTGGGGAACACGTAGTCCTCAGGAGCGAGTGCCCGCGCGGTCCCGATCTGCGTCGCCTCCTGCCCCTGGCACGGCGCCCAGAGGCCCAGCTGTCCCTGGCGTTGCAACGCGACGCCCTCGGCATCGATGCGGCGCAGGATGATCATGTCGCGCAGCAGCGACCGCAGCTGCGCAGCATCCACGTCGGCGACGAAGGGATCCAGTCGAGGGTTCGACACACGGCTCCCGTCAGGAGCCAGGATGCGTTCGGAGAGTTCGAGATCCTGGGCGGTGTCTGCGATGGGCGTGATCTGCGGTGACATCGTCGTCCTCCTCGTCGGCGGCCCTCGTGAGGCTCCGCGCGTTGACGCCGGCGTCATCACCGGCATGCTCTGAGGGTACGTCCGCTGAACACCTCGCTCAAGCATTCTTGCGAGGCTTGAGCATGTTGCTCAATTTGACGCCAAGTCCGACTGCTAGGGTTTGGCACTATGCCAGGACTCGACCGCATCGATCTCGAGCTTCTCGCCGCCCTCGCCGATGATCCGAGGATCACCATCGTCGCGCTGGCGGAGAATCTCGGGCTATCCCGCAACACGATCCAGGCGCGGATGACACGCCTCGAGCAGAGCGGCATCTTCCTCTCCTACGAGCGATCGTTCTCGCCGGACGTCCTGGGCTTCCCCCTGCAGGCGTTCGTGAGCATCGGCGTACGCCAGACCGAACTGCCGCGTATCATCAACGAGCTCGCGCGGATCCCTGAAGTCGTACAGGCGCACGGCTTGAGCGGCTCGATCGACCTGCTCGCTCGTGTCGCGTGCAGGGACGCACGCCACCTCTTCGACACCGACGCCCGCATCCTCTCGATCGAAGGCGTCGAGCGCACGGAGACCTCGCTCGCGATGGGCGAGGTCATCCCGTTCCGGGTCGCAGGCCTTATCGGCCTCGCCCGACGGGAATCCTGAGGAACCGACGAACGGCGCCCGCCGCCTCTGCCGGCGTCTCGTAGTGGATGAGATGCCCCACCTCGGCGATTTCCACGAGTGTCGCGTCGGGGAACAGCGCCGCCAGCCTGCGTTCTGCCTCGATCGGGGTGATGTCGTCACGCTCTGCAGCGACGAGCAGGGTCGGAACATCGATCTCGCGAGCGAATTCGCGGACGTCGTGAGAGACGCTCGCGATGAAGGCGTCCCGGAGCACATCCCGGTCCGAGAATCGCGAGAAATATGTGTCGTGCTGGTCGTGGATGAAACGACGGAGCGCGGGATCCCTGGTCTTGGCCATCGTGATGCTCATCACGCGGACGATGATGCGGTTGCGCAGCAGCGCGGTTCCGAGTCTCTCCGGAAGTCGGGCACCGAGAGCGTAGTAGAAAACGGCCAAGCGCGTCATGAGACCCTTCGGTCCCTCCAGCGCCGGAGCCCCGATCGGGTTCAGCAGGATCAGGCGCGGAGTCCGCAGTCCCCGGGCGACCGCCGCCGCCGTCACGATGGATCCGAAGGAGTGCCCCAGGATGATGGCGCCGGGGGCGACCGCTGCTGCGAAGTCGTCAAGCCAACCGGCATACTCGTCCAGGTCGTGTCTGCGCCCGGGCAGAGGCGCTGATTCCCCGAACCCGGGAAGATCAGGCGCGACCACACGCACCTCGGGGAGGTACGCCAACACTGGTTCGAGCCCGTGATGATCACCGCGGAAGCCGTGCACAGCGATCACCGTCGTCTCCGCCTTCTCAGGCCCGTAGACCCAGTACGCCGTGGTCGCTCCACGCACCTCTACCGCGTGGCGCTGCACGGGGAGTCGATGAAGGCGGTCCGCATAGGGGGAAGGCACGGTCATGCTCCGAGTCTACGAGTCGCCGTGCGCCTTCCCCTGGATGTCTGCGCCCGCGCATAGCGTGAAGGCATGCCATCCGGTCCCCCGCTCCCTGCGTGGCTCACCCGTGTCGGGGTGTTCGACCTGGAGACGACCGGCGTCGATGTCGAGTCCGATCGGGTGGTCACCGCGTACGTCGGTGTCCTCGATGCCGCAGGACGCGAGATCGCCGCCCGCTCCTGGCTCGCCGATCCGGGCATCCCGATCCCGGATGGCGCCAGTGCGGTGCACGGCATCACCACGGAACACGCGCGGGCGGAGGGGCGACCGTCGCCCGAAGTCGTCGCTGAGGTCACGGCGGCCCTACGGTCGCTGCTGGAGCAGAATGTGCCGGTGGTCGCGTACAACGCCGCGTACGACTTCTCGCTGCTCGCGCACGAGGCCGCCCGACATGGAATCGTCCCTCTGACCGCCCCTTCCCCCGTCATCGACCCTCTGGTGATCGACAAGGCGTACGACCGATACCGCCGTGGGCGACGCACGCTCGAAGTGGTCGCCGCCCACTACGCGGTCGTGCTCGACGGCGCGCATGAGGCGTCCGCGGATGCGATCGCCGCCGGTCGTGTGGCGCAAGCCCTCGCTCGTCGCTTCTCCCTCCCCGAGACCCCGGCAGAGCTGCACACGAATCAGATCGGCTGGGCGCGCTCGCAGGCGGCCAGCCTCACGGAGTACTTCGTGAGCATCGGCCGACTCGATCCGGAGGAATCGATCGACGGCAGCTGGCCCGTGCGATCGGCTCGAACCGCCGCCCGGTGACGGAGCCGAAAAGCTGCCGATCAGCTGATGCGCGGCCGGTCGACACACTGGGCTACGCTCCTGTCAGGCACCGCCGAGTGGGATCGCGGTGCGAGGAACAAGGAGCACCCATGCAGTTCACGTCCACCGACATCGAGCAGGTCGAGTCCACGTGGCAGCAGTTCGTTCCCTCTGCAGCGCTTCAGGATGCAGACCCTCGGCGCTTCCGGTTCGACTGGCGGTCCGAAGAGCTTCGCAGCGTCACGCTCGTCAACTACCGACTAGCGGCGCAGGTGCATTCGACGGCCGAGCCACTCGACCAGATCCTCGTGTGCCGTGTCGACGCTCGGGATGCTCGGGTCTGGTCCGCGCGCCACAGCCTCACTCCGGGCGCACCGTGGATCTCCGACGGCACCCGAGTGGAGGCGAAGTGGGACCGATCGGCCGACGTCCGCGCCCTCGTCTTCGACCGACCCGCAGCCGAAGAGCGGGCACGACAGTTGACCGGCGATGACGGCCTGAAGTTGCGTACGACCGGGCTCGCGCCGCACTCGGCCGCCGACGCGCGGCGCTGGGAGACGATGTTCGCGTATGTCGACCAGGCACTCGCCCTCTCGGGCTCCGACCCGCTGATCGCCGCCGAACTCGAACGCCATGCCCTGATGATGACCCTCTCCGCGTTCCCCACGAGCTTCACCGAGGCTCTGCGCCGCCCCGCCCAGCGGGCGGGAGCTCCGGTGGCGGTCCGCCGGGCGCTTGCCTACATCGACGAGAACGCGCACCTGCCGATCACGATCGACGATGTCGCAGCTGCCGCCTACATCTCCACGAGAGGGCTCCAGTACGCGTTCCGGCGAGCTCTCGACATCACTCCCACCGAGGCCCTCCGCCGGGCACGACTCGAGGGCGCCCGCAGAGACCTCCAGAACGGCAACGGGCGCTCGGTCGGCGATGTCGCGCGCCGCTGGGGTTTCAGCCACTCGTCACGCTTCGCCACTGCATACCAGCAGGCCTTCGGCACACCGCCGTCGCTGATCCCGGCGTGACACCCGGCGAAGAGTCTGTTCGCATTCTGCGGCGGGTCGCGACGCCGGCACGGTGCGAGCTGAAGTCCTTGGCTAGAGTTCGAGTACCCGGACTCCCTCGGTCCGTGGCCACACTGTCGAGGAGTCGCATGACCCGTGCCGCCCATCCCATCGCTATGTTCGTTCGCTGATGGGGAGCCTGTACTACGGCGACACGCAGACTCCGATCCAGATCGACGATCGCGCGCTCGCGCATCTGAAAGTCGTTATCGCCACCAAGCTACGACGCAACGAGAGCTTCACGCTCTCATGGCGGCATCCCGAAGGCGATGCTCCCGGGCGCTCGACGCTCTGGCTGCACCCGTCGATCCCTCTCCGGTTCGTCTTTCAGGAACCGGAATCGCCGGACTTGAGCCGGAAGTGGATCGAGGAACTCGCGCACTCGGCTAGCTCCAGCGGAGGCATCACACTCATCGAGGAGCATCTCGAGAGCAGCCCCGCGGAGTGATGGCGTCCGACGACCGCGATCGTCGGACGCCATCCGCAGTCCTCACACCGCGTCGTCACCGCTGGAGCTGACGGAGCGACGAGTCGTGGGTTCGCCCGTGGCCGGGTCGACGAACGTTCGCGAGACCGTCTCCGTCCTGCGGCGACGCGCGAGCAGCACGATGCCGATGAGGAAGATGACGACGCCGGCGCCCATCAGGATGTACCCGACCATGTCGAGGTCGACCCATTGGATGTCGACGTTCACCGCGAAGACGAGGATCGCCCCGATCACGAAGAGCGCGATTCCGCTGCCGATGCTCATGGTGCCTCCCGTTCTGCGACGCTATGCCGCACGTGGGAAGAATGTCGCCTGAGGAGGGCGCGAGGGAGGGGCTTGACAGCGGCCTCTGTCCGGGTCGCACGATATCCCGGTGCGGCGATCAGGCCGCTTCGACAGTCGGCTGTTGCGCCCAGAGATCTGGTCCGAACACCTCGTAGGAGATCCGCTCCGGCGGGACGCCGCGCGCCAGGAGCGTGGATCGACATGTACGCATGAAGTCCAAGGGCCCACACATGAAGACGTCCGCATCGTCCGGCAGCTCGACGGCGGCGAGGTCCATGCGCCCCGACAACGCGGGTCGAAGAGTCGGCGCCGATCCCGCATCGTCTCGATACCAGTTCTGCGCACGGGCGTCTTCCATCGCCAGCACCTGCCTGCGCAACGACGCGTAGAGCACGTGAGTGTCGTGCGAGCGATCGGCATGGAACAGGCGCACGGTGCGCGCCGGGGAGTGGCGCGAGAGGTCTTCGACGATCGCGGCGACCGGGGTGATGCCGATACCGGCGGATACCAGGACGATCGGAGTCTCATCGTGGTCGACGACGACATCGCCAGCAGGTTGCGACACGTCGAGCAGCGTTCCCGGATGTGCGTTCTCGTGCAACCATGTCGAGACCTGGCCGTCAGGCGTGCGCCCGTTTGCTCGCACACGCTTGATCGTCACGCGCAGCGAGCCGCTGCGGGGCCCGGACGAGATCGTGTACTGGCGGGGTTGGCGCGATCCATCCGGTAGATCGACGGCGATGGCCACGTACTGCCCCGCGCGGTGGGTCGCGACATCTCCGGACACCGGAGCGAGGAGGAGCGACACGACGTCAGCCGATTCCTCGACCCGTTCCACCACTCGATGCTTCCGCCAGGGGTGATCGGGATCGGTGCCGCCGAGGGCATAGAGCTTCGCCTCTTCCGCGATCAGCGAGCATCCGAAGAGCCAGTAAACCTCGTCCCATGCGGCCCTGATCTCCGGCGTGACGGCGTCGCCGAGTACGGTTCCGACCGCATCGAGGAGGTGATGGCCGACGATCGTGTATTGGCGCGCCTTGATGCCCAGCGAGACATGTTTGTGCGCGATTCGACGCATCACCGGTGCGAAGTCGGGTGCCTCGGGGTCGATCAGCTGCACGGCGAATGCGACGATCGATGCCGCAAGGGCCTTCGGCTGCTCTCCGATCGCCTGATTCGCCCGGTTGAACACTCGGAGCAACTCCGGATGCACGGCGAACATCTCGCGGTAGAAGAGAGTGGTGATCTCGTCGGCATGCTCTGCGACGACCCCCGCGGTCGCTCGGACGATCGCCTCGGATTCTGATGTGAGTCTCATGGCTTTCCGCCCCTCATCGTGATGGTTCTTCCACCATCTCGAGTCGTCGCGGACATCGCATTCCGTTCTACCGGTTTATTTCCGGTCGAACGTGAGACCGACGGTCGTCTCCCCGTCTACTCTCGCCACATGCCCCGCCGCGCCCATGACTTCCGCGGGCTGACACAACCCCGTCGGCTCCAATTGCTCCACGCCATCCAGCAGACCCCCGGACGCTCAGCAGGTGAGTTGGCGGAGCAATGCGGAATACCCCTCAACACCGTGCGTGATCATGTGCGGGTGCTCGAGGACGAAGGGCTGATCTGCAGTGAGACTCTGGTCCTGGGCAAGCGTGGCCGTCCGCCAGTGGTGTTTCACCCGGTTCACGACACCGCATCGAGCGCCGTGGCGCGCGCTCGCGTCGCGGGGGCTATCTCGCGGGGGCGCATGCTGCGGGCGATGTCGTGCGAGACCCCGCACGAGCTCGAGGCCGATGCGCTGCGTCAGGTCGATGTGCTCTACGAGCATCTCGATGATGCCGGCCTGAACCCGGTCGTCGACGAGAGGGCCCTACGATTCGACCTCACCCCGTGTCAGTATCACGACCTGCTCGTCGCGGATCAGGAGCTCGTCTGCGGTGTACATGCTCAGCTGGTGAGGGACGTTCTCCGCCACAGTGACGGCCCGCTCGAGGTGAAACTTCTCGAGCCGTTCGTCACGAGTCACACCTGCCGTCTGTTCCTCACGCGTGGCGACGCACGAATCGCTGAAGGTGAAGCGTAGGGCGGGCGGGACTTGAACCCGCGATCGTTGGGTTATGAGCCCACTGCCTTAACCAGCTTGGCCACCGCCCCTTACGTCTCTCAGCCTAGCGGCCGAGACGGTCACGCCCGGGTAGCCGCGGAGTGGTTCCGCGAGTGCACGAGGTAGATATCGGCATTGGCGATCAGACCCTCTCGCTCCTCGTCGCTGAGCCCCCGACGCACCTTCGCGGGGACCCCGGCCACCAGCGAACCAGCCGGGATCTCCGTCTCGCCGAGCACGACCGCACCCCCGGCGATCAGACACCCGGCACCGATCCTCGCTCCGCTGAGTATCACGGCGCCCATGCCGATGAGCGTGCCGTCGCCGATCGTGCAACCGTGCACGACAGCGTTGTGGCCGATGGACACCTTTGCGCCGACCGATACGGGGTGGTCGGAATCCACGTGCACCGAGACGTTGTCCTGCACGTTGGAGTCCGGTCCGATGAAGATTCCTGCAGGGTCGCCGCGGAGCACGGCGTTGTACCAGACGCTGGCGCCGGCCGCGAGCGAGACGTTTCCGATGATGCGGGCGCCCTCCGCGACGAACGCCGTGTCAGCAATCGACGGGACGCTGTTCGGCAGGGCGAGGACGGAAGCTCCGGCAGCGATGCTCATGAGGCGAGGCTACCCGAATGCCCGCGGAATCATGCGGAAGTGAGCCCAGCCTCAGCTTGCTTGCGGAATGTCTCAGCCTGAGTAGCGTTGCATACATCAGATACGCGATTTCCCTCCGGAGGAGCACAAGATGAGCAAGGCACAGACCGTTTCCACCACCGCCATCGACCCGACCGTGGCTGCAGGGGCGGCCCAGTTCCTCTCCCCTGTCGTGCTCGGCCTCCAGGCGCTCACCGTCAACGGCAAGCAGGCGCACTGGCACGTGCGCGGCGCCAACTTCGTCGGCGTCCACGAGCTTCTCGACACGATCGTCGCGCATGCCGGCGACTTCGCCGACACTGCCGCCGAGCGGATCGTCGCCCTCGGCCTGCCGATCGACGCCCGTGTCAGCGCCGTGGCTGAGAAGGCCGGCGCGACCACCGTCCCCGCGGGCTTCACCCAGTCGGACGAGCTGATCCGCGCCGTGATCGCCGACATCGACGCGATCCTGGTCGATGTCAAGGCTGCCGTCGAGGGGCTCGACGAGGTCGACCTCACCAGCCAGGACGTCGCGATCGAGATTCAGCGCGGCCTCGAGAAGGACCGCTGGTTCCTCGTCTCGCACATCGCCGCCTGATCATCCACCGCAGAAGGGCCGGTTCTCCGTCATCGGAGGACCGGCCTTACTGCGTGATGGAGCGGACTACGAACCCGCGTGGGTGCGGCGCCCGGCGAGCAACGTGGCCCAGACCGGCATCCCGCGCAGCGTCTCCCCGCTCGCCACGAGGGGGTCCGCGCCACACACGACGATGTCGGCGGGCTCTCCCGGTCGCAGCGAGGTGCGCACGCTCGCCTCGAGCGCCTGACCGATCGTGATCCGCTCTTCGGGATGCCAGGGTGCCCGATCGTCCTCCGTCCGCGACACCGCCGCGGAGATGGCCTGCCATGGATCGAGGGGGGCGACGGGCGCGTCGGAACCGAAGCGCATCTCGGCCCCCGCATCGCGCAGCGAAGCCAACGGATAGCCGATCGCGGTCTGCCCACTCCACAGCCGGTCCACGAGCTCACGGTCGTCGACGGCATGCTGTGGCTGGACGCTCGCAACGACCCCGAGGCGTCCGAAGCGCGCCAAATCCGCGTGCCGCACGAGCTGCACATGCTCGATCGAGCCCACAGCCCCGGTTGTGGTGAAGGCGTCCAGTGCCGACGTCACGGCACGGTCGCCGATCGCATGCACGGCCACCGCCAACCCCGCGCCTGCCGCTCGTGTCAGCAGGTCGACGAGCTCGTCGGAGGGCACCGTCAGCATGCCGAAGTTGTCAGGATCGTGCGGGTAGGCGTGCGAGCACGCGGCCGTCCTCGTGCCCAGAGACCCATCGGTGATCACCTTCAGCGGTCCCATGTGGACGAGACCGCGGCCCGCTGCGGGCGCATCAGGCTCCTCATGCGGCTCGCCGGTGCGGAGCCCTGCGGCGATCGCCCGATCGAGATCGAACGGATACACGGCGAACTCCACGCGATGCGCGGCGAAGCCATCCCGGATCCGGCGCGGCCATGCATCGGCACCCCAGGCCATGTCGAAGTCGACCACACCCGTGACACCCCGTGCGGCCGCCTGCTCGCCGGCTCGCCGCATCGCGCTGTCGCCGTGCGCGGCGTCGACTGCATTCAATCGACGCGAGATCTCGAAGGCATCCGTCTCACGGAGCAGGCCGTCGTCGCTTCGGAAACCCTCACGCGCAAGCGCTGCGGAGTTCAGCCAGACGCTGTGCACATCCGCGTTGATCAGGTAAGTGGGGACCGCACCGGTGGCAGCGTCCAGAAGCTCGAGGGTCGGCCGATCCGGCCAGAGAGCATCACGAAATCCGGTGCCGACGCGGCGCCCGTCCGGCAAGGGGACGACACCGCTCATCGCGTGCGCCGCAGCCGCCGCGGAGACCGCGTGACCCAACGGAGCGCGCTCCGCGGTCAGCGCCCACTGGACGGTGTGGACGTGGTTGTCCCAGAGCCCGGGGACCGTCCACGCTCCTTCGACATCGAGCACCTCCCCCCGCGAGGGAAGCGCTCCGGTGGGGGCGATATCGGCGATGAGCCCGTCGGCGATGTGGATGTCGACGGGCTCATCGTCGATCAGGAACTCACGACCGGGGCCGACGATCCTCGTAGCCCTGATCGTGCCGATCACCGCGTCGCCATCTGTCATCGCCGCCCTCCGGTCCTGGCATCCTGGGCACGTCGCATCTCTTCCGCGAGAGCCGGGTTCGAATACGGACCGTCCGACCGGAGGGCGCTGATCACCGTCTCGATCGTCTCGACCGGCTTGTTCTGGCTGAGCTTGCGCTTCGCGACCACACGGGTGGGCGTCAGCCGGAACCCCACTGTGCCGGCAGCGAGTCGCTGGACGAAAGCGGCGTCGTTCGGTCGTTCCCACATCAGCTTCGGCTCCGGCATCCGCGACTCGAATCGTGCGACGAGCTGATCCAGTACCACCAGGTTCTCTTCGTCGGAGAGGATCTCCGGCACACCGCCGAGGTGCACGGCGGTGTAGTTCCACGTCGGCACCGCCTGCACGTCGCCGTACCAGCCGGGCGACACGTAGCCGTGCGGCCCCTGGAACACGACGAGGAGCTCGCGCTCCCCAATACCGTGGATGAGGTCGTCCGGGCGGCCGACGTGCCCGACGATGGTGAGGTCGTCGCGTGTCTCGTCCAGAAGCACCGCGTAGTGCGAAGCGACGAGACCGTCATCACCGGCGCTCATGATCGTCGCCCAAGGGCTCATCTCGATCACCCGGCGGATCTCGGCCACGTCGGCGAGCGTGAAGCTCGGATTCTGTCGCATGCGATCAGCCTAGAACGGATGCGGGGGTGCACAGTCCGGTCACGCCTGGCAGCGCGGGCACCAGTACAGCTTGCGAGCGCCGATCTCCTCGAGCGCGATCTCTGTGCCACAGACCCGGCACGGCAACCCCGCCCGGTGATAGACCCAGTGCCGGTCGTCGCGGTTCGCCATCGCGGCGCGGTAGTCCTCGCCCGTGAGACCGTCCATCGTCATCATCTGGCCGGTCTCGACACCGATCGCCAGCAGTCGCACCCAATCGTGCCAGAGCGCGCGCACGACCTCTTCCGGAACGTCTCGACCCGGAGTATGCGGGTTCAACCGCTGCCGATAGAGCATCTCGGCGCGGTAGACGTTCCCGATCCCGCTGACGACGGACTGGTCCATGAGAAGCAAGGCGATGACCGTCGACTTCTTCCCGACCGCCCGGACGAACCGCTCCTCATTCTCGACCGGGTCCCCGACCAGCGGGTCGGGCCCGAGCTTCGCGACCGTCGCCAGCATCTCCTCCGGCGTCTGGAGCACGCATGCCGTCGGGCCACGCAGGTCGGCGGCGGTGATGTCGGTCATGAGGCGCAGACGAACCTGTCCCACGACCGGAGGCGGCCATTCGAGCCCCTCATCGGCGAGGCCCTTCGTCTGCTCCGACATGCGGACGTGCACCCTCGTGCGGCGTGGTGCCCCGATGGACGCGAGGGAGTTCTCGCCGGCATCATCCAGGATGGGGTCGTCGAGGACGGTGCCGCGCTGGTTCGTCTGCCCCATCCGCCCGTTGGCGGAGGCTATCGTCGGATCGACGATGATCTCACCGGCGAAGTCCCAGGCACCGTAGAGACCGAGGTGCACCCGCAGCCAGAGGTCGCCCTCCGTCTCGAGGAACATCTGCTTGCCGACGGCCTGCACACTCACCGCCGCACGTCCGTCGAGAACCGCGGCTCCCTCGGCGAACCGTCCCTGTGGACTGGACGCGCTCAGAGTCTTGCCCACGAAGTTGCGATCGAACTGTCGTGCGATCCGGTGAACGGAATGGCCCTCGGGCATGTCAGCCCCGCGGATCCGGGAGCAGGGACCCGTCGCGCTCGAAGTCCGCGATCTGCCCGATCCGCCGCACATGGCGTTCATCACCCGAGAACGGTGTCTGGATGAACAGGTCGATGAACGAGGTCACCTCGTCGAAGGTGTGCTGCCTCGCGCCGATCGAGATGACGTTCGCGTCGTTGTGCTCGCGGGCGAGCTCGGCCGTCGACAGGTTCCAGACCAGAGCGGCCCGCACCCCCGCAACCTTGTTCGCGGCGATCTGCTCACCGTTCCCCGAACCGCCGAAGACCACACCGAGGGCTTCGACACCGTCGCGCTGGTCGGCGATGACCGCCTGCGCCGCGCGGATGCAGAACGCCGGGTAGTCGTCGACCGCATCGTACTCGATCGGGCCATGATCGACGACCTCATGCCCCGCAGCGCGCAGGTGCTCTTGCAACTGCGTGGAGAAGTCGAGTCCTGCATGGTCGGTGGCGATGTGGATGCGCATGACTCCCATCCTAGAAGCGGCGCGGATCGGCTCCGAGGTCATGGGGCGATGCCGGCGGCGGCGGGCTTGAACCCCGCACGGATGTTCTCACAGCACCCGGGTCGGCAGACGTCGAAGCCGCCGGGGAGCGTCGTGACATGGGCACGCTCCTCGTTGGGGCGACCTTGGAGACGTTCCTGGATCAGGTCGACGATGCCGTCGACGAATGCCGGTGAGACACCGGGCGTGGGGGTTCGCGTGAAGGCGAGTCCGGCCTCTTCCGCGGCCTCCGCGGCCTCGGTGTCGAGGTCCCACAGGACCTCCATGTGATCGCTCATGAAACCGACGGGGACGACCGCCACTGCCTTGCGTCCGCGGTCGGGCAGTTCACCGATCACGTCGCACACGTCGGGCTCGAGCCACGGCTGCGAGGCGGGGCCGGACCGGGACTGGTAGACGAGCTCCCACGAGACGTCGGCCGCTGCGGGAACCGTCTGGCGAACCCGATCCATGACCCAGGCAGCCACGGCGAGATGCTGAGCGGCGTACGCGCCTCCCTCTCCCCAGTCGATGTCTCGCGCGCCGGAGCGCTCCGCGTCGGCCGTCGGGATGCTGTGGGTGGAGAAGAGGATCTGGATGTCCGCCGCCACGATGCCGTCGGCCAGGAAGCCTTGGACAGCCTCACGGACTCCCGTCTCGAACGCCTCCACGAAACCGGGGTGGTCGTAGAAAGGCCGGATCTTGTCGATCGTCACGGTCTCCCCGAGCCCGGTCTCCTCCAGGATGCGAGCGAAGTCCTCGCGGTACTGACGGCAGCTGGAGAACGAACTGTAGGCGCTGGTGGCGAAGGCCAGCAGCGTGTTGTGACCATTGGTGGAGGCCTCGGTCACGACCTCTTCGAGATACGGAGCCCAGTTGCGGTTGCCCCAGTAGACGGGGAGCGTGATGCCGCGTGCGGCGAGGGCGTTCTCGAGGGCTTCCTTGAGCACGCGGTTCTGTCCGTTGATCGGACTCACCCCGCCGAAATGCCGGTAGTGGTGCGCGACCTCCTCGAGCCGTTCGTCGGGGATTCCTCGACCGCGGGTCACGTTGCGCAGGAACGGGATGACATCTTCCTGACCCTCGGGCCCCCCGAAGCCCGCGAGGAGGATCGCGTCATAGTCGACCGGCGTGGTCACGAAGGGTGCACCACCGGCGGCAGCAGGCGAGGCAAAGGGAACGGCATTCGGCTCGATCGCAGTCACCCCTCCATCCTTTCACCTCGGCGGAGCAAAGGCGTCCGTGCAGCGCCGTTTCTATGCCGCCGCCCTCCCGAGTGCGATGCGAGGGGCCAGCTCCCGCACTGGCGTAGGCTGTCATGGTTGCCGTCGGCGCCAACTGCGCCGACCCCGGTGACATCCCCTCACCCCTGGGAGTAAAGCTGTGCCTGGAGAGAACCTCACCCGCATCGAAGCGCAGGAGCGCCGCGACGTCATCGACACTCAGTCCTATGAAGTCGCCCTCGATCTGACCAAGGGTGCCGAGATCTTCGGCTCCCGGAGCGTGGTGCGCTTCACCGCGACTCCGGAGAGCTTCACCTTCATCGACCTGATCGCCCGGGACGTGCGTGAGATCTCCCTCAACGGCGAGCAGCTCGATCCGAACGAGGTCTTCGCCGACTCTCGCATCGCGCTCAGCGGGCTGCAGGCGGAGAACGTGCTGGTCGTCGATGCCGACTGCCTCTACACGAACACGGGCGAGGGCCTCCACCGTTTCGTCGACCCGGTCGACGAAGAGGTCTACCTCTACTCGCAGTTCGAGGTCCCGGACTCACGTCGCGTGTTCGCGGTGTTCGAGCAGCCCGATCTCAAGGCGACGTTCCAGTTCACCGTGACGGCGCCGGCGGCATGGAAGGTCATCTCCAACTCCCCCACGCCCGAGCCCATCGTGCATGACGACGACACGACGGCGACCTGGGGCTTCGAGCCGACCCCACGCATCTCCTCGTACATCACCGCGCTCGTCGCCGGACCCTACGAGTCCACGTTCTCGGAGCTCACCAGCGCCTCGGGCCGCGTGATCCCCCTCGGCGTCTACGGACGCAAGAGCCTGTGGCAGCACCTCGATGCCGACTACATCTTCGACAAGACCCGCGAGGGTTTCGCCTACTACGAGTCGAAGTTCGGGGTTCCGTACCCGTTCGCCAAGTACGACCAGCTCTTCGTCCCGGAGTTCAACGCGGGAGCGATGGAGAACGCAGGAGCCGTCACCTTCACCGAGACCTATGTCTTCCGCAGCAAGGTCACCGACGCCGTCAAGGAGCGCCGCGTCGTGACGATCCTGCATGAGCTCGCACACATGTGGTTCGGCGACCTCGTCACGATGAAGTGGTGGAACGATCTCTGGCTGAACGAGTCGTTCGCCGAATGGGCGTCGACCATCGCCACCGCCGAAGCCACCGAGTGGACCGAGGCGTGGACGACGTTCAACGCCATGGAGAAGACCTGGGCCTATCGACAGGACCAGCTCCCCTCGACCCACCCGATCGTCGCGGAGATCACCGACCTGGAAGACGTGCAGGTCAACTTCGACGGCATCACCTACGCCAAGGGCGGATCGGTCCTGAAGCAGCTGGCCGCCTGGGTCGGCATCGAGGCGTTCTTCGCCGGTGTGTCGCAGTACTTCCAGAAGCACTCCTGGGGCAACACCGAACTCAGTGACCTGCTTTCGGAGCTCGAGGCCACCAGCGGTCGCGACCTGAGCACATGGTCGAAGAAGTGGCTGGAGACGGCAGGCGTCAACACGCTCGAGCCGGTCATCGCGGAGGACCACGACGGCACGATCTCGCGCTTCGCCATCACGCAGACGGCCCCGGCGGACTACCCCACCATCCGACCGCACCGACTGGGCATCGGCTTCTACACGCTGACCGACGGTGCACTCACCCGCACGCACTACCTAGAGGTCGACGTCGACGGCGACCGCACCGAGGTGCCGGAGCTGCAGGGCATCGCCCGCCCCGACCTCGTGCTGCTCAACGATGAGGACCTCGCCTACGCGAAGATCCGCCTCGACGAGAAGTCGCTCGCCACCGCGATCGCTCACCTGGCCGACATCCACGACCCGCTCGCCCGCTCGCTCGTGTGGGGCGCCGCGTGGGATCAGACGCGGGATGCGGAGACGGCGGCTTCCGCCTACATCGACCTCGTGTTGGGGAACATCGGCCGGGAGACCGAGTCGACGACCGTGCGCACCACGCTCGCTCAGCTGCGGACGGCCGCCACGCTCTACGTCGCCCCGGCTGAGCGAGAGACCGCTCGACTCAAGGTCGCCGACGGATTGTGGAGCCTGGCGGAGTCGGCCGAGCCGGGCAGCGACAGCCAGTTGCAGTTCGTCACCGCCTTCGCGAATGCCCTGGTGACTCCGGAGCACGCGGGAATCGTGGGCCGTCTGCGCTCCGGTGAGGACACGCTTCACGGTCTGGAGATCGACGCAGACCTGAACTGGCAGCTGCTCGTGGGTCTCGCGACCATCGGCGCCACCGATGCCGCGGCGATCGATGCCGCTCTGGCGGCGGACAACACCGCCAAGGGCGGGGAATTCGCCGCGCAGGCGCGGGCGTCTCTGCCCGACTCGGCGTCCAAGAAAGCGGCCTGGGCTTCGCTCATCGAGCGCGACGATGCTCCCAACACGATCGTTCGCTCCGCCGCGCTCGGTTTCACGCATCCTGCCGGCGCCGCCGTACTGGGCGAGTTCGTCCCCGCCTACTTCGACATGCTGCTCCCCATCTGGGAGTCGCGCACCTACCAGATCGCTCAGTACCTGATCGTTGGGCTCTTCCCGACGGCTCTCGCCGACGGGGCGCTTCGTGACGCGACGCGCTCGTGGCTGGCGGCCAACCAGGATGCTGCGCCGGCGCTTCGACGCCTGGTGCTCGAGAACCTCGCGGACGTCGAGCGCGCACTCGCCGCACAGGCACGCGACGCGGAGGACTGAGCGCTCCGCCTCAGCCGCCACCGCTCTCGAAACGGAGACCACCCACCTCGCTCTCGGAGTGTCCCGCGCGGACGCGGCGCAGCGAACGTGGATGGTCTCCGTTTTCGCACGGCGCATCCGCCCAGCCTGCACAGAGACCCGCTCGCTAGGATCGTGACTGATGATGCTCCCCTTCGATGTCAATGATCCTCCCGCGGAGACCCCACTCCCCGACTGGGCGACGAACCTGCTCGCCTGGCTGAGCCAGGTCGGCATGAAGGCGCTCACCGTCGCGATCATCATCGCTAGCTGTGTCGTGATCGGGCTCATCCTGCGCCTGGTCATCCGTCGGGTCGTGCACCGCATCGTCGACAGCGCGAAGAGCAAGGCGTCGGTCGACGACACCCAGGCCTTGGAGCGCTCACCCCTCGCCGACATGCGTCTGGTGCAACGGACCCGCACCCTCGGCACGATCCTGCAGAACATCGTCAACGTGATGCTCGTGGTCATCGCGATCGTGCTCATCGTGAACGCCCTCGACCAGAGCCTGTTGGGGTCGCTGACCCTCCTCACGGCTGCGGTCGGGGCCGGTCTCGGGTTCGGCGCGCAGAACATCGTCAAGGACGTGCTCAACGGCATGTTCTTGGTGGCCGAGGATCAGATCGGAATCGGCGACGTCGTCGACCTCGGGCTCGCGAGCGGTGTCGTCGAGTACGTCAGCGTTCGGATCACCCAGGTGCGCGACGTCAACGGCACCCTCTGGTATGTGCGAAACGGCGAGGTCACCCGAATCGGCAACATGTCGCAGGGATGGGCGCGGTCGATCATCGACCTCGGCGTCCCGGCCGACTCCGACCTCGAGCAGGTCGAGCACATCATGCTCGAGACCGCACAGGGGCTGGCGAAGGATCCCAAGTGGCGCACGCGCATCATCGAGAAACCGGAGCTCTGGGGGCTGGAGTCGATCGACGGCGATGCCCTCGTCGTCCGCATCGTGATCAAAGCACGTGCCAACGCGAAGGACGACGTGGCGCAGGAGCTGCGCCGCCGCCTGCGCGCCGCACTCCTCGAGAAGGAGATCAGCGTGCCGCGCATGGTCGATGTCGTGCCGACAGGGCTCGATGGCGCCCGCCGGGTCCGCGGCGCTAATCCTCCCCGGACGCGACCTAACGCGGTGACCGGCGTGCCGGTGATCCCTGACCGTGGAATCTGGCGCCGCAAGAAGCCCACGGATGACGGGAGTCCCCAGAAGTGACGTTCTACGACGAGATCGGTGGACACGACACGTTCACGAAGATCGTGTCGGTGTTCTACCGCGAGGTCGCCCTCGATCCCGTGATGAAGCCGATGTATCCGGAGGAAGACCTCGGCCCCGCCGAAGACCGGCTCCGCATGTTCCTCGAGCAGTACTGGGGCGGCCCGACGACGTATGGCGACACGCGCGGGCATCCCCGGCTGCGGATGCGGCACATGCCGTTCCACATCGATGCCGACGCGCGCGATCGTTGGCTTCGTCACATGCGGACAGCCGTGGACGAGGCGCAGTTGTCTCCTCTGCACGAAGCGACGCTCTGGGACTACCTGGAGCGCGCCGCGTATGCCATGGTGAACACATTCGAGCCTTCGGGGATCGGGGCCGCTCCCGGCGGTCGCCCCACGCTCGAGACCCGATCACGTCAGGAATCAACGGAGAGCTCATGACGACGAAGCCCCTGTCCACAGATGTTCTGGTGATCGGATGGGGGCTGGCCGGACTCGTCGCCGCGTCCGAGGCTCTCGACGCCGGCCGTCGCGTCATCCTGGTGGACCAGGAGCCGCGGACGAACCTCGGCGGTCAGGCCTGGTGGTCGTTCGGCGGGCTCTTCTTCATCGACTCCCCTGAACAGCGGCGGCTCGGGATCAAGGACTCCCTCGAGCTCGCGACTCAGGACTGGTTCGGCAACGCCGGGTTCGATCGGCCGGAAGACGAATGGCCGAGGCGCTGGGCAGAGGCATACCTGCAGTTCGCAGCCGGAGAGAAGCGCTCGTGGCTGCGCGAGCGGGGCGTCGGGTTCTTCCCCGTCGTGGGCTGGGCGGAACGCGGCGGCTACGGCGCCATCGGACCGGGCAACTCGGTTCCACGATTCCACATCACTTGGGGCACCGGGCCGGGGATCGTCGCACCCTTCGCAGCCGCCATCGAGCAGGGCGAGCGGGAAGGACGTCTGACGGTCCTCCCGCGACACCGCGTCTCCGAGCTCGTGGTGACCGACGGCGCGGTCACCGGTGCCCGCGGAAACGTGCTCGCCTCGTCGGGCGCATCGCGTGGTGCGGTGTCGTCGCGCGAGATCATCGGCGAGTTCGAGATCGCGGCCCGGGCGACCATCGTCTCCTCTGGCGGCATCGGGGGGAACCACAACCTCGTGCGGGCTGCATGGCCCGAACGCCTCGGCACTCCCCCCGAGCACATGCTCACAGGGGTACCGGCCTATGTCGACGGATCGATGTACAGCGTCAGCGCGGCCGCCGGTGCGCGGTTCATCAATGGCGACCGGATGTGGCACTACGTCGAGGGCATCACGAACTGGGACCCGGTGTGGCCGTCTCACGGCATCCGCATCCTCCCCGGGCCGTCGTCGCTCTGGCTGGATGCGACGGGCAAGCGCCTCCCGGTACCCCTGTTCCCCGGGTTCGACACGATGGGAACGCTCGCGCACCTGCGTACGACCGGTCACGATCACTCCTGGTTCGTCACCTCGCGGCAGATCGTCGAGAAGGAGTTCGCGCTCTCGGGCAGCGAACAGAACCCCGACCTCACCGGTAAAGATGTTCAGCTGCTGCTGAAATCCCGACTCGCCAAGGGACCGACCGGGCCGGTGCAGTCGTTCCTCGACGAAGGTGAGGACTTCATCGTCGAGAACGACCTCGAGTCGCTGCTCGAGCAGATGCAGCGCCACCCCGGCGGCGAGTTCCTCGACATCGACAACGTCCGCCGCGAGGTGGTCGCCCGAGATCGAGAGATGGACAACGACTTCACGAAGGATGCGCAGATCGGCATGCTTCGTTCCATGCGTGGTTATCGCGGCGACAAGCTGATCCGCACCGCAGCACCACATCGCTTGCAGGACCCGAGCGCCGGGCCGCTGGTGGCGGTCAAACTCCACGTCCTCACGCGCAAGTCGCTCGGCGGCATCAACACCGACCTCGAAGGCCGTGCCCTCGATGCGAACGGAGACCCGATCCCCGGACTCTACGCCGCAGGTGAGGCGAGCGGTTTCGGCGGCGGTGGAGTTCACGGCTATCGCGCGCTCGAGGGGACCTTCCTCGGCGGATGCCTGTTCTCGGGGCGAACCGCCGGCCGCGCGGCCGCAGCAGCGGGCTGACGAACACGGTCCCGGGCGCTGAGCGCGGCGGAAATCCGCGCGATGACTAGACGGCGGAACCGGTGGAACGGACGCCCGTCAGCCCGGTGGCCACGGGACCGCGCACCAGCACATGACCGCGACGGAACGCCAGACGTGTCCACCTGCCGGACCGTGAGAGCTGGACCTGCTCCTCACCGGAGATGAAGCCCATCGCGTCGGCGGCGAACGCCGTTCCGCGAGGCAGCCCTCCGAGGTCCTCATCGGGTTCACCCCAGATCGCGGCGCGGAGGGCGCGGACCGCTTCCTCGCCCGAACCGGGGCCGGCGCCCCGCGCGACCGCCGAGATCCCCCACTGCGCGCGCTGGGCGATCACGGATGCCGCCAGCGCGGCCTCCGGCGTCCACGCGCTCCGAGGCGGGGCGACGCCGGCCCATGCCGGCGACAGACCGGTCTCCGGAAGCGTGAGCCGATCGGCGTCATCGGTCTTCGTGAGTCGATCGACGACGACGTCGCACTCGAGCTCGGGGTCGGCATGCACGATGCGCATCGCGAGAATGGTCGGCGTCTGGTCGAACAGACCCTGCGGCGCGAGTACCGCGGTGGTGAGCGCGAGCACACCGTTCGCCGCCTGCAGGCGCACGCCTTCGTCGGTGATCCTGGTCGCTCGTCCGACGAAGGTCAGAACGTCCTTCGCGGTGTCGGGGTCAGCGAGGAGGAGGTGATGCGTCACGCGTTCTAAACTACCAACGGTGCGGCATGCGGGGTCGCAGAGAGGAACACATGAGCGCGGAGCAGCACGCCATCCAGACCGTCGAACGGCTTCTCGAGGTCCTCGATCTCGATGCGGCTCAGGCTCGCACCACAGAGGACATCTTCACGGGCTCCTCGCACCCGATGCCGAGCGGCCGCATCTACGGGGGCCAGGTGCTCGCCCAGGCTCTGCTCGCCGCGGAGCGGACACTCCCTGAGGACCGTGCGGTGCATTCGATGCACGGGTACTTCCTCCGTCCTGGGGATGCGAGCCAGGGAATCACCATCGCGGTCGATCGGATCCACGACGGCCGATCGTTCTCGACCAGGCGGACCCAGGCTTACCAAAACGGCGTGCCGATCTTCTCGATGATCGCCTCGTTCCAGGACGCCGATCCCGGGGTGGAGCACGCCGAGCCGATGCCGGCGGGCATTCCCGGCCCGGATGAGCTCGCCCCGGACGAGGAGCGGGTCCACGGGCTACCCGAAGGCACCACCCGGATGCTCAGTGAGCGAGCGGCCGATGTGCGGCACGTCGACTCACCGCTGTATCTGCCCAGCGAAGATGCACAAGTGCCCCGGCAAGCCGTGTGGATGCGACTGCGCGCCCCTCTCCCTGACGACCAGCGACTTCACCGAGCCGCGCTCGCGTACCTCAGCGACATGACGATCCAGGAATCGATCCTGCGGGCACACGGCGTCTACTGGGCGCTCCCCGGGCTGAAAGTCGCGAGCCTCGATCACGCGATGTGGTGGCATCGACCTGCGCGCGTCGACGAGTGGCTGCTCTACGTGCAGGAGTCGCCGAATGCGCGAGGGGGGCGGGGGCTCGCCACCGGACGGATCTACACGCGCGACGGCGCGCTGGTCGCGAGCGTCGCACAGGAGATCATGATCCGCGTGCCCGAGGAGTCGCCCTAGGGCTCGGTCACACCGGTACCCGCCGCGACGTCAGCGGTGGGAGTACTCGATCGAGTCGCCCACATACGGCTCCCAGGCGTCGCGCATCTCCTGAGTGAGTCGGGTGGGGCGCCCGGTCTGAGCGTCGACCAGCACGATGATCGCCGTCGATCGCGCGTAGATCTGTCGCGGTTCTGCGGTCGGGTCGTTGTGGACCTCGTAGCAGACTTCGACGCTGGAGCCGCCGAGCTTGCCGAACCACATCTGCACCTCGAGCGGGCGTCGCTGATATGGCACGGGCGCGAGGTACTCGATCTCCTGTCGCGCGATGAGGGTCAGGATTCCCTCGTCGATGCCGGAGTCGAGCACCGCCGTCGACGGCGCCTCCTCACCGGGGCCGGCACGCCAGAAGGCTCTGACGCGAGCCTCCTCGAGCAGTTTCAGCATCGAGGTGTTGTTGACGTGATTGAACGCATCCAGATCACCCCAGCGGAGGTGGATCGGGATGTGCAGACGCGGCCCCGGTGAAGCGGACATCGCGGCCTCAGTCGCGCGTCAGCTTGCGGTGCGTCGAACGGTGCGGCTTCGCGGCGTCGGGGCCGAGGCGCTCGATCTTGTTCTCCTCGTACGCCTCGAAGTTCCCCTCGAACCAGTACCACTGGCCGGGCTTCTCGTCGGTGCCCTCGTACGCGAGGATGTGCGTCGCGATCCGGTCGAGGAACCACCGGTCGTGAGTGATCACCACAGCACAGCCGGGAAACTCGAGCAGGGCGTTCTCGAGCGAGCTCAGGGTCTCGACGTCGAGGTCGTTTGTCGGCTCATCGAGGAGCAACAGGTTGCCTCCCTCTTTGAGCGTCAGCGCGAGGTTCAGACGGTTGCGCTCACCACCGGAGAGCACGCCGGCCTTCTTCTGCTGGTCCGGGCCCTTGAAGCCGAACTTCGACACGTAAGCGCGGGACGGGATCTCGGTCTTGCCGACGGTGATGTAGTCCAAGCCGTCGGAGACGACCTCCCACAGCGTCTTGTTCGGATCGATGTTGGAACGCGACTGGTCGACATAGCTGATCTTGACCGTCTCACCGATCTTCAGATCCCCGCCGTCGAGCGGCTCGAGACCCACGATCGTCTTGAAGAGCGTCGTCTTACCCACGCCGTTGGGTCCGATCACACCGACAATGCCGTTCGGCGGGAGGTTGAAGCTGAGGTTGTCGATCAGTACCCGACCGTCGAAGCCCTTCTGCAGCTTCTTGGCATCGATCACGATGCCACCCAGACGCGGGCCCGCGGGGATCTGGATCTCGTCGAAGTCCAGCTTCCTGGTCCGCTCCGCCTCCGAAGCCATCTCCTCGTAGCGAGCGAGACGCGCCTTCGATTTGGTCTGGCGGCCCTTCGCGCTGGAACGGACCCACTCCAGCTCCTCCTTGAGGCGCTTGGCCAGCTTGGCGTCCTTCTTGCCCTGGACCTCGAGTCGTTCGCCCTTCTTCTCCAGGTAGGTCGAGTAGTTGCCCTCGTAGCCGATGAGACGACCGCGATCGACTTCGGCGATCCACTCGGCGACGTGGTCGAGGAAGTATCGGTCGTGCGTGATCGCGATCACGGCACCCTTGTAGGCCTGCAGGTGCTGCTCGAGCCACAGCACACTCTCGGCGTCGAGGTGGTTGGTGGGCTCGTCGAGGAGCAGGAGGTCGGGCTTCTGCAGGAGCAGCTTCGCAAGGGCGACACGACGCTTCTCACCACCGGAGAGCGGTGCGATCGCGGCGTCGGCCGGGGGCGTGCGCAGAGCGTCCATGGCCTGATCGAGCTGCGAGTCGAGGTCCCAGCCGTCGGCTGCGTCGATCTCTTCCTGCAGCGTGCCCATCTCGGCGAGGAGGGCGTCGAAGTCGGCGTCGGGCTCGGCCATCAGCAGCGAGATCTCGTTGAACCGGTCGACCTTCGGCTTGATCGCGATGCCGTCCTGGATGTTCTGGATCACCGTCTTGGACTCGTCGAGCTCCGGCTCCTGCATCAGGATGCCGACCGTGTACCCCGGGGAGAGCTTCGCCTCGCCGTTCGACGGAGTGTCGAGACCGGCCATGATCTTGAGGATCGTCGACTTTCCGGCGCCGTTCGGGCCGACCATGCCGATCTTCGCCCCGGGGAGGAACGCCATCGTGACGTCGTCGAGGATGAGCTTCTCGCCCACTGCCTTACGCGCACGCACCATCGAGTAGATGTACTCAGCCATACCGTTTAAACACCTTTGCTGATCAGAATCGAACCTGCCATCGCACTACTGAAGCGGTGCGGAAATCTACCTAAGACTACCTCCGGGGCGGCAGTCAGACGATTCCCCGGCGCCCGGACTGAGCTCCGCCGTCTGCCGGACTCCACGCGCGCCCGAGGTCAGCCTCGCACGTCGGTGCGCTGCGGAGCCATCACGCTGTCCGCAATCACCGCGTCCGAGGATGATCAGCGTGAAGAATAGATCGTGACGGATGTACCAACAGCCCTTGGCGTGTCACCAGTCGATCGGACGTGTGGTGCCCACCAGGCAGCGCCCCTCGGCGAGCTGCGGCATCACGACGGTGACGACACGTCCCGTGGAGGGACCCACCTGACCGACGAGACATTCGCTGTCACCCCAGCGCACGGAGAACTGCAGGCTCTCCGCAGGGTTGCCGACCGTCGACTGATCCTGCGTCACCTGCATCGCGCTCCGATCGAATCCCGCCGCGACCAGAGCATCGATGTACGCTCGCCCGGCCCCCCGCTGATCCGTTGCCCAGACGCGTTCGGCGACCGAGGTGAAGACCGGGAGGTTCTCCTCGGCTGCGCCGTCGGGCACGAGTGTCGGTTCCGCAGGAGTCGTCGTCCCGGGAGTCGGCGACGCGACAGCCGTGGGCGATGCAGACGAGCCGGGAGTCGGCGCACAGGCGGAGAGCAGCAGGAACGCGGCGATCGAAGCCGCAAGGGCACCGGCCGCGCGCGGCGACGTGAAGACCGGACGACGAAGCACACGCCGAGTCTACGTCTCCCCGCAATCCGACCCTGCACGCCGCCGGCGCCCCACCCCGCTGAATCGAGCGCGGAGCCGCCCGTCAGGACATGGCACCCGCGGTCGAGGCAGGCGCAGCCCACGACAGGTCCAGCGGCTCGGAATCATGCAGACCCTGCTCCGACCCGGGATCATCGTGCACCGATTCCTCTGGGCTGTTGCCCTCTGCATTCGGCGTCGCGGAGGGTCCGGCCGCAGCCGGACGCGACTGCGGCCGATAAGCCGTCGTGCCCCACCGCAGGTCATGCCCGATGGTGTCCGCGTCGATGTCGACGCTCGTGCCGTGCTTGCCGTTGCTCTCCCAGTTGCGGATCTTCAGCCGCCCGGTGACGATCACGCTGTCCCCGGTTCGCAACGATGCCTTCGCATTCTCGCCGAGGCTCCGGAAGGCGGCGACCGAGAACCAGTTGACACCGGAATCCGTCCACTCCTGCGTGGCGGAGTCGAAACGACGATGAGTACTCGCGAGACGGAAGTTCGTGACGGGCACGCCTCCCGCGGTCTGACCCTGGGTCGGATCCGTGGCGACTCTTCCCACGATGGTGACCATGTCGATCATGTGCTGTCCTTTCGTCGACCGGAGCGGAGCCCGTCCGGATCGCCCCAGCCTGGCCCGCACCGCACCCGGCAACCGACCGGGAACACGCGAAGCGTGGACAGCGCTCACGAACGCCTTGCGGTGCAGAAAGGGCAGATCACAGCGCGTGTCGCCACGGACAGGCGAATGTCGGTGGTCGGTCATAGCTTCGAATCACGAAAGGAGTTCCGATGTCCGAAAGCTTGACCACCTCTCTCCCCGACGTCCCCTATGCCACGCCCCGGCTCTCTTCTCCCCGCGAGCACCTCGTCCGCGCCGCGGATCACCTTTGGCGCGTGCAGGACCGACGAGAACATGTCCTCGGCCACCTGCGTATCGTCGCCGATCCCCTCGGAATCCGATATCGCGCCGAGCGCCTGCACCTCGCGACCGGGGTCTTTCGCGTGATCGGTGAGTTCTGGCGTGCGGACGACGCGGTCGCCGCGCTTCGCTACTGCTGAGGCAGAAGGATCGCGCCCGACCGGGTCGATGGGCTCATCGCGACGAGCTCGCGTCCCGTCCGACACGGATCGGGTGAAGGTGCCCCCGGCAGGATTCGAACCTGCGACCAAGAGATTAGAAGGCTCCTGCTCTATCCCCTGAGCTACGGAGGCGCACGCTTCTAGAGTATCGCGGACCCGACGATGCTCGAGGAAGTGCATCTTCCCCAGCGATGTCGGGGCCGTCGATAGGATGGCGGCATGGTATCTGCGTCCGAGAACGATCGTCTCGTCTGGATCGACTGCGAGATGACGGGCCTCGATCTCGCGGTCGATGAGCTCGTGGAAATCGCTGTCGTCATCACCGATTTCGAGCTCAACCCCGTCGATCCCGGTTTTCAGGTGGTGATCCGCCCCGGCGCTGCAGCCCTTGAGCACATGAATGACTTCGTGACCAAGATGCACGAGACGTCCGGCCTGATCCTGGAGATCCCGCACGGGGTCTCTCTCGAAGAGGCCGAGGAACAGACACTCGCATACATCAAGCGCTTCGTTCCGCTCGAGCGCAAGGCGCCGCTCGCGGGCAACACGATCGGTACCGACAGGATGTTCCTCGCGAAGTACATGCCGCAGGTCGACCAGTGGCTGCACTACCGGAACGTTGACGTCTCCAGCATCAAGGAGCTTTCGCGGCGGTGGTACCCACGTGTCTTCTTCCAGGCACCGGCGAAGGACGGCGGGCACCGAGCGCTGGCCGACATCCTGGAGTCGATCCGCGAACTCCGCTACTACCGAGAGGCTGTCTTCGTCGACGAGCCCGGCCCGTCGAGCGACGACGCACGGGAGATCGCCACCCGTACGGTGTCCGAGTTCACTCCGAACATGTAATAGACTCGTATGGTTGCCTGCTCCGGCGGGCACATGGTGGGTATAGCTCAGCTGGTAGAGCGCTGGCTTGTGGTGCCGGATGTCGCGGGTTCGAGTCCCGTTACTCACCCTCAGGAAGAAGGCCCGAACCGCATGGTTCGGGCCTTCTTCGCATCGCCGAGCTGATCTGCCCGTCCCCACCGAAGCCCTAGACTTGCGTGGTGTCGCTCGCGGTCTGGTTCTCCTTGCTCACCGCGTCGGTGGTGATCAGCTTCACCCCCGGAGCAGGCGCCATCAACACGATGTCGAATGCGCTCAACCAGGGGTGGAAGCGCTCGATCTGGGGAATCATCGGGCAGCAGATCGCATTGATCGTGCATGTCGCGATCGTCGCGGCAGGCGTCGGTCTGCTCGTCTCGCGCTCGGAGTTCCTGTTCAACACCATCCGGTACGCCGGGGCGGCCTATCTCGTGTTCCTCGGCATTCGCCTGATCCTCACGAAACCTGCGGGCACCCTGGATGACGCTCCCGTGCCCGTCGACTCTCATGAGAGTCACTGGTCGATGATCCGACGGGGGTTCTGGGTCAACCTGCTCAACCCCAAGGCGATCGTCTTCTTCTTGGCGTTCATCCCGCAGTTCATCCGGCTCGACGAGCCTCCGGTGCCGCAGTACCTCACGCTGGTCGCGACGGTGATCGTGGTCGACGTGATCGTGATGTGGGGGTTCTTCGCGGCCGCGGCCCGCCCGTTCCGGCGCCTCACGAGATCCGTGCGCGGCCAACGCATCCTCAACCTGGTGTTCGGCGTTCTCTTCATCGCTGTGGCCGGCGTGCTCGTCCTGCTGCACTGATCCGACACGGGAGCCCGCGCGCCTCTAGTCTGGACACGATGGACATGGATGCCGCCGCCTTCGAAGAACTGGCGATCGACGAGCTCGACCTCCTGCCCGATGACATGGTCGAGGGCCTGGAGAACGTCGTGTTCGTCGTGGAGGACCGCCCCGACGACGGCAGCCTGGATCTGCTCGGCCTGTACGACGGTCTGGCGCTCACCGAGCGCACGCAATACGGGATGGGCGAACTTCCGGACCGGATCGTCCTCTACCGCGAGCCGCATCTCGCCCAGTGCGAGACCGAGCACGAGCTCCGTGACGAGATCCATACGACCCTGGTTCACGAGATCGCTCACTTCTACGGCATCGACGATGAGCAGCTCCACGAGATGGGCTGGGCATGATGGCGAGGATCGCCCACCCGGAACTCGATGAGATCGTCGACCTCAGCGCCGCCCCGCTCGAGCCGTGGCAGGTCGTGGTGTGGAACGACCCCGTGAACCTCATGAGCTACGTGGTCCGCGTGTTCCGGACCTACTTCGGGTACTCGCTCGACCACGCCACGGCTCTGATGCTCGCCGTGCACAACGAGGGACACGCGATCGTCGCCACCGGACCGCGAGAGACCATGGAGGTGCATGCGCAGGCCATGCACGACTTCGGGCTTTGGGCCACCGTCAGGAAGGCACCGCTGTGAGCGACGACATCATCGTCATGCCCATCACCGTGATCGAGGAGTTCCACCTGTCCCGGCTCGTCGAGGACTTCATCGAGCTCGTCAGCGAATCACGGGGCACGGATGATCCGGCCATCGACCGGCTGACGCCGAACCCCTATCCCGAAGACTCGGATGCTGCGGCCGAGTTCGCCGATGCCACGCGGGACGATCTCCTCGATCGTCGTCTCGCCGACGCGCGCAGGGTCCGCGCGGCGCTGGATGAGTACCCCCCGGGTATCGACTCGCTCACGGAGGAAGACGCGCTTGAAGTGCGAGAGACCCTCATCGCGTTCGATAGCCTCGAAGCCTGGCTTCGAACGCTCACCGCCATCCGTCTCGTCATCGCCACGCGACTCGGAATCACGTCCGATGTCCAGACCGACGAAGACGGCCGCCACGATGTCTACGAATGGGTCGGCTATCGGCTGGAGCTGATCATCCAGGCTGCCGATGAGGCGGAATCCGCGTCGGAGATCTGACCTACGGGACGTCGACGATCCGAGTGGCCAGAGCACGAGGGTCGTCCCGTTCGAGATGACGGCGTTCCTGCGCCGCCCAGCGATCCCAGTGCGGACGGTACGTCTCTCCGTCACGATTCAGCGCCCGGGTCTTCCGCGACGCCTCCGCGGATTCCACCCAGACCCTGACGTCCGCGAGACCCGCTGTCGATGGTCGCAGGATTCCACTGCCCTCGATGATCACGCCGAGGGCAGGGTCGACCGCGTGGCTCTCCGCCTCGGCCTCCGACTCCCAATCCCAGCGCCGCCACGTGCCGAGGTATCCGCGACCGTGCGGACGCAGGATCCACTCGAGAGCGCGTTCTGCTCCGTCATCGAGGCCATCCCAACCGGGATAGATCGAATCGAGGGCGACGAGCTGCACGTGACCGAGGACGGGCCAGCGCCTGACGAGCCTCGCCGCGAGAGAGGACTTCCCCGCGCCACTGCCGCCGTCGATCAGGACGACAGGATTCGCGGCCGCCAGCGCGCGGACGTCCTGTTCGATCAGGGTCGCAGCGCGCTCCAGAGCCGTCGCGACGGGGTCGTCACTTCTTGAGGGCACGGATGATGCGCACGAGAGCCCGCCCGGTGACCCAGACGAACGGCACCGCCACGAGGAGCAGCGTGACGATGTTGGGCTCGAAGCGGAGACCCTCTTCTCGCCGGACGTAGACCCCGACCGGGACGGAGACACCGCCCCCTCCCCCGCCTTCGGCACCGTCGCCGCTGCCACCGCCGAATCCGGAGTATGTGAATGCAACGGGAGTGATGCTCACCCCGTCGACATCCTGGGGCTCTCCGTACGCGCTCTTCACGCCGAAGGACGCTGCTTGCTTTCCGAGTTCCAGTGCGATGTTCGGCATACCTCCACGGTAGCCGAGGAACAGGGCGCGCGTGAGATCAATCCAGGCCGTGCGCCTTCGGATGCTGCGCGGCGCCTCGGCCATCGACACGCCCGATGTGTCGCGCGCGGCTGATCGTCGCCGAGCCGAACCGTGCCACGGCCTCGTCGACGGCGCCCTCGACCTTGCGCCAATCCTCGTCGTCGTCCCAGAGGCCGAGACCGCCACCGCCAGCGGGGCGCAGGTTCTCGGCGCGGACGCCGACGAGTCGCACGGGGTCCCGCCGATCGATCTGCTCGAACAGTGACTGGGCTGCCTCGCCGATCCGCTGACCGACCGCAGTGGGCTCGCTCAGGGTCACGGAGCGGCTGAGCGTGCGGAAGTCGTCGAATCGGATCTTGATCGCGACGGTCGCCGTCTCCCAGTCGGCACGCCGCAGCCTCGCTGCGACGCGATCGGCGAGTCGCAGGAGCTCCGCACGGAGAAAATCCCGATCCCGGATGTCCGTGTCGAATGTCTCCTCATGACCGATGCTCTTCTCCACGCGTTCCGTGTCGACGGCACGCGGATCCTGTCCCATCGCCAGCTGCGCGAGGCGTGCACTGAGGGCCGCACCCACAGCCCTGTCGATCATCTCTCGCGGCGCCTCGCGCACATCCTGCACCGTGCGGATGCCTCGCGCCTCGAGGGCCTCCGCGGCCTTCGGCCCGACGCCCCACATCGCGCGAACCGGTCTCGGCGCGAGGAAGTCGAGCGTGTCCTTCGCTGCGACGACGAGCATGCCATCGGGCTTCGAAATCGTGGACGCCATCTTCGCGACGTGCTTGGTGGCAGCGACGCCCACGCTGCAGGTGATGCCGACCTCGTCGAGCACTCGTTGCCGGATCAACTCCGCGATGCGAGCGGGACTCCCCCAGAGGCGGCGCACGCCCTGCACATCGAGGAACGCCTCGTCGACCGACAGCGGCTCGACGAGGGGCGTGAACGACTCGAAGATCGCCATCACCTGCCGTGAGACCTCCTGGTACCGGTGGAAATGCGGGAGGACGATGCGCGCGGACGGGCACAGCCGTAACGCCTGGGAAACCGGCATCGCCGCACGGACGCCATAGCGACGAGCCTCGTAGGACGCACTCGAGACGACGGAACGGCCGTCCGGCGCCCCGATGATCAGCGGCAGACCACGGAGGGAGGGATCATCGAGCACCTCGACGGCCGCATAGAACGCGTCCATGTCGACGTGCAGGATGCGGGTTCCCGTGTCGTCGGCATCGACGGCGGAGACGATGCGCCCTCTGCCGTCACCGTGTCCCATGCGACCATTCTCCCCCGGGCCTCGGACACGAGGCCCGGGGTGGCACGCTACTGCGCAGCGCGCTCGAGAATAAGTTCACGGACACGTGCGGCGTCCGCCTGACCCTTCATCGCCTTCATGACGGCGCCGATCACAGCGCCGGCGGCCTGCACCTTGCCATCCTTGATCTTCGCCATCACGTCGGGCTGAGCGGCCAGGGCCTCGTCGATCGCGGCGATCAGCGCGCCGTCATCCGACACGACCGCGAGCCCGCGGGCGTCCACGACCTCCTGCGGCGTGCCCTCGCCGGCGATGACGCCTTCGAGCACCTGGCGGGCGAGCTTGTCGGTGAGGGTTCCCGCATCGACGAGCTTCTGCAGCGCAGCAACGTTCTCCGGGCTGATCAGGTCGGTCGCGTCCTTCTCCTGTGCGTTCGCGAGACGGCTGATCTCGCCGGTCCACCACTTGCGTGCGGTGGCCGGAGTGGCGCCGGCAGCGATCGTCGCCTCGACGACCTCGAGCAGGCCGCCGTTGCGGACGTCCTGGAATTCGAGGTCCGTGAAGCCCCACTCCGTCATGAGACGGCGACGACGAGCGACGGGCTGCTCCGGAAGCGCGGCGCGCAACTCTTCGATCAGCTCGGCGGCCGGTTCCACGGGCAGCAGATCAGGCTCCGGGAAGTAGCGGTAGTCGTCGGCATCCGACTTCGGGCGTCCCGGCGAGGTCGTGCCGGTGTCCTCGTGCCAGTGCCGCGTCTCCTGTGTGATCGTGCCGCCATCGGCGAGAATCTGCGCCTGTCGCTGGATCTCGTACCTCACGGCGCGCTCGACCGAGCGCATCGAGTTGACGTTCTTCGTCTCCGTGCGGGTACCGAGCTTGTCTGTACCCCGCGGGCGCAGCGAAACGTTCGCGTCGCAGCGCAGGTTGCCGCGCTCCAGCCGAGCCTCGGAGATGCCGAGCCCGCGAACGATGTCGCGGATCGCCTGCACGTAGGCCTTGGCGACCTCCGGCGCTCGGTGCTCGGTGCCGTAGATGATGTTGGTCACGATCTCGACCAGCGGCACCCCCGCACGGTTGTAGTCGACGAGCGAGTACTCGGCCCCCTGGATACGTCCGGTGGCTCCGCCCATGTGGGTGAGCTTTCCGGCGTCTTCCTCCATGTGCGCACGCTCGATCGGGATCGTGATGAGCGTCCCGTCCTCGAGCTCGACCTCGACCGAGCCCTCATAGGCGATCGGCTCGTCGTACTGCGAGATCTGGTAGTTCTTGCCCAGGTCGGGGTAGAAGTAGTTCTTGCGCGCGAACCGGCTCGATTCGGCGATCGAGCAGCCGAGCGCGAGGCCCAGACTGATCGACGAGCGGATCGCCGTCTCGTTCACAACCGGCAGCGACCCGGGCAGTCCGAGGTCGACCGGCGCGATGAGCGTGTTCGGCTCCGCGGCGTGGAACGCCTCGTTGGCCGGGTTCGGCGCATCGGAGAACATCTTCGTGTTCGTGTTTAGCTCGACGTGGACCTCGAAACCGAGGACCGGCTCGAACAGCTCGAGCGCCTTGTCGAAGTCCATGAGCTTGGCGGCGGCCATCAGCGCTTCCCTTCTGCGAGCTGCGGAGCACGAGTGAGCAGCGGCGCGCCCCACGAATCGACGAGCAGCGTCTCGAGCGCGGCGCCGACCTTGTAGAGACGGGCATCCTCGCGCGCCGGAGCGATGAACTGGATGCCGACGGGCAGGCCATCGTCATCGGCGAGGCCGCTCGGAATGGAGATGCCGGGGACGCCGGCGAGGTTCACCGGGATGGTCGTGATGTCGTTGAGGTACATCTGCAGCGGGTCATCGATCTTCTCCCCGAGCTTGAACGCCGTGGTCGGGGCCGAGGGCGTCGCGATCACGTCGACCTCGGCGAACGCGTTCGCGAAATCCTGCTGGATGAGCGTGCGGACCTTCTGTGCGCTGCCGTAGTAAGCCTCGTAGTATCCGGCCGACAGTGCGTACGTGCCGAGGATGATGCGGCGCTTGACCTCATCGCCGAAGCCGGCGTCGCGGGTCGCGGACATGACGTCCTCGACCGTGGGGTTGCCGTCGGGCGTCACCCGCAGGCCGAAGCGCACGGAGTCGAACTTCGCGAGGTTGCTCGAAGCCTCGGCGGGGAGGATCAGGTAGTACGCAGCCACTCCGTATTCGAAGTGTGGAGCGCCGATCTCGACGATCTCGGCGCCCTGAGCCTCCATGAGCGCGAGCGCGCTGCGGAACGACGCCGCGACACCGGGCTGGAAGCCGCTGTCCGGAAGTTCGCGGATCACGCCGACCTTGAGCCCCTTGAGCACGTCTCCGCGCGCCCCTTCGCGGGCGGCCTCAGCGAACGAGGGCCACTCGTCGCGCAGCGAGGTCGAATCCTTGGGGTCGTGCCCGCCGATGGCGTCGTGCAGCAGCCCGGAATCGAGGACCGTCCGGGAGACCGGGCCGACCTGGTCGAGGCTGGAGGCGAGTGCGATCGCACCGTAGCGGCTCACGCCGCCGTATGTGGGCTTGACGCCCACCGTGCCGGTGACGTGCGCGGGCTGACGGATCGACCCGCCGGTGTCGGAGCCGAGCGCAAGCGGAGCCTCGAACGCGGCGACAGCAGCGGCGGAGCCACCGCCGGACCCACCGGGGATGCGATCGAGATCCCACGGGTTGTGCGTGGCGCCGTACGCCGAGTGCTCCGTGGAGGAACCCATCGCGAACTCGTCCATGTTGGTCTTGCCGAGAGCGATCATCCCTGCTGCGCGCGAGCGTGCGACGACCGTGGCGTCGTAGGGCGAGCGATATCCCTCGAGGATGCGCGAGCCGCTGGTCGTGGGCTGGTCGGTCGTCACCAGAACGTCCTTGATCGCCAACGGCACACCGGCGAGAGGCCCCAGGGATTCACCGGAAGCGCGGCGGGCGTCGATCGCGGCTGCGGCCTCGAGCGCTCCCTCGTTGACGTGCAGGAAGGCGTGCACGTCACCGTCGATGGCGGCGATGCGGTCGAGGTGCGCCTGCGTCGCCTCGACGCTCGACACCTCGCCCGTGGAGAGCTTGGCGGCGAGATCGGCCGCGTTCAGTCGGATGATGTCGCTCACTGCTCTTCTCCCAGGATCGCGGTGACCCGGAAGCGGCCGTCCGCGGCGTCCGGAGCGTTCTGCAGCACCTGCTCGTGCGTGAGCGTCTGCCCGACCACATCCGGTCGGAAGACATTGCTCAGCGGGATCGGGTGGCTCGTCGCGACGACATCATCTGTCGCAACCTCCGAGACCTTCGCGATGTTGTCGACGATCGCGTCGAGCTGGCCCGTGAGCCGCGACACCTCGTCGTCGTTCAGCTGGATGCGTGCGAGCACACCGAGATGGCGCACGAGTTCAGGGGTGATTTCAGACACCCCTCCAGTCTAGGTCGTGGCACCGGCCGGTCGTGGCGAGCGACGCACACGGTACTCATCGGTCACGATGCCGTTCGCGTCGCGATGGCCGGCAATCAGTTCGAGCGGAATTCCACCAATCTCCGGTGGTGCCACCGTGCGCCCCGCGCCGATGAGCACCGGCACGATGCGGAGACGGAGCACGTCCACGAGCCCCGCCCGGAACAGTGCATCCGTGAGCTCGAGGCTCCCCCATACGGCGACAGAGCCGTACTGCGCGGTGAGCGCCCGCGCGGCACGCTCCGGGCCCTCGCGCAGGATCTCGATCTCACCCTCACCCCACGGTGCGCGCTCGAGCGTGCGGCTCACGACGTACTTGGGAAGACGACTGATCGGTCCCGCAACAGCGTCCACGCGTGGATCGGCATGCGGCCAGTAATCTGCGAACATCTCGTACGTACGTCTGCCGAGGAGGATCGCCTCGACACCGCCGAGCCATCGCATCTGCTCCGTGTCGGCGCTTGCCTGGTCACCGAAGTCGACATCGTCGAAGAAGCCGATACCTCCCCCGCGGTCGGCCGCGTATCCATCGACGCTGACGATCTGCTCGATCGTTATCTCACCCATGCGCTTCTCCCATCTCGGCCATCAGTTCTGCGATGGCCTCGCGCCATCCCGTCCACACGCTGTCTTCATGCCCGGTGTCGTCCACGGCGCCGAGGAGTCGGAACGTCATCTGCGTTCGTCCCCCGTCGACCGGGGCGAGGCGCACCTCGATCTCGGCCACAGGTGCGTCCGGCGCACCCCAGGTACAGCGCAGGAACTCCGGTTCGCGCAGTTCGAGGTACTCCCCTCCGCTCTCGAACGACGCCCCCGCCTGGTCGATCATCGAGAACCGGAACACCCCACCCACCCGGAGATCGACGGATACCGTCTCCTCCGGGGTATGCAGACCGTGTGGATGCAGCCAGCGCGCCATCACCGTGGGATCGGTCCACGCCTTCCACAGACGCTCGGGCGTTGCGTCGAAGGTCCGTGAGATCTCCAGCTCGCGCGGTCCCGCGCCGCGACCGCTCATCATGCTTCTTCGTCCTCGTCCCGCGCGAGCACGGCATCCAGCCGCTCGAATCGCTCGTGCCACTCCCTGCGATTGCGTTCCACCCATTCGGACGCCTGGTCCAGCGGCTCGCGGGAGAGGGAGCACACGCGCCATTGCGCGCGCGTGCGGCGCTCGACGAGCCGGGCCTTCTCGAGCACCCGCAGGTGTTGCGAAACAGCGGGAGCGCTGATCGAGAACGGGGCACCGAGCTCACCCACCGTGGCGTCTCCGCGACTGAGCCGCTCGAGCATTCGTCGCCGCGTGGGGTCCGCGAGCGCATGGAACACGAGCGAGAGATCGTCCGTGATGGCCGCCATGACACCTCCGTGATTAAGTAATCGCTTAAGTACAGCGCCATAGCCGGAAGGTGTCAAGCACAGCGCCGTCCTATGCTGGGCGGGTGAGCACGTTCCAGCCCCCTCGCCCGTGGATCGCCAGCTATGCCGCAGGAGTCCCCGACGACCTCCCTCCCGTGGACGGCTCGCTCGTCGACATCGTCGCCGCTTCGGCCCGCGACTACCCGGACGCTCCCGCCCTGCAGTTCTTCGGCCGCGAGACCACCTACGCACAGCTGCAGTCGGCGATCGACCGCGCCGCAGCAGGACTTCGCGACCTCGGGGTCCGCGCAGGAGACCCGGTCGCCATCGTTCTACCGAACTGCCCCCAGCACATCGTGGCCTTCTACGCGGTACTCCGTCTCGGCGCTGTCGCCGTCGAGCACAACCCTCTCTATACCCCTCGCGAACTGCGCAAGCAGTTCGAGGATCACGGCGCGAAGCACGCGATCGTGTGGAACAAGGTCGTGTCCACGGTGCAGGAGTTCCCGACGGATCTGGCCGTCACGAACCTCATCTCCGTCGACGTGACCCGCGCCATGCCGTTCGTCACCCGTTTCGCGCTGCGGCTCCCGGTCGCCAAGGCTCGCGAGTCGCGCGCGGCGTTGACCGAGAAGGTGCGCGGTACCGTCGCGTGGGATTCTCTCCTGGCCTCCGAGCCGATCCCCGCCTCACATCCGATGCCGCGCACCGACGATCTCGCGATCATCCAGTACACGTCCGGTACCACGGGAACGCCGAAGGGCGCGGCCCTCACACACCGCAACCTGCTCGCCAACGCCGCGCAGGCTCAGGCCTGGGTGCCGTCGATCCAGCGCGGCAAGGGCTGCGTGGTCTATGCGGTCCTGCCGATGTTCCACGCCTACGGCCTCACGCTCTGCCTCACATTCGCGATGTCGATGGGCGCCCGACTCGTGCTGTTCCCCAAGTTCGATCCGGACCTCGTGCTCGACGTCGTCAAGAAGCACCCCGCGACATTCCTCCCACTCGTGCCGCCCATCGCGGACCGCCTCCTCGCCGCAGCGAAGGAGAAGGGTGTGTCGCTCGACGGCATCGAGGTCGCGATCTCCGGCGCCATGGCACTGCCGCACGAGCTGGTCGTCCCCTTCGAAGAGGCCACGCATGGCTACCTCGTCGAGGGCTACGGACTGAGCGAGTGCTCGCCCGTCCTGATGGCGAACCCGGTCGCGGACAACCGCGAGCCCGGCACGGTCGGGCTCCCCCTGCCCGGGACCGAATGCCGTGTCGTCGACCCGGAGAACCCGAGCGAAGACGTCCCGGCCGGATCAGCCGGAGAACTCGTCGTGCGCGGCCCCCAGGTGTTCTCGGGGTATTACGGCAAGCCCGAGGAGACGGAAGCCGTCTTTGTCGACGGCTGGTACCGGACCGGTGACATCGTTACGATCGACGACGCCGGATTCGTCCGCATCGTCGATCGCATCAAGGAGCTCATCATCACCGGCGGCTTCAACGTCGCGCCCACCGAGGTCGAGAACGCGCTGCGCCAGCACCCCCAGGTCGCGGATGCCGCGGTCGTCGGGTTGCCGAGCGAGCACTCCGGCGAGGAGGTCGTCGCCGCCATCGTCGTGGATGCCGGAACCGATGTCGATGTGGAGGCGATCCGAGATTTCGCCCGCAGCATCCTCACTCCGTACAAGGTGCCGCGTCGTGTGTTCGTGGTCGACGAGCTCCCCAAATCGCTGATCGGGAAGGTGCTCCGACGTCAGGTCAAGGAGAAGCTGCTCGCCCTGACCACCGGCGCCTGAGGTCGTCCTCACAGGCGCCGAGCGCCGCAGCGCGCTACCCTTGGGAAGTGACCCCTGAAGATGCAGTGCTGACCGACGCCCCCGAGGACTCCCCCGCGACCCCCGGATTCGAGGAGCTCGGCATCACCGGGCCCGTCCTCAAAGCCATCAAGGACCTCGGCTACGAGACCCCGTCGCCCATCCAGGCGGCGACCATTCCGACGCTTCTCGCCGGCCGCGACGTCGTCGGCCAGGCGCAGACCGGAACGGGTAAGACCGCCGCTTTCGCGCTTCCCGTCCTCGAACGCCTCGATGTCTCCCAGAAGATCCCGCAGGCGCTCGTGCTCGCTCCCACCCGTGAGCTCGCACTCCAGGTGTGCGAGGCATTCGAGTCCTATGCCTCGAAGATGAAGGGCGTACACGTCCTCCCCGTCTACGGCGGACAGGGCTACGGCGTGCAGCTGTCCGCGCTGCGACGCGGCGTCCACGTCATCGTCGGTACGCCCGGCCGAATCATGGACCACCTCGCCAAGGGCACACTCGACCTGTCCGAGTTGAAGTATCTGGTGCTCGATGAGGCCGATGAGATGCTGAAGATGGGCTTCGCGGAAGACGTCGAGCAGATCCTCGCGCAGACCCCGGAGGAGAAGCAGGTCGCGCTGTTCTCGGCCACGATGCCGCCGCAGATCCGTCGACTCGCGCAGAAGTACCTGCGTGAGCCGGAAGAGATCAGCATCAAGTCCAAGACCGCCACCGGCACGAACATCACGCAGCGATACCTCGTCGTATCGTATGCGCAGAAGGTCGATGCGCTCACCCGCATCCTCGAGGTCGAGAACTTCGACGGGATGATCGTCTTCGTGCGCACCAAGAACGAGACCGAGACGCTGGCCGAGAAGCTGCGGGCCCGGGGATACTCCGCAGCCGCGATCAACGGCGACGTGCCCCAGGTGCAGCGCGAGCGTAGTGTCAACCAGCTCAAGGACGGCAAACTCGACATCCTCGTCGCGACCGACGTGGCCGCTCGCGGTCTCGACGTCGAGCGCATCAGCCACGTCGTCAACTTCGACATCCCCACCGACACCGAGTCGTACGTGCACCGCATCGGTCGCACGGGTCGTGCGGGACGATCGGGCGATGCGATCAGCTTCATCACCCCGCGCGAGCGCTACCTCCTGAAGCAGATCGAGAAGGCCACCCGTCAGCAGCCCGCCCAGATGCAGCTGCCTAGCACGGAGGACGTGAACACCACGCGTCTGAACCGCTTCGACGACGCGATCACCACCGCACTGTCGGAGACCGGCCGCATCGACGCTTTCCGCGACATCGTCGCCCACTACGTCCGCCACCACGACGTCCCCGAGGCCGACGTGGCAGCAGCTCTCGCCGTGGTCGCTCAGGGCGACAAGCCGCTGCTCCTGGACCCGGCCAACGATCCGCTGACGAAGGCTGTCGAAGCAGATAATCGCCCTCCGCGCGAGCGCACGGGACGGGACGCGCGTGAGTCCCGCGAACCGCGTGAGCGTCGAGGTCGCGGCGACTACACGGCATACCGCATCGAGGTCGGTCGCCGTCATCGGGTCGAACCGCGCCAGATCGTCGGTGCCCTCGCGAACGAAGGCGGCCTCGGCCGTGACGACTTCGGCGCGATCAACATCCGTCCCGACTTCTCGGTCGTCGAGCTTCCGGCGAACATGAGTCCGACCGTCCTGGAGAAGCTTCGCGACACCCGCATCTCCGGTCGGTTGATCGAGATCAAGCCCGACCGCGGCCCCGCCGGCGCGCGCCGCAGCGGCCCGCGTGAGGGTGGACGCGACGCGGGAGACCGGTTCGAGCGTCGTGACCGCGACGAGCGACCGGCTCGCGACAGCCGCGACGAGAAGCCGTTCCGCAAGCCCCGTCACAAGAGCTGACGCCGCATCGCGCGCGGTTCGGACTATCACGTTCCGCGCGCGAGTTGCGCCGCGACGTCGATCAGCGGCTCGGGGTGCGCCAACAATGCCCGCTGTTCGGGGTGTGCGATGAGGTGCGCGATCAATCGATGTGCGCCCGCCACCGTCGGCTGCCAGTAGCCACCGACGTGATGGCGGCTCAGCGGCAGCGTCGTGCTCTCACCATCGACAGTGAGCGTCACCGCTCCATCATCGGGCTCGATGCCGGGGTCGCTCAGCATCGCCGCCGTCAGTGCGCCGAGCAGTACCGTGCCGAAGAACCCGGGCAGCCGGAACCGCGTCGTCGGCACATCGAGAGCGATCCCCTCCACGCGGTCCCACGGCACGATCCCTTGACCTTCGGCACCTCGGCGGATGATCACCGCCTGCGGAGTGAGACGAAGATGGTGTCGCCCGGGGTCTCCGAGCGCCAGAGCATTCGGAACGACGATCAGAGGCCCGTAACGCTTCACGACCCGTCGCTCGCGGGCGGGAGCGCGGCCGGCCCCTCTGTCACGAGGATGTGGAACTGTGCCGCGTCGAGGATCCGGATTCCGAGGTCCTCGGCCTTGGCGAGTTTCGATCCCGCGCCGGGACCCGCCGCTACGAAATCCGTTTTCTTCGACACGCTCGACGCAGCCTTACCGCCCGCGTTGATGATCGCCTCCTGCGCGCCGTCGCGGGTGTAGCCGTCGAGGGAGCCGGTGGCCACCACCGTGAGACCTTCGAGCACTCCACCCGCCGCAACCGCCGCACCCGGCCCGGGGTGGCCAGGCGTCGACCACTGCACGCCCGCATCGGCCCACTGCTGCACGATCTCTTGATGCCAGTCGACCTCGAACCATGCGAGCAGGGAATCGGCGATGATGCCCCCCACGCCCTCGACGGCGGCAAGCTCGTCTCGCGTAGCCGCACGGATCGCATCGAGAGAGCCGAACCACTGCGCCAGAGCCCGGGCGGCGACGGGGCCGACGTGGCGGATGTTGAGCGACACAAGCAGTCGCCACAGCTCCTTGGTCTTCGCCTTCTCGAGCTCGGCGAGCAGGGTGAGCGCCTGCGACGACGGCTGCGGCCCCTCGAGACCCGACTTCTTCTCGGCCGCGGTGGGGTTGCGTCGGAAAGGAGCGCGCGTCTTGACGATCCCGTCCTCGTCCTCCTTCGGGAGTCCGGTCTCGGAATCTCGCACGACCAGTTCGATGGGTACGAGCTCCTCGAGGGTGAGGGCGAACAGCCCGGCCTCGGTCTCGAGCGGGGGCACAGCCGGTGAGGTCGGTTGGGTGAGCGCCGCAGCGGTCACCTCGCCGAGCGCTTCCACATCGAGGGCGCCGCGGGATCCGATGTGCTCGACACGGCCACGGACCTGAGCGGGACACGAACGCGCGTTCGGGCACCGGAGGTCGATGTCGCCTTCCTTCATCGCGCGTAACGGGGTGCCGCATTCCGGGCACTCGACCGGCATGACGAACTCCCGCTCGCTGCCGTCGCGCTTCTCGACCACGGGACCGAGAACCTCGGGGATCACGTCGCCGGCCTTGCGCAGAACGACGGTGTCGCCGATCAGCACGCCCTTGGCCTTGACGACATCCTTGTTGTGCAGCGTGGCCTGGCGGACGACGGAACCGGCGACGTGCGCGGGCGCCATGACGGCGAACGGCGTGGCGCGCCCGGTGCGTCCGACCGATACGACGATGTCGAGGAGCTTGGTCTGGACCTCCTCGGGCGGGTACTTGTAGGCGATGGCCCAACGGGGTGCTCGGCTCGTCGCGCCGAGTTCGTCGTGCAGCTCAAGCTCGTCGACCTTGACCACGATGCCGTCGAGCTCGTGCTCGATGTCGTGACGGTGCTCGCCGAAGTACTCGACGAAGGATACCACCTCGTCGATCGTCCGGCACACCTTCGTGTGCGGGCTCGTGGGCAGACCCCATTCGGCGAGCAGGTCGTACACCTCGCTCTGCGCGGCGACGGGAGGGTTCGTCCACGCGCCGATGCCGTGAACGTAGAGCGCGAGCGACTCGATGCGCAGGAGTCCGGCCTCGAGTTCGAGGCCGTTCTTCTTGTCGATCTGTTGGCGGAGCCCGCCGCTGGCGGCATTGCGCGGATTGGCGAACGACGGGAAGCGTCGGGCGGCCGCCGTCTGCGCCTTCTCCTCGTCGAACGCCTTCTTCGCGCCTCCCCTGGCTTCCCAGCGCGCGAGAGCATCGGCGTACGCGCGGTCCCGGAAGTCGGCCTGCGCAGCGTTGAGACGCTCGAACGCTGCGACAGGGATGAATACCTCGCCACGCACTTCGACGATCGGGGGATGCCCCTCCCCGCTCAGCCGTTGCGGGATCTCTGGCAGACGGAGGGCGTTCTCCGTCACGATCTCGCCGACGCGGCCGTCGCCCCGAGTGGCGGCAGAGGTGAGGACGCCGTTCTCGTACCGGAGGTTGATCGCGAGCCCGTCGATCTTCAGCTCGGTGAGCCACGCGACCTCACGCCCGGCGGCGGCCCTGGTCTTCGCCGCCCACTCCCGCAGCTCGTCGACGGAGAAGACGTTGTCGAGGCTGAGCATGCGCTCGGCGTGCTCGATCGTCGCAAGCCCCGTTGCCTCGGCCGCCCCGACCATCTGCGTGGGCGAATCCTGACCCTGCAGCTCGGGGTGCAGCCGCTCCAGTTCCTCGAGCCGATGCATCCATCCGTCGTAGGTGAAGTCATCCACGACCGATGTGTCACGGCCGTAATAGGCCTCCTTCGCGTCGAGGATGCGAGCGGTCAGCTCCTCGGCTTCGGTTCGGGCGTCTTCCAGCGAGATGTTCTCCGGCACCCCGCCAGTCTACGAGCGGGCACCGACACCGATGGGGTCTACGCGCCGACAGGCACCGCCGACACCGTGGTGTCGATCGTGAACTGCCCGAGCACCCGGGTGCCGACGTAGAGCACGGCGGTCTGCCCAGGCGCGACCCCGTCGAGCGGGACCTCCGGCGTCACCCGGACCCCGTCGTCCGAGACCACGGCACGTGCGGCGACCGGCTCGGAGTGCGCGCGGATCTGCACGTGACACTCGAACGAGGACTCCGTCGGCGCGGCCCCGGCCCAGCTGAACCGCTCCCCTGCGATCTCCGCGATCGCGAGAGCCTCCTTGGGTCCGACCACGACGGTGTTCGACACCGGTCGGACTTCGAGCACGAAGCGAGGCTTGCCGTCCGCCGCGGGCACACCGAGCTTGAGGCCGCGGCGCTGTCCCACCGTGAAGGCATGCGCCCCCTCGTGCGAGCCGACGACCTCCCCGCTGCGATCCACGATCTCGCCCGTGGCGGTTCCGACCTTCTCAGCGAGCCATCCTCGGGTGTCCCCGTCGGGGATGAAGCAGATGTCGTGGCTGTCCGGCTTCTGGGCGACGGTCAGGCCGCGTGCGGCCGCCTCGGCACGAACGATCGCCTTCGAGGGGGTCGTTCCGAGCGGGAAGTACGTGTGTGCGAGCTGCTCAGCGTTCAGCACACCCAGGACGTACGACTGGTCCTTGGCGTTGTCCGACGCCCGGTGCAGCTCCAGTCCGTCGGCACCGTCGACGAGCGTGGCATAGTGCCCGGTGCACACGGCGTCGAAGCCGAGCTCGATCGCGCGCTCCAGGAGGGCCGCGAACTTGATCTTTTCGTTGCAGCGCATGCAGGGGTTGGGCGTTCGTCCTGCCTGGTACTCGGAGATGAAGTCCTCGATGACATCGTCGCGGAAACGCTCGGAGAAGTCCCACACGTAGAACGGGATGCCGAGCAGGTCGGCGGCGCGGCGGGCATCGAGCGCATCCTCGATTGTGCAGCACCCGCGACTACCCGTGCGGAGCGTTCCACCGGCTCTGGAGAGCGCCAGGTGCACACCGACCACGTCGTGCCCCGCCTCCACGGCTCTTGCTGCCGCGACGGCGGAGTCGACGCCGCCGCTCATCGCCGCAAGGATCCGCATGGGAACAGTCTACGAGCGTGCGCCTGTGCCGGCGCCGGAAGCTCGCGCATAGGCGTCGCCGATCGCGGCGAGCACCGCTTCGACATCGGCGTCCGTCGACGTCCGACCCAGCGAGAATCGCAGCACGCTGCGCGCATCCCGCTCGCTCCGCCCCATCGCCATCACGACGTGCGACGGCTCGGCGACGCCTGCCTGGCACGCCGATCCGGTCGACGCCGCCACCCCGGCGACGTCGAGGAGGAACAACAGGCTCTCCCCCACCGCACCGGGGAACAGCACCTGCGCGTTGCCCGGCAGCCGGTCCGTCGGATCGCCCAGGAGCTCGGCTGCCGGCACGGCGGAACGTAGGCCCGAGACGAGACGGTCGCGCAGCACACGCAATCGCGCGGCCTCCTCCGTCCGCTCGGACTCGGCGAGCTCGAGTGCAGTGGCGAACGCCGCAGCCCCGGCGACGTCCTGGGTTCCGGCCCGGAGGCCTCGTTGCTGCGCGCCGCCGCGGAGGACGGCCGTCATTCGAGCGGTGCGCGCTGTGACGAGCACCCCGACGCCGACGGGAGCCGCGATCTTGTGCCCGGCGAGACTCATGGCCACGAGCCCCACTCCTCCGGCGGGATCTCCACGCAGATCCCGGAACGACAGCGGTACATGTCCGAGCGCGGCGACGGCGTCGAGGTGGAGCGCCACACCCGCCGTCGCGGCGGCGGCGGCAAGCGCCGCCGCGTCGTTGATCGTGCCCGCCTCATTGTTCGCGACGAGCGCGGTGGCGAGAGCGGCGCCCGGAAGCCGGAGAGCGAACTGTTCCGGATCGATCCGTGCCTGGGCGGTCACCGGCACCCGGCGCAGCTCGGCGCCGTCTTCCACGAGCGCAGCCACGGTGTCCATCGTGGCGTGGTGCTCGGCTTCGGGCATCACGATCGCCGCCGTGCCTTCGGGGCGGGCCCTCCACAGCCCCTGCAACGCCAGATTGATCGACTCGGTGCCACCCGAGGTGAACACGATCTCGATCGGGTCGGCATCGAGCACCGCGGCGACCCGCTCGCGGTATTCCTCGAGCAGTCGGCGGGCATCCTGGCCGGCGCCGTGCGTGGAGGAGGCGTTGCCGACGGTCTCCGTGGCAGCAAGCCAGGCGTCACGCGCTTCGGGGCGCAGAGGCGTGGTCGCCGCATGATCGAGATAGTGCCGCATCCTTCGATTCTCTCGCGAAACCCGCCCTGCCGGGTCTCCGTCCGTGGAACCCGGTACGCCCTGACATGAGACTGCAACACATCGCGCCTAGTGTGTACTCATGCCCGCGTCCCGAGACCTGACCGTGCCCGGCGGCACCACCCTCGACAACCTCGGCGTCCGTCTGCACGACGGCGTCGGCACCCTGCGCGTCTGGTCGCAGAACGCCTCGTCCATCGAGCTGGTCGTGTTCGACTCCACCGACCTGGACTGGGCGACCGACGAGGTTCCGCTCGAACGGCTGGCAGGAGGCGTCTGGGAGATCACCACGGAGCTCCTTCAGCCCGGAGTCCGCTACGCCGTCCGCGTCGGCGGGCCCCACGGCCCGGGAAACACCTTCAACCCGGAGACGCTGTTGCTGGACCCGTATGCACGGGGCCTGGCCCAGGGCGACGGCTACGAGGAGTGGCGTTCGGTCGTCATCGTCGACGGCTTCGACTGGGGCGATTCCCAGAAGCCTCGTATCCCGCTCGACCGCACGGTGATCTACGAGGGGCATCTCAAGGGACTCACCAAGCGTCACCCCGATGTGCCGCCCGCCCTGCACGGCACCTATGCGGGCCTCGCCCATCCCGCGATGATCGAGTACTTCCACTCGCTGGGCATCACCTCCATCGAGCTCCTCCCCGTGCACGCCTTCGTGCCGGAGCCGCGCCTGCTCGAACGCGGACTCACCAACTACTGGGGCTACAACACCCTGAATTTCTTCACCCCGCACACCGCCTACGCGACCGAGGACGCGCGCAAAGAAGGACCGGAGGCCGTCCTCGCCGAGTTCAAGGGGATGGTGCGGCTGCTGCACGAGGCCGGCCTCGAAGTGATCCTCGACGTCGTCTACAACCACACCTCCGAAGAGGGCATCGGCGGTCCCCGCTCGAGCCTGCGCGGCATCGACAACGCCAACTACTACCGCCAGGACGAGTCCGGCGTCTACGTCGACACCACCGGGTGCGGCAACACGCTGAACACGGCGACCGATGCCGGGGCCAGACTCGTCCTCGACTCCCTCCGCTATTGGGCTCAGGAAATGCAGATCGACGGCTTCCGCTTCGACCTCGCCACCGCGATCGCCCGCGACGGGGCACACACCTACACGCCGGAGCATCCGCTCCTGCAGGCCATCGCGGATGACCCGATGCTCGCCGACACCAAGCTCATCGCCGAGCCGTGGGACGTCGGTCTCGGCGGGTGGCAGACGGGGAACTTCCCGTCGGGATGGCACGAGTGGAACGACCGCTATCGCGACCGCGTACGCAACTTCTGGCTCAGCGACATCGACTATGCACGACGTGCGTCCGCCCCGGTGGGCGTCGGTGGGTTCGCGACCCGACTCGCCGGATCCTCCAACACGTTCAGCGAAGACCGGGGGCCGCTCGCCAGCGTGAACTTCGTCACGGCACACGACGGCTTCACCCTGCACGATCTCGTCTCGTACGACGTCAAGCACAATGAAGCGAACGGTGAGCAGAACCGCGACGGTGCCGACATGAACCGCGCCTTCAACCACGGTGTCGAGGGGCCCACGGATGACCCGACGATCCTCGCCGCGCGGCGCAAAGCGATGCGCAACCTTCTCGGGACGCTGCTCCTCTCGGCCGGCATCCCGATGCTCACGGCGGGCGACGAGGTCGGACGCACCCAGCGCGGCAACAACAACGCCTATGCTCAGGACTCCGCTCTCACCTGGCTCGCCTGGGATTTCGAGCCCTGGCAGGAGGACCTCCGCGCCCATGTCTCACGCCTGATCCGGTTGCGGCAGGAGAACCCGGCATTGCGCCCCGGCCGCTACGCGCGACTCGGCGAGCACATCCCGAATGCCTCGGTCATGGACTGGTTCGACCAGAACGGCGAGACGATGGAGCAGGGCCAGTGGGCCGACCCCGGCAACCGGACCCTCCAGTACGTCGCCGCCTCCACCCCCGATACCGAGGCCTACAACCGCATCCTGCTCATCGTGCACGGGACGGAGTCACCCATCGACGTGCGCCTCCCCGACGAGATCGAGGGCGCGACCCGCTTCGTGTCGCTGTGGTCGAGCGCTCAGGAGCGGCCTTCCGACGAGCAGGAGATCTTCGCGCCCGGCGATGTGCTTCCCGTCTCCGGTACATCGATGAGGCTGTTCCGCGTCGAATGAACCCGGCTCCCGACGCACCACGCGGCGCGCTACCCGCGACCACGACGGCGCGGTACATTCGGGATGTGGCTGCACGTGCTGGTACTCGGTCCTCGGCTCTTCGGAGCCCCGCTCAGATCCCGACGCGCGCCTTCGGCGACGCGGATGTCCCGGGCTCGCTTCGCTCCACTCGCATCCCGCTGCTCGATCCGACACCCGCAGTGCCCGGCGGCTTCGCGCCGAAGGCCTTCGTGGGCGAGGTCGTCCCGTTCACCGTGGTCTCGTTCCGCGAGGGGCACGACATCATCGGTGTGCAGGTGCGCCTCACGTCGCCCTCGGGCGAGGAGAGCCTGCACCGGCTGACCGCCCGGAGCGACGGCACGGACCGGTGGGCGGCGGAGATCGCGCTCGACGAGCAGGGTGCATGGCGCTATCGGTTCGAAGCGTTCTCCGACGACTTCGCAACCTGGGCCCACGCCGCGGAGCTGAAGGTCGCAGCCGGTGTCGACGTGCCGGTGATGGCCGCGCTCGGCGCAGAGCTGCTCGCGCGGGCCGCCGCTGAGAAGGACCGCCCCGCCGCCCAGCGGAAACGTCTGCTCGCGGACGCCGAGTCGCTGCGGACCGGGGATGGCGAAACGGCACTCGCGCTCTCCACCGATTCCGGACTGGCTGATGTCTTCCTGGCCCGCCCTCTGACGACCCTGCGTTCCGCCACCGAGCGACAGACGCTCAACGTGGACCGTGCCGCGGCGGGCGTCGGTGCGTGGTACGAGTTCTTCCCGCGATCGGAGGGCGCGAAGCGGCTCAAGGACGGGACCGTGAAGAGCGGGACGTTCCGCACGGCAGCCAAACGCTTGCCGGAGGTCGCCGCGATGGGTTTCGACGTGGTCTATCTGGTTCCGATCCATCCGATCGGAACCACCAACCGCAAGGGGCGCAACAACACCCTCACAGCGGAGCCGGGTGATCCCGGATCCCCATATGCGATCGGCTCCGCCGAGGGCGGTCACGACGCGATCCACCCGGACCTGGGATCGCCGGCCGACTTCCGCGCCTTCGTTCGCGCGGCGCACGGAGTCGGCCTCGAAGTCGCACTCGACCTCGCACTCCAGGCCGCCCCGGACCACCCCTGGGTGCGCGAGCACCCCGAGTGGTTCACGACCCTCCCCGACGGCAGCATCGCGTACGCCGAGAACCCGCCGAAGAAGTACCAGGACATCTACCCGCTCAACTTCGACAACGACCCCGATGGCATCGCGGCCGAGATGTTGCGGATCGTGAAGCACTGGGTGGCCCAGGGGGTGAAGATCTTCCGGGTCGACAACCCCCACACCAAGCCGCTGCAGTTTTGGGAGTGGCTGATCCGCGAGATCGGCGCCGTCGATCCGGACGTGATCTTCCTCGCGGAGGCCTTCACCCGCCCCGCCGTCATGCGTGCCCTGGCCGCCGTCGGTTTCCAGCAGAGCTACAGCTACTTCACGTGGCGGAATACCAAGAGCGAACTGGAGGAATTCCTCACCTCTGTGTCGCAGGAGACTTCCGACTACATGCGGCCCAACCTCTTCGTGAACACCCATGACATCCTGACCGAGTACCTGCAGTTCGGCGGTCGCGCGGCGTACCGTATCCGTGCCTGCATCGCCGCCACCGCAGGGCCCGTTTACGGGGTGTACGCCGGCTACGAGCTCTTCGAGAACGTGGCGAGGCCCGGGTCGGAAGAGAACATCGACAACGAGAAGTACGAGTTCAAGTTCCGCGACTGGTCGGGCGCAGAGGCCCGCGGCGAATCGCTCGCTCCTCTGCTCCGGCGCCTCAACGAGATCCGCGCAGCTCACCCCGCACTCGGCCAGCTCAGGAACTTCCGGGCGCACTGGAGCGACGACGATGCCGTCCTCGTGTACAGCAAGCACCTGCCGGCGCCGTTCACCGGTACCGGACGTCCCGATACCGTCATCGTGGTGGCGAACGTCGACCCGCACTCCGTGCGCGAGACGACCGTGCACCTCGACAGCACGCAATGGGGCATCCCGCTCGGCGATCCGTTCGAGGTCGAAGACCTGCTCACCGGCGCCGTCTGGACGTGGAACGATCACAACTATGTGCGGCTCGACGCCTTCGCCGAGCCGGTGCACATCCTGAAGGTGAGGGAGCGAGCATGAGCTACACAGAAGATGTCGCCGCATCCACCGAGTGGGAGGCCGTCTCCTCGGCCACGCACCACGATCCGCACGCCATCCTCGGCGCGCACCCCCACAAAGACGCCGCAGACCGCACGGTCACCGTGATCCGCGTCCGACGCCCGCTGGCCGCCGGCGTGTCCGCGGTGTTCGGCGACGGCAGCCGGCTCGAGCTCGCCCACGTGGCGCATGGCATCTGGGAGGCGCAGCACGTCGGTCCCCCGCTCCCATACCGGCTCGCCACGCGGTACGCGGATCACGAGGAGACGCTCTCCGGGGATCCGTATCGACACCGTCCGACTCTCGGAGACCTCGACCTCCATCTGATCGCCGAGGGACGGCACGAACGCCTCTGGGAGGCGCTGGGTGCCCACCCCCGGACGCTGGACGGCGAGCAGGGCGTCGCGTTCGCCGTCTGGGCGCCCAACGCCTCGGCAGTGCGCGTCGTCGGCGATCACAACGACTGGATCGGCGATGCGCACGCGATGCGCTCGATGGGCGTGAGCGGAGTCTGGGAGCTCTTCATCCCCGATCTCCCCGTTTGCACGCGGTACAAGTATCAGATCCGCACCCGCGACGGAGCCTGGATACTGAAAGCCGACCCGATGGCGCTCGCGGCCGAGGTACCGCCGAACACAGCATCCGTCGTGACCGCGTCGTCCTACGAGTGGGCGGACGGCGCGTGGATGACCCGGCGTGCCGCGACCCACGCCGTCGCGCAGCCGCTGTCGGTCTACGAGATCCACGTCGGCTCCTGGCGTGAGGGCCTCGGGTACCGGGACATCGCCGAGCCGCTGATCCAGCACGTGACGGATACCGGATTCACGCACGTCGAGTTCATGCCGTTGGCGGAGCACCCCTTCGGGGGCTCCTGGGGCTACCAGGTCAGCGGCTATTACGCGCCCACGAGCCGTTTCGGCACCCCGGACGACCTGAGATACCTGATCGATCGGCTGCACCAGGCCGGCATCGGCGTGATCATGGACTGGGTTCCCGGGCACTTCCCGAAAGACGCCTTCGCCCTCGCGCGCTTCGACGGCCAGCCCCTGTACGAACACCCCGATCCTCGCCGCGGCGAGCACCAGGACTGGGGCACGCTCATCTTCGACTACGGCCGACCGGAGGTGCGCGGCTTCCTCGTAGCCAACGCGCTGTACTGGTTCAGGGAGTTCCACGTCGACGGGCTGCGGGTCGATGCCGTCGCCTCGATGCTCTACCTCGACTACTCCCGCGAAGCCGGCGAATGGGAACCGAACATCCACGGTGGCCGGGAGAATCTCGAGGCGATCCGGTTCCTGCAGGAGGTGAACGCCACGGCCTACCGACTGCACCCGGGGATCATGATGATCGCCGAGGAGTCGACCAGCTTCCCGGGCGTCACCGCACCCACCGACCACGCCGGCCTGGGGTTCGGGTTCAAATGGAACATGGGCTGGATGAACGACTCTCTCCAGTACATCTCGCGCGACCCCATGTACCGCGCGCATCACGAAGGCGAGATGACCTTCTCCTTCGTGTATGCATTCGGTGAGAACTACCTGCTGCCGATCAGCCACGACGAAGTCGTGCACGGAAAGGGCAGCCTGATGGCGAAGATGCCCGGCGACCACTGGCACAAGCTCGCGAACGTCCGCGCGTACCTCGCCTACATGTGGGGGCATCCCGGGAAGAAGCTCCTGTTCATGGGCCAGGAGTTCGGTCAGCTCGCCGAGTGGTCCGAAGGGCGTGAGCTGGATTGGTGGCTCCTCGACCAGCCGTCGCACGCGCAGCTGCAGGGCTTCGTCGGCGCGATGAACCGTGCGTACAGATCCCAGTCCCCGCTGTGGGCACGGGACAACGACGGATCATCGTTCCAGCGCCTCGGCGCACCCAGCTGGGACCCGACCGTGATCGCCTTCGAGCGGCGGGATGCCCACGGCGGACGTCTCGTCGTCGTGAGCAACTTCGCCGGGGTGGAGCGCGCGGGATATCGACTCGCACTCCCGCAGGACGGCGTCTGGCAGGAGGTTCTCAACACCGACGCCGCCGATTACGGCGGACGAGGGTCCGGAAACCTGGGCATGGTCTTCGCCACCGGTGAGGACGGAAGCGCCCCCACGGCGACGATGACCCTTCCTGCGCTGTCGACGCTGTGGCTGCGGCACCAGTCGGACCCACACGTGCCTACCGTGAGCCACGGATGACGGGGGGCGCGCGCCGGATCCTCCGACGGCTAGAACAACAGCGAAGAAAGCCGGTTCCTGGCGGCTACCACTCGCGGGTCGCCCGTCCCGATGAGGCCGAACAGCTCGATCAGCCGCTCCCGCACCGGGGTGCGCTGATCGGACGGCAGCTGGGCGAACAGGTCGAGCAGTCGCGAGAAAGCGTCGTCGACGTGACCGCCGGCCAGATCGAGGTCTGCCACGTCGAACTGCGCCTGGACGTCGAGCGGTCCCTCGGCAGCCGCCGCACGCGCTGCCTGCAGGTCGAGCCCCTGCACGCGGTCGAGCAGACGCACCTGGCCGAGACCAGCGATCGCCTCCTCATCACGAGGGTTCTCGGCGAGGGCCCTCTCGTAGGCGCGGATCGCGGCGGTGTAGTCGCCTGCCTCGATCGCGGCGAACGCCTCGGCGTGCAGCGGGGGAAGCTCCGGCTCCTCCGGCGTCGACGGCGCCTCGGCATCGGCGTCGACCGCAAGCGATCCGGTGACACCGTTCTGCGCTGCCACCTGCAGCAGCTGCGCGAAGACATCGCGCACCTGCTGCTCCGGCACCGCTCCGGTGAACATCGGCACGGGCTGACCGGCGATCAACGCGACGACCATCGGGATCGACTGCGCGCGGAAGCTCTGCGCGAGCTGCGGGTTCGCATCGACGTCGACCTTGGCGAGCAGCACGCGGCCGCCGAGTTCACGCGTCACCTTCTCGATGATCGGACTCAGCTGTTTGCACGGCCCGCACCACTCGGCCCACAGATCCACGACGACGGGAACCGTGCGCGAGAGTTCGAGGATCTGCCCGAATGTCTCATCGGTCGCATCGACGACGACATCGACCACGCCGGGGGCTGGAGCCCCCTCGGGCGGAGCCGCCGGTCGGTTGCGGAGGGTCGACAGGTCCACCGCGCCACGCAGCGCGGTCGGAGAGATTTCACTCACTTGATCACCTTCACGGAAAGGAGGTCCTGGTGGACTGCCAGGAGCCTGATCTGCTCCGTCGATCCCTGAGCGGGGACCGAGAAGAACAGCTGGAACTCGTACGTCGTCTCGACGCCCTTCGCGGATTCCGTCGCGCCCGTCAGGGCCTTGGCCTCTGCGTTGTCGCCGAACCGGATCACCACGTCGGAAGACGTCGGCGTCACCGTCTCGGTATCGGTCAGAGAAACCGCGACGATCGCACCACTGTCGAGCGTGGTCATCGAGATGGGCTCATCCGTCGTCGGCGCCATGTCGAATGCCGCCTTGGACGTCTTGGCGGCCCCCTTGTCGGCGAGCCCCTTGACCACGGCCTGCCGGCTGTCGGTGATCGACGTCGCGAGATTCAACGCGAGGTCATCGAACAGGCCGTAGAACTCGCTCTTCTCCCCCGAGTCGACGACGTCGGCGAACGCCGGGGCGAGTTCCGCGGGCGGGAGCGTGAGGAACGCGGAGTCCGACGGGACGAGCGACGTGCCGAGCCAGCTGGCCGCGACATCGGGGAAAACCGCATCCGCGGACATCTCGGCCATATTGCTGACCTTGTAGTTCGACCACGGGTCTGACTGCGTCATCATGAGCACAACGGGCGGCTCGGTGTCGTCGCCCTTGCTCTTCGCGAGCATGAGCACGGTGCGCGGCCACACATCGGTCGCCTCCGGAAGCACGACCTCGACATCATCCGTCGGGATCGCCGCAGGAACAGCCATGTCCGTGAGCTTGGTCCGCAGCGCGTACTCGGTCGTGCGGGCGGCGAGAGCCGGTCCGTCCAGACGCGTGGCGGCCAGGTCGAGATCGAGTGCGGCGTCTGCCTCCACCACCGTGTCGGATACCGACTTCAGGATGCGCTTGGCCTGCGCCTCGGTCACGGCGGGGGGCTTCTGATTCTCCGGCGCGATGACGGTCGGGCTGGGCGAGGGTGACGCAGAAGCATCGCCGAACTGCGGCCAGGAATCGGCGGAACACCCGGCAGCGAGAAGGGCAGTGAGCCCGAGGGCCGGGATCGCCAGCAGCCGGCGACGACGAGCGGGGCTCTTCGCGCGCATCGACGTCTTCGAGTCGTTCTCCTTGGGGTCCACGATCTCCCCATCTTCGATCTCGGTGTCCGGGGTATCTGCGGAGGGCGCCGGGTCGGCGGAGGCCGGTGTATCCGTTGAACCTTCGATCGCTGCGCGCTCTTCCGGGGGAAGCACCGCGACGTCGATCGGCTCGGTCACAGGAAGGGGGCCGGGGCCCTTGCGGCGCGGACCCCGTCCACGACGCTGGTGGCGGATTCCGAGGACGTACAGAACGAGTCCGATCAGCAGGACGATGCCGCCGGCGATCATGAGGGGCCCTGCCAGGGGGGTCGAGGTGTCGAGCGGCCAGGAGACGACGATGTCGTCGGGAGCATCCTCCGTGCCGTCGTACGCGACCAGCATGCTCGTTCCCTCGGGGAGTTGCATGTTGTCGGCGACGAGCGTGTTCTCCTTCTCGAAGGAGTCGAGCCACAGGTCGGAGCCACGGGGATCACGGCCAGTGTCGGCTTCGCCCTCTTCGCCCTCTTCGCCACCGGCCGACGCGTCCGGCGACACGTGCTCGACGGCGAAGCTGCCGTCGTCGTCCACCGTGACATGGTTGTAGTCGGAGTCTGCGAGCCAGGCTTCCATGTCGGCTGTCCTGCCGTAGCTGCCGAAGATGTCACCCTGACCGCGCACGATCAAGGTCTGCACTCCGGGGTTCGTCCGGAGCACGTCCCCGTCCAGCAGGACGAACGGTGCAGGCTCATCGATCTTGACTTGCGTCTGCTGCGAGTCGGGGCCCACGAAGGTGCGCTGGGCGATCCCCGCCCCGATCAGCACGGCGGCAAGCACGAAGGCCACCACGGCCCATACGAAACGCACGAATAGTCTCCTCACGCATCACCGGCACCTGCCCGCGACGCAACACTCGACATTTCAGACTAGCGAAATCAGCTGTGTGTTGCCCACGTACACATGCAGTGCCGGCTGGACCGGCACGTCGCGCGCCACGTGGCTCGGCGTCTGGATACCCTTGCTGCAGTCGTTTCGAGGAGTCGTCGCATGAAGATCCACAATCCATTCCGCACCGCCCTCGTGGCGACGCTCGGCGTGGGACTGGGGATCCTCCTGATCAACAGCGTGGAGACACTTTCGAGCGTCCTGCTCTACGTCGGCACAGCGCTCTTCCTCAGCCTGGGCCTCGATCCGCTCGTCTCCTTCCTGGAACGTCGTAGGCTCCCCCGCTGGCTCGCCGTGCTGGTGACGATCCTCGCGGTCCTCGCGATCTTCAGCGGGATCGTGCTGATCATCCTCCCCGTACTCGTGGATCAGATCTCCCAGCTGATCGCGCAGATCACGGCCATCGTTTCGCGAGGGAACATGATCCCCGATCTCAAGGAGTGGATGCAGGACACCTTCCCGAATCTGCAGGTCGATGTCGTCTTCACGTACGTCACCGACTGGCTGACGACGAACCTCGCCGAGATCGGCGGATCCATCGGTCAGGGCGTCCTCGTCGCCAGCGGCGCCGTCGTCAGCGGACTGTTCGGCGCGTTCATCATCCTCATCCTGACGATCTACCTCACCGCCTCGACGCCATCGCTCAAGCGCGCCGTGTACCAGCTCGCCCCGTCGTCGAAGCGCGACCGCTTCATCGACCTGTCGGAGCAGATCACCGACTCCGTGGGGTACTACGTCATGGGGCAGGTGACACAGGGCGTGATCAACGGCGTCCTCAGCGCGATCTACCTCTCGATCATCGATGCGCCGTTCCCGGCGGTCCTCGCGATCATCGCCTTCTTCTTCTCACTGATCCCGCTCGTCGGGACCCTGACCGGCTCCACGATCATCGTCCTCGTGTGCCTCATCCCGGGTCTCGGGTCTCCAGGGATCGCGATCGCCGCGGCGATCTACTACCTCGTCTACATGCAGATCGAGGCGTACGTGATCTCTCCGCGCATCATGAGCCGCGCGGTCGCCGTCCCCGGAGCAGTCGTCGTCGTGGCGGCGCTCGCGGGCGGTAGCCTGCTCGGCCTGCTGGGGGCACTCATCGCGATCCCCGTCGCTGCGAGCATCCTGATCATCTACCGGCAGGTTCTCATCCCGCGGATGAACGAACTCTGAGGCACCGGAGCCTCGGGCTCGATCAGTCCGTCGGCGGCCACTGAGTGGCCAGGGGAAGAGCCGACGGGTTCACTGCCGCCACGATCTCCGTGAGCACGCGCCGCGTCTGGGTCTCGCCGACCCACAGGTGCTTACCGCCCTCGACCGCGATCAACTGGGCATGCGGAATCGAGGCGAAGCGTTCGCGAGCCTCATCCGGGCGCAGGTAGTCGTCCAGCTCCGGCACCAACACGACGAGCGGGACTTCGCTGTCGGCCCAGGCCGCGACCTCCGATTCCGTGGCGCGATGCAACGGCGGAGACAAGAGGATCACGCCGGCGATGTCGTGGTCGCGCCCGTACTTGAGCGCCAGTTCGGTGCCGAAAGACCACCCGAGGAGCCATGGACGCGGAAGCGCCCGTGCGTGGACGAAGTCCATTGCCGCCGCCACATCGAACTGCTCCGCCGCGCCCCCGTCGAACGCACCGTCGCTCGTGCCGCGCAGCGACGTGGTCCCCCGCGTGTTGAACCTCAGGACTGCCAGGTCAGCCAGCGCAGGAAGCCTCGCTGCGGCTTTGCGGATGATGTGGGAGTCCATGAATCCGCCCGCTGTCGGCAGGGGATGAAGCGTCACGAGCGTCGCCACGGGCGGAGCATCCTGCGGGATGGCCAGTTCGCCGACCAGTGTGAGACCGTCCGCGGTGGTCAACTCGACATCCTCGCGCTGCGCGGGGAGCTCTAGCGGCCCTCGAATCTCCATGTTCACGCCATCCTCCAACAGTGTGTATGCCAATGCCGACGCGCGGCGAGATCTGCCGCATCGCCTAAGACGCCGTCGGCACGCCAGGCGACCAGGTGCGCGGTTCCCGCGACGATCGGCCGCGCACACCCCGGGCAGACGTATTCCTTCTGCGCCTGAGCGGATGACACCGGCTGCACGATCCACTCGCTGCCCCGGCGGGTCTCCGAGCGCTTCCATCCGGCGAGCATCCGATCGAAGGAGTCGTCCGGTTCAGGGCGCGCAGGAGGGCGCCGGCGTGAGCGAGGCATCGCTCCTGTTCACCACCAGTGGTTGTTGGTCCAGAAGCTGTACGCCCCGGCCCAGCTGCCGTACCGCCCCGTGGCGTAGCCGGTGGCCCAACGCAGGTTGTCCACGGGATCGTAGCCGTTGCCGGGAACCTTGCTGCACGGAAGCGCCTGGACCAGCCCGCACGCGCCCGAAGACGAGTTCGTGGCGTTCGGGTTCCAACCGCTCTCGCGAGACACGATGTAGTCGACGTACTGCCAATCGCTCTGCGCGATGCCGGCGGCGGCCATCCAGTCGGCGGGCGCTCCACCTCCCGAGTAAGGAGGCAGGGTGCCACCGGAGGACCCGCCCTGCGAACCTGTTGCGGCAGTCGCTGCCGGCTTGGGCTTGGGCTTCGGTTTCGGCTTCACGTACACCTCGAACGTGCCGCGTTCGACCGGCGTGATCGCTGCACCGCTGACCGTGACCGTGAGATTCTGCGTGTCGGCGAGAGCGAGCGAATAGGCCGAGTCCGGAGCATCGGACTGCACGGGCTCCGCCAACGCGACGCCGGTCGGTGCCACGAGTGCTCCCGCGAATCCGACCACAGCGAGAGCGCTGAACACGCTCACGACACCACGACGGCGAGACCATCGGCGAGTGCCCGTGCGCGCGGATCTGACCGTCGCTGCGGGCACCAGCGAAAGGTCGCGTCGTTCGGGGTTCATGTCGTTTCGGGAGTTCACGATGAAGGACAGTCTACGCAAAGGCGCCTGAGTCGACCATCAGGAACTCAGCGAACGGCGAGAATCACGTCGATCGTGGCGTCGAGGAGTGCGTCGACCTGCTCTTCACGGTAGCCGCCACGCTGCATGCGAAACGCGGCAGAACGCAGCTGCTCGGCGGAGAGCGGGTCTCCGTCGCGGAGGTAGCGGACGATCCTGGTCGAGACATGATCGACCTCGTCGACGCGATAGCCGAACGTGAGGACACCGGTGCGGGCGAAGCGTCGGCGGCGAGGCCGGGCCAGGTGATCCAAGATCGTCTGCGCGTCTGCTCTCGCCTGTTCGACCCAGACCTCGGCGCCCTGCGCTCGCACCACACGCTCCCGCTCGCGCGCGGCGAAAGCGTCTTCCACGCGACCGAGAGCCGCATCGACGTCGGCCACCACGTAGCCGCCCTTGACGAGCGGAAAGGATGCCGCGCGCACATCGTCGGCGCCCAGGTCGTCGGTACCGGCCTCGAACGCTCGTCGCGCAGACGCGAGAAAGGTGTCGACAGCGGCACGGTGGTATCCACGCTCGCGCCCGGACGTCAGCGCGAACGCCGTCGAGGCATCGGCAGCTCGCTCGGCGACCTGGTCTTCGTTCATCACAGCACCACCCAGGGAGAGAGGAGGAAGTAGAGGCAGAGCGCCGGGATCGTCGAGGGCAGGATGCTGTCGAGCCGATCAAGAAGACCGCCGTGCCCGGGAAGCCAAGAACTCATGTCCTTGATGCCGAGATCGCGCTTGAGCATGGATTCCCCGAGATCGCCCAGCGTCGCCGACAGCAGGATCGACGCGCCGAAGATCAGGCCCGCCCACCAGGGCAGTTCGAGAAGGAAGATGGCGAGCAGCACGCCGGCAACCAGGGAAGCGAGGACAGCGCCGCCGAATCCCTCCCAGGTCTTCTTGGGGCTGATCTTCGGGGCCATCGGGTGACGTCCGAAAGCGAGACCCGCCGCGTACGCCCCCGTGTCGGCGGCGACCGCGACGGCGATGAAGCTGAGCACCCACCACTGGCCACCCTCCTGTTCGAGGAGGATGAGAGCGACGCCGGCGAGGAACGGGACGTAGACCTGGACGAAACCGCCGATGACCGTATCCGCGAGGACGTCACCGTAGGTACGGCCGTCTTTCACCATCATCTGGGCGATGAGTCGCCACACGATCACGAACGCGACCGCCACGAAGAGCATGACCCAGGACAGCCACGGTTCTGCGAAGTACGCGGAGAGCACCAGGAAGGCGCCCGCGACCAGCTGGGGAACGACATCGACCCGGCGGCCGGAGGCCCGCAGAGCCCGAGAGAGTTCGTACACCCCCAGCAGTGCCGCGGCCAGAGCGAACGGCACGAACAGCGCTTTGACGAAGAGCAGCGATCCGAGCAGCGCCGCACCGAACGCGAGACCGATCAGAATCGCCAGAACGAGGTCCCGCCCCGTGCGCTGTTTTATCCGTTCATTCGCCTGATCGATCTGATCGCGTGCATGGGAGACATGGTTCTCGAGTTCGTCCCGCGCGGCCCGCCACTGCTCCCGGATCGCATTGTGGTCGGCTGTGTCGAGCGGCCCGGCCACGACGGGCGCCGCACCGGCGGATGACGCCGGCAGCGGTGGACGAGGCGGAATGGTCTCCGCATCGAACGTCGGGAAGGCGGCGTCCGCGAGCGGGACGCCGTCGAGCGGCGTGCCATCACGCGCGTCTCTACGCGTCGGCGGCATGCCCTCCTCGGCGTCTCGCGTTTCGTCAGACATCCGGACTACACCTCGAGGAGTTCGGCCTCTTTGCGCTTCAGCGCGTCGTCGATGAGGTCGACGTGCTGGCGCGTCAGGCCGTCCAGCTCCTTCTCGCCCCGAGCGATCTCATCCTCACCGAGCTCGCTCTTGAGCGCGTCGAGCTCGTCCTTCGCCTTGCGACGGATGCCACGGACATGGACCTTCGCGTCTTCAGCCTTGGTCTTGACGAGCTTGACGTACTCCTTGCGACGCTCAGCCGTGAGCTCGGGCATCGTCACGCGCACGAGGTTGCCGTCGTTCGTGGGGTTGACTCCGAGGTTCGGCATGTCGCGGATCGCCTGCTCGATCGCCTTCAGCGCCGACTTGTCGTACGGCGTGATGATGAGCGTTCGGGCTTCCTGGTTCGCCAGCGATGCGAGCTGGGCGATCGGGGTCGGCGTGCCGTAGTAGTCCACGAGGACCTTCTGGAACATCTGCGGGTTCGCACGACCGGTGCGCACCGTGGAGAAGTCCTCCTTGGCAGCTTCGACCGCCCGGTTCATACGAGTGGTGGTTTCAGCGAGGACGTCCGCGATCACGGTGGCTCCTATCGTCGGGGTGTTCTGCAAATTCTATCGGGCGAAGTCGTCTCCGCCGTGTCACACGCTCAGGCGGTGACGAGGGTTCCGATCGGCTCGCCGAGCAACGCGCGGGTCACGTTGCCTGCGGGCTCCATGCCGAACACGCGCATGTCCATGCTGTTGTCCATACACAGGCTGAAGGCGGTCGAGTCGACGACCTTGAGGCCACGCTGCAGCGCATCACGATACGTGACGCGCTCGATGCGCTCCGCGTCGGCGTGCTTGTTCGGGTCGGCGGTGTAGATCGCGTCGACGCCGTTCTTGGCGACGAGGACCTCGTCCGCGCCGATCTCGAGCGCGCGCTGCGCTGCGACGGTGTCGGTGGAGAAGTACGGGAGGCCTGCGCCGGCACCGAAGATGACGACGCGGCCTTTCTCGAGGTGACGCTCGGCGCGGCGCGGGATGTACGGCTCGGCGACCTGAGTCATCGAGATGGCCGACTGCACGCGGGTGGCGGCTCCGGCCTGCTCGAGGAAGTCCTGGAGGGCGAGGGCGTTCATGACCGTGCCCAGCATGCCCATGTAGTCGGCGCGCCCCCTGTCCATGCCGCGCTGGCTGAGCTCGGCACCGCGGAAGAAGTTGCCTCCACCGACGACGATCGCCACCTCGACCCGATCGACGGCCGCGGCGATGTCGCGGGCGATCTGCGAGACCACATCGGGGCTGACACCCAGCTGCCCCGCTCCGAAAGCCTCGCCGGAGAGCTTGAGAAGGACGCGTCGGCGTCCGGTGCGTTCATTCATGGGTGGGTGTCCTCTCGTCCCGATTCAAGATAGTGCCTCGTGGGCATGAAGAAGGGGTTCGGATCATGCGATCCGAACCCCTTCGACCTTGCTACGCGCCGACCTTGAAGCGCGCGAAGTCCGTCACGGTGATACCGGCGTCCTTCGCCACCTGGGCGACAGAGAGCTTGTTGTCCTTGGCGTAGTCCTGCTCGAGCAGGGCGACCTGCTTGATGAACGCAGACACGCGGCCTTCGACGATCTTCGGGAGAGCCGCTTCCGGCTTGCCCTCGTTGCGAGAGATCTCGGTGACGATCTCGCGCTCCTTCTCGACCGCGTCCGCCGGCACGTCCTCGCGGGACAGGTACGACGGGTTCGCGAAGGAGATGTGCTGGGCGATGCTGCGCGCGGTCTCGGCATCCTCACCCGAGTAGGCGACGACGACACCGATCTGCGGGGGCAGGTCCTTGCTCGTGCGGTGGAGGTAGACCTCGACCTTGTCGCCCGAGATCGTGCGCACGCGGCGCAGTTCGACCTTCTCGCCGATGATCGCGGCCTCTTCGGAGATGACCTGCTCGACGCTCTTGTCGCCGGCGGAGGCGGCGAGGGCGGCGTCGACCGAGTCGGCCTTGACCGCTGCTGCGGCGTCGGCGACCTTGTCGGCCAGCGCGATGAAGCGCTCGTTCTTCGCGACGAAGTCGGTCTCGCAGGCGAGCTCGATGAGCGTCACAGCGCCATCCTGCTCGCGAGCGACGATCAGTCCCTCGCTGGTCGAACGGTCAGCGCGCTTCGCGTTGCCCTTCGCACCCTTGAGACGCAGGATCTCGGTGGCCTTCGCGACGTCTCCGTCAGCCTCCTCGAGCGCCTTCTTGGTGTCGACCATTCCGGTGCCGAGCTGCTCACGCAGCGCCTTGAGGTCAGCGATGGTGAAGTTGGCCATGTGTGGTGGCTCCTTGCTTCGTTAGGTGTGTGTGAACGAGGGGATTACTTGGCGTCGGCAGCCTCGGCGGCGGCGACCTCAGCGGTCTCCTCACCGGAAGCGGCGGCGATCGCCTCGTCATGTGCCTCCGCACCGGCCTCGTCGGCAGCGGTCTCGTCAGCAGCAGGCGTCTCGACGACGGCGGCCTCATCGTCGGAGGTCACGACCTCGGCGGCGTCAGCGGACTCCTGCACCTCCTGGGCGGGAGTCTCGAGGAGCTCCTTCTCCCAGTCGGCGAGCGGCTCGGCGTCACCCGTCTCCGGGTTGTGCTTCTGCTGCAGGCCCTCGGCCGCGGCGTCGGCGATGATGCGCGTCAGCAGCGAGACGGAGCGGATCGCATCGTCGTTGCCGGGGATCGGGTACTGGAAGTCGTCCGGGTCGGCGTTGGTGTCGAGGATGCCGATCACCGGGATGCCGAGCTTCTTGGCCTCATCGATCGCGAGGTGCTCGCGCTTGGCGTCGACGACCCAGATGGCCGACGGCGTCTTGGTGAGGTTGCGGATACCGCCGAGCGACTTGTGCAGCTTGTCGAGCTCACGCTTCTTGAGCAGGAGCTCCTTCTTCGTGAAGCCGCTGTTGGCCGGGGTCTCGTAGTCGAGCTCCTCGAGCTCCTTCATACGTGCGAGACGCTTGGAGATCGTCTGGAAGTTGGTGAGGAGTCCACCGAGCCACCGCTGGTTCACGAAGGGCTGGCCGACACGCGTCGCCTGCTCGGCGAGGATCTCCTGCGCCTGCTTCTTGGTGCCGACGAAGAGGATCGTGCCACCGTGGGCGACGGTCTCCTTGACGAAGTCGTAGGCCTTGTCGATGTAGCCGAGCGACTGCTGGAGGTCGATGATGTGGATGCCGCTGCGCTCGGTGAGGATGAAGCGCTTGACCTTCGGGTTCCACCGACGGGTCTGGTGTCCGAAGTGCACGCCGCTGTCGAGCAGCTGGCGGATGGTGACCACAGCCATGGTCGTCTCCTGGTTCTGGCGCGTTCCTGCGCCGTTGAGGTTGCAAGCCGATCGGATGATCGGACTTCCTGGTGCCCGGCCCACGCCCGCCTGTTCGAGGAACAGGACCTGTGGGAGTGGATGCCGCGATCTGAATCGCTTTGGGCACGCGTAGTCACCCCGATATCGAGGTGCTCCCCCAGCATACAGGACGCAGCGACGTCACTCACCCTGCACCGACAAGGCCCCGCCGGAGTCATCCACGCGCTCCATCGAACGGGCCGAGTTGTCCATCTGACCGCTCCGAGGAGCCGTCACACTCCCCTCATGCGCATTCTGCTCCGAACGACGTCCGGCACGGCCATCGCCGTGCTCGTTGCGCTCGCCCTGTGCGCACCCGATACCTCGGCGGCCTCGGGCGGCACAGCAGACCTACCGCGCTGGCGCTGGCCGCTCGCCGGGAATCGAGAGGTCGTCGAGCCGTTTCGCGCTCCGGCGCACGAGTACGGCGCCGGTCATCGTGGAGTCGACATGGACGCCTCGATCGACGCGGTGGTCACGGCCCCCGCAGATGGCACTGTGGCTTTCCGCGGGACCGTCGTGGACCGGCCGCTCCTGACCATCGAGCACGACGGCGGCCTCGTCAGCACCTTCGAACCACTCCGGACGACGCTCGACCCTGGGGACGCGGTGTCGGGCGGGCAGGAGATCGGATTCGTCGACGTTGGCGGTCATACCCCGGCGGGTGCGCTGCACCTCGGCATACGACGAGACGGCACGTACATCAATCCGATGCTGCTCTTCGGCGACCCCCCTCGGGCCATCCTGCTCCCCTGCTGCGACCCGCTGTGATCCCGCCCCACCATGGCTCCCGCAGCCAAGCGGCTCAAGCAGGTCGCTCCCGACGTCACGCCCGAGGATGTGCCAGCCGGTAGGTCGCGGTCAGACGTTCGGCCGAGACGTGCGTGTATATCTGGGTCGTGCCGAGGCTGGCGTGGCCGAGTATTTCCTGGACGGCCCGCAGGTCTGCGCCACCGTCGAGAAGGTGCGTGGCCGCCGTGTGTCGGAGAGCGTGCGGGCCGATGGTCTCCGCGCCGACGATCGGTGCCAGCACCCTGGCGACGAGTTCGTATACCGCTCGAGGGCCGATCCGGGCACCACGGCTACCCAGCATCACCGCCGGTGAGAAGTTACGCGCCCTCGCCACCAGGACGGGCCGGCCACGATGGAGGTACGCCTCGAGCGCAGCCCTCGCCGGAGCGCCGTACGGCACCACCCGCTCTTTGGCTCCCTTCCCGAGCACGCGGGCCGTTCCTCTGTCGAGGTCGAGGTCATCGACATCCAGCCCGCACAGTTCGGCGACACGGATGCCGGAACCGTAGAGCAGCTCGAGGATGGCGTGATCCCGCAAAGCGATCGGATCCCCCGTCTCGGCCGCATCGCGATGCGCATCGAGCAGGCCCGACATGGCTTCGCGGGATGCCACCGTGGGCAGTGTGCGTCCCTTCTTCGGCGCGATCAGCCGCAGGCTCGGGTCGTGGGATACGAGCTCCTGCTCATGCGCCCAGCTGAAGAATGACCGGGCCGCCGCAGCTCGCCGTGCAAGCGTGGATCTCGCATCGCCGCGCTGGGTGGCACGCCAGAGCCAATTTCTGAGCACCTCGAGGTCGACTTCCTCGAGCGTGACACCGACTGCCGACGTCTGGAGGTCTCGAAGGTCCGACCGGTACGCCTTCACGGTCGCCGGCGAGAGTCGACGCACCCGCTCCAGGTGACCGACGAACGCCTCAGTGGCGACCGCGAGATCCATGGGTTCAGCTTGCCGCCGCGCGCCGCGTCGTCTCTTCAGCCTCGCCGATGTCTCTGCGGATGCCTCTCACTCGGTCCGCGACGCGCGCGCCCGGTGCCACCCCCGTTCGTCGACGGAGACATCCCCGTCCAGATGCAGCAATCCGAGGCATGAGCGCACGCGTTCCGGCGACAGGCCCGACCTGCGGGCGATCTCCTCGACCGAGAGCCTGGACCTCGCGCTCAGGGCATCGAGGACCCGAGTGCGATTCGGATCGTGCTCATCACCCTCGCCCGCTCGTTGTTCGATCGACCCCCATAGCTCTCGTACCTCATGTGCCGACGTGACGCACTGCGCGTCGTACTCCCGGAGCAGCCGGTGGCACCCCGCGGAAGATGCCGATGTCACCGGCCCGGGAACGGCTCCGAGCGGACGACCCAGCGTCGCCGCATGACCGGCGGTGTTCAACGAGCCGCTGCGCCACCCCGCTTCGACCACGACGGTAGCCTGCCCGAGCGCAGCAATAAGTCGGTTCCTCGCCAGGAAGCGCCACTTGGTCGGGGCTGCGCCGCACGGCGGCTCACTCACCACAGCCCCCTCCACCGCGATCTGCTGCAGGAGCCTCTGATGACCCACCGGATAGGCGCGGTCGACTCCGCCGGCGAGGAAGGCGACGGTCGCGCCACCCACACCGAGAGCAGCCCGGTGTACAGCACCATCGATCCCGTATGCACCGCCGGAGACGACCACCGCTCCCCTGGCGGCGAGATCCCCGCTGAGTTCCGCCGCAACGTGTTCGCCGTAGCTGCTGGCGGCCCGTGCTCCGACCATCGACACGCGTGGCTCGCGCACGAGCAGATCGGCATGTCCACGCACCCACAGTGCGTTCGGCGCGTGGGGACCGAGATCATCGAGGCTCACGGGCCAGTTCGCGTCGCCGGGGACTACCAGTTGCGCGCCGACATCGAACGCGCTGCGGAGAGCCTGCCGCACCGCGCGGGGATCCGCCTGAAGACGCCATCGTGCTCTGGCCGCTGACAGCGCCCGAGATGCCCGCCCGCTCGCAGCACCGGAGGGTATCAGCGACGCGCCATCTCCCAGCGCCGCCGACAGTGCATCGCCAGCGCCCAGGGCCTCGATCAGTGCACCTGCGACGGCATCACCGGGTTCGGCGATCACGCTCCACGCTGCGCGAGCCACGCACTCCGCGACGGCATCCCCCTTGTGGATGCGACGGACCGCTGCGATGGTCTCGGGGTCGTCCTGTAGTTCGTCGATCCTCATGACAGTCCTCTCCGCAGGTGCAGCGCCCTGCCGATCTCCTCGGCGCCGGGCCGGTCGATGTCTGCCAGATCGGCCATCGTCCACGCGACTCTGAGCACTCGGTCATAGCCCCGCAGTGTCAACGACCCGCGCTCTAGCGCACGATCGAGTGGCGATCGAGTCGCGGCGGAGAGTCGCAGGGCCCCCTGCCGGAGCCAGGTTCCCGGGACATCGGCATTGCGCCGCCACGGCGTGCTCTTCCACCGTTCCGCCGCACGCTCGCTCGCGGCGAGGACCCGGGCCCTCGCCCGCGCTGTCGTGGTTCTCGCCCTCCGCTCGTCCGTCGCGCACGACGCGGCCACCCGGGCGACGTGCAGGTCGATATCGATCCGATCGCGGAGCGGTCCCGACAATCGCGTCGAGTACCGCCGGATCGCCATGGGCGGACACACGCATTCGGCACCCCTGACGCCATGATTTCCGCACGGACACGGATTCATCGCGAGCAGCAGCTGGAACCTCGCGGGAAAGCGCGCTGTAAACCCCGCTCGATGCACCTCGATGACTCCCGATTCGAGCGGCTGGCGCAGCGCGTCGAGAGCCGCGCGAGAGAACTCCGCCGCCTCGTCGAGGAACAGCACGCCGCAGTGGGCCCGCACGATAGCTCCGGGCCGAGCAGCGCGCGACCCACCGCCGACCAACGCTGCGACGGACGCACTGTGGTGCGGGGCTTCCAGTGGCGGCGTGCGGCCGAGCGTCACGACCCGATCCCCGTTGAGCGAGAGTATGGAGGCGACCTCGAGTGCCTCCTGGTCCCCGAGCGGCGGCATGATTCCGGGGAGTCGTCGGGCGAGCATCGTCTTGCCTGCGCCCGGAGGCCCGCTCAGCAGCAGATGATGTCCACCTGCAGCGGCGACGATGAGCGCCTCGATCGCGTCTTCCTGGCCGACGACGTCGGACAGATCCAGATCTGACGGTGCGTTGACCGACGCCGACGCCATGTCGACGGTCTCGACCTCGGGCGCTTCGACATCGGCACCGTGCCACACCGCGACTTCGGCGAGAGAGGTGGCAGCACGGACATGGACTCCGGGGACCAGTCTCGCCTCTGCTTCGTTGGCGTGAGGAACGATCACCCTTTCGAACCCGGCACGTGCAGCAGCGAACACGGCAGGGAGCACACCCGGGACAGGGCGGATCCTCCCGTCGAGCCCGAGTTCTCCGACATGTACGGTCGCTGCGATCGAGCGCGGTTCGATCGAGCCGCCGGCAGCCAGAGCAGCCACGGCGATTCCGAGGTCGAACCCTGCTCCGTGCTTGGGAAGGCTGGCTGGCGACAGGTTGACCGTGAGGCGGCGCCGAGGTAGGTCGAGCCCGGCATTTTTGCAAGCATTGTGCACCCGTTGCACCGCCTCCGCGAGCGACTTGTCGGGTAGACCGATGATCCGGAACTCGGGCGTCTGGTTCGACAGGTCGGCTTCGACTTCGACGAGATGACCATCGACCCCGCTCAGTGCGACAGCCCACGTGCGGGCCGTACTCATGCGATGTCCACGAGATGCTCGAGCGACCCCAGGAACGGGTCCGGCCCGATGATCCCGATTGCCTCGAGCCTCACGGTGCGCCCACGAGCCACCTCGGGATGAGCGGCGAGCCACGCCTGCGCGAGTTGCCAGAGCCGGCGGCGCTTTCGTTGATCGACCGCCTCGAACGGGTGCCCGAATGCTGCCGTGCGTCTCGTCTTCACCTCGATCATCGCCAGCTGATCGCCTACCGCGGCGACAATGTCGATCTCCCCTTGCGAACACCGCCAGTTCCTGTCGAGCACGGTGTATCCGCTGCCTATCAGGTGCTGCGCCGCGCGCTCTTCCCCGGCTCGGCCGAGGTCGTCTTTTGCTGCCATGACCTCAGCATCGCGGTCAGACTCGTAGCCTGAGAGGTGCCCTCACGCCCTGGCGCTGAAGTGGGGATTACTCAGGGATTCCGCATGGTGTGGAGGACCAGCATCAAGGTCGGCAGTGGCGACGAAGGTCACTCCCCGTCGAGCGAGAGTTCCTGCGGGAGTTCGAACTCCCGACGCTGGAGCTCCTCGACATTCACGTCCTTGAACGTGAGCACGCGCACGGCCTTCACGAAGCGATCCGCTCGGTAGATGTCCCACACCCACACATCGCTCATCGAGATCTCGAAATAGAAATCGTGTTCGGTGTCGCGGCGGACGACGTTGACCTCGTTCGCGAGGTAGAAGCGGCGTTCGGTCTCGACGACGTACTGGAACTGCGACACCACATCCCGGTACTCCCGGAACAGTGCCAGCTCGAGCTCGCGGTCGTAGTCGTCGAAGGCTTCCTCATCCATGATGACTCCATCCTAGAGTCGCGGCGCACGAGGCGCGGCATCGCCGGCCGATGCAGGTCTGGATCAGAACAGGGTCGGGGCGTCGGCGATGGCCCACGACGCACGGTGGAAAGGAGACAGCCCGTTGCGCCGGATGGCCTCGCGGTGTTCGGGGCTCGCGTAGCCCTTGTTGCGATTCCACTGATATGCAGGATGGCTCTCGTGAAGTTCGGCCATGTACAGGTCGCGGGCCACCTTCGCGATCACGGAGGCCGCAGACACGGAGGCGCAGTCGCGGTCGGCTTTGATGACGGGTCGCACGCGCAGCGGCGACGAATGCACTCGGGAGACGTAATCGTGGTTCCCGTCGAGCAGAACGAGCGCCTCGTCCATCGAAGCCCCCTGCGCAGCGATCGCCGACACAGCGCGCGATGCGGCGAGTCCGAGGGCCCGCATGATGCCGACCTGGTCGACTTCTTCGGCGCTCGCCCAGCCGACGGCAGAGGCCTGCACCCACGCCGCTGCGCGTGCCGCGACATCGGGCCGACGCTTCTCCGTCACGAGCTTGGAATCACGCAGACCATCCGGCACGCGACGTCGCACGCCTGCCGCATCCATCATCGCGGCGCCGACGGCGACGGGACCGGCGAGTGCGCCTCGACCCACCTCATCCAGCGCGATGATCACGCCGCACTCCCCCAGGAGTTTGCGTTCCAGGGTCAGCTTCGGGGTGATCACGGTCATTCGGGGTCCGGAACTCCGTTGAACGTGTCGTGGTGGCCGTCGATCGGTCCCATGCGATCCAGAGGCCAGGTCGTCAGGAAGGCCTTGCCGACGATGTTCTCCATCGGGACGAAGCCCCCGCTGGGGAGGTCCTGATGTGCGCGCGCGTCGCGCGATCGATCGCGATTGTCGCCCAGCAGCCAGACCGAGTCATCGGGAACGACCACGTCGAACGGCTCGTTCGAGGCGGCCGTGTCGCCCTCGGGGAGGTTCAGGTAGCTGAGTTCGTCGATCGGGGCGCCGTTGATCGTGATCTGGCCGAGTGCGTTGCAGCACACGACATGATCGCCGGGCAAACCGATCACGCGCTTCACGAGGTGGTCCTGCGAGTCCGTCGCGGAGATGCCGACGAAGTTGAGGACCCAGTCGACCGCCTGAACGAGCGGAGGCTGAGCGGGCGTCTGCGGCTGTGGATCGAGCCAGCCGCCCGGATCCTTGAAGACGACGACATCGCCACGTGCATAGTCGGTCCACCGAGGGGTCAGCTCGTCGACGAGAATCCGATCCTTCACGAGAAGGGTGCGCTCCATCGAGGCCGACGGAATGTAGAACGACCTCACGACGAAGCTCTTGACCACGAAGGACACGAGGGCGGCGATCACGATGATCACCAGCACGTCGCGGAGGAAGACCAGGAACCCGCGTCGTCTGGAAGTGCGCGCGGCCGGCGAATCAGTCATCAGGTTCCTTCTCGAGTCATACACCGCTCTGGCGCGACGGTATCAAGGTTCGCACACCGGGGACAGAACACAGCACCCCAGGACATCGTGTCCTGGGGTGCTGTGGAGAACCTGCGACTCAGCGGTCGCGCTTCTCCTTGATCTTGGCCTTCTTGCCACGGAGCTGGCGGAGGTAGTAGAGCTTCGCGCGACGCACGTCACCGCGGGTGACGACCTCGATGTGGTCGATCACCGGGGAGTGCACCGGGAAGGTACGCTCGACGCCCACCTGGAAGCTGATCTTGCGGACCGTGAAGGTCTCGCGCACGCTGTCGCCCTGACGGCCGATGACGACACCCTGGAAGACCTGGATACGAGAGCGGCTGCCCTCGGTGATGTTGACGTGAACCTTGACGGTGTCACCGGGGAAGAAGTCCGGGATGTCCGAACGAAGGGAAGCCGCGTCGACGGCGTCGAGGATCTGCATGATCATCTCTCTCTGCACCCGCCACAGGTCGCATGCATGTATTCAAAGGAACAAGAAGGGAGTGAGCTGTACGGAACGGCGAACGTCCGCGGGCTCCCCTGTGGCAGAGCCGGTCACAGCACAAACACTCATTCTGCCATGGATGCCGCGCCCGGCCAAAACGCTGACCTCAGTCGCGGCCGTCGGTCTCCCGCACCACGATGATCTCGTGTGCGCGCGTGGGAGGGGCAGGTTCGTTGACGGGCGGGATCGTGGACCAGGTGATGGTCTCGCGCAGTCGGGTCCCGCTCCCCTTCGCCTCGTTCCACAGCTGCCAGAGCTGCAACCAGATCAGTGCGATGCCCGCGACGATCGCGCCGGTCAGCAACCACGGGAAAGCCCCGTCGATGAAGAAGCCGACGGCGATGGTCAGCCCGTTCCAGATCGTGAAGCCGATGACATCCCACCACGATACGGCCCGCTCGATGCGAACGGACGGGCGCGAGCGCGTCAGGAGCGTGAGCAGGAGCTGTCCGACGAAGACGGACGGCATCGCGATGAGCAGCACCCAGAGAATGGACCAGCCACCCTGGAAGACCCCCCAGCCGATCAGCAGCCAGAGCGGCAGGAGGAACGCCGCCGGGAGGAGCCAGCGGAAGAAGGCCTGTCGCAACCACATGATCAGATCGTACGACGACACCCGCCCCTGCGGCCCGGTGTTCGCTGAGAGCGGTCGGGGAACCGCCCGCGCCGGATCAGGGAGAATGGAGACGACGAGAGGAAACCCGATGATCGAACTGCGCACCCCTGCCGAGATCGACGAGATGCGCGCCGCAGGACGTTTCGTGGCCGAGACACTGGCGACCCTGCGCGACGAGACGAAGGTCGGGACGAACCTCCTCTCGATCGATCGCCGCGCACACGACATGATCCGCAAGGCCGGCGCAGAGTCGTGTTACATCGACTATCACCCCTCGTTCGGAGCGAGTCCGTTCGGCAAGGTGATCTGCACCTCGGTCAACGACGCCGTGCTGCACGGCCTCCCCCATGACTACACACTGCGTGACGGCGACCTCGTCACCCTCGACTTCGCAGTGTCGGTCGACGGTTGGGTCGCCGACTCGGCGGTGTCGTTCGTCGTCGGCGCGGCTCGTGAAGAAGACCTTCGACTCATCGGTACCACCGAACGCGCCCTGACCGCCGCGATCGACTCCGCAACGGTCGGAAACCGCATCGGCGACATCTCCGCGGCCGTCGCCGCCATCGCACACGGCGAGGGCTACTCGATCAATACCGACTTCGGTGGGCACGGAGTCGGACGCACGATGCACGGGGACCCGCACGTGCCGAACGACGGCCGCGCCGGCCGGGGCTTTCCCCTGAGGGCCGGCCTGGTCCTCGCACTCGAGCCCTGGCTCCTCGCGACGACAGACGAGCTGGTCACCGACCCCGACGGATGGACCCTGCGCAGCGCTGACGGTTCACGCGGCGCCCACTCCGAGCACACCATCGCGATCACGGAAGACGGCCCCATCATCCTGACCGACCGATCGTTCCTCGGCGTGGACTGACCCGCGCCACGAGCCGAAACGCGAGGCCGTATGCCATCCTGAGTCCATGATTCCGCAGGATCGCCATGTGCCGGAGCGTCTTCTCCTCGCTCGGCATGGTCAGACCGTGTGGAACGTCGAACACCGCTTGCAGGGTCAGCTCGACTCGCCCCTCACCGACGAAGGCATCGCCCAAGCCCGCGCAATCGCCTCCCGCCTCGGTGACGCCGGCGTGCTCACCGTGTGCTCCAGCCCGCTCGGTAGAGCCATGCAGACCGCGGTCATCATCGCTGACCGGCTCGGGGCCGAGGTCATTGAGGTGCCGGAACTCGCCGATCTCGATCACGGTGCGCTGGCGGGTATGACTTGGGACGAGATCGACGCGGCGTATCCGATGGCCAGAGAGGAGCGCGCCGCCAATCGCTACGGATGGGCATTCCCCGGCGGTGAGAGTTACGCGCAAGCCCGTTCCCGAGCGCGAAAGGCCCTCAGCAGCTGCGGATGGGCGTCCGAGGGGACACCGCTGCTCGTGAGCCACGAGATGATCGGACGGATGCTGCGTGCCGAGCTACGACGTCTCGATGCGTCGAACGCGCTCGGACTGAGACATCCGCACGGCGTGGTCTTCGAGATCGATGGCACCTCGGAGCGGATGCTCTGACAGGCGCATCCGAGCGGATTCGGCGTCGATCCCGGTCAGGACTGCGAGGTCTCGTCGTCCGGGAGGAGATCAGGGCGACGCAGCCTGGTGCGCTCGAACTGCTGCTCGCGGCGCCAGGTGGCGATCGCCCCGTGGTTGCCGCTCAGCAGGATGTCCGGCACCGCCCGCTCGCGCCATGAAGCGGGCTTCGTGTACGAGGGGTACTCCAGGAGCCCGTCCTCGTGCGACTCCTCGACGAGGCTTTCCGGATTGCCGACGACGCCGGGGATGAGCCTCCCGATCGCCTCGATCATCGCCATCGTGGCGACCTCTCCCCCGTTTAAGACGTAGTCCCCGAGGCTGATGAGGCGCACCTCGCCGAGGTCGGCTGCGTACTCGAAGACGCGTTCGTCGATGCCCTCGTAACGTCCGCACCCGAAGACGAGGTGCTCATGGGTGGCCAGCGCCCGTGCGGTCTTCTGCGTGAAGACCTCACCGGCAGGTGACGGGAAGATGATGGTCGGTCGCTCGCCCCCCGCCGTATCGGACGGACCGGCGACGTCATCGAGAGCAAGACCCCATGGCTCCGGCTTCATGACCATGCCGGCGCCACCGCCGTACGGGGTGTCGTCGACCGTGTTGTGACGATCGGACGTCCAGTCGCGGAGGTCATGCACGCGAAGGTCGATGATGCCGGCGTGCTGCGCCTTCCCGAGGAGGGAGAGCGTCAGGCCGTCGAAGTAGGACGGAAAGATGGAGAGGACGTCGATGCGCACGGGGGAACCGTATCAGCGGTCACTCAGGGGCTTCGGCGTCCGAGCCCGACGGCTGCTCGGCATCCGCGGCGTCGGGGAGCTCCTCGAAGAGTCCCGGCGGCGGCGTCACGATCAGACGACCGACCGAGACGTCGACGGTGGGGACGATGGCGGCCACGAAAGGGACCATGACCTCGTTCTCGCCGGACTTCACGATGAGCAGATCCTGCGCCGGGAAGTGCTCGACGCGGATGACCCGGCCGATGACCGCATCGTCGCGAACGACGTCGAGCCCCACGAGCTGGTGATCGAACCACGCGTCGTCCTCGACCTCATCGACGTCCTGGTCGATCCAGAGGATCGCCTTCACGAGGCTCTCGGCGGATTCTCGGTCATCGACATCTTCGAAGAAGACGACCGGATTCCCGTTCATCAAACGGTATTCGCGAACGGTGATGTCCTTGCCGTGCCACGGCGATGCCTCGGGCACCTGCACCGTGAAGCCGGCACCGGGGGTGAAACGACCCGCCGGATTGTCGGTGTACAGCTCGAGCTTGAGGCCGCCTTTGAGGCCGTGCGCCTTCACGAGACGCCCGACGCGCAGCTGATTCTTGCCCTGGTTGCGGTCCTTCGGCACCACGTCAGTCGTCCGCGACATCGACGCGGACCCGACGCCCGTCAGCGAGCGCGCTGACGAGGGTGCGAAGGGCCTTGGCTGTGCGGCCGCCGCGCCCGATCACGCGTCCACGGTCATCGGGGTGCACGCGCACCTCGAGGAGGTCGCCTCGCGGCGATGTGGATTCATTGATGCGGACATCTTCCGGGTGATCGACGATCCCCTTGACGATGTGTTCGAGCGCGGCGGCGAGCACGGCGGATTACTCTGCGTCGGCGGCGGGGGCCTCAGCGGCCTCCGCGTCGGCCGCGGCGGGAGCCTCCTCAGCGGGGGCCTCCACCTTCTTCTCGGCCTTGGGCTTGACGACGGACTTCTTGGATGCGTCGATCTCGAAGGGAGCCTTGGGCTCCTTCACCTTGAGGGTGGACTTCGCGTCGGCGTCGCCCTTGAACTTGCCCCAGTCGCCCGTGATCTTGAGGATGGCGGCGACCTGCTCGGTCGGCTGCGCGCCGACGGAGAGCCAGTACTGCGCACGCTCGGAGTCGACCTCGATGAACGAGGGCTCCTCGGTGGGGTGGTACTTGCCGATCTCCTCGATCACGCGACCATCGCGCTTGGTCTTCGAGTCGGCGACGACGATGCGGTAGTACGGCGCACGGATCTTGCCCAGGCGCTTGAGACGAATCTTGACAGCCACGATTCTCCTGAATTGTGTGGAAGGAAACGAACTGATCGCCTGGAGAGTGGGGTGCACACCCGGCGGAAGCTCAAATGAGTGTGGACACCTGCTGGATAGAGGGTCGAGCAGGTCGTCCGACCCTCTATTCTGCCAGATCCTCGCGCCCGGCGCGAAACGTGGCGCAACGGCCGTTGTCGTGTCGCGTCGCCCGCGTGTCAGACTGTGCGGGTGAAACTCGAGTTCGCCTCTTCCGCCCGATCCACCGTCGGCCTCGAATGGGAGATCATGCTCGCGGATCCCGTGAGCGGTGACCTCGTCGGACGCGCCCCGGAACTGCTGGCGGCGCTCGAAGCCGAGAGCGAGGATGAGCGCCATACCGTCACGGGCGAGCTGCTCACGAACACGATCGAAGTCACGAGCGGGATCGGCGATTCCGTGGCGCATGCAGTCGACGACATCGCGAACGCCATCACGGCCGTGCGCACCGCGACGGACCCGGCCGGCATCGAACTGCTGTCGGCGGGCAGTCACCCGTTCGCACAGTGGTTCGATCAGGAGGTCACCGACAAGTCGCGGTATCACACCCTCATCGAGCGCACCCAGTGGTGGGGTCGCAACATGATGATCTGGGGGATCCACGTGCACATCGGGGTGGAGGACCAGCGCAAGGTCTTCCCCATCATCAACGCGCTCTCGGCATACCTCCCCCATCTGCAGGCCCTGTCGGCGTCGAGTCCGTTCTGGGCGGGCGAGCGCACCGGCTACGCCTCGAACCGCGCGCTGGTGTTCCAACAGCTTCCGACGGCCGGACTCCCCTGGCCGTTGCGAGATTGGTCCCAGTACGAGTCGTATCTCGACGACATGGTCCGCACCGGCGTGATGGCGGATGCCACGGAGGTGCGCTGGGACATCCGTCCCGCTCCACGCTGGGGGACCATCGAGGTGCGAGCGTGCGACGGCCTCTCGACGCTGCCGGAGCTTGCGTCGGTCGCGGCGCTCGTGCAGGTGCTCGTCGAGCACTTCTCCCGTGAGCTCGACGAGGGGCGGGCCCTTCCCGAACTCCCGGCGTGGTTCCACCGGGAGAACAAGTGGCGCGCGGCGCGATACGGGCTCGACGCACGGGTCATCGTCGATGCGGCCGGAACGCAGCGCCCGGTGCGAGAGCATCTCGCCGAAGTCCTCGATGAGCTGGCGCCCGTGGCTGTGGAACTCGGTTGCGTCCGCGAATTCGGCAACAACGCCGTCACCCTCGAGAACGGGGCCAGCTACGAACGTCAGCTCGTGATCGCGAACGCCACCGCCGGTGATCTCACCGCCGTCGTGCAGCACCTCATCCGCGAGTTCCGTTCCGGACCCGAGTCCTCGACGGAAGGCGCGTAGCCCCGGACTCTGCCGGCGGCGACTCAGTCCTCGACGAGACGCCGGGCGAGTCCCTCATCCAGGACGACGTCGGTGATGAGCCCGGCGGAGAGGGCGGCCCGGAGGCTCACCAGCTTCGGGATGCCCGAAACGACGCATATCCGTCGCGGAACGCGACGCAGGCGGTCGAGCCCCGGCCCGGTCGCCCTGGCGTTCACACGGATATCCCGCCAGGAGCCGTCTGACCGGAAGAACACCGTGGCGACGTCACCGATCGCGTGATCCTCGCGCAGGCTGCGGTAGTCGTCGCGCCCGAGATATCCGCCGACGTACACACGACTCGGGACCTCGGCAGCCGGAGACCCGAGACTGAAGACCGCGACGTCCATCTTCGCCTGCAGATCGAGGACTCGACGGGTGCTGCGTTCGCGCCACATCGCCTCCCGGGTCGCAGGGTCGTCGAAGAAGGCAGGAACGGGGAACTGCTGCACCTGCGCGCCGAAGGCACTGCCGAACCGCTGCAGGATGTCGCTGGAGTACTCGACACCGGTGGTCTGGGTGTTGCCCGCCCCGTTGAGCTGCACGAAGGTCGTGTTGTGCGTCTCCTTCTGCGTGAGGCCGCGGCTCACCGCACTGATCGTCGATCCCCAGGCCACACCGATGATCATGTTGGAGTCGACGAACTGCGACAGCAGGCGCCCGGCCGTGAGCGCGACGCGCTCGAGTCGTTCCACCTCGCTGAGGATCTCGGGCATGGGAACGACATGTGCGGCCACCCGATGCCGGTCACGGATGCGCTGCTCGAGCATGCCCAGCCGCTCCAGCGGTGAATTGATGCGGATGTCGACCAGGCCGCTCTCCCGGGCGAAGCTCAAGAGTCGAGAGACCGAGGACCGGGAGGTGCCGAGCTCCTGCGCGATCACCTCCATCGTCTTGTCCTGCATGTAGTAGAGCTGCGCGGCAGTGAGCGCCGCGATCAGCTTGCTATCGCGGGTTTCCGCGCTCTGACCGACCATCGTGACCTCCTCACCCTCGATCCTTGCACATATGTGCAGTGGGCTTGCGCGGGATGCCACACAGGTCGATGCTGGTTGGCAAGTAAGGAAGAGAGGGTCGACGATGATCGATTCCACACACTCGTCAGCGGAGCGCGCGGAGGTTCGCGCCGTCCGCGAATCCGGACGCACGAGCGTCCTCGTCATCGGCGGCGGGATCAACGGGATCTCCACGTTCCGTGACTTGGCACTCCAGGGAGTCGACGTGCTGCTCGTCGAACGAGGAGACTTCGCCTCCGGCGCATCCTCCGCATCGAGCCACATGATCCACGGCGGCATCCGCTATCTCGAGAACGGCGAGTTCCGGCTCGTGCGCGAGTCCGTCGAGGAGCGCAACGGACTGCTCAAGATCGCCCCTCACTACGTGAAGCCACTGCAGACGACCATCCCGATCTACTCCACGTTCTCGGGTATCCTCTCCGCGCCTCTGAGGTTCCTGACGCACAAGAGCGGCAAGCCCCAGGAGCGCGGCGCGTTCCTGATCAAGGTCGGTCTGACGATCTACGACACGTTCTCGCGTGACGGCGGGATGGTGCCCCGACACCGCTTCCTCGGTCGGAAGAAGTCACTCGCAGAGCTGCCCTCGCTAGACCCGAACATCAAGTACACGGCGACCTACTACGACGCCTCGATGCACGACCCCGAGCGTCTCGCGCTCGATGTGCTCCAGGATGGTCGCGCAGCGCACCCCGAAGCGCATGCACTCAACTACGTCGAGGCGATCGCGCGCGAGGGCGATGAGGTCGTCCTCCGCGATCGCGAGAGCGGAACCGAATTCCGCGTGCACGCCGACGTGGTGGTGAACGCCTCCGGCCCCTGGACGGACCTCACGAACGACGCCCTCGGCGAGGACACCCGGTTCATGGGAGGCACCAAGGGTTCGCACATCGTGCTGGACCACCCGGAGCTTCTCGAGGCGACGCAGGGCCGGGAGATCTTCTTCGAACACTCCGACGGCCGCATCGTCCTCATCTACCCGCTCAAGGGACGAGTGCTCGTCGGCACCACCGACATCGACGCCGACCCGCGCGAGGTCCCGGTGTGCACGGAGGAAGAGGTCGACTACTTCTTCGAACTGATCCACCACGTCTTCCCGACGATTCCGGTCTCCCGCGATCAGATCGTCTACAAGTTCTCCGGTATCCGTCCGCTGCCGCGTCACGAGGACACCGCCCCCGGGTTCGTGTCACGCGACTACCGCATCGAAGTCGATGAGAAGGGTGCCGTCCCGCTCGTCAGCCTCGTCGGCGGCAAGTGGACCACGTTCCGCGCGCTCGGCGAGTCGCTCTCCGACACCGTGCTGAGCCTGATCGACCGCACCAGGACAGTCTCCACCGCCGGACGCGCGATCGGCGGCGGCCGCGAGTTCCCGCGCACTGAGAAGGCACGCCGGATCTGGATCCAGGAGAACCTCCCCGGCGCCGGGGCACGTGCCGACCAGCTGCTCGCGAGATACGGAACCCGCGCGGCGGACGTGTGGGCGTACGTCGAGCAGGGACCGGACTCCCCCCTTGCCGGCGGCGACCTCTCCACCCGCGAACTCGAGTGGATGGTGCACAACGAGATGGTGGCGCGCCTGGAGGACATCGTGCTCCGCCGCACGAGCATCGCCTTCACCGGCAACGCCGACGCCGAGGTGCTCGATGAGATCGCCGATGCGCTCGCACCGATGCTCGGCTGGGACCGCTCGCGCCACGACGCCGAGCTCGACCAGACGCGCCAGCTGCTGAACGATCGACACGGACTCGATATCCGATCCCGCACCCGCGGCTGATCGGACTTCGAACTGCCGCCCTCCTCGCGGCGCAACCCCTCATAACGTGTCGGGGCAGAGGGGCCCCGACACACAAGAAAGGTCAAAGAAGACATGGCTGATGTGAATCTCGGTCTCTACTTCCTCTCGGAGTTGGTCGGCACAGCGATGCTGGTCCTCCTCGGTTGTGGTGTGGTCGCCAACGTAGCCCTTGCGAAGAACAAGGGCTTCGGCGGAGGCTTCCTGATGGTCAACTGGGGATGGGGCCTCGCGGTCTTCGCCGGTGTGCTCGTCTCCGCGTACTCCGGTGCGATCCTCAACCCTGCAGTCGGTATCGGCCTCATGGTCGCCGGCAAGATCAGCGTCGTGATGTTCCTCACCGCCACGGCGGCCGAACTCGTCGGAGCCATCCTCGGTGCGATCGTCGTCTGGCTCGCCTACAAGCAGCACTTCGACGAGGAGCCGGAGGCTGCCAACAAGCTCGGCGTCTTCTCCACCGGCCCCGCCATCCGTTCCTACGGCTGGAACCTCGTGACGGAGATCATCGGCACCTTCGTGCTCGTGTTCGGCATCTTCGCGTTCGCCGACTACGGCGACATCGAGGTCGGCGTTCCCGGGGGCCTCGGCCCGCTCACCGCGCTTCCGGTGGCTCTGCTCGTGGTCGGCATCGGCGCCTCTCTCGGTGGCCCGACCGGCTACGCGATCAACCCCGCCCGTGACCTCGGTCCGCGCATCGCTCACGCGATCCTGCCGATCAAGGGCAAGGGCGCCAGCGACTGGTCCTACTCGTGGGTCCCCGTCGTCGGCCCCCTCATCGGTGGTGTGATCGCCGCCCTTGCTGCACCCGTGCTGCTCGGCCTCGCCGCCTGACGCACACCCCATCGCACTGAATTCAAAGGAGAGCACAAGTGGCTGACTACATCATCGCCATCGACCAGGGAACGACGTCGAGTCGCGCGATCATCTTCGACAAGAAGGGCAGCATCGTCGCGACCGGCCAGAAGGAGCACGAACAGATCCTTCCGAAGGCCGGTTGGGTCGAGCACGACGCGGCCGAGATCTGGCGCAACGTGCAGGAGGTCATCGGGCTGGCCCTCGGCCGGGCCGATCTGACGCGTCACGACATCGCAGCCGTCGGCATCACGAACCAGCGCGAGACCGCTGTCGTGTGGGACAAGAAGACCGGAAAGCCTGCCTACAACGCGATCGTCTGGCAGGACACACGCACGCAGGACATCGTCGACCGCCTGGCAGCTGACGGCGGAGTCGAGCGGTTCAAGCCGGTCGTCGGCCTGCCGCTGGCGACGTACTTCTCCGGCACCAAGATCGCCTGGATCCTCGAGAACGTCGAGGGCGCGCGTGAGAAGGCGGAGGCAGGCGACTTGATCTTCGGCACCACCGACAGTTGGGTTCTCTGGAACCTGACGGGTGGAGTCGACGGCGGAGTGCACGTCACGGACGTCACCAACGCCTCCCGCACGATGTTCATGGACCTCGAGACGCTCGAGTGGCGCGACGACATCCTCGAGGCGTTCGGCGTGCCGCGCTCGATGATGCCGGAGATCCGCTCCTCCTCCGAGGTGTACGGCACCGCCGAGAGCTCGTCGCTCCTGCGCGAGACGCCGATCGCCGGCATCCTGGGCGACCAGCAGGCCGCGACGTTCGGACAGGCCGCCTTCCAGACAGGCGAGAGCAAGAACACCTATGGCACGGGCTGCTTCCTGATCTTCAACACGGGCGAGGAGATCGTCCACTCGAAGAACGGGCTGCTGACCACTGTCGGGTACAAGCTCGGCGACGGACCGGCCCACTACGCGCTGGAGGGTTCCATCGCTGTCACGGGATCGCTCATCCAGTGGCTGCGCGACCAGCTCGGCATCATCTCCTCGGCCCCCGAGGTCGAGAAGCTGGCCGAGCAGGTCGAGGACAACGGCGGCGTGTACATCGTCCCGGCGTTCTCGGGTCTGTTCGCGCCGTACTGGCGCTCGGACGCCCGTGGCGCGATCGTGGGCCTCACCCGCTACGCCAACAAGAACCACATCGCGCGCGCTGCGCTGGAGGCCGTGGCCTTCCAGACTCGCGACGTGCTCGATGCGGTCAACGCCGACGCCGGAGTGGACCTGACCGAGCTCAAGGTCGATGGCGGCATGGTCGCCAACGATGCGCTCATGCAGTTCCAGGCCGACGTGCTCGGCGTGCCGGTGGTGCGCCCGGTCGTCGCAGAGACGACGGCACTCGGCGCAGCGTACGCAGCCGGCCTCGCCGTCGGATTCTGGAACGGCTTGGATGACCTGTCCGCGAACTGGCAGGAAGACAAGCGCTGGGAGCCCTCCATGGAGGACGCGGAGCGCGACCGTCAGCTGCGCCTGTGGCGCAAGGCCGTCACCAAGTCGATGGACTGGGTCGACGACGACGTGAAGTGACCTGACGTCACAGGAAAGCGGGTCCGGAGTGCTCCTCCGGGCCCGCTTTCGCGTTCCCGGGAACGACGTCGTCAATGACGGCGAGGAAGGCCTTCGCCACATTCCGTGGTGCCGCGAGGTCCCACGCCAGGTGCTCCACGCGTACGGGACCGTCGCGGACCTCGGCGGTCGCGACATCTGCCGCAGATCGTTCGATCGTCCCCGGTGCGAGCAGAGTCACCGCCAGCCCGGCGGCGACCAGACCGAGGAGGAGGGTGGCGGAGTCCGCCTCGAAGGCGACATCCCGCGACAGTTCCGCGGATGCGAAGGCGGCATCGCTCTGCGCGCGCCCCGAGGTGCCCGCCGGGAAGTCGGCGAACGTCGCACCGGCGAGGTCGTGCAATGTCACCACACCGGTCTCGGACAGCTCGTGCCCACGAGGGAGCGCCGCCATCAGCCGGTCCCGCGACAGGACGCGCGAAGCCACACCCAGCGGCTGCGTCCCTTCGCGGAGACCGAGAAGGGCGACATCGAGGTCGCCGCGACGCAGGCGCGTCATCAGCACGTCGCTGTTCCCCACCTGCAGCTCGACTCGCGCGAGCGGATGCGCGGCCCGGTACGCGACCAGCACCTCCGGGATGTCGACGGCGGTCACCGTCGGGATGACGCCGATCCGGAGCGTGCCGGTCACCACGCCCACCGCTGCGGCTACGCTCTCCCGCGCCTGCTCTGCCGCCCGGAGCGCCGTCCGCGCGTGCTCCAGGAACGCCTCCCCCGCCTCGCTCAGGCGAACGCTGCGACTCGATCTCACGAACAGTCGCTGACCGAGCTCACGCTCGAGAGCGGCGATCTGATGACTCAACGCGGACTGCGTGACGAAGCACCGTTCGGCCGCACGAGTGAAGCTGGAGGCCGCGGCCACCTCGACAACATACCGGAGCTGTTGGAGTTCCATCCGTCGATGATTTCACCTCATGGGTGGCGTGACAAGCATGCGTTGGACTCATATGGTCGCGGGGGGCACGCTGGAGATATGAACCGCCTGACGCTCGTGCTGTTGACCGCACTCGCCCCCATCGCCTGGGGGACCACATACCTCGTCACCACGGAGCTGCTTCCGCCGGGTCATCCGCTCTTCGCCGGCCTGCTCCGCGCCCTCCCGGCCGGGCTGCTGGCCGTGCTCATCAGCCGACGACTGCCCCACGGGTCGTGGTGGTGGAAGTCCTTCGTGCTCGGCGCACTCAACATCGGCGCCTTCTTCCCCCTCCTGTTCCTGGCGGCCGAGCGGCTTCCCGGCGGAGTCGCCGCTGCTGTTGCGGGAGCTCAACCGCTCATCGTGCTGATGCTCGGCGCCCTCGTCCTGCAGGAGAGGATCAGACCCCTCACCGCAGCGGCGGCAGTCATCGGAGCCGGCGGCGTGGCGCTCGTCGTCCTGGGGCCGGCCGCGGAACTCGACTTCTGGGGCGTGCTGGCCGCGATCGGAGGCGTCACCGCCACCGGAGCAGGGATGATCCTCACCAAGCGCTGGGGGCGACCTGAGGGGGTCGGCCCGATCGCGTACGCCGGATGGCAGCTGTCGGCTGGCGGATTGCTGCTGCTCCCGCTCACACTCGCGGTCGAGGGCGTGCCCGCCGCGATCGACGGTGGAGCCGCGCTCGGCTATCTCTGGCTCGGCACCGCCGGCGGGATCGTCGCGTACACCCTGTGGTTCCGCGGCGTCCAGCAACTCCCGGTGATCGCGCCGGGCCTACTCGCACTGCTCTCCCCCATCGTCGCGACGATCCTGGGGGTGCTGGTCGCGGGCGAGCGGTTCACCGGTGTCCAAGCGATCGGCCTCGTCTTGACGATCGGCGCGCTCGTCCTGGGACAGATCGTCGCCCGGCGGCCAACCGCAGACATCGGGAGATCACGGGAGACCTCATCCGCCGCCGCCCTGGCCGCTCCGCGCTGAGCGCGGTTCAGCCCTTGCCGAACAGCTTCTGGATCTCGGCGAGGTCGGCCTCACTCGGCGCTTGGCCTGCAGCACCACCGAGGCCGAAGCCCGAACCGGTCGGCGTCGAGGTCGCGGTGATTCCGGCGTTCTCCGCCGCGCGCTTGGCGGGGTTCCCCGAGCGGGATCCCTTCGACGACTTGCCCTTCTTGCCCCGCTTCGACGACGCGCCGGGGCGCCCCATTCCGGGGACCGCACCCATACCGGGAATGTTCGGCGTGCCGCCGCGGGCCACGGTCTTCATCATCTTCGCGGCCTGCTCGAAGCGCTGCACCAGCTGATTCACGTCCGTGACGGTCATGCCGGAACCACGCGCGATGCGCAGACGACGCGAGCCGTTGAGCACCTTGGGGTTGCGACGCTCCCCCGGGGTCATCGAGCGGATGATGGCCTCGGTGCGGTCGATCTCACGCTCGTCGAAGTCTTCGAGCTGCTGCTTCATCTGACCCATGCCCGGGAGCATCCCGAGCATCTTCTTCATCGAACCCATCTTCTTCATCTGCTGAAGCTGGTCGAGGAAGTCCTCGAGGGTGAAGGCCTCGGTCGCGAGCTTCTCGGCCATCTTCATGGCCTCTTCCTCATCGAAGGCCTGCTGGGCCTGCTCGATGAGGGTCAGGATGTCGCCGAGGTCGAGGATGCGGCTCGCCATGCGGTCGGGGTGGAACGGCTCGAGGTCTTCGAGACGCTCTCCTGTGGAGGCGAAGATGATCGGACGACCGGTGACCGAGGCCACCGACAGCGCCGCCCCACCGCGGGCGTCGCCGTCGAGCTTGGACAGGACGACGCCGGTGAAGTCGACACCCTCCTGGAACGCCTTCGCCGTGTTGACGGCATCCTGACCGATCATGGCGTCGATGACGAACAGGACCTCATCGGGGTCGACGGCCTTGCGGATGTCGGCGGCCTGCTTCATGAGCTCGGCATCGACGCCGAGACGACCCGCGGTGTCGATGATCACGACGTCGTGCTGCTGACGACGCGCGTACTCGACGCCCTCGCGCGAGACCTTCACGGGATCGCCGACGCCGTTGCCGGGCTCGGGCGCGTAGACCGCGGCTCCCGCCTGTTCGGCCACCACCTGCAGCTGGTTGACGGCGTTCGGTCGCTGGAGGTCGGCGGCAACCAGGAGAGGGGTGTGCCCCTCCCCCTCGAGCTGCTTCGCGAGCTTGCCCGCGAAGGTCGTCTTACCGGAACCCTGCAGTCCCGCGAGCATGATGACGGTCGGTGCGGTCTTCGCGAACTGCAGACGCCGCTGTTCGCCGCCGAGGATCTGCACGAGTTCCTCGTTGACGATCTGGACGACCTGCTGTGCGGGGTTCAGCGCCTTGTTGACCTCGTCGCCGAGGGCGCGTTCGCGTACTTTTGCGGTGAACTCCTTGACGACGACGAGTGCGACGTCGGCGTCGAGCAGTGCGCGGCGGATCTCGCGCACGGTGCCGTCGACGTCGGCAGCAGTGAGCTTTCCCTTCGTGCGCAGATTGCGGAAGGTCTCGGTGAGTCGATCGGAGAGCGTGCCAAAGGTAGCCATGGTGCTGTCGATTCTACGCGAGTGGAGCCTCCACGCTCAGCGCGGCGCGGAGCTCGACCTTCGCCCTCTGGTAGCGCCCCCGCGCCGTGGAGGCAGGAATGCCCAGCAGCTCCGCCGCATCCGTCAGCGAGAAGCCGTCCCAGTGCACCAGACGGACGAGTTCGGACAGGTCGGGGCCCAACCGTGCGATGGCGTCGCGGACCTCGCTGCCGGTATCGGCCGGTGCCGTGGAGAGCTCCTCCGCGGCGTGAGAGCGGATGCGGTCGGCCAGTGCCCACCGCCGCCGCTCCCCTCGCGCATGGTTGAGCAGCGTTCCACGCGCGACGCCGAAGAGCCACATGCGTGCGCGCTCCGGGTCGGTCGGAAGCTGACGAACCCGTCGCCACGCGACGACCATGGTCTCCCCCAGGAGATCTGCGGCGTCGTCGGGGCCGACTCGGCGAGACAGGTAGGCGAGCAGGTCCGAAGCACTCGCCTCGAAGACCACGATGAGCGCCGCATCCTCCGGGTGCCGGCTCACGGAGTGCCACCCTCGCCGCCCCAGTCCTCGTCCTCGCAGTGCAGCTGGCTGTGCGCGTCCGAGCCCGCCAGGTCGCCGCGTCCGGTGTCGAAGCCGTTGGCCTTCAGCTCCTCGTACAGCGCCATGGAGAGGGCCTGATCGTGCGCTCGCCACGCGTTCAGGTCAGGCTGCCGCGGATCCGTGGCTGTCTCCTCCGACGCAGCCAGATCAGCCTCGACGGCAGCGAGCTGCTCCGCCACATACGGTTCTGCGGCCACTTCGACATCCGTGTTCGCGAACCACTCGTCGATGATCCGATCGACCTGTCCCTGCGTCAGCGGGTCGTGCGTATCCCAGCCGCTGTAACGGATCTCACACTCACCCCAGGTGGGCGACGTGTAGGAGTAGCTGCGGTCGGGGTTCTCCAGCCCCGGGACCCAGAGCCAATCCGACGACGCGGTCGCGATGCCGGCACCGCCGGCGAGAAGAAGCCCCAGCGCTCCGCTCAGCACCACGGTGCGACGCTTCTTCCGTGGCGGCTGCACGACGGTCTTCGCCGCGGCGAGCATCGCGCGCAGTTCCGCCGACTCGATCGTCACGCGCGGCGGCGGTGCCGACGCGTCCAGCAGTTCGTCCAACTGGTCTCGAATCATGAGTTCCTCCTCAGGGGTGGGTTCACTCATGACCTGTCCGGTTCACCACGTTTCGTCCGCGGCGATCATTCTTTCCAGGGGAGGTCGTTGATCACGCCGAGCGCCTCGTGCAACACGGCCTCCGGCGTTCCTCGCCCCGCCCCCTGCTCAGCCCAGACGCGCAGCGCCGAGAGCACGGCAGCGGCGTAGGCTGCTCCGACGATGTCGGCACGGATGACGTCGATACCGGCACTCCGCGCCGCGACAGCAACAGCATCGGAAAGCCGTGCCAGACGGAGGCCCGTGTCCCTCACGAGCTCATCCTGCAATCCCATCGCCGCGGCGTTGCGGAGCGCGAGGGCGAGCGGATCCGGCTCGAAACCGTGCACGACGAGGAGCAGGATCCGGCGCACCGCATCTCCGGATGCCCCGCTCCCTAGCCCGCCGAGTGACCGGATCGCTTCGCCGATGCGCTCGTCCATGCCCGACCACAGCACGTCGCTCTTCGATGTGAAGTAGTTGAAGAAGCTCGATCTGCTCACGCCGGCTCGCTGGGTGATGTCCGCCACCGACGTCGCGTCGTACCCACGCTCCAGGAAGAGCTCGCAGGCCGCCTCCGCGAGAGTCTCTCGCGAAGACGCCTTCGGGCGCCCTGCTCGGCCGGTGGAACTCATGCCCTCACGCTACCGCGACGCGAAGCGCCGGCACCCGGCAACCACAGGAGGAGTATTGTTGCCCTCAGTCCAATTAACCAGAGAAGGAGAGCGTGATGCTCGAGATCCTCACTCCGGGGTTCGCTCCGACGCCTGTGCCGTACATCGAAGGGTGGGAGTTGCAGAGACGTGTCCATGCCGACGTGGTCGCGGGCCTCCGCCCGGACACGCTGATCCTCCTCGAACACGAGGCCGTCTACACGGCGGGGAAGCGCACCGAGCCGCACGAGCGTCCGCAAGACGGCACCCCGGTGATCGATGTCGACCGCGGGGGCAAGATCACCTGGCACGGCCCGGGGCAGCTGGTGGGGTATCCGATCGTGCGGCTGATCGAGCCCATCGACGTCGTCGCGCATGTGCGTCGTCTGGAGCGCCTCCTCATCGAAGTCCTGAAACCGTTCGGGATCGACGGCTATCAGGTCGACGGTCGAAGCGGAGTGTGGGTGCGACGCCCGCTCTCCGAGGACAAGGTCGCTGCGATCGGCGTGCGGGTGCAGCAGGGGGTGACGATGCACGGCTTCGCGATCAACTGCGACAACACGCTCGCCGGATTCCGCGACATCGTCCCGTGCGGCATCACAGACGCCGGCGTCACGACCGCGAGCGAGGTCGTCGGCGCCGCCGTCTCCCCGCTCGATCTCGTCGAAGCGGTGACCCAGGCCTTCGTCACCGAATACGGTCGCACCGAACTGACAGGAGTCCCCGCATGACCGCCGCCCCCGATGGCCGCAAGCTCCTCCGTCTCGAGATCCGGAACGCGGAGACGCCGATCGAGCGCAAGCCGGAGTGGATCAAGACCAAGGCGAAGATGGGCCCGGAGTACACGGCACTCCATTCCCTCGTCAAGAGCGAGGACCTGCACACGGTGTGCCAGGAGGCGGGCTGTCCGAACATCTACGAGTGCTGGGAGGATCGCGAGGCGACGTTCCTCATCGGCGGCTCTCAATGCACCCGTCGATGCGACTTCTGCCAGATCGACACGGGCAAGCCGGATGCCTACGACACCGACGAGCCTCGCCGCGTCGCCGAGAGCGTGGCACGGATGAACCTGCGCTACGCCACGGTGACGAGCGTCGCCCGCGACGATCTGCCGGACACCGGAGCGTGGCTCAACGCGGAGACCGTGCGGAAGATCCACGAACTCAACCCGAACACCGGGGTCGAGCTGCTCGCGAACGAACACAACGCCGACCCCGCTTTCCTGGGACAGATCTTCGACGCCCGCCCGGAGGTGTTCGCCCACAACGTGGAGACGGTGCCCCGCATCTTCAAGCGCATCCGTCCCGCGTTCCGCTATGAGCGCTCGCTGAACGTCCTCACCCAGGCACGCGATGCGGGACTGATCACGAAGTCGAACCTGATCCTCGGCATGGGCGAGGAGCCGGAAGAGGTCGTGCAAGCCCTGAACGACCTGCACGAGGCCGGCTGCGACATCATCACGATCACGCAGTACCTCCGGCCCACGCCCCGTCACCTGCCGGTCGCGCGATGGGTGAAGCCGGCGGAATTCGTCGAGTTCAAGGAAGAGGCCGAGCGGATCGGCTTCCTGGGCGTGCTCGCAGGTCCCCTGGTGCGGTCATCGTACCGTGCGGGACGACTGTGGGCGCAGTCAATGGTGTCCAAGGGACGCGATATCCCCGACCACCTGTCGCACATCGCCGAGAGCGCCGACCTCGGTTTCGCGCAGGCCGTCTGAACGACCGCCGCCCCGGGTATATGCCCGGGCGGTGGTTCAGTCGGCGCTCATCACCGACTGCACTGTGCCGTCCGAGCCGAGATTCACGAGCAGGACGTCGTCGGATGAGCTGTCATCCAGGGCGTACTCGAGGACGGCGAAGGGCTCCGAGCCTCCGTGCTCGTCGGCGAGGATGGTCATGCTCATGAGGCGCAGCGAGCGGATGATGTCCACGGCCGCGTCCCCTGACACGTCCACGAGGACCTCCGGGAGATCGTCGCCGTACGCCTCCTGCTGCTGGAGGATGTACTCGGTCACCTCGCTGGTACGGTCATCCACCTCGGAGAGCATCCCGCGCCGCGCGGTGTCGTCGACGTTCTCGAGTCCGGCGATGAGACCCGCGGCGATGTCCAGCGCGTCCGCGGACACATCGTCCTGGTCCGGAGCGGTCAGATCGACGGTGACGCTCTGGTCTCCAAGTTCGACGGTCTCCGACCAGAAGATCGAGCCGTCGGGGCCCGAGGACAGGAGTCCGAAGTAGTCGTGTTCGATCGCCATAACGCTATGAAACCAGCCTCGTGCTCACTGCGGTAGTCCCGTCATCAACCGACCAATGACTGGACGAACACATGGGGGGTGAATCCGGTGAGATCGTCGATCCCCTCGCCCTGTCCGAGCAGCTTCACGGGGATACCCGTGCGCTCCTGCACCGCAAGCACGAACCCGCCCTTCGCGGATCCGTCGAGCTTGGTCAGGACGAGGCCCGTGACGCCCGCGTGCTCCAGGAACGCCTCGGCCTGCATCACGCCGTTCTGGCCCGTCGTGGCGTCGAGGACCAGCAGCACCTCGCTGATGGGAGCCTGTTTCTCGATGACGCGTCTCACTTTGGAGAGCTCGTCCATGAGCCCGCCCTTGGTGTGCAGGCGGCCGGCGGTGTCGATGATCGCGATCTCGATCCCTTCCCGCTTGGCGTACTCGACCGTCTGGAAGGCAACGGAAGCGGGGTCCTGGCCCTCCTGCTGCGGACGGACGATCGCCGCTCCCCCGCGCTGCGCCCACGTGGCGAGCTGCTCGACGGCCGCAGCACGGAACGTGTCGGCTGCACCGACGACGACACTGCGCTGATAGCCGCGGAGGAACTTGGTGAACTTGCCGATGGTCGTCGTCTTGCCGACGCCGTTGACGCCGACGACCAGCACGACCGCCGGACGCTCGGTGAGCTTGAGTGTCGTGTCGAACTTCGCGAAGTGCTCTTCGAGGGTCTCGCGCAGCATGCGCTGGAGGTCCCGAGGATCGGTCGTGCGGTACTTGTCGACCTTGGCACGCAGCTCCTCGACGACGCGTTCGCTGATGTCAGGCCCGAAGTCGGCCGTGATCAGCGCCGTCTCGAGGTCCTCCCACGTCGTCTCGTCGATGGTGGGCTTGACGAACATGCCGCGCAGTGCGCGACCGAGAGACCAGGACTTCTCCGCCATCCCTCCAGCCTACGGGTAGCGCGGGCCGGACCACGCCTTCCCGAGCAGAGCAGGTCAGACCGCGGCTGCGGCCCGGTCTCCCACGCGCTGACCGACGACCGCGGACACACCGTCCTGGCGCATCGAGACTCCGTAAAGGGCGTCGGCGATCTCCATCGTGCGCTTCTGGTGCGTGATGATCAACAGCTGGGAGCTCTCTCGCAGCTGCTCGAACACCGTGAGCAGGCGCCCCAGGTTCGCATCATCGAGCGCCGCCTCGACCTCGTCGAGAATGTAGAACGGGCTCGGCCGCGCCTTGAAGATCGCCACGAGCAGGGCGACCGCGGCCAGCGAACGCTCACCGCCGGAGAGCAGCGAGAGTCGCTCGATCTTCTTCCCGACCGGACGCACCGACACCTCGATGCCGGTGGTCAGCATGTTCTCCGGGTCGGTGAGGGAGATGCTCCCCGTGCCACCGGGAAACAGCAGCGGGAAGACCTGACCGAACGCCTCCTTCGTGTCCTCGAAGGCGCTCGCGAAGATGGTCTGCATGCGCTCGTCGAGGTCGGCGATGATCGTCAGGAGGTCCTGACGCGTCTGCGTGAGATCGGCCAGCTGCTCGGTGAGGAAGGCATGGCGCTGCTCCAGCGCGGCGAACTCCTCGAGCGCCAGCGGATTGACGCGTCCGAGCTGCGCAAGCTTCCGCTCGGCATCGGCCAGACGGCGTTGCTGGATGCGGCGGTCGAAGGGGATCGCCGTGTCATCGAGCAGCTCGTCTGCGGGGTGCTCGACTCCCGGGTCGCGCGGTACGAGCTGATCAGGGCCATATTCCGCGACGAGAATATCTTCGTCGAGGGCCAGCTCAGAGGAGACCCGCTCGAGCAGGCTGTTGAGATGGAGTTTCTTCTCGTGGATCTGCAGCTCGAGACCGTGCACGCTCTCGGTCAGACCCGCAAGGCGCTCTCGCAGCGACGTCTCCTGGGCGCGGAGCCCGACGAGCTCCTCGTTCTGCGCCGAACGCGCGGCCTCCGCCTCGGCCAGGGCCAGGCGCGCCTCGGTGACCGAGCGGTCGAGGGAGTCGAGGATCCGCGGCAGCTCCTCCGCGACGCCCGAAGCCGCTTCGCGCTGGGCACGACGGATCACCGCACGCCGCGCCGCTTCGGCCGCGGCATCGCGCTCCTGCTCGCGCTGCCGCTCGAGACTCGTGACCCGCGCCTGGGCCGCGCGCACGCGTTCCCGCAGCGTCTCGATCTCCAGCCGCGCTCGCACCTCGCCCTCACGGGCCAGCTCGAGCGTCTCGAGCAGCCCGTCTCGCGCAGAGGCGTCGAGGACCGGACGCGGAGCCGCGATCGCCTCGTCCAGCGCAGTTTTGGCGGCTTCCGCTTTCGCCTCCGCATCGGACACGGCGGCCTGCGCTTGGGCCAGGCCGGTTTCTAGTCGCTCGCATTCGGCCACCGCGGATTCGTGGCGGACGGTGACCCGGTTCACCTGCTCGGCGTGGGTGGCGAGGGCTGCATCATGCTCGCGCAGTGCACGGAGTGCGTCCTTCGCCTGGCGTCTGGTCGTCTCGACTGCTTCGTTCGCGTCCTCCCGCGCCTCGCGGAGCGAGTCCACCACGATCTGAATCTCCGCCAGTCGCTCGGCGGCGGCATCCCGCTCCGCCGCGAGCTCCAGTCGCGATCGTTCGCCACCGGACCCGGTGCGTAGCGTCTGGGCGGTGATCACGTCGCCCCCGACGGTCACGATCGTCGTCGAAGTGTCCCCGGCTCCGTCGAGCGCCGTGCGCGCGACACGGGCGGCGCCCAGATCGTCTGCGATCAGAACGTGCGACAGGATGCCCAGCACACCGTCGGGTGCCGTCACAGTCTCGACCGCGGGTGTGACGCCCTCGATCGGGGCGGCGACGGGCTCTGGACGAAGCGCGTCGGCGACGACGAAGTCGACGACTCCCCTGCGGTTCTCGGCAGCTTCTGCCGCCTGGGCGAAAGCGTCGGCCGCAGTGTCGATGAGAACGCCTTCTGTGAGCGGACCGAGGACCGCGGCGATCGCCGCTTCGAAGCCGGCACGGACCTGCACGGCGTCTCCGACGAGTCCGCGAATGCCCTTTCCGCCGGCTTTGACGATCTCGGCGGCGCCGCCCGACAGGGCCAGAGCACTACTCAGGGCCGCGGCCTTCGCGGTCAGGGAGTCGACCTCACGCTCGGCCGCATGCAGTCGCTCACGCAGAGTCTCCCGCTCCGCCTCCGCGGCTGTCGCCGCCCGCTGCGCGCTCTCGTATGCGGCCGCATGTTCGACGGCGGTGCCCTCGGGCGCTTCGGCATCGTCGATCGCCTCGAGCGCCTCGGCAGCCTCCCGCCTGCGCGTGTTCGCCGCCTCGAGCGCGTTCTCCTGACGAAGCACCGCGCCTCGCACGGCGGCGAGAGCCGAGGCCGCAGCGTCAGCGGTACCGCGCAGCGCCGAGAGGCGCATGTCGTATTCCGACACCAGCGCACTCTGCTCGGCGATGTCCACATCGAGCGTGTCGAGCTCAGCCCTGGCGTGCACGACGTCACGGCTCGCCGACGCCGCCGCATCCTGCGCGTCGCCGAGACCGGCCGAGATCACGTCGATCTCGTCCTTCGCCTCATCGATAGTGGCCTGGGTCACGGTGACAGCGGTGACGGCAGCGTCGTCGTCTTCGGATCCGAGCAGCGCCAGGCGTTGGTTCGCGAGCGTGTAGAGACCGCGCATCCGCTCCTGCACCTGCTCCAGACCGAAGGCCACGCTCCGGGCCTGATCGACGGCGACCGAGTTCTGATCCTGTTCGAGCCGGGCGATACTCGCTCGCACCGTTTCGGCCTGGTCCGACAGGACCAGCCGCTCGGTGTGGCGTTCGTGCTCGGTACGGGTGTGGTCGGCGAGAGCCGTACGCAACGCGACGACGTCGTCCGCGAAGATCCGGGCCTTCGCATCACGCACGACGGCAGCGATCGTCTGCGCCTCGCGCGCGATCTCCGCCTGGCGCCCGAGCGGCTTGAGCTGACGGCGAATCTCCCCCGCCAGGTCGCTGAGACGGGTGAGGTTCGCCTCCATCGCATCGAGCTTGCGGAGGGTCTTCTCCTTGCGGCGGCGATGCTTGAGGATTCCCGCCGCCTCTTCGATGAAGCCCCGCCGGTCCTCGGGAGAAGCCTGCAGTACCGTGTCGAGGCGCCCCTGCCCGACGATCACGTGCATTTCGCGGCCCAGTCCGGAGTCGCTGAGAAGCTCCTGCACATCGAGGAGCCGGCATCCTTCGCCGTTGATCGCGTACTCGCTCGACCCGTTGCGGAACAGCGTGCGGCTGATCGTGACCTCGGCGAACTCGATCGGGAGGGCACCGTCGGCGTTGTCGATCGTGAGCTGCACCTCAGCGCGCCCGAGCGGGCCCCGCGTCGAGGTGCCCGCGAAGATGACGTCCTCCATCTTCCCGCCGCGGAGCGTCTTCGCGCCCTGCTCCCCCATCACCCAGGCAAGGGCGTCGACGACGTTCGACTTGCCCGACCCGTTGGGGCCGACGATGCAGGTCACGCCGGGCTCGAAGACGAAGCTCGTCGGCTGCGCGAACGACTTGAACCCTTTGAGCGTCAGGCTCTTCAGATGCATGCGGGCACCGCTCGTCCGGGGAGAATCACGCCGCTACGCTACCGGAATCACGGGCTTCAGCCGTCATCCCGCGCGGGCGTTCGTCGAACCGATACCGCTCGACGACACGCCGTAAGATACGGAAACGCTTGACGCTGCCCGCTCGTGTTCGCTACCGTTTCCTCCGGATCGCCACACGAAAGGAGGTTACCGATGATGATGATTCAGCTCAACGCACAGGCCACTGGCCATGCCGCGCCCGCGCCCGCGCACTCTGCGCTGCGCCCTGCGTTCTCGGTGACCGCCGGCGTCCGCATCAGCGCGCTCTCGTAGCAGCGCACCCCGAGAATCACGGCCCGTAGTGGGCCTCCTCTCTCCGGTCGGTGCATCCGCGCCCCACCCTCTGTTCCGCAACCGGAACATGGATCTCGCCGCCTTCGGCTCCCACGCTCCGTGGTCCGAGGAGCCGCCGTCGTCCGCGCCTCTGGCGGCCATGCTCGCCATCGAGGTGCGACGTCTCCTGCACACGCACGCCCACTTCCCTTTCGAAGGACTCTCTCGTGAATACCACGTTGCGCCGCAACATCACCCACCCGCCCGATACCGAGGACCGCGAGGTCTTCCAGATCCCCCGCGACGATGAGCTCCGCCGTTTGGCGCTCACGGATCGCCTCTCTCTCCGGATCGGCCTCTGGCTGCTCCAACGGTCTCAGCGCCCGCGTCGGCAACGCCGCGCCGTCCACATCGAGTCGGCGGAGCTGCTGATCTCCGAGCAACGTCGCCGCGCCGAACATGAGCTGGGCGTCCTCACGGCCTTCGCCCTGCAGCGCGGTATCCGCTGATTCCGTCGCCCGAGGGACGCCGAGTCCCACATCCCTCTTGAACCCACACCAGTAAGGACCTGACATGACCATCCCTGAACCGACAATCACGCCGTTGATCATCCCGACCTCGATCGATGACGACACGGCGGCGGAGTTCCGGGCGTACGGCGAACTCAACCGCCAGATCTGCGACGAGCAGGTCGGACTTCCGGGCCTCGCCCTGGAGGCGGCGCAGGTTCTGCCCGGCTGGCAGGACGACACCGACTCGCTGGACCGCGGCTTCGTCGCCCGTGTCGACGGTGAGATCGTCGGCATGGCGACGATCTCCTTCGCGCAGGAGGAGGAAGCGAACGCCGGCGAGATCGACATGCTCGTGCCGGAGGCGCACTGGGGTCATGGCATCGAGAACGCGCTGCTCGCGCGCGCCGAGGAGGAGGCCAGATCGCGCGGTCGCACCGTTCTTCAGCTGTGGAGCCTGCACCGGCCGGAAGAGACCGAGCGCATGCTCGTGCCGAGGACCGGGTGGGGCCGCGTGCCGGCCACGCCCCTGAGCGATCTGGCCGAATCCGCCGGATACACGCTCGAGCAGGTCGAGCGGAACAGCGAGTTCGATCTGCGCTCCGACCCGGCGCTCCTGCGCACGGCGCTGGCGGAGGCGAACGCTCATGCCGGTTCGGAGTACCGGATCGTGGAGTGGATGCTGCCGACGCCGCCGGAACTGCGCGCGGCATACGCCGGCATCCTCGCACGCCTGTCGACAGACGCCCCGAGCGGGGAGATGGACTTCGTCGCCGAGGTGTGGGACGCCGATCGTGTCGCACGGCGGGATGGGCGAATCGCCGACTCCGGACGTGTCGTCTCGGTCGCCGCCGTGCAGCACGTCCCCACCGGCGACATCGTCGCCTACAACGAGCTGCTGATCGGGACCGATCACACGGGCGTCACCCATCAGTACGGAACCCTGGTGTCGAAGGACCACCGCGGTCATCGGCTCGGGACGATCGTGAAGTGCGCGAACCTGCTGCGGTGGCAGGCACTGATGCCCGAGTCGCCCGTCGTCTCCACGTTCAACGCGGAGGAGAACCGCCCGATGCTCAGCATCAACGAGAAGATCGGCTTCCGGCCGGTATCGTATGCCGGCGGGTGGCAGAAGAAGCTCTGAGGCACGTGCGGGCCCGATCTCATTCTCCGGGATGAGGTCGGGCCCGCTCCGTCATCCGCCGGATCGACGACATCGGGTGTTCTGCTGACGAGAGTGGAAACATGAACATCCCCGTGATCGAAGCCCATGCCCTGACCAAGACCTTCGGGATGACACGCGCCCTCGCCGGAGTCGATCTCGCGATCCATCGCGGTGAGTCCGTCGCGATCATGGGCGCCTCAGGTTCCGGCAAGACGACCCTGCTGCATGTACTGGCCGGAATCACCACGCCGGATGCGGGCAGCGTTGTCTTCCGGCCGACTGAAGGCGCTCCCATCGAGGTCACCGCGCTCGGTGAATCCGCGCGGTCGCGACTGCGCCGCGAGAGGTTCGGCTTCGTCTTCCAGCAGGGGCTGCTCATCCCGGAGCTGACGGCAGTGGAGAACGTCGCGCTGGCGTCGATGATCAACGGCATCCGACGTCAGGATGCCATCCAGCATTCGGCGTCGTGGCTCGCCGCCCTCGGTCTCGCGGGTATGGAGGATCGCCGGATCGGCGAGCTCTCCGGCGGTCAGGCGCAGCGCGTCGCCATCGCCCGCGCGCAGGCCACGGGCGCGGAGCTCGTCTTCGCCGACGAGCCGACCGGTGCTCTCGACTCGCACACGTCGTCCGAGGTCATGGATGCCCTGCTGTGGTCGACCACCGCCCAGGGCCGGACCCTCGTCGTGGTCACCCATGACCCCGAGGTGGCCAGTCGCTGCACCCGCACGGTCGCCGTCCGCGACGGACGAATCGTCTCTTCGGCGGTGGCCGCGTGAACCGGCACGTCCTCGCTCTGCTGCTGCGCCCCGCGCCAGAGCAGAACAGCGTGCTCGCCCTTCCCGTCGTGGCGTTCGGCGTGGTGACCACACTGGTGTTGACCGTGATCGGAGGCGCCCAGTCATTCTGGGGCTGGACGGACCCTGAGGCCCCCATCTATCAGGCGCTCGCCGCCATCGCGCTCGTCCTCCTGGTCGTCCCGCTGATGTCGCTCGGCGGGGCAGCGGCGCGGCTCTCCGCCCGTCGCCGGGACGAGCGCCTCTCGACCCTGCGGTTGCTCGGAGTCTCTCCGGGAGGTGTCACGGTCGCGACCGTCGCCGAATCCGTTCTCGTCGCCGCGGCCGGAGCACTCGCCGGTGTCGTCGGGCACGTCGCGCTGAGTCCGCTCATCGGACTGATCCCGTTCCGCGGCGAAGCTCTCGGGTTCGGTGCGGTCGTGCTGCCTCCGGCCCAGATCGCCGTGGTGCTCGTTGGCGTGCTCGTCCTCGCTTCGGCGAGTGCGGTCGTCGGGCTCCGTCGCGTGGTGATCTCGCCCCTCGGGGTCCGCACCCGTGCGACGACAACCAACGTGCACTGGATCCGCGCATTGATCGCCGCGGGCACCATCGCGATCGCGGTCGTGCTCATCAAGGTCTTCCCGTCCATCGGCGGGCTGGTCACCACCATCGTCGTGCTGGCCGGACTGTTCGGTGCCGCGCTCGCGGTGCTCAACGTCGTGGGCCCGTGGGTCCTCAAGGTGTCGGCATCGCGACAGCTTCGCCGGGCCGAACAGCCGGAGCGGCTGCTCGCCGCGCGCGTGGTCCTGGATTCTCCCAAAGCCGCGTGGCGGCAGGTCGGTGGCATCGCGATGGCGAGCTTCATGGCCGTCTTCGCCGGAACGGGCGTGGCACTGATGAACGTGATGACCGGATCGGAGGCGGCCGAGGCCGACATCGCCCTGGCCACCGATATCCGCACGGGTCTCGTCATCACCCTGATCGGGTCGTTCCTCATGGTGGCGGCATCCGTCGGCGTGAACCAGGCGTCCGACGTGCTCGACCAGCGCGAGCTGCACCGCAGCCTCCACCACCTGGGCATGCCGCTGGAGACCGTGGACCGTGCCCGGAGACGCGCGATCATGTCCCCGCTGCTGGTCACGGCGATCGGCTCAGCCCTGGTCGCGGCCGTCCTCGTGATCCCCCTGCTCGGCATCGCACTGATCACGGCGCCGCTCTCGCTCCTCACGATCGCGGCGGTGGTCGCCGTCGGGATCGGGATCGTCTGGGCGACCACGTGGGCCACGCGTCCGCTGCTGCGGGGAGCGTTCCAGACCGCATGACCGGCCGCGACGCCGCCAGCTTGCCCGTTCCCGTGCAGGTCAGCGGCGTCGCTGGCAGGACGGGCAGAAATGCGAGCCCCTGTTCATGAAGCTCTCGCGCACGATGGCGGTTCCGCAGCGCGGGCACGGCTTGCCCTGCCGGCCGTACGCGTTGAGAGAGTGGGCGAAGTAGCCCGCCTGACCGTTGACGTTGACGTACTGCGCGTCGAAACTGGTTCCGCCCTCCGCCAGGGCCTTCGCGAGCACGATCCGCACTTCCACCAGCAGTCGGCGCACAGCCTGCGTGGACAGGTGGTCGGCAGGTGTCTCCGGATGGATGCGCGCAGCCCAGAGAGACTCATCAGCGTAGATGTTGCCGATCCCGCTCACGACGCCCTGGTCGAGGAGAACACGCTTGATCGCGCTTCCCCGCCGTGCGAGCGCGACACGGAAGGCGCGATCATCGAAGGAGGGATCGAGAGGATCGCGCGCGATGTGCGCGACCTGCGTGGGGATCCGCGATCCGTCGTCATCGAGCAGCGCATCGACGGCGAGCGAGCCGAACGTCCGCTGATCCGCGAACACGATCGCGAGCTCGCCGTGCAGGGGATGCTCGATGCCGATGCGGATCCGTTCATGACGTTCCGCGTCGGCATTCGGAGTCCGCAGCAGCATCTGACCACTCATACCGAGGTGCGCGATCAGGGCGGAATCCTCGTCGTCGAGAGGGAGCCAGAGGAACTTGCCCCGGCGGGATGCGGCAGTGAAGGTTCGGCCTTCGAGCCTGCCGACGAAATCCGCGGCCCCGGCGACATGCCGCGTGAGCGCACGCTCGTCGAACACGCTCACCGACGTGATGACCGATCCGACCGCAGCCGGTTCGAGACCGGCGCGGACGACCTCGACCTCAGGAAGCTCAGGCACGCTCGCTGAGCGTGCGCCAGGCACTGAGGGCCGCCGCCATCTCTGCGGTCTTCTTGCTGCTGCCGTGGCCGATCATGCTGACGTCGCCGACCGATACCGTGGCGGTGAAGCGGCGGTCGTGATCCGGGCCGCTCGCCTCGACCGAATACTGCGGCGGTGTCGCGCCGACACGGGCAGCGAGCTCCTGCAGACTGGTCTTCGGGTCCATCGCCGCGCCGTAGCGCTCCGGATCCGCGAGCAGAGGCTCCGTCAGACGAAGCACGAGCGCTGTGGCGGCCTCAGGACCCGCCGACAGGTACGTGGCACCGATCACGGCTTCCATCGTGTCCGCCAGGATCGAGTCCTTGTCGCGACCACCGGTCTGCTCCTCACCGCGCCCCAGCAGCAGATGGCTGCCGAGGTCGATGCCGCGAGCCACTTCCGCAAGAGCGACAGTGGACACGACGCTCGCACGCCGCTTCGCCAGCTCGCCCTCGTCGAGGTCGGGGTGCGTGGTGAAGAGCATCACGGTCACGGCCTGACCCAAGACCGAATCACCGAGGAACTCCAGGCGCTCGTTGTGCGGGATCCCGCCGTGCTCATACGCGTAAGAGCGGTGAGTGAGGGCCAACTCCAGAAGCTCCGCGTCGATATCGACGCGGAGCTTATCTGGGAGAGGCCTCGTCCCCCCGGGGACCTCCGTCACGGTACGCGACTCAGACGTCGGCGACCTTGCGGCCCTTGTACTCGAGGAAGAGCTCGGTGCCCTGGGAATCGGTGACGACCTTGGCCTGGTGAGGACGGCTGTAGACGACCTGACCGTTCTCGATGGTCTTCACGAGGGCGACGGGAGCCGCCTTCCACTGCGCGCGACGCGAGCGGGTGTTCGAACGGGAAACCTTGCGCTTCGGGGGGTTACCAGCCATGACTAGCTCTCTTCTTTCTCGGCGGCACGAGATTCTTCCGTGCCGTCTTGGTCTGTGATGTTCTGGAGCGCACTCCACCGAGGATCGATGGGAGCCACCTGCTCCGTTCCGGTGCTCACGGCCAGTCGTTCACCCGTTTTCGGATCGAGACCCGGGCAATCCGGCTGACACACCGGCTGAAAAGGAAGCGACAATACGGCCGCATCCCTGACGAGAGTTTCAAGATCCACGTGGTCGTCTTGAACCTCGAAGTCAGTTTCTTCCTCACCAGGATACGCGAAAAGCTCCTGGAACTCGACTTCGACGGGCCGGGCGATGTCGATCAGGCATCTGCCGCACACGCCGACGTACTCCGCGTCGGCCGTTCCGGAGACCAGAATGCCCTCGTGGACCGACTCCAGACGCACATCGAGATCGATGTGCGAGCCCGCTTCGAAGGTGACGATGCCCTCCCCCCAGGTCTCTTTGAGAGCCACGGTGAACTCGTGTTCCCGCATCTCTCCCGGACGTCGGACGATGTCACGGACGGGGAGCACGAAAGGGCCGTTCATTCGAGAGCGCACGGTTCCATGCTACTCGGCTGCACCTGCGGCCGGGCTGACCGTCGCCCCGAGGAGGACTCAGATCCCGCGTCCACCGGTGTCGAGGAAGTCTGCCACCGCAGGCGGAACGAACGGTGTCACGTCGCCGCCGAGCGAGGCGACCTGACGTACCAGCGAGCTCGAGACCATCGCGTGCGACGGATCCGGCAGGAGGAACACGGTCTCGATGTCGGCGAGGTGGCGGTTGACGATCGCCATCGGCGACTCGTAGGCGACGTCGATCTGTGAGCGGATGCCCTTCACGAGGACCCCGGCGCCGACATCGCGGGCATAGTCCACGAGCAGTCCCATGCTCCACGAGCCGATCACGATGTTGCCCGGCATGCCGTCTTCGGCGATCGAACGCTCGAGGAGGGAGAGCCGCTGTGCGATCGGGAGCATCGCCTCTTTACCGGGATTGTGCACCACCAGCACGTGCAGCTCGTCATAGAGGGCTGCTGCCCGGCGGATCACGTCGAGATGACCCAGGGTCGGCGGATCGAAGGAACCCGGGACGACGGCGATCCGGCTGCTCATGCCACCAGCCTAGGGCAGGAACCGAACTCAGTTCTTCGCGAGCGCCGCTCGATCCTCATCGGTCACGCGCCGAGCGATGGCTTCGCGAAGACCGGGGTGCTGCTGGAGCATCGGGTCGTCCGTGAGGATCTTCTCGGCCACCTCGCGGGCACGCGTGATGAGGGCTGCATCCTTGACGACACGCAGCAGCTTGAGCGACGAGCGGACGCCGGCCTGTGCGGCACCGAGCACATCGCCCTCACCCCGCAGCTCGAGATCGACCTCGGCGAGGGCGAATCCGTCGAGCGTCGCTGCCACAGCGTCGACACGGTCCCGAGCGAGGGAGCCGGACTCCGCCTCGGTGACCAGGAGGCAGAGTCCGGGAACGCCACCCCGGCCCACGCGTCCGCGCAGTTGGTGCAGCTGGGAGACACCGAAGCGATCGGCGTCGAGCACGATCATCGTGGAGGCGTTGGGGACGTCCACGCCGACCTCGATCACGGTGGTGGCCAGCAGCAGATCGATCTCGCCGCGGGCGAAGGCCTGCATGACGGCATCCTTCTCGTCCGACGGCATCCGACCATGCAGCACGGCGCGACGGATCCCACCGAGAGTGGGATGGGTCGCGAGAGCCTCGTCGAGCTGCACCACGCCCCACCGGGGACCGGACGCGCCCTCGGGGACCAACGCGGAGGGCTCAGCCGCTTCTGCGGTCTTCTTCGTCGTGTCGATCGCGGCGCAGACCGCGAACACCTGCCGCCCCTGGGCGATCTCCTCTGCGGCGCGCTCCCAGACGCGGTTGAACCATCCGGGGTGCTCTGCCAGCGGCGCGACGAACGACTCGATGCCCGCACGTCCGGCCGGCATCGTGCGGATAACGGATGTGTCGAGGTCGCCGAACACGGTCATCGCGACCGTTCGCGGGATGGGCGTCGCCGTGAGCACCAGCGCGTGCGGACTCGACCCCTTCGCGCGGAGCGCTTCCCGTTGCTCGACCCCGAAGCGGTGCTGCTCGTCGACCACCACGAGGCCGAGGTCGGCGAAGGTCGTCTTCTCGCCCAGCAGCGCATGCGTGCCGACGACGATGAGCGACTGACCCGAGGCCACCCGGAGCGCCGCCTTTCGTCGCTCCGCGGCCGGAAGCTGGCCGGTGAGCAGCGTCGGCATCAGCAGCGGCGCGAGATCGGGACCGAGCATCTTCGCGATCGAGCGCAGATGCTGTCCGGCCAGCACCTCGGTCGGTGCGATCAGCGCGGCCTGCCCGCCGCTCTCGGCCACCTGCAGCATCGCCCGCAGCGCCACCAGCGTCTTGCCGGAACCGACCTCGCCCTGGACGAGCCGGTTCATCGGCCACGACCCGACGAGGTCTGCGGCGATCTGCGCCCCGACGGTCTCCTGATCGGGCGTGAGCGTGTACGGCATCGCGGCGTCGAACCGCTCGAGGAGGCCTCCCGGCCCCGCGGGCCGCGACGTGGCGGAGAGCGCGCGCACCGCGTCACGCTGCTGCAGGAGCGCGGTCTGCAGCGTGAGCGCCTCATGCATCCGGAGGGTGCGAACGGCCGGATCGATGTCGTTGCGCGTGCGTGGGCGATGGATCCGCTCCAGCGCCTCGTCGGCCGTGAGCAGTTCCTCGCGCTCCCTGATCTCGGCCGTCAGCGGGTCGGGCACCTCGACGAGGTCGTCCAGCACCCGTCCGATGAGGCGGGCGATCTGCCACGTCTGGATCGCCGAGGTCGCCGGGTAGATCGGGATCGGAACCGCCGCACGCGCATCCGCGCTGCGCCGGGCGGAATCCTCATCGTCGAACAGCTCGTACTCGGGATGCGCGAACTGCGTGACGCCGTTGAACTCCCCCACCTTGCCGGAGAAGACTCCGCGGCGGCCGACCGCGAGGTCTTTGGAACGCCACTCCGCCGCACCGACGTTCTTCGCGAAGAACGTGAGGGACATCCGTCCGATTCCATCGCCGATGACCACGTCGACCATCGCGCCCGGCCGATTGCGCATCCGTCGGAAGCTCGAGGACAGGACCTCGGCGACGATGGTCACAGTCTCGCCGAGGGGGAGGTCGCGGATCGGTGTCAGTTCGCCCGGATCGGCGTAGCGACGCGGATAGTGCGAGAGCAGGTCGCCCACGTTCTGCATGCCGAAAGCTCGTCCGAGCGTCTTGGCAGACGCCGCACCGAGCGCATCCTCCAACGAGGAATCGAGCGTGAGCGACATGCTCCGAGTCTAGGGAACGCGACCGACACCGCCGGCACCCGGGCTGTCGTATCGTGAAGAGGTGACGAGGATCATCGCAGGCGCCGCCAGAGGCGCACGCCTGGAAGTGCCGGGTGTCGGCACGCGACCGACCAGCGACCGGGTGCGGGAATCGCTCTTCGGCGCACTGGAGGCGCTGAGCGCCATCGACGGCGCGCGCGTTCTCGACCTGTATGCCGGTTCCGGCGCCCTGGGCCTCGAGGCGCTGAGCAGGGGCGCCGTCAGCGCGGATCTCGTCGAGCGAGGCCGGCAGGCGGCAGCCATCGTCCGCCGCAACGCCGCCGTCGTCGCCAAGGCCGCAGGCCGGTCGGCCGGTCGGGTGCACGAGGGCGCGGTCCATACTTACCTGCAGCGCGCGGCCGGGCCCTTCGACCTGGTCTTCACCGACCCGCCCTACGATCTCGACGATGCGGCCATGACAGCCGACCTCGTCGCCCTCGCCCCACTGCTCTCTCCGGACGCGGTCGTCGTCGTCGAACGAGCGCGCCGCGCGACTCCTCCCGACTTCGGTGCCGCCGGTCTGGAGCTGTTCCGCGAGAAGTCCTACGGTGACACGACGCTCTGGTGGGCGGAGCCGGCGGCCGACGAGGGTTCGTCAGCGGACGATCAGCCCGAGACCGAATCCCAGTCCCGATAGGGATCCCATCCGCTGATGTCGACCGGAAGGCCGTCGCACAGCAGATCCTCGTCTGCGCTCGGGATGACCCGTCCGATCACGCGGAACCCCGGCGGGAGCACGCCTTCGGGGAAAGTGGCGAGCAGCGCGTGGTCCTCTCCCCCGGCGATCGCACGCTCCGGATCAGCGCCCAGCGCCGCGCGGTCGAGAGCGATGGTGACCCCGGACGCGGCCGCCATCCGGCGGGCATCGAGAGCGAGCCCGTCGGAGATGTCCATCATCGCGGTCGCACCGGCCGTCGCTGCCACCGCGCCGAGACCGATCGGGGGCGACGGGCGCAGCTGGGCGGCCAGCGCAGCGGACTCGCCGGCCGCCAGCTTCGCGACGTCGACCGGCACGGGCGCATCGCCGTCACGGAAACGTCCGAACAGCACGGCGAGTCCGTGTGCAGCGTTGCCCAGCTCACCGGCGACCGCGACGACGTCCCCGGGACGAGCGCCGTCGCGGGTGACCGGAGCCCGACCCTCGAGATCCCCGAGCGCCGTCACCGCGATGGTCAGCACATCCGACACCGTGAGGTCTCCGCCGACCACGGCGCAGCCCGGCGCCAGCGCGTCACACGCGTCACGGAAGCCGTCAGCGAGACGCTCGACGAAGGAGAGACGCAGATCCCGGGGAACAGCCAGTGCGACGAGAAGAGCCGTCGGACGCGCCCCCATCGCCGCGACGTCCGCGAGGTTCACGGCCGCGGCCTTCCAACCGAGGTCGTAACCGCTGGACCACGCGAGACGGAAGTCCGGCCCGTGCACGAGCGTGTCGGTCGTCGCCACCACGCTGCCCGATGGCGTCGCGATCACGGCGGCATCGTCCCCCGGCCCGACGAGGGTATGCGCGGCCGGCGCGGTGCGGGTGAGGATCGCCTGCAGGATGCGTCCTTCGGAGACATCGCCCAGGCGCGGATCATCGGCTTCGGGTCGGGAGGGCATGCTGTCAAAGGTAGCCTGGAAGCATGCTCCGTTCCCGTCGCCTCGCTGCCCTCGCAGGCGCGGCGATCCTCTCCGCCGTCCTCGCCGGATGCTCCACGACCGTGCACCTCGAACCGGCCGACGATGCGAACGATCCGGCGTGTGCCTCGGTCTCGGTGCTGCTGCCGGACAGCGTCGCCGGGTTCGACCGGGTGTGGACGGATGCCCAGGCCACCGGCGCGTGGGGAGAACCCACCACGGTCGCGCTGCGCTGCGGTGTCGAGCCGCCGGCCCCCTCCGCACTCGTCTGCACCACGCTCGGCGGCGTCGACTGGCTGGTCCTCGAGCAGGAGGAGGAGCGGCAGCGCCTCGTCACCTACGGGCGCGACCCCGCGGTCGAGGTCAACATCCGTCGCGGCGAGCAGATCGACTTCCAATCCATCGTGGACTCGATCTCCACGAGCATTCAGTCAGGACTGGCGCCGGCGACGGCGAAGTGCACCGACCGCGTCGAGTTCCCCGCGAGCTGACCGCAGGAGGCGCGCCGGCGTCAGCGCCGCAGACCCGCCTCGACGAGCTCGGTGATCAGTTCGCCGTAGCTCAGGCCGGACGCCACCCAGCACTTCGGGAACATCGAGATCGGGGTGAAGCCCGGCATCGTGTTGAGTTCATTGACCACGAGGATGCCCTCGGGGGTCAGGAACATGTCGACGCGGGCGAGCCCCCGGCCGTCGACGGCCTCGAACGCGCGGAGGCCCGCCTCCTGGATCGCCGCCGTCTCCGCTTCGGTCAACTCGGCCGGGCAGATGACGTCGACGCCGTCGCCCCCGAGGTACTTGCCCTCGAAGTCATAGAATCCCCGCGAGGTGAGGACGACTTCTCCCGGGAGGGAGGCGCGCACCCCTTCCGCGGTCTCGAGCACGGCGACCTCGATCTCACGGCCGCTCACTCCGGTCTCGATGAGCACCTTGTCGTCTTCGGCGAACGCCACAGCCAGCGCAGCGTCGAGTTCGTCAGCGACCTCGACCTTGGACACGCCGACGCTCGAGCCCGCACGAGCAGGCTTCACGAACAGCGGCAGGCCGAGGGCGGCGGCGCGTACGCGGACGTCCGCCGCGTCCCGCTCCCAGTCCGCACGGCGCACGGTCACCCAGGGCGCCACCGAGATGCCGGCGGCCTGCAGAGCGATCTTCATGAAGTGCTTGTCCATGCACAGCGCGGAGTCGAGGACGCCGCCGCCGGCGTAGGGCACCTCGAGGGTGTCGAAGTACCCCTGGATGGTGCCGTCCTCGCCGTGCTGACCGTGCAGGATCGGGAGCACGACGTCGACGGCACCGAGGCCGACGACGGAGCCGTCGACCTGCACGACGCGCAACGTGCGGTCGCCGCCCGGTTCGGGCCACAGAACACGCGTGCCGTTGTCGACGACCTCAGGAAGGTGCGCGGCGTCCAGCGGGAACTTCGCGGGATCATCGTCCTCCAGGACGAACGCCCCCTCGCGGGTGATCCCCACCGGGATCACCGAGTAGCGGTCGCGATCAATCGCGCCCAGCACGCCCCCCGCCGTTGCGGAACTGATCGAATGCTCGCTGGAGCGCCCGCCGAAGAGCACCACCACCGTCTGCTTGTCCATGATTGGTCCTCTCACCCTGCGGGGTGTCGTCGTCCGTCGTCAGGTGGGGTGCGATGTCTCTCGGATCCATCTTGCCGTCGAGCACCATCTTCACCTGCTCGACGATGGGCATGTCGACCTCGGCCTCGCGTGCGAGCTGCAGGATCGGCGCGACCGATGCCAGCCCCTCCGCCGTCTGCTGCATCTGCTTCACGACGTCCTGGAAGCTGTATCCCTGGCCGAGCAGACGCCCGGCCGTATTGTTGCGGCTCAGCGGCGACTGGCAGGTGGCGATCAGGTCTCCGAGGCCGGCGAGTCCCTGCAACGTCTCCGGGTGTGCACCGTTCGCCACGGCGAAGTCCGTCATCTCGACGAGGCCGCGGGTGATGATCGAGGCCTTGGTGTTCTCGCCGTAGCCGACGCCGTCGACGATGCCGATGGCGACCGCGATCAGATTCTTGAGAACGCCACCGAACTCGGTGCCGATCACGTCGGTGTTCACGAACGTGCGGAAGTAGCTGTTCCGCGCGGCGCGCGCGACGGTGTCCGCCGTCTCCTGGCTCCGCGAGGAGATCACGGCAGCGGTCGGCTGCTCACGAGCGATCTCCAACGCGAGGTTCGGACCGGACGCGACCGCGATACGGTCGGGGTCGCAGCGAAGCTCCTGGTGGATCACCTGGCTCATGCGCAAGCCGGTGCCGCGCTCGACGCCCTTCATCAGACTGATGATCTTCGCGTCGCTGTCGGCGAGCAGCGGGCGCAGCGCCTTCAGGTTCTCGCGGAGCGACTGGCTCGGCACCGAGAGGTAGACCTGTTCGACGCCCTCGAGTGACGTCGCGAGCTCGTGAGTGGCCGACATCGTGCGTGGGAGGTTGATGCCGGGCAGATACCGGGAGTTGCGCTTGGCCTCGTTGATCTCCTGCGCGAGCTCGGGTCGTCGGGCCCACATCGTCACCTGGGCGCCGCCGTCGGCGAGGATCTTTCCGAAGGTGGTTCCCCAGCTGCCCGAGCCGATGACCGTGGCCCGGGGGCCTACCGGAGCGGTTCTCTTAGGAGTCAAGGCGTCCGGTCTCCTTCTGGCCGTGGCTCGCGGGGTTCCATCGCTCCGCGGGTGCCTTCTCGTCACGCAGCTCCTCCAGGAGCGCCGTGATCGCGTTCATCAGTCGGTTCGATGCCTCGGTGAGGGCCGCCGGCTCCCCGGCGCGGTCCCGCAGATCGGAGACATCGACGGGATCGCCGATGATCACTCGCACGGGCTTGCGCAGCGGCCAGAGGCTGAGGCCCTTCTGATAGCGCCCCATGATCGCCTGCGTACCCCACTGCGCCATCGGGATCAGGGGGATGCCGTCGGCGAGGGCCAGACGCACCGCGCCGGACTTGCCGCGCATCGGCCACAGGTCGGGATCACGCGTGAGAGTGCCCTCGGGATACACGATCACTCCGCGCCCGTGCTCCACCAGCTCTTCCGACTGCTTCATCGTCTGGCGAGCCGAACTGGCGGACGAGGTGCGCGCGACCGGGATCATCCCCGTGCGATGCAGGAACCACCCGAGGACGGGAACCTTGAACAGGCTCTCCTTGGCCATGAACCGCGGCGCCCGACCCGCGCGCCACACGGCGACCGCGACGATGAGCGGATCGAATTCGGAGTAGTGGTTCGGCGCCAGGATGAACGACCCGTGCTGCGGGAGCTTCTCGGCGCCGGTGACCCGGATCTTCGCGATCAGCGAGACGGGCGGGATCACCAGCGCCGCGAGCGGCCAGAAGATGCTCGGCCGCGTCGTCTCGGATGACCGGGACGTCACCTCGGTCACCGGATGACGTCGAAGTCGGCGCCGAGCGCGTCGAGCTTGGCGAGGAACTTCTCGTAGCCGCGGCTGAGGATATCCACACCCGACACCTGCGACTCGCCGGTGGCGGTCAACGCCGCGATGATGTGGCTGTATCCGCCGCGGAGGTCGGGAACCACGATGTCGGCGCCATGCAGCGGCGTCGGCCCCGTGATGACGGCAGCCTGCTCCAGGTCGCGGCGGGGAACGCGGCGGGGCCCGTCCTGCAGACCGCGGGGGTGCACGACGATGTCGGCACCCATCTTGACCAGCGCGTCCGTGAAGCCCATCCGGTTCTCATACACGGTCTCGTGCACGACGCTACGGCCGTGCGCCTGCGTCAGTGCGACCACGAGGGGCTGCTGCCAGTCGGTCATGAAGCCGGGGTGCACGTCGGTCTCGATGACGACGGGCTTGATGTCACCGTCACGACGGAAGAGGATGCCGTCTTCCTGGATATCGAACCAGCCGCCCGCCTTGCGGAAGATGTTGAGGAACGTCAGCATCTCCTGCTGCTTGGCACCGCCGACGAAGATCTCGCCGTCGGTGGCCAGAGCCGCGGATGCCCACGAGGCCGCCTCGTTGCGGTCGAAGATCGACCGGTGGTCGTAGCCGCGGAGCTTCTCGACGCCCTCGATGACGATGACGCGGTTCGGCTCGTAGGAGATGATCGCGCCCATCTTCTGCAGGACCGCGATCAGGTCCATGATCTCGGGCTCGATGGCGGCGTTGCGCAGCTCCGTCACGCCCTCGGCGCGGACCGCGGTGAGCAGCACCTGCTCCGTGGCGCCGACACTCGGGTACGGGAGGTGGATGTTCGCACCGTGCAGGCGGCTTCCGCCCGTCGAGAGGCGGATGCCACTGGGGAGCTTCTCGACGATGGCGCCGAACTTGCGGAGCGCATCCAGGTGGAAGTCGATAGGGCGGTCGCCGATACGGCATCCACCCAGGTCGGGGATGAACGCCTGACCGAGACGGTGCAGGAGCGGCCCGCAGAAGAGGATCGGAATGCGGGAGGCGCCGGCGTGGGCGTCGATCTCCTCGAAGTGGGCCGACTCGACATCACTCGGGTCGAAGACGAGCGAGCCGGGCTCATCGCCCTCGCTGACGCGCACACCGTGTACCTCGAGCAGCGAGCGCACGACGGCGACATCGCTGATCGCCGGCACATCGCGCAGGGTGCTCACGGTCTCGCCGAGGAGCGAGGCGACCATGGCCTTGGTGGCCAGGTTCTTCGCCCCCTTGACGTCGACGCGACCGCGAAGCGGGCGTCCGCCTCGAATGGCGAGGACGTCTCCGGTGAGTGCAGGGACTCCGTCCGGGAGAGCGTCGCGCACAGGTGTCGTCATTCGGAGCCTCACTTCATTTACGGATTTCGGGGGCGGGTTGCCCCTGGGCTCCCCCGCCCCCGCCGTTTACTGAACGGGAAGGGTTCGGGGCCGCCACGACTCGCGACGGGCCTCGAACTGCGCGATCTTGTCTTCGTTGCGCAGCGTGAGCCCGATGTCATCGAGCCCTTCGAGGAGCCGCCATCTAGTGTAATCGTCGATCCCGATCTCGGCCTGGACGTCACCGATCGACGCGCTGCGCGCCTCGAGGTCGACCGTCATCCGTGCCCCGGGATTCCGGTCGATCTCCGCCCAGATCCGCTCGAGATCCTCTTCCGAGATCGTCGCCGCGAGAAGGCCCTGCTTGCCCGAGTTCCCGCGGAAGATGTCGGCGAAGCGCGGACTGAGGACCACTTTGAATCCGAAGTCGCGCAATGCCCACACGGCGTGCTCACGGCTGGATCCGGTACCGAAGTCCGAACCGGCGACGAGGACGGACGCGCCCTGGAATTCCGGCTGGTTGAGCACGAACTCCGGGTCCTGTCGCCAGCCGTGGAACAGAGCATCTTCGAAACCCGTCTTCGTGACGCGCTTCAAGAAGACAGCCGGGATGATCTGGTCAGTGTCGACGTTCGAGCGCTTCAGCGGTGCGGCGACGCCCGTGTGCGTGATGAACTTCTCCATGGGTCAGATCCCTTCCGTCAGGTCGCTCGGGCTGGACAGCGTGCCGCGGATCGCGGTCGCGGCGGCGACGAGCGGCGACACGAGGTGCGTGCGCCCTCCCTTGCCCTGCCGTCCTTCGAAGTTGCGGTTCGATGTGGAAGCACAGCGCTCGCCCGGTGCGAGCTGGTCGGGGTTCATGCCCAGACACATCGAGCATCCGGCGAAGCGCCATTCCGCTCCGAAGTCCGTGATGACCTTGTCGAGGCCCTCTGCCTCGGCCTCCAGGCGTACACGCGCCGACCCGGGGACGACCATGACGCGCACACCGTCGGCCTTCTTCTTGCCCTGGATGATCGATGCGAAGGCGCGCAGGTCCTCGATGCGGCTGTTGGTGCACGACCCCATGAACACGGCGTCGACCGGTACCTCCTTGAGGGGCGTCCCCGGCGTGAGGTCCATGTACTCCAGCGCACGCTCGGCGGCGGCCCGCTCGTTCGGATCGACGATCTCGGCGGGATTCGGCACCGAGGACGACAGCGAGCTGCCCTGACCGGGGTTGGTCCCCCAGGTCACGAACGGCTCGAGCTCGTCGGCGTCGATGAAGACCTCGGCGTCGAAGGTCGCGCCCTCGTCGGTCGGCAGGGTGCGCCAGTAGGCCACGGCCTCTTCCCAGTCCTGGCCCTTGGGGGCGTGTGGACGGCCCTCGAGATAGGCGAAGGTGGTCTCGTCGGGCGCGACCATGCCGGCCCGGGCTCCGGCCTCGATCGACATGTTACAGATCGTCATGCGCCCCTCCATGGAGAGGGCGCGGATGGCGCTGCCGCGATACTCGAGCACGTAGCCCTGACCGCCACCCGTGCCGATCTTCGCGATCACGGCGAGGATGATGTCCTTCGCGGTGACGCCGTCACGCAGAGTGCCCTCGACGTTGATCGCCATGGTCTTGAACGGCTTCAGCGGCAGTGTCTGCGTGGCCATGACGTGCTCGACCTCGCTGGTGCCGATGCCGAATGCCATCGCTCCGAACGCGCCGTGCGTCGAGGTGTGGGAATCCCCGCAGACCACCGTGATTCCGGGCATCGTGAGCCCGAGCTGGGGTCCGACGACATGCACGATGCCCTGTTCCGAATCACCGAGCGAGTGCAGACGCACCCCGAACTCCGCCGCGTTGCGGCGCAGCGTCTCGATCTGTGTGCGGCTGGTCAGATCGGCGATCGGCTTGTGGATCTCCAGCGTCGGGGTGTTGTGGTCCTCGGTCGCGATCGTCAGGTCGAGGCGGCGGAGCGGCCGCCCTTCGCTGCGGAGGCCGTCGAACGCCTGCGGGCTGGTGACCTCGTGCACGAGGTGCAGGTCGATGTAGATGAGGTCGGGTTCGCCGTTCTCGCCCTTGACGACGAGGTGGTCGTCCCAGACCTTCTCGGCGAGGGTCCTGCGGCGTGCGGAATCGGCACCGTTTGCGGGGGTGGTCATTGCGTGTCTCCTGAGGCTGGCGGTACGGCCCACGATGGACTCCGCGACGAGGAGGGGCTCTAGATCGAGGTCTCGTCGCGGCGCGTAAGAAGAAGGAGCACGGTCCGCATGACGTCAGATTACCACCGCTCGGACGCGCTCCGACCCGTCATGACACTCTGTTGAGCACCGAACGACCGAGAGGCACCGCATGACCGTCGACACCGCCCGCTTCGCCACCCGTGCGGTCCACGCGGCGAGAAGCCGTGAGACGGCCGCCTCGCGCGCGACCCCCATCTATCTGACGGCGGGGTTCGAGTTCGACGACTTCGACCATGCGGCCGACCACTTCAGCACCGGGGCGGGCTTCGGATACACGCGCACGGGCAACCCGACGGTTCGAGCCGTGGAGCGTCAGCTCGCGGCTCTGGAGTCCGGCGCGGACGCGGTGCTGGTCGCGAGCGGGCAGGCGGCGGTCGTGACCGCCCTGCTGACCGTCGTGGGCGCCGGCGACCACATCGTCTCCTCCACGCACATCTATGAGGGCACCCGAGGGCTCTTCCTCGACAACCTGGCTCGCCTCGACATCGAGACGACCTTCGTCGACGACATCGCCGATCCGGACGCCTGGCGGGCGGCGATCCGCCCGAACACCCGCGCGGTGTTCGCCGAGTCCGTCGCGAACGCGCGCAACGACGTGCTCGATATCCGCGCCATCAGCGACATCGCCGACGAGTTCGCGATCCCGCTGATCGTGGACAACACCCTGGCGACCCCGGCCCTGCTGCGTCCGATCGAGCACGGCGCGGCGATCGTCGTCCATTCCGCGTCGAAGTTCCTGGCCGGACACGGGTCGGTGCTCGGCGGCGTGATCGTCGACGACGGACGCTTCGACGCCGAGCACGCGGGCCACAATGCGCCGCACCTCGTGCTGCCGGGTCGCGGCGACGCGCCCAGTGTCTTCGCTCGCCACGGCGGCCGCGCACGCATCGCCTACGCGCGGGAGTCGGTGGCACCTCGCTTCGGGGCGTCTCCGTCGCCGCTCAACGCCTTCCTGATCGGCCAGGGCGTGGAGACGCTCGGCCTCCGCGTCGAGAGGCAGTCCCGCAACGCCCTCCAGATCGCGCAGTGGCTGGAACGGCACGACGCGGTCGAGAGCGTGGACTACGTCGGACTCCCCTCGCATCCTGACCACGAGATCGGCTCCCGCTACCTCGAAGGCGGATCGGGGTCGATCTTCACCTTCACCCTGCGTGGCGGGTTGCCCGCCGCACGACGGTTCGTCGAGGGCGTGCAGGTCTTCACGCACATGACGCACATCGGTGACGTCCGCTCTCTGGTGCTGCATCCGGCGACGACGAGTCACGCGCAGCGCACGGACGAAGAGCGCGAGGTTCTGGGGGTGCACCCCGGCACGCTGCGGGTGTCGATCGGCATCGAAGACGTCGATGATCTCGTCGCCGACCTCTCCCAGGTGCTGAACGCCGTGCGGGAGACGGTTGCATGAGCCGCCCCCAGCACTTCGGCTGGTTCCTGGCGCGCGGTTTCGGGCCGCAGGGCTGGGGCTATCCGGCTCTCGACTGGGATTACGACTGGACGCGCCCTGAGGTGTACCAGGACGCTGCCCGCACCCTCGAGCAGGCGGGCTTCGACCTGGTCATCATCGAGGACGCGCCGTCGTTGGGGTCGCCGTCGACGATCGATCTACGGGTCCGCCACGCCTTCGGGGGCCCCAAGCACGATCCACTCCTGCTCGCTCCGTATCTCTTCCAGGCGACGAGGCACCTGGGCGTGGTGCCGACGGTCAATCCGGCCGCGTACCTCCCCTACACCGCGGCGCGCCAGTTCGCGACGCTGCAGCATCTGAGCGGGCATCGGCTGGGTCTCAACGTCGTCACCGACACCGGCAGCGCACGACACTTCTCGGACACGCCGCAGCTCGGTCACGACGAGGCGTACGACCGCGCGGAGGAATGGCTCGCCGGAATCCGCGCGCTGTGGCACAGCTGGGACGACGGCGCACTCGTCGCCGACCGCGAGGCCGGCGTCTACGCCGACGGTGCGAAGCTGCAGCCCGTCCGGCACCGGGGCGAGCACTTCGCGTTCGACGGCCCGCTCAACGCCCTCCCGTTCACGGACGGAGATCCGGCGATCGTCTCCCCCGGTGGCTCCGGGCGCGGACTCGGGTTCGCCGGCGCGAACTCCGATGTGCAGCTCGCGCTGGCTCCGCTGAACGAGAAGTCCGTGCGCGACTACCGTGCCCGGGTGCACGAGGCGGCGATCGCGAAGGGGCGGCAGCCGGAGGACGTCAGGATCCTCTTCGCCATCCAGCCGGTGATCACCACATCGAGCGAGGAGGCGGACCGCATCGTCGCCGCCTCGGCCCATCCCGACGACGCCGCACTGGTGCAGATCGCCCGCAAGCAGTCCAGCGACCTCGAGACCGACCTCACGTCGCTCGACCTCGACAAGGCGCTGGACCTCTCGATCTTCGGCGCCCACGTCTCACGCGGGAGCATCCAGCGCCTGATCGGAGACCGCGGCGAGGACGCCCCGCTGCGCGCACATCTGACGGCGCTCGCCCGCACCGGCCGGATCACGGACCGCTCCGGCTTCGTCGGAACGGCCGAGGAGTTCGCCGACCTGGTCGAAGAGCTCGGCGAGTGGGGCAACGACGGCGTGCTGCTCTGGGGCGACTTCCATCCGGTCACCCTGCACCGCACACTCGATGAGCTCGTGCCCATCCTGCGCCGCCGCGGCATCCTCCGTCGCGCGTATGCGGACGGCGGTCTTCAGGAGAACCTGCGCGCGTTCTGATCGGCGATCCGGCCGACCGTCACCAGCCCAGGGAGCCGGGAACGCCTTTGAAGGGACCGACGACAGCCGAGGTGACCCACCCGCCGTAGAACCCACCCGGCTGCGGAACGGCGATCTCTTCCCCGACGGTGCACTCGTCCATCTGCGCCGCATACACGGCGACCCGGTCCATCAGCGCCTCGAAGCCGGGCGCCGGGTGCGGGTAGTTCCAGGCGGCCTCCTGACGCAGGGTTTCTCCACTGCGCACGTCGAAGTAGCGGGCAGCACCCTTGAACTCGCAGAAAGATCCGCCGGGGGCATCGACGAGTGCACCGGGGACGAAGTCGACGATCGGAAGGTAGTACACAGGAGGGTGACTGGTCTCCAGCACGCGCACCGCGCCACGGGTATCGGCGATCAGATGCCCGCCGAGGCGGATCGTGATGCGCTCGGCGACCGGTTCGACGCGCGGCGGCCTCGGGTAGTCCCAGACGGATTCCTGCCCGGGGGCCGGAGTGATCGGGCGAGGTCTGCGCATCTGCGCATCTTACGTCTCTCCGTTCAGATCATCGACCTCACGCGGGACGCCGCACCTCTGCGGTCAGACGAGCGAGACCCCGCTCCCGATCCGTCCATGCCGGCGTGGGCTCACTCGACGGTCGTGGTGGGTCGAGACGCCCGCTTCTCACGCGAGGAGGCGATGAGGCTCGCCACCGTGGCGATGGTCATCGAAGCCAGGATCACGCCGAGCGAGACCATGTTGCTGATGTCGGGCACCCACTCGACGTGCTGACCGCCGTTGATGAACGGTAGCTCGTTGACGTGCAGCGCGTGCAGGATCAGCTTGATGCCGATGAAGCCGAGGATCACGGCGATGCCGTAGTGCAGGTACCGGAGGCGATCGAGGAGGTCGCCCAGCAGGAAGTAGAGCTGGCGCAGACCCATGAGCGCGAAGATGTTGGCCGCGAAGACGAGGAAGCCGTTCGTGGTGATCTCGAAGATCGCCGGGATCGAGTCGATCGCGAAGATCAGATCGGTGACGCCGATCGTGATGAAGACGATCACCATGGGCGTCCACATGCGCTTGCCGTTCACCGTGGTGCGGATCTTCGATCCGTCGTACTCCTCGCTGATGTCGACGCGACGACGGAGCAGGCGCACGATGAAGTTCTCACGCTTGACCTCGCCCTCATGGTCGCCGTCGGGCATGGCCTGACGGATCGCCGTCCAGATGAGGAATGCGCCGAAGATGTAGAAGATCGGCGAGAAGTTCTCGACGATCGCCACACCGGCGAGGATGAAGAGGCCGCGCAGGATCAGCGCGATGATGATGCCCACCATGAGGACCTGCTGCTGCAGCCGCCGCGGCACGGCGAACTGGGCCATGATCAGGACGAACACGAACAGGTTGTCGATCGACAGGCTGTATTCGAGGGCCCAGCCGGTGATGAAGTCGCCGGCGTTCTGCCAGCCGCCGACGTTGCCCAGCAGAACCGCGAACAGCAGTGCCAGACCCACGTAGAAGACCACCCACAGGGTGGACTCCTTCGTCGAGGGGATGTGCGGCCGCAGCCGGATGAGGAGCAGGTCGGCGATCAGGATGATCGTGAGGACGACCATCGAGGTGATCTCGAACCAGACGGGGATTTCCAAGGGCGCACGGGCCTTTCGCGGAGGGGTCGGGAATCAGTCGAAAGTCTCTCCCCCGCACAGATGTGCGTCGCGCGCCCGGAGCAGCGATGACGGTGCTCGTGATGACGTTACGCGCGGATCCGGGATACTCCCTCTCGCCCGGGCAATGCTACCGGAGCCGCGGCATCGCGGGGAACAGCGATCGAGACGAATGCGGCGACCGGATCTGAGACGATGAGGCAGCGATCGACACTTCCCTGGTGAGAGACACCGAACGGAATCAGGATGCCCGTGCAGACGAGTGATCAGAAATGGGCGGCGCAGGCCGCGGCCGGCGACGAGAGCGCCTTCCGCGAGCTGTACCGCACACACGTGCGGCCGGTCTACTGGATCGCCCAGGGCATCCTGGCGTCGCCCGCCGACGCGGAGGACGTCACCCAGGAGACGTTCGTCGTCGCCTGGCGCAAGCTCCCCGCCCTCGAGCTCCAGGGCGAGTCGATCCTGCCCTGGCTGGCCACGATCTGCCGCTTCCAGGCCGCGAACCGGCTGCGCCAGCGGCGCCGCGATCAAGCGCACACCGCCGAGGCCGTCGACGAGACCCTGCTGCCCGACACGATCAGCGTCGAGGAGCAGGTCATCACGGCCGAGCTCGCCGCCCGGATCGCCGTCGAGGTCGGGACCCTGAACGAGCTCGACCGTGAGATCTTCCGCCTGTGCGCGTCCGAGGGCTACGCCTACCAGGCCGCAGCCGAGGAATTGGGCATCACGCACGCGGTCGTCCGCAATCGTCTCTCCCGAGTGCGCACCCGGTTGCGCGGCGCCGTGAAAGAAGTGAGAGACGCATGAACGACCAGAACCCCCGTGGCGAACTGCCGGTGCTGTCGGACGACGCCATCGCCCGCATCGAGACCGCCGTGTTCACCGAGATCGCCGCGGAACGCTCCCCCGCGCATCCGAAGGCCGAGCGCGCCAGGAAGCGCCGCCGCCGCTGGCTCACGGGCGGCGGCATCGCCGCGGCCTTCGTCGTCGGCGTCCTCGTGACACCACCGATCCTCGGCGCGGTCGGTGGCGCCGCAACGTCGACGGCCGAAGGGCTGAGCATCCCGGGCGGCGTCTCGATGGATTCCTCGTCGTCATCACCGGATCAGATGTCCGACTCCGCGCCCGAATCGCTCCCCGGGAGCATCTCCGACTCCACCATCGCCGGTGCCGAGAGCAGCGAGGGCGATAGGGAGATCATCGCGACCGCGCAGGCGACCGTCCAGGTGAAGAGCATCGCGGACGCCGCTTCAGCCATCGCGACGATCGCCGAGGAGCACGACGGCTATGTCGAGAGCACCGAGATCGGGAAGGCCCTCGCCGTCGACGGCACGTCCGAACCGGCGCCCGCCGACTCGGCGTACGGCTGGATCAGCATCCGGGTGCCGTCTGCCGATCTACCGGATGTGATCACCGCGCTCGGGGAGACCGGTGACGTGCTCTCGTCGTCGACGTCGAAGCAGGACGTGACCTCGGTGTCGATCGATCTTCAGGCACGCGTCGACTCCACGCGCGCCTCCGTCGAACGCCTCACCGAGCTGATGGCGCAGTCGGGCAGCGTCTCCGAGCTGATCGAGGCGGAGGTCGCGCTCACCGACCGGCAGGCGCAGCTCGAGTCATACGAGCAGCAGCTCGAGTCCCTGCAGGATCAGGTCGCGATGTCTTCGCTTCAGGTGCAACTCACGAGAGAGACGACGGCCACCACCGCCGATCCCGCCGGGTTCGCCGACGGCCTGCTCGCCGGATGGAACGGCCTCGTCGTCTCGCTGAACGCCCTCGTGATCGCTCTGGGCTTCGTCCTCCCCTGGCTCGCGGTCGTCGGTGTCGTCGTACTGATCGTGTGGCTGATCCGTCGAGCGCGCCGGAACCGTCGAACCGCACCCTCGACGAGCGCGGAGCAGGCAGGGGCCGACGAGGCCTGAGTTCCGTCCGGCGAATCCAGAAGAGGCCGCTCCCGGGAAACCGGAAGCGGCCTCTTCTGTCCGGAAAGCAAGAAAGTTCTGTCCGAAAAGCAAGAAAGCCTCCGGCGAACCGGAGGCTTTCTCATGTTGTGTGACCCCAGCGGGATTCGAACCCGCGTTACCGCCGTGAGAGGGCAGCGTACTAGGCCGCTATACGATGGGGCCGTCTGGCGGACGTTTCCGTCGCGCGACAACCGTTCAAGTATGCCATGGCATTTCTCGGTCCGCCAAATCGACGCCGCCCCGACCTGACTCCCGGGCGTGGCGCGCAGAATACGTTTGCCGTGCGCCGGATGAAGGAGTTGACTCGTCTCATGCGCGTCACCAAGTTCGAACATGCCGCCCTCCGCCTCGATGCCGGCGGGAAGACCCTGCTGATCGATCCGGGCTCCTTCACCGCACCGCTGGTGGATCTCGACGATCTGATCGGGATCGTGATCACCCACGAGCACCCCGACCACTGGACCTCCGATCACTTCGACCGCCTCTTGCGCGGGGCACCCGGCACGCCGATCTTCGCGCCGTCCGGGGTGGCTCGTGCGGCGGAGGGATACGACATCACGGTCGTCTCCCCCGGGGACACCATCGAGGTGGGCGACTTCTCCCTCCGATTCTTCGGCGGCACGCACGAGGTCATCCACTCGTCGCTGCCCGTCGTCGAGAACGTCGGCGTACTGGTGAACGATGAGCTCTACTACCCCGGCGATTCCTATGCGGTTCCGGAGGGGATCGACGTCGGCACGCTCGCTGCGCCGCTCGGAGCGCCCTGGCTGAAGATCGGCGAGGCGATGGACTACGTGCTCGCTGTCGCGCCGCGTCGCGCCTTCGGCACCCATGACATGACGCTCTCGGTCATCGGGAAGAACATGCACCGCCAGCGGCTGCAGTGGGCGACCGAGCAGGGCGGCGGGGAGTTCTTCGTTCTGGAGCCCGGCGAATCGCTCGATCTGTGAGCGGCGCGGTACGACGCCTCCTCCCTCCGACGACCGCGCGACTCGTCTTCCGGGAGATGACGGAGGACGACCTGGACCTGATGGCCGACCTGCTCGGCGACCCGGAGGTGATGGCGTTCTATCCGGCGCCCAAGAGCCGCGCCGAGAGCGCCGAGTGGATCGCGCGCATGCAGAAGAGCTATCGGGAGCACGGCCACGGGCTGTGGATCATCGAGACACGCGAAGGCGAGTTCGTCGGCGACTGCGGTCTGACCTGGCAGTCCGTGAACGGCGATCCGGTGCTGGAGGTCGGCTATCAGGTGCGCCGGTCGATGCAGCGCCGGGGGTACGCGACCGAGGCAGCGCGCGCGTGTGTCGAGCTGGTCGCTCGGGAGTTCGCACCGACGCTGCTCACCGCGATCATCCATCCCGCCAACGACGCCTCACGCGGCGTTGCGGAGAATCTCGGGATGACTCACATCGACGATGACCGTGCGCACCCGTGGATCGTGCGCACGGTCATGGGGATGCAGGTCGCTCCCGCTTAGCCGCGTGAAGTGGCGCCCTGCGCGGCGCGCACCCGGAGATCGCGCTCCAGATGATCGCGCTGATCGACGATGAGCCGCCGCAGCGCCGCGGGCGCCGCCGCGTTCTCGGCGATCCAGACATCGACGGCACTCAGCGAATCGGCCGCGGGGAAGAACCCGAGGACCAGCCGACGCGCGATCTCGATGCTGCGATCACCCCAGACTCCCGAGATACGGGCGAAGTACTCCGCGTCGAAGACCTCGGTCAGATCGCGGCGCCCACCGGCACGGAAACCGTCGATCTCGGCGTCGAGGTGATCGTTGCTCAGCGTGAGGTCGGTCCAGGCGGTCTCCCAGGCCTCGCGCCGCACGGCGGCGTCCGGGCGCGATGACCGTGCTCGTCGCGCTGCCGTGCGCCCGCTGCCCGTGTCGTCACGCTCCTGCTCGGCGCTGATGTCGGCGAGGTCGGCGTGCCCCGTCGTGACGAGCGCCGTCAGCAACTGCCAGCGCAGATCGGGGTCGACCACGAGCCCCGCGGGTACGTCGCCGTCGAGCAGAGCCCGCACCTGCTCGTGGTGCGCGTCGTCGTATGCGGATGCGGTCGCGAGCGCCCGCGCCCAGGACAGCTGCGCGTCGCTGCCGGCATCGGCGGCCTGCAGCGCACTCCACGCGGCACCCGTCCAACTGCGCTGGGCCGCAGCACGGTCGCCGTCCGCGACGAAGTGCCGGATGGCGTACGCGGCGTTCGCGAGGACACCCGTCAACAGGCCGATATTGGACTCGGCGGGGCCGTGCGTGCGCACGATCGCCACGTACCGCGCCGCATCGAGCTCACCGTCCCTCGTGGCGTTCCACAGCGACGACCACACCAGTGCCCGCGCCAGGGGCTCCTCGATCTCCGACAGCGACTCCTCGACCGTGCGCAGCGACCGCTCGTCGAGCCGCGCCTTGGCATACGTGAGGTCGTCGTCGTTGAGGAGCACGAGATCGGCTTCGGGCAGATCCAGCGGGGTCCGCTCGCCGATCAGGTCGAGTTCCTGCTGCTCGCGCCGGACGACGCGCCCATCCCGACGCTCGTACAGGCCGATGCGCAGTCGGTGCGGACGCGGATCGGTCTGCACGAGGACGCTGCGGCCCTCGTCATCCGTCTCGGTCCACAGCGTCGACACACCGGAGGTCTGCAGCCATGCCGCCGACCAGTCGCTCATGTCGCGGCCGGAGACGGCACTGAGCTGCACCAGGAAGTCGTCGAGCGTGGTGTTCCCGAACGCATTCGCAGCGAAGTAGCGCCGAGCACCCTCGAAGAACGCGTCGTCGCCGACGAAAGCGACCAGCTGCTTGAGGACCGCGGCGCCCTTGGCGTAGGTGATCCCGTCGAAGTTCAGCTTCGCGGCCTCGAGATCGGTGATGTCCGCCACGATCGGGTGCGTGGTGGGCAGCTGATCCTGCTGATACGCCCAGGCCTTGCGGCTCGCGGCGAACTTGACCCAGGCGTCGTGGAAACGGGTGGCGACGGCGGAGGCGTGCGCACCCATGTAGTCGGCGAACGACTCCTTGAGCCACAGGTCGTCCCACCACGTCATCGTGACGAGGTCGCCGAACCACATGTGGGCCATCTCGTGCAGGATCGTGTTCGCCCGTGCGGCGCGCTGCGCATCCGTCGCCGCGCCGCGGGAGAGATACGACTCCGTGAACGTCACGAGACCGGGGTTCTCCATCGCACCGAGGTTGTACTCGGGGACGAAGATCTGGTCGTACTTGCCCCACGGGTACGGGTAGGCGAAGGCGTCGGTGAAGAAGTCCAGTCCCTGCCGGGTGACCTCGAGGATCTCGTCGGCGTCCAGGTGGGGCGCCAACGACCGGCGGACGAAGACGCCGAGGCGGATCTGCTGCTCGTCGCGCCACCACTCGCCGTCGACACGCGTGTAGGGGCCGGCGGCGACCGCAGTGATGTAGCTCGAAATCGGCAGGGTCGGGGCGAACTCCACCCGCTGTACCCCGACGCCGAGGTCGGTGTGCACCGCGGCCTGGTTGGAGAGCACTTCCCACTCGGAGGGCGAGTCGACGATGAAGGTGTACTCGGCCTTCATGTCGGGTTGCTCGAAGCACGCCATGACACGACGCGAATCCGCGGGTTCGTACTGCGTGTACAGGTACGTCTCGTCGTCGGCCGGGTCGTGGAAGCGGTGCAGTCCCTCGCCGGAGCGGCTGTATGCCCCGACCGCCTCGACGCGGACCACGTTGGCGGCGGCAAGGCCGGCGAGCGTGATCCGTGCTCCGTCCCACACGACATCCTGGTCGACGCCGTTCACCTCGACACGGCGCACCTCTTCGCCGATGAAGTCGAGCCAGGTCGACTCCGCCGTGGCATCGAACTCGAGCGTCGTCACGGTCGAGAACCCGGTGCGCGCCCGCTCGGGCGCCCCCGTCAGATCCAGTTCGACACGGATGCGGTGCAGAGTGACCACTGCGGATCGCGCGGCGGTCTCCTCCCGGGTGAGGTTGGCGGTGTCCATCCCTCCATCCTGGCATCCGGACGGGACGCAGACGGCCCCACCTTCACGCCTCACCCGCTGCGCAGGCGATGACCGATCTCCGCGTAGAGCTGCGCCGAAGCTGCCGCGAGTGCCTCAGCCGACCCATCATCGCCTCGCAGAGCCGCGATCGACGAGAGGACGGCGTCGCTGCGTGCGACCTCGGCACGATCGCCGGTCGCCTCCGCGATGCTGCGCGCTTCCTCGGCATGCCGCTCCGCATCATCGACCAGCTGGTGGGCAGCGGTCGCATCGATCGTCGCCGCGCGCACCAGGATCTCCGCCAGCGAGTTCGCCGCCTCGGTCGCGATCAACGGTGAGCCGGCGCGTTCCGCCTCGCGCAGCGTTCGTTCGGCGGTGGTTCGCGCCCTCACGAGGTCGCCGGCGCGGCCATCGAGCCGTGCCTCCAGCAGGTCGAGGTCCGCCGATGTCGCGAACTCCCCCGCTGTCCGCAGGGTCTGTCTCGCGGTCGCGCACAGCTCGCGAGCGAGCACGTCGTCCCCCGTCGCTTCCGCCACCAGGGCCAGCGTCCTGCGCACGAACGGCAGCGAGTCGACGCTCGATTCGTCGAGCAGCCCCTGCAGCTCGGCGGCCGCGTCATCGAGCTGTCCGATCGCCAGGAGGAGCAGGGGCCGATTGCCGCGGACGACCGCGACGTTGAGATCGTCGCCCTCCTCCCCGGCCATCGTCAGGGCCACCGCATAACGGTCGCGCGCCTCCGGGTACCGGGCGAGGATGCGCAGCGTGTCGGCATGATTGCCGGTCGCACGCCCCTCCACGATCCGAGCCCCCGCGGCCCGTGCATGACCGATCGCGAGCTCGTAGGATCGCAGCGCCTCTTCGAGGTGGCTCATCCATCGTTGGACGTTGCCGATCTGATTCCAGGTGCGCGCGAGTGACGCCCCGGTCGCGATACATCGCACCCGATGCAGCGTGATCAGCGCCTCGTCCAGACGCCCCAGCTTCTCGGCGCAATGCGCGACGCCCAGGGCGATCTCCGGCACGAGGTCGAGTCCCACTCCGCGCGCGGCGAGGTCATGCAGGCGCAGCGACTCGTTCCACATCGACCACCGGGAGAGCCCGGGGTGCGCCTCGATGGCGAGCTGTTCGACCGCGGAATCGGCAGCGTGCTCCCGAGCCGCCGCGGCGACGGCGAGCACGGTCACCACTTCCCGCGCCGCATAGTCGGGGTCAGAGCGGATCCGCGCCACCACTGCGGCCGCTGCCCTCAGCACGAAGGCCCGGCGCTCCGACGACGGGCGAAGCGAGCGCGATCGCTCCGCGGCGAATGCGAAGACCGTGGCGTGGATCAGCAGGTGCCCGTCGCGGAGCTCGACGAGATGGCGACCATGAAGGCGATGCAGATCGGCTTCCGCCGACGGACCGCCGGCAGCGAGCAGCACCTCGGCGTCGATGTCCCTGTCCAACAGCGCAGCGTCCGCCAGCAGATCGGCCTCACTCTGCGACAACGAGCGGGTCGCGGCTTCGAGCACAGGACGGATCCGCGCATCACGCGGCTCGTGTTCGAACCGCGAGGCGAGATCCTGGAACGACCAGCCCTCGTGCTCACGGACGATGCCCGCGAGCATCACGAGGTCGAGCGGGAGGCCGCCACCGACGGCCACGATGCGCCGGAGCGCGTCTGCACCGACGTCGATCTCCGAGTGGGGCAGAGGCGCCGCCGTCCCCTCGACCGTGATGAGATGCGCGAGGAGCCGTTGCGCGTCGGTGTCCGTCATCGGCGGAACGATGACACGAGCGATGGTGAGCGTCTGCGGTCGCACACGCTGCTCCAGATCGGCGAGGTCGACCCGGGAGGTCACGACGTACCGCACCCCGGGGACGATCAGTGCGGCGAGGCGCCGGGCATCACCCGCGTCTTCCACGATCACGGTCGTACCGCGCGCGGTGACCTGCAATGTCTCGCGCAGGCGGGGCAGCTCGTAGGGCAGCGAACGGACTCCGAGCGCGCCCAGCATGCGCCGCAGGACGTCGATGGGGTCGGCGCGTGGGCGGTCCGACTCGGATTCGCGCAGCTGCACCGTGAGCACGGAGTCCCTGCCGACCAGTGCGGAGGCGAAGGTGCTCTTCCCGGCGCCCGGCAGCCCGGTGAGAACCAGGACATCCGCCGCAGGCACCGAGGCCAACAGTGCTTCTCGACCGATCTCCGCGCCGGGAGCGTTCCGCGGAGCATGCGTCACCTCGATGTGCACTCCGGATCGCTCGCCGTTGAGCACGCGCGCCGTCTCGCTCCAGCGTTCCGATTCGGTCTCCTCGCCGCCGAGCGCCCGGACGATGTCTCCGACGAGCCGATCATCCACCCGTCGTCGACCGGGACGGAAGCAGTCGTAGACCGTGACCTTCGCCGGTTCCGCTCCCCCGCGCAACCGTCCGATGCGCCGTGCGATCTCCGCGTACGAGGGGGATCCGGCATCCGCGCGCATCCGCCCCAGCCCGCTGCAGAGCTCGTCGAGGGTGCGCGGGGCGGGCATGAGTCGAGCCTATGGCAGGCTGCGGCGGCGCTCAGCCGGCGCGTCGTTCGGGCTCGTTCGGGGTCCGACGGCGCCCGGTGGCGGGCACCTAGGCTCGCTCGACGGAGGCCGCCCGACCTCCCGGACAAGGAGACACTCCCCATGACGACACGCGCAGAGATCGCCGCGAAGCTCGACGACTTTTCGTTCCAGAAGGTGAACTTCGGCGGGTTCCTGATGAACAAGCGTGCGAAGAACTCGCACGCGCTGTGGACCCGCACCTCCGACAAGGGGGTCACCGAACTGACCATCCTCACGACGCGGGACTTCGGCGAGGGCAACGTGTACGACGTCGCCGCGTTCACCCTGGACGGCACGGTGCCCGCCGACGTGGTCACCGAGCTCCGACAGCAGGCCGAGAGCCTGACCGACCGGATCAACCTCCGCGAGCACGGGTATGTGTACTCGTGCCTCGAGCCGTGGGACGGCGGGGGCACCATCTGGATCTCGAAGAAGCCGGAGTTCCGCGCGCTGAGCCGGATCGATCAGGGCATCTACATCATCCCGATCCAGCGTCTCAACGGTCTGAACGAACCGCGCTGGCTCGCCTGGGCACGCGAGAACGGCCAGCTGAACATCGCCATCGTGTACAAGCCCTGACGGTGTTCACGCACTCGGAACCGATGCCCGCCCCGCACGCGGGAACCCCCGTGCGGGGCGGTTTCCGACTGATCGCCGCGTCGGTGGCCTATCTGGTGATCGCCGCCGGCGTCGCGTTCTATCTGCTGCCCGTGGGCTTCGGGCTCGATGGTGCCTCCTTGCTCCTCGCACAGCTGGCGACGATCGTCGCGGGCGCTGTGCTCGTCGCCACCTCGACCTTCGCAGTCGTGCAGCATCGACGGCGACGCGCGAACCTCGAAGCCATCGCACAGGCGCTCGGGTGGATGTACCGCGCAGACATCGGCGACCGTATGTGGGGCGGATCCATCGACGAGCAGATAGACCGTGGGAGCCGCACCGCCCAGGACCACCTCGATGCACTCCACACCAGCCTCCCGTTCGACAGCGTCGAGCGCATCTTCGTCATCGGCGACCGCGAGGGAGCGACCACGCATACCGTGCGCGCCGTGCGTATCCCCCTCCCGTCGGAAGCGCCGAGGATCACGCTCCGCTCGCGTCGGGGCGGTGGAGCGCTCAGTGTGCTTCCGCGACGACCGACCGGCCGCTCGCAGCTGCGGTTGGAGGGGAACTTCAGCGATGTGTTCGAGGTGTCCGTCCCGCACGGTTACGAGACCGACGCGCTGTATGTGCTCACACCCGATCTGATGGCGATCCTTCTCGATGAGAGCGCCGACCTCGATCTGGAGATCGTCGACAGCACGCTGCACCTGTACCTTCCTGCGGTCGACCTCACCGACGAGAGCGAGCTCCACGGGTTCCTCACGGTGATCGCCGCGCTGCACGAGCGGTTCGGACGACGGACGCTGCTGTACCGCGATGAGGCTGCCGCTCCGCTCGACCCGCAGTCCTACCGCCGCGAAGGCGACACTCTCACCGAGCGCGCTCGAACCGTGGACACCCGTGCGCGGTGGTGGCCGGTGATCGCCGCAGTGGCCACACCACTCATCCCGATGCTCATCGCTGTCGTCTGGCTGCAGCTCGCCGGTTGACGTTCTTCGAGATCTCCGGCCCACCCAGGAGCCGTCGGATGGCCGTCTCGGGCGTCACCGAGAGGTCCAGCGTGCGTCCCCGTGCGTACTGGCGGAAGACCCGCGGATCGATGTAGCTGCCGCGTGCGACGGCCGTCGTGTTCCCGAGCGCGGTCGCGGCGGCCTGCACGGCGAGTCGCTCGGCCTGGTCCCGATCTTTGCGACGGTCGAGCTCGCCGATCCGCGCGAGTGCATCGGCCGCGATGACGGTCCCGTGCAGGGTACGGAAGTCCTTGGCCGTGAAAGACGCCCCCGTCACCTCGCGGAGGTACGTGTTGACCTCGGCGGGAGTGATGCGCACACGGCGACGACCGCGGCGATAGGCCAGAAGGAAGGCTCCTGACTTCCCTGCGGCGAAATCGGTCAGCGCGTCGGCGAGCGACTCGTCGGTGATCTCGATCGAGGCGGTGCGGCCGCTCTTCGCGGGGAAGGACAACGCCACATCGCTGCCGGACACGCGCACGTCGCGCCGGCGAAGGGTCGTGAGCCCACGGCTGCCGTGCCGCACGAGGTATCGCTCGGAGCCGATGCGGAGCGCCGCGTCGTCGAGCAGCCGGAACGCGATCGCCAGAGCGCGCTCCTTGGTCTGTCCCTCTTCCTTGAGCGCCCTGGTCACCTGAGCTCTGGCGCTGGGCAGAGCGGCCGCGAGGTCGAGCGCTCGCACGAACTTGCGGCGATCACGGCTCACGCGCCAGAGCGGGTGGTACAGGTACTGCTTGCGCCCCGCGCCGTCGATCCCCACGGCCTGGATGTGCGCGAGCGGATCCGCGGCGATCCACACGTCGTGCCACGCGGGCGGGATGACCAGATCGCTGATGCGCTCGCGATCCGCCTCCGGTGCGGTCTCGCCGGCAGGATCGACATACCGGAACCCCGACCCCGAGCGAACCCGCCGGAATCCCGGGTCCTCATCCGGTGCGACTCGAACCAGTCTGGCCATTCGTGATCCTCCCCTGAAGTCGTCTCCGTCGAGGATGCAGGTCTCCGAACGGCAGCGGTAGGGAGTGGCGTCGCGCGCCCCGCCGTGCTATTCGCCGTCGGCGGGAGGTCGCGCGAAGGTCCGGCGCATGTGATCGCTCGTGAGGAAGTCGGCGATGCCGATCATGATCAGGCTGAAGACGATCTGCTCGGACACCATCCAGAGCGGGTAGAGGCCCGGGATGGCGGCCATCACGAGCGTGATGACGGGAAAGATCTGCGCGAACAGTCTCAGGCGCTGATAGGCCCATCGCCAGCCGCGCTGCGCACGCCAGGCGAAGTAGAACAGCGTCGCGGTCATCGCGAGGACGACCAGCGTTCGCATCCAGACGGCGAACGAGACGGACTCCCCCTCGACCGCCAGCAGCAGCGCGACGACGACGGCACCCACTCCGATCACGAGTTCGACGACGAGGAGCCAGAGGATCCACGTGAACGCTCGCAGGGTCTTGGGGTGAGTGCGGTCGGCCTCGCTGATCGCGACGCCGGCCTGCCGCCCGCCCGCGATCCGGTCGAGACGGAGGAAGAGAGACTCCAGGGCCATGCTCGGAGCCTATTGCGTGCGCTCCCCACCGGCCTCGTCCGTTCGATGGATGTCGGCGTCGACAGGTGCCTGCCGCCAGCCGGAATCAGTACCCGCGGAAACGACGAAACCCCCGCCTGAGCGGGGGTTTTCGTCTTGCTGGGGTACCTGGACTCGAACCAAGAACAACGGAACCAGAAACCGCCGTGTTGCCAATTACACCATACCCCAAGGGCGAAACCGGAGCCTCGCACCGAGATTCAAGCTTACCCGAGCGACGGCGGAACACCAAAACCACCGGTGCGCACCGCCGCTCGGGCGCGTCGCGCTCAGCTCGCGAGGAACGCCGAGAGCGACCGCAGGCGACGCAGCGACTCATCCTTGCCGAGCAGCTCCATCGACTCGAACAGCGGCGGCGAGATCCGACGGCCGGTGATGGCGACCCGCGGCGGCCCGTAAGCGATCCGCGGCTTGAGCTCCAGCTTCTCGACGAGCGCCGTGGCCAGCGCTTCCTGGATCTTCTCGGGCACGAAATCCTCCACGGGCTCGAGAGCGCCGACGCACGCATCGAGGACCTCTGCAGCATTCGCCGGCAGACCCTTGAGCGCGTCTTCGGCGTAGGAGACCTCGTCCTCGAACAGGAACCCGACCATGCCGGGGACCTCGCCCAGCAGCTGTACGCGCTCCTGCACGAGCGGTGCGACCCGGAAGGCCATCACGAGCTGCTCGTGCGTGGGCTCGTCGAAGAGGCCGGCCGCCGCGAGATACGGGATCGTCCGCTCGGCGAACTCCTTCTCCCCCAGCATCCGGATGTGGTCGCCGTTGATCGATTCGGCCTTCTTCTGGTCGAAGCGTGCCGGGTTCGGATTGACGTTCTCGATGTCGAACGCCGCGGTGAACTCGTCGAGCGAAAACACGTCGCGGTCCGGACCGATCGACCACCCGAGCAGCGCCAGGTAGTTCAACAGCCCCTCGGGGATGAAGCCGCGGTCGCGGTGCAGGAACAGGTCGGCCTGCGGGTCGCGCTTGGAGAGCTTCTTGTTGCCGGTCTCGCCCAGCACGAGCGGCATGTGCGCGAAGCGCGGCACGAAGGTCGTGACACCGGCGTCGATCAGCGCCGCATACAGCGAGAGCTGGCGCGCGGTGGAGGGCATGAGGTCTTCGCCGCGCAGGACGTGGGTGATGCCCATGAGCGCGTCGTCGACAGGGTTCACGAACGTGTACAGCGGCACGCCGTTCGGCCGCACGACCACGAAGTCGGGGAACGAACCCGCGGGGAACGTGACCTCGCCGCGGATGAGGTCGACGTAGGTGACGTCCTCGTCCGGCACGCGCAGGCGCAGGGCGGGCTGGCGGCCCTCGGCGCGGAACGCCGCCTTCTGCTCGTCGGTGAGGTCGCGGTCGAAGTTGTCGTAGCCGAGCTGCTTGGCGCGGCCTGCGGCCTCGTTGCGCGCGTCGATCTCCTCCGCCGTCGAGTAGCTCTCGTACAGCGCCCCGGTGGCGATGAGCTTGTCGATCACCGCACGGTAGATGTCGTGGCGCTCGGACTGCCGATACGGAGCGTGGGGTCCGCCGACCTCGACACCCTCGTCCCAGTCGATCTTGAGCCAGGTGAGCGCATCGACGAGCTGACGGAAGCTCTCCTCGCTGTCGCGGGCGGCATCGGTGTCCTCGATGCGGAACACCATCTTCCCGCCGTTGTGGCGTGCGTACGCCCAGTTGTAGAGCGCCGTGCGGACCATGCCGACGTGCGGCAGCCCGGTCGGCGATGGGCAGAAGCGGACGCGGACGTCGGCACCACTGACAGTCGTGGTGAGGGGGTGAGGGGTAGCCATAGCCCTTCGATTCTACGGGGACGAGGTCGTCTCCGCTGGCGGGCGGTGGGCGTTCAGGCGTCCGTCGCCACGGCTATCGCCGCCCGGTGTTCGAGGGGCAGAACGCCACCTCTCCGCCGCTGCTCGACGACGAAGTCGAAGGCCGCGCGGAAACGTCGCCGATCGCCCGCATCCAGTCCGGCGTAGAGGGCGCCCGCACCGGCGACGCCTCCTTCGACCGATGCCCAGAGCGCCTCGGGTCGCGCGTTCCAGGCCCACTCATGCTCCGCGACGGCGACATGGCCCAGGCCCGCCTCCCTCAGCATCCGTGCGAAACCCTCGGGCGTCCGCTCGAAATCCTCCGCAGCCGGAAGCCTCGCGCCCGCGAACGGCTTCAGCCCGGCACGTCCCGTGATCTCGGCCCAGAGCCAGGAGGGCGACAGCGTCCAGGTGGTCGCGATGACGATGCCGCGACTCACCCGGCGCAGTTCGGCGGCCGATTCGCGTGGCGAGGCGACGTGATTCAGCACGAAGTTCGCGACGACGACGTCGAAGGTGCCGTCGGCGAACGGAAGATCGGGCAGTGCACCGTCGACCGGCTCGATCGCAGGATGCCGCCGCCGCGAGACGGCGCGCATCGACGCCTCCGGTTCGCAGGCGGTGACATCCCATCCACCCACCGACCACGTTTCGGCGAGTGTGCCGTCGCCGGCACCGACATCGAGCAGGTTGCGGTCGCCAGGCGTACCCAGCGCGTCACGCATCACGGGGAAGGTTCCGGCGCACAGGTCCACGTACGAGGCGGCGTATGCCTCGCCGACCCCGGCCCAGTCCTTCATCGGGTGCCGGAGCGAGCCAGCGGAGACAGGGCGACGATCGCGATCACCAGGATGAACGCGGCCACACCGAGCCCCGCGTACTGGAAGTTCGCCAGGACGACCCCGGCCAGTACCGATCCGGCTGCCGCCGAGAGGCTCATCAGCGAGTCGCTGCGGCCCTGCCTGCGGGTGCGCAGCTCCGGTGCGGAGGCCTCGGTGAGCAGTGCGGCACCGGCGACCGTCGCCGCACTCCAGCCCAGCCCCAGCAGGATGAGCGCGACCATCACGCCCCAGGCCTCCGTGCCCGTGAACACGGCGAACGCCAGCGCACCGGCGAGCAGCACCTGACCCAACAGCACCACGCGCAGACGCCCCCAGCGGTCGGCGAGCACGCCGAACACGGGCGACAGGGCGTACATGCCGCCGACGTGCAAAGCGATCGTGATACCCACGAGCGCGGACACATCGGCCGGAGTGGGAGCCATGCCATGCGCGCCGTGCGCCATGTGCGACAGATGCACCGGCGTCATCGCCATCACGGACGCCATCACCACGTGGGATCCGGCGACCGCGAAGATCGCGTAGCGCGCCACACGGGGGCGGTCGAGCACCACGGCCCCGGTCGTCGCCGCCGCCACCTTCGCGAGACGCTGCGCAGCGAGCAGCGGGTCCGGGCGGAGGGCTACGAGGTACAGCACCAGAGCCGCACACTGCGCGACGAACGAGAACAGATAGGAGCCGGTCTGCGGCGGCATGCCGACCGCCTGCCCCACGATCTCTCCGGGACCGAGGAGCAAGGGCCCGGCGACCCCGCCGATGGTCGTCGACCAGACGACGATCGAGAGATCACGGCCGCGATGCTGAGGTGCTGCCAGATCCGTGGCCGCGAACCGGGACTGCAGGTTGCCCGCGTTGCCGGCGCCGATCATCAGGATGCCCGCCAGCAGCAGGGGGAAGACCCGCACAGAGGCGGCGAGGATGACGACAGCGATGCCGACCAGCGCGAACAGGTTGCCGAGGGTGAGTGCCCGACGCCGTCCGACGCGCGCGGCGAGACGCGCGAGCGGAATGGCGCACGCCGCCGCTCCCAACGTGACCGACGCCGTCGCCAGGCCGGAGAGCGCATCGTTCCCCGAGATGTCCGCCGCCAGAAGAGCGCCGAGCGACACCGTGGCGCCGAAGGCGATGCCGCCCAGCACCTGCCCGAAGGACAGCACCAGTACGGTCCGCCGCTGGACGGTCGCCTGCTGCGTCGCCGTCAGGGCGACATCGCTCATGGTGCGGGTACGGCGTCGCGCACGCTGTTGCGCAGGATGCCCAGTCCCGAGATCTCGACCTCGACCACGTCGCCGGCCTCGAACGTGCCGACACCGGCCGGCGTCCCCGTCATGATCACGTCTCCGGGCAGCAGGGTGAACACGGCGGAGGCGTACTCGATGATCGCCGGCACGGAGTGGATCATGTCGGTCAGAGGTGCGTGCTGCCGCACCTCTCCGTTCACGCGGGTCTCGATGGTGGCGTTCGCCGGGTCGAAATCGGTCTCGATGACCGGCCCGAGGGGGCAGAACGTGTCGAAGCCCTTCGCACGCGACCACTGGCCGTCCTTGCGCTGCAGGTCACGCGCGGTCACGTCGTTCCCGATCGTGTAGCCCAGCACGTAGTCGAGCGCGTTCTCGGCCTTCACGTTCTTCGCGATCTTGCCGATCACCACGACGAGCTCACCCTCGTACTCGGTGCGCTCGGAGAGGGTCGGACGCACGATCGCGTCGCCGGGGCCGATCACCGAGGTGTTGGGCTTCAGGAAGAGCAGCGGCTCCTCGGGAGCCACTCCCCCCATCTCGGCGGCGTGGTCGTGGTAGTTCTTGCCGACGCAGACGACCTTCGACCGCGGGATCACCGGGGCGAGCAGCGCAGCATCCGCGAGCGGCACACGCGCGCCGGTGGTCTCGTACCCGGTGAACATCGGGTCTCCGGCGAGCACCACGAGCTCGCGCTCGTCGATGATCCCGTACATGATGGCTTCGTCGTGGCTGAACCGGGCGATCTTCATGGATCCAGCCTACCGAGCGCTCCCGCGGCTCAGGCGTCGAGACGCAGGAGCCAGCCGTGCTTGTCTTCGCGGCGACCGTACTGGATGTCGGTGAGCTCCTCGCGCAGCGAGAGGGCGAGCTCGCCCAGCGGCTGCGGCTCGTCGAACCCGTCGCCGACCAGCGCACCGATCGGAGTGACGACTGCCGCGGTGCCGCAGGCGAACACCTCGACGATGTCTCCGGAAGCCACGCCTTCACGCCACTCGTCGATCGAGATCGGACGCTTCTCGACCGTGTAGCCGCGGTCCTCCGCGAGCTGCAGCAGCGAGTCGCGCGTGATGCCCTCGAGGATGCTGTCCGACTCCGGTGTCACCACCCGGCCGTCCTTGAAGACGAAGACGACGTTCATGCCGCCGAGCTCTTCGACGTCGCGCTTCTCGTTGAGGAAGACCACCTGGTCGCAGCCCTTCGCGCTGGCCTCGCTCTGTGCGAGCAGGCTGGAGGCATAGTTGCCGCCGGTCTTCGCCTTGCCCGTGCCGCCCTTGCCGGCGCGAGCGTACTCCTCGGAGAGCCAGATGCGCACCGGCTTGACGCCGCCGGTGAAGTAGGCGCCCGCAGGGCTGGCGATCACGTAGTAGGCGACCTTCTGGGCGGCGCGGACGCCGAGGAAGGCCTCCTTGGCGAACATGAAGGGCCGCAGGTAGAGGCTCTGGTCCGCCCCGGTCGGCACCCAGCGGCCGTCGACGGCGATGAGCTCGCGCAGCGACTGGATGAAGTACTCGGTCGGGAGCTCCGGCAGCGCGAGGCGGCGGGCGCTGGCCTGCAGGCGCGCCGCATTGCGGTCGGGACGGAACGTGTGGATCGAGCCGTCGGCGTGACGATAGGCCTTGATGCCCTCGAAGATCTCCTGCGCGTAGTGCAGGACGGATGCGGCGGGGTCCAGCGGAATCGGACCGTACGGCTGCACGCGCGGGCGGTGCCACCCGCCCTTGGCGGACCAGCAGATGTCGACCATGTGATCGGTGAAGACCACGCCGAAGCCCGGATTCTCCAGCGCCTCGGCGAGACGGTCGGGTGACACAGCGTTCAGGTTCTTCATGACGAGGAACTCCAGGGGAGCCACGGTCGCCTCGGCATCGATGGTCGTCATCTCATCATCCATTCCTCGTGGGTGGGCGCATCGTCGCGCCCGTTCAGCCTACGCCTGCAGTCAGAGGCGCGCAGTGATCGCGGAGCCGATCTCCGCCGTCGTTCGTGCCGCCGTGCGTGCGGCGATGTCGGCCTCGACCGCCGCGCTCACGCGTGCGGATTCCCCCGCGAGGCCGAGGTGGTCGAGCAGCAGTGCGATCGAGAGGATCGCCGCGGTCGGATCGGCCTTCTGCTGGCCCGCGATGTCGGGCGCCGAACCGTGCACGGGCTCGAACATCGAGGGGAACGCGCCGTCGGGGTTGATGTTCCCCGACGCCGCGAGTCCGATACCGCCGGTCACGGCTCCCGCGAGGTCGGTGAGGATATCGCCGAACAGGTTGTCGGTGACGATCACGTCGAAGCGCGAGGGGTCGGTGACCAGGAAGATCGTGGCCGCGTCGACGTGCAGATAGTCGACGGTCACGTCGGGGTGCTCGGCGGCGACCTCGTTGACGACACGCTGCCAGATGGCTCCTGCGTGCACGAGCACGTTCGTCTTGTGCACGAGAGTCAGCTTCTTGCGGCGGCGCTCGGCGAGATCGAAGGCGTAGCGCACGACGCGCTCCACACCGAAGGCCGTGTTCACCGAGGTCTCGTTCGCGACCTCCTGCGGCGTGCCCTTGCGGATCGCGCCGCCGTTGCCGACGTAGGGACCTTCCGTGCCCTCACGGACCACGACGAAGTCGATCTCACCCGGATCCGCCAGGGGACCGGGTGCGCCCGTGAAGAGCTTCGACGGCCGGAGGTTCACGTAGTGGTCGAGGGTGAAGCGCAGCTTCAGCAGCAGCCCCCGCTCGATGTTCGCATCCTTCAGACGCGGGTCACCCGGCGTGCCGCCGACCGCGCCGAGCAGGATCGCGTCGTTGGCCGTGATCGATGCGAGGTCGTCGTCCGTGAGGGTGTCGCCGGTGTCGAGGAAGCGTCCGGCGCCCAGCGAGAAACGGGTCTTGTCGAAGACCACGCCGCTTTCAGCGGTGACGGCGTCGAGCACCTTCTCCGCCTCGGCGATGACCTCGGGACCGATGCCGTCACCGGGGATGACGGCCAGCTTCACGACACGCGACATGACACTCCTTGCGCACTGCACGGGGATGGACCGGCCGGGCCCGACGGGGTCGAGCGGGCCGGTCCTCCCAGCGTACTGGTCAGTGCGAGGGGGCTTTGCGCAGTGTGACGGCCGCGATGACACCGGCGAGGACTACGAGGGCAGCGCCGATCAGCGACGTCACCATCACACCGGAGCCGAACGCGGCAGCAGCCGCATCCCACAGCGCTGTTCCGAGCTGCCCCGGGAGCTCCTGCGCCGCGGTGTAGGCGCCGGCCAGGGTCTCCCCCGCCGCGTGCGCCACATCGGCCGGCAGCCCTTCGGGCAGCACGAGCGCGCCGCGGTAGAACGCGGTGATGATGCCACCCAACACCGCGGTGCCGAGCACGGCGCCGAGTTCGTACGCGGTTTCGGAGACGGCACTCGCCGCGCCGGCCTTCGCCGCGGGGGCACTGGAGAGGATCAGCTCGTTCGAGATCGTCTCCGCCGCCCCGATGCCGATGCCGAGCACGACGAAGGCGATGACGAGGGGAAGCACTCCGTGCGCGTGGGTCGTGAATGCCACGATCAGGTAGCCCGCCACCGAGAACGCGAGTCCGACCGGGATCACGATGTGCGGCGGCACGCGGCGCGAGACGGGCACGACCGAGAGGCCGGCGACGATCATCGCGAGCATCCCGGGCACGAGCGCCAGGCCCGCCATCATCGGCGACAGTCCGAGCACCAGTTGCAGGTGCTGCGACACGAAGTAGAGGAAGCCGACGAGCGCGACGACGCTGAGCAGGTTCACCAGGATCGCCCCGGAGAATGAGCCTCGCCGGAACAGCGCCATGTCGAGCATCGGCGACCGGGAGCGCAGCTGGCGACGGACGAACAGGTACCCCATGCCGAAGCCGAGCAGAGCCCATGCGCCGGCCGTGAGGCTCGGCCCGTCGACGGCCAGTGACTTGATCGCGTAGACGACGGGGATCATGGTCGCCATCGAGAGCGCGATGCTGATCGGGTCGATGCGGCCCGGGTTCGGGTCGCGGCTCTCCGGGACGAGCAGCGGTGCCGCGATCAGGAGCGGGATGAGCACGGGGACGGCGATGAGGAACACCGATCCCCAGGCGAAGTGCTCGAGGAGGAATCCGCCCACGATGGGTCCGAGGGCGGAACCGGCGGAGAACGCCGAGGCCCACACCGCGATCGCCATGCGGCGCTGGTCGCGGTTCTGGAAGATCGAGCGCAGCAGCGAGAGGGTCGACGGCATCAGCATGGCGCCGAAGAAACCGAGAAGCGCGCGGGCGGCGATGAGCAGCCCAGCCGTCGGCGCGAAGGCGGCGAGAGCCGACACGGCGGCGAAGCCGGTCGCACCGATCAGCAGCATCTTCCGGCGGCCGAAGCGGTCGCCCAGCGTGCCCATCGTCACCAGGAGCCCGGCGAGCACCAGGGGGTACACGTCGATGATCCACAGCTGCTCGGCCCCGGTGGGGGCGAGCGCGATGGAGATCTCGGGGAGCGCGAAGCTCAGCACCGTGTTGTCCACCGACACCAGCAGCACCGGCAGCATGAGGACGACGAGCGCCGCCCAGCCACGGGCTCCGACGCGGGGAGCATCCGTCTCTGTCGTCGGGATCGACGCAGTACGGGTCATGGAACACCTCTCACAGTTTCGGCGGTATCGTTAGTGAACCGTCCGGATGGTATAGTAACAGAATTCCCGCCGCTCCCCTGTGCAGAGGATCCACGATGCCCCGACCTCCCCTCGCCCGCGAGAAAGTGCTCGACGCCTTCGAAGCGATCCTCATCGAAGACGGCGAACGTGCGGCGACACTCGACGCGACGGCCAAGGCCGCGGGAGTGTCGAAGGGCGGGCTCCTCTACCACTTCGGCTCGAAGGATGACCTCGAAGCGGGGCTGATGGAGCGCCTCGACAACCTCACGACACTCGACCTGGAACGGATGTCGTCCGCTGAGGAAGGCCCCGTCGCGTACTACGTGCGCACATCGGTGATGGAGGACGACGCACTCGACCGCGCACTCATCGCCGCGACCCGACTCGCGCAGGGAGGATCCGTGCCGGCAGCCGACATGCTCCGCGACACGCGGCGACGGTGGGCCGAGACGATCCGTCCGCACGTGCGCGACACGGCGAGCCTCGACCTCGTGATGCTGGTCAGCGACGGGCTCTACTTCAACAACTCGCTCGACGTGCACGGGCCCGAGCGTCTGGTCCCCCGCAGCGACGAGCTCGCCGAGCTGATCGCGCTGGTGCTGAAGGCGACAGCCTGACCGCAACGCCCTACAGAGGAGGGCGGGAGCATCACGCTCCCGCCCTCCTGTCTGCAGCCTTCGATCAGACCTCGGTGATCTCGATCTGACGGAACAGGTCGGCGTCGATCGCGTCGCGCACGTCGTCGAGCAGCTCGTCGGAGACCGGAGAGTCCAGCGTCAAAACGCTGAGCGCCTGTGCACCGGCCGCCTCGCGGGCGATCTGCATGCCGGCGATGTTGATGCCCGCCTCGCCGAACTTCTGACCGTAGACCGCGACGATGCCGGGACGGTCGGTGTACAGCATGACGACGTGGTGCTTCTCGATCGGCAGCTCGAGCGCGTGATCGTTGATGCCGATCAGCTTCTCGGCCTGCTTCGGGCCCGTGAGCGTGCCGGACACCGACAGCTGGGACCCGTCCGACAGCGCGCCGGCGAGCGTGATCACGTTGCGATACTCATCGCTCACGTCGTCTTTGAGCAGGCGCACGGCGATGCCGCGCTGGTCGGCGAGGAGCGGCGCGTTGACGTAGGAGACGGTCTCGCTGACGATGTTCGTGAAGACGCCCTTGAGAGCGGCGAGCTTGAGCACGCTCACGTCGTAGTCGTTGAGCTCACCGTGCACCTCGACGTCGAGGCTCGTGAGCGGCGAGGTCGCCAGCGACGCGAAGATCTGACCGAGCTTCTCGACCAGCGAGATACCGGGGCGCACGTACGGGTCGATGACACCGCCGGCGACGTTGACCGCGTCGGGCACCAGGTCGCCGCCGAGCGCGAGACGCACGGATCGGGCGACCGAGACACCGGCCTTCTCCTGCGCCTCCTCGGTGCTCGCACCGAGGTGCGGGGTGACGACGACGTTGGGAAGATCGAGCAGCGGACGAGCGGTGCCACCCTCTGCGGGGGGCTCGGAGGTGAAGACGTCGAGGCCCGCACCGGCGATCTCTCCCGCGACGAGGGCGGCGTGCAGCGCCTCCTCGTCGATCAGGCCGCCGCGCGCGACGTTGACGACGAACGCGGTCGGTTTCATGGCCTTGAACTGCTCGGCACCGATCATGCCAGTGGTCTCCGGCGTCTTCGGCATGTGGATCGTGAGGAAGTCGGACTCGGCGACGAGCTCATCGAGCGAGAGGAGCTGCACGCCGAGCTGCTGGGCGCGCGCCGAGGTGACGTAGGGGTCGTAGGCGACGACACGCATGTCGAAAGCGGCAAGGCGCGCGGCGACGAGCGCACCGATGCGACCGAGGCCGACGATGCCGACCGTCTTCTCGAAGAGTTCGGCTCCCGTGAAGGAGCTGCGCTTCCAGGCGCCTGCGGAGAGCGAGGCGTGCGCGGCCGGAATGCGGCGGGCGAGGCTCAGGATGTGGCCGACCGTGAGCTCGGCGGCGGAGACGATGTTGGAGGTCGGCGCATTGACGACCATGACGCCGGCAGCCGTGGCCGCCTTGATGTCGACGTTGTCGAGGCCGACTCCGGCACGGGCGACGACCTTGAGCTTCGGCGCGTGGGTGAGCGCTTCCTCATCGATGCGGGTCGCCGAGCGGACCAGCACGGCATCGGCATCCGCCAGCGCCGCGAACAGCGCCTCACGGTCGGTGCCGTCGACGTTGCGGACGTCGAAGTCGGGGCCGAGGGCCTCGATGGTGGCGGGAGAGAGTACTTCGGCGATGAGCACGACGGGCTTCGGCACAGTGGATCCTTCGGGGCAGCGCGGCAGGCGGGAGTGGCCGATGCGCCGCACACCATGGGGGCGCGATCGCGTCAACTCTACCCGAGCACTCGAGGCCCTCCGTGCCGTGTGACCGTGTGCGACTCAGGCGCTGGGCATCGTGAGGCTGAGCGCGATGAGGCTCATCCAGAAGACCGCGACGATGCCGAGTCCCGCGAGGAACACCAGGGAGAGCTCTCCGACATTGCGTCGTCGACCGATCACGAACGCGAACGCGAAGACGATGGCGGGAAAGGCGACGCCGAACAGGAGTGTCGCCCATCCCCCTCCGGTCAATCCGGTCTGCGCCATCGTGATCAGGTGTGCGACGGCGTTCCACGCCGCGTAGGCGTAGAACAGCCCTGCCAGCCCGATGACGAGTCCGACGAGCCAGCGGGGCGAGCCCGCCGAGACCTGCTGAGGAGCGGAAGACGCACTCACGATCCGATCACCCCCACGGTGACGAAGGGCCAGGGAACGAGGAGGACCACGCCCGCGAGCAGCACGGCGACGCGGATCCACGCGGCCCTCCCCCGGGTCAGGACCCAGGTCGCGAGGAACCACAGCGCGGGCGCGGCGATCGCCAGCACGAACCACGGCAGGAACATGGCGTCGTCGACGAGGAAAGAGGCCAGCGGCTTGAGTCGCAGTCCGCCGACGATCCAGCCGATCGTGTAGAGGAGATAGACGCCGCCGACGACCCCGAGGATCAACAGCATCATGGTGCTCATGCCCGCCGGCTCGTCGGTCGCAGCGGGGGTGACGGTGCCGTCATCCTCGACCGTCCCCACCTCTTCGCTGCCCCTGCCCACGGCGTTCCAGCCGTGCGGAAGGGCGCGATCCTGCGGCGCCGCGGCGTCGTCGCCCTCCCAGCTGAGGGCGTCGTCGGAATCGGAAGTCATCTCCCCAGAGTAGGACACCCGGTCCACTATGCTCGGGGTTGCCTTGAGCCGGTATGGCGGGCACCGGAGGGAAAAGGGGAGCACCGTGGCCGACAGCGACAACAAGAACGCCGACGTCGAGCGGCCTGCGGCGAGCAACACGAACACCGAGCCGCCCGCCGGATGGGTCCCCACTCCCGAGAGCAAGACGAAGGCGACCCGTTTCCGCTGGATCGCGGCCGTGCTCTGGGCCATCGCGATCATCGGCGAAGCCGTCGGCATCTTCTGGCTGCTTCGCCAGCGCGTCTACGTCGGCGAGGACGGACAGCTCCTCCGCAACCCCGACACCGGACTGCTCGAGGAGCACGGCGTCACGGCGACGTTCCCGCAGTGGGCGTTCATCGCACTCCTCGTGCTGCTCGTCGTGATCGCCGCACTCTCGATCACCGGGTCCGTGCTCTGGAAGAAGGCGAATCGCCTCGACCCCGCGCGGAAGTCCGACAAGACACGGTTCTTCGTGCAGAACCAGCTCGGCGCGATCATCGCGATCGTCGCCTTCCTCCCCCTCGTCATCCTGATCTTCCTCAACAAGGACATGGACAAGGGCCAGAAGACGACGGCCGGCATCGTCGGAGTAGCCCTCGCGGCTCTCGCCGTCGTCCTCGGCGTCGACTTCGCTCCGCCGTCGGTCGAGCAGTACACGGCCGATCAGTCCGCCGTGATCCAGCTGCTCGGCAAGGACGAGGTCGTGTGGGTCGAGGGCGGCAAGGTGTACCACGTCTGCGATGAGGTCTCCGCGATCCAGACCGGCAGCGAGATCATCACCGGCACGACGGCACAGGCCGTGGAAGCGGGCAAGAACCGGCTGACGCTGCAGTTCGCCTCCGAGCTGCGTGCATGCGACCTTCCCGTTCCCGAGAACGACGAGGAGATCACCGAGGCGCTGCGAGCGATCCAGGCGGGGCAGGTGGACACCGTCCTCCCCGCGCCGGAATGGGCGGATTCCACGGAAGCGCCCATCGTCGTCGACGAGGCCCCGGCCGAGTGACGATCTCCGGTCGCTAGTCGGCGTCGAGCGCTTCGACGAGCCTCTCCTCGGCCGAAGAGAGATGCGCCTCGAGGAGGGCGGCCGCACGCTCGCCCTCTCCTGACTCGACCGCGTCGAGGATGTCGGCGTGCTGGGCAGCGATCACCGCAGCGTCGAGCAGGCGACGGCCCTGCACCTGCGCCATGCACAGTCGCACCTCGTCGAGGACGCTGCGGTACATGCGACCGGTCCGCTCGCTCTGGAGGGCGTCGATGAGCGCGGTGTGGAAGCGCAGATCGGGGCCGACAGTCGCCGGGTCTGGGCCGGCCGGCATCGCGAGGATCTCGGCGTTGGCGTCGCGGGCAGCATCCGGAACGGTCCTGGTCACGGCGAGTTCGCGCAGCGCCGCGCTCTCCAGCCGTGTCCTCGTGCGGTAGACGTCGCGCACGGTCTCGGAGTCGATCCCGACGACGCGGGCGCTTCGATGCGCGGTGCGCACCAGGAGTCCGGTGGCGACGAGCTGTTCGATGGCTGCTTTCGCACTCGGCCTGGCCACCCCGAACGTCTGCGAGACGGCTGACTCCGTGAGCGGCGTGCCGGAGCCGATCTCGCCGCGGAGGATGCGTCCGCGCAGCTGAGCGGTGACGGCGTCGACCACGCCGACGATGCCGAGCGGCGCGTCCGAGCTCATGGTCATCCGGTCAGTCTAACGAAACGCCCCGCCGTCGGTACACTTGTCAGACAATCTTTCGACGGAGCAGAGGAGCACCGTGCCGACCACACTCGCCGAACCGCTGGATCCCGCACTGCTGGGCCCCACGACCGAGGTGCACTCCCGGTCCATCGACCGCTTCGCCCGGGCACACGACGCTTCGCACTACCTGCTCATCCCGGATGCGGTGCTCTCCCCCGCGGATGCCGAGGGCGTCGCCCGTGCGTTCGGCGCCGTGCGTGCGGCGGGACGCACGATGACCTTCCGCTCCGGCGGGACGAGCCTGTCGGGGCAGAGCGTCAGCGGCGACATCCTCGTCGACACGCGCAGCCACTTCCGCGACATCCGCGTGGAGGACGACGGCGCATTCGTCCGCGTCGGTCCCGGAGCCACGGTTCGCCAGGTCAACACCCGGCTGACACGCCACCGCCGCAAGCTCGGGCCCGACCCGGCGAGTGAGATCGCCTGCACGATCGGCGGGGTCGTGGCGAACAACTCCAGCGGCATGGCCTGCGGCATCACCGAGAACTCGTACCAGACCATCGAATCGATGACGATCGTGCTCCCGAGCGGGACGATCCTCGACACCGGACGACCCGACGCGAACGAGCTGCTGCGCGCCGCGGAACCGGCGATCGTCGACGGGCTCCTGGCCCTGCGCGCACGGTTGCTCGCCTCGCCGGAGCATGTCGACTTCCTCCGGCAGCAGTTCTCGATGAAGAACACCATGGGCTACGGCCTCAACGCCCTGCTCGACTTCGACGATCCGGTGCGCATCCTCGAGCACCTCATCATCGGGTCCGAGGGCACCCTCGCGTTCGTCGCCGAGGCACGGTTCCGCACGATCGAGGTTCGTCCGGCGATCGCCACCGGTCTGCTCGTGTTCGAGACGCTGTCGGCCGCCATGACCGCACTCCCCGACCTCACGCGTCTCGGCCTTGCGACGATCGAGCTGATGGATGCCGCATCGCTGCGCGTGGCACAGGGTCTGAGCGATGTCCCGGCGGCGATCGCGGAGATCGACGTCCAGGGGCATGCGGCCCTGCTCGTGGAAGTCCACGCCTCCGATGCTGCGTCCCTCACGGAGTCGAGCGCCGCCGCCCAGGTGCATTTCGAGGCCCTGCCGCTGGCCGTGGCGCCTCGACTCACGACGGACGCCGCCGAGCGGGCCGCGCTGTGGCATGTGCGCAAGGGTCTCTACACGGCGGTGGCGGGTGCGCGCCCCTCCGGCACGACCGCTCTGCTCGAAGACATCGTCGTGCCCGTCCCCCGCCTGCTCGCGACCTGTGAGCGACTGATCGAACTGTTCGCCGAGCACGGTTACGAGGGCTCGGTCATCTTCGGTCATGCGAAGGACGGGAACGTCCATTTCCTGCTCAACGAGCGCTTCGACGACGCCGACAGCGTCGCCCGCTACCGCCGGTTCACGGACGACCTGGTCGACCTGGTGCTGTCCCAGCAGGGTTCGCTGAAGGCCGAGCACGGAACCGGTCGCATCATGGCGCCGTTCGTGCGCCGCCAGTACGGCGACGAGCTGACCGACATGATGTGGGAGATCAAGGGCCTGCTCGATCCCGACGGCATCCTCAACCCCGGCGTCGTCCTCTCCGACGACCCCGACTCGTACCTGCACGACCTCAAGCGCGTTCCCACGGTCGAGAACGAGGTCGACCGCTGCGTCGAGTGCGGATACTGCGAGCCGACGTGTCCGAGCAAGAGCATCACGCTCACCCCGCGTCAGCGCATCGTGATCCGCCGCGACATGGCCTGGGCCGAAGAGCAGGGCGACACCGAGCTGCTGCGCGATCTGCAGAAGGACTACGACTACGACGGCGTGCAGACCTGCGCCGTCGACGGCATGTGCGGCGTGGCGTGCCCGGTCGACATCAACACCGGCGACCTGGTTCGTCGGCTGCGGGCCGAGCAGTCGAACGCCGTCGAGGGTGCCCTCTGGGGCACGGCGGCCAAGCACTGGAGCACGGTCACCCGGGCCGGCGGCATCGCCCTCACGGTCGCGGACGCGCTCCCGGCTCCTCTCGTCCGCGGAGTGACCCGGGTGGGACGCGCCGTTCTGGGCGCCGACACACTCCCGCTCTACGACGCGGGACTTCCCCGCGGCGGGTCGAAGCCTCCGCTCCCCGCAGCCCCGAGCGATGCGCAGGTCGTGTTCTTCGGCGCGTGCATCGGCACGATGTTCGGCGCGGAGGGCGAAGGCCAGGGATCGAGGGACGCGCTGCGCGAGCTGTTGGAACGCGCCGGCATCCCCATCGTGATCCCTGAGGAGAACGGCGGCCTCTGCTGCGGCACGCCCTGGAAGTCCAAGGGCCACCTCGACGGTTACCGGCTCATGTCCGACCGGGTGCTGGATTCCCTCTGGGAGGCGAGCCGCCAGGGCGAGCTCCCCGTGGTGTGCGACGCTGCATCCTGCACAGAGGGCCTCGATGTGATGCTCGCGCAGTCCGTGGCGAAGAGTCCGAAGTACGCCGGGCTCCGGATCGAGGATGCGACGACGTACGTCGCCCGAGAGGTGCTGCCGCGGTTGACCGTGTCCGCGAAGCTTCCGACCGTGGCCGTACACCCGACGTGCTCGACGACCGCCCTCGGGGCGACGGGGGCTCTGACCGCGATCGCGGCCGCCGTCGCCGACGACGTTTTCATCCCGGAGGGCTGGGGCTGCTGCGCCTTCGCCGGTGACCGTGGGATGCTGCATCCGGAACTCACCGCCAGTGCGACCGCACAGGAATCCGCGGAGATCGCGGCCGCGGAGGAGGAGCGCGGCGGCTTCGATGCGTTCGTGTCGGCCAACCGCACGTGCGAGATCGGGATGACCAGGGCCACCGGCCGCTCCTACCGGCACGTGATCGAGATCCTCGAGGAACTCACCCGGACCTGACCCGCCGGGATGAAGACGAAAGAACGGGCGCCCCCGAGGGGGCGCCCGTTCTTCTTGACTCAGGTCAGGCTGGACTCAGGTCAGCGCGCAGCGCTGCCGTCGACGTAGTCCTCGTCCTGCTGCTTCCAGGCGAAGAGCGAACGCAGCTCCTTGCCGGTGACCTCGATGGGGTGCTGCTCCTCCTTGGCGCGCAGCGCGAGGAACTCCTCGGCCCCGTTGTCCTGGTCGTCGATGAAGCGCTTCGCGAAGGCGCCCGACTGGATGTCGGCCAGCACGCCCTGCATGCTCTCCTTGACGCGCTCGTCGATGACGCGCGGGCCCGAGACGTAGTCGCCGAACTCGGCGGTGTCGGAGATCGACCAGCGCTGCTTGGCGATGCCGCCCTCCCACATCAGGTCGACGATGAGCTTGAGCTCGTGCAGCACCTCGAAGTAGGCGATCTGCGGCTGGTAGCCGGCCTCGGTCAGCGTCTCGAAGCCCGCCTGCACGAGGTGGCTCACGCCACCGCAGAGCACGGCCTGCTCGCCGAACAGGTCGGTCTCGGTCTCTTCGGTGAAGGTCGTCTTGATGACGCCGGCGCGGGTGCCGCCGATGGCCTTCGCGTACGAGAGGGCGAGGTCCCAGGCGTGACCCGATGCGTCGCGCTCGACGGCGATGATGTCCGGGATGCCACGGCCGGCGACGAACTCGCGACGGACCGTGTGGCCCGGCGCCTTCGGGGCGACGAGGATCACGTCGACACCCTCGGGTGCGTCGATGTAGCCGAAGCGGATGTTGAAGCCGTGCGCGAAGGCGAGCGTCTTGCCGGCCGTGAGGTTCGGCGCGATGGACTCGCTGTAGATGATGCGCTGGTGCTGGTCCGGCGCGAGGATCATGATGACGTCGGCCCACTCGGTGGCCTCGGCGACGGTCTTCACGGGGAAGCCGGCCTCTTCGGCCTTCGCGGCGGACTTGGAGCCCTCCTTCAGTGCGATGGCGACCTCGACGCCCGAGTCGCGCAGGTTCTGCGCGTGGGCGTGGCCCTGCGAGCCGTAGCCGACGATCGCGACCTTCTTGCCCTGGATCAGGGACAGGTCTGCGTCGGCGTCGTAGAAGATCTCGGTGCTCACTGTGTGTTTCTCCTTGTTCTTTGCGTTTCGTCGGGATTCGCGCGCTCCAGGAGCGGCGAAGACTGTATTGCTCGGGATGGTCAGCCGCGCAGGACGCGTTCGGTGATGCTCTTACCGCCGCGCCCGATGGCGAGAAGACCCGACTGCGCGATCTCCTTGATGCCGAAGGGCTCCAGTGCACGGAGCATGGCGTCGACCTTGCCCTTGTCGCCGGTCACCTCGATCACGAGCGCATCCGAGGCGTAGTCCACCACCGACGCGCGGAAGAGGTTCACGACCTCGATCACATTCGAGCGCGTGGCGTTGTCGGTGCGCACCTTCACGAGCATGTGCTCGCGCTGGACCGACGTCGAGAAATCGAGCTCGACGATCTTGATCACGTTGATCAGCTTGTTGAGCTGCTTCGTGACCTGCTCGAGCGGCAGCTCCTCGACGTCGACGACGACCGTGATGCGGGAGATACCGGGCACCTCGGTCACGCCGACGGCGAGGGAGTCGATGTTGAAGCCGCGACGGGCGAACAGCCCGGCGACGCGGGTGAGGAGTCCTGGGGTGTTCTCCACCAGCAGGCTCAGCACGTGAGTCGACATGGATCAGTCCTCCTGGTCGAAGTCGGGCGCGTGCTCGCGGGCGTACTGGACGTAGCTGTTGCTGACGCCCTGCGGGACCATCGGCCACACCATGGAGTCGGCGCTCACGACGAAGTCGATCACCACGGGGCGGTCGTTCGTCTCGAGCGCGAGCTGGATGGCGGCATCCACCTCTTCCTCCTTCTCCACGCGGATCGCCAGGCAGCCGTACGCCTCGGCGAGCTTCACGAAGTCGGGGATTCGGACCGTGCCGTGCCCGGTGTTGAGGTCGGTGTTCGAGTGGCGGCCGTCGTAGAACAGCGTCTGCCACTGGCGCACCATGCCCAGCGAGGAGTTATTGATGATCGCGACCTTGATCGGGATGTTGTTGATGGTGCAGGTCGCGAGCTCCTGATTGGTCATCTGGAAGCAGCCGTCGCCGTCGATCGCCCAGACGTGACGCTCCGGCTCTGCGACCTTCGCACCCATCGCCGCGGGCACCGAGTAGCCCATGGTGCCGGCACCGCCGGAGTTCAGCCAGGCGTTGGGGCGCTCGTACTTGATGAACTGCGCCGCCCACATCTGATGCTGGCCAACACCCGAGGCGAAGATGCCCTCGGGACCGGTGAGCTCGCCGATGCGCTGGATCACGTACTGCGGAGCGAGGAGCCCGTCGGTCGTCGGCGCGTAGCCGAGCGGGAACTCGGTGCGGAGGCCATCGAGGTACGACCACCACTCCTCGATGTCGGGCTTCGCGCTGGCGGTGGCACCGCGGAACGCGGCATCCAGATCGGTCAGCACGTCGCGGACATCTCCCACGATCGGCACATCCGCGGTGCGGATCTTCGAGATCTCCGCGGGGTCGATGTCCACGTGCACGACCTTGGCGTTCGGGGCGAAGAGCGCCGCCTTGCCCGTCACGCGGTCGTCGAACCGTGCGCCGAGCGAGACGAGGAGGTCGGCCTCCTGGAGCGCCAGCACGGCGGGAACCGTGCCGTGCATGCCCGGCATGCCGAGGTGCTGCGGGTGCGAGTCAGGGAACGCGCCACGGGCCATCAGCGTGGTGACGACCGGCGCTCCCGTGGATTCCGCGAGCTCGAGGAGCTCGGCCGACGCCTTGCCGCGGATCACTCCGCCGCCCACGTACAGCACCGGCTTCTTGGCCTCGGCGAGCAGGGTGGCTGCGGCCTGGATCTGCTTGCCGTGCGCCTTGGTCACCGGGCGGTAGCCGGGGAGATCGATCTTGGGCGGCCACACGAACGGCGCCGTCGCCTGCTGCGCATCCTTGGTGATGTCGACCAGCACGGGACCGGGGCGACCTGTGCCGGCGATCTCATACGCCGCCGCGATCGCGCCCGGGATGTCGGCCGCGTCCTTCACCAGGAACGAGTGCTTCGTGATCGGCATCGTGATGCCCACGATGTCGGCCTCCTGGAAGGCGTCCGTCCCCATCAGTGTCGAGAACACCTGACCGGTGATGGCCAGCATCGGCACCGAGTCCATGTAGGCGTCGGCGATCGCGGTGACGAGGTTCGTCGCACCCGGGCCGGAGGTCGCGATGCACACGCCCACCTTGCCGGACGCGGAGGCGTACCCCTCGGCCGCGTGGCCGGCCCCCTGCTCGTGCCGCACCAGGATGTGGCGCAGATCCTTGGCATCCATCAGCGGGTCGTACACGGGGAGGATCGCCCCGCCGGGCAGGCCGAAGACATCCGTGACACCGAGCAGCTCGAGCGAGCGGACGACGGCCTCGGCGCCGGTGATCTCCGGAGCAGAGGATTGACGGGCGGGCGGCCTCGGCACAGCCGGGGCGGAGTCAGCAGTCATGACTTTCCTTCTGATGATCTGTGGAGGACACCGGATGCCGGAGCGTCCGGGTCAGCCGGTGGTCGCTCCCTCGGCGGCGGACCGCACGAGGCGCGAGTACTTGGCAAGAACGCCTCGGGTGTAGCGCGGGGGAAGCGGCTCCCAGCCAGAGCGGCGGGAGGCGAGCTCTGCCTCGTCGACGAGTAGATCGAGAGAGCGAGCTGCGATATCGACCCGTATCAGATCACCATCGCGCACGAAGGCGATAGGACCTGCGTCCACCGCTTCGGGTGCTATGTGGCCGATGCACAGGCCGGTTGTGCCGCCTGAGAATCGTCCGTCCGTCAAGAGTAGTACATCTTTTCCGAGTCCCGCGCCCTTGATGGCCGCGGTGATGGCGAGCATCTCGCGCATACCCGGTCCGCCCTTGGGGCCCTCGTAGCGGATGACGATGACGGTACCGGGCTCGATCTCGCCCTCCGCGACGGCGTCCATGGCGGCGCGCTCGCGCTCGAACACGCGGGCGGGGCCCTCGAACACGGCGGCGTCGAAGCCGGCCGTCTTGACGACGGCGCCCTCAGGAGCCAGCGAACCGTGCAGGATCGTGAGTCCGCCGGTCGCGTGGATCGGGTTGTCGAACGTGTGGATGACCTCGCCGTCGATCGGCTGCGGGTCGAGATCGGCGAGGTTCTCGGCGAGCGTCTTGCCCGTGACCGTGAGTGCGTCACCGTGCAGGAGGCCCTCGTCGAGCATCGCCTTCATGATCACGGGGATGCCGCCGTGACGGTCGACGTCGTTCATGACGTACTTGCCGAACGGCTTCATGTCGGCGACGTGGGGAACCTTGTCGCCGATGCGGTTGAAGTCGTGCAGGCTCAGGTCGACGTCGGCCTCGCGAGCGATCGCCAGCAGGTGGAGCACCACGTTCGTGGAGCCGCCGAGCGCCATCGCCAGGGCGATCGCGTTCTCGAACGCCTCCTTGGTGAGGATGTCGCGCGTCGTGATGCCCTGGCGGAGCAGGTTCACGACGGCCTCGCCCGAGCGGTGGGCGAAGTAGTCGCGCCGACGGTCCGCGGCGGGCGGTGCGGCCGAACCGGGGAGGCTGAGACCGAGCGCCTCGGCGACGGATGCCATCGTGTTGGCGGTGTACATGCCACCGCAGGCCCCCTCGCCCGGGGCGATCGCACACTCGATGCGCTTGAGGTCCTCCTCGCTCATGAGACCGGCACGGCAGGCGCCGACCGCCTCGAACGAGTCGATGATCGTGACGTCCTTCTCGGTGCCGTCGGAGAGCTTGACCCACCCCGGCGCGATCGAGCCGGCATAGAGGAAGACGCTCGACAGGTCGAGGCGGGCGCTCGCCATGAGCATGCCCGGGATCGACTTGTCGCAGCCGGCGAGCAGGACGGAGCCGTCGAGGCGTTCTGCCATCATCACGGTCTCGACGGAGTCGGCGATGACCTCACGGGAGACCAACGAGAAGTGCATCCCCTCGTGACCCATCGAGATGCCGTCCGAGACGGAGATCGTGCCGAACTGCAGCGGGTAGCCGCCCCCGGAGTGCACACCCTCCTTGGCGCCCTGCGCGAGCCGATCGAGGCTCAGGTTGCAGGGAGTGATCTCGTTCCAGCTGGACGCGATGCCGATCTGCGGTTTGTCCCAGTCGGCGTCCCCCATCCCGACGGCACGGAGCATGCCTCGGGAGGTCGTGGCCTCGATGCCGTCGGTGACGACGCGGCTGCGGGGCTTGATGTCGATGGGCGCGCTCTGGGAGGGATCATGCGAGGACATGACGGAAGTCTATTGCCGTGCGGAGGCGCGTTCGTCCGCCAGCGCCTCCAGAAGCGCGGCGATCTGTTGTGGAGTGTCCACACGAAGCGCCGCAGCGCTCTCCCCCGGACCGACGCGCACGCCGAGGTCGCCCTCGCCGAGCACGCGCATCGCATCCTCGTCGGTCACATCGTCACCGGCGAACAGGATTCCGGTGGCGTCGAAGCGCTCACGAAGCGCCATCATGGCCGCGTCCTTGCCCTCTGCACGCGAGGAGAACTCCAGCACGCGGTGTCCGGCCCGACGTCGCCAGTGCGGGAAGCGCTCGGCGACGAGAGCGTCGATCTCGGCGAAGACGCGCTCCTCGGTCTCGCGGTCCGCGCGGCGGGTGTGCACGCCCATGCCGAAGGTCTTGGGTTCGAACTCGGCACCTTCGAAGCGCTCGATGATCGGCTTCGCGGCTGCCCACAGCTCTTCACGCGAGCCGTCCTCGGTGACGTCGCCCGCGATCTCGGCATCTCCCTCACCCGGGAACCAGTACTGCGCGCCGTGGGAACCCGCGAGGGCGATGGCGGAGTCGTCGGTGTGTTCGGTGATGACCCGCAGATCGTGCATGCTGCGTCCGGAGACGTACGCCACGACGGTGTCGGGAAGCGACGCGAGCCGCTCCACCTGGATCGCGACCTCGGGAAGCGCGCGCGCAGCCATCGGGTCAGGCACGAGCGGCGAGGCGGTGCCGTCGAAGTCGAGGGCAACGACCAGGCGCGGCGTCGCCGCCAGGGCACTCAGGTCGTCGTCGTCGGTTCCGGGGATCCAGGGGCGCGTCACAGGTTCTCCAATCGCAGGGGGTTCTTTCCCAGTATCGCGGCCCCGCGGGTGCTCAGCGTCCGCGCACCTCGGACAGCGCGGCGAGGAACGAGGAGGACCAGGCGTTCACATCATTGTCCAGCACACGACGGCGTAGTGATCTCATGCGCCGACCCTGCTCGGCCGGGGGCATCTCCACCGCGGTCATGATCGCGTCTTTGAGCCCTTCGATGTCGTGCGGGTTGACCCGCACCGCCTGCCGGAGCTCGTCCGCCGCCCCGGTGAACTCGCTGAGCACGAGGACGCCGCGATCGTCCACGCGACTGGCGACGTACTCCTTGGCCACGAGGTTCATGCCGTCGCGCAATGCGGTGACCAGCATCACGTCGGCGGCCAGGTAGAGGGCGACCATCTCCTCGCGCGGATACCCCTGGTGCAGATACCGGATGGCGGAGTGGCCCATCGTGTCCGTGTCGCCGTTGATGCGGCTCACGGCGAGCTCGATCTCGTCACGCAGATGGACGTACGCGTCGACGCGCTCCCGGCTCGGACTCGCGACCTGCACGAGCGTGACGTCTTCGACGTTGAGTCGCCCTTCCGCGAGCAGCTCCCCGTAGGCCTTGATGCGGTGGCGGATGCCCTTGGTGTAGTCCAGTCGATCGACGCCGAGCAGGATGCGCTTCGGGTTGCCGAGGCTCGCGCGGATCTCGGCGGCGCGTGCACGCACGTCCTCACGGGCCGCGAGCTCGAGATACGGCGTCGTGTCGATGGAGATCGGGAACGCCCGCGCCAGCGCCGTGCGGGTCCCCTCCCCGTCAGGCACCGAGACGTTCGGTCCCTTGACGTCGTAGCGGAGTCTGCGGCGCACGGCCGTGAGGAAGTAGGTGGCGTCCTGAGCGCGCTGGAAGCCGATGACGTCGGCACCGAGCAGCCCGCGCAGCACCTGATCCCGCCACGGCAACTGGGCGTAGAGACCGTGAGCCGGGAACGGGATGTGGTGGAAGTAGCCGATCGTCACGTCCGGACGCAGTTCGCGAAGCATCTGCGGGACGAGTTGCAGCTGGTAGTCGTGCACCCAGACGGTGCCCTCCTCCGCCACGGCAGCGGCGGCAGCCTCGGCGAACCGACGGTTGACTCTGACATACGCGTCCCACCATTCGCGGTGGTACTGCGGCGGCGCGATCACGTCGTGGTACAGCGGCCAGATCGTGTCGTTGGCGAAGCCCTCGTAGTACTCCGCGACCTCCTGCGCACTCAGTGCGACCGGCACCAGCTCGATACCACCGGCTTCGAACGGCGTGAGCTCGACGTCGGCCTGCCCTGCCCAGCCCACCCAGGCCCCGCGCACGTTGCGCATCATCGGCTCGAGGGCGGCCACGAGCCCACCAGGAGACGTGCGCCAGACTTCCTCGCCGTCAGGTCCCTCCACCCGGTCGACCGGCAGGCGGTTGGCGACGACGACGAAATCTGCGGCGGTCAAGGGGGACTCCTCACATCAGCGGTGAAATCAAACCTACCCAGGATCGCGGAATACCGTCGCCGGAGGTCAGGCCGTCACCGACGAACGTGTACGCCGCTCGCTGCTGAGCGCCCAGTTCGCCACTCCCGCGCCGAAGGCGATGAATGCCGCGATCATCGGGAGCAGGAGCGCGGCGGACGTTCCGACGTTCTCGGCGATCTCGCCGGCCACTGCCGCGCCGATCGACTGCCCGACCACGACGCCGGAGCCCAGCATCGTCATGACCGTCGCCGAGCGACCACGCGGGCTGCGGGCGGCCCCGAAGCTGTACTGCGTGACCAGGGTGGGTCCGATGCCGATTCCCATGATCGCCAGCGCGAGCATCATCGTGCCCGGCGAGTCGACGAATCCGAGCAGGAGCGTTCCGGCGAGCAGGATGCCGGCGAAGACGAGCCACCGTGCGCGCATCGAGAACGACGGAGGAAGCCAGGCGACGCCCAACGCGAGCACCGCCGACCCGACGCCCATCACGCCGTAGAGCAGCCCGGCCTGCTCGGGTACACCGCGGTCAGCCATGAACGACGTCAGCGAGGTGAGCATCGTCCCGAAGAAGATCCCCACGCCGAGAATGCCGAGGACGACGATGAGCAGCTGCGGCCGGAACAGCTCCGAGACCGCTGACGGGGCTCTGCCATCCGCGTCGCGGTCCTGCGACACGTGACGTCCGCTGGGGTGCAGCGCGAACGCGCCGACGAAGACGACGGTGAGCACAGCGGCGCCCACCAGCGGAGCCCAGGGAGCGAACGCGGACGCCAGGATGCCGACCAGGAACGGCCCGAAGACGAACACGGTCTCATCCGCCGCGGACTCGTAGGCCATCGTCCCGGAGACGGTCTTCGCGCGACGTGCCTCCGGCATTCGATCGGCGATGATCGTGACCAGACGTGAGCGCGAGAGCGGCGCGACCTGCGGTGCCGTGGCGCCGATCCCGACCGCCGCCAACAGCACGAAGCCGTCTGCGGCTTCCCCGTAGACCACGAAGGTGAAGAGCAGGAGCATCGCGCCGTTGGCCAGCGCGAGCACGACCAGGACCACCCGCTGGCCGAACCGGTCGGCGGCGGCGCCGAGAAGGGGGCCGAAGCACGCCGTTCCCAGACCGACGGCGGCCGAGGTGAGCCCACCCAGCGAGAGCGAGCCGCGGGCCGAGACGACGACGGTCAGGACGCCGACGACCATCATGGCGAACGGAAGTCGCGCGATGAAGGCGATGAGGAAGTAGGGGAATCCGGCGAGACGGAGAAGGCTCGGGCTCGGCTCGGTGATCTGCGGGGGTGCTGATGCGTGTGTCATGGCTCTCGCGCGTCGAAGACGCGATGTCGGGTGCCGCCGCTGTCCGCCGGGGATGCCGACGGCCGGTAGATACACGGTTTGTGCGGCCGCGGGCGAGCCGCGACGACCCCAGGATAGCGGATGGTCCCGGGAAGTGCCCGAGAGATGAGCGTTTCGGGACGGGTCTATCCTTGGCGACACCGCCGCACCGCTGTCCCCGCACTCACTCCTCCGAGGAAGAACCTCCGTTGACCACTGCCCCGCATGCCGCTGCCGCCGCACTCACCCTCCCTCCGCGTTCCCAGCGCGCAGGAAACGCCAAGACCTCGCCGGTGCGCGACCTTCTCGCGCTGACCGAGCGCCCGGAGGTCATCTCGTTCGCCGGCGGTCTCCCCGCGCCCGAGCTGTTCGACGTCGCCGGCATCCGGGCGGCGTTCGACGCGGTCCTCGACTCCCCCTCTGTGCTCCAGTACTCCACGTCCGAGGGAGACGCCCGGCTCCGGGAGGAAGTCGCCCGGCGCTACTCGGCGGACGGATTGCCCACCGCGGCATCCGACCTCATCATCACGACGGGTTCGCAGCAGGGGCTCGGCCTGATCTCGACGACGCTTCTCGACCCCGGCGACACGATCCTGGTCGAGGAACCGTGCTACCTCGCGGCCCTGCAGACCTTCGCGCTGGCCGGGGCGCGGGTCATCGGCGTCCCCTATGACGGCGACGAGCTGGATCTCGAAGCACTGGACAGGCTCGCCGCCGAGCACAGCCCGAAGTTCTTCTACACGGTCCCCACTTTCCAGAATCCCACCGGCCGCACGCACGGGCTCGATGCCCGCCGGCACATCGCCGCCATCGCACAGCGACGGGGATTCCGCATCATCGAGGACGAGCCCTACCGCCAACTGCGGTACTCGGGTGAGGCCCTCCCCTCGCTGGCCGAGCTCGCACCGGCGCACGTGATCAGCCTCGGCAGCTTTTCGAAGGTGATCGCGCCGGGGCTGCGCATCGGATGGATCCGCACGACCGCTGATATCCGCCCCGCCGTGACGATCGCGAAGCAGGCCGCCGACCTCCACACCTCCACCATCGACCAGGCAGCAGCCGCCCATTACCTCCTGTCGGGTCGCGGCGAACCCGCGCTCACGCGCATCCGCGAGGCGTACTCCGCCCGGCGCGACGCGATGCTCGACGCCCTACCCACCGTTCTGCCGACCGGCAGCACCTGGAACCATCCCGACGGCGGCATGTTCGTCTGGGCACGGCTGCCTGAGGGGATGGATGCCGCCGAGTCGCTCGGGCGCGCCCTGGCCCACGATGTCGCCTACGTACCCGGGGTCTCGTTCTACTCCGGAACGCCCGATCGGCGGACGCTCCGCCTGTCGTTCACGACCTACGCCCCTGACAGGATCAGGGAGGGCTTGTCAAGGCTCGGGACGACCTGGGGCACGGGAAGGTAGCGTGGGGGCATGCGCTACCTCTTCAGCACCGGACTCGTCGCTGCGATCTCTGCGGGAGTCTCGCTGCTACGCGGCACCCGCGAGCAGCCGATCACCTGGCGCTCCCTGCTGTCCTGGCTGAGCTGGGGCATCACGATGGCGCTCGCCGTCGGTGCAGTGATCGACATGAACCGCGAACGACGCGGTGTGCTCGTCGATGCCGACTCGCCGCAGTCGGTCAAGAAGGCGAAGAAGGCCCAGCGACTCCAGTTCCGCTCGCAGAAGGCACTCGCCGACACGCAGGATCACGCCAAGGACGCACGGCACTGACACCGCGCGCCCCGAGCGCATCGTTCACCGTGTGAGGATCAACGCCTCGCCCTGACCGCCGCCGCCGCACAGGCCGACCGCGGCGGTTCCGCCACCGCGACGCACGAGCTCGTGCACCGCGTGCACCACGAGTCGGTTGCCGGATGCACCGATCGGGTGTCCGATCGCGATCCCTCCGCCGTGGATGTTCACGATGTCCTCGTCCAGCCCGAGCTCGACCTGTGAGCGGGCCACGACCGCGCCGAATGCTTCGTTGATCTCCACCAGATCGAGATCCGAGGGTGCGATCCCCTGCTTCTCGCACGCACGCTCGATCGCACGCGCCGGCTGCGCCTGCAGGGAATTGTCCGGGCCGGCCGTCTGACCGCTGGCGCCGACGGTGGCGAGCACCGACCAGCCCTTGGCCACGGCCGTGCGTCGCGCGGTGACGACCACGGCCGATGCGCCGTCGGAGATCTGAGACGAGTTCCCCGCGGTGATCGATCCGCCCTCCGCGAAGGCCGCCCGCAGCCCACCGAGGGTCTCGACCGTCGTGTCGGGGCGCACCCCTTCATCCTTCGTCACGCGAACCGGCTCACCCCGGCGCTGTGGCACGTCGACGGCGACGATCTCGGCCTCGAACACTCCCGTTTCCTGGGCAGCGGCCGCGCGTTGGTGAGAGAGCGCGGCGACACGGTCCTGCGCCTCTCGGGTGAGCTCATATCGCGCGTTGTGGCGCTCCGTCGACGCGCCCATGCTCTCGCGGTCGTAGGCGTCGGTCAGACCGTCGTAGGCCATGTGATCGAGCACCTCGACGCTGCCGTACGCCCAGCCGTCGCGCGAGCCCATCAGCATGTGCGGTGCCCGCGTCATCGACTCCATCCCGGCGGCGACCACCACCTCGGCGTCGCCGGTGCGGATCATCCGAGCGGCGTCGATGATCGCGGTCAATCCCGACAGGCAGACCTTGTTCACGGAGTGGGCCGGCACGTCCCAGCCGATCCCGGCACCGATCGCCGCCTGCCGAGCGGCGTTCTGACCCGAGCCCGCCGCCAACACCTGTCCGACGATCACCGCGTGGACGTCACCCGGATCGATGGCGCCCTGTTCCAGCGCGCCTCTGATGGCGAAAGAGCCGAGCTGAGGAGCGGTGAAGGCCGCCAGCTGCCCCTTCAGTCGCCCCTGCGGTGTGCGAGCAGCGGCGACGATGACGATGTCGTTGTCATTCATGATGCGAGGTCCTTTCGTGGAGGAGATCCGGATGGATGGTGAGCGCCGGCTCGGTCGCGGCGATGACCTCGTCCACGCTGACTCCCGGGGCCGTCTCGACGAGCGTCAGCCCCTCGGGCGTGACGTCGATCACGGCCAGGTCCGTGATGATCCGGTCGACCACTCCGCGACCGGTCAGCGGCAGCGAGCACTCGTCCACGATCTTGGCCGATCCGTCCCTGGCCACGTGCTCCATCAGCACGATCACCCGAGCAGCACCGTGCACGAGATCCATTGCCCCGCCGGGGCCCTTCACCATCTTGCCCGGGATCATCCAGTTCGCGAGATCCCCGCTCGTCGAGACCTGCATCGCGCCGAGGATCGCGGCATCGATCTTGCCGCCGCGGATCATCCCGAAGCTGGTGGCCGAGTCGAAGAACGCCGCACCGGGCAGGGTCGTGACCGTCTCTTTACCCGCGTTGATGAGGTCGGGGTCCACGGCGTCTTCGTGCGGGTAGGGCCCGACGCCGAGAATCCCGTTCTCGGATTGGAGCACCACCGTGACGTCGCTCGGCACGTGGTTGGGCACGAGCGTCGGCAACCCGATTCCGAGATTGACGTAGGAACCGTCCTCCAGCTCGGCTGCCGCGCGGGCCGCCATCTGGTCTCGTGTGAGTGCCATCTCAGGCTCCTTCCACGGCGACGGTGCGCCGCTCGATGCGCTTGGGGATGTCCGTGCCCACCTCGACGATGCGATGCACGAAGACGCCGGGAAGGTGGATGCTGTCCGGATCGAGCTCACCCGGCTCCACGAGCTGTTCGACCTGAGCGATGCAGGTGCGTCCGGCCATCGCGGCCAGCGGGTTGAAGTTGCGCGCCGCCTTGTTGAAGACGAGGTTTCCGTGGCGATCGCCGCGGGAAGCGTGCACGAGCGAGAAGTCCGTGGTGATCGCCTCCTCGAGCACGAAGTCCGCCGGCGAGCCATCGACCTCGAATGTTCGGACGTCCTTCACCGGGGAGGCGACGGCGATCGTGCCGTCCGCGTTGTATCGGCGGGGCAGCCCTCCTTCTGCGACCTGGGTGCCGACACCCGTCTGCGTGTAGAAGGCCGCGATCCCCGATCCACCGGCCCGCAGCTTCTCGGCCAGCGTTCCCTGGGGAGTGAGTTCGAGCTCGAGTTCGCCGCTCAGGAATTGGCGCTCGAACTCCTTGTTCTCCCCCACGTACGACGATGTCATCTTGCGGATGCGCTGCGCGGCGAGCAGCACCCCGAGTCCCCAGTCGTCCACGCCGCAGTTGTTGCTCACGACGCTGAGGCCTTTCGTGCCCTGGGCCAGCAAGGCTTCGATGAGCGCGATCGGATTGCCGGAGAGCCCGAACCCGCCGACCGCCAACGAGGCTCCGTCGGGAATGTCGGACACGGCGTGCGCTGCCGAGTCCCATTGCTTGTCGATCACGTCTGCTCCTTCGAATTCGTGGCTCACTCCAGCATCCGCTCTTCGGCCCCCGGCGCTACGATCACGTCTTGCGATGTGGTCAGATACGGAGGTAGCGTCCACGATATGGAATCCACGGCCCGCTCCATCCCTGGTGCGCAGGCCATCGCTCGCGCGGCTCGTCTGCTCCGATTGGTGACCGCCGCCGGCGCGGAGGGCGCCAGCCTCCAGGACCTCGCCCGGGGCGCTGAGCTGTCACGCTCGACCACGCATCGCCTCCTCAGCGCGCTCAAGCTCGAGGGGCTCGTCGACCGCGACGCGGACAGCACCCGGTGGATGCCCGGTCCCGAGCTGTTCCTCATGGGTTCGGTCGCCGCTGCGCGCTACGACGTGACCACCCTGGCGCGGGACATCGTCCGGTCACTGGCGGTCAAGACCGAGGAGAGCGCGTTCTTCTCGGTGCGACGAGCGGACGAGACGGTGTGTCTGCTTCGCGAGGAAGGATCCTTCCCCATCCGCTCCTTCGTCTTGAGCGAGGGCGTGAGGTTCCCCCTCGGCGTCGCGAGCGCGGGTCTCGCGATCCTGGCCTTCCTCCCTGACCATGATGTGGACGCATATCTGGAGCGGCATCCCGACCTCGAGAGCGCATGGGGGCCGACACACAGGCCGCGCGCGCTGCGCACCCGATTGGCAGAGACCAAGGAACGCGGATACGCCGTCAACCCGGGCCTGATCGTCGAGGGCAGCTGGGGAATCGGCGCCGCCGTCTTCGATCGATCCGGGCGCCCGGAGTGGGCCCTCAGTCTGACCGGTGTCGAGTTCCGCTTCGGCCCGGATCGCATGGCGGAACTCGGTCGCACCCTGCTGGCGCACGCCCATCAGCTCTCGGCGAGGATAGCCAACGCCCGGCGCTGACCCTCCATACATACCATCCGATATATACTCTTTGGTATGAATCGCACGGACGTCATCGCTTCGCTGGTGCTCTCCGGCTACGCCCTGGGTCGCATAGCGGCGCAGGACGCCGGCAACGACGCGCCCGCCGCGCAGTGGCGGGTGCTGAGTCTCCTCGAGCAGGAGGGTGCCAGGCGCGTGGGCGAACTGGCCGCCGCTGCGCGCACCACCCAACCCGGCATGACCCGCCTCCTCGGCCTGCTGGAGCGCGAGGGGCTCGTGCTCCGCTCCCCCGACCCGGACGATTCGCGAGCGACCGTCGTCGACATCACCCCTCAGGGCACCGCCGCCGTCGCGGCCTGGCGCGCGGAGTTCCGCGAGATCCTCGCGCCGCGGTTCGCCGCCCTGAACGACGGCGACTGGTCCGCTCTCACCCGCGCGGCGGAGATCCTCGCTGCGCACACCGCCACGGAACGAACAGGAGAATCTCGGTGAACAACACCGCCACCCCTTCGGTGTGGAAGCAGCCGGCGCAGGTCTGGGCCGTCGCCTTCGCATGCGTCGTCGCTTTCATGGGCATCGGACTCGTCGATCCGATCCTCCCCGCGATCGCGGAGTCGCTCCAGGCGTCGCCGGTGGAGACCGAACTCCTCTTCACCAGCTACCTGTTGGTGACCGGCCTCGCCATGCTGGTGACCAGCTGGATCTCCAGCCGCATCGGCGCTAAGGCCACCCTGCTCATCGGGCTCGCGCTCATCGTCGTCTTCGCCCTCCTGTGTGCTCTGAGCGGCAGCGTCGATGCCGTCATCGGCTTCCGTGCCGGCTGGGGACTCGGCAACGCACTGTTCATCTCGACCGCCCTCGCGACGATCGTCGGATCGGCATCCGGCGGGAGCAGGGCCGCGATCATCCTGTATGAAGCGGCGCTCGGCCTCGGCATCGCGGTCGGGCCCCTGCTCGGCGGCCTTCTCGGCGAGCAGAGCTGGCGCGGCCCGTTCTTCGGCGTCGTCGTGCTGATGGCGATCGCCTTCGTCGCCGTGCTCGTGCTCTTGCGCGGACCGGGCGAGAAGCGGGTGCCGGTGCCCTTCTCCGCCCCGTTCACGGCGCTCCGACGCCCCGCCCTCGCGATCCTCGCGGTCGCCGCACTGTTCTACAACATCGGCTTCTTCGTGCTGCTGGCGTTCTCGCCGTTCCCCCTGGGCTTCGGCGCGATGGGAATCGGGTTCACATTCTTCGGCTGGGGCGTCGCTCTCGCGGTCACGAGCGTCTGGGTCGCGCCGGTGCTGATGCGCCGCATGCCGCGCACGCGGATCATCCTCGTGGTGCTCCCTCTGCTGGCGCTCGACCTCGTCGCCGCCGGGCTCGTCGTCGGGAACGCGGCCGCCCTCGTCACCTGTATCGTCATCGGCGGTCTGCTGCTCGGCGTGATGAACACCGTGCTGACCGAAGCGGTCATGGAGGCCACGGACCTCCCCCGGTCCGTGGCCTCCTCCGCCTACTCCGCGGTGCGTTTCCTCGGTGGCGCGATGGCTCCTCCGATCGCGGCGCTCCTGTGGCACGCGTTCAACGCGACAGTGCCGTACCTGTTCGCGGCGGCGTCTGTCCTCATCGCAGCGCTGACGGTGTTCCTCGGCCGGCGCGTGCTCGCGCACATCGACGACGAGCCTGAAGACGCCGCCGCTGAGGATGCCGCGGCGATCCTCGTGGGCGACGCCGCCTGAGGCGTCATGTCGGTGCCTGATCGGCCGCTGACGCCCGATCCGGCACCGACATCCCCCTCCGATACCGTGGGGCGATGAGCGAAGAAACGCCCCTTCCCGAGCGCAGCAGACTCGTGCAGCAGCACCTTGTGGATGCAGGGGTCGACACCACCATCCGCGTCCTGCCGGACTCGGCGCGCACCGCGGCGGCTGCGGCCGCGGCGATCGGATGCGACGTCGCCGCGATCGCGAACAGCCTCGTGTTCATCGCTGACGGAGAGCCGGTTCTCGTCATGACCAGCGGTGGCCACCGCGCGGACCTCGCCGTACTCACCGCGAGCATCGGTGCGCGGGAAGTGTCGATGGCGCCGGCCTCCGTCGTCCGCGCGGCGACGGGCCAGGCCATCGGCGGCGTCGCACCGGCCGGGCATCCGGCGCCGCTGCGCACCTTCCTCGACGACGCGCTCCAGGAACATGACGAGCTGTGGGCCGCAGCCGGCCACCCCCACACCGTCATGCCGCTCACGTTCGACCAACTGCGCCTCATCACCGGGGGCACGGTCATCGCCGTGGCTTGAGATTGCCTTGAGCTTCCCGGAGGGCGGTCTCCTGCCGCGTGACGCTCCACGCACGCGGCGGGGTCGAGACCGCGAAGCAGGTGCTCCGACGACCTCGACCCCGATGCAAGGATCAGCCCTGGGGCTCGCGCCGTCGAGCGCGCACGGCAGCCAGAGTGGTCAGCGCGATGCCGAGCAGAAGCGCGGCGCCGGCACCCCAGAGCATGACCGCCGGCACATCGCCACCGGTCGTGGCGAGGGAATCGCCGGTCAACGGCAGCTCCATCGGAGGCGTCACATCGGTCGGCGGCGTCACGGGCGTCTCCGGCGTGGGAGGCGTGGTCGGCGGGACCACCGGCGGCTTCTCCGTCGCGGTGTTGGTGAGCGTGATCGCGAGCGTCGAACCCCCGTAGACGGTGATCTGTGCCCCGCCGTCCGCGGTCGCGCGCACTCCGGTGCCCGAGAACACCGGCGTGCCCCATTCGATGCCGTCGACGGCGGGCGGCGTCAGCTCCTCGAGCGTGACGACGGTGCCGGCGGGGAGGCGAACGGGTGCGGTCGCCGCTCCCGCGGTCACCACGACGGTCTTCTCCACCACCGGGTCGCCGTAGCTGTAGCGGACCGTGTACTCGGCGTCCGCGGGCACGTCTGTGGCGCCGGAGCCGTCGACGGCTTTGGTCAGGGTGAACGCACCGGTGGCGGTTCCGTCTCCGGTGCCGCCACCCGTGAGCTGCCAGACCTCGCGGTCCTGCAGCACCACTCCGTTGACATTGGCGACATTGCTGAATGAGGTCCCGTCCGCCTGAGTGCTCGGTACCGTGAGGTACTTGACGAAGTACGTCCGTGCGGGATCGATCGCACCCGGGATCTCGAGGTGGAACGCCGTGCCGCCCTCGTTCCAGGCACCGGTCCAGTTCGTGATCGTCCGGTAGTCCTGCTGGTCTGCGTCGGTGCTCCAGACCGCGAGCTGGCCGTCTTGGTTGTGATGCTCTGCGACTTCACCGTTCGGCGCGGTCAGCACATCGTCGACGACGATCGACTCGACGCCGGGAAAACTCGCGCCCGGAAGCTCGAGCTGCCACGCGATGCTGCCGTCGTCCGTCTGCCATGACACCTTCTGAGGCTCCGTGGGCAGAGGCGGAAGAGGCGTGATCCCACCGCCCGGGATGTCGACGCGCGTGGTCTTGCCGTCGACGACGAACTCCACGGTCGTCTCCGAGGTCTGCTCGTCGGCGCTGGCCAGGAACCACAGCGAACCGTTGACGCCCGTGCGTCCGTTCACGTAGTCGGTGAGGGTGCAGGTCACCACCGGTGCCGCGTCGCTGCTGACGGCGCATTCGGCCACGATCTCCGTCGGGTCCTCGGTCGAGGGGACCGAGAATGTCAGGCCGGTTCGGGCGAACTCACGCGGAAGCGTGAACCCGAACGTCTCGCCGCCGAGAGCGCCATCCGGCACCGACCAGTCCGCGTCCACGCGCACCTGATCGAACTGCGCCAGAGTCTCATCGCCGTCCACGGTGGTCACCGTGATCGACGCAGGATCGATGGCCGCGGGATGGTCGTACTCGGCAGCGATGGCTGCGCCGGCGCCCACGCCCGTGACCACAGCGGTGAGTGCCGCCGCAGCGGCGGCGACGAACGTGATGGATGCGCGGCGCGATCGCGCGCGCCGATTACTTCTGTACACGGTGTTCCCCAGTTTCTTGTCGAAGCCTCACCGCCTCGGCCGTGCTGCTGCGCAGCGACGCATCCGATGGCGGTGACGCGGTTGTCCCCGTGTGAGAGACGGCCTCGACGAGAGCCCATTACGCGGTACACCGGCATTCTCTGCAAGCCCTCAGAAACCCGGACTTCGCGGGCCTGTCCGGATCGATAAGCGGACCGCGTGCACAAGAAAGCAGAAAAGCCCCAGAAACTGGCGAGAGTTTCTGAGGCTGTTCCGTGCACCCCCTCGGACTTGAACCGAGAACCCACTGATTAAGAGTCAGTTGCTCTGCCGATTGAGCTAGAGGTGCGTGGCCCGGGATAACCCCGACCGAGGAATTACATTACCAGCCGACCGCCCCCATGCGAAATCGAGGTGGGCCCGGGCGTGCCGGTGCCCGTCGCACTCGGAAACATGGCCGTTCGGCCCTCAGCGCCCGTTGTTCCGCCGACTATCCTGGGAGCGTGACCTCCTCCCCTCACGCCGATGACCTGCGCAGCGATCTCCTCCTCGCGCTCCGCCTCGCCGACGCCGCCGACGCCCAGTCGCTCCCGCGGTTCGATGCGGCCGACCTGGAGATCTCCACCAAGGCCGACAAGTCGCACGTGACCGACGCCGACCTCGCGACGGAGCGTGCGATCCGCACCATCCTCGAGACCGAGCGACCCGACGACGGGATCTTCGGCGAGGAGTTCGGCGCGCAGGGCGGGACGCATCGCCAGTGGATCATCGACCCCATCGACGGCACGGCGAACTTCCTCCGCGGCGTTCCCTTGTGGGGCACGATGATCGCTCTCGCGATCGATGGCGTCCCCCAGGTCGGTGTCGTCAGCATGCCCGCACTGGGTAGGCGCTGGTGGGGAGCCGCCAGCGAAGGCTCCTGGACCGCGACCGACGGCGAGCCCCGCCGACTCCAGGTCTCCACCGTGTCATCGCTCGACGATGCCAGTGTGAGCTTCCAGAGCATCGCGCAGTGGTCCGACGCGGGACGGCTCGACTCCCTCCTCCGAGTCGCGGCACGCGTCTGGCGCGATCGCGCCTACGGCGACGTGTACTCCTACATGCTTCTCGCCGAAGGGCGAATCGACATGGTCGCCGAATTCGATGTCAAGGAATACGACATCGCCGCGGCCGTGCCGATCATCCGGGAGGCCGGCGGGCGGATGACCGCCGCCGACGGCGCCGAGACGATATCGGCGCGCTCGACACTCGCCACCAACGGCACGCTCCACGATGAGTTCCTGAAGCTCATGCACGACTGATCCGAACCACGAGGCACAGGATGACCCTCCGCATCATCTCCGCCGCCGCAGGCGCCCTGGTGCTTCTTGTCGCCCTGACGGCGTGCGGAGCACCTGCGGGGCCGCAGGCCTCACCCACATCGGATGCGGTCCGCCCGAGCCCGGCTCCGAGCCCCGAGCCGGTGAGCTCCAGCGTCCCGGAGACTCCCGGCGAGCTCACGTGTGAATCCATGATCTCGGCGGGAACGGTTTCCGTGTTCACGGATATGGGATGGACCGCGCAGTCGAAGGAGTTCGTCGTCGGCGGGGTCGCGCTGACCGACGGGCTGCTGTGCTTCTGGGCCGACTACAGCGTCGCGTCCGACCACGGTCAGCTCTATGGCTGGGCATCTCTGAGTTCGGAGGACGCCGCGCAGGCCCAGTCCGGCCTGCTCTCCGAGGGGTGGAAGCGCGAGGACGGCCCGGACGGGGTGTACTTCACGGAGGATCCGCGATACGCGATGGGACTCGATGAAGACGGGTACGGGATGACGTATCTGTTCGGCGACGGATGGGTGCGCTTCGCGGACACACGTCAGGGGCTGATCCTCATCGAGTGGACCGGCTGAGCGCCGCTCGAGCTCGCGACATCGCTACGGCGCCGTACTCCCCATCGAACTCTCCAGGACGGGCCGGAAACCCCGGGCGACCGGTGGTGTCCAGAGCAGGACGACGATGAGGGCGGCGACCACGGCAGTGACGGCTGCTCCCCAGTCCCACCGGTCTCCGAAGACGAGCACGATTGCACTGAGTGCGAGCACGACCCCGAGGAAGAGCGTGAGCAACAGCCGCGAGAGCCCGCTCCCCCGGCGGATACCGGCGGCGACCGCGAACACCAGGAGACCGAACAGCGCGATGGCCGCGCCCGCGAGCGAGAACGCGGAGGCGCTCACGTCCGGGTCGTAGCGCCCGAGGAAGACCAGGATGCCGAAGCCCGTGGCGAGGATTCCGAACACGTACGAGAGCACGGCGACCGTCGTCGTGATGACGGCCGCCAGCCCACGCTCGGTACCGCTGCCCTGCTCGGGCGCCTGTGGACGCCCCGTCGTGGGCTCCTCTCTCAGGACGAGCCGACGATGCACGATGCGCACCAGTTCGATCGCCGCGATCATCACGACCGTGATCCCGGTGAGCGCGATCGCGAGGTCTTCCCCCGGATCGACGAGGACGAAGAACTGTCGCGCGAGGGGAAGCGAGAACACGGCGATGAGCAGGATGAACATCGCACCCACGACCAGCACCTTGAAGCGGTTGAGGGGGCGGGCGAGCACGGCCAGCACCCAGATGCCGACGACGGCGAGGATGACGGTCGCTCCGGTGCGCAGCTGCTCCTCGTGCGCCTCGAGACCGCGCGCGACGAAGGTGAACCACGTGAGGCCGAGCGCGACGATGATCCCCGAGGGAATGGCGAAGCTCAACGATCGCCGGAGGAATCCGGGCACATAACGCGCCGCGTTGGGCATCAGCGCGAGGAAGAACGCCGGGATGCCGATGGTGAGACCGTCGGTGATGGAGAGCTGGCGCGGGAGGAACGGGAACTCCAGCACGAACACCCCGAAGATGATCGCGAGAAGTGTGGCGTACACGGTCTTGTTCAGGAAGAGCATCGATACGCGTTCGATGTTCGCGATGACCTGACGCCCCTCCGCGACGACATCGGGCAGGTGCGAGAACTGCCCGTCGAGCAGCACCAATCGCGCCACCGCCTTCGTGGCGGGCGATCCCGTGTTCATGGCGATACCGATGTCGGCGGCCTTGATCGCGAGGGCGTCGTTGACGCCGTCACCGGTCATCGCCACGGTGTGCCCGCGACTCTGCAGGGCCGCGACCATACGCTTCTTCTGCTCGGGTGAGACGCGTCCGAAAACCAAGTTGGTTTCGAGCACGTCTGCGAGTTCGGCGTCATCATCGGGAAGGCGACGTGCGTCGAAGCCCTCCGCGACGTCCACTCCCACCTCTCGCGCGATCGCCGCGACCGTGCGCGGGTTGTCGCCCGAGATGATCCGGATGCCCACATCCTGCCGCGCGAAGTACTCGAGCGTCTGGGCGGCGTCGGGGCGTACCTGCTCTCGGAAGGTGAGGACGATGGCCGCGACCACACCATCCGGAAGCCGCTCGGAGTCGACATCCGCCTCGGACAACGCCGATTCCGCGTAGCCGAGGACCAACGTGCGTCGGCCGGTCTCTGCGAGCGCGGTGACCGTGCGCCCGAGTTCGGTCTCGTCAGATGTCGCTGCATCGCCGAACACCATCTCCGGTGCACCCATCACCCAGGTCCCGGCGACCTGTTCGAAGGAGACTGCGCTCCACTTGCGTGCGGAGGAGAAGGGGATGTATTCCGCGACCGCGAGCGGGGACCCGGCCGGATACACCGCTCGCATCGATCGCGCCGTGGCATTCGCATCCGGAGAGGCGGCATACCAGCCCAGCGCCGCCGCTGCCGCCTCCGCACGCTCCGACGTGAGCCCGGAGAGTCCGTGCGCTTCGTCGAACCCTATCTCCCCCACGGTGAGGGTGCCGGTCTTGTCGAGACATACGACGTCGACCCGGGCGAGCCCCTCGACCGCGGGCAGCTCATTCACCAGAACCTGCCTGCGTGCCAGTTTCGACGCACCGACGGCGAAGGCGATGCTCGTCATGAGCACCAGCCCGAGCGGGATCATCGCCGTCAGCGCGGCGATCGTGTTCACGACGGCCTGCACCCAGGCGCCGCTGGAGAACACGGTGGCGTACCCGCCCGTGACGATGATCTGCGCGTTCAGGACGAGCAGCCCCACCGGTCCGATCACCCAGCTCACCCACTTCAGGACCCGGTTGACCGACGAGCGGAGCTCGCTGGAGACGAGCGAGAAACGCTTCGCTTCGCCCGCGAAGTGGTTGGCGTACGAGTCGGCGCCCACACGGGTCGCTTGCGCGGTTCCCTCGCCGGCGACGACCACCGCGCCCGAAAGCGCCTCGTCGCCCGGCTGCTTCTCCACCGGGTCGGACTCGCCCGTGAGCATCGACTCATCGATCTGCAGCCCGCGCGCCGTGAGTATTCTGGCGTCGGCCGGCACCTGCTCGCCGGCGCGCAGGACCAGCACGTCGTCGAGGACGACATCGGTGGGGGCGATCTCCGCCTCCGCAGCTTCCCTGAGCACCAGAGCGCGCGGTGCGTTCATCAGTGCCAGGCGGTCGAGAGCCGACTTCGCTCGGAACTCCTGAACACAGCCGATGATGGCGTTCGCGAAGGCGGCGAGCCCGAAGAGCGCATCCTGCCACCGCCCGACCAGGAAGAGGATGAAGAAACACGCGAAGACGATGCCGTTGAACAGCGTGAAGACGTTCGCCCGCACGATGCTCCACGCGCTGCGGCTCGTGTCCGCCACGAAGGCGTTCGTCTTCCCGGTCGCGACGCGTTCGGCCACCTCCGCTCGGGTGAGACCGGTCGCGACAGTTTCGGGGGTCGATTCCACAGACCTCAATATAGGTCCCCGTCGGAACCAGCGGGTGCCGTTCGCGCCTCCCCGGCCGCTTGCCTCTGCTACTCTCTTGCTCGCTCCGAGGCCCTTCTGCTGTCGGACCGCTTCACCTCTCCCCGAAGGATGCTCCGTGCCCGACGAACGCCCTCTCCCTGCGCGTCCCACGATCTCTCGCCGCACCGTCATCGGCGCGGCGGCGTGGTCGGTCCCCGTGATCGCGCTCACGGCAGCCACACCGGCCCAAGCGGCGAGCGGAGGCGCGATCGACGCAACCGGCGTGGTCCTCGCCTTCACGGGCCCGCAGTGGAGTTCCGAGTTCACCCTGAGCGGTCAGCTCGCCCTTTCGCCGGCGCCCGCCGCTCCTACACAGGTCACAGCGACCATCTCCTGGCAGGGCACCGGTGCCAACTCCGGCGCACAGGGGCTCTACCTCTACGACGGAGGGTCTCCCTCCCAAGATGGAGGCATCAGCGGGTGGACACTCCTGCAGGGCGCTGCAGACGACCAGCTGTACAGCGTGTTCGTCTTCAGCACCGTCATCGCGGCAGGCACTCTGACGGTGCCGACCGTTTCGACCTATCTCGCCAACCCTGAGGCGGCATTCATGTTCGGCGCGGAGACACCGAACGGAGGGACCTCCTTCTGGGACGGCATCATCACGATCCGGTTCTCGGCAGCGGGATATGCGGATGCTGTGCTGGCGGTGCCCTATACGCAGACGGTGGAGTGACACGCCGTTCCCGCACACGAAAAAGCCCCGTGACCTCCTGGAAGGAGAGCACGGGGCTTCTTCTGTGACAACGGCTTGGTGGAGCTGGGGGGAATCGAACCCCCGTCCAACGCTGAGTCTCCACGCCTTCTCCGGGCGCAGTCTGTGAAGACGTTCTACTCGGCTCCGACCTTTGTCACAGACACCTAAGTCGACGAGCCCAGCCTGGGAAGAGTCCCACGTGACGTCCAGACGCCATCACGCAGCAAGATTCCTAAATGACGCCAGGATCCGTATCGGAATCACATACGGCCTGACGGACTATCGGGCTCGCTTATGCAGCGAGGGCGAAGTCGTTGCGCTTGGTTTCGGCAACTATTTTTTTGCAGAGAGCGTTAACGAGATAACTCTGCATCCTCGGCCCGCTTCTCGTGAATTCACAGGCGCTGTCGAAACCGATCAGCCCCGTGGTCCTTCTCTCGAAGGAGCCGCTGTCACACTATGGAATTACCATCCCGGGCGACGAACACCCGAGCATCACAGACTACAACGTTCACGGGCCATTCGCCATTCCGCAGGCGCCCGGAGCGCTGGCGTAGAGTCAGCGCATGAGCGAAGTCACCGTCACAGTCCGCGGCGAACACGAGGCGCGTGTCGCGCCGGAGCGCGCCACCATCCGGGTCAGCGTGCGGGGGGAGGGTTCCGAGCGCACGACCGTCGTCGAGCACGTGATGCGTTTGGCCGAGCCCGTACGCGGCAGCATCACGGAGCGGGCAGAGGAGGGCAGCGTCGTCGACTGGACCAGCAAACGACTCTCCGTGCGAGCCGAGCGACCCTGGAACAACGACGGCAAGCGCCTCGCACCCGTCTTCTACGCGAGCATCGACTTCACTGCGACATTCGCAGAGGCATCGGAACTCTCGATATGGGTCTCGGACATCTCGCCCTGGGACGGCGTCGAGGTGGGCTGGGTCGATTGGCACCTCACCCGCGTGACACGAACGCAGATCGAGCGGGAGGTGGCCGCCGAGGCCGTCAGCGTCGCCGTCACCCGCGCCAAGGCATATGCGGGGGCTCTCGGTCTCGACGAGGTCACGCCGCTCGAGATCGCCGATGTCGGTCTCATCTCGAGCGGGCAGCTGATGCCGGGTGCGCCCATGATGAAGGCTCGCGGAGGCGTGGCATTCGCCGCAGATGCAGCCCCGGCCATGGAATACGAGCCGGAGGAGATCGTCATCTCCGCGACGGTCGAGGCGCGCTTCCTCGCCCGGTGAGCCGGGTCAGTTGACGACGGTGAAGGGAGCGAGTTCTGCCGCGAGGCGCTCGGACACCCTCGCGTGCACGGCGGTGCCGGCCTCTCGATGCTCCACTTCGAGGAGCATCCCCGTCTCATGGATGGCCGCCACGAGGTCGCCGCGGTCATACGGGATCACCGCGTGAACCTCGATCGCCGGCTTCGGGAGTGCTTCCTCGATGACGGCACGGAGTTCGGCGATTCCCTCACCGGAGCGTGACGACACGAAGTGCGCGTGCGGCTGGAGACCGCGGAGCACCAGGCGTTCGTCGTCGTCGATCAGATCTGCCTTGTTGAAGACGACGATCTCGGGCAGGTCACGCACTCCGACATCGCCGAGGACATCGCGTACCGTCTGCAGCTGACCGGCCGGGTCGGGGTGCGACGCATCGACGACGTGGAGCACCACGTCAGCCTCTCCGACCTCTTCCAGGGTCGAACGGAAAGCCTCGACGAGCTGATGCGGGAGATTGCGGACAAAGCCGACGGTGTCGGTCAGCGTGTAGACACGGCCGTCTTCGGTCTCAGATCGGCGCACGGTCGCGTCCAGCGTCGCGAAGAGGGCGTTCTCGACCAGGACGCCGGCACTGGTGAGCGCATTGAGCAGACTCGACTTGCCCGCGTTGGTGTAGCCGGCGATCGCCACCGAGGGGATGGTGTTGCGTTTGCGCTCCGCACGCTTCGCTTCACGAGCCGGTCCGAAGTCACGGATCTGCCGACGCAGGAGCGCCATCTTGGTGCGGATCCGCCGCCGATCGAGCTCGATCTTGGTCTCACCGGGACCACGGGACCCCATGCCCGCACCACCGGCGCCGACCTGGCCACCGGCTTGTCGGCTCATGGAGTCGCCCCACCCGCGAAGACGAGGGAGCAGATACTCGAGCTGAGCGAGCTCGACCTGCGCCTTGCCCTCCCTGCTCTTCGCGTGCTGGCTGAATATGTCGAGGATCACGGTGGTGCGGTCGATGACCTTCACCTTGACGACGTCCTCGAGCGCGCGTCGCTGGCTCGGCGCGAGTTCGGTGTCGGCGATGACCGTGTCGGCCCCGACCGCGGCGACGATGACCTTGAGCTCCTGCGCCTTGCCGCGCCCGAGATACGTGGCAGCATCCGGGTGCGGGCGACGCTGCAGAACGCCATCGAGCACGACGGCACCCGCGGTCTCGGCCAGTGCGGCGAGCTCACGCAGCGAGTTCTCGGCATCCTCCTGCGCACCCTGCGGGTAGACACCGACGAGGACGACGTTCTCCAGGCGAAGCTGGCGGTACTCGACCTCGGTGACGTCCTCGAGCTCGGTCGAGAGTCCACCGACGCGGCGAAGAGCGTGACGGTCTTCGAGATCCCATTGCGCCCCGTCCGTGCTGGCGTGCGCGGCGGTCGACTCGTCTTGCAGCGCCTGCGCTGCCCCGAACACGTGGACGTCGGAGCGCTTCTCTGCGTTCGCGAGCACGCGATCGACCGTGTCGTCGCCGTTGGAGGGTGTCCTGGTATCCGTCATCCGTTCCTTGTCTCTGGGGGTTTTGTAGCGAGCCTTAACCTTAGCCCGCGCTGTCCGGTACGCTCACCGTATGGGGTCAGACCACTACTTCACTGCGGCCCCGGCAAGCCCCGAGAATCTGCGCAGGATCCGTGTATCACTCGCAGGCCGAGAGCTGGAAGTCACCACCGCCGGTGGTGTCTTCAGCCCGGATCGGTTGGATGCCGGCACTGCAGTGCTCCTCGCCAACATGCCCCCGGTTCCCCCGGGAGGCAATCTTCTCGACCTCGGCAGCGGCTGGGGCCCCGTCAGCATCTCGATGGCCCTCGCCGCTCCGCATGCCACGGTCTGGGCCGTCGATGTGAATGAGCGTGCCCTCGATCTCGTGCGCCGCAACGCCGCGTCCCTCGGGCTCACCAATATCAACGCATCGCTGCCCGACGATGTTCCCGAGCACGTCTCGTTCCGCACCATCCGCTCGAATCCGCCGATCCGCGTGGGCAAGAACGAACTGCACGGACTGTTGGAGAGGTGGATACCGCGGCTCGACGAACGCAGCGACGCCTGGCTCGTCGTGCAGCGCAATCTCGGAGCCGACTCGCTGCAGCGCTGGATCGGCTCGACGTTCCAGCCGGGATACAGCGTCTTCCGCACCGCGACCGGCAAGGGCTATCGCATCCTCAAGGTTCGCAAGCACGGGACGCCGCCGACCGAGCCGATCGCGCTGTCCGGACTCTGACCGCGTCGATGCAGAGCGACCACGCCGACCGACGACGGCGTCGTACGGCTTCGGTCAGAGCAGCTCGATCTCTCCGCTGAAGACGAGTTGAGCGGGACCGGACAGGGCGACGTGCTCGCCGTCTTCTGCCGGGAACATCCGCACTCCGAGTGTTCCTCCCGGCACCTCGACCTGCCAATTGTTCGGGGCATTCTCCCCCGCCCAGTACCGCACGGCGAGTGCGGTGGCAGCCACACCGGTACCGCAGCTGAGGGTCTCACCGACGCCGCGCTCGAACACACGCATGCGGACGTGCCCGACTCCGTCGCGCACCAACGGCTCACCCGGAACGACGAACTCGACGTTCGCGCCGGCCGGCAGAACGGGATCGAGTTCCGGCGCACGGTGCAGCTCGAGCAAGGCGAGCTCATGTTCGGAGGCGATCGCCACGATCACGTGAGGGTTGCCGACGTCGATTCCGAGACCGGGACGCGTGACCGGGAGGCCGTCGACGCGCACCAGCGGGTCGTCGCCGGACAGCTTCCACCGGCCGAGGTCGACCTGGTATCCCGTCGCGCTGCGCGTCACGTCGCGCACACCGGCACGGGTACCGATCGGCAGTGTCGCTCCCGGTTCGATGGTCGCAAGCCCCGCGCGCACGAGATAGTGAGCGAAGACCCGGATGCCGTTGCCGCACATCTCGGCGATCGATCCGTCGGCGTTGCGATAGTCCATGAACCACTCGGCCGCCGGCTCCTCGGCCAGAGCCGCTGCTCCCTCAGCGATCGCCGACGAGCGCACGACGCGGAGGATGCCGTCGGCACCGATTCCGAAGTGGCGGTCGCACAGCACGGCGACCTGCTCGACCGTCAGATCGAGCGCCCCGTCGGGGTCGGCGATGATGATGAAGTCGTTGCCCGTGCCGTGACCCTTGGTGAATGCGACCATGCTCCCCAGTCTAGAGAGCGCAGCCATATGGCGAAGACGCCGCGCACCTCCTCCGCAGAACGTTCTACGAAGTCACTTCGCGGCTCCGGCCGAGACGACCGAGTATCGACCGCAGAGGAAGTTGCGGTTTCGCGCGACCTCGAGAAGCTCCAGGTCGAGCCGCCGCGGAAGGAGTGGGGCGCCGGAGCCCAGCGTCACCGGCGCGTACTGGACCCACACCTCATCCAGAAGACCTGCGTCCGCGAACTGACCCGCGAGATCTCCCCCACCGACGATCCAGATGTCCTGACCCGCGACGGCAGCGAGCATCTCGGCGTGCACGCTGCGCACGTCGTCATGCGTCAGCCGCACATCGGCACCCTCCGGGAGCGAGATCTCGCGGTGCGTGAACACCCAGGTGGGCTGACTGTAGCCCCATCGTCCTTCTTCGTGTCGCATCACCCACTCGTAGGTCGACGAACCCATCGCCAGCGCGCCGATGTTCTTCTCGAAGGCGTTGTAGCCCATCGGCCCGTCGGGGTCGACGTCTTGGGTCAGTAGCCAGTCGAGCGAATGCTCGTCTGTCGCGATGAATCCGTCGAGGCTGGATGCGGTGAAGAAGTGGGTGGCCATGCATCGAGCCTCGCACCTGCCTCCGACATCGCGACGGTCGATTGCGGCGCGCTGGCTCACTCGGCCAGGAGTGCCCCCACGTCCGCCGGAGCATCCCACCACTCCAGGTCGGGATACCGCTTGAACCACGACACCTGTCGACGGGCGTAGCGGCGTGTGAGCGCCTGCGTCTCGGCGATGGCTTCCGCCGCAGTGAGGGTGCCATCGAGCTGGCCCAGCGCCTGCGCGTACCCGATCGCTCTGGAGGCAGTGGCACCCCGCTCGAGGCCCATCTGCCTCAGTGCAGCGACTTCGGTCAGTATCCCGGCCTCCCACATCCGCTCGACGCGATCATCCAGGCGGGAGACCAGCTGGGAGCGTTCGACGTGCAGGCCGATCAGCCTCGTGCGCTGCTGCCACAGCACGGGCTTCTCCGGCAGTGACGCGCCGTGGGTACTGCTCCCCTGCGCGAGCACCTCGAGGGCGCGGATGACCCGTCGGCTGTTGCGCGGGTCGACCTTCGCCGCTGCTGCCGGGTCCGCCGACCGGAGCCGATCGATGAGAACGTCCAGCCCGTGCGACTCCAGCTCTGCTTCCAGCCCTGCACGGATCTCGGGGTCTCTCGGTGGAAAGTGGAACTCGTAAACGACGCTCGAGACATAGAGGCCCGAACCGCCGACCAGGATCGCATCGCCTCCGCGTCGGTGGATCGCGCCGACCGCCTCTCGCGCTACGGGCTGGTACCAGGCGACGGCCGCGTCCTGATCCACTTCACGAACGTCGAAGAGGTGATGCGGGATTCCGCGTCGGTCGGCGACAGGGAGCTTCGCCGTGCCGATGTCCATCCCACGATAGAGCTGCATGGCGTCGGCGTTCACGATCTCGGCCGGGTTGCCGCGGGCACGGAGAGCCTCCGCCAGATCGAGCGCGAGGTCACTCTTCCCGGTTCCTGTGGCTCCGACTATCGCCCAGAGGCGCGATTCGCTCACACTCCGACGCGAAGGGTGGGCAGACCGAGGGATACGGCGCGCGGGCCGCCGTCGGACGCCGGAGTCGGGACCGCGCACGATTCCGCCTGCGAGCGATCCCAGGCGTCACCCCCGCGCGTTCTACGGATGCGCAGCGGCGCTCCGGTCGGATCGTCGGCAAGCAGGTGGAAGGGGGCCGCATGGGTGACGCTGACCGTGACGATGTCGCCGGGCCGCGGGAGGTCCGAGCCGGCGGTGACCTCGAAGTGCACCAGACGGTTGTCTTCGGCACGGCCGGTCAGCCGGTGCGTCTCGGCGTCTTTCTTGCCTTCGCCCGTCGAGACGAGAACCTCGACCTGGCGTCCGACCTGCTTCTGGTTCTCCTCCAGCGAGATTCGCTCCTGGAGTGCGATCAGGCGGTTGTACCGTTCCTGGACGATCTCCTTCGGAACCTGATCCTCCATCGTCGCGGCGGGCGTGCCCTCGCGGATCGAGTACTGGAAGGTGAAGGCTCCGGAGAAGCGGGATTGCTCGACGACGCGCATCGTGTCTTCGAAGTCTTCGTCGGTCTCCCCCGGGAAACCGACGATGATGTCGGTCGTGATCGAGGCATTCGGGATGCGCGCGCGGACACGATCGAGGATCCCGAGGAAACGCTCACTCCGGTACGACCGCCGCATCGCTTTGAGGATGCGATCGCTGCCGGACTGCAGCGGCATGTGCAACTGCGGCATCACGCTCGGGGTCTCGGCCATGGCGTCGATCACGTCGTCGGTGAACGCCGCAGGGTGCGGACTCGTGAAACGGATGCGCTCCAGTCCCTCGATTTCGCCGGCCGCGCGCAGCAGCTTTCCGAACGCCTGTCGGTCGCCGAACTCGACGCCGTACGAATTCACGTTCTGGCCGAGGAGAGTGACCTCGATGGCACCGTCTTCGACGAGGAGGCGGATCTCGTTGAGGATGTCGCCGGGACGCCGGTCCTTCTCCTTGCCACGCAGACTCGGGACGATGCAGAACGTGCACGTGTTGTTGCAGCCGACCGAGATCGACACCCATCCGCTGTGCGCCGAGTCGCGCTTCGTCGGAAGCGTCGACGGGAACACCTCGAGCGACTCGAGGATCTCCAGCTCCGCATCGCCGTTGTGACGTGCACGCTCCAGCAGCCCGGGCAGCGACCCCATGTTGTGCGTGCCGAACACGACGTCCACCCAGGGCGCCTTGTCGAGAACTGCCTGCTTGTCCATCTGGGCCAGGCAGCCGCCGACCGCGATCTGCATACCTTCTTTACGACGCTTGACGGAGGCGAGATGTCCGAGGGTGCCGTAGAGCTTTCCGGCGGCGTTGTCGCGCACCGCGCAGGTGTTGATGATCACCACGTCAGCCTCGGCGCCGTCGAGTGCACGGACGTAGCCGGCGCTTTCCAGCGATCCGGAGAGCCGTTCGGAGTCGTGCACGTTCATCTGGCACCCGAAAGTACGAACCTCGTACGATCGCTGGCGTCCGTCTTCGTCGACGGCTGCGGACGAGGCGCTGATGATCGTCGGTTCGCTGCGCGGAATAGTCATGATCAAACCATTCTACGAGCCGTGCGGATGCGGTTGCTGCGTCGCTTGCTCAGTCCGAATCGACGAATCGGACGCCCGAGCTCGACGCACTCGGGCCAGTCTCCCGCAGTGCCTGCTTGGCCGCCTTCATCGCGACGGACCCGTTGTAGCCGCGTCGCGAAAGCTGTCCCACCAGACGCCGAAGGGCGGTGTCGTTGTCGAGTCGGCCCAACGAACGTGCCTTGGTGCGGGCGAATTCGAGGGCCCGCTCATCGTCATCATCCGGCAGTTCGTCGAGTGCAGCGTCGATCACGTCGCGAGGAATACCCCGTTGAGCGAGTGCGCGCGACAGAGCGACCCTCCCCTGTCCCTTCCGCTCGACCCCCGATGTCACCAGAACACCGGCAAGAGCGGCATCGTCGAGGTAGCCACGACGGCAGAAGTCGTCGATCACGTCGTCGATCACAGCGTTATCGAGCCCGTGCCCCCTCAGCGCCTGACGCGCTTCGGAGACCGAGAGAGATCGAGTCCGCAGCTTTCTCACGAGGGACTCCTCGGCCGCCGTGCGGATCTCGTCGAGCTCTCCCGGCTCCTCAGCAATTCCCTGCGCGACGGGTGGGATCCCGAGCGCGTGAAGTCTCGGCGCGGTCTTCGATGCTTCCGACCCAGCTCGGGCTGATGCCCCACGCGCGGGATGACGGTCGCTGGGGCTGCCGGACTGGGGCCGACTTTCGGCGCGAGAGGTGCGCTCTCGCGCATTCCATGTGGACCGCCACTGGCCTGCGTCACCGGGGCCCGCGGAAGCGCCGTCTGAGAGGTCATCGCCGCCAGGAGCGACAGCAAGCGGCTCGGCCTTCTTCACGGCGCGTCCGAAGAGCGGAATGATGGGGGCGATCCGGTCCGGATCGCCCCCACGAGTGTCACTCATCAGGCCGGACGACGCTCAGCGAGCTCGTCTGCTGCAGCAGGCACGGCGGCTGGTCCGCCGATGCCGAGCTTCTGCTTGATCTGCGTCTCGATCGCCAGCGCGATGTCGGGGTTGTTGAGCAGGAAAGTCCGTGCGTTCTCCTTGCCCTGACCCAGCTGGTCGCCATCGTAGGTGTACCACGAGCCCGACTTCTTCACGATGGCATGTTCGACACCGAAGTCGATCAGGCTGCCCTCGCGAGAGATACCGACACCGTAGAGGATGTCGAACTCCGCCTGCTTGAAGGGCGGGGCCATCTTGTTCTTCACGACCTTGACCCTGGTGCGGTTTCCTACCGCGTCGGTGCCGTCCTTCAGCGTCTCGATACGACGGATGTCCATGCGGACAGAGGCGTAGAACTTCAGCGCCTTACCACCGGCGGTCGTCTCGGGTGATCCGAAGAAGACACCGATCTTCTCGCGGAGCTGGTTGATGAAGATCATGGTCGTGTTCGTCTGGCTCAGACCACCGGTGAGCTTGCGCAGCGCCTGCGACATGAGTCGTGCCTGCAGGCCCACGTGCGAGTCACCCATCTCGCCCTCGATCTCCGCACGAGGCACGAGCGCCGCGACGGAGTCGATGACGATGAGGTCGATGGCACCGGAACGCACGAGCATGTCGGCGATCTCGAGCGCCTGCTCGCCGGTGTCGGGCTGAGAGACAAGAAGCGCGTCGATATCGACGCCGAGCTTCGCCGCGTAGTCGGGGTCGAGCGCGTGCTCGGCATCGATGAAGGCTGCGATGCCACCGCCACGCTGCGCGTTCGCGATCGCGTGCAGCGTCAGCGTCGTCTTACCCGAGGACTCAGGTCCGTAGATCTCGACGATGCGGCCACGCGGGAGACCTCCGACGCCAAGGGCGACGTCGAGGGCGATGGAGCCGGTGGGGATGACGGCCACGGGGGCGCGCTCATCACTACCCAGCCGCATGACCGAGCCCTTCCCGAACTGACGATCGATCTGGGCGAGTGCGGTCTCGAGGGACTTCTCGCGGTCGGCGGGTGATGGCATGGTCTGCTCCTTCTGCGCGCGTGGTGCCGCCTGTAGGCTGTCGCGGCTCTCCCGGTTGGGAGGAACTCTCCGACAAGGCGTAATGGCTCTTCGGCTTGTTTCCACCGTAGGAGAGGCCACCGACATCGACGCCGAGAGCTCGCATACCGTGGAGAACAGATTCCCTTAACCACTTGTGCAGAAGACTACGCCCGCTTCGAACAGATCTTCGACGACACGCCGATCATCGCAGGCCGTGTCCCGTAAACTGCGGACACCCTCCAGGGTTCAACGCCCTCGCGGCTCCTGCCGTCCGACGCCGTGCCGACGGTTCTCCGGAACATCCATCTCTGCGCAGAGCGCCAACCAGATCTCCCGCGGCGGCGTGCCGTCTTCCAGAGCTTCGAGCGCCGTACGGCCACGCAAGGCTGAAAGCCCGAGGTCGTTCACCAATGACGAGGCTCGCGCCTGGAACTCGGTGTCGACGGCGCGAAGGAACTCGCTACGACGCATCGCTCACCCGCATGCGAAGCTCAGTGCAGCGAGAGCTGAGGTTCGACCGACGCGACGAGGTCGTCCGGAACGACATCCGGGAAGACCTGAATGCCCTCGAGTACAGAGATACGGTCCCCGACCTCACGCATGATCGTCGAGATGGGCACGTCGAGAGCATCGGCGACGGATGCGAGGATCTCGCTCGACGCCTCCTTCTGGCCCCGCTCGACCTCACTGAGGTAGCCGAGCGCCACCGACGCTTTGCTCGCGACCTGCCGGAGCGTGCGCCCCTTCTGCAGGCGGAAGTCCCTCAGCACATCGCCGATTTCCTGTCGTACAAGAATCATCGGAACCTCCTCCCCGTGTGATCGTTCGAGGTCTCCCCCGATGAGACAGCCAGTCTAGTACTCCTGGCCTGCTCGAAATCTACCCCTGCACTCTGTGGTTTGAATGTGAGCACATCGGTAATAACCGACATCGGACCGTCACTATTCCAGGACGAACTCGAGCAACACCTGAAGAGCCGCGTTCACCGTCTGCGCACGGATCGAATCACGGTCACCCTGCAGGTGCAACGCCTTCGCCGAGGAGCCGTCGGGCGTCACGATCCCGATGTGCACCGTTCCCACCGGCTGGCCGTCGGGGGAATCCGGGCCGGCGATGCCGGTCGTCGAGACCCCGACGTCAGCCGGGACTCCGTCTACGTTCACGACGCGGCGCACGCCGTCTGCCATCTGCAAGGCGACCTGCGGGTGGACCGGCCCGTGAGCAGCGAGGAGCTCGGCATCCACACCGAGGACCGTCGCCTTGACCGGGGTCGCATAGGCCACCACACCACCGAGCAAGACCGCGGAAGCCCCCGGAACCGACACGATCTCGGCGCACAGCGCGCCGCCCGTGAGCGACTCGGCGACGCCCAGAGTCCAACCGCGGTGTGTCAGAGCCGACAGCAGTGCGGCGGCGCCCGCGTCGCTCATGCCTGCTTCTGGCGCGATCCGCGTGCCTGCGCGACGATGTAGTCGATCCCGCTCGCCACCGTGAGCACGAGGACAATGACCATCAGGATGAAGGTGATCAGCGTCCAGGCATCGAGGCCGATGAGGACGTGTAGGGGAAGCAACGCCCACCCGAGTGCGACCCCCTGGAACGCCGTCTTGATCTTGCCCATCCAGGCAGCCGCGACCACATGCTCGCTCGCGACCATGAGACGGTGGATCGTGATCCCCCACTCACGGATGAGGATGATCGCGACGATCCACCAGCTGACCTCACCGAGGATGGCGAGGCCGATGAAGCCCGCTCCGGTGAGCATCTTGTCGGCGATCGGGTCCCAGAGTTTGCCGAAGTCACTGACGATGTCGTACTTGCGTGCGAGGTAACCGTCGACCCAGTCGGTCGAGATCCCGACGATGAAGATGATGGCGGCCGCCCAGCGGAGGCCGGGCTCGGGGAGTCCGTAGGTGCCACCGAACAGCAGCAGGACGAAGAAGATGACCGCCAGCGGGATGCGCGCGACGGTGATGGCGTTGGGCAGCTGCCGAGGAATCGTCATCAGTCGCGCCCCGTCAGGCCCCAGGCGTCTTCGTCGCCGCCGTCGGCCTCCACCTCGGGGAGTCCTTCATACTGGGCGGCGATCGGATCATGCGTCTGCGGCATCGGCGGAACCGGAGGGGCTGCCGGAGCCGGGGAGGCCGCCGGAGCATCGTCTCCGCGCAGCTTCGCCATCACCTGTGGGAGCTGCTCGGCCGTGGCCAGCACGTCGCGGGCCTTCGACCCCTCGGAGGGTCCGACGATCTCACGGGACTCCAGAAGGTCCATCAGGCGACCCGCCTTGGCGAAGCCGACACGCAGCTTGCGCTGCAGCATCGACGTGGAGCCGAACTGCGAAGAGACGATGAGCTCGGCTGCGGCGAGCAGAAGCTCCAGGTCGTCGCCGATGTCTTCGTCGACTTCCTTCTTCTTCGTCGGCTCCATCGCCTCCTGCACATCGGGTCGGTAGTCCGGACGCGCCTGACGGGTGACGTGCTTGACGACGGCGTCGATCTCCTTCTCGTCGACCCACGCACCTTGCAGACGGAACGGCTTCGACGATCCCATCGGGGAGAACAGGGCGTCGCCCTGTCCGATCAGCTTGTCGGCACCGGGGCTGTCGAGGATGACGCGGCTGTCGGTGACGCTGGTGACGGCGAACGCCAGTCGCGAAGGGACGTTGGCCTTGATGAGACCGGTGACCACGTCGACGCTGGGGCGCTGCGTCGCGAGGACCAGGTGGATGCCGGAAGCACGAGCGAGCTGCGTGATGCGGACGATCGAGTCCTCCACGTCGCGAGGGGCGACCATCATGAGGTCGGCCAGCTCATCGACCACGACCAGGAGGTACGGGTACGGCTTGAGAACACGTTCGCTGCCCACAGGGAGTTCGACTTCGCCGGCGCGCACGGCGCGGTTGAAGTCGTCGATGTGACGGAAGCCGAACGACGCGAGGTCGTCGTACCGCATGTCCATCTCCTTCACGACCCACTGCAGCGCCTCGGCTGCCTTCTTCGGGTTCGTGATGATGGGCGTGATGAGGTGCGGGACGCCGGCGTAACTCGTGAGCTCCACGCGCTTCGGGTCGATCAGGACCATACGCACGTCCGCGGGGCGAGCCCGCATGAGCAGGCTCGTGATCATGGAGTTCACGAAGCTCGACTTACCGGAACCCGTGGAACCGGCGACCAGGAGGTGCGGCATCTTGGCGAGGTTCGCGATGACGATGTTGCCACCGACATCTTTGCCGACGCCGATGGTCATCGGGTGCGTGCTCTTCTGCGCGGCCGGCGACCGGAGGACGTCGCCGAGCGCGACCATCTCCTTGTCGGCGTTGGGGATCTCGATGCCGATCGCGCTCTTGCCGGGGATCGGCGAGAGGATGCGGACGTCGTTCGATGCCACGGCATAGGCGAAGTTGTTGCTCAGCTGCAGGATCTTCTCGACCTTGACGCCGTGACCGACCTCGACCTCGTACTGCGTGACCGTCGGCCCGCGCGAGAAGCCGGTGACCTTCGCGTCGACCTTGAACTGCGTCAGCACGCTGGTGATCTGCTCGATCACCTTGTCGGTGGCCTCGGAACGAAGAACCGGCGGCGGGCCTTCGACGAGGAGGCCCGGAGAGGGCAGGATGTACGGCGTGACGGGGGCCTGAGGTCCACGGTCGCCCGGGCCCTCAGTACCGAACCCGTCGAGCCCCGGAAGCTCCGGCACCTCGCCGGTGTCGGAGGAGTCATCGAGAAGCGCCGTCGTCTGCTGCTCGGCAAGCGAATCGGCGACCGACCTGACGTCGGAGAGCACCTCGGTCGCGGCGTCGTAGGGATTCTCGACGACGACCGCCTGGTCGTAGGCCGGAGTCGGATCGGAGGTCGTGAGCAATGCGGTGATGTCATCCGAGCCGAGGGTGCCCTCGTCAGAGTCCTCTTCACGGCCGGTCTTGTTGCGACGCCACCAGGGCAGCACATCGGGGTCGTCGACCTTGTCGGCGTCGTCGATCGCCGCCGCGTCCTTGGCGGGCTTCTCCGGACGCTCGGCGTCGAACATCCAGGCGTAGAGATCACCGAGACGGGAACCGATGCGGTTCGGCGGCGTCTTGGTGAGGATCAGGATGCTGAGTGCGGCCAGCAACGCGAGCACGACGTACGCAGGGATATTCGTGAGGTAAGTCAGCGGCTGCCCCACCAACCACCCGAGCAACCCGCCCCCCGTGTTCAACGCCGTGATGTTCGGCTGGGGCTGTGGTTGTCCACCGGCGACATGGCAAAAACCTGCCAGGGAGATCACGAACAGGCCGAAACCGAAGCCGATGCGTCCGTTGTCGTGAACCGACGCGGGGTGACGGAACAGCCAACCGGCCAGCACCAGCAGAAGCAGTGGCATGATGAACGCCACTCTGCCGACGAGCAGCCCCACCGAGTAGGCACTGATGTTCTCGGCCGCTTCGTTGCCGATGAAGACCCACTCGTTCACGGCGCCGAGAGCCGCGAGCAGCACGAGGAGGAACGGGAAGCCGTCGCGGCGGTCCTCCTTCTCCAGCGCCTCAGGCCCGAAGGCGCGGAAGAGCCCGCCGACGCCGTGGGCAAGTCCGATCCAGGCCCGGACTGCAACCGGAGGCTTGTCTGCCTCGTCGATGTACTTCTTGGGAGCGGGCTGGGCCTTGGTAGCCGTCTGCCGCTTGGGGCGCGACGGCGCGCTGGTCGATGCGCGCTCGGTCTTCGTGGAACTCCTGGCCATGCTCTCACGTTACGACCAACGGCCGACATCTCCGCGTAATGACGCGGCATTCCACCGATCCTCGCGACGCCGACTACCGGGTCCGACGCGCCATGGTGTCGCGCGACTCTCCTTCCTCCACGACCGCGAATCCTTCGGCGCGATACAGATTGCGGGCGAAGTTGTCGCGTTCGACGCTCAGGCTGATCCGCGCATGCCCCTGCGTACCAGCGAGCTCGATGACACCGCGCAGGAGAGCGCGTCCGACACCGCGTGCACGCCAGAGCGGATGCACGCCGATGATCAGCTCCGGAACGGCGACGCCGACGAAGCCGAACCCCGGCGCATTCTGCGGGAGCACGCGATACCAGGCTGCACCCACGGGCACCTCGTGTTCACCGGTGGCCACCAGCCCGTCATCGGCCATGCGCATCCACCCCGCGAGATAGCGCCGATGGTCGGCAGAGTTCAACACCTCATGCCGCGGACGCACTCCCCCGGCGCGCCAGCTCGCCGCCTCGACGAGCATGTCGCCGAGGAACATCGCATCAGTCTGCGCCGCCCTGCGAAGGGCAAAGCCGCTGTCCATGCCGCGAGCATAGAACCGGGGTGTTACGCCGGGATGACGGCCGACCGTGAATACCGACCGACCGTCACGCCTCGATGACGAGCGGGACGATCATCGGACGACGGCGGAGTCGCTGGTTGACCCAGCGCCCGATCGTGCGTCGCACGACCTGAGACAGCGAGTGGGTGTCGCGCACCCCGTTGCCGGCCGCCTCCTTGAGCGCCGCGACGATCTTCGGCGCGACGTCATCGAACACGGAGTCATCTTCGGCCACACCACGCGCGTGGATCTCAGGACCGGAGATGATGCGGCCGGTCGCGGCATCCACGACGACGATCACCGAGATGAAGCCCTCCTCGGCGAGGATGCGTCGATCCTTGAGGTCGGCATCGGTGATCGCTCCGACCGAAGAGCCGTCCACGTAGACGAATCCGAGATCCAGCTGGCCGACGACGCTCGCCACGCCGTCCTTGAGATCGATCACGGTGCCGTTCGAGGCGATGATCGTATTCGACTCCGGGACGCCGGTGTCCTGCGCGAGCTTGGCGTTCGCGATGAGATGGCGGTACTCGCCGTGCACCGGAAGGACGTTCTTGGGCTTCAGGATGTTGTAGCAGTAGATCAGCTCGCCGGCGGCGGCATGCCCGGAGACGTGCACCTTCGCGTTGGCCTTGTGCACGACGTTGGCGCCGAGCTTGGTCAGCCCGTCGATCACGCGGTAGACGGCGTTCTCGTTGCCCGGGATGAGGCTGGAGGCGAGGATGACGGTGTCGCCCTCGCTGATCTCGATCGCGTGGTCCATGTTCGCCATGCGGCTCAACACCGCCATCGGCTCACCCTGCGACCCGGTCGACATGTAGACGATCTGCTCGTCCGGGAGGTCGCGCGCCTTCTTGAAGTCGATGAGGACCCCGTCCGGCACCTTCAGGTAGCCGAGCTGCTCGGCGATGGTCATGTTCCGCACCATGCTGCGGCCGAGGAAGGCGACGCGGCGTCCGTTGGCGTACGCCGCGTCGATGACCTGCTGCACGCGGTGGACGTGGCTGGAGAAGCTCGCGACGATGACGCGGCGCGGCGCCTTGGCGATGACCTGGTCGAGAACCGGGCCGATGGAGCGCTCGGTGGGAGTGAAGCCGGGGACGTCGGCATTCGTCGAGTCCACGAGGAACAGGTCGACGCCCTCCTCGCCGAGGCGGGCGAACGCACGCAGGTCGGTGATGCGGCCGTCGAGCGGCAGCTGATCCATCTTGAAGTCACCGGTGGCGAGCACCATGCCGGCCGGCGTCCGGATGGCGACGGCCAGCGCGTCAGGGATCGAGTGGTTGACTGCGACGAACTCGAGATCGAAGGGTCCGACACGTTCCTGCTCGCCCTCCTTCACGGTGAGGGTGAAGGCCTTGATGCGATGCTCCTTGAGCTTCGCTTCGACCAGCGCGAGCGTGAGGCCCGAACCGATCAGCGGGATGTCGCTCTTCAGACGCAGCAGATACGGAACGGCGCCGATGTGGTCCTCGTGGCCGTGAGTCAGTACGACACCGACGATGTCGTCGAGGCGATCGCGGATCGGCTCGAAGTCGGGCAGGATCAGGTCGACGCCCGGCTGGTGCTCCTCAGGGAAGAGCACGCCGCAGTCGACGATCAGGATCTTGCCGTCGTACTCGAAGGCCGTCATGTTGCGACCGATCTCGCCGAGACCACCGATCGGGATGACCCGCAACGTCCCTTCAGCGAGAGGGGCCGGTTCTACCAGGGGAATGGACATGCTGTCTCCTCAGTCGGACACTCCGCGCGTCCGTTCGTTCGTGGGGACGCGACTCAACGCGTCGTGCCGTGCACCTTCGGCAGGGCACCACCCGCAGCCGCATTGCGGTCGGGGCGGAAGTTCGAGAAGTCGGCTCCGGGAACGTTCTTGACGAGGTCGAGCTCATCCTCGATGAGCGCGGCCTCCCATTCCTCGGGACCGACCAGGGGCAGCCGCACGCGCGGGCTCGAGATACGTCCGAGCCCGTGCAGGATGTACTTGGCGGCGACGGTTCCTGGGACGTGCGTCATGACAGCGCGCACGAGCGGCTCGAGCCGCTTGTGCTCGGCTGTCGCCGTCGCCAGGTCGCCCGCGTTCACGGCGTCGATGATCGTGCGGTACGGCGCCGCCGCGACGTTCGCCGTCACGCCGATGAGCCCGGTGGCGCCGATCGCGAGGTGCGGCAGCACGTTCGCATCGTCGCCGGAAAAGTACATCAGGTCGGTCTGGTTGAGCACGCGGCTCACCTCGGAGAAGTCGCCCTTGGCGTCCTTCACCGCGAGAATGTTCGGGTGCTTCGCGAGGCGCAGGATCGTCTCGTACTTGATCGGCACTCCGGTACGGCCCGGGATGTCGTAGAGGATCACCGGGAGGTCGGTCGCGTCGGCGACCAGACGGAAGTGCGTGAGGATGCCGGCCTGCGTCGGCTTGTTGTAGTACGGCGTGACGATCATGATGCCGTCGGCGCCGGCCTTCTCGCTGGCCTTGTAGAGCTCGATGGCGTGCGCGGTCTCGTTGGACCCACCGCCCGTGATGATCTTGGCGCGACCTGCCGAGACGGACTTGCCTACCTCGACGAGCTTGAGCTTCTCGGGGTCCGTCAGGGTCGAGGTCTCGCCGGTCGTTCCCGTCACGACGATGCCGTCCGCTCCCGCGGTGATCACGTCATCGATGTGCTTCTCGACGGCGGGCCAATCGACTTCACCGTCGGCCGTCATCGGAGTGACGAGCGCGACGAGAACCTGTCCGAAAGGGTTGCCCGAGTGCGTCATAGACCCAGCGTATCGGTTCGGGTCGCGGTCATGCGGACGCGGTGACGCTCCTCAGACACGGCCGCGTCGCGCGACGCCCGAGGTCAGCGAACTCGGCAGCACACGCGTCAACGCCACGATCGCCTTGTACCGCAGCGACGGAATGGACACGGATTTGCCACGGGCTGCATCGCGCAATCCCGTGCGGACCACGTCGCGGGCGTTCAACCACATGAAGCCGGGCACGCCCTCCTCGCCCACGGCGAGGCCCATCCGCTCGTGGAACGAGGTGTGCGTGAATCCGGGGCAGAGGGCGGTGACGCTCACTCCGTCGCGCGCATACTCCGCGTTCGCCCATCGGCTGAAGCCGATCAGCCAGGACTTGCACGCGGAGTAGGTGGAGCGGGAGATGAAGCCGGCGACGGAGGCCACGTTGATGATGCGGCCACCTCGTCCGCGCATGGACTGCAGAGCGGCGTGCATGAGACGCATCGACGCCTCGACGTGCACCCGGAGGTGCCGCACCTCATCGTCGATGTCGTTGTCGGCGAAGCGGAGCGGCAACCCGAATCCGGCGTTGTTCACGAGCAGATCGACCGGATCCGCGGTGTCGCGCAGCCGAGCAGCGACGCTCTCGACCCCCGCTTCGTCCACCAGGTCGGCGGGGAGCACCTCGATTGCCACCCCGTACTCGCTGCGCAGCTCGGCCGCCAGCTGCTCCAGCGCGGCCTCGGAACGCGCGACGAGGATGAGATCGGCGCGGCGGCGGGCGAGCTGGCGGGCGAACTCTGCCCCCAGTCCGGCGCTTGCGCCGGTGATCAAAGCGGTGGGCATCAGCGCTCGTATCCGAGGAAGCGGTAGCGGATGCCGGTGCGGGAGGTCTGCCACTCCCCCTCGTCGACGAGTCGCCACCCGGTCTTGGCCGGCGCGTACGCGTCGCCGTCGACATCGAGATCGAGCTCGGTGACTTCGAGCCGGTCGGCGTCGCCGATCACCTGACGGAAGATCTCCGCGCCGCCGATGATCCACACCCGGTCCAGGCCGCGGACGGCTTCAGCGACGGTGGCTGCGCGGCGGGCACCCCCCTCCGACCAGTCCTGCTGACGGGTCACCACGATGTTGTCACGGCCGGCCAGCGGACGGAATCGTTCAGGGAGCGAGTCCCAGGTCTTGCGCCCCATCACCACCGGCGTCCCGAGCGTGACGTCCTTGAAGTGCGCCAGGTCTTCGGGCACGTGCCAGGGCATGCCCCCCTCGGCGCCGATCACGCCGCCGTGGGCTTCGGCCCAGATGAGCCCGACCCAGGTCATACCGCCACCGCCGCGCGGATCGGCGCGTGATGCTGATAGTCCTCCACCACGAAGTCCTCGTACCGGTAATCGAGGATCGACTCGGGCTTGCGCGCGAATCGGAGCGTCGGGGATTCGAACGGCTCACGGCTCAGCTGCTCGCGCACCTGCTCGACGTGGTTGTCGTAGACGTGGCAGTCGCCGCCCGTCCATACGAAGTCACCGGGCTCGAGCCCCACCTGCTGCGCGATCATCATCGTGAGCAGGGCGTAGGAGGCGATGTTGAACGGCACCCCGAGGAACATGTCGGCGCTGCGCTGATACAGCTGGCACGAGAGCTTGCCGTCGGCGACGTAGAACTGAAAGAGCGCGTGACAGGGAGCGAGTGCCATGTCGGGGATGTCAGCCGGGTTCCACGCCGAAACGATGAGCCTGCGCGAATCGGGCGAACGCCGGATCTGCTCGATCACCTCGGAGAGCTGGTCGATGCTGCCGCCGTCAGGCGTCGGCCACGACCGCCACTGCACACCGTAGACCGGCCCGAGGTCGCCGGACTCGTCCGCCCACTCGTCCCAGATCGTGACGCCGTTCTCCCGCAACCAGCCGACGTTGGAGTCGCCCTGCAGGAACCACAGCAGCTCGTAGGCGATGGATTTGAAGTGCACGCGCTTCGTGGTGATGAGCGGGAAGCCCTTCGACAGGTCGAAACGGATCTGTCGACCGAAGACACTCGTGGTCCCGGTGCCCGTCCGATCCGACTTGTGCGTGCCGGTCTCCAGGACATCGCGGAGCAGGTCTTCGTAGGGCGTCGGGACGGCTGCACTCATGACAGCCACGATACCTTCCCAGCCCCGGGCACGGGCGGAGCCACCGCGTTGGGGCCGGGGTTCGTCATGCTCGGAAACATCGGCATCGGCACCCCGACGGAGCACGTACTCTCGACACATGTCGCCCGCTCTCGCCCTCGGAGTCGCCGTGGCGCTCCTCGCGCTCGCGACGATCATCGGCATCGTCCTGCGACGTCGAGACGGACGGCGACGCGATGGCGGGACGCTTCGATTCGACCCCGCGGATGTCGTGTCGGCGGAACTCGGCTCGCGCGCCACCCTCGTGCAGTTCAGCACCGAGATGTGCGCGCGGTGCCCGCAGGTCCGTCGCCTGCTGCACGACTACGCGTCCGGTCATGATGGGCTCGCGCACGTCGAGGTGGACCTGACCCATCGCCCCGATCTCTCCGCGCGCTACCGGGTGCTGCAGACGCCGACGACGTTCCTGGTCGACGGTTCCGGCGCGGTCCGCGCACGATTCCACGGGGTTCCCCACCCGCACGCCCTCACAGAAGCCGTCGCCGCCGTCTGAGGCGCGAAGACCGGAGCAGACATGAGCACTCCCGAAGGCATCGATCCCCGTGGTCCGCGCTTCGCCGCCACGATCACCGCGTTGCTCCTCCTGGTGGCGACGTTCCTGGCATTGATCGGGATATCGACGGAATCCGCGAGTGCGGGCTCATTCGGCTGGTTCGCCTATCAGCCGCTCGCGGATTCCACGTTCGTCCCCGGTGGTTTGGTGATCTCATCATCGACACCCGCCCAACGCGCGCTCGACCCGGGCTTCCTGCTCACGGTCGTGATCGCCCTCCTGTTCCTGTGGGGTGTCGTCTCGCCCCGGACCACGCCGTGGAGCGTCGTCTTCCGCGCGCTCGTCCGCCCGCGACTCTCACCGCCGACCGAACTCGAGGACCCGCGCCCACCCCGGTTCTCCCAGGGCGTGGGGCTGTTCGTCGTCGGCATCGGTCTCGTCCTGCATCTCCTCGGCGTCCCGTGGGCGCTCCCGATCGCCACGGCAGCCGCCTTCATCGCCGCGTTCCTGAACGCCGCCTTCGCCTTCTGCCTCGGTTGCCAGCTCTACCTCCTGCTCCAGCGCGCCGGCATCATCGGGCGCCCCGCCGCCGCCTGATTCCTGTTCCGTCCCGCCGGGCCCCTCGGTAGGCTGGCCGCTACGTGACCCGCGCACCGAGCGGGTCCCGAGAAGCGGAGGAATCATGCCCGTCACCAGCGAAGCCGCCAGCACCTGGACCGGATCGCTCATGGAGGGATCGGGCACGGTCGCGTTCTCGTCGTCGAACCTCGGCACCTTCCCGATCAACTGGAAGGCACGCAGCGAAGGCAGCGACACCACGACCACGCCGGAGGAGCTCATCGCGGCGGCCCACGCTTCGTGCTTCAGCATGGCGCTCTCCCATGCGCTCGCGGAGAACGGCACCCCGCCGGAGCGTGTCAACACGACGGCCTCGGTCACCTTCAAGCCGGGCGTCGGCATCACGGGCAGCCACCTGAACGTGAACGCGACGGTACCGAACCTGACGCCCGAGGCGTTCCAGGAGATCGCGGCGGGCGCGAAGACCGGCTGCCCGGTGTCGCAGGCCCTCGCCGGCATCGAGATCACTCTCGAGGCGACTCTCGCCTGAGGGATGATGCGGGGGTCAGCGCCGCGAGAGGCGGATCGCCTCGCGGATGCTGGCCCTGGCATCCTTCCGGCGCCCGGCGGCGTCCTGCACGACGCCCAGTCGGTAGCGCGCACGCCAGTCATCGCCGGCTGCGTCGGCCTCGGCGGCGTATCGCGCGATGAGCGGATCCGCGTCGGTGCGGGAGATGCGACCGCTCGGCGTCAGCTCCGTCTCCACCGGAGGCATCCCGCCTTCTGCGTCGAGCAGGCGTCCGAGGCGGTCCGCACCGAAGCCGAACATCATCTCGCGAACCAGCGCCCAGGCCCCGATCGGAGCAAGCACCAGCAGTGTGACACCCATGCCGATGGACACCGGAGAGCCGACCGAGATGAACATCACGGCCAGCCAGATCGCGACGGCGAGATAGACGAGCAGCGCCGCGGCCATCAGGCCGACGCCGATCCGCGACATCACGAGCGGATGCCGATGTCGATCATGTTCTCCAGGCCGACGATCACACCGGCGGCCTGAACCGCGAACGGCACGGCGAGCCGGATCCCCGGCGCATAGGCGAGCGCCGAGTCGGTGGTGTCATGCGTGAACGTCAGCGACTCGCCGGGGCCGGAAAGGATGACCTCCTGCTTGGCGACGACTCCGGGCCGCCGCAACGAGTGGATCGGCACGCTGCCGACCTGCTGCCCCCGCGCACGCTGATCCGCATGCGGAGCGCTGACAGGGCCCTGCTCCGCGCGGGCCGCCGCGATCAGCTCGGCGGTGCGCACAGCCGTGCCGCTCGGCGAATCGATCTTGGTCTCGCGGTGCGCTTCGATGATCTCGGCGGAGCCGAAGAACGGGGCGGCGGCCGCAGCCAGTGCCGACCCGAGCACTGAGCCGAGCGAGAAGTTCGGGATGAACACCGCGCCGGTGCCGGCAGCCTCGACGAGCGGACGCACGAGGGCGATCCGTTCCGAAGACCACCCGGAAGTCGCGACGAGGACGTTGATGCCCCGTTCGACGGCGGCGCGGACGACCTCGATGCTGACCTGGGGCGTCGAGGCATCGACGACGAGATCGGCCCCGTCGAGCTCGGAGAGATCACTCGACGAGGTCAACACGCGGCTCACCTCGAAGCCCTCGAGCTCATCGATCACCGCACCGATGATCGTGCCGAGCTTCCCGGTTCCGCCGACGAGGGCTACCTGCGTGGTCATGCGTCCAGTCTATTTCGCGGGACGCGGTCCGTCCGGGGGCGCGCGGGGGGTGCTCCGCCGTTCTGGAAACGAGAGTTCTCAGACGAGAAGCGCGTCGGGGATTCCCGTTCGCAGCTCCACCGGAAGATGCCCGGTGTCGTTGTGCGTGAGAAGCGTCCACGGCCGCCCCTGCTTCTGCGCGATGACGGTCAGACCGCAGTGGGACTGGTTCAACGTCATCCATCGCCACTCCGGCGCCGCGAGCACTTCGCGCACGAACCACGAGATCACGAAGTTGTGTGTGATCAGCACCTCATGCACCTCCCCAGTCTTGCGCACGAGGAACTCCTCGACCGCATCCGACATCTGCGCGCGCCCCGCTTCGATCTCGGCTTCGGTGACCGAGCCGAAGAACGGCTCGAACACCGCGGGAGTCTCTTCGGTCATCCCGGTGGGGACGCAATCGAAGAGCAGCGCGGTGGGCTCAGGATCGACCGACGGCAGACGAGCAGCGATCGCTCGAGCCGTCTCGTTCGCGCGGAGCAACGGCGAATGCCATACCGCGTCGAGCGGAAGCCCGGACAGTCGGTCGGCAATCAGCTCGGCCTGACGCTGCCCTCGGGGAGAAAGGGGTCCGTCGGCGAGACCATGCTCCGCATCCTGATGTTCACCATGTCTGACCAGATATATGTAGTGCGTCACAACTCGCTCGCTTCATCGCCAGCATCCGCCGGGCCTCCATCCCACCCTATGTCACGGGTGGGACGATGCTCAGTTGCCGGCCCGGGTCAGCTCGGCGAGGTGGCTCCGCGACAGCGAGACACCCGCGCCCTGCATGAGTTCATCGACATGTTCCGTCGCGAACGTGTTCACGATCGGTGCCGCGATCGTGCGCTGAGCGAGCAGCCAGGCGATCGAGACCGCAGCCACGGGGACCGCCAACTCCTCGGCCACCTGGTCGAGTGCGCGCAGGATCTTGATACCCCGCCGGTTCAAGTGCCCGCGCAACTGCTCGCCGCGCACGCCGCGCGAGGTCAGCGCCTTGTTACGGTGGCGCCCCGAGAGGAACCCGTGTTCGAGGGCGTGAGACGGCGTCACCGCGAGGTTCTGCGCACCGGCGACGAGGCGCAGGTCGCCCTCGAACGGCTGGCGACGGATGAGGTTGTACGGCGCATCGATCACCTGGATGCGCGGGTATCCGGCCGAGGCGAGGATGCGTGCCTCGACCAGTCGCTCCGGTGACAGGCCGAAGGCGCCGACGGCACCGACCTTCCCCGCGTCCGACAGCCATTCGACGGTCGCCAGGGTGTCTTCGAGATTGGTCGTGGCATCGAGCGTCGCGTCGAGGTACAGGACGTCGATGCGCTCGACCCCGAGCCGTGTGAGCGACCCCTCCACCGCACGTACGAGGTTGACCGAGCCCAGCCCCGGATTGTCGGCGTGGGCACCGATGCGCACGCTCAGCACCGCGTGATCGCGCCGACCGCGCGACCGCAACCACTGGCCGATGATGTGCTCGCTGCGCCCGCCGGAGAATCCGTCGGCCGTATGGATGGCGTTACCGCCGAACTCCATGTAGCGATCGAGGATTCCGTGGCTGGTCTCGAGATCGACGTTCCAGCCGAACTCGGCGGCGCCCAGCATCAGCGGGAAGGTCTCGTAGCCGGTCTCACCGAGCGGGACGCGGATGGTCTCCCCTATTCCCGGTCCGACGATGGGGATCGGTGCGGACGGGTGCTCGGCGTGCTGCTGGGCGCGATCGGCCGACGCTCCTGCGCCTACGCTGAACAACCGCATACTCTCTCACCCCCGCGTCGATCGGTGCGTGCCGACCTGCGTACCTGCTGGATCTGCACCCCCCGGTGCGTACTTCGAGGGTAAGCGAATTCATCGAACGCCCTGACCAATCCGGGGAACGGCGCGGAAACGGCCGATAACGATTTGGTCACACCGGATACGACGGAACCCGGGCCCATCCACGACGGACGGACCCGGGTTCCGGTTCGATCTCTGCGCTTACTCGGCGGCCGCGTCTTCGGCGGGCGCTGCCTCAGCGGCGGCAGCATCGTCGAGAACGGGCTCGAGCGAAAGCTTGCCGCGGTCGTCGATCTTCGTGATCTTGACGAGGATCTTCTGACCGACCGACAGCACGTCGTCGACGTTCTCCACACGCTTGCCACCGGCGAGCTTGCGCACCTCGGTGACGTGCAGCAGGCCGTCCTTGCCCGGGAGCAGCGAGATGAACGCACCGAAGGTGGCGATCTTCACGACGGTGCCGAGGAACTGCTCCCCGATCTCCGGGTTGGTGGGGTTGGCGATCGCGTTGACCTGGGCGCGAGCGGCCTCGGCCGCGGGTCCGTCGGTCGCACCGATGTAGACGGTGCCGTCCTCTTCGATGGAGATCTGCGCGCCGGTCTCGTCCTGGATCGCGTTGATCGTCTTGCCCTTCGGGCCGATCAGCTCACCGATCTTGTCGACCGGGATCTGCACGCTGATGACGCGCGGCGCGGTGGGAGCCATCTCGTCAGGTGCGTCGATCGCAGCGTTCAGGACGTTGAGGATCGTGAGGCGAGCCTCGCGAGCCTGCGTCAGCGCGCCCGTGAGCACCGACGTCGGGATGCCGTCGAGCTTCGTGTCGAGCTGGATCGCCGTGACGAAGTCACTCGTTCCCGCGACCTTGAAGTCCATGTCACCGAGAGCGTCTTCCGCGCCGAGGATGTCGGTCAGCGCCGCGTAGCGGGTCTCACCGTTGACCTCGTCGGAGACGAGACCCATCGCGATACCGGCGACGGGGGCGCGCAACGGCACACCCGCGTTCAGCAGCGACAGGGTCGACGCACACACGGAGCCCATCGACGTCGAGCCGTTGGAGCTCAGCGCCTCGGACACCTGACGGATCGCGTAGGGGAACTCCTCGCGGCTCGGCAGCACCGGCACGAGCGCGCGCTCGGCGAGGAAGCCGTGCCCGATCTCGCGACGCTTCGGCGAACCGACACGGCCGGTCTCACCGGTCGAGTAGGGCGGGAAGTTGTAGTGGTGCATGTAGCGCTTGCTCGTGACCGGCGACAGCGAGTCGATCTGCTGCTCCATCTTGAGCATGTTCAGCGTGGTGACACCCAGGATCTGAGTCTCGCCGCGCTGGAAGACCGCGGAGCCGTGCACGCGCGGGATGACCTGCACCTCGGCGTCGAGGGGGCGGATGTCCGCGAGCCCACGGCCGTCGATGCGAGCGCCCTCGGTGAGGATGCGACCACGGACGATCTTCTTGGTGACCGACTTGTACGCCGCAGAGAACTCGAGCGGAGCCGCAGCCGGGAGCGAACCCGCCTCGGTGGCCTCGATGAGCTCGGCCTTGACGCGGTCCTTGATCGCGTCGTCAGCGGTCTGACGCTCGACCTTGTCGGCGATCTGGTAGACACCGACGAGCTCGTCGTAGGAGCGGCCGGCGACGAAGTCGTAGACCTCCTGGCTGTACGCCGGGAAGACCGGGTAGACGCCCGGCTCCTTCGATGCGGTCGCAGCGAGCTCGGCCTGAGCCTTGACGAGCTGAGCGATGAACGGCTTCGAGGCCTCGAGGCCCTGGGCCACGACCTCTTCGTTTGGCTTCGTGGCGCCGGCCTTGATCAGGTTCCAGCTGCCCTCGGTCGCCTCGGCCTCGACCATCATGATGGCGACGTCTTCCGTGCCATCGGCCTTGGTGACGACACGACCGGCGACGATCAGGTCGAACACGGCCTCCGAGACCTGCTCAGCGGTCGGGAACGCGACCCACTGGTCGTCGTTCTGGCCGTTGCCCGGGATGAACGCGAGGCGCACACCGGCGACGGGGCCGGAGAACGGGAGACCCGAGATCTGCGTGGACGCCGACGCGGCGTTGATCGCGAGAGCGTCGTAGAACTCGCCCGGAGCGATCGACATGACGGTGATGACGACCTGGACCTCGTTGCGCAGGCCGTCGACGAACGACGGGCGCAGCGGACGGTCGATCAGACGGCAGACGAGGATCGCCTCCGTGGAGGGACGGCCCTCGCGACGGAAGAACGAGCCGGGGATCTTGCCGGCAGCGTAGGAGCGCTCCTCGACGTCGACCGTCAGCGGGAAGAAGTCGAAGCCCTCGCGCGGGTGCTTGCCTGCGCTGGTGGCCGAGAGGAGCATGGTCTCGCCGTCGAGGTACGCGGCGACTGCGCCCTGAGCCTGCTGCGCGAGGCGGCCGGTCTCGAAGCGGATGGTGCGGGTGCCGAAGCGGCCGTTGTCGAGAACGGCCTCGGTGGCGGTGATTTCAGGACCTTCCAAGAGGTCTCTCCTTCTTTGTTTAGACTCGCGAGTCCATGTGACGCGCGAGCGTGTTCAAAGGAGCGGAACGGAAGGGTTCGGGCGCGCGGGCATTCCCGCGAATGTCGCCTGCGCTGGCCACCAGTAGAAAGCCACCCGACATGTCCTGCCGAGGAACCCACCACAGGGGACCAGCTTCTCCGCCGCTCGCTCCATGAGTCGATATTCGATTGTGCGGTTGACACACGTCAACCTCATCCACCCTACCAGCGGACTCCGCAAAACCCACGTCGCCGCAGCGGCGCGGAGTGGACAGGCACCGGCCACGGAACGTTCACCGCGCGGATGCCACACCGTGGCGGGAGTCCGTTGTGCTGTCTCCATGCGCATGTCAGTGATCGGCTGCGGGTACCTCGGTGCCGTGCACGCCGCAGCCATGGCCTCGATCGGACACGACGTCATCGGCATCGACGTCGACGAACGGAAGGTGGCCGCACTCGACGCAGGATCCGCACCGTTCTTCGAACCGCAGCTGAGGGAGCTGCTCGCCGAGGGACGAGCATCCGGTCGGCTCCGGTTCAGCAGCCGGATGGCGGATGCAGCGGGCGCGCAGGTGCACTTCCTCGCAGTGGGTACCCCGCAGATCCCCGGCGGTCACGCGGCCGACCTCCGCTACGTCGATGCGGCGATCGACGAACTGCTCCCCCATCTCCGCGCCGGCGACGTGATCGCGGGGAAATCGACCGTGCCGGTGGGCACCGCCGCACGGCTCGCTGCGCGCGTCATCGACTCGGGCGCGACCGTGGTGTGGAACCCCGAGTTCCTTCGCGAGGGGTGGGCCGTGCACGACACGCTGACACCGGACCGGCTCGTGGTCGGCGCCGAGACGGACTCGGCGGGCACACGTGCCGTGGCGGTGCTGCGCCAGGTCTACGCGGCGGCCGTCGCGGCCGGGACGCCCTTCCTGGTCACCGACCTCGCCACGGCGGAACTGGTGAAGGGCGCCGCGAACGCCTTTCTCGCGACCAAGATCTCGTTCATCAACGCGATGGCGGAGATCGCCGAGGCCTCCGGCGCCGACGTGGCGCTGCTCGCCGACGCTCTCGGCCACGACTCGCGGATCGGTCGGCGCTACCTCGGCGCCGGCATCGGCTTCGGCGGCGGCTGCCTGCCGAAGGACATCCGGGCATTCGCCGCCCGTGCGGAAGAGCTGGGTCGCGGCGAAGCGGTGGGGTTCCTCCACGAGGTGGACGCGATCAACCTCCGGCGCCGCGAACGGGCGGTCCGGCTCGTCGTGGACGCATTGGGTGGGCTCGTGTTCGGACGTCGGATCGCTGTACTCGGTGCCGCGTTCAAGCCGTTCAGCGACGACATCCGCGACAGCCCCGCCCTCGACGTCGCCGTTCGACTGCGTGGGCTCGGCGCAGACGTCGTCGTGACCGACCCCGCCGCTCTCGACAACGCCGCTGCCGCGCATCCGCAGCTGGGCTATGCGCGACACCGCGATGATGCTCTTCGGGAAGCCGATGCGGTCGTGATCGTGACCGAGTGGGACGAGTACCGTCGCGATCTCTCCCCCACGCACGCCGGCGGTCTGGTCCGCGGACGGCTCATCATCGACGGACGCAACTGCCTCGATGCGGCGGCCTGGCGTGCAGCGGGCTGGCAGTATCACGGCATGGGGCGGCGCTGACCGCCTCCGCACGTCGGCGGTGGCTCGACGAGTCGACGCGGCGCTGCGCCGAGCGGATCAGCCGATGTTCGCCCACCGCGCCGCGGACGAGCGCCCGAGATAGACGTAGTCCTCATGCTTCGCCACACGACCATCGCCCGCCGCGCGACCGTGCAGGCGGCGCCAGACCCAGGGAAGGGCGTGTCGCCGCCACCACGCGCCCGCACCGATCGGCTCGTGCTCGTGCAGGGCGGCATCGAGGATACCCAGCGCATCCGCATCGGGAACACCCAGAATCTCGGCCGCTCGATACGCCAGGAGACGATGGCCCCGGCTGCTCAGATGCACCAGATCCTCACCCCAGTTCGGTCGCTCGGCCAGTGCCGGATGCAGGTCCGTGTCGATCAGGATCGCTCCCGTCCGCGCCGCGATCCCCGTCAACGCCGTCGCGAACGCCGCGAAGCGCCGCGTGTAGACGGCAGCCGCCCGACGATCCGGGAGGAACGGGGTGACCAACAGCACATCCGCTCCGATCGCCCGCAGCCGCACGACAGCGTGCTCCACCTCCGCGGCGAGCGCTGCGACGTCGACACGATGCTTCACGAGATCGTTCGCGCCGATGAGGATCGAGACGAGGTCAGGATGCAGTTCGAGCGCGCGGTCCACCTGCCATCCGGACACATCGCGCACACGTTTCGACCTGATCGCGAGGTTCGCGTAGTGGAGCCCGCCCCGCGCGGCCAGCAGCAGCGCGAGCCGATCGGCCCACCCACGCAGGCCCCCATCCGGGGCGGGATCGCACAGGCCCTCGGTGAGCGAATCCCCCAGGGCGACGAAGCGGCGCCAGCGACGCGCGGTCACCGGCGGCGGGGAATCGGGCCGGGTGACGCGGCGAGCGCGGGAGGCCGCATCCACCCGCTGCAGCAGACGCGCCTCCTCGAAGTGCCCGAGCAGCTGATCGCACACGCTCGTCCAGCTGCGACTCTGCACCGCGTCATGACCGGCTTCTCCGAACGCCCGTCGCTTTCTCGCGTCGCCTGCCAGATCGGCCACTCGCATCCGCAGGTCGCCGAGGTCTCCTGGGCGGTACAGCCAGCCGTCGACACCCATGCGAACGAGATCGAGGGGCCCGCCGCGGCCGGTCGCGATCACCGGGACCCCGCTGGCGTGGGCCTCCTGCAGGGTCTGCCCGAACGTCTCGCTCTCCCCGGGGTGCACGAAGACGTCGAACGACGCCATGGCCGCGGCGAGCGCAGACCCGTCGAGGTGGCCGAGGAACACGGCATCCGGGAGCAGCCCCTCCAACCGTGCTCTGCTGGGTCCGTCTCCGACGATCACCAGGCGCGCACCCGGGAGGTCGCGGAGCGCGGCGAGGTCCTCGACCTGCTTCTCCGGGGCGAGGCGGCCGACGTATCCGATCACGATCTCGGCACCCCACGCGGCGCGCAGTCCGGGATTGCGACGAGACGGTCGGAAGCGTTCCGCGTCGACTCCCCTCCCCCAGTGGCGTACACGATCCACCCCGAGTGCGGCGAGCTGCTGAGCGGAGTCCGCAGACGGAGCGAGCGTCATGGTCGCGCGTCGATGCAGGCGCGCGATGTGCGTCTGGGCGATGCCCGTGGCCGCGGCCACCCGGTAGCGCTCCGTGTAGGCCGCCACGTCGGTCTGGTAGGCGGCGACGCTGGCGACCCCGATCCGCTCGGCGGAGAGCACCCCCCGCCAACCGAGCGCGAACGGCGAGGCGAGGTGCACGACATCCGGCTGGAAACGCCGCAGGGACGCGGCGATGCGCGGAGCGCCCGACGTGCCGACCCTGACGTTGTGGTACCCCGGAAGAGCGAGGCTCGGGATCGCCTCGATCGACACCCCATGCACCTCCCCGGGGATCCCGACTGCGGCGGGGGCGATCACGTGGGCATCGTGGCCGTGTTGCTCGAGGTGACGCAGGATCTGCAGCACCGACCCGGTGACGCCGTTCATGTGCGGAAGGAAGGACTCCGTGACGATCGCTACTCTCACAGCCTCAGGATGACCGAGCATCGAGGGCGCACGCGTCGGAAACGGCCCGCAGCACCCGATGTTCACCGGATGCTGGACGGCGGGTCACCGGCTATGCGCTCTTTGGTTCCCGTTCACCCTCTGCAGGCACAGTGGTCGACGTGACGACGGATCTGCTCGCCGAATCCCTCACCGGGCCGTGGAGCCTGGCCCTGATGGGCCTGCTCGTGCTCGGGGACGCCTTCTTCGTCGTCGTGCCGGGTGAGATCGCGGTGACCGCGCTCGGAGCGCTGGCGGTGACCACCGGAGCCCCGCCGCTCTGGGCGGTCGTCGTCTGCGCCGCGGCAGCCGCGACCGTGGGAGACGCCTGCTGCTATCTGGTCGGCCGGACCGTCGGCGTCGATCGGTGGCGGTGGATGAGGGCGTCTCGGGTGCAGCAGGCATTGGATTGGGCACGGCACCGGTTGGACAAGGGGACGGCCACCGTGCTCTTCACGGCCCGATTCGTGCCCTTCGCCCGACTGGCGATCAACCTCGTGGCCGGGGCGTCGCGCATCCATCCGCCTCGCTACCTCGCTCTGGTCGCACTGGCCGCGACCGGTTGGGCGCTCTACCAGGCGGCAGTGGGCGCCACGATCGCCGCGATCCTGCCGGGCGGGCCGGTGATCGCCGTTCCGGCGTCGATCGTCGTCGCGCTCGGGCTGGGCGTGCTGCTCGATCGTCTCAGTCGGCGCACGGGAGGGTGACCTGCCGCAGCCGGTGCTCTAGGCTCGGGGCATGAGCACCGAAGAAGGCGCCTCCTCCTCTGAGGAGATGAAGCGCAAGTTCAAGGAAGCGCTCGAGAAGAAGAACGCGCACCACCGGCAGGGCGAGGCGCACCTGGATGGCGACTCCGCCGTGCACAGTGCGAACGCCCCGCAGACCCGGCGCGAGTTCCGACGCAAGAGCGGTTGACCGCGCGGATGCGGGAGCCCGTTCATCCGGACTCCCGCATCCCTCACCCGCTCGTCAGCTGCGTTCGGCTCGTGCCCTGGCCCGCTCCTCCTTCGCCGCCATCTCCGTCACTGCTGCCTCCCGCAGTTCCTGCACATCCGCGCCCTGCGGTGCATCCGAATCCCCGTGCGCGTCGACGCCGTCGAGCAGTGACTCGTCGAAGGGGAGTTCGCCGCTCAGCACCCGTCGCACGCGGTCGCGGTCGATCTGCTTCGTCCAGGTACCGATCAGGAGGGTCGCGACGGCGTTGCCGGTGAAGTTCGTCAGAGCTCGTCCCTCCGACATGAAGCGGTCGATGCCGACGATCACGCCCACCCCGTCGACGAGGTCGGGGCGATACGCCTGCAGACCCCCGGCGAGTGTCGCCAGCCCCGCACCGGTCACTCCGGCAGCCCCCTTGCTGGCGATGATCATGAACACGAGCAGGCCGATCTGTTCGCCGATCGACATCGGCTGCCCCATCCCCGTGGCGATGAACAGCGACGCCATCGTCAGGTAGATCGCCGTTCCGTCGAGGTTGAACGAGTACCCGGTGGGCACCGTGATGCCGACGACGGGCTTGGAGACGCCGACGAACTCCATCTTCGCGATCAGGCGAGGGAGGGCGGATTCCGACGAGGACGTGCCGACGATGAGCAGGTACTCCCGTGCGAGGTATTTCATGAGAGCGAAGATGTTCACCCGCGTCACCGCCCACAGCATCGCCCCGAGGATCACGACGATGAACAGGATGCACGTGATGTAGAACGCGACCATCAGCGTCCCGAGACTCCAGATCGCCGCCACACCGGTCTTGCCCACCACCGCAGCGATCGCTCCGAACGCGCCGATCGGTGCGAGCCAGAGGATCATCCCGAGGATGCGGAAGACGAGCTTCTGCAGCTGCTTGACCGCTTCCATGATGGGGGCACCGCGCTCGCCGAGTCCCTGCAGCGCGAAACCGACGAGCAGTGCGATGAACAGCACCTGCAGCACGCTCTCCCCCGTGAAGGCCGAGAAGAAAGTGGTCGGGATGATGCCGAGGATGAACTCCTGCGTCGTCTTGGCCTCTGCCTCGACCACGTCATAGGTCGAAGACGCCATATCGAGGCCCGCGCCCGGGTGGATGATGTTCCCGACGACGAGTCCGATCGCCAGCGCGAACGTCGACATCACCATGAAGTAGAGGAGCGCGAGTCCGCCGATCTTGCCGACCGTGGCCGCTTTGGCGATGGAACCGACGCCCACGACGATCGTGCAGAAGATGATCGGGGCGATCATCATCTTGATCAGGGCGACGAAGCCGGTGCCCAGCGCTTCGAACCCTCGGCCCACCTCCGGCCAGATGAGCCCGACCGCCGCGCCGAGCACGACGGCGATCAGCACGGACACATACAGCCAGGTGTGCCGGTCCCACGCGTGCTTCCCTCGTCGCCAGTTGAACTTCGGCAGTGCGAATCCCGTCGTGAGCGCCACGGCTTCCTCCTTGATCGTCGACTTCGTCGTCCGAATGGCGGCTTCTGCGCCGCCGATCGGTTCCCACGGTGATCCACCTCCCGCCGCAGCGCGAGTTGTGGTCGTATTGGTCACGGCACCTGACCATCGACGATCGGAGCAGGCGATGGCGCCCACCTCCCGCGCCCGCAGCACCGCCTCGCGCGTCTTCGTCGTGCTGCTCGTCGCGGCCGTCGTGATCGGCGCTCTCGTGGCGGTCTTCCTCGTCGCCGAGGCGCAGCGAACGATCCGTGCCGAGGCCGAGCGGGTGACGGCGGCCACAGCAGTCGCGTTCGCCTCCTCCCCACTCGTCGTCGACGGTCTGCGCTCGAGCGATCACGACGCGGCCACTCGGGAGCTCGAGCCCTACTCGTTGGAAGTGATCGCCGGCGCCGGGCTCGACTTCATCACCGTCATGACCCTGGACGGCACGCGGATCACCCACCCCGACGACGACCAGATCGGCGGGATCTACCTCGGCACGATCCCCTCGACATTCCGGACGCTGACGGAGGAGTTCACCGGGACCCTCGGTCCCTCGATCCGGACGATCGCGCCGGTCACGACGCCGGACGGAGACCTGATCGGCTGGGTCGCCGCCGGGGTGACGACCGAGTCCATCACCGACACCCTGATCCGCCGCTTGCCTCTCACTCTCGGCATCACGATCGGCCTCATCGCACTCGGCGTCGGTCTGGCAGTCATCGCCCGGCGTGTGACCCGACGCATCGCCGGCGACCTCCCTCCCGGCCAGCTCCGCGACGCCGTGTCGTCGTACGAATCGATCCGCACGCTGGGCGAGGCTCTGCGCGCGCAGACGCACGAGCACGGGAACCGGATGCACGCCGCGGTCGCGCTGCTCGAGCTCGGGCGCCGCGACGAGGCGATCGAGATCCTCACGGAGACGTCACGACAGAGCCAGTCGCTCGTGGATCAGGTGACCGCGCGGGGTCACGGCGATCCCGCCGTCGGTGCCCTCCTCCTCGGCAAGGCCTCGCAGGCCAAGGAGCGCGGCATCGACTGGCGGGTGCACATCGAGCCCGATACACCCCGCACGCCGCTGTCGCCCGTCGACGCCGTCTCCGTGCTGGGCAACCTCGTGGACAACGCCATGGACGCTGCCGCCGACTCCGACTCCGACTCCGACTCCGAGGATCGGTGGGTGCGGGTGTCGCTGCATCCGAGTGACGACGGCGGAATCGTGCTCGAGGTGTCGGACAGTGGTCCCGGCATACCGCCACTCCTCCAGGAGCGGATCTTCGATCAGGGCTACTCCACGAAGCCCGCCGATGGGAACGGCCGCGGTATCGGACTGGCGCTCGTGCGCTCCGTGGTCACGAGTGCCGGCGGTTCGGTGACGGTGAGTGACGACCCCACGATGTTCCGCGTCGTCCTCCCCCGCGCTCAGTCTCGGAGGCCGCCGACATGATCCGTACGCTGATCGTCGACGACGATGCCCTGACCCTCGAACTGCACCGGGACTACGTGGCCCGGCTCGATGGATTCACCGTCGCCGGGGAATGCAGCAGTGCCCGCGCAGCGGTGCACGCCGTGCTGAAGAACCCCGGTGCCGACGCGTTCGACCTCGTTCTCCTCGACATCACCATGCCGGACGGCTCCGGGATCGATGTGCTGCGCAGCCTTCGTGCGCGCGCCGCCGCCACGGATGTGATCGCGATCACCGGCGTGCGCGATGCCGAGAGCGTCCGACAGATGGCGGCGCTCGGAGTGCACCAGTACCTCGTCAAGCCGTTCCCGTTCTCGGTGTTCCGAGAGCGCATGGAGCAGTATCGCGTTCATCGGGAGCAGGCGCGGTCGACCAGGGGCCAGGCCACGCAGGCGGAGATCGACGCGCTGCTCGGCCGTGCGACCGGAGCGATCCCGCTGCCCAAAGGTCTGTCCGCGAGCTCGCTGAACGACGTTTCGATGGCACTGCGCGCGAACGGACCGCTGTCCGCGCGCGAAGCCGCCGATCGCCTCGGGCTCTCGCGGGTCGCGACCCGGCGCTACCTGGAGCATCTGACCGCCGAGGGGGTCGCGCTCCGCACCGCACGTCGCGGCGCACGAGGTCGCCCCGAAACGGAGTATGCCTGGAGACAGGGAGCGGACGGAGGAGCGGAGCGGGGATGAACGCGCCGCGCGCCCTTCTCGGGCGCGCGGCGCGTTTCGACGGTCAAGGGGAAGCGGATCACTCCCCCGCGAGGCCCCCGAGCATGTGCCCGAAGGAGCGTCCTTCGCCCAGGTACGTCGCCGGGTCGTAGGGGTCCGCGACCGTGGCCGCTTCCTTCCGCGCGATCGTGTCCGCGAGTTCCCGTGCGCCCTTCTCGACGCGCTTCGCGAGCGGGGCGACGTCGTCACCCGAGTCACCCCAGTCGCTCGACGCCGCGAACACGCCCGTCGAGACGGTATCGGCGTGCAGGTAGGCGAACAGCGGACGGATCGCGTAGTCGATCGCCAGCGAGTGCCGCGCGGTTCCCGCGTTCGCGCCGATCAGGACCGGCTTCCCGGTGAGCGCATCCGGGTCCAGCACGTCGATGAACGACTTGAACAGTCCCGAGTAGCTCGTGGAGAAGATCGGTGTGACGGCGATGAGCGCGTCGGCGGAGACCACCGTGTTGATCGCGGTCTCGAGCGCCTGCGGTGCGAACCCCGTGAGCATGTTGTTCGTGATGTCGTGCGCATAGTCGCGCAGCTCGATCACGTCGACGGTGGCCGCGATGTCGCGCTCCGCGAGGGCCTTCACGGTCTCGGCGGCCAGTCGATCCGCGAGCATCCTGGTCGACGACGGGTTGGAGAGCCCTGCCGCGACGACGGCGATACGACGCGTGGTCATGTCAGGCCTCCTTCCGGCCGAGCCCGAATGCTGCACCGGCGGGTGCCGGGCTGTCCTGGTACGGCGAGTCGCCGGTGAGGTTGTCACCGCGGTTCGCGCCGGGGCGGGCCTGACGGGTCGGCCCGTCACCGAACTCCGCGGCCACGCGTGCGGCGTGGGTCGGCGCGTCGGGGACGGAGGACGGGCGGTCCTTCGCGAGCTCTTTGCGCAGCACCGGCACGACCTCGGAGCCGAGGATGTCGAGCTGCTCCAGCACCGTCTTCAGCGGGAGTCCCGCGTGGTCGATGAGGAAGAGCTGGCGCTGGTAGTCGCCGTAGTGCTCGCGCATGCCGGCGTAGCGATCGATGACCTGCTGCGGCGAACCCACCGTCAGCGGCGTCATCTCGGTGAAGTCCTCCATGCTCGGACCGTGACCGTACACCGGCGCGTTGTCGAAGTACGGGCGGAACTGGTTCACCGCGTCCTGCGACTTGGCTGCCATGAACACCTGACCGCCGAGGCCGACGATCGCCTGCTCCCTGGTGCCGTGACCGTAGTGCTCGAAGCGCTGGCGGTACAGCTCGATGAGGCGCTGGTAGTGCTCCTTCGGCCAGAAGATGTTGTTCGCGAAGAACCCGTCGCCGTAGTAGGCGGCCTGCTCCGCGATCTCCGGGGTCCGGATGGAGCCGTGCCACACGAAGGGGGCGATGCCGTCGAGAGGTCGCGGCGTCGAGGTGAAGCCCTGCAGCGGGGTGCGGAACTTCCCTTCCCAGTCGACGACGTCCTCACGCCACAGCTTGTGCAGCAGCGCGTAGTTCTCGATCGCGAGCGGGAGACCCTGGCGGATGTCCTGCCCGAACCAGGGGTACACGGGTCCGGTGTTGCCGCGGCCGAGCATGAGGTCCATGCGCCCGTCGGACACGTGCTGCAGCATCGCGTACTCCTCGGCGATGCGCACGGGGTCGTTCGTGGTGATGAGCGTCGTCGAGGTCGAGACGATGAGGCGCTCGGTCTGCGCGGCCAGTGCCGCCAGGAAAGTGGTGGGGCTGGACGACCAGAACGGCGGGTTGTGGTGCTCACCGATCGCGAAGACGTCGAGTCCGACCTCTTCGGCGTGCACGGCGATCGCCGTGGTCGCCTTGATGCGCTCCTGCTCGCTGGGGGTGATGCCCGTGGTGGGATCGCGGGTGATGTCGCTGACCGACATGATGCCGAACTGCATCGCCTGCGCGCCTGACTGCTCGCTCATGATTGCTCCGTGTTCTCCGAACCGGATGACTCGCACCCGTTTCTATTCATTTGAATGTATATGTGTCAACGCGCTCACAGCAACTTTATTCCCGGGCTGTAGCCTCGAAAGATGAGCAGTACCGGGGCGGACAGCGCAGGGCCCACCACAGGATCTCTCCCGCGAAAGCGACGGCGCGTGCCGTTCTGGGACAACGCGCGGTACATCTGCATCGTGCTCGTCGTGCTCGGGCATGCGATCCAGCGACTCATCTACGACTCGGACATCGCTTTCGCCTTCTACCTGGCGCTGTACGCGTTCCACATGCCGGCGTTCGCGATCATCTCCGGCTACTTCTCCAAGTCGGGCACTCCCACCAAGACGCAGATGGCGCGAGTGATCACCGACATCATCCTCCCCTACGTGATCTTCGAGACGCTGTGGACCCTCACCAAGTGGCTCGTCGAGGGTGAGGCGACACCGAACTTCACGAAGCCGAGCTGGACCCTGTGGTTCCTGCTCGCGCTCGGAATCTTCCGACTGGTGCTCCCCTATCTCGCGCTGCTCCGCTGGCCGCTGCTATGGACCGTCGTGATCTCGATCAGCTCCGGCTACCTCCCCAACGTCGACAGCACGTTCTCGCTGTCCCGCACTCTCGGGCTCCTGCCGTTCTTCGCGCTCGGCTGGTGGCTGCGCGAGCACGACATCGTCGATCGGCTCCGACTGCTCGACTTCCGCCCCTGGTGGATCCGGGTGGCGGCGGTGGCGGTCTTCGCGGGGGTCGGCTGGGCGGCCTGGAACTGGCTGCCGCTCTGGCAGGCCGTCGACCTGCGCCATTGGCTGTTCTACGAGGACTCGTACTCCGACCTGGTCGGCGACCAGTGGTGGGCCGGCGGGATCCGCATCGCCCTGATGCTGCTGGCGGTCTTGCTGTGCGCCGCCTTCTTCGCCCTGATCCCGCGCGGTTCGTACTGGTGGACCACGTTCGGCCAGTACACGATGTATGTCTACCTCCTCCACTCGTTCGTGCTCTATCCGTTCCGCGAGACGGGTGCGCTGCGCGACCTGGAGCCGACATGGATCTGGTTGCCGCTGGTGACAGCGCTCTCCGTGGTCGTCGCGTTGCTCCTGGCCACGAAGCCGGTGCGCTGGGTGTTCCGGCCGCTCGTCGAGCCTCGACCCCGCTGGCTCTTCGTCGACCCCGCGCTCGCATCGCGTGAAGGACGCCGAAACGACCCGACCGGATCCCGACGCCCCCGGGCCGACACACGATGACCGTCGCCGAGGACGTCCGCGACCGCATCGTCGAAGCCGTAACCGCTTCGGGCTTCGACGCGCACGGACTCCACGTCCGCATCGGAGCCGATGAGGCGGAGCACCGCTGGACGCCCGATGTGCGCGAGGACGTGCACTCGGTCGCCAAGGGCGTGTGCGTGCTCGCGGCCGCGATCGCCGCCGATGAGGGCGCGATCTCCTTCGATGTGCCCGTGATGGTGTACCTGCCCGACTTCGAGCGCGGCGAGGGCGTCGAACAGGTCACCCTGCGTCATCTGCTCACGATGTCGAGCGGCATCGACCTGCCCTGGTCCGAGACGCTCATGACGGACTGGCCGGATCTCGCCCGCGAGTTCCTGCGTCGACCGTCGCGCGGACGCGTGTTCCAGTACTCGAACGCCAGCACCTACACCGCCATGACGGCGCTCTCCGCGCGGGTCGGCGATGTGGGCGACTACCTGGATGCCCGACTCTTCCGCCCACTCGGCATCGATGATGTGGTGTGGGCGCGCAGCCCGAACGGACGCATCGAAGCGGGTGGCGGACTTGCGCTGCGAACGAGCGAGATGGCGCGGATCGGTCTGCTGATCCGCGACCGCGGATGGTGGCAGGGCATGCAGCTGGTGTCGTCGGGATGGATCGACGCCATGCACGAGAACGGGGTCGTCGCCGGCCCGAACCCCGGCTACGACCGCTACGCCCTCGCCGGCTGGGGTGGCCCCGGCCGCGGATGGCGGCTGCACGGCGCGCACGGCCAGCTGCTGATCTTCCTCGACGACGCGGTCGTGACCATCACCGCTGCCGATCACTTCGGTGCGGACGAGATGGCTGCCACGGTGGTCGACATCCTCGAGACCGCCCGACGCGGGGTCTGAGCCCGCTCAGGCGAACAGCTGCGCGCCCACGTAGGACCCCGGGGTCGCACCCCTCGGCACGGCCCAGATCCCCGAGCCGACGTGGCGGATGTATTCGTTCATCAGGTCGGTCGACAGCCGCCGCTGCAGCGAGATGAACTGCGCCGGGTCACGCTGATACGACAGGAAGAAGAGTCCGGCGTCGAGGCGTCCGAGCTCGTTGTTGCCGTCGACGTAGTTATAGCCGCGACGCAGGATCCGCACACCGTCGTTCTGCTCGGGATGCGCCAGGCTCACGTGGCTGTTGGCGTCGATGGCCTTGCCATGGAAGTCGGGCGCCGTGAACTCGTCCCCTCCCGAGGGGGGCGCGCCCTCCCCCTTGTCCCGGCCGATGATCGCATCCTGCTCCGACAACCGCACACGGTCCCACGTCTCGATCAGCATCGCGATCTTGCGCGCGACGAGGTACGAGCCTCCGGCGAGCCAGGCGGGCTCGTCCTGCTCGGACACCCAGACGTGGTCCGCGAGCGCCTCGGTGTCGTCGGCGAGGATGTTGGCGGTGCCGTCCTTGAAGCCGAAGAGGTTCCGGGGCGTCGCCTGCGCGGCGGTCGTGCGCGACGTCTTGCCGAATCCCAGCTGCGACCAGCGCAGGCGGGCGCGGCCGAAGGCGATGCGGCTGAGGTTGCGGATCGCGTGCACCGCGACCTGCGGGTCATCGGCGCAGGCCTGGATGCAGAGATCTCCGTGGGACGCCTGCGGGTCGAGATCGTCGCCGAGGAACGCCGGGAGGCGTTCGAGGCCGGCCGGGCGCTGCGCGGCGATGCCGTAGCGGTCGCCGTCTTCGTTCTCGAAGAGGCCGGGTCCGAACCCGAAGGTGATCGTGAGACCGGCCGCGGGGAGCCCCAATGCCTCGCCGGTGTCATCCGGCGGTGCCTCCGCCGGTCCGCCGACCGCTCCGCTCGCGCTGACCTCCAGCCCCTGCGACATGCGGGACGCGGCGTATGACCAGTCCTGCAAAAGGGAGATCAGGTCATCGCGGTCGCTGCGTGGCATCATGTCGAAGCTCGCGAAGTGCAGATGATCCTGCACCGGTGTGGTGATGCCCGCCTGGTGCGCACCGAAGAACTCGTAGGCGGAATGCGCGTCCTCCGCTGCGCGCGCACGTCCCAGCGCCACACCCCCGGCGAGGCCCGCGCCGGCGCCGACCGCAAGCCCTGCCACGCCACCGCCGATGGCGAGGCCGAGGAGTCCGCGTCTGCTCAGCCCGCCCGGAGCGGAGACGTCACCCGTCGATGAGGTGTCGGGCGAGGCCCCCGCTTCTGGTTCGTTCACGTCCGTGATGGTATCCGTTCGATTCCGCTCGACGCTGATCAGTCGAGGACGGTGCTGGTGAGCTGCGAGAGCGGCTCGGCCAGCGCGTTGATCAGGTCGGTGAACTCGCGCTTGTCGTCCTCGGTCAGCTGTGCGTAGGCGACGAAGCCGTCGGACAGCGAACCGTGGGCGGCGAGGGACTCCTCGAGGGCTGCGTAGCCGCCCTCGATCTCGTCGACGAGGGCCTCACCGTCGTCGCCCTGAGCCGCAGCGAAGTCCTGCACGAGGGAGAACGCCATCTTCGAGCCTTCGACGTTCGCCGCGAAGTCGTAGAGGTCCGTGCCCGACCACCAGTCCTCCTCGCCCGAGATCTTTCCGGTGGCGACCTCGTCGAGCAGCGCGATGGAGCCGTTCGAGATGCCTCCGATGCCCTGATCGTCGAGAGCCGTCGTGAAGTCGTCGGAGTGCACGTAGTCGTAGAGCTCCTGCACGTCGGCGAGCAGCAGGTCGCCGAAGTCGGCCCGCTCTGCCGGCGTCGACGGAGTCCAGTCCTGCCAGGCCGGGGTCTCGCCGTCGGCGTTCAGCGCGTCCTGCGCCGGCACCCACAGGTCCTTCTCGATGCGGTGGAAGCCCGTCCAATCCAGGCCCTCAGCCACGGCGTCGACCTCGCGATAGTCGATGCGCGGGTCGAGATCCCCGAGCGCCTCGGCGACCGGCTCGATGCGCTCGTAGAACGCGCGGGTCAGCGGGAACTGCGCGCGGGCGGTCTCGTCGTCGCCCGACTCGTAGGCTGCGACGAACTCCTCGACAGCCGGGACGAGCTGACCGACCTGGTCCTTGACGAACGCGGCGTAGAGATCGACCGCCTGCTGCTTCTGCTCGGCATCGGGCCCGTCGACCGCGACGCGATCGCCGGTGACGGTGAAGGCCGCCTTGCCGACGCCGTCGCCGAGCATCCCGGGCTTGCACAGCGTGAAGTAGTCGCCGGGCTGCGCGACCACGGTGAGTGTCCGGGACGCTGCCGGCGCGATGTTCTCGACCTCGCCGACGATGCGCAGACCGTCCTCGGCCAGCAGATAGAACTCCGAGACCTGGTCCGTGTCGTTCTTGACGTCGAAGGTCAGCGTCCCGCTCTTCGCGGTGGCCGCCGACACGGCGCAGTCGCCGGCGGTCGACGAGACGTCGAAGGCGGCGTCGGCGGCGACGTCGCTCTTCGCGACGCAACCGCTCAGGACGAGTGCTACGGCGCCCGCGGCGGCCAATGCCCCCAGGACACGGTGAGAGGTGGTCATGCTGCTCCTTGTGGTGAGAGAGAGGTCGTGTCGGATTCGGGTTCGGCCGAAGCGCGAGGCTTCGGCGTACGGCGCGAGCGGAGACCGCGGACGTACAGCGAACCGACGATGAGGATGTAGAGAGTCCAGGCGGAGACCTGCAACCAGGTCATCGCGGGCATGAAGCCGACCGTGGCCTGCAGCACCGCGGCCAGCGGACCGCTCGGGGCGATGGCCGACGACACATCGAACGCCCAACCGAACGGGAAAGCCGCCCACCCGATCGCGACCGCCCCGGTCGTGGGATCGAGCGGCGCCGCGGCCGTGAACGGGCCCGGCAGGGCGCCCGCCTCCTGCAGATCCATCAGCGCATAGGCGAGCACGCCGGCGGCGACGATGACCAGGAAGCCGCCGGTCCACGCGAAGAAGCGGCGGAGATCGAGCTTCACGGCTCCGCGGGAGATGAGCCAGCCGATGATCACGGCGGCGGCGAGTCCGAGCAGAGCGCCGAGCAGAGCGGACGGCGCATCGCCGAACGCCTGCACCATCGACCACAGAAGGAGTGTCGTCTCGATGCCCTCCCGCGCGACGGACACGAAGCCGATTGCGACGAGCGCCCAGAGGCCGCCGACCGTGAGCGCGCGATCGAGGCCGCCCTCGAGCGTCGCCTTCATGGTGCGTCCGGCACGCTGCATCCAGAAGATCATCCACGTGACCATCGCGACGGCGAGCAGCGAGAGCCCGCCGCCGATCAGCTCCTGCGCCTTGAAAGTGAGCTCGTAGGCGCCGAAGGTGAGCACTGCGCCGATACCGAGTGCGAGGGCGATCGCGAGGCCGACGCCTGCCCACATCTTCGGCAGGGCGTCCTTCCGGCCGAGGCGGCGGAGGTAGGCGACGAGGATGCCGACGACGAGCGCGGCTTCCAGGCCTTCACGGAGGCCGATGAGAAAAGTGGCGAGCACGGAGACGATTTCTGTTGCGACGACTGAGGTAAGGCAGCCCTTACCTACGAGACTCTAGCATTGCAGCGGAGTCTTGCCGGAACACTGTCGCCACCGGCAGACGAGGCCCCGGCGGTAACGCGGCGCAACAGTGGCCCTCCCGCTCGGAAAGCCGACATACCCTCGGTCCATGGCTGAACTCTCGCTCCCGATCCTCGACCTGTCCCAGCTCGATGAAGGCCCGGACGCTGCGGCTCGTTTCCGCGACGACCTCCGGGCGGCGACGCACGACGTCGGCTTCTTCTATCTCACGGGCACGGGCATCTCCCCCGAGCTGGAAGCACGGCTGCACCGTGCTGCCCTCGACTTCTTCGCCCTCCCGGAGGAGGACAAGCTCGCGATCGAGAACGTGAACAGCCCGCACTTCCGCGGCTATACCCGCATCGGCGGAGAGCGCACCCAGGGTCAGGTGGACTGGCGCGAGCAGATCGACATCGGGCCCGAGCGCGAACCCGTGGACGGCGGCCCCGCGTTCAACCGCCTCATCGGCCCGAATCTGTGGCCGGCGGCGCAGCCGGAACTGCAGGAGATCGTCACCGAATGGCACGAGACGCTGTCCGACGTCGCCCGGCGGTTGCTGCGGGAATGGGCGCAGACGCTCGGAGCCGACGAGACCTACTTCGACGATCACTTCGGTGAGCCCTCGACACTGATCAAGATCGTCCGCTACCCGGGAACACACGAGCCCGAGCCCCAGCAGGGCGTCGGCGCGCACAAGGACTCGGGCGTCCTCACGCTCCTCTGGGTCGAACCAGGCAAGGGCGGCCTGCAGGTCGAGCGCGACGGAGCCTGGGTCGACGCTCCCCCGGTGCCCGGTGCCTTCGTCGTGAACATCGGCGAGCTGCTCGAGTACGCCACCGGCGGCTACCTCAAGGCGACGAACCACCGGGTCGTGTCACCGAAGGCCCCGAACGACCGGATCTCGATCCCGTTCTTCTTCAACCCCGCCCTCGACAAGCGCCTCCCGCTGATCGAGCTTCCGCCCGAGCTGGCGGCCGAGGCGAAGGGCGTCACGAAGGACCCGAGCAACCCGATCCACGCGCTCTACGGCGAGAACGCCCTCAAGTCACGCCTGCGCGCCCACCCCGACGTCGCGGCGATCCACCACGCCGACCTCGTGGATGCCACCGCCTGAGCCCACGCTCACAGGGCCTGCCCACCTCCGAGGGCGACGATCTCACGTAGCGCCTGGAGGTGTGCGGCGAAGGCGTCGCGCCCCGTCTTGGTCGAACGCACCCACGTGCGCGAGCGGCCACCGACGTTCGCCTTGCGCGCGAACACGTAGTCGGCAACCTGCAGGTGCGTGATGGCCTTGCTCAGGGGTGAGTCACCGCACTGGAGGACATCCCGAAGCGTCGCGAAGTCGAGTTCCATCCCATCCCCCAGCGCCGCCATGAGGGAGAACCGGATGGGCGAGGCGAAATTATCATCCAGCTGGGTGCGTGGGTGAGGCCTGGAGGCCGGCTCAGCCACGGCTCGCCCGGCCGGGGACGAAGGACACGAGGGCGAAGAGCAGGATCACGACGACACCTCCGAGAACACCCGCGAGCCCCCGGTTCCCGAAGGACTCGCCCGCGAGAGTGAGCCCGACGGGGACGCACGCCGCGACAAAGAACATCGCCACATGCGGCCAACGCCAGGCGGCTCCGATGGCCGGGAGCCCCAGCGGGGTGTTGAAGACCACGATCCACGCGAGGAGCGTCATCATCACCAGCAACGAGATCACGCTCCGGAGGACATCGTCGGGGGATCCCGCCAGCATGGTGAGTACGCCGACAGTGATACCGACAAGCACGGTTCCCCACCGCAGGGGCGCCGGCAGCGGGACCCGAGCAGGACGCGGACGACGCGGGTCCCGTGACGCGCGAAGGAGCTGCACCGCCCCGTGGCCGCCGATGCCCAGCAGGACCATACCGGCGGGGATCAGCACCGTACCGGCGGGGAGCGCGGTGTCCAACGCCACGAGTCCGAACACCACGAGGGCAGCGGCCAGCAGCACCCCTCCACCCAGGATGACCGGCCACCGCGAGCGAGTCATGCGCCACTGCATCCCGTTGCGCTGAGCCATGCCGCTCGCGAGCTGCCCCCACACCAGGAAGGTGAACAGGATCGCCTGCGAGGCGATCACGTCGTCGTTCCGGAGGACGAGCGCGAATGCGACGAGGTACGCCGCAGTGACCGCCGCATTGAGGATCTGGAGCCAGGCGAGCGCGCGTCGGTCGATCGCGCGGTCGCGGCGCCCCGCCACCGCGTCAGCGGCAGCCAGATACTGCTGCGCGAGATCGGCATCCGGCGGGACGAGCGCGTCCTGACCGGGGATGGACTTCTGCTCCACGATGGACCTCCCTGACTTTCCATCCGGAAAGTTCACTACTTTCCTATCGGAAAGCGAGGGAGGGGTCAACCCGTCGTCACCAGTCGAGTGCCTGCGCGAGGGCTTCGATGATGGGTTCGCGCCCCTGATCGATGTGCGCATAGGCCTGCGCCGCCGCCACCTCGCCGCGCCCGGCGACGATGGCATCGAGCAGTTGCTGGTGCTCCACCGCGTGCTCCTGCTCCCGTGTGGCGTGCGTGATGCCGAAGATCCACTGCATCCGGCCGAGCATGGGCCGCAGACTGCGTTCGAGGATGCGATTGCCGGAGAGACGGACGATCTCGAGGTGGAACCCGAGGTTGGACTCCCCCAGCTCGGCCGTGTCCCCCGGCGCGAGCGCACGCTCGAGGAGTTCGCGCAACCGATCCGCACTCGCCGCTCCCGAGTGGACACGTTGCGCCGCATGCCGCGTCGCATAGGGCTCGATGCACAGCCGCGCGTCGTACAGCTCCTCGACGTCGGCCCTCGTCACCGGCGTGACACTCGCCCCCTTGTTGCGTGTCGTGACGACGAACCCGTCTGTCTCCAGCCGCTGGAGCGCCTGCCGGACGGGCACACGGGACACCTCGAACCGCTCCGACAGATCCCGCTCCTTCAGCCAGGACCCCGGGGTGAGCTCTCCGACGATGATCCGGCGCAGCACACCGCGATAGACCCGCTCGGCGAGGGCGGATCCGTCGGTGATCAGGCTGTCGGAACTCATCGCGGAACCTCTCGGGGCATCAGGCATGACGGGGGAAGACCGGAGGGAAGAGTTCGTCGGTCGTTCCGCTCCGATGGTCGCGCCCAGTGTAGGCGTTCCGCATCTGCCCGAAGAGTATCTGCGTATCGTCGCGGATCGCGTCGAGGTCGATTCCGTCGATCTTCCCGTCACGCATGACGACCCGGCCGGCGACCATCGTCAGGCACGCATCGCGCGCCGTGCCGTTCAGTACGAGTGTGCGCAGCGGGTCGTCGACGGCGCCCATCCGCACGTCGTCCAGCCGGAACGCCGTCAGATCGGCCTGGGCATCGACGGCGATCTTGCCGAGGTCCGGGCGATGGAGCGCCTTCGCCCCGCCGAGCGTCGCCGCATCGACGTATCCGGCGAGGTCACCGGCAGCGAGACTGCCGTTCTGCACCTTCGCGACCGACACCCCGGTATCGATGCCCCGGATGAGATCGGGCGGGAACGAATCCGTACCGAGGGCGATGTTCACCCCGGCATCGCGATAACGCTGGAACGTCTCGAGTTCGGAGCCGTAGCGGGCATTGGTCAGCGGGCAGTGCACGATCGACACCCCCGCGTCGACCAGACGTGCGAGGTCGCCGCGGTCTTCCCCGTGCACCCGCGGGTTCACGTCGAGGAACACGCCGTGCGGCACGATGAGGCGATCGTTCAGAAGGCCCGTCCTCTCGATGAGCTCGAGTGGAGTGCAGCCGTGGGCATCGAGGATGAGCTCGCGCTCGACCTCCCCCTGCAGCGCGTGCAGCCGGACGATCGCTCCGCGCTCCACCGCCGCCGCCCCCGTCGCCGCGAGCAGCTCGGGAGTCAGCGTCTCGATGCGGCAGGGCAGGAAGACGGGCGTGAGCAGCGGCTCGCCGAGCGCGGCCAGCTCGTCATGGAACCGGATGGCGTCGGCGAGCCCGACCTCACCCTCCTCCGGCGCGAACCGCACCCGGCGTTCACCCGACGCCGTCACGACGTTCACGCCCGAGCGGTAGGAGGGACCGAGGAATCCGCGCAGCCCGAGAGCGCGCGAGAACGCCGCCATCCGGTGAAGGTCGCCCGCCGATTCGGCCCAGACCGAATGCACCTCCGAGGCGATCGGCATGTAGGAGGTGATGCCGTGCAGCGCGAGCTGCACCAGCGCGATCTCCCGGATCCGTGCACGCTCATCCTCGTCGAAGACATGCCGCCGACGGTCGAAGTAGTCCTCCGACCACTGCAGTCGGGCCGCCTGCTCACGAGTACCCCAAGCGTCCAAGATCAAGTGGTCGATGTCGGTGAGCGCGTCCAGGTCGATGAGCCCGGGCATCAGCAGGCTCTCCCCGAGTTCCAGGCGCTCATCGACGCCCGAGGGAGCCTGGTCAGCCGGGCCGGCGAAGACGATCAGGTCGTCCTCGACGACCACGGCCCCCTGCCGGAGTTCCCGGTGGGAGGTGCCGTCGAACACCAGCACGTGGTCGGCGGTGAGAAGTGTGCGCATGAGAGCCCCGATGATCTGAGATGCGATTTGGTATCCAAAAACTATCTCACGCGCTTCTGCTCTTCAAGATGTTCCCCCGTAAGTACCCAGAAATCACACCGATCTGGAATTTGGTATCCCAACCTCGTTCCCGCTGGTATACAATTCTGAGCACCCGCTCCCCGGCCCATCAAGGAAGATCGTGACCGACACCCAGACGCTGACCCCGAAGACGGCGGCGCTGCCCACCGCGCCGCCGAAGATCGCGACCGGACGCTCGCTCCTCGGGACGGCGTGGCTGCGCATCCGCCGCAGCCCCATCGCCCTCGTCTCCTTCGGGGTCGTCGTGGCGATCGTGCTCTTCGCCCTCCTCGCCCCCGTGCTGGTCGCGATCGAGGGGCAGGATCCGTTCACCACGAACACCGGCCCTGAGGTCCTCGACAACTTCAACACCCCCGGCCTGCCGCTCCCCGCCTACATGTACCCGTCCGTGGAGCACTGGCTCGGCGTCGAACCGGGACTCGGACGCGACATCTTCGCCCGCATCGCCTACGGGGCTCAGGTCTCGTTGCTGATCGCCCTGCTCTCGACGCTGGTCTCGGTCGTCCTCGGAACCGTGCTCGGGGCTGCGGCCGGCTACTTCGGCGGCAAGGTCGACATGGTCATCAGCCGCATCATCGACCTCTTCCTCGCCTTCCCGCACCTGCTCCTGGTGCTCTCGCTCACCCCGATCCTGCAATCCCGGCTGCGCGACACGCCCCTCGGCCAGGGCAGCTTCGTCCCCATCGCCTCCCTCGTGCTGATCCTCGGGTTCTTCGGCTGGGCGTACCTGGCCAGAGTCGTGCGCGGCCAGGTGCTCAGCATCCGCGAGCAGGAGTACATCGAGGCGGCGAAGTCCTACGGGGCCTCGCACCGGACCATCATCTTCCGTCAGGTCATCCCGAACGTGCTCGGGGTCGTCCTCGTCTACGCGACCATGATGATCCCCGCGAACATCTCCGCCGAAGCCGCACTGTCGTTCCTCGGCGTCGGCGTGAAGGACCCGACGCCGTCCTGGGGGCAGATGCTCAACGCCGCGCAGGCGGGCAACTGGTACCTCAGCGACCCCTGGTTCCTCATCGTGCCCGGCACCGCGCTCATCATCACCGTGCTCGCCTTCAACCTGCTCGGCGACGCCGTGCGCGACGCGCTCGATCCCAAGGCCTCCCGCAGCTGACCTTCCCTCCCCCGAACACCCGACCCCCATCGAAAGAGAACGCGTCATGAGACACCGCAGTCCCCTGCTCGCCGCTGCGACCGTGGCCATCGCCCTGGTCGTCACCGGTTGCACCAGCGTCACCGCACAGAACGGGCAATCCGCCCCCACCGGCTCGAAGGACCCGTATGCCGCGCACATCGTGCAGCCGGGCTTCGACGAGGCCGGCGGCAACGTCAACGTCCTGATGTCGAGCGACTTCATGACGCTCGACCCGGGCAACAGCAACTATGTGCAGACCGCGAACGTCGGCCAGCTCTACTACCGCACGCTGACGATGGCGAAGGAGACCGCCGGAGAGCCGCCCACGATCGTCGGCGACCTCGCGACCGACACCGGCACCGCCTCGGAAGACGGCCTCACATGGACGTACACCCTCAAAGACGGTCTGAAGTACGAGGACGGTACGCCCATCACCGCCGCCGATGTGAAGTACGGCATCGCCCGCACGTTCGCGCGCGACGTCTTCACCCAGGCACCGCAGGAGTTGAACTCCGCTCTCGATGCCGATGACTACAAGGGTCCGTACTCGGGCGGCGGCGATCTGACAGCCGTCGAGACCCCCGACGACAAGACCGTGATCTTCCATCTGAAGCAGCCGAACCCCGACTTCGCCGCACTCGTGTCGCGCTCGAACACGGCGCCGGTCCCGCAGGCGAAGGACACGATGCTCGATTACACGAACCACCCGATCTCTTCGGGCCCTTACATGATCTCCAGCTACGACCGCGGCCGGGAGCTGAAGCTCGTGCGCAACCCCTCCTGGGATCCCGCGACCGACGAGAACCGCACCGCCCTCCCGGACACGTTCACGTTCTCGCTGTCCACCGCGCAGGCGACCATCAGCCAGCAGCTGATCTCGGATGCCGACCCGACCGCGATCACGCTCGACTCGAACGGCGCCCTCCAGGCCTCGGACACGTCACGCCTGACCGAGTCGTCCGTCGCCGACCGCACCGCCTCCGGATTGCTCGGCTGCACCGATGTGCTCAACTTCAACACTGAGACCATCACCGACCCCGACGTGCGCCACGCGCTCGCCCTGGCGATGGACCGTGCGGCGATCCAGGTGCAGTACGGCGGTGCGCGCTTCGGCAAGCTCACCAACTCGTACCTGAACGACTCGCAGGTCGGGTACGTCGCCGAGACCACCGACCTCGACATCGACGGCGCCCCGCAGCTCGACGCCGCCAAGAAGCTGCTCGAGGGCAAGGACGTCCCCGCCTCGCTCACCTACGGCTACTCGAACGCGATCGACCGGTACAAGAACCTGGGCACCGTGCTCCAGCAGAACTTCACCGAGCTCGGCATCGACCTGCAGCTCGTGCCGATCCCCGCCGCGAACTACTACACGGTGCTCGCCAGCGACGAGATGCCCGACATCGCCCGCGCCGGCTGGTGCGGCGGTGCGGCCTCCGGCTCCACCCGGACCACGGTCGACCCCAACATCGGCCCGAGCCTCGACGGAACGACATACGGCTTCAGCAACATCTCGCGCTTCTACGACGAGAAGCTCTCCGGTGACATGTACGAGCTGCGCAACACCAACGGCACCTCCGAAGAGCTGAACACGCGCTGGGCCGAGCTCTACAACGAGGCCATGGAGTCGTACCCGCTCGTGCCGCTCATCCGCACCTTCACCAACAGCGTCGTCGGTTCGAAGATCCACAACGCCCAGGTGGGGTACTTCTTCGGAAGCATCGATCTGTCCACCATCGGCGTCGAGCAGTAACGGCCGACACGACACCTCCGGAAAGGACGGGGCCGACCGCTCGATCGGTCGGCCCCGTACGGGACAGCAATGTTCGGATTCATCATCCGCCGCATGACCGCGCTGGTCATCCTCCTGCTCGTCGTGAGCTTCGTGACGTTCGCCCTGTTCCAGATCGGCCCCGCAGACCCTGCGGCGGCCGCCTGCGGCCAGGAGTGCACCCCTGAACGCATCGACCAGGCGCGCGTCGCCCTGGGCATGGACAAGCCGTTCCTGGTGCAGTACTTCACGTACCTCAGTGGATTCTTCGGCGAACGGCTCATCGGAGCCCCGGGCGCCGAGCAGGTCTGCGCCTGGCCCTGCCTGGGCAAGTCGTTCCAGACCAACGAGAACGTCACCGACGTCATCGTCCGGGCGCTCCCGTACACGATCTCCATCGCGGTCGGCGCTGTCCTGCTGTGGACCGTGATCGGCGTCGGCCTCGGCCTGCTCGCTGCTCTCCGCAAGGGCAGGGCGACGGACAAGATCATCGTCGGTGCCGCATCCGTGGGCGTCTCGCTCCCCGTCCCCGTCACCGGACTCCTGCTCCTCCTCGTGTTCGTGAGCGCGCTGCACTGGCTGCCGTTCACGAGCAATCAGATCTCGTCCCCGTTCGGCCCCGCCGGACCCGGGGCGTGGTTCACGAACTACCTGCTCCCCTGGGTCGCGCTGGCCATCCTGTTCAGCGCGCAGTACATCCGCATCACGCGGAACAACATGATCGAGACCTTCGGCGAGGACTACATGCGCACCGCGCGGGCGAAGGGTCTGAGCCCCGGACGGATCACGACCCACGGGGTCCGTGCCGGCATCACTCCGATCATCACGATGCTGGGCTTGGACATCGGCGCCCTGCTCGGCGGTGCCGTCCTGACCGAGCAGATCTTCTCGGTGCCCGGTCTCGGGTTCACGGCGGTGCGGGCAGCCACCTCGGGAGACCTCCCGGTCACCATGGCGATCACGATGCTCGCCGCCTTCTTCATCATCACCGCGAACGTCATCGTCGACCTCGTGTACGCGAGCGTCGACCCGAGAGTGAGAGTCAACTGATGACCACGCCGATCCTCGACATCCGCGATCTGCGGGTGACCTTTCCCACCGACGACGGTCTGGTGCACGCCGTGAACGGCATGGACCTCGTCGTGCAGCGCGGAGAGACCGTCGGCATCGTCGGCGAATCCGGTTCGGGAAAGACCGTGACCAGCCAGACCCTGATGGGGCTCCTCAAAGGGACCAGCGCGAAGGTCACCGGACGAGTACTCTTCGACGGCACCGATCTGGTACCGCTCAGCGAGAGCGAGATGCGGCCATACCGCGGTCGCAAGATCGGGATGATCTTCCAGGATCCGCTGTCGGCCATGCACCCCTTCTACACCGTCGGCCGGCAGATCGCCGAGGCGTATCGCGTGCACAACAGGGTGAGCGCGAAGGCCGCGAAGGCCCAGGCGATCGAGATGCTGAACCGCGTCGGCATCCCCGATCCGGTCGCACGGTACGACTCTTACCCGCACGAGTTCTCCGGCGGTATGCGGCAGCGGGCGATGATCGCGATGGCCCTCATCTGCGAACCGGAGCTGCTCATCGCCGACGAGCCCACCACGGCGCTCGATGTCACGGTGCAGGCGCAGATCCTCGACCTGATCGGATCGCTCCAGGCGGAGACCGGTTCCGCGGTGATCTTCGTCACGCACGATCTGGGCGTCGTCGCCGAGGTCTGCAAGCGGGTCGTCGTCATGTACGGCGGCCAGTGCGTGGAAGAGGCCGACGTGCACGACCTGTTCTTCCGCACCGCGCACCCCTACGCCCGGGGCCTGCTCGCATCGATGCCCTCGATGGTCGACGAAGCAGGGCGGCTCACGCCCATACCCGGCTTCCCGCCGTCGCTGCTCGATCTCCCGCAGGGCTGCCTCTTCGCCGATCGCTGCCCCGTGGCAGCCCTGGTCCCCGACGACAGATGCCGCACCGAGCGCCCCGAGCTCACCCTCGTCGGATCCGGCCACCGTGCGCGCTGTCACCTCGCGGAACCCGACCTCCCGACAACCGTGCTCGACCTGCAGGAGGTGGCCCGATGAGCGAACCGTTGCTGAGCGTCGAGAACCTCGCCAAGCATTTCAGCGTCAGCAAGGGATTCCTGCGCGGTTCCTCGCAGGTGAAAGCGGTGGACGGGGTCTCCTTCACACTCGAACGCGGATCGACACTGGGGCTGGTCGGCGAATCCGGCTGCGGCAAGTCCACCACCGGACGTCTGCTGATGCGTCTGCTCACACCCACGTCGGGGCGGATCCTGCTGGACGGCGCCGACGTGTCCCAGCTCCGCGGGTCAGACCTGCAGCAGTTCCGGCGCCGCGTGCAGATGGTGTTCCAGAACCCTTCATCGTCGCTGAACCCGCGGCAGAGCGTCGGCGCGGCGATCGCGGCTCCCCTGCAGGCCCAGGGAATCTCCCCCCAAGAGGGCATGAAGAACCGGGTCGCGGCTCTCATGGACAGGGTGGGGCTGCGGCCGGAGCACTACAACAGGTTCCCCCACGAGTTCTCGGGCGGACAGAAGCAGCGCGTCGGCATCGCCAGGGCACTTGCGTTGGAGCCCGACATCCTGGTCTGCGACGAGCCGGTGTCGGCTCTCGACGTCTCGGTGCAGGCACAGGTCATCAACCTGCTGCAGGACATCCAGGCCGACACCGGCATCTCCTACGTGTTCATCGCGCACGATCTGTCCGTCGTCAAGCACTTCGCCGACGAGGTCGCCGTGATGTACCTCGGGCGCATCATGGAGCACGGCACCAGGGATGCCGTGTTCGGCGCCCCGCAGCACCCATACACGCAGTCGCTGCTGTCCTCCGTTCCGAGCCCCGATCCCACCGCCGACCGCAGTCGACGGATCCGTCTCGTCGGAGACCTCCCCCACCCGTCGAACCCGCCCAGCGGCTGCGTCTTCCGCACGCGATGCCCCGTGCTCCCACTCCTCGACGAGGAACGGCGTCGGCAGTGCGTGGAGCAGGTTCCCACCGGCGATGCCGCGTGCCATCATCTGGCTGAAGCCGCCGACCTCGCGTCGCGGCTCGGCGCCCCCGAAGAAAGGAAAGTCCATGCTGATTCGTGACGTGCGCCCCTGGGGCGGCTCCGCCTCCGATGTCCTGATCGAGGACGGTCGCATCACCCGGATCCTCCCCCACGAGGCGGCACCGGCATCCGGCGACGACGTCGACGGACGCGGGCGGCTTCTGCTGCCCTCCTTCAGCGATGTCCACGTGCACCTGGATTCGACCCGGATCGGACTGCCGTTCCGTGAGCACACCGGTGCTCCCGGGGTCTGGGGCATGATGATGAACGACCGCGAGAACTGGCGCAACGCCGAGATCGACCTTCCCACGCGGGTGGCCGGCACCCTCGAACGCATGATCGCGCGGGGCACGACCCGCGTCCGCTCCTACGCGCAGGTCGACGTCGACTGCAAGCTCGAGAGGTTCGCCGCGGTGATCGCGGCGAAGGAGAAGTTCGCCGCGCACGCCGACGTCCAGGTCATGACCTTCCCCCAGGCCGGCATCCTCCGCGAGGAGGGCACGGTCGCGTACCTGGAGGAGTCTCTCAAGCAGGGAGCGGACGTGATCGGCGGCATCGACCCGTCGCAGCTCGACCGCGACCCCGCCAAGCACCTCGACATCGTTTTCGGTCTCGCCGAGAAGTACCAGGTCGAGGTCGACATCCACCTGCACGAGCCCGGAGCGCTCGGTGTGTTCAGCACCGAGCTCGTGATGGAGCGCACACGCGCACTCGGCATGCAGGGCAAAGTCACGATGTCACACGCCTACGAACTCGGTTCTGTGAACGAGGCCACGAGCCGTCGTCTGATCGAGGAGTTCGCCGAGTTGGACATCTCGATGGCGACGGTCGCCCCCTCGACCAGCAATCACCTGTCCCTGGTGCAGCTCGTCGAAGCGGGCGTGCGGATCGGACTCGGTCAGGACGGCCAGCGCGACTACTGGAGCCCCTATGGCAACACCGACATGCTCGACCGCACCTGGCAGTTGGCCTTCACCAACGGTTTCCGTCGCGACGACCACATCGAGATGGCGCTCGCGGTCGCGACGATGGGTGGGGCGAGCATCATGTCCTCCACCTCACCGCGCCTCACGGGGGTCGAGGACCGACCCGGCCTGGCCGTCGGAGACCGGGCCGACCTGGTCCTGGTCGATGGCGAGACGCCCACCAGCGCGGTGATGGACCGGGGAACCGACCGACTCGTCATCCACGACGGCCGCGTGGTCGCCGACGGCCTTCGTGTCCTCGCGCTCTGAGCGTCGAGGCAGCGAGTTCCGCGATCGCGCCGTCGGGCTCGGCGCAGCTCTGCTGATCGGGCTCAACCTGCGCCCGGCGATCACCTCGGTCGCCGCCCTGCTCGAGCCGACGAGGGCGGCGTTCGACCTCGCACCGGTGCAGCTGAACCTCCTGGCGACGCTGCCGGTGATCGCCTTCGGCATCAGTGCACCGGTCGGGCCGCTGCTCGCCCGCCGCCTCGGTGTGACCAGGGCGCTGATCTGGACCATGGTGGCGCTCGCGGGGTCGCTCGCACTGCGGGTCGTCGTTCCCGGGGGCATGCTCCCGGGAACTTTCCTCGCCGGGGTGTCGATCATGGCTGCGGGGACCTTGCTTCCGCAGTACCTGAAGTCCCTTCGGGCGGGCGGTCTCTGGATCGGCCTGAGCAGCATGTCGTTCAGCGCGGGGGCCGCGCTCGGAGCGGGACTCGCCGTGCCGCTGAGCACGGCGGTCGGCGGGCCCGCGGTGGCGCTCGGGCTCTGGGCCGTGCCCGCTCTGATCGCCGCGGGCGCCATGGTCGGTGTGGCGCTGCGCTCGGAAGCTCCCCCACCGCCGTCGTCTCGGATGGCGCTGCCCCGGTCGGCTCGACCGACCGTCGCGCTGATCACCGCGATGTTCGGCCTCCAGGCGATGCTCTTCTTCGCGGTGGCCTCGTGGCTCCCCCGCATCCTCGGAGATCGCGGTGTGGACGCGCAGACCGCCGGCTGGCTGCTCGCGCTGACCAGCGTCGCGGGCCTCGTGCCGACGCTCGTCGCGCCGATCCTCGCTCGACGTCGCCGCGTTCTGCGGTTGTTCGGTCCGGGCCTGGGCATCGTGATGCTGGCGGCGTTCGTCTGGCTCGCTTCCGGCGACGAGTCGTACATCGCGATCACGGTCGTGCTCGGTGCCGTGCAGAGCGCGACGTTCGGACTCTCCCTCGCACTCATCGTGATGCTCGCCGCCGACGAGGCCTCGGCGGGCCTGCTGTCGGCTATCGCGCAGGGCGTCGGCTACGCGTTCGCCGGCGCGGGGAGCCTCCTCGTCGGCGTCCTCCACGACCTCACCGGCGGCTGGACGGCGAGCCTCGTGTTCATGATCGTGTGTGCCGCGGCGCTCGCCCTCGTCGTGGGGTTCGTGATCCGCTGCCGCCCGGTCGACCTGCAGGCACCGTCGGAGGTGCCTGCACTCCCCCGAGCATGACGAAGGCCGCCCCACACCGTGGGGCGGCCTTCTCAAGAATGTTCTGCGCGATTGAACGCAGGATCGCCTTGCTTTATCGACGCAGGCCGAGACGCTCGATGAGCGACCGGTAGCGGTTGATGTCGATGTCCTGCAGGTAACCCAGCAGGCGACGGCGCTGACCGACGAGCAGGAACAGACCACGACGCGAGTGGTGGTCGTGCTTGTGCTCCTTGAGGTGCTCGGTGAGGTCCTTGATGCGCTGCGTCAGCATTGCGACCTGCACCTCGGGGGATCCGGTGTCACCGGGGTGCGTCGCGTACTCTTCGATGATCGCCTTCTTGACGTCTGCTTCCAGTGCCATAGATTCGATCCCCTCTCTGCTTGTTGCGCGGCGCCCGACGCCTGATGCGAGGGCTCTCTTTATCCGCGGCCGATCGAACGGCAACCTGAAGAGTCTACCAGCCGAGGACACCCTCGCGTGACAACCGCGAGGGGCCGCTCGACCGGCGTCAACTAGGCTCGAACGGTGCAGAAGAAGATCGACGAGTGAGCGGCCGACGCGGTCACCTCATCGACCTCACTCCCCTGAAGACCAGTCCCGCCTTCGCGCGGATGTGGATCGGATCGACGCTCGCGGGCATCGGCGGTCAGTTGACGATCGTCACCGTGATGCTGCATGTGTTCGTGCTGACCGGGAGCACATTCGCCGTGTCCATGATCGCGGTCGCCGGGCTCATCCCGATGATCCTCGCCGGCCTGTACGGCGGGATGCTCGCGGACGCATTCGACCGGCGCAGGGTGGCCCTGATCGCGGCGACCATCACGTTCGCCTCGACCGCACTGCTCGCCGCGCTCACGTGGACCGGCACCGAAACCATCTGGTGGCTGTATGCACTCAGCATGATCAACTCGGCCGCGAACTCGGTGGGCATGGCCACGCGCACGGCGATCGTGCCGCGCCTCATCCCCCGCGAGCAGCTGGCGGCGGCATCAGCACTCAACGGCGTCGCATTCGGGCTCACCGTCATGGCCGGCCCCGCGCTGGCCGGCCTGCTCGTGGCCCTCACCGGCTACGGCTGGACCTACACGATCGACGTCGTACTGATGCTGTCGATGTTCCTCGGCCTGTGGACGCTTCCGGTACTGCGCCCTGAGGGCGAGATCGTGCGCCCCGGCCTGGAATCGCTCGTCGACGGCCGGCGCTTCCTGCGCAAGGCGGGCAACATCCGGATGCAGTACATCATCGACATCATCGCGATGACGTTCGGCCAACCCCTCGTCCTCTTCCCCGCCCTCGGCACCGTGCTCCTGGGCGGCGGCGCCGTGACGACCGGAATCCTCACGGCGGCCGTCGCCGTCGGAACCTTCGCGTCGAGCCTGTTCTCCGGGCGCGTCGTCCAGTATCGGTGGCATGGCCGCGGCATCGCGCGGGCCGTCGAAGCGTACGGCGCTTCGATCCTCCTCTTCGGCCTGGTGCTGCTGATCGGGGCGTTCTCTCCGCCCGCCGGCGAGGATGCCCCGAACATCGGCCTGATCGTCGCCGCCTGCGTGGCACTCGCGCTCTCCGGGGCCTCCGACAATGTCAGCTCGATCTACCGCAACACGATGATGCAGGCGGCGGTTCCCGACGCGATGCGCGGTCGATTGCAGGGACTCTTTGTGGTGGTCGTCGCCGGCGGCCCGCGCGTCGGAGCCCTGTACGCCGGGACTCTCGCCACGCTGACCACCCTGTGGTTCCCGCCGCTGCTCGGCGGCGTCCTGGTGATCGCCCTCGTCGCGATGCTCTCGCGCCGCAACCGCCGATTCCACGACTACGACGCAGAGAACCCCGAGCCCTGACGGACCCGGGGTTCGAGGAACTGCGTGACGGCGTCAGTCCTGCTGCAGCGCGCCCTGCAGGTCGAGGCTGATCGTGATGTCCTTGCCCACGAGCACGCCACCGGTCTCGAGTGCGGCGTTCCACGTGAGACCGAAGTCCTCGCGGTTGATCACGGCCTTGGCAGAAGCGCCCGCCTTGTAGTTGCCGTACGGGTCGGTGCCGAATCCGCCGAAGTCGAGCTCGAAGCTGACCGGCTTGGTGACGCCGCGGATCGTGAGGTCACCGTCGACGAACAGCTCGTCGCCCTTGACGCGCGCGCCGGTGGACACGAACTCCATCGTCGGGAAGTTCTCGGTGTCGAAGAAGTCGGCGGAGCGCAGGTGGGCGTCGCGACCCTCGTCGTTCGTGTCGACCGAGGTGACGTCGACGGAAGCCTCGACCTTGGCCTCGAGCGGGTTCTCGGGCGCGATCAAGGTCGCGCTCTTGACGCCGAAGGTGCCGCGCACCTTGGAGATCATCATGTGGCGGACGCTGAACGTCACCTCGCTGTGCGAGGGGTCGAGCACCCAGGTGCCGGGACGGTAGCCGGGAATGTCGATGCTGGTCATGGTTTCTCCTTCGGAGACATCGGCCGCTGATGCGGCTTCGGACAGGGGCCGCGTTCACCGCGACCCCTGTGACAACTTACATTCATTCGCATATATTCCCCTGAATGCGGATGTTCTTCCGATATACAACAGAGACGCCCCTCCTCCGAGGAGGAAGGGCGTCTCGGCGTACGGGTCGGGCTCAGCCGACAGCGACGAGATCGATGATGAAGATCAGCGTCTTTCCGGAGAGGAAGTGGCCGCCACCGACCGGGCCGTAGGCCAGGTGAGGCGGGATGATCAGCTCACGGCGTCCGCCGACCTTCATGCCGGGGATGCCGTCCTGCCAGCCCTGGATCAGGCCGCGCAGCGGGAACTGGATGGTCTCGCCGCGACCCCAGGACGAGTCGAACTCCTCGCCGGAGTCGAACTCGACGCCGGCGTAGTGCACGGTCACGGTGTCGCCGGGCTTCGCCTCTGCGCCGTCACCCTCGATGATGTCGCGGATGACGAGCTCCGCGGGAGCGGGGGCGCTGGGGGCATCGAACTCAGGCTTTGTGCGATCAGTCATGCCTCCATCAAACCCGAGCCCGCGGGAGGGGTCAACGCGATCGCACCTGCTCACAGCGAACACTTCGACGGGCGCAGCGGCAACAGCCTCTTGACACCCTCCGTGGTCGGGTGCACCCTGATTACAGATCAACTCAGCGCCCGGGAGACTCGCAGGCATCGCCGCAGCACCGGGCGCTGAGTCTTGCCACCGCGGGGTCTCCGGGCGTCAATCGAGGTAGCCGACGAGCATCTCCGCGATCTCCGTCGGCCTGCTGAGCATGGCGCAGTGTCCGCCGGGGACCTCGTCGGCGACCACCCCGAGACGCTCTCGGGCGAGGTCGCGGAGGAAGCGCGGCGGGAAGAAGCGATCGTCCGCGAACACGATGACCCGCGTCGCCACATCGGGCCAGACCTTCAGCGGCCACGGGACCTCCATCGCCGCCGAGGACGGATGTGCGCGCTCCTGCCGCAGTGCTTCGTCCGCCAGCTTTCGCGGCACGCCGTTGTAGAAACTCACGTAGGGGTCCTCGTTACCCGTCAGTCCGCCATCGATCGCCGCCTGGGCCTCGGCGGCGGCGAGATAGCCCGACTCGGACCACCACCGCTCCGGCGGCTCACCGGGCGCCGGGATCATCCCCGCGGCCAGCACGAGGAGATCAGCCGACAGTCGCTCGGCGACCAGAGGCGCAGTGAAGGCTCCGAACGAGTGGCCGAGCACGACGACATCGCGTCGTGGCCCCACCTCTGCCACCACGGCGTCCGCGTAGTCCTCCAGAGTGAGGGAATCGTCACCGGCGGGGAGATCGGGGGCGAAGACCTCGTGTCCGCGCGCCACGAGTTCTGCGGCGACCAGATGCCAAGACCACCCGACATCTCCCCCGCCGTGGATCAGGACGAACGTGCTCATCGCGACCGCCTCCTCACGACGAGTATCCCGACGTCGGGCTCAATACGCCAGCAGTGCGGCCCTGGCGGCTCGGGTACGGATCAGCAGCGCACGCTCGTCCTCGACGGCGAGCGGATCGCGCCCCGTGATCGCCCGCTGACGGACCGCGGCCAGCGCGGTCGCGTCCTTGATGAACTCGCGCATGATCGGACGCCGGTCGCCCCGAAGACCGCGCGCCCAGTTGAGACCCGCCTTGCGTCCGCTCGATGTGGCGAGCATCGTGACCTCTTCGGGCGTGAACCACCCCGCGTTCGCGTACTCGGCGAGGCGCGCACGCGTGAGGCGCGCCTCTTCGCGACGGAGAGCGACGATTCCGAGGATGAAGCCCACGAAGAGCGGCACCTGCAGGGTGAAGTACAGTCCGAAGAAGTCGGCGAAGGTCGCGGACCCGTTCCAGAGTGCGTGCAGGAGGACCGCTCCGAGCATTCCCAGCAGGCCCGCACCGATCGCGGAGCTCGCCGATCCGTGTCGCCGCGCGACCAGACCGATCGCGAAGCCGGTCACCGCCGTGAACATGGCGTGTGCGAACGGGGACAGGATCGCGCGCACGGCGAAGGTGACGGTGAGCTGCTCGCCACCACCCTCGATCAGGCTGACCGCGAAGTACTGGATGTTCTCGGTGAAGGCGAACCCCGCGCCGACGAGTGCTCCGTACACGACACCGTCCACCGGACCGTCGAAGGCGCGACGGGCGAGCAGGAAGATGAGGAAGACCCCGAGTCCCTTCCAGAACTCCTCGACGATCGGCGCCTGCACCACCGCCGTGAAGGCATCGGAGGTGATGCCGAGCAGGATCGTCAGCCCCACGTCGACGAGCAGAGTGAGCCCCGCAGCCGCCAGTGCGCCCCAAGCGATCGCGAAGAACACCAGGCGCTTCGGCTCCGGTTCCCAGCGGTCGATCATCCGGACGCCGAGGAACACCACGGTCAGCGGGATGAGGGCGAGCACCAAACCGACGACGGAGGCGAAGACACCGAGCGCCCACCCGAAGTAGCCGACCAGGGCGAGCAGCAGGAAGCCCAGGAAACCGAAGAGCCAGAGCGAGATCGTGCGCCCCTTGCGCGTCGGCACCGGCAGCGCGGGCAGCGACTCGGCCGGCGACGGCGCGACCGGAGCAGGCGGTGTGTACGGTGTCGGCTGGGCCAGACGCGAGGCATAGGCCGGCTGTCGCGGGGGTGGCGGCATGTACGGCGAGGGCTGCTGCGGCGGCGGGGGTCCTCCGAAACTCATAGCCAAAGCTTATGGGGAACAAGAGAGACGCCTCGGGTATGGCTGAGTCCTCCACCCGCTCGTCGCCCGGCAGCCGGTAGCGTAGAACCATGCGGTTCGCTCACCTGCGCCGTCCTGACTCCCCGCGCACGGTTCTCGCCGTGGTGCAGGACTCGGACGCCATCCTCGTCTCTGATCTCCTGAACGACGCCCCTGCCACGCTGCAGCAGCTGATCGAGGGAGGGGACCCTCTCCTCGAGCGACTGCGCGCCGCGCTGGCCGCCGCAGACGCGGAGCGCCATCCGCTCGGCGACTGGGCGTTCTCCTCCGCCGTGATCGCTCCCCCGGCGGTGCTCGCCGTCGGGCTCAACTATGCGGCGCACTCCAGCGAGCTGGGCTTGAAGACCGATGCGGCACCGACCGTGTTCACGCTGTGGCCGAATTCGCTCACCGGACACGAACAGACCACCTCCTGGCCGCGATCCCTCAGCGAGGCCGTCGACTACGAGGCCGAGCTCGGCGTGCTCATCGGAACCCCCGCCAAGGACGTCAGCGAGGCGGATGCTCTCTCGCACGTCTGGGGCTACACCGTGGTGAACGACATCACCGCCAGGAACATCCAGTTCTCCGAGGCACAGTGGTCGCGATGCAAGTCATTCGACGGATTCACCCCGACCGGACCGTTCGCGGTGACCGCGGATGAGATCTCCGACCCGCAGGATCTGCATATCTGGGCGGTCGTGGACGGCCACACGGTTCAGGACGCCAGCACGGACCAGATGGTGCGCTCCGTCGCCACGCTGATCGCGCACCTCTCGCAGTCACTCACGTTGCTGCCCGGAACCCTCATCTCGACGGGCAGCCCCGGTGGCGCCGGGTATTCGCGGGATCCACAGATCTTCCTGCGCGACCACTCCACCGTGACCGTCGGAATCGACGGCATCGGCGAGCTCACGACGCACTGCCGCATCACCGACTGAGCAGCTCGACGCACGAAGAGGGGGATGGATGCCGCGGCATCCATCCCCCTCTTGCCTTCGCGGGTGGGTCAGACCTCGATGCGGTCCTCCGGCGAGATCACCGGGATCGCCGCGGTGATCGTCTCGAGCCCGGACAGACGAGCGGGCGAGAGCTGCTTGACGACCTCGTCGCGCGACATCAGACCGGCCTCGACGACCAGGTCCGCGACGCTCCGGTTCGTCAGGAGCGCGGTCTTCGCGAGCGCCGCAGCGGCCGCGTAGCCGATGAACGGCGTCAGGGCGGTGATGACGCCGACCGATGCACCGACCATCGCGCCGAGACGATCGCGGTTGGCGGTGATGCCGTCGACACAGTTGACGCGCAGCGTCCACATCGCCTGGCGCATCCACGTGATCGACTGGAAGATCGAATGCGCGATGACCGGCTCGAACGCGTTCAGCTGGAGCTGGCCCGCCTCGGCGGCCATCGTCACCGTCATGTCGGCGCCCGCGACGGCGAACGCGACCTGGTTCACGACCTCGGGGATGACCGGGTTCACCTTGCCGGGCATGATGCTGGATCCGGCCTGCATCGCAGGCAGGTTGATCTCGCCGAAGCCCGCCTGCGGGCCGGACGAGAGCAGCCGGAGGTCGTTGCAGATCTTCGACAGCTTCATCGCGTTGCGCTTGAGCGTCGAGGAGAACGACATGAACGAGCCGGTGTCGCTGGTGGCCTCGACGAGGTCACCGGCCGTTCGCAGGTCGAGCTGCGTGATCTCGCGCAGGTGCTTGAGCACGGCGGGGGCGTAACCGGGGTGCGTGGTGATGCCGGTGCCGATCGCCGTGGCACCCATGTTGATCTCGAACATGAGCGAGGCGTTCTCGGTCAGCCGCGTGTGGTCGTAGCCGAGAGTCGTGGCGAAGCCGTTGAACTCCTGGCCGAGAGTCATCGGCACGGCGTCCTGCAGCTGGGTGCGACCGACCTTCAGCACGTCGTGGAACTCGCGGGACTTGCCGAGGAACGACAGTCGCAGCAGGTCGAGCTCTTCGAGCAGCGAGCGCAGCGTCAGTGAGAGGCCGATCTTCACGGCGGTCGGGTAGACGTCGTTGGTCGACTGGCTGCGGTTGGTGTGATCGATCGGCGACAGGAAGGCGTAATCGCCCTTCTCGCGGCCGGCCAACTCCAGCGCGATGTTGGTGATGACCTCGTTCGCGTTCATGTTCGTCGAGGTACCGGCACCGCCCTGGATGACGCCCACCGTGAACTGCTCGTGGAACTCGCCGTCGATGACGCGCTGCGCGGCACGGTCGATCAGGTCGGCGCGCTCGTGGTCCAGTACCCCGATCTCGCGGTTCGCCCGCGCACTCGCCTGCTTGACCATCGCCAGCCCGACCACGAGGTCCGGATAGACCGAGATGGGCCGTTTCGAGATCGGGAAGTTCGCGTCGGCGCGGGAAGTATGAATCCCCCAGTACGCGTCGACGGGAATCTCCATGCTCCCGAGCGAATCGGTCTCGGTGCGGGTCGGGGTAGGCGCGGCAGAAGCCATGTCACATCCTCGTGGGTCGTGGCGGGTGAGAAGGGTGGGGGATGCTCTCAGTCTACGCCGCTCACCGGCCGGGCTTGCGGGAGAACGCCTCGAGTCGCTGCTCCGGTGTGAGCGCCGCCATCCGCTCGAGCCAGTCCGCGGAGAAGTAGTCCCCGGTCGCGGCCTGCGTCACCGGCACCACCGTGTGCGTGATCGTCTCCGGGTACACGTGCACGAGCTGGAAGGCCTGGGCCGCGTCCATGCCGTTCACCTCGGCCGACGGACGCGCCACGTTCATCGTGTAGCAGGTGGCCGACGAGACACTCACCGGGACGCCGGCGAAGGTGCCCTGCGACGAGTAGTGCAGGTGACCGGCGAGGATGCCACGGACATCGGTTCCGCGGATGACCTCCGCGAGCTCATCCTGATGCCGAAGCTCCAGGATGTCGAAGAGCGGCAGATGGCTCGGGAGCGGTGGATGGTGCATCGCGAGCAGGGTGCCGTGCGGAGCGGGATCCGCGAGCACGTCGGCGAGCCAGGACAGCTGTTCTTCGTCGAGGTCGCCGTGATGCCAGCCGGGAACGCTGGTGTCGAGAGCGATGAGGCGAAGCCCGGCGAGGTCCCAGACGCCCGTCACCGGATCCTCCGTCGGCTCCGCATCGAGGAGTCCTGCGCGCAGTGCCGGGCGTTCGTCGTGGTTGCCCGCGACCCAGATGAGCGGAGCGCCCAGCTCGTCCGCCACCGGCTCGACGGCAGCCCTCAGCCGGCGATAAGCGTCGGGCTCACCCAGATCGGCGAGGTCGCCGGTGACGACGATCGCCGACGGATGCGGATGCACGGATCTGATCGCATCGAGCGTTCGGGCGAAATTGGCCTCGACGTCGTACTTCCCACCGAGCCGCGCTCCCCCTGCGAGGAAGTGCGGATCACTCACGTGGATCAGCACATGGCTTGCGGGGTCATGTCGACCGAAGGCGTACGCGTTTCCGGTTCCTGCGGACATGCCAACAGCCTAGGCCTCGACCCCGCGTCGGCATTCGACCTGCCGGCGTCGGGTCAGTGCCCGATGACGAGGAGCAGGATGCCGGCGACCACGGCCGCGGCGCACAGCGCGAAGCATCCGTACGCACCGAAGAGCGCGACCCGCTTCTGCCCCTCGGTGAGCGGGCTCTTCCGCGCCGCCTTCGCCGCCTGCTTCTCGGCGCGCTTCATCTCCTTCTCGGAGATCACCGTGATCGCATCCGTGAACTCGGCGGGGCTCACCACCGGGGCGCGACCGCTGCGCACCAGCAGACGAAGGCCGAGGGCGTAGAAGGTGACGATGGCCGCCGCGCCGATCAGTGCCGCGAGGAACACCTGGAGGAACGCGATCCAGTCGATGACGACGTTCATTCCGAGTCCCCGTTCCGGTTCGCGTCCGAGTTCTTCGATGAGGAGGCGGATTTGGCACCCTTGACGCTCGCCTTGGCCTGAGCCTTCTTCTTCGCCTTGGCCTCCGCGTCCTTCTTCGCCTGGGCCTTCACCTTCTCACGGGCCTCGGCACGGGCCTTCGCCTCGGCCTTGGCCAGCTCGATACGCTGCTGACGACGCGTCGGCGGCGGCGTGTCCGGGAGCTCGATGGCCATCCCGGATTCGGCGACGTCACTCATGGCGTTCGCGGATGTGACGGCGTTGCGGCGCGAACGCATGAACAGTCCGAGGATGATCACGACGGCGATGACCGCGTCGATCGCCACACCCCAGTTGCCGAGCCAGACGACGAGAAGCGCCGCCAGAGCACCAACGGCTCCCGCTGCGGGAAGCGTGAGCAGCCAGCCGACGCCGATACGACCCGCCGTCCGCCAGCGGACCGTGGAGCCTCGGCGACCGAGACCGGAGCCGATCACGGAACCCGAGGCCACCTGCGTGGTCGAGAGCGCGAAGCCGAGCGCACTGGAGGCCAGGATCGTCGCTGCCGTCGAGCTCTCCGCCGCGAAGCCCTGCGCGGGCTTCACATCGGTGAGTCCCTTGCCGAGAGTGCGGATGATTCGCCAGCCACCGAGATACGTGCCGAGCGCGATCGTGAAGGCGCAGGCGACGATCACCCAGAGCTGCGGTTCGTGGTGCACGCCGGACTGCCAGCCGATGGTGATCAGAGCGAGGGTGATGACACCCATCGTCTTCTGCGCGTCGTTGGTGCCGTGCGCGAGTGCGACCAGCGAGGACGTGAAGATCTGCCCCCAACGGAAACCGTCGCGACCGTCGGGCTTGCCGTCGTAACGTCGCGTGATCGAGTAGGCGATCTTCGTCGCCGCGAAGGCGATGAGCCCCGCGGTGACGGGGGCGATGAGCGCAGGGAGCACGATCTTCGAGAGCACCATGCCGAAGTCGATGCCGCCGAGCCCCGCACCGACCAGGGTCGCGCCGATCAGGCCGCCGAACAGCGCGTGCGATGAGCTCGACGGAAGGCCCAGGAGCCAGGTCAGCATGTTCCAGGTGATGGCGCCGATCAGGCCCGCGAAGATCAGGGACAGGAAGAGGTCCGCCCCCGCGGAGATGATCGCGTCTTCGCGGATGATGCCGCCGGAGATCGTCTTGGAGACCTCGGTGGACAGGAATGCACCCACCAGGTTCAAGACGGCGGCGAGGAGGACGGCGGTCTTGGGCTTGAGCGCACCGGTGGCGATCGGCGTCGCCATGGCATTCGCCGTGTCGTGAAAGCCGTTGGTGAAGTCGAAGAAGAGTGCCAGCGCGATGACAAGCACGACGATGAGGGCTGCGGTTTCCACCGTTCGCTTTCGGTCGTTTGAGGAAGAAGGAGATGTCGACGTGATCGACGTGACGAACGAAGAGTTCACCGTGGGTTTGACTTCCGTTAACCGGCCCCGCTAAATCCTCCCACCCTCCCCCGTGCCGGTCAACTCGACCTGGGATAGCGTGGGACGGTGACTGACGCTCCCCTCGCTGCCCGCCGCTCCACGCTCCGCACGCACCACGGTGACACATTCGACGACCCGTACGAGTGGATGCGGGCGAAGGACTCCGCCGAGGTCATCGCGCACCTCGAGGGGGAGAACGCCCACACCGACGACGAGACGGCGCACCTGGCCGACCTGCGCGAGCGCCTCTTCGAGGAGATCAAGAGTCGCGTGCAGGAGACCGATCTGTCCGTTCCCACCCGGCGCGGAGACTGGTGGTACTACAGCCGCACCGAAGAGGGCGCCCAGTACGGCATCCACTGCCGGGCCGCCGCGGAGCACGACGACTGGACTCCCCCGAAGCTCGAGGCCGGCGTGCCGGTTCCCGGCGAGGTCGTGCTGCTCGACGGGAACGTCGAGGCCGACGGGCACGAGTTCTTCTCGCTCGGGGCGTTCGACACCTCGGACGACGCGACGAAGCTGCTCTGGTCGACCGACTTCGAAGGCGACGAGCTGTACACGGTGCACGTGCGCGACCTCGTCTCCGGCGAGACCCTCGACGACGAGATCCCGAACACCGGCGGCGCCTTCTTCACCCCGGACGGCACCGGCGTCCTCTACACGACCCGAGATGAAGCCTGGCGGCCCGACACCCTGTGGCTGCACCGCCTCGGCACACCGGTCGCGGACGATGTCCAGCTGTTCCACGAACCCGACGAGAAGTTCTGGCTCGGCGCCGGGATCACCCGCAGCCGCCGGTACCTCGTCATCGGCGTCGGTTCGAGCATCACGAGCGAGGAGTACCTCGTCGATCTGACCGGCGACCTCACCGCGACGCCTCGCCTGGTGTGGCCGCGCCGCGAAGGAGTGGAGTACTCCATCGATCACGCCGTGGTGGACGGCGAGGACAGGCTCTTCATCCTGCACAACGACGGAGCCCTCGACTTCGAACTCGTCTCGGTGGCGGCGTCCGACCCTCAGGGCGAACGGCGCCGGGTCGTCGCCCACGAGGCGGGAAGGCGTCTGCTCGGCATGGATGCGTTCCGCGACTTCGCAACGGTCGAGTACCGCAGCGAGGGACTCGAGCGCGTCGGGCTTCTCGACTACACCACGAACACCGTCGACGAAATTCCCTTCGACGAGCCGCTGTACTCCGCCGGAGTGAGCGGGAACCCGGAGTGGCACTCCCCCTTCCTGCGACTCGGATACACGTCGTTCGTCACGCCCGGCACGGTGTACGACCTCGACCTGTCGAACCGCGAGCTGGTGCTGCGCAAGCAGGTCACCGTACTCGGCGGCTACGACCCGGACGAGTACGGTCAGCGGCGCGAATGGGCGACGGCGTCCGATGGGGTGCGCGTGCCGATCTCCCTCGTGTGGAAGCGCTCATTCGGCGAGCCCGGTGCGGGAGCACGCCCCGTGCATCTCTACGGCTATGGTTCCTACGAGCATTCGATCGACCCCGGGTTCTCGGTCGCGCGACTCTCCGAGCTCGATCGCGGCGTGATCTTCGCGGTCGCTCACGTGCGCGGCGGCGGCGAGATGGGCCGCCAGTGGTACGAAGACGGGAAGCTGCTCAGCAAGCGCAACACCTTCACGGACTTCGTCTCCTGCGGTGAGCACCTGGTCGCGACCGGTGTCACCACGCCGAGCCGACTGGTCGCTGAGGGCGGCAGCGCGGGCGGACTGCTGATGGGCGCCGTCGCCAACCTCGCCCCCGAACTCTTCGCCGGAATCCTCGCCGGAGTTCCGTTCGTCGACGCTCTGACGACGATCCTCGACCCGTCGCTGCCCCTCACCGTGATCGAGTGGGACGAATGGGGCGATCCTCTCCACGACGCCGACGTCTACGAGTACATGAAGTCGTACTCGCCGTACGAGAACGTCCGCGACGGCGTCCAGTACCCCCGCATCCTCGCGGTGACATCACTCAATGACACCCGCGTGCTCTACGTGGAGCCGGCGAAGTGGGTCGCACGTCTGCGCGAGGCCGGTGCCTCCGACGTGCTCCTCAAGTGCGAGATGGTCGCCGGGCACGGCGGCGTGAGCGGCCGCTACAACTCATGGCGGGAGCGCGCCTTCGAGCTCGCCTGGCTGCTCGACACCCTCGGCCTCGCCGAGGCCTGAGACGCGACGACGAAGCCCGCCCGTTCGAACGGGCGGGCCCCTCGAGCGGAAGTCTCAGCCGAAGAGTGCGGCGGCCTCGTCATAGCGGTAGCGCGGGACCGTGTTCAGCTCGCCCAGCGCATCGGCGAACGGCACCCGGACGATGTCGGTGCCCTGCATCGCCACCATCTGGCCCCAGGCTCCGTCGACGAGCGCGTCCGCGGCATGAAGGCCGAGTCGCGTCGCGAGGACCCTGTCGAACGCCGACGGGGAACCACCGCGCTGGATGTGGCCGAGGATCGTGGCGCGCGTCTCGATACCCGTGATGCGCTCGATCTCGGGAGCGAGCAGATCACCGATGCCACCGAGCCGCGGCCGGTTGAAGGCGTCGAGCCCCTTGTCGCTGTACGCCTCGTCCATTCCGAGGAGCTTGAAGCCTTCGGAGACGACGACCAGGGGCGCGCGGCCGCGGTCGTGGGCGCTGGTCACGAGCTCGGTGATGTCGTCGATCGACATCGGCACCTCGGGGATGCAGATCACGTGGGCGCCGGCGGCCATACCGGCGTGCAGGGCGATCCAGCCGACGTGGCGTCCCATGACCTCGGCGACCATGCACCGCTGGTGGGAGTCGCCCGTGGTGCGAAGCCTGTCCATCGCATCCGTGGCGATGTTCACCGCCGTGTCGAAGCCGAACGAGTAGTCCGTCGCCTGCAGGTCGTTGTCGATCGTCTTGGGGACGCCGATGACCTTGATGCCGTCCTTCGCGAGACGGTCGGCCGCGGCGAGAGTGCCTTCGCCGCCGATCGCGATGATGCCGTCGATCTTGTGCCCGTAGAGGGTCTTGGCGATGTTCTCCGCTCCCCCGCGCTCGCCCTCGTAGGGGTTCGTGCGGCTGGTGCCGAGGATCGTGCCGCCGACCTTGGACAGGCCCTTCACCTCGTGGCGCGTGAGCGGCATGAAGTCTCCGTCGACCAGCCCCCGCCATCCGTCACGGATGCCGACGAACTCCAGGTCGTACGTGGTGGTGCCCTTGAGCACGATGCCGCGGATGACCGCGTTGAGTCCGGGGCAGTCGCCGCCGCTCGTCAGGATGCCGATCTTCATGCTGGTGCCTTCAGACGTTCGGGAGATGGGGGAAAGAGGCGACGCTGCCTTCGATCGACACTAGCGCCCCACGTACCCGGGCGCCATTCGAAGCCGACGAAAACCGTCGATCTTGACACCGCGATCCGCCGATATCGACGAACTTCTTGATCCCGAACGCCGAAGAGGCGAAACCGACGTTAAGAACCGGAGTTCTTCGCGCCTATGCCGCGCCCAGAGCCTGACGCAGCAGGTGCATCAACGCCGCCAGCTGCACCGGCTCTGCGGCCGACTCCTCGACGGCCTCACCGTCGAGCGCGCGTGCCGCGAGGCCCTGCTTCTGGTCGATCAGCTCAGCGATCTTGGTGTCGATCGTGTGCGCGGCGATGATCCGCCACGCCGTGACCGGCTCGTCCTGACCGATGCGGTGCACGCGGTCGATCGCCTGAGTCTGTTCGGCCGCCGTCCAGGACAGCTCTGCGAGGACGACGTTCGACGCCGCCTGCAGGTTCAGACCGACGCCGGCCGCGGTGAGCGAGCAGACCGCGATCCCCACGGAAGGGTCGCTGTTGAAGTCGTCGATCGCCTGCTGGCGAGTCGTCGAGGTCTGGTCTCCGCGGATCGACACCGACCGGATGCCCACGGCGGCGAAGTGCGCCTCCGCACGGTCCATCACGTCGATGTGCTTCGCGAAGAAGACGACCTTGCCGACAGACCGCTGCAGCTGCGCTGCATAGTCCGCCGCGAGCTGCGCCTTGGCCTGGCCGATTCGGCGGACCATCGTGAAGACGTTGTCTCCTCCGGTGCCCGCGGCCTTCGACTCCTCGAGCTCGTTCTGGGCGACGAGGCGGACGATGTCCTCGTCGATCTCCCCGGGCGCCAGTCCACGGTCTCCGCGGGCCTCGATGATGCGACGGTACCGAGCCGCGAGCCGCTCGCCGAGTTCGCGTTCGGCCTGGCGGATGCTCCGTCCGAACTCGTCGTCGAGCTGCACCGGCAGGTCGGCGATCAGCTTGTCCGGCAGATCGGCGGCGACGTCCTTCTTCTTGCGTCGGACGATGCCCATCGAGATGACGGCGTCGCGTGCCTCGGGGTAGAACGCCTTGTCGGCCGGGGTGAACCCCGTGGCGTCGAGCTTCTCCATCAGCTCGGGGCCGGGCTTCTCGCCCGTGGTCCACCCCAGGAAGCGCCAGATCGCGTCGAAGTCCTCGACGTCGTTGATCAGCGGCGTGCCGGTGAGGGCGAGCATCAGGGGATCATGCCCCGGCGTACGCTCACGCACCTGAGCAGCCAGCGAGAGGACGTTCTGGGAGCGCTGCGAAGAGAGGTTCTTGATGAAGTGCGCCTCGTCGACGACCATTCCGCGCAGACCGATCGAGGCCAGCCACGACATGTGCCGATCGAGGATCTCGTAGTTCACGATGAACACGTCGGCGAACGCGTCGATGTCGGTGCCGTCGCCCTGGATGACCGTGGCGCGGCGCTGCGGCGTCCACCGCTCGACCTCGCGCGCCCAGTTCATCTTCACGACGTTGGGCACGACGACGAGCAGCGGGTACGCACCGGCCACCGAGGCGGCCAGCACTGACTGCGCCGTCTTGCCGAGGCCGGGCTCGTCTGCCAGGAGGAAGCTGCGGTGACCCGCCTTCACCGCCTCCAGGAACCGCGACTGATGCACCATGACCTCGAGGCCCTTGGGCGAGATGTGGTCGTACTCCGGCGCCGGCGGCAGATCCATCGACGCAGCGGATCCGCCGGCTCCGGTCTCGAACGCCTTGTACAGCGGGCCCATGAGCTCCCAGCCGTCGAGGCGGCGGCGCGGGGTCGCAGCCGGACGCGGCGTGAGATCCGGAGCGAGGAACGGGTTCGCCAGCTGCCGCGACTCGACCGAAGGAGGCGTGACCTGTCGCTCGGCGATCGCCGCGGGAACCGTGGAGATCTGAACGGGTGCGGCATCGGCGATGATCAGCTCTTCGGGAGCGAGCTCCGCTCCCGACTCGAGAAGCCAGTCGCGTCGCATGCGCTTGGCGACCGGCGACGTCGCCTGGTCGGCCTCGAGCAGCTGGATGAGCGACGTGTCGCGCGCGGCAGTCTTGGCGAGGATGGTGGCCACACCGTCGAGGCGCTTCAGCAGCTCAGCGCGTGCCGGGTCACCGATCTCGGCGTCCGCCTTCACTCTGGCGCGCTCCTCGCGCACCAGGAACGCGATCACCTGGAACTTCACCCGGTTCGTCGGGCCGAGCTTCCCGCGCTGCGACTTCGCCTCGATCTCGCGCACCTTGCGCGCCAGGATCGGGATGAGGGGTGCCTCATCGTCGCGACGGGACGTCTTCTTGCGCCGCGTGGCGGCGGTTGCCGTAGTCGGCATGCTCCTCCTGAGCGTGAAGGCTCCGGCTTCCCCATGAAGCCCTGAACCGTTCTCGTTGTCCGCGTGTGGCGTGAGCCAGGACCGTACGAACAGTGGGTCGTCTTCCCGTCGAAGCACGCGAGAAGCGTGAGAATCGGCGGGAGCCGACTCCATTCTATGTCATCGGACGGTCGTCCTGCAGATCGCCCACGCCGAGTCGTCGGACGACGACCGGGAAGTACCGTGGCAGGGCGATTATGCGGATGTGATGCCGAGAGCCCGAGCAGCGTCCGTGACGTCCGCACCCATCTGCTCCATCAGCTTCTCGATGCCCTCGAAGGCGACCATGCCCCGCAACCTCGCCACGAACTCGACAGTGACGTCGTGTCCGTACAGGTCGAGTCCGGTCTCCCCCAGCACGTGCGCCTCGACCTGACGTACGAGCACGTCGTCGAAGGTCGGATTCGTGCCCACCGAGATCGCGGACGGATGACGGATGCCGGTGTCGTGGTCGACGAGCCACCCGGCGTACACCCCGTCGGCGGGGACGAAGGCGTCGACGATGGTCGAGAGGTTGGCCGTGGGGAACCCCAGCTCCCGCCCGCGCTTGAGGCCGTGGACGACCTCGCCGCGGACGTCGGGATAGCGCCCGAGCACCGTGGCGGCCGAAGCGACGTCCCCCTCCATCAGCAGCTCTCGGATCCAGCTGGACGAGACGCGGCGAGGGGAACCGGGAAGATACACATCGTCGACGACCTCGACGGAGAAGCCGTAGCGAGGGCCGAGTTCGCGTAGCAGCTCGGGCGTGCCCGCGCCTCGGTGCCCGAAGCGGAAGTCCTGACCGACCAGGACGGTCGACACCTGCAGCGCACCGACGAGGATGTCGACGACGAAGTCCTCCGCGCTGCGGGCGGCCATCTCCTCGTCGAACGTGAGCACGAGTGTCGCGTCGAGCCCGAGGCCGCCCAACAGCTCGAGCTTGCGCTCGACCGTGACGACGTTCTCGGGACAGCGATCCGGCCGGATGACTGCCAGCGGATTGCGGTCGAAGGTCACGGCGACCGCGCGGCTCCCGGTGGCGGCGGCGGCTTCCTTCAGCCGTTCGATGACCGCACGATGACCGGCGTGGACACCATCGAACTTGCCGATGGCGACGGCGCTCGGGCCGAATCCGCCGGGAACCTCCTCCGGGCTGCGGAAGACGATCACGCGTGCACCTCGGCCGGAATCGCGGCGTCCACGGGGCGGTGCGTGCGCAGCCACCAGATTCCGAACACCGGGAGGACCAGCGGGATGAACAGGTAACCGCGCCCGAACAGCGACCACACCGTCTCGTGCTGGAACAGCGCCGGCATCAGGATGCTCAGCAGTCCCACCACGAGGACACCGGTGAGCTCGAAGACGATCGCGACCCAGGCGACGGTGTACCACCCACGACGACGGGCCAGGACGAGCGCGAGTGTCGCGAGGATGTAGACGACCGCAGCGAGTGCGGAGAGGGAGTACGCCAGCGGTGCCTCGTCGAATCGGCGGACGATCTGCACGAAGCTGCGCCCGGTGGCCGCCAGCGCCATGACGGCGTAGACGATCACGAGGACGCGACCGATTCCGGTCATCCGAGTGGAGGGGGCGGTGGAGCTCATAGCGCATTCCATCCTAGAGCCGCGGGAGGGCACCGGACTCCGCCACGACCCCTCACGTCACGCGATCTGGACGGTCCAGATGACCTGCATGCGCCACAGCATGATCGCGATCGCGAGCGCGGCCACACCCAGGATCACCGTGCTCCACCGGCTGCGCTCCATGAGCGCCCACAGCACGGCTCCGATGGGCAGGAGCACCGCCGACACCAGGTAGACCCAGTACTCGAGCAGGTCCCCCGTCGGCGGGTTGCCGGCGAGCGGTGCGACGATCGCGACGATCACCTGGACGACGAGCAGCACCTCCACGAGGGCGAGCGCCCCGACGCTGATGTCGCTCGGTCGCCGACCACTCAGTCCGGCGACGATGCAGAAGATCCCGGCAGCGACGGCGACGGCGATCTGCGCGATCGTGAGCCACAGGATCATCGGTCGCCCTCCGGCATGTTCATGGCGCTCTTCAGATCTGCGCCCCGCTTCTCGACGATGCCCACCAGAAGGCCGTCCGGGTCGATCGCGGCACCGAGAGCGTCTGCGAGGCGGGCGGCCTGCCCTCCCAGTCGCTTGCCGTGTCGGAGGTCCCGTGCTTCTTCCGCGGACATCTCCAGCACCGGAAGGATGCGCCCCGCCGCGTCGCCTGGAGTCAGCGTCGGCGCGCCTTCGAGCGCATCGAGACCGACGGCATCCGTCACTTCGAACGGCCCGACCCGCGTGCGCCGCAGCGTGGTGAGGTGTCCGCCGACACCGAGTGCGGCGCCGAGGTCACGGGCGAGCGACCGGATGTACGTGCCGGAAGAGCAGTCGACGATCACATCGAGATCGAGAAAACCGTCTTGCTGACGCCGTGCCGACACGTCGAAGCGAGACACGACGACGTCCCGCGCGGCGAGCACGACCTCTTCGCCGGCACGCACACGATCGTATGCACGTCGTCCGTCGACCTTGATGGCGGACACCGAGCTGGGAACCTGGGAGATCTCTCCGGTCAACGCCAGGATGCCCTCGTCGACCGCGGCATCCGTGACCGCGCTCCATGCCTCGGGTTCGGCGGTCATGAGGATCTCGCCCTCGGCGTCGTCCGTCCCGGTGGTCTGTCCGAGACGGATCGTCGCCTGGTAGGTCTTGTCCGCGCCGACGATGTAGGTCAGCAGCCGGGTGGCACCTTCGATGCCGATGACGAGGAGTCCGGTCGCCATCGGATCGAGTGTCCCCGCATGGCCGACCTTCCGCGTCCCGAACGCGCGCCGCGTGCGGGCGACCACGTCGTGGCTGGTCAGCCCAGCGGGCTTGTCGACGAGAAGGATGCCGGGCGAGACCATCCCCTCAGCCTACCGACGACGCGCGCGCCCCCGGTCCGAGGCAGCCCCCGGTGCCGCACCGTGAATCGCCGGACCGACCACGGGTCACGGCTCACGTACGCTGGAGGGATGCCCGGACCGCAGGCCCCTTCCGATGTCGTATCGCACCTGCCGACGTGGTATCGATCGACCGCTCGAGACCTGCCGTGGCGCCGAGCGGAGTTCCATGACGAGTTCGGCGCGTGGGGCGTCCTGGTCAGCGAATTCATGCTTCAGCAGACTCCGGTCTCCCGAGTCGTCCCGCACCTCGAGGCGTGGCTCGCGCGCTGGCCCACACCCGCGGCGATGGCCTCTGCGTCGGCCGCGGAAGTCGTGCACCAGTGGGCCAATCTCGGATACCCGCGTCGCGCGCTCTGGTTGTTCCGGGCGGCTGTCGAGATCACCGAGCGGCACGGCGGGATCGTGCCGCGCGACGTCGAGGCCCTGCTCGCCCTGTCCGGCATCGGCGACTATACGGCCCGCGCGGTCGCGGTCTTCGCTTACGGCGACCGTCACCCGGTCGTCGACACGAACACTCGGCGCGTCCTGGCCAGGGCTGTTCAGGGGCGGGCCCAGCCGGCACCGCCCTCGCGGCGCGACCTGGAGCTGATGGACTCCCTCCTGCCCGACTCACTGGCCGACGCCGCGGAGTTCAACGCCGCCATGATGGAGCTCGGCGCGACCGTGTGCACGTCGCGGGCACCGCGATGCGAGCAGTGCCCCCTGGCCAACAGCTGCGCGTGGCTGGCAGCCGGCAGGCCGGACACCGGGGATGAACGCCGTCGCCAGGCCACCTACGAAGGCTCGGATCGACAGGCACGCGGTGCCGTGCTGCGGCTGCTGCGCGATCGGTCCCCGGAGGCGGTGCCGCTCGACCTCGTGCTCCCGGAGTGGCCGGATCCCCGTCAGCGCGACCGGGCGATCGACTCGCTCATCGCCGACGGTCTCGCCGAAGCCGACGGGATGGCCCTCTCGCTGCCGCGCTGACGAGCTCAGAGGTGATGGTCGGTGCGATGTGCCAGCACCGTCAGCTCGACCCGACTGCGGACATCGAGTTTCGCGAAGACCCGGCCGAGGTGGACCTCCACCGTACGGACCGAGAAATTGAGCATCTCGGCGATGTCACGGTTCGCCGCCCCGCCGACGGCGTACATCGCGACTTCCAGCTCGCGCGCGGTCAGCTGCAGCGACCATGCGGCTCGACACGCCGCCAGCGGATCGACGGTGGGAACGATGCTCCCCTCCTTGGCGTCCAGCCTGTCCAGCCGTCCGCGGATCGTGCGCGCCCATGCCGTCGCACCGCACAGCTCGAACAACCTCTCGGCGTGCTCCAGGTGGATACGAGCCGAGGGATGATCGTCGCGGATGGCGTACTGGGTGCCGAGCATCGTCTCCACCCTCGCGCGCGCGAACGGGGAGCGGAGCGTCCGCGCCTCCTCGCGCACTTCGACGCACTCGGAACGCCAGCGACCATCGCCAGCCGTCGCCAGCCGGACGCGCAGACTCTGCGCGAGGGCGATCTCCGGCGGCTCGATGGACGGCGCGGGGGTCGAGCGTCCGTCCGGATCGAGCGCCAGCTCGTCGAGCGCGGGAACCGTCATGGTGGTCCGCGCCGATCCGAGGTCGGCCCAGAGACGGATGGTGGCTGCAGCGTCGTCGAATGAACCGGCGAGAAACGACTGGATGCCGCGGTCGACGAGACGGTCGATCCTCGCGCCCGCCGGCAGCCCTTCGGTGAGCGATCGGGCGTACGGTCCGAGTTCACCGAGCACGGCGAGGTCGAGACGTCTGGCCAGCACCACGCCCAACCCGGCGAGTGGCAATGACACCGGCAGCACGAGTGCGGCCTGGATCAACCGGTCGCGCGCGAGGCCGATGTCGCCACGCCACACCAGCAACAGAACCTCGACGACCGCGCGATACGCCTGGACGACGGGGCTGTGCTCGAATCCCGGAACGAACGGATCCGCGTCGGCGGGCATCCCCGATCCGCCGCTCGCGAGCACGCGCAGCCCCAGGTCAACGTCCCCGCCCATCGCGGCCTGCAGCGCGCGCAGCATTCCTCCCGTCACCGGCCCGGAGCCTACGGTCGCGCCGATGTCGCGTTCACCCGCGATCAGCCAGCTCAGCGCGACGACGGGGTCCCTGAGTTCGTGCTCGGCACCGATCCGCGTGGCGCCTTCCCGGACGGCGTCGAGCCAGACACGCATCCCGCGCCGATCGCCCCGTTCCGCGCACAACACCGCAGCCAGAGCAGCCGCCCTCGTCCAGTGGCACCAGTCGTCGGAGTCGTCCGTGCACGGGCGCAGCACTCGCGGGTCGACCTCCGGCACCGAGCCCTGCTCGAATGCCTGCGCGACGAACAGACCGCCGAGGGCCTGGAGCCGCCGACGCTCCGCCCCGTGCGGGTACAGACCGCCGAACCACGCGACCGCCTCCGCAGCGAAGCCGGCGCCGACGGCCGAAGCGCCCGCCACGAGATGCGCTTCTTCGCGGGCTCCGCCGACAGCATGTTCCGCCGCCTCTCTCGCGAGCAGCAGCGCGCGTTCCGGGTGGCCGGCCTCACTGAGCTGTCGCGCGATGACCGTCAGCTCGACCGCGGTCTCGGGAGCCGCCTCGAGGGACGCGCGAGCGCGGTGCCAACCCTCGCTCACCCGGTCACCCCGACGGCGGAAGATCGCGCTCAGCCGCTCGTGGACACCGGCGATGGCTGCGGTGCCGGTGGTGGCTCTGATCCAGATGGAGAGACGGGGATCGGCGAAGCGCGAGTGGCCGGCATGCACCCGGATGTGCTCCCCCACCGGAGCTGCGGCGATCGCGGCCGCCGACCTGCCGTCGAACTCGAGGAGGGCGTCGAGTCCACCGTCCAGGCAGACGGAGAGCGCCGTCAGCAGCTCGCGATCCCTGTCATCGAACTGCGTGGCGTCGAATCTCCGCACGATCGAGGGCACGAGCGGGAGCGGGCTGGGCAGCGGGAGCCGACCGTGGCGTTGGTCCGCTGACAGGCGCTCGGCGACTTCGCGGATCGTCGGAGAGTCCGCGTCCAGCTCGGCAGCGAGACGGGCGAGCACGTGCGGCACACAGCCGAGGTCGAGCTCCAGGAGCTCGTCCAGCAACACGCCCAACGCGGCGGGCGCGACGAAGAGAGCCCCCTGTGTACCCGTACCCTCGATGCCGTTCCCCCAGCTTCACGGAAGCGTTCCCGCGAAGCCGAGCGTATCAAACGGCGATCACTCCGGGTCGTCCTCCGTGCGGTACGGATCGGCGTCGCCTGCGTGAGATGCGGAAGACGCGAGTTTCGCGACGTCGGCATCGCGCTGCTGTGCCTCGCGGAGCAGCGCACCGATGTGGTCCGCGTTCTCCGGGAGGGCATCCGGGATGAACTCGAGCGTGGGCACCAGACGGGTGCTCAGCTGCCGTCCGACCTCGCTGCGCAGCATGCCGGTCGCCGAGGTGAGCGCGGCGCCGCTGGCGATGCGCTCTTCTTCCGTGCCCAGCACTGTGTAGAACACCGATGCGTGCTGGAGGTCACCGGTCACACGGACGTCGGTGATGGTGACGAAGCCGAGGCGCGGATCGCGCAGCCCCTTCTCCAGCCGCTCGGCGAGGATCACGCGGATACGATCCGCGAGTCGGGCCTGTCGTTCGCCTGCCATTGTTCTCTCCCTGTCCAGGAACCCTCAGGGCGTCCTCCTCTCCGCGCTCCGGAGGAGCGGGAGCGAAGGACGCCCGAAGGTGTTTCGATATTGATCAGCCGCGAGGCTTCTCGATGAGCTCGGTCGTCTCGATCTCGTCGCCGATCTGGATGTCGTTGTACTTTCCGAGACCGATACCGGCCTCGTAATCGGTACGGACCTCGGTGACGTCATCCTTGAAGCGACGCAGCGACTCGATGGCGAGACCATCGGCCAGCACGACGCCGTCGCGGATGACACGAGCCTTGGCGTTTCGCGTGATCGTTCCCGATCGCACGATGACACCGGCGATGTTGCCGAACTTCGAGGAGCGGAACACCTCGCGGATCTCGGCGACACCCGACTGGACCTCTTCGTACTCCGGCTTGAGCATGCCCTTGAGCGAGCTCTCGATCTCGTCGATCGCGTTGTAGATGACGGAGTAGAAACGGATGTCCACGCCTTCACGGGCGGCGCGCTCGCGCGCCTTCGTGTCGGGGCGGACGTTGAAGCCCACGATGATCGCGTTGTCGATCGTCGCCAGGTTCACGTCGGACTCGGTGATCGCACCGACGCCGCGGTGGATGATGCGCAGCTGCACCGAGTCGTCGACCTCGATCTTGAGGAGCGACTCCTCCAGCGCCTCGACGGCACCGGAGACGTCACCCTTGATGATGAGGTTGAGCGACTCGACCTTGCCGTCTTCGAGAGCACGGGTGAAGTCTTCGAGCGAGATGCGCTTGCGGGCCTTGGCCAGCTGGGCGTTGCGCTCGACTGCTTCACGCTTCTCAGCGATCTGGCGGGCCATGCGGTCTTCCTCGGTGACGATGAAGACGTCACCGGCACGCGGCACGGAGTTCAGACCCTGCACCTGCACCGGACGCGACGGGTAGGCCTCGAGGACCTGCTCGCCGTTCTCGTCGGCCATGGCACGCACGCGACCGTAGGCCGTTCCGGCGACGATGGCGTCACCGATCCGGAGCGTTCCGGACTGGATCAGCACGGTGGCGACAGAACCGCGACCCTTGTCGAGCTTCGCCTCGATCGCGACACCGCGGGCACCCTTGTTCGGGTTGGCGGTCAGATCGAGACCTGCGTCGGCCGTGAGCAGCACGGCGTCCAGGAGCTCCTGGATACCCGTGTTGGCGCGAGCGGAGACGTCGACGAACATGACGTCGCCACCGAACTCCTCGGCGACCAGGCCGTACTCGGTGAGCTGCTGACGCACCTTCGACGGGTTCGCGTCGGGCTTGTCCACCTTGTTCACCGCGACCACGATCGGCACGTTCGCCGCCTGCGCGTGGTTCAGCGCCTCGACCGTCTGCGGCATGATGCCGTCGTCGGCTGCGACCACGAGGATCGCGAGGTCGGTGACCTGCGCACCACGGGCACGCATGGCGGTGAACGCCTCGTGCCCCGGGGTGTCGATGAACGTGATGGCCCGCTCGATGCCCTCGTGCTCGGTCCAGACCTGGTACGCACCGATGTGCTGGGTGATGCCACCGGCTTCACCCTCGATGACGTTCGTCTGACGGATCGCGTCGAGCAGTCGCGTCTTACCGTGGTCGACGTGACCCATGACGGTCACGACTGGAGGACGGATCTCGAGGTCGTCTTCGCTCTCCGCCTCCAGCTCGGCCTCGAGGTCGAGACCGAAGCCCTCGAGGAGCTCCTTGTCCTCGTCCTCGGGCGAGACCATCTGGATCTTGTAGCCGAGCTCGGCGCCCAGGACCTCGAACGTCGCCTCATCGAGGGACTCGGTGGCCGTGGCCATCTCGCCCAGGTTGAAGAGGATGGTGACGAGGGTTCCGGGCTGGACCGTGTAGCCGGTCAGCGTCTCGATCTTGTCGGCGAAGTCCGCGATGGATGCGCCGCGGCGCATGCGGATGACCTCTCCGTTGCCGCGGGTGACGTTGACGCCACCGACGACCGGAGCACTCCGCATCTCGAACTCTTGCCGCTTCGCCCGCCGCGACTTGCGCTGCTTGCTCTTGCCGCCGCCCTTGCCGAAGGCACCTGCGGTACCACCGCCGGGACCACGGCCACGACCGCCACCGCCACCGGGACGACCGGCGAAACCGCCGCCACCGCCGGGACGTGCACCAGGACCACCGGCACCGCCGGGTCCACCGGCACCGCCGGGACGACCGGGGCCGCCGGGACGCTGCTGGAACGGAGCGCCGGGACGACCGCCACCACCGCTACGGGGCGCACCGGGACGAGGCGAACCGGGACGCGGAGCACCCGGACGGGGTGCACCGGGGCGCGGAGCCTGCGGACGCGGGATGTTGCCCGGCGTCGGGCGCTGGCCCATGCCCTGGGCGGATGCGAAGGGGTTGTTACCCGGGCGGGGTCCGGCCGGGCGCTGACCCATCCCCTGCGCGGAGGAGAACGGGTTGTTGCCGGGACGCGGAGCGCCAGGAGTCGGTGCACCGCCCTCTGCAGGCTTGGGTGCGTCCGCTGCCGCTGCTGCAGGTGCCTCTGCCACGGGGGCAGGCGCCGGTGCAGCGGGCGCGGGCGCCTCGGGGGCCGGAGCCTCCGGGGCAGGTTTGGGACCGGGCTTCGGGCCCGGGGTGGGTCCGGGCTTGGCGCCCGGCTTCGCTGCCGACTTGGCGGCAGCCGGCTTGGACGCGGGAGCAGCTTCAGCCGCACCCTTGAGCGACCCGTCGGCCTCGATCGCCGCGCGCAGCTTGCGCGCCACCGGCGGTTCGATGGTCGAAGAGGGGCTCTTCACGAACTCGCCGAGTTCTTTGAGCTTTGCAAGAGCGACCTTGCTGTCGACGCCGAGTTCGGCGGCGATCTCATGTACGCGTGGTTTACCAGCCACAATTCTCCTGTCTGAGTCGGTCCACCCAGACAGGGCAGACCACTAGTCGCGGACGGGTCTCATTTCGAGCCGTTCACTTTGTTTCCATAGCTGTTCAGCCTTTGTTTCTTGGTGGGTGCTGTTCGAAGATCCGCGTGTCCAGCTCAGTGGATACGCGCAGTGCTCGTCCGAATGCGCGGCGCCGCAGAGCGGCATCCATGCATTCCCGAGTCGGATGGACCCACGCGCCGCGCCCCGGCAGGACAGCACGGTCATCGGGGATGAGGGTGTCGTTCTGGGACACCACCCTGAGCAGGGCGGTGCGGGGAGCACGCGTGCGACAACCGACGCACGTTCGTACGGGTTCCATCTTACACCTGCGTTTCACCCCGCCTCGCCCGCACGCCGGGCGAGGCGGAAGGCCGGAGCCGGTCAGTCGAGGACGCTGTCCGGCTGGATGTCGATCTTCGCACCCGTGAGCTTGGCGGCCAGACGCGCGTTCTGACCCTCCTTGCCGATCGCGAGTGACAGCTGGTAGTCGGGCACCAGCGCGCGGACGGCTTTGGTGCTCGCGTCGAGCACGAAGGCGCTCGTGACCTTCGCCGGCGAGAGCGCGTGCGCCACGAACGTGGGCAGATCGGCGTCGTAGTCGACGATGTCGATCTTCTCCCCCGCGAGCTCCTCCGTCACGGCGCGCACGCGGCGTCCGAGCTCGCCGATGCAGGCGCCCTTCGCGTTGATCGACGGGTCGTTCGCCTTGACCGCGATCTTCGTGCGGTGCCCGGCCTCGCGAGCCAGGGCCACGATCTCGACGAGACCGGCGGCGATCTCCGGCACCTCGAGCGCGAAGAGCTTGCGGACGAGCCCCGGGTGGGTGCGGGACACCGTGATCTGCGGTCCCTTGAGACCCTTGGCGACGCTGGTGACGTACACGCGCAGGCGTGATCCGTGGGTGTACTCCTCACCGGGCACCTGCTCCTCGGGGGGCAGGATCGCCTCGACGGCACCGAGGTCGACGTGGATCATGCGCGGGTTCGGACCCTGCTGGATCACGCCGGCGACGATGTCGCCCTCTTTGTCCTTGAAGTCTCCGAGCACCACGTCGTCCGCGATGTCACGCAGACGCTGGCTGATGACCTGCTTGGCGGCGAAGGCCGCGATGCGACCGAAGTCGTCGGGGGTCGCATCCTCTTCGCCGATGATGGCGTCTTCCTCGTCGCGGACGACCTGCAGGATCGCGACGTGCCCGGTCTTGCGGTCCAGGTGCACGCGGACGCCTTCGGGCGTCACACCGTCGTCGGAGACGTGCTTGGAGTATGCGGTCAGGATCGCCTGCTCGATGATCGCGACGAGTTCGTCGAAGGGGATCGCCTTCTCCTTCTCGATCCCTCGCAGAAGACTCAGTTCGATGTCCATGACGGCCTCTCTATTCAGCTCTCGTCGCGCCTGTTCGCACGCGCGACATCCGTACCACGATACCCTGTGCCAACCGGCCCCTGCCACGACGGCAGCAGTTTTCCGCGCCGGAAGTCGAGGAGGACAGATGGGATCGTTCGACACCATCGTGATCGGTGCGGGGATGTCGGGTGTCACCGCCGCCCGGATGCTCGCCGATGCCGGGCATCGGGTCGTGGTCCTCGAAGGACGCGATCGCATCGGTGGCCGGATGCACACCGACCGGGAAGCGGAGTTTCCCGTGGATCGCGGCGCCTCGTGGATCCATGGGATCGACGGTTCGCCGCTGTGGGATCTCGTCCAGGCGCTTCGGATTCCGACCATCGAGTACACGGTGGGCAGTTTCCAGGTCGGCGGGCGGCCCATCGAGAACTTCGACGGAGACGGAAGACCCATGGGCTCCGATGCCACCGCTCGATGGATCGACGACGTCGACGCGGTCGATCGCCTTCTCGTCGACGAGATCGCCACCTCCTCCCCCGGCGACACATATCTGGATGTGACGGAGCGCGCGCTCGATCGTTCCGGCCTCACCCCTGAGCGCATCGACGACATCCGCGAGTTCTTCCGCCACCGGGTCGAGGAGCAGTGCGGGGCCTGGATCGGAGACCTCGACGCGCACGGCCTCGACGAGGACGCGATAGACGGTGACGAGGTGATCTTCCCGCACGGCTACGACGAGGTTCCTCGACGCATCGGCGCGGGCCTCGACATCCGCTTCGAGACGACGGCGACGAAGATCGTCCGCTCCACCGGAGGGCTGACCGTCCATGCCGGCGACACGGCATTCACGGCGGATCAGGTCGTCGTGACGGTTCCGTTGGGCGCGCTCAAGGCAGGGTCGATCGAGTTCGAGCCGGCGCTGCCGGAGGCCGTGGCCGGTCCTCTCTCACGTCTCGGGATGGGGATCTTCAACAAGGTGTTCATCCAGTTCGATCAGAGGTTCTGGAACGAGGACAGCTATGTGCTGCGAGCGCTCGGCGAGGCCGGCGAACACTGGCATTCCTGGTACGACGTCTCCGCCGTCAGCGGCCTGCCCACCCTGCTGACCTTCGCCGCCGGACCGTTCGGACGGCGAATGCAGGAGCTCCCCGACGAGAACGTGGTCGCCGATGCCGTGCGCGCTCTCCGCGTGCTCTACGGAGACGCGGTCGGCGAGCCCCGGGCGCACTGGGTCACGCGATGGGGCGACGACGAGTTCTCGAACGGCTCGTACTCGTATCTCGCCCTCGGGTCCACGCACCACGACCACGACGACCTGGCCGGCCCCGTCGACGGAGTCCTGCACTTCGCGGGTGAGGCCACCTGGGGTGACGAACCGGCGACCGTCGGGGCCGCCTACTACTCGGGGCGCCGAGCCGCAGAACGGGTGCTGGGCCGGACAGTCGACCTCGACGGGTTCGCGGCCCGCATCATCGAGCGGGAGCAGAAGGAAGCGCGTTAATCGCGCCGATCAGTCGGAACAGATTCCCGACCTGACGCTGATCGAGATGGAGGATCAGCCGCGGCAGCTCCAGCTGGTCGTCGTCGACGATCTCGGGTTGCCGCGGCGCGGTCCGCTCGATCCGTCCGGAGGAGAGCATCGGGGCGAACTGTTCGTTCAGCGCGTCGATCTCTTCATCCGTCGGCTCGGCGCGCAGACGGAGCACGAGCGCGTCGCCGACCCAGCGCAGTGAGTCGTAGTTGTGCCAGAACCCGGTGATCTCCGCCCGAGCGGCCTCCACGGAATCGGTGATCACCACCCGATCGAAGTCGCCTTCCGAGATGACTCCGGTCGGTGCGAGGTGGTCGTCGATGAAGCTGCGAAGACCCTGCCAGAACGTCCCACCCGGCTGGTCCAGGAGCACGATCGGCGTCGGCTCCGCCTTGCCGGTCTGCTGCAGGGTGAGCAGCTCGAACATCTCGTCCAGGGTGCCGAATCCTCCGGGGAGGCAGATGAAGCCGAGCGATTCCTTGATGAGCATCAGCTTGCGAGTGAAGAAGTACTTCATCGCGACGACCTGATCGTTGTCGGTGAGGAGGCCCTGCGCCTTCTCCTCGAACGGCAGCCGGATCGACACGCCGAGCGAGAGTGCGGGACCGGCGCCTTCGGAGGCAGCTTGCATGATCCCGGGGCCCGCGCCCGTGACGACCATCCAGCCATCGCCAGCCAGCGCCGCGGCAACGTCGCGCGCGGTGAGGTACAGGGGATCGTCCTGCCTGGTGCGGGCCGACCCGAAGACCGTCACCTTGGGGACTCCGCGGAACGGGGCGAACAGACGGAACGCGTCGCGCATCTCGGCCAGAGCCGCCGAGGCGATCTTCAGATCGAGGCGGTCGGCGCCGTCTTCGCCGAGCAGGATCGCGGTGCGCAGCATCCGCATCACCAGCCGTCGGTCGGCATGCACCCCGGCCTCATCGAGGACGGCGTTGATCTCGGAGCTGAGGGCTTCGGGCAGTGGTTCGTCGATCATGACACCAGCGTGGCACGCGGCGCGGAGACCGCGGCCCGCAACGCCGGGCATCGTGTCGACGTCCGACATCGCGGGCGTGAGCACTCCCTGACCGCGCTGTCAATGCCCGTGCCCTCCGCTCCCCCGCACGGCACTCTGACGACATGACCGAGATCACAGGAACCGAAGCCCTCGCCCGCGTCGCAGACCTCGTGGAAGACATCGACATCGCGATGCTCACCACCACGGACGACGACGGCAACCTCGTGAGCCGCCCGATGTCGACCCGACAGATGGATGAAGCGGGGAACATCTGGTTCTTCACGGCCGAGGACACCGAGAAGGTCGAGGAAGCACAGCGACACCACGACGTGGGCCTGGCCTACTGCGACGCCAAGGGCATGCGTTATGTATCCGTCGCCGGCACGGCCGAGGTCGTCCACGACCGGACCAAGATGGAGGAGCTCTACTCCACGTCGCTCGAGATCTGGTTCGCAGACGGACTGGAGACCCCGGGGATCACGCTCCTCAAGGTGACCCCGAAGGTGGTCGAGTTCTGGGAGCCGGCGAAGGGCAAGCTCGCGCTGGCTGCCGGCGCCCTGAAGTCGCTCGTCACCCGCGACACACCGGACGACGACATCATGAACCACGGCCACATCGTCTGCTGACGACGCGGCCGAGGTCTGTCAGGAAGCGGAGAGACGCCCCACGACGTCTTCCACAGAGACCGTGTCGCGGTCGCCGGTGCGGCGATCCCACAGCTCGACCTGACCGTCGGCCGCACCGCGTCCGACGATGACGATCTTCGGCACGCCGACGAGTTCGGCGTCACCGAACTTCACGCCGGGCGAGACCTTCGGGCGGTCGTCGTAGAGCACGTCGAGACCAGCGGCCTCGAGCTGTGTGGAGAGTCCCTCTGCCACCTCGAACGCGACCTGGTCCCGGCCGGCGGCGACGACCTGCACGTCGAACGGCGCGACGGAAGCGGGCCAGATCAGGCCCTTCTCGTCGTTGTTCAGCTCGGCGATGATCGCGAGGATGCGGGTCACGCCGATGCCGTACGAGCCCATCGTGACGGTGACGAGCTTGCCGTTCTCGTTCAAGACCTTGAGTCCCAGGGCCTCGGCGTACTTGCGGCCGAGCTGGAAGACGTGACCGATCTCCATACCCCGGGCGAGCTCGACCGGGCCGGAGCCGTCGGGGGCGGGATCTCCCGCACGCACGTTCGCGATCTCCACGATCCCGTCGGCGGCGAAGTCGCGACCGGCGACGACGGAGTGCGCATGCTTCTCATCGATGTTCGCGCCGGTGATCCAGCTGGTGCCCTCGCTGACGCGCGGGTCGACCAGATAGCGGATGCCGGTGGCCGACTCCACGCCGAGCACGGCGCCGGTCGGCGACCAGGGACCGATGTATCCCTTCACCAGAAGCGGATTGTTCTCGAAGTCATCCGCCGTGGCCGTCTCGACCGCGGCGGGCGCGAACGCCACCTCGGCGCGTTTCTCATCGACCTCGCGGTCGCCGGGGATGCCGACGATGACAAGCTCGCGAGTGCCGTCCAGGTGGGTCAGGGCGAGGACGACGTTCTTCAGCGTGTCGGCCGCCGTGAACTCCCCCTCGAGCTCGCGGTTGGCGTGCGCGACCAGCGTCTCGATCGTCGGCGTGTCCGGCGAGTCGAAGATCACCGGCGCCGCATCTTCGTCGAACGGGACGGCGTCGGGAACCGCGGTGGTGAAAGCCTCGACGTTCGCCGCATATCCGCCGGCGCTGCGCACGAAGGTGTCTTCGCCGACCGGGGTCGGGTGCAGGAACTCTTCGCTGCGGGAACCGCCCATCGCACCGGCATCCGCCTGCACGATGACGTACTCGAGGCCGAGCCTCTGGAAGATGCGCTCGTAGGCATCCCGCTGCGCCTGATAGCTGACGTTCAGACCCTCATCCGACGAATCGAACGAGTACGCGTCCTTCATCGTGAACTCGCGGCCGCGGAGCAGGCCGGCGCGAGGACGAGCCTCGTCGCGGTACTTGTCCTGGATCTGGTAGATCGTGAGCGGTAGGTCCTTGTACGACGAGTACAGGTCCTTCACGAGCAGCGTGAAAGCCTCTTCATGGGTCGGAGCGAGGAGGTAGTCGCCGCCCTTGCGGTCCTGCAGGCGGAAGAGCAGATCGCCGTACTCGTCCCAGCGGCCGCTGGCCTCGTAGGCTTCCCGCGGCATGAGTGCGGGGAAATGGACCTCCTGCGCGCCCGCGGCGGCCATCTCGTCGCGGATGACCGTCTCGATCTTCGCCTTGACGCGAAGCCCCAGCGGCAGCCACGCGAAGATGCCGGCGGCCTGCGGGCGGATGTATCCGGCCCGGATCAGCAGCCGGTGACTGGCGACCTCTGCGCCTGCAGGGTCTTCGCGGAGCGTACGGAGGAAGAAGTTCGAAAGACGAGTGACCACGGAGCAAGTCTAGTGAGCCGTGACCACTCGTCTTCGACGCCGTCAGTTGAGCGCGGGCAGGTTCGCGGGCACGACGCCGCCGGCGTACAGGTCGGCCGCGAGCTCCTGGAGTGCGGTGAGCGCGACCCGCTGCGGAAGCGGACCGTAGGAGATCCGGGCGACACCGAGCTTCTCGTACTCCGACGCGGCGAGGGCGCCGGGGATGCCGATCACGCTGACCTTGCGCTCCCCTATGCCCTCGACGAGCTGACGGGTGACGTTCATGTCGAGGATGCCGGGGACGAACACGGCCGTCGCCCCGGCGTCGAGGTAGGCGCGCCCGCGCTGGATCGCGTCGGCGATGCTCTCCGGGACCGAGCGTGCACCGGCGCGGACGAAGGCATCCGTCCGCGCATTGAGCGCGAAGGGCACGCCCTCGGCCTCGGCCGCTTTGACGATCGCCGCGACGGCGGCGACGGATTCATCCAGCGGCTTGAGACGGTCTTCGACGTTCGCGCCCACGACGCCGGCCCCGATGGCGAGGCGCGTGGTCTCGCCCGCGTCGCCGTAGCCGTCGTCGAGGTCAGCCGTGACCGGGACCTGGACGGCGGCAGCGATCCGCCCCACCATGTCGATCATGATCTCGCGGGGGGTCGCGCCGTCGTCGTAACCGAATGATGCGGCGATGCCGTGCCCCGCGGTGGCGAGTGCCTTCGTCTCCGGGAGGGCAGCGACCGCCCGCGCGGACACGACATCCCACACGTTCACGACGCGGAGGATCTCCGGAGCGTCATAGAGTCCGACAAGGGTCTGGGCCTTGGATGCAGTCGTCATGATTACACGCTAACGCGGGACACGGACGGTCGGGCCGACTTCGATGCATCAGGCGTTGAGTACCACCTTGAGCGCCTTGGTCTCCGCCGCACGGCTGAACGTGTCGTACGCACTCTCGATGTCGTCGAGCGCGAAGAGGTGGCTGACGAAGCCGCTCGGATCGATGCGCTGCTCCGCGACGAGTTTCGTCAGCATCCGCGCGGTGTTCGCGTTGACGAGTCCTGTCGTGATCGTGAGGTTCTGAATCCACAGCCGGTCCAGCGGGAATTCCACCGGCGCACCGTGAACGCCGACGTTGGCCACGTGGCCACCCGGTCGCACCGTCTCGACCGCCATGTCCCACGTCCGGGGAATCCCCACCGCTTCGATGGCGACGTCCACGCCGAGTCCGTCGGTGAGCGCCATCACCTGTTCCCGCCAGTCGCTGTCCGAGGAGACCACCGCGTGCGTGGCGCCGAACTGCAGCGCGAGCTCCGCGCGATTGGCGTCGAGATCGATCGCGATGACCTTGCTCGGCCCGTAGAGCTGGGCCGTCATGACCGCGGCGAGGCCGACCGGACCGGCACCGACGACGGCGACGACATCGCCTGCTTTGACCCCGCCGTACTGCACGCCGATCTCGTGTCCGGTCGGCAGGATGTCACTGAGGAGCACGGCCGTCTCGAGAGCGAGCCCTTCAGGGAGCCGGTGCAGAGACGTCTCCGCGAACGGCACTCTCACGAACTCCGCCTGAGTACCGTCGATGAGGTGCCCGAGGATCCAGCCGATCCCCGATGCGCCTTCGCTCGCAAGGCAGTGCGACTGCAGACCGGCGACGCAGAACTCGCACTTTCCGCAGGCAGTGATGCAGGAGATGATCACGCGGTCGCCCACCGCCAGTCCGGTGACGGCGTCGCCGACCTCCGTGATGACACCCACTCCCTCATGCCCCAGGATGCGCCCGTCGGTGACGTCGGGAACGTCGCCCTTCAGGATGTGGAGATCGGTCCCGCAGATCGTCGTGCTCTCGATGCGGACGATCGCGTCGGTCCCCGCCAGGATCTTCGGATCCGGAACTTCCTCCCATGCCTTCTGACCGGGACCGCGGAAAACAAGTGCCTTCATGAGCTTCTCCTTCATCGAGGATTTCCTGGATCTTCTCCAGTAACATTTTACCATCTGAGGGGCAGTCGTGTCCGGGCTGATGGCCGGTACGCCGCCTAGTGTGGACCCATGCCGCAGCGCCGATCGCATGTGTCCACGTCCGCCGCTCAGACCGAGCTCGCCACGGCCCTCGCCGTCCTGCGGGAAGCTGCCGAGGCATCGCTCGGATTCCCGCCCGCGGTGCTCGCCGAAGCGGATTCGGCCACCGCGCCTCAGCCGACGCTGGATCTTCGGGACCTCTCGTTCGCGACTCTGGACCCGGAGGGCTCGCGCGATCTGGATCAGGCGTTCCAGCTGGAGCGCACCGCATCGGGCTACACCGTTCGATACGCGATCGCAGACGTTCCCGCGTTCGTCGTCCCCGACGGAGCAGTGGATGCCGAAGCTCGTCGTCGCGGGCAGACCCTGTATGCGGCGGATGGCAGAATCCCCTTGCATCCCCCCGTCCTCAGCGAGGATCGCGCATCACTCCTCGCCGGGGTCGACCGCCCGGCGTTGGTCTGGACCTTCTCTCTCGACCCCACGGGTGCGGTGACCGGGTTCCGGCTCGAACGCGCCCTGATCCGCTCTCGCGCGCAACTCGACTACGAGAGCACGCAGCGGTCGCTGGATCGGGGCGAAGACGGACCGGCGTCGCTGCTGCCCGAGATCGGCGCTCTTCGCATCGAGCAGGAGCGACTGCGGGGCGGGGCGAGCCTCAACCTCCCCGACGAGGAGGTCGTGCGCGCCCCCGATGGCACGTATGCGATCGAACGCCGCAGCCCCCTCCCCGTCGAGGAGTGGAACGCCCAGCTCTCACTCATGACCGGGATGGCGGCGGCGTCCCTCATGCTCGATGCCGGGATCGGAATCCTTCGCACGATGCCGGAACCGGATGCCGAGGCCTTCGACACCTTCCGGCACCAGACCGAGGCCCTCGGGCGGTCGTGGACGACGGGCACGTACGGCGAGTACCTTCGCGGGCTCGATCGCCGTGACCCGATCACTCTCCCGGTCCTCGAAGCGGCGGCATCCCTGTTCCGGGGCGCCGGCTATCGAGTGTTCGACGGAGCCGTTCCGCAGGACGCCGTACAGGCGGCGATCGCGGCCCCGTACGCCCACGCCACCGCTCCCCTGCGCCGACTCGTCGACCGCTGGACGCTGACGATCTGCCTCGCGGTCTCGAACGGCGAACCGGTACCCGGCTGGGTGCGTGACTCGCTCGACGAGCTCCCCGCTCTCATGCAGGAGTCCAGTCAACGGGCATCCCGGTTGAACTCGGCCACGATCAACACCGTCGAGGCCGCGCTGCTCACTCCGCTGGCCGGGACGACGATCGAGGCGACCGTGATCGCGCTGCGCGGCGAGCGTGCGACGATCCAGATCGCGGAACCGGCCGTCACGGCGACAGCACCCGTTCCCCCCGGCGCGAAGCCGGGCGACGTCGTGCGGCTTCGCGTCACCCGTGCGGACATCGCCGCGGGAGAGGTGGAGTTCGCTCTGTGACGCCGCCGCCGGGGCCGTGCACCCGCGCTCCGGTGCGGATCGATTTCGTGCGCTGAGGTCAGACGGCAGGGGTCGCCGTCGTCGTCATCACGAGCAGCTGGGGGTCCGTCAGATCGAGCGACACCGAGATCGACGAAAACTCGGACAGCGACCCCACATGGGTGCCACCGCACAGGATCACGGCCTCACCTTCGGGGAGCTCGCAGTGCCAGCGACGGCGATCGACGATCGTCGGCCCCTCCGTCTCGACCCGGCTGGTGGCCCCTGCGGCGATCCACCCGGTGAGCTGAGCGTTGATCCGCCGCTCCCGGTCGGCGAGAGTCGCCGCGAAGGTCTCGGTGTCGAAGCCCGCACGGCGAAGGCTCTTGCCGAGACGGTACTCATCGACCGCGCCGTCCTCGTGGATGCGACTGGACTGATTGGCGCGCCCCTCGAAGTCCGGAATCCCTAGCGCGTCCGCACCCGGATCCTTCCGCCACAGGTCGGCGACAGCGAGATCCAGAGCAAGAGAGGCGAGATGGCAAGCCGTGTGGCCGCGGCTGAGTCCTTCACGCCGAGAGCCGTCGACGCTCAGCCGCACACGGGAGCCTTCGGCCAGCCATGCGGGAGCCGCGCCGTCGATGCGGTGAGCGACGAGCCAGGTCCACCCCTCGGTACCGCGCTTGACGGGGATGTCGCTCCCGACGGCGAACTCGCTCTCGTCGGAGACCGCAGCCATCAGCGCCTCGACGACCGGAACCGTCTCATCTCCCGCGGCGATCGCGCCGGCATCACCCGGCTGGTCGGGCCAGGTGTGGTCGACGGGGTGGAACGGCGTCGCATCGACGACGACGACGACCGTCCCGTCGGGGCCGCTCTCCACCCGGGTGACCATGCCCTCCCCTGTGGTGGCGCCGCCGGCGAAGGACACGATGGTGGGCGTCGACATGGATCTCCTCTGCGGTCAGACCGCGACGACCTGAGCGGTGCCGAGAGGCGCTTCGGGCCCCATCTCGGCAGCGATCCGGTTCGCCTCTTCGATCAGGGTCGCGACGATGTCCGCCTCCGGAACGGTCTTGATGACCTCGCCCTTGACGAAGATCTGCCCCTTGCCGTTGCCGGACGCCACGCCGAGGTCAGCTTCCCGAGCCTCACCGGGTCCGTTCACGACGCATCCCATGACAGCCACGCGCAGCGGCACCGTCATATCTTTGAGCCCCTCGGTGACGTCCTCGGCGAGCGTGTACACGTCGACCTGGGCACGACCGCACGAGGGGCACGAGACGATCTCGAGCTTGCGCTCGCGCAGGTTGAGCGACTGCAGGATCTGGTGTCCGACCTTGACCTCCTCCGCGGGAGGAGCAGACAGGGACACGCGGATGGTGTCGCCGATGCCCTCGCCGAGCAGGATGCCGAAGGCCGTCGCGCTCTTGATCGTCCCCTGGAATGCCGGGCCGGCCTCGGTCACACCGAGATGCAGAGGCCAGTCGCCACGCTCGGCGAGCTGACGATAGGCCTTCACCATCACGATCGGGTCGTTGTGCTTGACCGAGATCTTGAAGTCGTGGAAGTCGTGCTCCTCGAACAGCGACGCCTCCCAGACAGCGCTCTCGACGAGTGCTTCGGCGGTCGCCTTGCCGTGCTTGGCGAGGATCCGACGGTCCAGGGATCCGGCGTTCACTCCGATTCGCAGCGAGACGCCCGCGGCTTTGGCGGCTGCCGCGATCTTGCCGACGTTGCCGTCGAACTCCCGGATGTTTCCCGGGTTTACACGAACGGCGCCACAACCGGCGTCGATCGCGGTGTAGATGTAGCGCGGCTGGAAGTGGATGTCGGCGATCACCGGGATCTGGCTCTTCATCGCGATGATCTTCAAGGCGTCCGCATCGTCTTGGTGCGGCACGGCGACACGAACGATCTCGCAGCCCGACGCCGTGAGTTCGGCGATCTGCTGCAGCGTCCCGTTGATGTCGGTCGTCTTCGTGGTCGTCATCGACTGCACGCTGACGGGAGCGTTGCCGCCCACGAGCACCTTGCCCACTTTGATCTGCCGAGACTTCCGGCGGGGGGCGAGGACTTCGGGGATCTTCGGCATTCCGAGGTTCACTGCTGGCACCCCTCAAGCCTACGCCGCCAGGATGCAAGTGGGCTGGACGGACGCACCTACGCTGGAGGGATGGCGGTCGTTCTTCTCACGGGCTTCGAGCCCTTCGACGGCGCGGCGCGCAACCCCTCGGCCGATGCCGTGAACACCTTCGCCGCCGACTACGACGGTCCGCACGAGCTCATCGTCGCGACACTGCCGGTCGCGTTCGAATCCTCCGCGCGACGCCTCCGCGCGCTGATCGACCGGCACTCCCCCGACGCCGTCATCGCCACCGGGCTCGCCGGCGGACGTCCACAGATCGCGGTGGAGCGCATCGGCGTGAACCTGATGGACGCGCGCATCCCCGACAACGACGGCGCCCAGCCCCTCGATGCGCCCTGCGAACCCGATGGTCCCGCCGCCCGCTTCGCGACGCTTCCGGTCAAGCACCTGGTCCGGGTCCTGACCACACACGGGCTGCCGGCACAGCTCTCGCTGTCGGCGGGTTCCTACGTGTGCAATCACGTGCTCTACACCGCACTGGGCGCTGTCCCGGCCGGCACGGTGACAGGATTCGTCCATCTTCCATGGTCGACAGGCACCGCCCCGGCGGGTGCCCCGCATCTTGCCGATGAGGAGTTGGCACGTGCGGTGCGCCTCGTCGTGGATCATGCCCTCGATGCGGAGGTCGAGGAGCCCGGCGGAAGCATCTGGTGACGTCATCGCGCCGAAGCCGGCATCGGCGATGTGGTAGTTTCGGCCCCATGCTCGCGAACTTCACCTGGTGGACCGCCTTCTAGGCGGTGTGTTCGCGTTCCCACGAATCCAGACCGCCTCCCGGGCGGTTTTTTCGTTGCGCCGAGCCGGAGCCTTGCACAGGAGACATCGATGACCCTCTCACGACTCGCCGAGCTCACCGCCGACCCGGCAGCATCCTTCGTGTTGATCGCCCGCGACGGCGCCGACACCGTCGAACTGCTCAGCGGCGACGTGGTGGATGTCGACCTGCTCGCCGACATCCCGCTCACGATCGACGGAACCTCCCGCGAGATCTTCGCCATGGTTCCCTATCGTCAGGTGCGCGAACGCGGATTCGTCGCCCAGGACGACGGCGCTCCGCTGCGATGCGTGATCGTCGACGAGCATCTCCACCTGCCGACCTCGGAGCTGCTCGCGGCACTCCCGTCGGATCCCGTCCCCCTGCACGACGACGGGTTCGACATCGCGGATGCGGAGTATGCGGCGATCGTCGAGAAGGTCATCGCGGAGGAGATCGGTCGCGGCGAGGGCGCGAACTTCGTCATCCGGCGCGACTTCACCGCGGACATCGACATGGACGACCGGACGGCGGCGCTGACCTGGTTCCGCGCCCTGCTCACGCACGAACGCGGGGCGTACTGGACGTTCGCCGTCTTCACCCCCGGCCACATCGCCGTCGGCGCGAGCCCCGAGGCGCATGTCGTCGCCCGCGAGGGCGTCGTCACGATGAATCCGATCTCCGGGACGTTCCGTCACCCCGCAGGCGGGGCCACCAAAGAGACCCTGATCGACTTCCTCGCCTCCACCAAGGAGACCGAGGAGCTGTTCATGGTCGTGGATGAAGAGCTGAAGATGATGAGCGCCGTGTGCTCCGACGGTGGACGGATCACCGGTCCGCACCTGAAGGAGATGTCACGGCTCACGCACACCGAGTACATGCTGCGCGGACGCAGCACCCTGGACCCGCGCGACATCCTGCGCGAGACGATGTTCGCACCGACCGTGACCGGATCCCCGATGCAGAACGCCTGCGCCGTGATCCGACGCCACGAACGGAAGCCTCGCGGCTATTACTCGGGCGTCGCCGCACTGTTCACCCCGAACGCCGACGGCGGACACAACCTCGATGCGCCGATCCTGATCCGCACCGTGTACCTGCAGGACGGGGAGCTCAGTGTGCCCGTCGGTGCCACCCTGGTTCGTCACTCCGATCCGCAGGGAGAGGTCTCCGAGACCCATGGAAAGGCCGCAGGGGTGCTGGGTGCGATCGGTGCCATCGACCGGGACCGCGTGGCCGAGGCACGCAGCGATGCCGATGCGCCGGCCGAGGAGCGTGCTCTCGCCGATGATCCCCAGGTCGCCGCGCTGCTCTCTTCACGCAATGCGCGCCTCGCCGAATTCTGGCTGAACCCGCAGGGCGAGGAGTTCACCGGCCCGTTCGTCGGACGCACCGCACTGGTCGTGGACGCGGAAGACCGGTTCACGACCATGCTCGCCCATCAGCTCCGTCACCTCGGTCTCACCGTGACCATCGCCGGATGGAGCGAGGTGCAGGATGCCGACCTCGATGCCGCCGACCTCGTCGTCGCGGGCCCGGGCCCCGGGGATCCCCGGGATCTGCAGAACCGCCGGATCGCCAGGATGCGCGACGTGGTCGCCCGTCGCCTCGATGCAGGAGCCCCGCTGCTGGCCGTGTGCCTCAGCCACCAGATCCTCGCCGACCGACTCGGGGTGGCACTGACCCCGCTCGACGCCCCGCATCAGGGGCTGCAGAAGTCCGTCCCGGTGTTCGAGGAGAACGCCTCGATCGGCTTCTACAACACGTTCACCGCACGCGTCGCCCCCGAGACGACGACGGTCGGGCCGGCGGAGGTCTCGGCCGACGCCGCCTCCGGCGACGTGTTCGCTCTGCGCGGTGCCCACTTCGCCTCCGTACAGGGACATCTCGAGTCGATCCTGTCGCGCGACGGCATCCGCACGCTCGAGCGCCTCGTGTCGCACGCTTTCGCCTGAGCGGTCAGCCGACCTCGTACGACAGGGAGGCCAGCCGCACACTGGCTCGGTCGCGGTGCGCTGCGAGATAGAGAAGCTTCCCGGACAGCCCGGTGAACAGCCCGACCCTGCTCGCGTACGCCGGTTCGGCGACCTCACCGAGCGGATCGCGGATGAGCATCTCGAGCGCCTCACGACGCGTTCGATCGGCATCACGGCGTCCCCACCGGTCGATGTACGGCGCTGACTGCTGAACGATCGCACGGCCGAGGCTGCCGTGACAGAGAGAAGACCCCGTGAGAGGAGAACCCACCATCCTCTCGCGCAGTTCATCGATGCCCGACTCATGGCCCACCTGCAACCGTGACTCGATCTGGCCGGTCGCTCCCCAGCACCAGGAACCGGAGAGTGCCTTCTGCGCCTGCTCCCTGTCCCCGGCAGCTTCCGCCTTGGCGAGGAGCGTCTGCTCGAGGTCGAAGCACTCGCTCACGAACGCACGCACGTCGGGATCGTCGCCCTCAGCGGCAAGAGCGAGCACGATCCCGGACAGCCCGTGGGCGAGGCCCGGCTCGGCACGCCCCTTCCTCAGCGTCGTGGCGACGATCTCGACCAGCCGGTCGCGAGCCGCCGAGCCGAGTCGCGACAACGGAGCTGCGCCACGAATCCACCCGAGACGCTCTGCAGCGAGCACCACACCGGCGGCGCCGTTGAGATGATCGGGGGAAGCCATGCTCGGAGACAGGCCGTCCAGTGCCGCACACACGACGCCCAGCCGATCGAGCGTCTCCGCGTCGTCGCGCAGTCGGGCGGCCTCCCCCAACGCGAGCGCCGCGCCGAGTGGACCCTCACCCAGTCCGAGCGAGAGCACTTCATCCGTCGATCGTGCCCGGTTCTCGACGAATCTCTCCAGCGCGCGCAGCAGCGAGGCGCTCGTCAGACGATAGAGATCATCGGCCCGGTGACTCTCCAGGCCCGCAGCACCGGCGGCGAGGACGATCCCCGCCAGTCCGTCGTAGACGCCGTTCCGCGTCACGAAGATCTCGTGGCGACTCGGCGAATGCTGAACCGACGAGACCCACCACACATGATCGCCCGTCCGCTGCGCGGTCGCACGGAGCCGGTCGACGATCTGCTCGATCATCGGAACCGGGCTCGGCATCCGTCGCACGTCCTGCGGCACGGTCCGGGGTGTCGAGTCCACGGTCCAATCCGGATCCTCGAGGCCCAGCTCGAGACTCCGTCGCAGCAGGTGGGTCTGACCGGGCACCGCGCCCCGGTCCGTGAGGGCGAGGAAGCGCTCGGTCCACAGGCCGAGTACGTCGCGTCCGGTCTCCAGGGCGTTCCCCGTGCCCGACTCGAGGCGATCTCGCCCGACATCGACTTCGAACACGGGCACGCAGCCGTCATCGAGCTGCCGTGCCTCCTCCTGCAGGATCCACGCGACCTCTGCGCTCGAAGGCGAGGCCCCGGCCGTCCGCCCGCCGTGCGGCGCCTTCACCTGGAGCAGACTGACGAACGACGCCGTGGAGCGCGTGAGGATCCGGCACCTCAGGTCGTCCCGGCGTGCGACGGCGGTGATGATGCGCTCCTGCACGTCCGGATCGCTCAGGCGAGCCGACGCGTCGCCGAAGCCCTCCTCGAGATCGGCGACATGATCGGCGAACGGGGCGCGGGTCGAGCCGATGTGGGGCTGACTCCCGAACACCTGAGGCTCGAGCAGCCGCTCGTACGATGTGCGCAGTACTCCGTCTCGGCGGGTGATCCTCCGTACCTGCGCCTGCCGCGCAGGGTCGGCGAACGCACCGAGGGCACTCGCGTCGTACGGATCGGCGTCCTCGAAGCGTTTGCCCCAGTTGGGGACGAGGAGCGTCGTGAGGAGGCTGGGGGCGTTTCGGGCGAAGTACCCGTCTTCGGCCGGCGACGAGGAGGACAGCCCGGAACCGAACGCGCACTCCGCGTCGATGACGTACGGCGCACCCCGCGCGCACTTCACGTTCTCGTAGTGGAGGTCCTGCATGCCGAGGGCGCTCGCGACCGCGATCAGTGCACCGAATCGTCGGTAGTAGACGGCACGCTCCCGGTCTGTCTCCACGTTCTCGAAGACGATGTACTCCTGCCAGCCGTGCGTCCCGCGATCGAGAGTCCGCGGGATCCTCGGCGGATCGGGCAGCTCCAGGATGCCGAGGATCTCGTCGATGAGCACATCCGGTGCGAGCGAGCGCGGCTTGTACACCAGCACCGGGCGTCCCTCGGCATAGATGCCGAGGACCGCTCCGCGCGGATGCACGTCTCCGAGGACCTTCAGGTGGCTCACGGAGGCGAGCAACTCCGCTGCCCAGGTTCCCGACGCGAGTTCGGCACGGAGATCGTCGACGAACAGGCGCGCAGCGCGGCGGAAGACGGTTCCGAGCCGCTCCGCTCTCGGAACGAGATCGCCGAGATCCATCAACTCCGCCCAGCGGTGCCCGGACTCGGCGAACTCGTCCCACATCTCACGGCCGTCGTCAGGGATGGAACGTCCACTCACCCGCTCGTACTCATCCTGCGCAGCAAGCGAGAGAAGCGTCGTCGCCTGCAAAACGAACGAGCTCGCGAACGCGCCCACCAATGCGCCCTCCGCCAGGACGTCACATGTGCGCTCGAGCTCGGACAGCTCCTCGCACAGGTCGCTCACCTGCGACCAGATCAGCAGGACGGGCCAGTTATGGCGTTCCGAGTCCCCGATGTCCTCGACCCACGCCGCGGGGGTTGGGCCTGGCATCCGGCGCTAGGCGCGCCAGCCGAACGTCACCGGGGCAGCGGGTTCCGCTGCGAATGTCGGACCGACGGCACAATTGCACACCGTGTTGTTCTGGCAGGTGGGCCCCATGATCGTGGTGCACATCTGGGGGTTGTTGGTCTCGGTGGCGGACACGGTCGTGTCGATCGCCTCAGTGTCACGGCCGACCAAACTGCGGAAGATGGCCTCGTCGATCGTCTCCCGCCCCGACGAGATGTCGTTCGAGGCTGCGGAGTCCGACGCTTCGCGAACAGCGATCCTGAGATCAGCGATACTCGTCATTTCGTCTCTCCTTCGTTTCGACTGACTTGCGGCAACTGCGCCGCTCTTCCCTGCCACGGTACGCAGGCACCCGCAGAGAGTCAACGAAGCGCGCTGCCCTCCGCGGTCTCGTCCCGCTTCGTCTGCGTGGCGCGGCCGGCCTCCCACTCCTCGCGGAGGATGGCGTAGATCACCACGTCGTTCCAGCGCCCGTCGCGCCACTGCGCGCTTCTCGCGATTCCCTCCCGCGACATACCGCCAGGACGGGCCGAGGGGTTCTGCGGTGCTGCCGTCGCCGCCGTCGCCGCCTCGATCCGGTGGGTGGCGGTCGTCGAGAACAGGTAGTCGATGAGCAGCACCAGACCACTCGACGCCGCGCGCGTGCGGCGGTGCTCCGGAAGCACGAGGAGACCGATCCCCCAGCCCCGATGACGAGGAGAGCCACCGTAGTCGTACCCGGGAAACCAACTCACCTGGCCGATCGTCGCGCGATCACGCACCAGACGCATCCGACCGCCGTCCGGCGTGATCATCCCCAGCCCCGGGCTCTGCGGCCCGAACGGCGGCACCTGGGTGTAGCCGAAGCCAAACCAGTTGTTGGGCTGCCAGGCCTCGGGGTCACGAAGACGCTCCGCCATCTCCGCTTCGGACTGGGTGTCGTATGGTCGCAGTGAGTATCCGTGCATGGGTGCCTCCAGGGAGCGTTCGGTCGATCCACGCTTCACTCTGCCACCCATGACGCCGATCACGGCGACCGGCTACTGGAACAGGGACACCGGCTTCACGATGTCGGCGATCAGGAGGAGCGCACCCATCGCGATGAGCACCACCGAGACGACCACCGTGAGAGGCACGAGGCTCGTGGCGTCCACCGGCGCCGGAGGCGGTCGACGGAAGATCTTCGCCCAAATCCTGCGGATGCCGTCCCAGAGCGCGACGACGATGTGGCCGCCGTCGAGGGGAAGCAGCGGTATCAGGTTGAAGACGAACAGCGCGATGTTGAGCATGCCCAGCAAACTCAGGAGGCCCGCCCATCGATCCAGGACGGGCGCATCCACGGAGGCGACCTCTCCGGCGAGTCGGCCGACGCCCACGACGCTCAGCGGACCGTTCGGGTCACGGTCCGCGCCCGCGAACACCGATGCGCCGATGTCCCACAGGCGCGCCGGGAGGTTGAGGATCATGGTCGCCACGCGTCCGGCGGAATCGACCGCCATCTCCGGTCCGGCCGAGAGCGGCTGCTGGATGTAGCCCATCTGGGAGTACATCCCCGCGTAGCCGACCTCCTTCACCACCGGGTCGCCGTTCTCTTCCTGCAGCGGCCGGCCGCTGGCGTCCGTGATCGTGCGTTCGGCGGCGATGGGAGTCAGGCTCAGCGACTCGTCGGAGCCGTCACGGCGCACGACGACATCCAGCGCTTCGCCCGGCGAGGCCTGAATGATGGCGGTCGCATCGGCGAACGTCGACACCGGCTGTCCGTCGACGGAGAGGATCACGTCGCCGGGCTGCACTCCGGCCTCGGCAGCCGGAGACTCAGGGTCGTCAGGCGAGCACTCGGTGGCCGTGGACGCGGAAGGCACCACGCACTCACTCACCGCGGATATCGTCGTGGTGCCCTGCTGGAGGCCGATCCCGGAAAGCAGGATCGTGAAGATCACGGTCGCGAGCAGCAGGTTCATCACCGGCCCGCCGAGCATCACGATCACTCGCTTCCACACCGGCAGGCGGTAGAAGACGCGATCCTCCGCGCCGTCGGCGATGGTCTCGTCGTTGGCGGATCGGGCGTCCTGGATGAGCGACCGGAAGAGACCGGATGCGGGGCCCGAGCTCTTCGAGGGCGGGTACATCCCGGACATCGAGATGAAGCCACCCAGCGGCAGCATCTTGAATCCGTACTCGGTCTCGCCGATGCGCTTCGACCACAGACGCGGTCCGAAACCGATCATGTACTGGCCGACGCGCACGCCGAAGAGCTTCGCGGGGACGAGATGGCCGACCTCATGCAGACCGATCGAAAGGCCGAGGCCGATCAGCATGAAGAGGATGCCGCCCAGATAGAGCAGGAATTCCACGTGCCAACGCTACTGCCCCCAGCTAGGAATCCGCCCGACGACGCGGGCGCGGCTAGGGTGGAACCGTGAATGCCCGGCAGCTGCGACTCGTACGCGCCGCCGCCGTCTCATCCGTCGCGACACTGCTCGCCGCGCTCTCGCACACGTTCGGTGGCGGTGCCGCACCGCATCCGCTGCTGATCCTCGCGGTCGCGACCCTGCTGACACCGTTCTCGGCCCTGCTCGTGGGGACCAGACAGTCACGCGGTCGCGTGGCATCCGCCGTCTTCGTGGCGCAGGCCGCGTTTCATATGCTGTTCCAGGCACTCGGATCGCCGACCGGCGCCGACACGCTCGGCGGCGTCGGCCACGCCCACCACCTGAATCTCGATCTGCTCGGGCCCGCGACCTCGCACACCTCCCTCAGCGCGATGATGCTGCTCGCGCACCTCGCCGCCGCCGTGCTCACCACTCTGCTGGTCTGGCACGGGGAGACGCTCTTGGGGAGCATCGTGCGGTGGGTCGAGGCGATGTTCCGGCGCGCCGCCGCAGGCGCGCCCGCTCAACACCGCCGACCGCCCCGCCTGCGCTCCACTCTCCTGCCTTCGTTCGATGCCGCCGTCGCGGCTGCTGTGCCCCGTCGCGGGCCTCCTGCGCTCATCCGCGACTGATCCACACGGATCCGTCGCACCGGAGTCGGCCGCTGTCCAGGCGGAACAACCCCCTCGCCGGGTGCGCCGTCGTCGCGCGCCCGCTTTTTCGAGCATCAGCTTTTCAAGCACCAGGAGATACTTCATGTCCCGTACCACCCGTACCCGCACCCACCGCGCAGCCCTCGCCACCGCCGGCATCCTCAGTGGTGCCGTCCTCGCCCTCGCCGTCCCGACGATGGCGGGCGCGCACGTCGGCGTCAGCCCCGATGAACTCGCCGCCGGAGACCATGGCGTACTCACCTTCTCGTTCTCGCACGGATGCGACAACTCCCCCACCACGGCCCTCCGCATCACGATGCCGGACGGACTCGCCTCCGTGGCGCCGACGATGGACGGCGACTGGAACATCGCGGTCGAGCGCGGTGACGACGGCCTCGTGAGCGCAGTCACCTACACCTCGCTGACGCCCGTTCCCACCGACCTCCGTGGAGCGGTGAGCATGTCCGTGGGGCTCGACGAGAGCACCCCGGAGACGCTGGCCTTCCCCGTCGTGCAGGAGTGCGTCGACGGCGCGACCGAGTGGACCCAGCTCGCCGAGAAGGGTGAGGACCCCCACAGCCTGGACGCACCGGCACCGGTGGTCTCCGTCACCGACGCCGCGACCGATGCGCACGGTGATCATGGCTCCGCCGGATCGGCAGACGAGGCAGCGGCGACGACGACGACCGATCCGCTGGGGATCGCGCTCGGAGCCGGCGGACTCGTCGCCGGGATCGCCGCACTGATCGTCGCCGTCCTCGCCTACCGCCGCCGCGCCTGACGCCGTCCGACTCCTCGTGCCCCGCTCACCCGGGCGCACGAGGAGTCGTGCCGCGGAGAGGTGTTCACCGTGCCGTCATGAGATCATGGATCCGACATGTCGATTGAACAACAACCGAGCCTGCCTCCCGTGCTCCGCCCCGCGAACCCGCCCCGGCGTGAGCTGTCCGAACTCGCTTCCCGTTTCGCCCGCAGTGTGCGCGGCGACATCGACGGGATCGCCCTCTCCGGCATCACCCTCGCCACCGCGGATCTTCGCCCGGGCGAGGCCTTCGTCGCGATCAGGGGCGTCAACAGGCACGGTGCGGATTTCGCCGTCGCCGCTGCCGAGAAGGGCGCCGTCGCCGTCATCACCGACGAGCCCGGCGCTGCGATCGCCGAAGCAGCGGGACTGCCGATCCTCGTGGTCGACGACCCGAGGGCGGTCCTCGGCGACCTGAGCGCCTGGGTGTACGGCACCGGCGCAGATGACCCGCTTCCGCTGCTGTTCGCCACGACGGGAACGAACGGGAAGACCAGCGTCTCCCACCTGCTCGAGGGCATGCTCGACCAGATCGGCGTCGTCACCGGGCTCTCATCGACCGCCGAACGCCACATCGCCGGTGAGGTCATCGTCTCCCGGCTGACGACCCCCGAGGCCTCCGAGATGCACGCACTCCTGGCGCTGATGCGCGAGCGCCAGGTCGAGGCCGTGGCGGTCGAGGTCAGCGCTCAGGCTCTGTCGCGCCACCGTGTCGACGGCATCCGATTCGACGTCGCCGGCTTCACCAACCTCAGCCACGACCACCTCGACGACTACGCCGACATGGAGGAGTACTTCGAGGCGAAGCTCCCGCTCTTCCGGCCGGACCGCGCCAAGCGCGGCGTCATCTGCCTCGATTCGCCGTCCGGCGCGATCGTGGTCGACCGCTCCGAGATCCCCGTCGTGACGGTGGGGACGCCCTCGATCGCCGCCGACCCCGAGGCGGCGGCCGCCGCGGACTGGGTCGTCGTCATCGACGACGAGCGTGCGGCGGGCACCACTTTCACGATGACCGGCCCGGCAGGCTCCCTCACGACCACGGTCCCGGTGATCGGCCCGCACATGGCCGCGAACGCCGCGCTCGCGATCGTGATGCTCCTCGAGGGCGGCTACGACTGGCAGCGCATCGTCGATGCTCTCGCCCGCGATGAAGGCATCCGCGCCTATCTCCCCGGCCGTACCCAGCTGGTGTCCGGGGAACGCGGGCCTGCGGTGTTCGTCGACTTCGGCCACTCCCCCGACGCGTTCGAGAAGACGCTCGCCGCCGTGCGCCGCGTGACACCGGGCAAGGTGCTGATGCTCTTCGGCGCCGACGGCGACCGCGACGCGAGCAAGCGGTTCGACATGGCCCGCACCGCCGTCGAGGGCAGCGACATCCTCGTCGTCACCGACCATCACCCGCGCTTCGAGGATCCGGCCTCCATCCGCGCGACCCTCATCGAAGGCGCGCGCACGGCGAGACCGGATGCCGAGATCCACGAGGCCTCGCCGCCCGAGAACGCCATCATCACCGCGGTCGGACTCGTGGGCGACGGCGACGCCATCCTCTGGGCAGGCCCGGGCCACCAGGACTACCGCGACATCCGCGGGGTGCGCACGCCGTACTCGGCGCGCGAGCTGGCACGCAGAGCTCTCCGCGCCGCAGGCTGGCCGGTTCCCGAACCCCGCTGGCCCGTCCCGTACCCCGACGAAGACTGACCCGGTCGGCCGGGGCGGCAGACGCCGCTCCGGCGTCGTCTCAGCTCGCCGCGATCATCCGATCTGCGGTCGTGCGCGCCCAGGACTCGGCCGCGGCTAGGGTCTCGACGGTGAGCGCGTCGGGTGCGTCATGGGCGTCGACGACGCGCGCGATCGTGTCGACGATGCCGAGGAACGACAGTCGACCCTCGTGGAAGGCGTCGACAGCCTGCTCGTTCGCCGCGTTGTAGACAGCGGGGAAAGTGCCGCCCGCACGACCGACGGCCTTCGCGAGTGCGACCGAGGGGAAGGCCTCGCCGTCGAGCGGCTCGAAGGTCCAGGACGACGCCGTGGTCCAGTCGAGCGGTCGTCCGACGCCTCCGACGCGGTGCGGCCAGTCCAGACCGAGCGAGATCGGGAGTCGCATGTCGGGCGGTGAGGCCTGGGCGATCGTGGAGCCGTCGATGAACTCGACCATCGAGTGCACGATGGACTGCGGATGCACGACCACCTCGATGTCGTCGTAGGCGACATCGAACAGGAGGTGCGCCTCGATGACTTCGAGCCCCTTGTTCACGAGAGTGGCCGAATTCGTCGTGACCATGCGTCCCATGTCCCATGTCGGGTGCGCGAGGGCCTCCGCGGGGGTCACATCGGACAGTTCTGCACGCGCGCGACCGCGGAACGGGCCACCGGATGCCGTCACCACGAGGCGACGCACCTCGGCGTGGGTGCCGGCGAGCAAGGCTTGCGCCAGCGCCGAGTGCTCGGAGTCCACCGGGACGATCTGTCCGGGTGCGGCGGCGGCGAGTACCAGATCGCCGCCGACGATCAGCGACTCCTTGTTCGCCAGGGCGAGCGTGCGTCCTGCCTTCAGCGCCGCGAGAGTCGAGCCGAGTCCGATCGAGCCGGTGATGGCGTTGAGCACGACATCGGCCTCGACATCGCGGACGAGTTGCTCGGCCTCGTCCGCGCCGAGCGCCGTGTCCTCGACCTGGAACTGCGCGGCCTGCTCACCCAGCATCTCGGCGTTCGAGCCGGCGGCGAGGCCGACCAGTTCGAACCGACGAGGATTGGCGCGGATGACATCCAGTGCCTGGGTGCCGATGGAGCCGGTGGAGCCGAGGACGATGATGCGACGCATGACGCCAGCCTAGGACACGCCCTCGACGCCGCAGCTGCTGCTACTGCTGGACAGGCGTGTCGGCGAGGATGTCGACGACGAAGACGAGGCTCTCCTTCTGGAGCTCGTGTCCCTCGCTGGCGCCGTAGCCGTCCGACGGCGGCATCACGACGACGACCTGAGACCCGACCTTCTGTCCCTCGAGCGCCTTCTGGAAACCCAGCCGGACGCACCCTTTGTCCTCGAACGTCGCGGCCTGGCCTATCGCGCTGCCCCATGGGGTGCACCACACGCCAACGCGGGGTGTCGCGCTCCGCACCGTCGTGAGCAAGCGACAAACTCGTAGGTGCCGTGGGCAGCAGACGGCACTAGTTCAGCGGTCGGCAATTCTGATGAAGCGGGAATCGCGAACTAGGAACGTCAGTGAGACAAGGTCGAACCCTGCCTCACGCGCGTAGGGGGCTACTTCGTTTCGTACCAAAAGCTCCACGGCGACTCGAACACGCCGTTGAAGGTGCAACGACTCGCGACGTTGTACCCCTGCACCTTCAGAGTCGCCTTGCCGATATTGCACTCAAACTCGGTCTTATAGAACGCTGAGGACTCGCGGATCGTGCCCGCCTGCGCGGCGGCAGGTACCGCGATGATCGCTCCTGCAAGCAACAAAGAAATACCGAAAGCACCCACGAGCCCCGCGCTCTTCTTGCTCATCCGCGACATGTTGAACTCCCTCAATCCAGGAATATGCATTATGTCCAAGGGTAGCATGTTAGATGGCAGGAGACCTCTGGGGGTCGACAAAAGCGACGGCTTCCCTACGAATGACCTCGCCTCCGTGTTTCATTCCAAGGATGCAATGGCCGGCCCATCTCGGCGGCTCGCGGTTAAGTCAACCGCACCCGCCTACTGCTGGACAGGCGTGGTGGCGAGGATGTCGACGACGAAGACGAGGCTCTCCTTCTGGAGCTCGTGTCCCTCGGTTGCGCCGTAGCCGTCCGACGGCGGCATCACGGCGACGACGGGAGGCCCGACCTTCTGTCCCTCGAGCGCCTTCTGGAA
>NZ_JALJRG010000001.1:235900-394732 GCF_024519805.1 Microbacterium sp. Mcb102 | reverse complement strand
GCATCACGACGACGACCTGAGACCCGACCTTCTGTCCCTCGAGCGCCTTCTGGAAGCCCGCGACCACACCCGTGGTCTGGAACTGCGTCGGGGCGGCGTCGCGGCTCCAGCTGGAATCGAACTCCTTGCCGTCCGACCACTTGACGCCGAGGTACTGAACAACCACGAGGTCACCGGAGCCCACTGTGGCCCCATCACCCTGTTTGAGGACGGCGACCTTCGTCTCGGTCGGTGCGTCCCCGTCCGGGATCTTGACGGAGGGCTTGCCGTTGTCATCGAGCTTGACGGTCGGCATGCCCGGGGTCGGGTCGACGTCCTTGCCGGTCGCCACCTCGGGGAGCTGCTCGACAGCCTCGGCGTACACGACTTTGGCGGTACCACCCTCTCCGAAGACCTTTCCGGGAAGCGCGAGAACCACCTGAGTACCAAGCGGCTGGCACTCGAGGGCTGCGATGAACAGTGACGCACTGTTCTGGTCGAGCAGGACGGAGGCTTCTCCTCCCTCGCTGCGAGCGGAAGAGTCGACGACCTCGCCCGTCGCCGCATCGACGATCTGGAACTTCACACCCACGAGGTCGTTCGCGACGACCTCGTCACCATCTCCCTCGGAGATGATGGTGCGCTCGACGTCAGCGAAAGGCGCGTCCGCGGGCACGGTGACCTTCGCGTCGAGGCCCTTTCCCTCGACGACGACGGCGTCAGACGTCTCGCCCGGCTGCGCGTCCAGCAAGCACTCACTCGACGCGGTCGGGCTCGGCGTACCGGAGCTCGACGGCGCGGAACTGCCGGAGCAGCCTGCGAGCAGCAGAGTCGCCGCGGCGACGGTGGACAGAACGATGAGCGGACGCTTGCGCACAGTGAGACCTCGGGATCGCGGGTGGGAACCTCCATCCTGCCGTATAGCCCTTTGCCCCCGCTGGGAGGCACGGCGCGACTCTTCATTCCCACGCCGGCATGGATCCGGGAGTAACCTGCTCTGATGACCTCTGAGCAGTCCGTCGAGCCCGAATCCTCGTCAGAAGAGGAATCCTCGTCGTCAGATGAGACTGCCAAGCCCCGTCACGCCGGGTTCGCCTACACCCTCGGACGCAGCCTCATCACTCCGCTGGCGCGGCTCGTCTACCGGCCGAAGATCGAGGGCCGCGAGAACGTTCCGCTGACCGGGCCCGTCATCTTCGCCAGCAACCACCTGTCATTCATCGACTCGATCGCGATCCCGGTCGCCGCGCCCCGGCCCGTGCACTTCCTCGCGAAGTCGACCTACTTCGAAGGCACCGGCTTCCAGGGCTGGATGAGCAAGACCTTCTTCGAGTCGATCGGTGCCATCCCCGTGCGCCGCGGTGCCGGCCAAGCGGCTCTGGATGCTCTCGACCTGCAGCGTCAGCTCCTCGACGAGGGACTCGCCGTCGCGCTCTACCCGGAGGGCACGCGCTCCACCGATGGCCGCCTCTACAAGGGGCGTACCGGGGTCGCGTTCCTCGCGCTCCAGACGGGCGCCCCCGTCGTGCCGGTCGGGCTGATCGGGACGGACAAGGTGATGCCGGTCGGGGCGAAGATGCCGACGCTCAAGGAGCGCATCACGGTCCGGTTCGGCGCACCGCTGGATCTGTCGCCGCACGGACCTGCGACCAGCGGGCGTGCGCGTCGCCTGGCGACCGACGAGATCATGGCAGCCATCCACGGTCTGTCCGGTCAGGAGCTCGCCGGAGCGTACAACGAGGCTCCTGCGCAGGGCACGATCGAGAAGATCAAGCAGGCCCTGCCACACGAGCGCCGTTGACGCCCGTGCCGCGCTGAGTCACTCGACGGCGCGGACGGTCGCCTCGTGGCGCACCGGGAAGTTCATCGAGTTCGCGATGAAGCACCATTCGTTCGCCTGCGCGTGAGCGCGCTCGGCCGCCTCGATCATCGACGCGTCCGCCACGACGACCTCGGGCCGCAGCATCACCTCGACGAACGCCCCACCGCCCTTGCCGTCTTCGCGCATCATCCCGCTCGCGTCGTCGCGGTACGAGACGACGACCACCCCGGCCGTCACGCACGCGTGCAGGTACGAGAGCAGGTGACACTCGGAGAGCGAGGCGAGCAGGAGGTCTTCCGGATTCCACCGCGAGGGATCGCCGCGGAACGGCTTGTCCGCCGATGCGAGCAGCTCCGGCTTGCCGTCGACTTCGATGGTGACTTCGCGGCGGTAGTCCCGGTAGCCGGACGTCCCGGTGCCGGTGTTTCCGGTCCAGACCGAGGTGAGCGCGTAGTGATGTTCGCCGAGGGCGCGGGGGGTCGACTCTGCCATGTCCTCAGTCTGCCAGGGGCCACCGACCCGAGGTGAGCGATGGCGTGCCCGGCGCTAGAGTTGACGGGTGCTGGAGACTCTCACCGTTCAGGATTCCGTGGAACTCGCCGTCGTCGAACGGAGCGGATTCGTCGAATCGCGTCACGCCGGCGCAGCGATCGTGCTCTCTTCCGATGGTGACATCGTCGCCCGCCACGGCAACCCCGACGCGTTGGTCCTGCCCCGATCGAGCCTCAAGCCCCTGCAGGCGGTGGCCTGCATCACGGCAGGGGCGGTGCTCGAGGGCGAACAGCTCGCGATCTCCACGGCGAGCCATGTCGGCACCGACCGGCACGCCTCCGTCGTTCGCGACATCCTCACCGAAGGCGGGCTGACCGAGGACGACCTGGCGTGCCCGGCGTCCTGGCCGAGTGATTCGGCGACGCGCGATGACCTCGTCCGCGAGCACGGTGAGCCGACGCGCGTGCGGATGAACTGCTCCGGAAAGCATGCCGCGATGCTGCGTGCGTGCGTGGCGACCGGTTGGCCGACCACCGGCTATCTCGACCCAGCGCATCCGCTGCAGGTGCACATTCGCGACGTCGTCGAGCGTCTCACGGGCGAGAAGGTCGCCCACACGGCGATCGACGGGTGCGGGGCGCCGGTCCACGCGATGACGCTCACCGCCCTCGCGCGGGGCATCCACCGCATCGGCACCGCCTCCGACCGCTCGCCCTTCGCCCTTCATCGCGTCGCCGGTTCGTTGGTGCGGGCGGTGCGAGAGAGCCCGTGGACGATCGAAGGACCGGGCCGCCCCGACACGATCGCGATCGAGAAACTCGGAGTCTTCACCAAGCACGGCGCCGAAGGCGTCATGGTGATGGTCGCCCCGAACGGCACGACCGTCGCATTGAAGATGCTGGACGGCGCGACGCGCGCGTCGACGATCGTGGCGGCGACGCTCCTCGAGCGCGCAGGGGGCCTGAGCAGCGCTGAGGTCGCCATGCTGGCGGAGGCACTCCCCCTCACCGTTTCGGGCGGCGGCTCGATCGTCGGCGCGATCCGTCCCGGCGCCGGTATCTGACGCACCCGTCATTACCGAGCCGAGCCGAGCCCAGCCGAGACTCTCACTGCTCATCGCGGCGACAGTGCAGGAAGGACGACGCGACGCGGCGCTCCGGCACCACGGACGGACCAGGCTCGGCCGGCGTGGGTGCGCGCGTACGGCGGGAGTTCCCGCACGCCCGCGAGCTGACGGAGATCGGACTGCTGCTCGGCACGGATCAGCACTTCGCCCTCCCCTCGGATGCGCTGCCACAACGGCCAGTTGCGCTGCCACACCTCCGCGTCTCCCACGACCACACAAGAACGGTCGCGCTGTGTCGGCTCCGCCCCGGCAGGGATGACCTCGCACCCCGGATGCGCCGCACGCAGCATCTCTACGACCGAAGCAGCTCCGGCGCTGACGACGGCGGTGATCGCGCACGACGGCGCCCAGGCCGGAGGTGTGACGAGGGCCGGGGGAACCCCCGCGCCTTCCGGGACCCATGCCAGCTGCACCTCGCGGTCGCCGATGTGGGCACGGCCGGGAGAGCGGTCGCGGATGTATGACGAGGCCTCTCCCCCGGCCGCGAGATGCTCCACTCGGCTCGGCATCCGAAGCAGCGCTCGTCGCGGCAGAGCATCGATCAGTCGTCCCGGCGGGCCCGCCGCCCTTGTCGCCGCCAGCACGAAGGTCGTCTCCCCGCGGCCGCGGAGAAGCTGCTCCCACCGTTGCGTGTATTGCTGACCGTACTCGGGGGGAAGAGTCGAGAGCACCCCGTCGATGTCGTCGCCGAGGACGAGCGACGGCATCCGTTCACTCCCCACGGCCCACGCCGTGAGGAGGTCCCACGCCGCCTCTGGGTCGTTCGGCACCCACGCGGCATCAGGCCACTGCGCAGCCAGGGCCCGCAACGCGGTGGAGCGGCCCGACCCCGGCGCCCCCAGCAGCACGATTCCTCGATCCTGCCCACAGCGCAAAAGCTCGAGTGGCTGAGCTTGGCGGGCGGGTTCGTCGGCTCGCCCGAGCACGATGGCATCCGGACCCAGCGCGGCAGAAGCGACGAGGTCCGCGAGCGGGATCCGTGTGGGAAGCGCGGCGAGCCACGGGCTGCGGGGCGGATCGGCCGCCGCCCACCGCAGCCCCACCGCTCGCAGATCCGCGGGACTCGTCAGCGCGATGCGGATCGCCGACGGCTCGGGGTCGGCCGGACGGCGAACGAGAGCGAGACCCCGCGCTTCCGCGCCGCCGGGGAGTTCCGCCGCGGCGTCCGTTCCGATCATGAGCCTGCTGTCCGCGGCATCCCCGACCCGCAGACTGACTCGGAGCGGACAGTTGGCCGCCAGCGCATCCCTCACGACTCCGGCAGCGCGTTGTGTGCCGAGGATGAGGTGCATGCCCAGCGCCCGCCCCCGTGCGGCGACGTCGGTGAAGACAGCCCCCAGGTCGGGATGCTCCGCCAGCAGCGCCGCGAATTCATCGACGACGATGACCAACCGTGGCATCCCCACCTCTCGAACGTCCCGAGCACCGGCTTCGGCGAGAACGCCTTCCCGGCGGCGAAGCTCGGCGGTCAGACTGGAGACGCCTCGCCGGGCACCGCCCTCATCGAGATCCGTGATGACCGCTGCGACCTGCCGCAACCCGCGCAACGGCTCGAATGCGGTCCCCCCTTTGAAGTCCGCGAGCACGAACGTCACTCGGTCCGGCCCGTAGACCGCGGAGATGGCGGTGACCCAGCTGACCAGAAGCTCGCTCTTGCCGGTGCCCGTCGTTCCCGTCACGATGGCGTGAGGACCGTCTTCGACGATGTCGACGACCAGCTGTCCGTGCTCGTTCCGACCGATGGCGGCGGCCAGACCGCCGCCTGGTCGTGGCTGCTCCAGCTCGTGCAGAACGACGGAGTCGGGAAGCACATCGATCTCGCCGGCCGCCGACGCATGCTCGCGAGCGATGATCCCTGCTTGTGCGAGTGAGACGCACTCGACGGAGACGACGGCGGTGCCCTGAGGGGTGCGCAGCCGGGCACATCCTGGTTCGATGATGTCGATCACCGTCGTGATCCCCGCCGGAACCTCGGCGTCGGCCGGCGCCAACCAGACCACGGCATCGGCATCCATCCGGATCGCGTCGCCCGACCCGATCCCGACACGGAAGCCACCCCTGCGCGCGCGCCGCGCATGCGGCAGCGCGTCCAGCCCGCACTCGCGGAGTTCAGCGCCCACGAGCGACAGCTGCGCCGCGCTGAAGCGAAGACTCAGTTGCAGCAGGAGCGCGCGCGCCGCGGCGGCGATCACCGGCCGCGCGCCGCGCAGACACACTCCTCCGCCCAGCGGCACGACGATGGGGGCGTCGTCGAGCACTCCGCAACGTTCGCGGAACTCACGACCACGACCGTCTTCGCCCCCGCTGCACCGGATTCCGCTCGGCGCACTCCCGGCCCCCACCACGAGGGCGGTTGCGCTATCCGGCGACTCCGCTCCACGGAGGGGAGTCTGCAGGAGACTCGCCGCGGTATCGGGGTGGCGGAGCCACCGGGTCTCACGCTCCTCCCGGTGGCGGAGTACGAGTTCGGCCGCGGCCGCCGCCCAGTCCTGCTCGGACTGCGCAGCGTCGCGCCGACGTTCACGTCGCCGGTTGCGCGCCGCGTCCGCGAACGATGCCACGATCATCAACGGTCCCAGCGCGGCGAAGCACAGCGCGAACACGGATCCGGTGATCAGCCAGAGCACGACCCCTGCGGCTATCGGGACGATCGCCGCCATGAAAGGGAGTGGAGCACGGCGCAACGGCACCGGGGCCGACGGGAGCACGATCGGGAGGGGTTCCATGCGTCCAGTGGATCGCATGCCCTTCCGGAGAACGGCGCTGTCCACAGCGCCCCGCGGCTACTCCGTCGTGTCTTCGATTGGGGAGGACGAGTCGTCCTCGTCTTCAACCTGCACGATGATGAGTGTCACGTTGTCACGCCCGCCATTCTCCAACGCCGCGGCGAGCATGGCGTCCACACTGTGGCCCGGGTCGCGGTGCTCCCTGAGGAAGTGCTGGATCCCGTAATCGGTGAGCTCCTTGGTGAGCCCGTCGGAGCAGATGACGAATCGATCGCCGGCGCGCACGTCGATCGTCACGTAGTCCGGCGCCGTGAGCTCGCTCGCACCCACCGCCCTCGTGATCACGTTGCTGTACGGGTGCCCTTCGGCCTCCTCTGGACTGAGCTTGCCCGCCGTGATCAGCTCCTGCACGACCGAATGATCTGTCGTGACCTGGACGAGGCGGTCATCGCGAAGAAGGTAGACACGGGAATCCCCGATGTTCAGGGCCACCCACTGGGCGTGATCGCCCGTGATCGCGAAGAAGACGCCGGTGAGAGTGGTACCGGTGCCCTCGTCGGTCGTTTCGGGGTGGTCGGCGATGTCGCCCACCGCCTGTTCGAGCGCTTTCTCGATCGCAGGACCGTTGACATCGCCCGCGGAGACGACGGCTTGAAGCCGCTCTACCGTGCTGCGGCTCGCGATCTCTCCACCCGCGTGGCCGCCCATGCCGTCCGCGACGACGAACAGGGGGAACTCCGCCAGGAACGCATCCTGATTCGTCTCTCGACGACGACCGAGATCGGTGACCCCTGCCCAGGACAGCAGCAATGCGCGCTGCGCAACCGTGACGCGATGCGTCTTCGTCTCAGCCACGTGCTGCCTCCGATGGATCTGCGACGGGTCGGGCGTCCGCAGGATACTCACACATCGTAGTAGAACTCCCCCGCACCGCGATCACACCCGGGCGCCCGGGTCGGCCGGCAGAGGGAACAGCTCGTCGATGATCTTCTCGTCTTCGACACTCGGACGCCACGAATCACCCGCTGCCGCGTTCGCTTCGACCTGCTCGGGTGTCGTCGCACCGGCTATGACGCTGGAGACCGCCGGCCGCGAGAGAAGCCAACCGAAGGAAGCCTCCAACATCGTTATGCCGCGCTCGTCGCAGAAGTCGCGGAAGGTGTCGATGGCATCCCAGGGCGCGTTCTCCCAGACATGGCGACGCGTGGACATGATGCGGCTCGAGGCCGGTCCCCCGTCGCGCGTGAACTTGCCCGTGAGGAGTCCGTTGTGCAGCGGGAAGTACGGGAAGAAGCCCAGGGCGTATCTCTCCACGGCCGGCAGCACCTCGCGTTCGGCCGCGCGCGCGAGCAGTGAGTAGTGGTTCTGTGCGGAGATGAATCTGCCCGAAGATCGCGCGCGGGACGTGAACTCCGCTTCGGCGATCTGCCATCCGGTGAAATTCGAGTGCCCGTAGTAGCGGATCTTGCCTTCACGCACGAGCTCGTCGAGGGCGTCCGTCGTCTCGGCGATCGGCGTCTCCGGGTCCGGCAGATGCAGCTGGTACAGGTCGATCCAGTCGGTTCGAAGCCGCCGCAGCGACTCCTCCACCGCCCGCCGGACGTAGCGGCGAGAACCACGGGCCGCGGGGAACTCGTAGCCCATGTCCCGTTCCTGGCCGAACTTCGTGGCCAGCACCACACGGTCTCGACGCCCCTCGAGGGCTTCACCCATCAGCGCCTCACTCGCGCCGGCCACCGCACCGTACATGTCAGCGGTGTCGAAGAACGTGATGCCGTTGGCGAGTGCCGCATCGATCACCTCTCTCGTGCCGGAGAGCGTCTCGGTCACCGTCCCCGCTCGACCGAAGTTGTTGCAGCCGAGGCCGGTGGATGACACGAGAAGACCGGAAGCGCCCACTCGGCGCTGAGACAAGACCATGCCCTCCACGTTAGCGGGCGCGTCGGAACGGTGACCAGCCAGGACAGCACAGAGCCCCCGACCGAAGTCGAGGGCTCTGTGTCAGATGATCACGCCGGAGGCTGAGTGGGATCGCTCGGCGGTGCCGGCGGAGCAGCGGGCGGTGCCGGCGGAGCCGCAGGCGGTGCAGTGGGCGGCGCGGGCGGAGTGGTCGGCGGTGCCGCCGGAGGTGCCGGCGGGGTGGTGGGCGGCACCGACGGGACGGGCGCACCCGTGGCCGGAGCAGCAGGCCCTGCAGGCGGAGCGTAGCCGGGCTGAGCGGGCGGGGCGTAGCCCTGCGGTGCCGGAGGGGCGTACCCCTGCGGTGCCGGAGGGGCGTACCCCTGCGGTGCGCCGTATCCGGGAGCAGCGGCGGCGGGCTTGGGCTGAACCGGGATGCCCTGCCACACCGTGTTGTCACCGAGGAATCCGTTGTTCGCCCAGGGCGCGGGAACGATGTTCGGGTTCCAGCGCGACTTGTCGAAAGCGTTGATGCCGAGCCAGATCAAGGCACCGATACCGGGGATCAGGCCCAGGAGGATCCAGACGGCATCCTTCTGCAGCTTGAGACCCACGCGCCAGGCAACGATCACGATGACCGCGACATAGGCGATCCACGAGATGTAGTTCAGGATCGGAATGATGTTGACCACGATGGCACCGAGCATCACCCACGGCGACACATCGCCGAGCTTCGCCAGGATCATGGCGTTGTAGACGGGCACCCATGCTCGCCACTTACCCTCGACTCCGGCCTTCTCGAAGATCTTCATCAGGAACAGCGACGAGAGGACGTACCCCGCTATCGCGAAGATGAAGCCGAAGACGATCAGGATGCCGAAAACGGCCAACGAGCCTGTGTCGTAATAGTCGTACATGGTCCCCTCCGGATCCAATATTCGGCACGGGTCGCGCCGCGTGACAACCATAGCGGGGAGACCACAGGCGAGCAAAGACCCACGCGGAAGCGGTCATGCGCGGACTTGCGCGGTCACTCGTGGACGACGAGCTCCAGAACACCCGGTTGCTCCGTGTCACGCAGCACGACGCCTCGGCTCTCGGCCCAGCGCCGGAGGGAGCGGAGGGAAGCCACACGGGGCCGATCTTCGGCGAGGGCACGCACGAGCAACCCCTTGGACTTCTTGTTGAAGTGGTTCAACGCCCGGCCGTGCTCGGTGACGACGCGGACATAGGCGGAGGGCACAGTGTCGGGCACAGGCCCCAGCGCCACATACGCCTCACTGCGCAGATCGAGCACGAAGGACGGTGACGCCTCCGCGATCGCCGCTGACGTGGCTTCCGCCCAGTGCTTCCGCAACGCAGGGAAGCGCGGCAGCGAAGTCCCGGCGGCCAGGCGATAGGTCGGCACCGCGTCCAGCGCACCGACGGGACCGAGAGGTGCACTGTGGATCCAGACGTGCTCCCCCAGCCACCGACGCGACGCTGCGGTGAGACCGCGTGCATCGAGCGCATCGAAGAGCACGCCCGTGTATCGATCGATCGCGGGCATCGTGGGCGCCGTCCGCAGCCGCCGGTTGTGCGCGATCTCGCCCATCTGGCGCTCGCTCAACTTGAGCACGCGTCGCGAGACCTCTTCGTCGGCTGCGAGGTCGACGAGGGCATCCAACACGGCGGATCGATGCGCACTCAGCGACGGCAGCGAGAGGGAGGCGATGTCGAGCGGGACATCATGACCGCCCTCGCGCTTCGTCTCCGACGGCGGAAGCAGGATCTTCATGGAACCTCGGTGAATGCAGACGCGTCCGCCTCGGGACCCGAGGGGCACCGAGGCGGACGCGTCGAAACGGAAATGCTAGGCGATGAGAGCCGCGTTGCCGGCCACGATCGTCAGGGTGTCGCCCTCCATGGAGAGGAACCCGTCCTGCGCGTTGGCCAGCACCTTCGTGCCATCCGACTGCGTGATGCGGACCTGGCCCTCAGCGAGGATGGCCAGCACCGGCTCATGACCGGTCATGAAGCCGATCTCGCCCTCGACGGTCTTGGCGACCACGAGGCTCGCCTCTCCCGTCCAGACCTCCGCATCCGCGGAGACGAGGCTGACGTGGAGCGCCATGGTCAGCCGTTCTCCTTCTGGATCTTCGCCCACTGCTCTTCGACGTCCGAGATGCCACCGACGTTGAAGAAGGCCTGCTCGGCGACGTGGTCGAAGTCACCGCGCGTGATCGCATCGAAGGACTCGATGGTCTCCTTGAGCGGGACGGTCGAACCCTCGACACCGGTGAACTTCTTCGCCATGTAGGTGTTCTGCGAGAGGAACTGCTGGATGCGACGTGCACGCGACACGACGATCTTGTCTTCCTCGGAGAGCTCGTCGACACCGAGGATGGCGATGATCTCCTGCAGTTCCTTGTTCTTCTGGAGGATCTGCTTGACCGTCGTGGCGACGCGGTAGTGGTCCTCGCCCAAGTAGCGGGGGTCCATGATGCGCGACGTCGAGGTCAGCGGGTCGATGGCCGGGTACAGACCCTTCGAGGCGATCTCACGAGAGAGCTCGGTCGTCGCGTCGAGGTGGGCGAACGTCGTCGCCGGAGCCGGGTCGGTGTAGTCATCGGCCGGCACGTAGATCGCCTGCAGCGAGGTGATCGAGTGACCACGCGTCGAGGTGATGCGCTCCTGGAGCACACCCATCTCGTCGGCGAGGTTCGGCTGGTAACCCACGGCGGAGGGCATGCGGCCCAGCAGCGTGGAGACCTCGGAACCGGCCTGCGTGAAGCGGAAGATGTTGTCGATGAAGAGCAGCACATCCTGCTTCTGCACGTCACGGAAGTACTCCGCCATCGTCAGGGCCGACAGGGCGACGCGCAGACGCGTTCCCGGCGGCTCGTCCATCTGGCCGAACACCAGGGCGGTCTTGTCGAAGACGCCCGCCTCTTCCATCTCGTGGATGAGGTCGTTGCCCTCACGGGTGCGCTCACCGACACCGGCGAACACAGACACACCACCGTGGTCCTGCGCGACGCGCTGGATCATCTCCTGGATGAGGACGGTCTTGCCGACACCGGCACCACCGAACAGGCCGATCTTTCCACCCAGCACGTACGGGGTGAGGAGGTCGATCGACTTGATGCCGGTCTCGAACATCTGAGTCTTGGACTCGAGCTGGTCGAAGTTCGGCGCCTTGCGGTGGATGGGCCAGCGCTCGGTGACCTCGATCGTCTCACCGGGCTCGAGGTTGAGCACCTCGCCGATGACGTTGAACACCTTGCCCTTGGTCACGTCGCCGACGGGGACCGAGATGGCCTCACCGGTGTCGCGGACCTCCTGACCGCGGACGATGCCGTCGGTCGGGTTCAGAGCGATGGCGCGGACGAGGTCGTCGCCGAGGTGCTGTGCGACCTCGAGCGTGATCTCGGTGGACTCTTCGCCCATCGCGATCGTGGTCTTCAGCGCGTTGTAGATGTCGGGGATCGAGTCATGAGGGAACTCGATGTCGACAACCGGACCGTTGACGCGTGCGACGCGCCCGACGACCGCGGTCGCCGGCTGGTCAGCCGGAGCGGTGAGGGTCATTTTCGTCTCTTTCCTGATGGTCTATTTGCTCGAGAGGGCGTCGGCGCCGCCGACGATCTCGGCGATCTGCTGCGTGATCTCCGCCTGGCGCGCGTTGTTGCGCAGGCGGGTGTAGTCGGTGATGAGCTTGTCGGCGTTGTCGCTGGCCGACTTCATCGCCTTCTGCGTCGCGGCCTGCTTGGCAGCAGACGACTGCAGGAGAGCGTTGAAGACGCGGCTCTGGATGTACACCGGCAGGATCGCATCGAGAACGGTCTCGGCATCCGGCTCGAACTCGTACAGCGGGTAGACGGTGTTACCTGCTTCCGACTCATCGGCTTCCGTGATCTCCAGCGGGAGCAGACGCACGGACTCGGGCGACTGCGTCATCATGCTGACGAAACGGTTGTACACGAGGTGGATCTCGTCGACGCCGCCGTCCTGTCCCCCGCGGGAGAAGGAATCGAGCAGCGTCGCGGAGATCTCCTCCGCGGTGTGGAACGACGGGGTATCGGTGTCGCCGGTCCACTCCGCAGCGGCAGCGAGGCGTCGGAACTGGAAGTATCCGACGGCCTTGCGACCGATGAGGTAGAAGACCGGCTCCTTGCCCTGCTCGCGCAGGAGCTCCGCCACCTCGAGACCCTCACGGAGGATCTGCGAGTTGAAGGCTCCGGCGAGACCGCGGTCCGACGAGAAGATCACGACCGCGGAGCGGGTGATGTTCTCGGACTCGCGGGTCAGCGGGTGATCCACGTTCGAGTGCGTCGCGACGGCAGACACGGCCCTCGTCACGGCTCGCGCGAAGGGTGTGGACGCCTTGACGCGTGCCATCGCCTTCTGGATGCGCGAAGCCGCGATGAGTTCCATCGCCTTCGTGATCTTCTTGGTCGTCTGAGCAGAAGAGATCTTCTGCTTGTAGACCCTGAGTTGAGCGCCCATATGTCAGTACCTCACGCGGTTACGCGCGACGACCCTTGACGATCTTCTCCTGGTTGACGTCCTCAGCCTCGGCTGCAGCGTGCTCCTCGTGGCCGGGAGCGCCGATGCTGGCGCCCTTGCCACCCTGGAACTCCAGGATGAAGGCATCCGTCTGCTTCTCGAGCTCGGCGACCGTGGCGTCATCGAGGACGTTGGTGTCGCGGAGCGTCTCGAGAACCTTGGTGTTGCGACGCAGGTAGTCCAGGAGTTCGCGCTCGAAGCGCAGGACATCCGAGACCTCGATCGTGTCGAGCTTGCCGTTCGTTCCGGCCCAGATCGAGACGACCTGCTCCTCGACGGGGTACGGGGAGTACTGCGGCTGCTTGAGCAGCTCGGTCAGACGCGCACCACGGGAGAGCTGACGACGCGAAGCCGCGTCGAGGTCGGACGCGAACATTGCGAACGCCTCGAGGGAGCGGTACTGCGCGAGCTCCAGCTTCAGCGTTCCGGAGACCTTCTTGATCGACTTGACCTGCGCGTCACCACCGACTCGCGAGACCGAGATACCCACGTCGACCGCCGGACGCTGGTTGGCGTTGAAGAGGTCGGACTGGAGGAAGATCTGGCCGTCGGTGATCGAGATCACGTTGGTCGGGATGTATGCCGAGACGTCGTTGGCCTTGGTCTCGATGATCGGGAGACCCGTCATCGAACCTGCGCCGAGCTCGTCGGACAGCTTCGCGCAACGCTCGAGCAGGCGCGAGTGCAGGTAGAAGACGTCACCCGGGTATGCCTCGCGGCCCGGCGGACGGCGAAGGAGCAGAGACACGGCACGGTAGGCCTCGGCCTGCTTCGACAGGTCATCGAAGATGATGAGGACGTGCTTGCCGCCGTACATCCAGTGCTGACCGATGGCCGAACCCGTGTAGGGGGCGAGGTACTTGAAGCCGGCGGGGTCGGATGCCGGAGCCGCGACGATCGTGGTGTACTCCAGGGCTCCGGCCTCTTCGAGCGCGCCCTTCACCGAAGCGATGGTCGAGCCCTTCTGGCCGATGGCGACGTAGATGCAGCGGACCTGCTTGTTGACGTCGCCCGACTCCCAGTTGGCCTTCTGGTTGATGATCGTGTCGATCGCGATGGCCGTCTTGCCGGTCTGGCGGTCGCCGATGATCAGCTGACGCTGGCCACGGCCGACGGGGATCATCGCGTCGATCGCCTTGATGCCGGTCTGCATCGGCTCGTGCACCGACTTACGCTGCATGACGCCGGGCGCCTGCAGCTCGAGAGCGCGGACGCTCTCCGTCTCGATGGCGCCGAGGCCGTCGATCGGGGTACCGAGCGGGTCGACCACGCGGCCGAGGTAGCCGTCGCCGACCGGGACCGAGAGGACCTCGCCCGTGCGGGTGACTTCCTGGCCGGCCTCGACACCGGTGAACTCGCCGAGGACGACGACACCGATCTCGTGCTCGTTCAGGCTCTGTGCGAGTCCCTTGGTGCCGTCGGCGAAGATGACGAGCTCGTTCGCCATGACGCCGGGAAGTCCCTCGACGTGCGCGATGCCGTCTGCGGCGTCGATGACGGTGCCGACCTCGGTCGCCCCGGCCCCGGAGGGCTCGTATGCTGCGGCGAAGTCCTTCAGCGCGTCACGGATGACGTCGGGGCTGATCGATAGTTCTGCCATTGTCTTCCCTTTGTATCTGGGTGCGCGGTTCCCCGCGCGAAGTCGTGTTAGCCCGCGAGCTTCTGGCGAAGGTCTGCGAGTCGTGCGGAGATGCTGCCGTCGATGACGTCATCGGCGATCTGCACACGCAGACCTCCGACCACGGCAGGGTCGATGACGACGTTGAGGGACACCTGGCCGTCGTAGCGACGAGACAGCGAGTCACTGAGACGTGCTCGCTGCGCATCGGTGAGCGGAGCCGCGGTGTGCACCGTGGCGACCACGCGACCGCGCTGGCTGGAGACGATGCTCATCGCCCGGTTCAGCAGTCGCCGCACGCGGCGCTCACGCGGCTGACGCACGAGCGACGTGATGATCAGCGTCGACGCAGCGCTCGTGGAGCCTTCGGCCAGGAGGCGCTCGACGAGCGCAGCCTTGGCGTCTTCTCCGCCGAGGCGGCTGCCCAGGGCGAGTTCGAGCTCGGGGTTGGCGGCGATCACGCGGGAGAAGCTGAAGAGCTCCCCCTCGATGTCCGCGCCCGGCTCGGCGATCGCAGCAGCGCGGATCGCGAGCTCCTCGACACCGTCGACGAGCTCACCCGCGTTGGACCAGCGCTCCGCGACGACCGTCTTCAGAACGCTCTGAGCGTCTGCGGAGAACCCGCCGAACACCGCGGCGACGACGTTCTGTCGTGCCGCGGCGGGAGCAGAGGGATCAGCAAGCGCGCCGCTCAGCTGAGACGACCCGCTCACGGCACGCGCGGCAGCGAGGAGCTCCCGTGCGGTGTCGAGAGTGACGCCCTTCGCTGCGGCAAGCGTCTGGATGGATGCCGCGAGTGCCTGAGTGGTCGCGCTGCCCATTACTGAGCCGCCTTCTCGGATGCCTCGAGGTCGGCGAGGAAGCGGTCGACGACAGCCGTCGCACGGGCGTCGTCGGAGAGCGTCTCGCCGACCACGCCGCCGGCGAGGTCGATGGCGAGCGTTCCGACCTCGCTGCGCAGCGAGACGAGAGCGGTCTGCCGCTCGGCCTCGATCTGCGTGTGCGCGGTGGCGGTGATGCGTGCGGCCTCGGTGGACGCGGCATCCTTCGCCTCGGCGACGATCTTCTTGCCGTCCTCACGGGCGGCCTCGCGGATCTCTCCGGCCTCGGTACGCGCCTCAGCGAGCTGACGCGTGTACTCCTCGAGTGCCGCCTCCGCCTGCTTCTGCGCCTCGTCGGCCTTGGCGATGTTGCCCTCGATGGCGGCGGACCGCTCGTCGAGCATCTTCGTGAGCCGGGGAAGGGCGACCTTCCAGACCACGATGAGGATGACGATGAACCAGAGGCCCGACCAGATGATGTCGTACCAGGCAGGGATGAGGGGGTTGTTCGGCTCACCCTCTGCTGCGAGGTTCGTGACAAGAGCGTTCAGCATCCTGTCTCCTTCAGAAGTCGGTGAGGATTACGGGAAGGGGATGAATGCGACGGCGATGCCGACGAACGCAAGCGCCTCGGTGAAGGCGATACCGATCCACATGAGGACCTGGAGACGACCGGCCAGCTCGGGCTGACGGGCGACGCCCTCGATGGTCTTGCCGACGACGATGCCGACGCCGATGGCCGGGCCGATGGCTGCGAGGCCGTAGCCGACAGCTCCGAGGTGACCGTTGATTTCAGCGAGAACCGTAGTAGCGTCCACGGGGTTTTCCTTTCGTTGGGTGGGAAGGCTGATGCCTGCCCGCTCAGTGCTCTTCTGCGACCGCGAGCTGGATGTAGACCGCGGTGAGGACGGTGAAGACGTATGCCTGGAGGACGGCGACCAGGATCTCGAAGAGAGTGAAGGCGCCGCCGAAGGCGAGGGTTCCGACACCGAGCGCGGCCCAGCCGCCGCCTGCGGTGAAGAAGAAGAACTGGGTCGCGGAGAACGCGAGGACCAAGATCATGTGCCCCACGACGAGGTTCATGAGAAGACGCAGCGTCAATGTGACCGGACGCAGGATGAACGTCGAGATGAGCTCGATGATCGCGACGATCGGCATCGCGGCGACCGGCACGCCCTGCGGGAACAGGGAGTTCTTGAAGAACTTGAGGCCGTGGCGCTTGATTCCCGCGTAGATGAAGGTCACGTAGCTGACCACGGCGAGCGTCAGCGGCACCGCGACGATCGCCGTTCCCGGCATGTTCAGGAACGGGATGATTCCCGTGATGTTCATGAACAGCACCATGAAGAAGATGGTGGTGAGGATCGGCAGGAAGCGATCGCCGTCCTTGCGACCGAGCATGTCGTGGGCGACGTTGGTTCGAACGAAGCCGAGCCCCATCTCCACCAGGCTCTGGAAGCGTCCGGGGACGACCTTCATGCGGCGGGTGCCGAGCCAGAGGATGAGAACCACGGCGATCACCGCGAGCAACTGGACCAGGTGGATCCGGTTGACGGGGATCGGGCCTACGTGGAAGAGGATCTCCGGAAAGAAATCGTCGATCGAAGGGCCGTGGAACTCGCCGTCGGAGGCAAGTCGGGGGGTCAGGGTCGCAGCAAGATTAAACAGCGCGGGCTCCAGCTTCGGGGCACCGGTCTAAACCGGGGCGACGATGGTCGGTGTGCAATCAGCGCAAGCGCTCGCGGGCGAGCGGCGGGCACGTTTCAACAGTATCAGAATCTGAGGGTCCCCTAAGACCGCGGGCCGCCGTCGACGGGTCCTTCGTCGATGTGATTCGCGTTGCCGGGGGCGCGGTCCTCGGGCACCTCGGTCGGCAGCGTGGTGTCGCTCACGTTCGGCAGTCGCATACGGGTGAGCACGATCACATCGATCGCGAGCGACATCAGCACGCCGGCCACGATCGAGAGGAAGAACACCATCGGCTCCAGCCACGGCTGACCCGCGAGCAGGATCATCGCGACGACGAACAGTCCGAGCTTGAGGAGCCAGCCGCCCAGGACGATGGCGAAGAACAGCTGCACGTAGATCGGGTCGCCGTACCAACGGTTGGCGATGAGGATGCTGATGCCGGTGATCGCCAGGAACACGGCGGCCAGCAGCACGCCCAGCAGCCCGCTGACGAGTCCCTCTCCCCCGGCGACGGCATAGCCGACACCGCCCGCGACGATCGCGAGTACCGCGGTGGCGACCGCCGACCAGATGAGGGTGCGACGCAGGATCGGCGTGCTGGAAACGGGGCTCGGGCTCATCAGGACTCCACGGGTGTCGGGTCGGTGTCGGCGGCCGCTGCGCTCTTCCTGCGGCGGGTGGGGCTCAGGGTGACGACGAGGCAGGCGGCGATGCCCACGACGCCGAAGCCGACGCCGGGAAGGTACTGGCCGGGCCAGTCCTCCCGTGCACCGACGTACATCAGCAGGACGGCGAGCGAGATGACGGCCGTCCATGCGTAGAAGATGAGGACAGCGTCGCGGTCGCGGTGGCCGAGGTCCAGCATCCGGTGATGCAGGTGCTTGCGATCGGGTGAGAACGGCGACCGGCCGGCGCTCATGCGTCGGAGCACCGCCAGACCGAAGTCGAGCAGCGGCAGCAGCACCACCAGCAGCGGCAGCAGGATCGGGAGGAACGCACCGATCAGCTGCGAGCGGCCGAGACGCTCGGGGTCCAATGCCGACGGGTCCATCTGACCGGTGATGGAGATCGCCGACGTCGCCATCAGCAGACCGATGACCAGTGCGCCCGAATCCCCCATGAACAGCTTCGCCGGGCTCCAGTTCAGCGGCAGGAATCCGAGGCAGGCACCGATCAGGACCGCGGCGAGGAACGTGGAGAGGTTGAAGTAGCTCGAAGCTCCGGAGTCACGCGTGAAGATGTAGGAATACGCGAAGAACACGCCGTTCGAGATGAGACACACCCCGGCGACCAGCCCGTCGAGTCCGTCGATGAAGTTCACCGCGTTCATCACGATGACGATCGCGAACATGGTGATCGTGATGCTCAGCCAGCTGGAGACCACGATGAGGTCCCCGAACGGCAGCGACAGGATCTGCAGCCCGCCGCCCACGGTGATGAGCCCGGCGGCCAGGAACTGCGCGCCGAGCTTGATCATCCAGTCGATGTCCCAGAGATCGTCCACCACGCCGATGATCGCGATCAGCAGCGAGGCGCCCAGGATCGACCACATCGTCTGCGGGGGGATCCAGATGCTCTGGAAGAACGGGTTGACCGCCGAGAACCCGAAGGCGGCGGCGATGCCGAGGAAGATCGCCACACCGCCGAGGCGGGGCGTGGGCGTGGTGTGCACGTCGCGCTCGCGGATGCCGGGGTACAGCTTGAACCGGAGGCTGAGTCGCCAGACCGCCCAGGTCAGCGCGAACGTGATCGCTGCCGTGAGGATGACCGTGGCGAGATACTGCTTCACGAATCCGCGTCCTGCGGCTCCTCCGCATGCACATGCTCCGCGTCCTGCGGCTCCTCCGGTTCGAGCAGATCGCCGAGCACCTCCTGCAGCTGCTCGCGCGTCACCGCACCGTCTCGGAGGATGCGAACAGTGCCGGGCTCGGCATCCGCACTCCGACGGACCAGAGACGTGGCGTCGACGATGGTGGAGGCGATGCCGTCCTTGCTCAGACCATCGGCGAGGTACACGGCGACGCTGTCGCCCAGCATCTGCTCCGCGTCCGAGGCCGAGATGGCGGCGGGCTGGCCGGTGAGATTGGCGCTGGACACGGCGAGCGGTCCGGTCTCGGCCAGCAGCTCCAGTGCCACGCGCCCCTCCGGCATCCGCACCGCGACCGTCCCGAGCGTCTCCCCGAGATCCCACACCAGAGAGGGCTGGGCGGGGAGCACGATCGTGAGACCGCCGGGCCAGAACGCCTCGATGAGACGTTCGACAGGCTCCGGGACGGACTCGGCCAGGGCTGCGAGCGTCTCCTTCGTGCCGATCAGAACGGGCGGCGGCTGATCACGGCCGCGCCCCTTCGCATCGAGCAGCCGCTGAACGGCGGCCGGGGAGAAGGCGTCGGCAGCGACGCCGTACACGGTGTCTGTGGGCATCACGATGAGTTCGCCGCGGCCGATCGCCTGGCGCGCATGGCGCATGCCGGCGAGCAGCTGCGAGTCATCGCGGCAGTCGAAGATGGTTGACATGACGGTTCGATTCTATGCGGCGCGGGGGCTGCAGATGCTCAGAGGGAGCTGATCAGGGCCTGAGCGCCGTGGTGGTGCGGTCCCGCAGGGTGAGGTCGCGATGCGTCGCCGGTGCGCGCCAGCCGTCCGCGGCGAGGATGTCCCTGATCGATTCCCCCTGCAGCTCGCCGTGCTCGATGACGAGAAGACCACCGGAGTGCAGGAGTGCGAGCGCCCGAGAACTGAGCACTCGCACGATGTCCAGGCCGTCCTCTCCCCCGTACAGCGCCATCGCGGGGTCGAAGAGTCGCACCTCCGGATCCCGCGGGATCGCGGCGTCCGGCACATAGGGCGGGTTCGAGATGACGACCGATGCCGTGCCGTCGAGTTCGGGGAAAGCCTCCCCCAGATCGGACAGCACGAGCGTCAGGTTGTCGACGCCGGCGACGTTCCGGCTGGCCCACGCGTGCGCCTCCTCGGACAGCTCGGCGGCGAAGACACGGGCGTGCGGCACCTCCGTCGCCATCGCGAGAGCGATCGCACCGCTGCCGGTGCCGAGGTCCACGCCGATCGGCTCGGGCTCCGCGGAGTTCAGCAGCGCATCGATCGCATACTGCACCACCGTCTCGGTCTCCGGCCGCGGGACGAACACACCGGGCCCCACCGCCAGCTCGAGGTGGCGGAAGGGGGCGGTCCCGGTGATGTGCTGCAGCGGCTCGCGCGCGACTCGGCGCGTCACCAGAGCCTCCAGGGCGCCCGCCGTCTCGTCGTCGACGTCGTCGCCGCGGATGACCGCGGCCTGCACCTCGCCGCGTCGCCGACCGAGCACGTGGCCCGCGAGCAGCTCTGCGTCGACCAGAGGATCGGGGACGCCGACGTCGGCCAGGCGCTGAGCAGCGGCACGGACGAGCGCCACGAGAGAGGTGTCGGACATGGGTTCCAGCGTAGAGCGCGCACGGCCGTCACAATGCCCCCGCCCACAGGGCCCTCCCCTAGGCTGGACCGGCAGCGACCCCCGCACAGGAAGGCTCCTCATGCCCGGCATCCACTCCGACATCACGACCGCTTTCGGCAACACGCCGCTCGTGCGTCTGAACCGCGTGACCGAGGGCCTCGGGGCCACCGTGCTCGCCAAGCTCGAGTACTACAACCCGGCATCGAGCGTGAAGGATCGCATCGGCATCGCGATGATCAACGCCGCAGAGGCATCGGGCGAGCTGAAGCCCGGTGGCACGATCGTGGAGTCGACGAGCGGCAACACCGGCATCGCGCTCGCGATGGTGGGCGCCGCCCGCGGTTACCGGGTCATCCTGACGATGCCTGCCTCCATGTCGAAGGAGCGCCGCGTGCTGCTCAAGGCCTTCGGCGCGGAGATCGTGCTCACCGATCCCACCAAGGGCATGAGCGGTGCGATCGAGGAGACCAAGCGCATCGTCTCGGAGACGCCCGGCGCGATCTGGATCCGTCAGTTCGAGAACCCCGCCAACCCTCAGATCCACCGCGAGACCACGGCGCAGGAGATCCTCCGCGACACCGACGGTGCGGTCGACATCTTCATCGCTGGAGTCGGCACCGGCGGGACGGTGACGGGAACCGGGCAGGCCCTCAAGGCCGCGAAGCCGGGCATCCAGGTCATCGCCGTCGAGCCCAAGGACTCCCCTGTGCTCAGCGAAGGCCACCCCGGACCGCACAAGATCCAGGGCATCGGGCCGAACTTCGTCCCCGACGTGCTCGACCGCGATGTGCTCGATGAGATCATGACCGCGGAGTTCGACGAGTCGCTGCGGGTCGCCCGGGAGCTCGCCGCGAAAGAGGGCCTGCTCGTCGGCATGTCGTCCGGCGCGGCCGTCGCCGCGGCGCTCAAGGTCGCCGCGCGCCCCGAGAACGACGGCAAGACCATCGTCGTCGTGATCCCGGACACCGGTGAGCGCTACCTCTCCACCGCGCTGTTCGAGGACCTGCGCGAAGACTGAGACGTCGATGGGCATGATCGGACGAATGCGCGAGGACGTCGCGGCGGCTCGCCTTCGTGACCCCGCCGCACGCAGCTCCGTCGAGGTCGCTCTGCTGTACCCGGGGCTCCACGCCATCTGGGCGCACCGCGTCTCGCACGCGCTCTGGCGACGCCGACTGCGATTGCTCGCGCGCGCGGGCTCGCAGCTGTCGCGCTGGCTGACCGGGATCGAGATCCATCCCGGCGCGCGCATCGGCCGTCGGTTCTTCATCGATCACGGCATGGGCGTCGTGATCGGCGAGACCAGTGTGATCGGCGATGACGTGATGCTCTACCACGGTGTGACTCTCGGCGGACGGACGCGCACCTCCGGCAAACGCCACCCCACGCTCGGCGACGGAGTGGCGGTCGGTGCCGGTGCGAAGGTCCTCGGCCCCATCACGATCGGCCCCGGCTCCGTCATCGGTGCGAACGCCGTGGTCACCCGTGATGCTCCAGCGGACAGCATCCTCGTCGGGGTTCCGGCGAAGCCGCGCCAGCGCAATACCGGCGAGGACACCAGGGCACTGCTCACCGCGCCGGACTACGCGATCTGAGCGGCGCCGGGCCCGGACAGCCTAGCGGCGTGTGGTCTTGACGGCCTCCACCTTCTTGCGAAGGAAGATGAGAGGAAGCAGGACGCTGCCGAGAGCGGTGATGAGCCACACGATCACCGAGCCGAGAAGCCAGCCGGTGAGGTCGGTGATGCGCAGTCCTCCAATGGGCAGCAGCACCACGATGATGAGCGAGATCAGCGTCGAGAAGATGCCGATGCCGCCCATGAGCACGGGCGCGTAGCGCGTGGCCATCTTGCCCACCCACGGCGCGAGGACGCTCTGCAGGATCGCGAAGATCAGTATGCAGATGACGAAGCCCCACCACTTGTCCCACTCGATCTGGAACCCGTCGAGGGCGAGGTCGGCGGCGATCAGGCCGAGACCGGCCGACACGACGTACATGAGGCCGCGGAACAGAAGTGTGATCACGGCCCGAGCATAGCGCTCGAGCGGCGCGTCAGGAGTCGGAACCGACCGCGGCGAGCCGCGCTTCCTCGTCTGCCGTGATCGCACTCTCGATCAGCGGATCGAGCGCTCCGTCCATGACCTGATCGAGGTTGTACGCCTTGAAGCCCGTGCGGTGATCCGCGATGCGGTTCTCGGGGAAGTTGTAGGTGCGGATGCGCTCAGAGCGGTCCATGCCTCGGATCTGCGATCGGCGGGCATCGGATGCCGCGGCGTCCAGCTCCTCCTGCTGACGCGCGAGCAGACGGGCACGCAGCACGCGCATACCCGCCTCGCGGTTCTGCAGCTGGGACTTCTCGTTCTGCATCGACACGACGATGCCGGTCGGCACGTGAGTGATGCGTACCGCAGAATCGGTCGTGTTCACCGACTGCCCACCCGGACCGGACGAACGGAACACATCGATCTTGAGGTCGTTCTGGTCGATGTGGATCTCTTCGGGCTCGTCAACCTCGGGGAAGACGAGCACGCCGGTCGTCGACGTGTGGATTCGCCCCTGCGACTCCGTCGCGGGCACACGCTGCACGCGGTGCACGCCCCCCTCGTACTTCAGGTGCGCCCACACGCCCTGGGCGGGGTCGGTCGAGGATCCCTTGATGGCGACCTGAACATCCTTGTAGCCGCCGAGGTCGGATTCGTTGCGCTCGAGCAGCTCGGTCTTCCACCCCTTGGACGCCGCGTACTGGATGTACATGCGCAACAGGTCGGCGGCGAACAGCGCAGACTCCGCGCCACCCTCCCCCGCCTTGATCTCCATGATCACGTCGCGGGCATCGTCCGGGTCGCGCGGGATCAGCAGGCGCCGCAGGCGTTCCTGTGCGGTCTGCAGCTCCTCTTCCATCGCCGGGATCTCGGCCGCGATCGACTCGTCCTCCCGCGCGAACTCGCGCGCGGTCTCCAGATCATCGGTCGCCGCGATCCAGGCCTCATACGCGGCGACGATGCGAGACAGCTCGGCATAGCGACGGTTCACGCGCTTCGCACGGGCAGCGTCGGCGTGCACCGCCGGGTCGGAGAGTTCCTCCTGCACCCGGCGATGCTCGTCGATCAGAGTCTGGACGGACTCGAACACGGCTCAGCCGCTCAGCGGATGTTGTTGTCGTGCCCGTGCGCGCCCGAGGGAAGCGTCGGGATCGACTTCTGCATCTGCACGAGGAACTCGACGTTCGAGTTGGTCTCCTTGAGCTTGCCGAGGACCACCTCGAGAGCCTGCTGCTGGTCGAGGCCGGCGAGGGCACGACGCAGCTTCCACGTGATCTTGACCTCGTCGGCCGAGAGCAGCATCTCTTCGCGACGGGTGCTCGACGCGTTCACGTCGACCGCAGGGAAGATGCGCTTGTCGGCGAGGGCGCGGGAGAGACGCAGCTCGCTGTTGCCGGTGCCCTTGAACTCCTCGAAGATGACCTCGTCCATCTTGGAGCCGGTCTCGACCAGCGCCGTGGCGAGGATCGTGAGGGATCCGCCGTTCTCGATGTTGCGCGCCGCGCCGAAGAACCGCTTGGGCGGGTACAGCGCCGACGCGTCGACGCCACCGGAGAGCACGCGGCCCGATGCCGGTGCAGCCAGGTTGTACGCACGTCCGAGGCGGGTGATCGAGTCGAGCAGCACGACGACGTCGCGTCCGAGCTCGACCAGGCGCTTCGCACGCTCGATGGCGAGCTCGGCGACCGTGGTGTGGTCTTCGGCCGGACGATCGAACGTCGAGGCGATGACCTCGCCCTTGACCGAGCGCTCCATGTCGGTGACCTCTTCGGGGCGCTCGTCGACGAGCACGACCATGAGGTGGACCTCGGGGTTGTTCTGCGCGATCGCGTTCGCGATCTGCTGCAGGACGATCGTCTTGCCGGCCTTGGGCGGCGCGACGATGAGACCGCGCTGGCCCTTGCCGACCGGGGCGACCAGGTCGATGATGCGCTGGGTGAGCTTCTCGGGGGCCGTCTCCATGCGGAGGCGCTCCTGCGGGTACAGCGGGGTGAGCTTGCCGAACTCCACACGCGTGGCCGCGTCGTCGACCGACAGACCGTTGATCGAGTCGACCTTGACCAGCGCGTTGTACTTCTGGCGCCCCTGCTGCTCGCCCTCGCGGGGCTGCTTGATCGAGCCGACGACGGCGTCGCCCTTGCGGAGGTTGTACTTCTTCACCTGGCCGAGCGAGACGTACACGTCGCTGGGGCCGGCGAGGTAGCCGGTGGTGCGCACGAAGGCGTAGTTGTCGAGCACGTCGAGGATGCCGGCGATCGGGATCAGGACGTCGTCCTCGCCGATCTCGGTGTCGAACTCATCGGTCGGGACACCGCTGCGGCGCTTGTTGCGCTGACGGTTGCGGTTGTTGCCGCCGGACTGGTCGTCATCGGCGGCGGGCTGTGCCTGCTGCTCCTGCGCTGCGCCGTTCTGACCACGCCCACGGTTGCGGCTGCGGCTGCGGTTGCGACCGCGGCCACCCTGCTCCTCGCCTCCGTCGGAGTCGTCGTCGCTGTTGTTGTTCTGCGCGTCGTTCTTCTGCGCGTCGTTGTTCTGCGCGTCGTTGTTCTGCGCGTTGTTCTTCTGCGCGTTGCTGTTCTGCGCGTTGCGGCCCCGTGCGTTGCCGTTCTGTGCGGGCTCAGCGGCGGCGGCGTCAGACGAGGCATCCGTAGCAGGCGCTGCATCCGCAGCTTCGGCCTCGGGGGCTGCGGTCTTCTGAGCGCCACGGCGCCCTCGGCCGGTCGACTTGGGCGCCGACTCCGCCGGCGCTTCTGCCGGAGCGGCATCCGCGGCCGGTGCCTCTGCCGGAGCGGCGTCTGCTGCCGGGGCCTCGGCGTCTGCCTTCTTGGCACGGCTGCGACGCGGTGCCTTCGCCTTGGGCGCGGCCTCCGTGGTCTCGGCCGACGCCTCGGCGGGCGCGGCTTCGGCCTTCGGCGCAGCCTCGGTCTTCGACGCGGGCTTCTCGGCCTTCGCCGCCTCGGCCTTCTCGGCCTTCGCTGCTGCCGTGGCGGTGCTGGCGCGGCGCGGCGCCCGCTTGCGTGCCGGTGCGGCCTCGGTCGCGGGTGCTTCGGACACCGAAGCGGACTGGTCGTTCTGGGTCTCGGAGAGGTTCTCCACGAGTACTCCCTTATATGTCATGGGGAATGAGCGTTGAACGCACACAACGGGTGCTGCGCGCGATCGCACGGGCTGACGCTCTGCGCCAGCCAGCCTCGGCACTTGTGCCACAGGGATTTGCGTGCAGGTCTTGCAAGAGTTGCAATGGGGCCAGATTCACGTAGTTACGTGGAGCCCTCCGCTCGAGTCCCCACTGTACCACCACGCACGTCGACGGCGAGCAGGAGTGCCTCCCACGGGGTGTCGGTGACTCGATCGGCCAACTCCACCGCGTCTTGACGGCTGCCCGGCCCGTCGGCCAGCACGAGCACGCTGGGGCCGGCGCCGGACACGACGGCCGCGAAGCCCGCCTTGCGCAGCGCCTGCACGAGCCGCTGGGTCTCGGGCATCGCCTCGGCGCGGTAGTCCTGGTGGAGTCGGTCGGCCGTCGCGTCGAGCAACAGCTCCGGACTCTGCATCAGGGCCGCGATCAGCAGCGCAGAGCGCGAGACATTGAACACCGCATCCGCCGTGGAGACGTGCGGAGGCTGCAGCGAACGCGCCTGCGAGGTCGACATCGTGTAGGCGGGGACGAGCACGAGGGGCGAGACGCCGCGGTGCACGAGCAGCTTCTTGTGCTGAGGTCCGCGCTCCCCCATCCACGCGATCGTCAGTCCGCCGAACAGGGCCGGGGCGACGTTGTCGGGATGCCCCTCGAGCTCGGTGGCGAGACGGAGGAGGTCGGCATCGTCGATCTCGACGTCGCCGTGGAGCAGTCCCTTCGCCGCGAGCACGCCGGCAGCGACGGCCGCACCCGAAGAACCGAGTCCGCGACCGTGCGGCACGCCGTTCTCGGCGATGATGCGCAGGCCGGGCATCGGACGGCCCGCGTCGGCGAACACGTACGCGATCGTGCGGACGATGAGGTTCGACTCGTCGCGCGGGATCTCGGCAGCACCGGAACCGGTCACCTCGATCTCGAGTTCACCGGCCGACAGCGCCGTGACCTGCAGGGTGTCGTAGATGCTGAGCGCCAGGCCGAGCGTGTCGAATCCGGGGCCGAGGTTCGCGCTCGTGGCAGGCACCCGCACCTCGACGGTGCGGCCTTCGACGGGGTTGCCCTCGGCGGGGGCGAGGGCTGACGCCATCGTCACTCGCCTTCCACCCGGAGCACCGAGACGACCCGGGCGACGACCGCGCTGTCGGCGAGAGCGTCGACCGTGGCGCTGAGAGCCTGCTCCGTCGCGCGGTGCGTGCCGATGATCAGGCGGGCGGTCGGCTCGTCTTCTCCCTCGACGGTCTGCACGACCGTCGCGACCGAGACTCCACCGTCGCTGAGGATTCCGGCGACCGTGGCGAGCACACCCGGCGCATCCGCGACCTCGAGGGTGATCTGGTACCGGGTGGTCACGTGTCCGATCGGGACGACCGGAAGGTTGGCCCTGGTCGACTCGCCGACCCCGACACCCCCGGCGATGTGACGGCGGGCGGCGGAGACGACGTCACCCAGCACGGCGGAGGCGGTCTGGACACCACCCGCTCCTGCGCCGTAGAACATCAGTGAGCCGGCGGCCTCGGCCTCGACGAAGACGGCGTTGTTGGCGCCGTGCACGGATGCGAGGGGGTGCGAGTTCGGCACGAGCGCCGGGTAGACGCGCACCGAGATCGACTCGGCGCCGTTGGCCTCGATGCGCTCGCACACCGCGAGCAGCTTGATGACGAAGCCCGCAGCGCGGGCCTCCTCGATCATGGACGGCGTGATCGAGGTGATGCCCTCACGGTAGACGGCCTCGAGTGGCACGGCGGTGTGGAACGCGAGGCTCGCCAGGATGGCGGCCTTCTGCGCAGCGTCGTAGCCCTCGACATCAGCGGTCGGGTCGGCCTCGGCGTAGCCCAGGCGCTGGGCGTCGGCGAGCACGTCGGCGAAGTCGGCACCCTCGGAGTCCATCCGGTCCAGGATGTAGTTCGTGGTGCCGTTCACGATGCCCATGATGCGCACCACCCGGTCACCGGCGAGCGAGTCGCGCAGCGGGCGGATGATCGGGATCGCTCCGGCGGCTGCGGCCTCGTAGTAGACGGACGCGCCCACACGGTCGGCGGCCTCGAACAGCTCGGGGCCGTGCGTGGCGAGCAGGGCCTTGTTGGCCGTGACGACGTCGGCGCCGGAGCCGATCGCCTGCAGGATGCTGGTGCGCGCCGGCTCGATGCCGCCGATCAGCTCGATCACGATGTCGGCGCCCAGGATCAGCGACTCGGCGTCGGTGGTGAAGAGCTCCTTGGGCAGGTCGACGTCACGCGGAGCGTCCACGTCGCGCACGGCGATGCCGGCGAGCTCCAGTTCCGCACCGGCACGGTCGGCCAGCTCGTCACCGTGGCGCAGCAGGAGCGCCGCGACCTGCGAGCCGACCGCTCCGGCACCCAGCAGTGCCACACGAAGTCGTCGGTATTCAGTCATGGTTGCTCCTTCGGAGGTGGGTCATTGGTCTCCCTCGGGGGCTTTCGCCCCGTCGATGCCCGCGTCGCGGGCCAGCACGTCGTCGACGGTCTCGCCGCGAACGATGACCGTCGAGTGTCCGTCGCGCACGGCGATCACCGGCGGACGCGGCACGTGGTTGTAGTTGCTCGCCAACGGGACGCAGTATGCGCCGGTGGCCGGCACGGCGAGCAGATCGCCCGGCACCAGATCGTCTGGCAGGTACTCGTGGTCGACCACGATGTCGCCGGATTCGCAGTGCTTGCCGACGACCCGACTGAGGCGAGGCTCACCGGCCCCCGCGCGCGAAGCGAGGCGCGCCGAGTACTGGGCGCCGTACAGCGCAGGACGCGCGTTGTCGCTCATGCCGCCGTCGACGCTCACGTACCGGCGCACGGCGCCCGTCGCCACGGTCACGTCCTTGGTGGTGCCGACCTCGTAGAGGGTGACGCCCGCGGTGCCGACGATGGCACGGCCGGGCTCGAACGACAGGGCGGGAACGGGGATGCCGCGTGCGGCGCACCCCTCCGCGACCGAGGCGACGATCGCATCGGCGAGTTCCTCGATCGGGGTCGGGTCGTCGACGCGCGTGTAGGCGATGCCGAAGCCGCCGCCGAGGTTGAGCTGCGGGACCGGACCGCCTTCGAGCAGAGTGGCGTGCAGGTCGAGAACGCGGGACGCGGACTCGCGGAAGCCGGCGACGCCGAAGATCTGCGAACCGATGTGACAGTGCAGCCCGGCGAACACCAGACCGGGGATCTCGCGGATGCGCGCGACCGCCTTCTCTGCCTCCGGGAGCGGGAAACCGAACTTCTGGTCCTCGTGGGCCGTGGCGAGGAAGTCGTGGGTCTCGGCGTGCACGCCGCTGATCACGCGGACCAGCACGCGCTGGGTCGCACCGGTGCGCGCCGTGATCGCTGCGAGCCGTTCGATCTCGATGGCGCTGTCGACGATGATCGTCCCGACGCCGACCTCGACGGCACGCTCGAGCTCGGCGACCGACTTGTTGTTGCCGTGGAAACCGAGCGAAGCCGGCGCGACGCCGGCGGCGAGGGCGACGGCCAGCTCTCCCCCCGTGCAGACGTCGACGCGCAGCCCCTCGTCGACCATCCAGCGTGCGATCGTCGTGCACAGGAACGCCTTGCCCGCGTAGTACACCTGCGCGGTGGTGGAGTTGGCGGCGGCGGCGCGATCGAATGCGAGTCGGAACCGCCGTGCGCGCCCGCGCACCTCGTCTTCGTCGAGCACCTGCAGCGGCGTGCCGTAGGTGCGGGCGAGGGCGGTGGCGCTGACGCCGGCGATGTCGAGCACGCCGTCGGCATCACGCACCGCGGATGCCGGCCAGACGCCGTCGGCGAGGTCATTGGCGTCATCGGGCACGGCGAGCCATTCCGGAGCGAGCGAATCGGCAGGGAGAAGCACTGATCACCAATCGTGGGAAGGATCTCGGGCGGGGTCGCACACATCGAGGTTGACCCGATTCTAGGGCACCGGCCGCGTCTCCCTGGTCATGGTGACGCGCCGCGTCAAGCCCCTGCAACAGCCCGTCTCCGCCTCCTAGGGTGGGGGCGTGGCGAACACTGAAACGACGAAAGACTCCTCCGCGCGTCCGGGGCTGATCCCCCGCATCACCGGACCGGTCATCGCGTGGGCTCTCGCGCGCCGGCCGGTACGCGCGGCGCTGTTGTACACCGAGCGCCGGGGACCGATGCTCGCCGACAGTGTCACCTATCGCGCGCTGTTCAGCGTGTTCGCGGGGGTGCTTCTGGGCTTCTCGATCGCGGCTCTGTGGCTCGCCGGGAACCCGGTGGCATGGCAGGCGATCATCGACGCCGTGCAGTCGGCCGTGCCCGGGCTCATCGGCAAGGACGGTGTGATCAAGACGAAGGACCTCCAGGCTCCTGCGTCCCTGTCGCTCGCCGGGATCATCTCGCTCATCGCTCTCGTCGGCGCGGCACTCGGTGCCATCGGCTCGCTCCGCACGGCCGTGCGGGTTCTCGCGGGCACGCTGCAGGACGACATCCTCTGGATCTGGGTGATCCTCCGCAACCTCGCACTGGCCATCGGCATCGGCCTGGCGTTCATCCTCTCGGCCGCCGTCACCTTCGTCGGACAGCTGGGTGTGTCGTGGATCGCTGACTTCCTCGGGCTACCCGCGGATGCGCCGGTCGTGGCCTGGACCGTGCGCCTGCTCTCCCTCGTCGTCGTGTTCGCTCTCGACACGGCGATCATCATCGGCGTGTTCCTCCTCCTCTCCGGGGTGCGACCGTCGAAGCGGTCTCTCTGGTCGGGAGCGCTGCTCGGCGCCGTGGGACTGCTGGTCCTGCAGGAGCTGTCCGGACTGTTCGTGGGAGGCGCGACGAGCAACCCGCTTCTCGCCTCCTTCGCCTCGCTGCTCGCGCTGCTGATCTGGTTGAACTTCTCGGCGCAGGTGATGCTGTTCGCGTGCGCGTACATCGTGACGGCCGAAGAGGAGAAGTCCGATCGCGTGCACGCCCGCTTCGCAGCGACGACCTTCGTCCAACGACGCCTGCAGCGCGCCGAGGTCGACGTCAAGGTCGCCACCGCGGAACTGCGCGCCGCGCAGGAGGCCGCGTCCGCCGAGAAGTCGGCCTAGCCCGCGCGTCTTCGTTGTGACCAGATCAGCTATTCTGGTCACAACGAGAGGACGACATGGACGCGCACCGCACAGTCATCGAACTCCCCCACGCCACGGTGTCAGCGCTGGAGTGGCGGCCGGTCGCGGAGACCGGCATCCCGGTGCTGCTCCTGCACGGCGGCGGAGCCGACAGCGCCGAGCTCTCCTGGGGCGAAGTCGGACCGGCCCTCACGCAGGCAGGGCACCGCGTCATAGCGCCGGACCATCCCGGCTTCGGACACAGCCCCCGGGCCGACTGGCCGCTCACGCAGGAGCTTCTCGTCCGACACGTCGACGAGCTCGTCGACACACTCGCACTCAGCGACTACGCGATCGCCGGGCTCTCCCTCGGCGGAGGGATGACGGTCGGGCACCTGCTCGATCAGCCCGGCCGCGCTCGCACCGCCGTGCTCCTGGGCTGCTACGGTCTGATGCCCCGCCTCGCCGACGGTTTCCGCGGTCGCATCACCCATCTGATGTCTTTCCTCCTACTGCGCTCCGGGCTGCTGGGCCCGATGACCCGTTCGTACGCACGGAACCGCCCCGCAATGGAGCGCGGACTCCGCGACCTCGTGCGCAACCCGCAGGCGCGCAGTCCCGAGCTCGTCGATTCGGTCCTCGCCGAAGCCGCCGGCGGCTCGAGCCTGGAGACGTTCGGCCAGTGGCAGCGCGATCAGGTGCTCTGGAATCGACTGCGAACGGTCTACACGGATCAGCTCGCGAGCATCCGCACGCCCACGCTGCTGGTGCACGGCGATCGCGACACCGGAGTCCCCCTCGCTCGCATCGAGACGGCAGCCGCGCTGCTGCCATCGGCGACCTTGGAGGTCGCGCACGGCGCCGGCCACTGGGTGCAGCGCGACCGCCCCGACATCGTCATCCCGGCCATGCTCGAACAGCTGAGGAGTGCCGATGCCCCGACCACGCGTTCCTGACCGACGCGCGCGCATCCTCGATGCGGCCCGAACCCTCGTGCTCGCGCACGGCTTCGATGCCATGAGCGTCGCCGCCATCGCCGAGCGCGCCGGCATCGCCAAGGGTGCCGTGTATCTGGAGTTCGCCGGCAAGCGTGAAATCCTCGACGCCCTGCTGCTGCAGGGCAACGTGCGCATGGCCGACCGGGTCCGAAGCGAGCTGGGTGACCATCCTCGTCTCAGCGACGCCTGTCGGGCGACGGCTCGGGCGCTGCTCGACGACCCGCTGATGACCGCTGCGTTCCTCGACGATCGGGGCATCCTCGGCTCCCACGTGATGGAGGAGACCGATGGTCGCTACCGCGAGCGTCATCAGCGGGTCGTGCAGTGGTTCCGTGAGCTGCAGGAGCGCGGGCTGATCGTCACGGATGTCGATCCACGCACACTCGCTCTGGCGCTGTCGAGCACGACGATCGGACTGCTGTCGGCGGCACGACTGCTCGGTCCGCTCGACCCCGCCCTGCTGGAGGGCACGATCGACACCATCGGGCGGATGGCCGCGGCCTTCGAGACGGAGACATGATGCACCTGGAGACCTTCGGGCGTGCGGGCGAACCACCGCTGCTGCTCCTGCACGGCGGGGGCGTCGCCGGATGGATGTGGGAGCCGATGCGCGCCCACCTGCCTCCGCAGGCGCGGGTGCTGGTGCCGGACCTCCCGGGTCACGGGCGCAGCGCGGCGGAGGACTACGCCTCCCACCACGACACCGTCGAACTGCTCGCGCAGATCCTCGAGGGCGAGGGCCGCCCGGCCACGGTCGCGGGCTTCTCGCTCGGTGCACAGCTCGCCGTGCTGCTCGCGGCTCTGCGACCCGACCTCGTCGAACGGGTCGTCGTGATCAGCGCACAGGCCGTGCCCCTGCGCATGACCGGACCGACTCTGGCACTGCTCGGCGCGACCGCAGGGCTCGCGAGGAACGAGAAGTTCGCGCGATTGCAGGCCCGGGAGCTCTTCGTACCGGAGTCACACATGGCCGACTACCTGCAGACATCGTCGGCCCTTTCCCGGGAGACGCTGCTCACCTCGGTCGAGGAGAACCTGCGATTCGTGCCGCCTGCGGACTGGGCGACATTCCCCGGGTCGGCACTGATCCTGGTCGGAGCCGCGGAGAAGAAGCTCATGAGGCGCTCGGCCGCGGCGCTGCACGCAGCACTCCCCCAGAGCGCGATCGAGGTCGTCGACGGCTGCGGACACGGCATCCCGCTGCAGAGACCCGAATGGCTCGCGCGGCGCATCACGGAGGCACGCGGCGGATGACCGTGCTGCTCCGAGCGGTTCAGCTCGGACAGACACCCTTCTCCTGCAGCGACGTGTCGGTGACGATCGCGCCGTCGACGTCGATGTCGATCACGGCTGCACCGTCGACGATCTCCAACCCGGTGAGGGTGAGTCCGGCCGGCAGCTGATCGGCGATGCACACCCGCTGCGGTTGTGTCAGGCCCTCGCCGAGCGACCCCAGCGTCGAGCCGACCTGGTCGAGGTCGATGTCGAGTCCGCCGATGCTCGCACCGACCGGCGTGAGCTCCAGGTCGCCCTCCACGGCACCGGGCGTGAGGGTCAGAGAGAGCGGCACAGCGGCCCCGAAAACGCTGATCGAGCCGCTCACCGTCGCGTTCGGCGCCGCGAACTCGACCGACTCGACGGGCAGCTCGGTGCCGGCGAGCAGGGAGGTGAACTCCGCCTGATCGATGCGGATCGTTCCCGCGGCTCCGCCGAGGTCGCCGCCGCGCAGCGGGACTCCGGTCGCGGTGACGTCGGCCGCCCCCGTGATGCCCTCCAGCGTCACCGAGTCCGTCGACAGGTGCAGGGTGTCGAGGGAACCGCCGATGAGCTGCGGGAGCAACAGGCCCTGCGTCTCCACGTCGAGCTGCTGATCGGCGGGGAGATCCAGCTGCTCGACGACGATCGACCGCACGATCCCCGGGAGCACCGCGCGCGCGATGAACTCGGCGGCGACCACGAGCAGCGCCAACACGAACACCATGATCAGCAGCACCCACGGCCAGCGACGGCGTGTGCGCGGAGCGGCATCGGCCTGCTGATCGGCGCCGTCCCTCGGGATCACGAGCGTCGGATGCTCGGCCGAGGCGTCCGGATACGGCAGGGTGTGGTTGTCGTCGCTCATGCCTGCCATCCTGCCGTACCCGACCGGACGGAAGCGCGCATCACATGCGCTCGGGGGCGCTCACTCCGAGGAGATCGAGACCGTTGCGGAACACCTGACCGGCGGCGTCGTTCAGCCACAGACGCGTGCGGTGCACGGTCTCGACCGGATCGTCACCCTGCGGGATCACACGGCAGTTGTCGTACCAGCGGTGGTAGAGCCCTGCGAGCTCCTCGAGGTAGCGGGCGACGCGGTGCGGCTCACGGACCTCGGCGGCGAATGCGACGATGCGCGGGAACTCCTGCAGCGCTCCCAGCAGAGCGGCCTCGGATTCATGCGTCAGCGTCTCCGGGGCGAACTCGGAGCGGTCCACGCCCGAGTCGGCCGCATTCCGCGCGACGTTGTGCGTGCGGGCGTGGGCGTACTGCACATAGAAGACCGGGTTGTCGTTCGTGCGCTTCTGCAGCAGCTCGGGGTCCAGATCCAGCGGCGAGTCCGCGGGCGAGCGCTCCAGCGAGTACCGCAGCGCGTCGGTGCCCAGCCAGTCGAGCAGGTCGTCCATCTCGATGATGTTGCCCGCGCGCTTGCTGAGGCGGGCGCCGTTGATCGAGACCATCTGCCCGATCAGTACCTGGACGTTCTTCTCCGGGTCTTCACCCGCTGCTCCCGCGACCGCCTTCAGACGGTGCACGTAGCCGTGGTGGTCGGCGCCGAGAAGGTAGATCTTGTTCTGGAAGCCGCGGTCGCCCTTGTTCAGGTAGTACGCGGCGTCAGCGGCGAAGTAGGTGTACTCGCCGTTCGAGCGACGGATCACGCGGTCCTTGTCATCGCCGAAGTCGGTCGTGCGCACCCAGACGGCGCCATCCTCATCGAAGACGTGGCCCTGCTCGCGCAGACGGTCGACGGCCTGATCGATCAGGCTCGTGCCCGATGCATCCTTCGCGTGCAGCGTGCGCTCGGAGAACCAGACATCGAACGGCACGTTGAATCGATCGAGCGAGCTCTTGATCTCGGCGAGCTGGAACTCGTAGGCGAGTTCGAGCGCGACGGACGACTGCTCGCTCTCAGGAAGCTGCAGCAGGTCGGGACGCGCCTCGAGCACCCGGCCGGCGAGTGTTGCGATGTACGCACCGGGATAGCCACCCTCGGGCGTCGGCTCGCCCTTGGCGGCCGCGAGGATGGAGACGGCGAAGCGGTCCATCTGCGCTCCGGCGTCGTTGATGTAGTACTCGCGCACCGCACGCGCGCCGCTTGCGAGCAGCAGACGAACGATCGAGTCGCCCAGCGCCGCCCAACGGGTGTGCGCGATGTGGAGAGGCCCGGTCGGGTTCGCGGAGACGAACTCGACGTTCACGCTGACGCCCTCCTGCGACGTGTTCGTGCCGTAAGCCGTGCCGGCGTCGACGATGACCTTGGCCAGCGCACCCGCGGCGGCGGCATCGAGACGGATGTTGATGAACCCGGGGCCGGCGACCTCCGCGCTCGCGATGCCGTCGACAGCGGCGAGACCGTCGGCGATCTGCTGCGCGAGCTCGCGCGGGTTCGTACCGAAAGGCTTCGCGAGCCGCATGGCGATGTTCGATGCCCAGTCGCCGTGGTCGCGGTTGCGCGGACGCTCCAGCACGATGTCCTTCACGGAGACTCCGAGCGGCTCGCCGGGACGTCGTTCCTCGGCGATCGGAGCGAGGACGGCGAGGACAGCGGCGGCGAGGGATTCGGGGTTCATAGCCCCCTCAGTTTACGGGTCGGCGACCGGCCGTCCGACGGCGCGGGGCGCGCGGAATTCGCAATCGGCGCGCAGTGATCTACTCTCATCCCATGAAGGCCCCCGCCACCCGTCGTCGACTGCGCACCGCAGGGGTCGCCATCGCCCTCCTCCTCGCCGTCGCGGCAGGCGTCGTCGGCATGTGGCGACCATGGACGCCACCGCCCTCCGCCGCCCCCGTGGGAGCCCCGGCCGCGGCCGCCGGCACGGCCTCCGAAGCCATCGCGCCGGCTCCCCTCACACTGCCGGACCACCCGACCGTTCTGGTGTTCGGAGACAGCTGGACCTACGGCTCGGCGGCGACCGTCCCGACGCTCGGCTACGCGTACCTCCTGGCCGATCTGATCGGCGGCGAGACGATCGTGAACGGCGTCCGCGGCAGCGGTTACCTCAAGCCCGGCCTCGACGGCCCGACCTTCGGAGAGCGCATCGCGGCACTCGACCCCTCGCTCGCACCCGACCTCGTGATCATCCAGGGCTCGATCAACGACCGGGCACAGGGCGTCGAGGGTTACCGTGAGGCCGTGACCTCGGCGTGGGACGCCCTGGCCGCCACGTATCCGGACGCGGTCATCGTCGTGCTGGGACCGGCACCGCACGAGCTGCCGGTCGGGGCTGCGACCGCGCGCATCGACACGGATCTCGGCGAACTCGCCGGGGCCCGCGGCTGGTGGTACCTCTCCCCCATCGCCCGGAACTGGATCACCGAGCAGAACTACCTCGATGTGATCGACGTCGAGGTGGGGCGCAAGCATCCGTCCACCGACGGCCACCGGTATCTGGCAGAGAAGCTCGCCGCAGCACTCGAAGAGCTGCGCGCCGCGCCGGTCACCGAAGCGGGTGGGTCGGAGACGACCCCCGACGAGTGATATTGTCGATCGGTACGCCTCCGTAGCTCAGTGGATAGAGCGCCGGTTTCCGGTACCGTAGGTCGCAGGTTCGACTCCTGTCGGGGGCACACAGACCAACTGCACAACGACGAAACCCCGCCTGATCCAGGCGGGGTTTCGTCGTTGTGCACGTGGCGACGCCGACGGCTGACGCACTCCCTCACGCGGATCAGCCGGACGGGTTCTCCAGCGGGAACCCGTTCTCGTCCGTCGTGTCCATCCCCGCCCCGGTGGAAGGCTTCTCCCCCACGACAGCCACATCATCCTCCGGCGCACCGCCGTCGGTGATCGTTCCCGTCGGCTCGCTGTCTTCGACGACGTGCTTCGCGCCGCGCTCCGCGGCGAGCGCCTCACCCTCCTCGATCGCCTCGTCGCGGCTGCTGTAGCTGCGCGAGAGTTCCGGAGCGCTCTCGACCTCATTCACCCACTGGCCGTTCTTCGACCTCGTGACTATCCGCAGCGCGTTCATCAGATGTCTCCGGTCCCGAGGTCGCCCTCGCCGTCCTCACCGATTTCGGCAAGGAGGGGGTCGTCCCCCTGGCTCTCCGGCTGCAACGCGGATCGGGGAAGGTCATCCGCGGGTACCTCGTCGTCTGGAGCAGCGAGCGCATCCGGGTCGGCGCCCGTGGCGGTCGCCGGGTCGAGCACATCGTCGGTCGCCCCTCCATCGAGCGCCGTCGTCTGCTCCCACTCGGCCTGAGCCGGGTCACGGCCGTCCCCGACGGCTGTGGCATCCGCATCGCGCAGCGGCTGCACGGCATCCGCTCCGACTTCCGAAACGCCATCCGGTGTCGATTCCATCTCTCCTCCTTCGTCTCGGCGTCTTCGTCGCCGAATCGGCGACCACGATCAGTCTCACCCGACCGGACGATGAGGAGCAGGGGGTTGAGCCCACCGGACGAAGCGGCTATCTTCCGAACCGCCCGCGCGCTACCCGCATCGTCACATCAGGGCGGAGTCGTACCCGTCCGGCGACTCCGGCTCGTCGCCCGGCTCGAACGCCGGTCCGGCCTTCGGCGTGAGCGCGTGCGCACGCGCGAGCAGTCGTCTCGCTGCGCCTTCGTCGTCATCGAGCTCCGGTGCCAGGCCGGCGTCGACCACGGCGATGGGAAGCGTCGTTCCGAGCGCAAGACGGACGTACGAACGCTCGCCGCCCGACCCGACGATGGGGATGTCGACGACGTCGGTACGTCGCTCCTCCGTCAACGCCAGCCAGTACTGCACCACCGCATCGGCCGTCGCGTCGCCGGTCAGATAGCTTCCGACCTGGGTGATGAGTGTCTTCATGGTCACTCCCTCGACTCGTCCGGATGCTTCGCCGCCGGGTCCGTGGCGGCGCTTTCACACTAGGTGGAGCCATCCCCGCACATGACCCCCTTGCGATTTCGGCCTCGCGGTGATTCAGTACGGATCCTCGACCGACGGTGACCCGGCTGGACGTACACATCGCCGCCCTACGGTCGACGGCATCGCCCCCACCGGGTGACCGATGACTGTGCGACGACACCGCGGGTGCGACCCTGGAGGCGATTGCCGCCCACTCATCGAGACGCGAGGACCCGACATGACCGATCACAGCTCTCTCCCCTCTTGGCGCGACACCCGCACGCGCAGAGACATCGAGGCCTTCGTCGCCTCCGTCACGGAGGGCCCGGATGCGGTGCCGGTCGAGGAGCGCATCGCCGTGTTCGACAACGACGGCACACTGTGGTCCGAGAAGCCGATGCCCACGCAACTGCACTACGTGGTCGAGCAATGGCGTACAGCGGCGGAACGCGCGCCGGAGCTCGCGGAGCGGCAACCGTACCTCGCCGCGGTGAGTGGCGACTTCGGCTGGCTGAGCACGGCTATCGACAAGCACTACAGCGGTGACGACTCCGACCTGAAGACCATCATCCAGGCGCTCGTCGGCCTCACCGACGGGATGAGCGTGGAGGACTACGCGCTCTCTGTCGGGGAGTTCTATCGCACGGCGCAGCATCCGGCCTTGAAGCGGCCCTACGCCGACGCCGTGTACCAGCCGATGGTCGAGCTGCTTCGGTACCTGGAGAGCCACGGCTTCACCTGCTACATCGTGTCGGGCGGCGAGCGCGACTTCATGCGACCGATGACGCAGGCCAACTACGGCATCCCGCCGGAGCGCGTCGTGGGCTCGGCCTTCGGTCTCACCTGGGACGACGCCGACGCGACCGTGAAGTACTCGTCATCCCTCGCATTCTTCGACGACGGACCCGAGAAGCCGGTGCGCATCTGGAGCCGCATCGGCCGACGGCCGCTGTTCGCCGGCGGCAACTCGAACGGCGACACGGCCATGCTCGACTTCGCCCGCAAGGGACCCCGCCCCGGATTCGCGATCCTGATCCACCACGACGACCCCGACCGCGGCGACGCACCCTACGACGCGGGCGCGGAGAAGGCGCTCGCTGCCGCCGATGACGCCGGGTACACCGTCGTGAGCGTCAAGGACGACTGGGCGACCGTGTTCCCCCAGGCCGCTTCCGAGGTCGACGGCGCCTGAACGACGCAAGAGGATGCCCGGGGAGCGCGGCTCTCCGGGCATCCTCCTGCGTGGCGGCTCACGAAGCGGCGGTGACCACCGGAGATTCCGGGTCGGCGGTCTCGATCCCCATGCCATCCGTCTCGGGCGTCCCCGGGGCATCCAGGGGATCCGCCTCCGCGGTCGGGCGCCGCAGCAGCTCGATCAGGATCATGAAGACGATCAGTCCGATCGTCACGCCGACCACCGTCCCGAACGAGACGGGTCGCGTCACGATCAGGATGAGCAGTGCGAGAGCCATGCCGACGATGACGATGGGTCCGTGGAACCTATCCACCGCGAGACCGAATCGTCCGGTGGACAGTCCCCGTCGCTCCCAGGTCCCGCGCACCGCGGAGAAGCCGCTCTCGAGGACACCACGAGTGGCCCCGGCGCTGCGGCTCGAACCGGCGAGCCACGCCCACACCGCGATGAGCACGCCGACCATCGCCAGCGCGACGATCGTCGAGCTGAGCAGCGAGGTGACCTCGTCGAACAGGGCTTGTGCGGCGGCCGACGTCATGATCGACGGGCTCACGGCCCCGATGAAGAACGTCCGCCCGATGCCCATGCCTGCGGAGAGCAGGAGGAAGGCGACCGCGAACGCGGCACTGGTCCAGAAGAGCGCGCGCGGGCGGTTCCGGGCGATCAGGATGCCGGCGACCACGAGGCCGAGCACGACCCAGGGCAGCCAGAACCCTGCGGCGACGGCGATCTGGTAGACGGTCCGCACGAGCACCAGAGCGTCCGCCTGGGCGATCGGGATCGATCGGTCGATCTCCGGGATCAGATCGGCGAAGCCGACACCGCGCTCGGCCAGCACCGACTTGACCCGCTCGACGACGAGGCCGAGGTCGATCGAGAGCACCCCGTCGTCCGCCAGCTGCAGCGCGGTGTCCGGGCTGTTCTGCATGATCGCGACAGCGCGCTCGTGGGTGAAGCGCAGCGACTGCGCCCAGATATCGGCGAACTGGTCCGAGGCGACGACGTCGTGGATCACCCCGTCGACGAGGGATGTCAGTCCGCTCGCCGCCGGCGCCTCCAGGAGGGTCAGCGCCGATGCCGCGCGCGGCGGCAGATCGAGCTCGCGTAGTCCGTCGAACACCTCGCCGACCACAGCCGTGAGGTCGACCTGCTCCTGGATGGCGGCGCTGGCCTGAGCGGCGACGAAGTCCTGCACGTCCGGATCCTCGGCCAGGGGCGCGAACGTCGCCACGAACCGATCGGCGTCGACCAGCTGCAGGCGCGCCCACGTTCCCATCGCCGCGATCGGCGCGAGCAGCACCGCCACGGCGAGCACGATTCCGGCGACGATGCTCCTGCCCACCGGTCGGCGACGAGGCTTCTCTCGAGTCTCGCTCTTGAGTGTCTGGTTCTCCTGTTCGAGGAGGAGCACCCGGGCTCGCAGATCATCCAGTTCACTCATTCGCTCTCCTCCTCGTGCGGTCGCGTCGCTCGCGTGTGCCGACGACGGCCAGACCTCTCAACTCAGGAGCTTCTGCTTTGCCGCAGCGAACTCCGTCTCGGACAGCACGCCGGCGTCCTTCAGCGACGCCAGCTGCTGCAGCTTCGCGATCAGATCATCCGTCCCGGCCGGCGCACCCGCCTGTACCGGCGGAGCCGCATACTGGGCTGCCGCGTTCTGCGCGGCGGCGTCGACCTGCGCCTGCTGCTGAGCGGCTTCGTACTGCTGCTGCTCGTACTGCCCCTGCGCACGCTCCTGCTGATGCCGCGACATCGCACCGCCGACCGCCGACGCCGTTCCCGCTACCACCGCGGTCCTGGCGGCCAGTCCGATCAGTCCCGGGCGACCGAATCTTCTCAAGGGCATGTCATTCACCTTCCTGATCGAGGATGTCCATCATGGCGTTCACGACGGGTGCCGGCACGCGCTCGCTACGGAGCACCTGACCGCCGGCGGCGGCGAGGTTCTGCGCGAGGGTGCGGGCGAAAGCGAGTTCCAGGACGACGACGGCAGCGGACTGACCGGGGGCGAGAGCGCTCGCGAGGGCCTCCACGTCCTCTTCGCCGGCCAGCCCGGCGGCGATCGGCTCGAAGTCGTCGAGTCCGAGGGAGTCGTCATCCGTGTCGAGCTCGACGATCTCCACTTCCCCTGCCGCCGACTTCGACAGCAGGACGAAGTCGAGCAATCGCACGACCCCGCTGTCGACGAGGTCGGTCAGCGCGCGGAACGTCGCCGGGTCTGGACGATCGCCCTCGAACCCGACGAGGTAGAACTCGGCGGGGCCGAATCGGAAGTCATTCATGGAGTATCCCTTCTCCCGGCGACGACGTACCGGGACTCTGCGGCCATGTTCGCACTGCCGCGATCGGGGTGATCGCCGCCCTCACCCCGATCGGATGAGAACTTCGCCGTCCGGCGGCTCGACCTGCCGGGCACGGGGGTCGCCCGCTAGGGGTGAGCAGCTTTCCCGCGCCCGTGGAGGCGCTGTCACTATCGCCGTACGCAGTAACTCAACGAAAGGGGTCCGAAGTGTCCATTTGGGAAAGCTTCTGGGACATCATCTGGTGGTTCTTCTGGGTCTTCGTGTTCATCTCCTACCTGATGGTGCTCTTCAACATCGTGGCCGACCTGTTCCGGGATCACGCCCTCAACGGGTGGTGGAAGGCCGTGTGGATCATCTTCCTCATCTTCGTGCCCTTCCTCACGGCGCTCGTCTACCTCATCGCACGCGGCAAGGGAATGGGCGAACGCAGCGTCTCGGCGTACCGGGAGCAGCAGCACGCTGCCGACTCCTACATCCGCAGCGTCGCCGGATCCAGTCCCAGCGATGAGATCGACAAGGCGTCGAAGCTCCTCGCGGCGGGAACGATCACTCCCGACGAGTTCGCCGCCATCAAGACGCGCGCACTGAGCTGACATCGTGGCTGAGGTGGTCGATATGTCCCTGCAGGCGCTCGGCGACGTCGAATTCGTCGTCGTGCGCCTGGAGGACGACCGCCTCAGCCCCGACATCCTCGAAGCCCTGCTCCGACAGGTGGAGAGCGGCGCCATCCGCCTTCTGGACTTCCTTCTCATCCGCCGGCTCGGCGCGGAGGACTGGCACCTCATCGAGATCGACGCCGATGAGTTCACCCTCGCCGGTCTCGGTCTGGACACCCCTGGTCTCGTCTGCGAAGACGACGCCCGGCACTTCGCATCCGGGCTCCCCATCGGCTCCCTCGCAGCACTCATCCTCGTCGAGCCGACCTGGAGTGAACGCTTCTCCCACGATGTCGACCGTCGGGGTGATCGGATCCTCGCGACCCAACCCATCCCCGCCTCGATCGCGAACACGGTTCTCGCATCGGCGCTGCGCCAGCCCTGACGCGTCGGCGGGCGCGGAACGCGGCGCGGGGTCAGACGGTCGTCCGCACGGCCTCTCGGCGGGAGGACACCCCGAGCTTCCGGTAGATGGCGCGCTGGTGGGTCTTCACCGTGTTGATCGACACGGCCAGCTCCCGAGCGATCTCGTGCAGTGTGCGCGCCGTCTGCAACTGCTGGAACACATCGCGCTCCCGCTCCGAGAGCGTCTCCACCAGCGAGCCGGCGGCATCGTTGGCGAGGCATCGACCGATGAAGTCCTCGAACTGCGTGCCGAAATGCACGTGCTCGCCCAGCAGCTTGCGCACCGCCGCCTCACGGGGTCCGAACGGCAGCCGGATGTTCTCCCCGGAGGCGACCGCGACCGCGGCTTCGCACAACTCGTGCGCCTCGTCGTGGTGCCCGGTGTGACGGCGCAGCACGGCGGCGGTGATCAGGGTCGCTGTCTTCACGTACGACACCTCGCTGAACGCCCGCAGCGATCGCAGCATCTCCAGAGCTGCGGGGTAGTCACCGGCACGGCGCAGCACACCGGCGAGCGTGACGTTCACGACCGGCAGGTCCGGGCAGTGGAGGTACTTCCTGGCGATCCGCAACGCGCGGTCCTGTCGACCGACCGCCTCCTCGAGAACCGCGACGGACGATTCCCGAAATGCCGGCCAGGAGATACCGTGGACGACCTCGAGCGGGATGTCCTGCACGCCGATCGCCGCGCGACGGCATGTCGGGACATCACCGGTCTCGGCCGCCGTGTACGCGATCATCATCCGCGCCACGCCGGTGAAGGAACGGTCGGAACTCCCGTTGGCGATCACCGTCCCGAAAGCCCGCATCGCTTCATCGAACTCCCCCGACCAGTACGCGACGTACCCGGCGGCTGCGGCGGCGCTTCCTCCGGCGTAGGTGCTCCAGGGAAGACTCACGTCATCCTCATGATGTGCCGCGGCCAGCGATGACCTCGCATCGACGAGGCGACCCGCCCAGGTCTGGCCGAAGGCGAGATGCCCCAGGGACCGCTTCGCGAGTTCGCGATCGCCGGAGCTCTGCGCCTCCCTCGCCGCGGCCGAGAAGTACTCGAGCGGGATCATCGGGTTACCGCGGTGCCGGTTCTCGGTCCACCCGAGGAGATAGTTGAGTGCCGCGCGGTCTCCGAGCTCGGTCGAATCCGCGTCGAGGAGCATCTGCCGCACCTTCGCACTCGCTTCAGCGACCTCTGACCGCTCGTCGGTGATGAACAGACGCGCGATCTGCAGGACCGCGGGCTCCGTCCCGTCGCCGGTGCGCGCGATCATCGCCTCTGCGCGCCGGAAGAGCTCGCGCGCGACGCGATGGTCGCCGAGCACATCGCTTGCGCACGCACGCACCAGGAGCACCTGCGCGTCGTCGGGCGTACGGCGCAGCATGTCGATCGCCGTCTGCTCGATCTCCGCCGCGCGGGCACCGACCACGAGGCCGAGCCAGTGGTGCAGCAGCGTCTCCCTCGCGATCTCCGCATCTCCCGCACGAAGCGAGTGCGCGATCGAGGCGGTGGGGTCCGTCGCCTCGAGCGCGATGGCGGCGCGGCGATGGCAGGCCGCAGCCCGAGCGGTGTCGAGCGCGACGATGTCGGCGCACTGCTTGGCGAACGAGGTGTGCCACCGGTAGACGACGCCGTGCGGACCCTCGAAACGATCGAGGAAAAGACCGAGCCGCACGCACGTCTCCAGCAGCTCTGCCGCATCCGGACGTTCGGTCACGGCGGCGGCGAGCTCGGGAGTCAGCTCGCCGCAGACGCTGCCGTCGAGCACGAAGTCGGCGATCTCGGCCGGCAGCGCCCCGAGCACGTGTTCGCGGACGTAGGTCCCGAGGAAGCTCGACGCGCTCTGTGCGCGGGCGTCGGGTCGGGCACCGCCGATCATCATGAGCCGCACGGCGATCGGCCACCCTCTGGACTCCGCGAAGATCGTCTCGGCAGCGAGCCCGGCTCCGTCTGCGGTGCGCAGGAGCTTGACCTCCGGGGCCGTGAAGCTGAGCGTGTCCACACCGACGAAGGAAGCAGGATGCGTGAGTCGATGCCGCGAGAGGGTGACCTCGAGCAGCGTCGTCCCGACCAGCACGACCCGGAGATTCTCGGGTGCTTGCTCCGCGAGCATGCCGAGGAGCCCGGTGCGCCAGCTCTCACCGGCGCGGTGCGCGTCGTCGACGATCAGGTGCATGGGGGTGTCGAGCGCCTCGAGGGCGCCGCAGATCTCCTGATAGGCATGCTCGGGATCGTCGAGGTCCCGCGCGAGTGCGAGTGGACGCCCCGCACGCTCGGCGCCGACGAGCAGAGCATGCACGACGCCGTACGTCAGACGCGAAGGGTCGGAGTCGAAGGAACTGAGGCTGAGCCAGGCGACCTGCTCGAGCCCGGAAGCCCAGTCGGCGACCGCGGTCGTCTTGCCGAAGCCACTCGGCGCGCTGACGACCGTCAGCGGGTCGATCGCCGCTGCATCGGCGATCGCGGTGCTCACCCTTTCCCGGCGGATGGCACCCGGTTGGGGCCCCGGTGGGCGGAAGCGCACCACGGGTCCCGGCGTCGTCGATCGTACGGGGGGCGACATGGCACCAAAGCTAGTGGCGTCGGCGCCCCGCCCTCAAGGGCATCCTCCGGGTGATCTTTCAGTCCGCGAGACCTCTCCCGGCGTCGCGTTTGAGTGCGTCGGCGGTGCGGATGAACAGGATGATCCACGTGAAGACGACCGTCCCCGCCACCAGCTCGACCGCGGTCAGGGTGTAGTAGCCGACGGCGAAGAACACCGCGAGCAGCAGGATCAGAAGGGTGAAGACGTAGCCGACGAGCAGGAACGTGCGCGAGACGCCCGGCACCCACCACCGGACGGCGATGATCAGCACCGCGTAGGCGACCACCATCCCCGAAGCCACCCCGGTGTGCAGGGCAAAGTGCTCATCCACGGGGAACACCCCCACCAGACCGAGGAAGATGCCGACGATCACGAGGCACGTGCGCACCGAGGCGGCCCCGCGCGGATGAGGCGTCGGAATCCCCTTCGTCGCGTAGCGGGCCAGCGTCGTCACCAGGATCCCGGCGACGATCAGGGTCAGGTTGAAGGCCCGGGCGGAGAGGTCGTCCGTCATGCCGAGAGCGCTCAGGTTCTCCTTCCACCACTGCGGGTCGCTCGCCGTGAGCATGCTCGCGAGCACTCCCAGCACGAGGAACACGGCGAGAACCGTGGCCAGCAGCTGCAGGTCGAGGTGCGTGGCGGAGTAGTAGGTCACGTATGCGGTCAATGCGGCCGCGGCACCGGCCAGCATCAGCACAGGTACCGGGAACACCGCAGCGCCGATGAGTCCCGCCTCGACGATCGTCGCCGCCAGGGTCCACCCGAGTAGCGCGATCATGGCGTGCGCGAAGGCGAACGCGGCGATGTCGACGATGTCGAGCACCCCGAGTCGGTCGCGCCGCGCCGGGTCGGCCGCGATGACACGCCCGAGCACGAAGACGACGATCGCCGTCACCGCCGACATCAGCGCCGCGAACTGTCCGAGCGAGTCGGGACCCGCGATCGGCGCGGACTGCAGCCGGAACACGGGCAGTGCGACGAGGGCGGCGAGGACGAACGCGAAGATCGAGATCTGGAGCCCGATGGCTTCCCGAGCGCGCTCTCGTGTGGCCCCGCGGGAGCGGGCTTCCGTGAGGAGATCGTGCCCTGCTGGCGTCGACGACATGAGCTCAGTCTCCTTCTCCGCTGCACCACCGGCGAGAGCGGCTCATCCCTTCGGGGCGATGCGGCGCCGTGAAGCGCGGCCGATGGACTCGCCGAGCAGGCCGTCCGGCCCCGCCGCACGTGTGTCGCGCCGTGCTCACCCGTTGAGGATGAGTGTCGTGGGCACCGGGGAGACGCGTCGCGCATGCTTGTCGGATGAGGTCGAGGAGCGTGGGGCAGACGTCGAGCGGACGGCGATCGTGACGCTGGGCGACCTGTTCCCGGAGGGCCTGTCGGGGTGGCAGATCGTGCTCGCGCTGCTGTCGGTGCTGATCGGCTGGCTGCTCTCGCGGCTCGCTCGCAATGGCGTGCTGAAGTTGGCGGCGCGGACCCCGGGAATCTCCGACTCCGTCTCGCAGCTGGCTGCGCGCTTCACGCAGTACGCGCTGCTCCTGGTCGGGATCGGGGTCGGGCTGGCGTTTCTCGGGGCGAACGTGCAGCCTCTGCTCGCGATGACGGTCATCGCCGCGATCGTCCTGGTCCTGGTGCTGCGCGGTGTCGCGGACAACTTCGCTGCCGGGGTCCTGATCCAGTCCCGTCAGTCGGTGAAGATCGGCGAGGAGATCGGCATCGACGGCCCCGACGGGGTGATCCGGGGCACCGTGCAGGAGCTCAACGGTCGCTCGGTCATCCTCACGACGGTCGACGGCCGCACGGTGCACGTGCCGAACGCCGCGCTGCTCACCGGGGTCCTGGTGAACGACTCGCGTCACGGCGCGCGCCGAAGCGACGTCGACATCCGCATCGCGCGGTCAACGGGGCTCGACCTGGACGACGCGGTCACGACCATCACGGATGCGGCGAGCGGTGTCGACGGCGTGCACGCCCGCGAGCACCCGACCGTGCGCGTCGCCGCGATCTCGCCCACTCGCTGGACGCTCACCCTCCAGATCTGGCACCACCCACTGCACGGCAGTGCCGTGATCTCCGACACCGTGCGCGGCGTCGCGGAGGCTCTCGAGGCGTCGGGGCTGCAAGCCGTGGTCACGCCGCAGCAGGGGCCCCCGCCCCTCGTGCCCCCGGAGCCGTTCTGATCTCCCGGGCCGCCGGTCCGCCGTCCGCGAGGCGACCGGGCTCCCGTCCGACCGCGGGCTACGCTGGCCGCGTGAACCCCTCGCCTGCGCCCGAGCGCGCCACCGATCGCATGCTCTCCCCCAGTCTGCGCGTGCTTCTTCTGCTCGCGGCGAGCGCGGTGACGCTGGCCGGCGTGTACTTCGCGCGTGATCTGTTCGGGCCGATCGCACTCGCCATCGTGATCGTCGTCATCTGCGAGCCGCTTCGCCGCCCGCTCGATCGGCGCGGTTGGCCGCAGTGGGCGAGCACGACCGCGGTCATCGTCGTCGCCTACCTGATACTGCTGTCGATGGGCGCTCTGCTCTGGCTCGCCGGCACGCAGTTCGCGCGACTCATCGGCGACCTGGTGTCGCAGGGCGGTCTCGAGAACACCGCCGCAGAGGTGGTGGGGTGGCTGCAGTCACTCGGCCTCGACGAGGAGGCCTCGGACGCGGCAGCCTCGGTCCTCGATCCCGAGACGCTGCTCGGCGTCGCACGAAGCATCGGCGGCACCGTCCTCAGCGTCGCGACGGCGCTGTTCTTCGTCTGCGCCTACATCATCTTCATGGCGATCGATGCAGCCCGTTACGGTCGAGCGCCCGCTCTGTTCGGCGCGACGAAGGGTGCCGCCCTCGCGCGGATCTCCCGCCTGAACTCCGGCGTCCGGCGCTACTACATCGTCAATGCCACCTTCGGCGCGATCGTGGCTGTCATCGACGGGCTGGCCCTGTGGTGGATGGGCATCCCGGCGCCAGTGGTGTGGGCGATCCTCGCGTTCGTCACGAACTTCATCCCCAACGTCGGCTTCGTGGTCGGGCTCATCCCCCCGGCGATCCTCGCCTTCGTGGTCGGGGGCTGGCCACTGCTTCTCGGCGTCATCGCGGTCTACAGCATCGTCAACGTGGTCCTCCAAGTGCTCGTGCAGCCGAAGTTCGTCAGCGATGCGGTCGACCTCAGCCTCACGCTGAGCTTCTTCTCCGTGATCTTCTGGACCTTCATCATCGGACCGCTCGGCGCGATCCTCTCCATCCCCCTCACCCTGCTCGTGCGCACACTGGTCCTCGAAGGCGATCCTGAGTCGACGTGGGTGCGCTGGCTCTCCGGCGACCACACGGCCCTGCCGCCGGAGCCCGAACCGGAACAGCGTCCCGTCGCGCGCGGTCGGAATCGGCGTCGCCGGGCGCGTGGCAACGGATGAAAGGGCACCCATGGTCTCGGTAAATCACCCGGAGGAGGTTGCGACCCGGGCATGGTCGCCGCGACCCCCACGATGGGATCGTGAACGCGAACGCGCTCGTCCGGAGCGCTCCCGAAGGGAGTCGACGTGCAACGTCCACTCGCGGGGCTGACGAGGCGCAACTTCCTCACGGAGCTGACAGCCGGCGTCACGCTGCTCGCCATCGCCATCCCCTTGAACATCGGATATGCGCAGATCGCCGGGCTCCCCCCGACCGCGGGACTGTACGCGTTGATCGTGCCGACGATCGTGTACGCCCTCGTCGTCTCCTCCCGTCAGCTGGTCGCCTCCCCTGATGCGGCAGCTGCCGCACTCGTCGCCTCGTCGATCGGTGGCCTTGCCGCGGCGGGCAGCGCCGATTACGCGACGCTCGCCCTCGCACAGGCGATCATCTGCGGCGGCATGTTCGTGCTCCTCGCCGTGTTCAAGCTCGGATTCCTGGCGAACTTCCTCTCGAAGCCGATCCTGGTCGGATTCGTCGGCGGCCTCGCACTGGACATCATGGTCAGTCAGGTCGCGAAGATGCTTGGCGTCAAGATCGACTCCGGCAAGGAGTTCACGGGTAAGGTCGCCGACCTCATCGGAGGTCTCGCCACCATCAATCTCTGGGCCGTGCTGATCTCGGTGTGCTCGGTGGCGGTCCTGCTGCTGGGACGCCGGTACCTGCGCGCCATCCCCTGGGCGCTGATCGTCCTCGTGGCGACGACGCTCGTGGTCGTCCTCACGGGTCTCGATCAACGCGGTGTCGCCGTTCTGGGTGAAGTCCCCGCGGGTCCGCCCGAGCTGACCTGGCCGATGATCGATTGGTCACTCTGGCTCGCGCTGATTCCGTCCGCGATCGCGCTGACGCTGGTCACCACCGCTGAGGGGCTCCTGGTCTCGCGCTCCTACTCCGAGAAGCACGGCTATCCGTTCCATGCGAACCGGGACCTGTTCGCGTTCGGCATCGCCAACGTCGCTGCGGGAGCTCAGGGCAGCTTCGCCGTCGGATCGTCGACTTCGCGCACGGCAGCCATGGACCAGGCGGGATCGCGCACACAATTCCCCGCACTGATCCTCGCCGTCGGAACGCTCCTGCTCCTCCTCTTCGGCACCGCTCTGTTGGCGGACATCCCCTCGCCCGCCATCGGTGCCATCGTCGGGGTCGCGATCATCCCGCTCCTCGGGATCCGCGACTTCATCGATCTGTGGCGCAAGGACCGGTTCGAGTTCCTGATCGGCGCGACCTGCTTCCTCGTCACCCTGTTCATCGGCTCGATCCCGGGCATCCTCGTCGCGTTCGTGCTCGCGCTCATCAACATCGCGCGACGCGCTTCGAATCCCGCGATCGACGTCCTGGAATCCAGCGGTGATCCGGGCGAGTCCCTGCTCGAGGACGCTCCTGCCGGAACCGTGACCGCTCCGGGGGTGATCGTCATCCGCCTGGCCGCCCCGCTCTTCTTCGCGAACGGGGCGGTCTTCTCCACCGCGGTGAAGGACGCCATCCGTTCGGCGGGCGACGGGGCCGTCCAGCACCTCGTCGTCGACATGGAGGCCGTGACCGATGTCGATGTCACGGGCGCCGAATCGTTCGCATCGCTCAAGGACTGGCTCGCGGCTCGGTCGGTGTCGCTCTCGTTCAGCAGGGTCCGCCCGAACACGCTGCACCGACTGACCAGCCTCGGGTTGCTGACGTCGGAGGACGTCTATTCGACCAACCGCTCAGCCATCACGCGTCTGGTGCCGTCATCGGCCGAACGCGAATCCCTACCGAAAGAAGACCAGTGATGGGTACCGTCATCGGAGACATGCTTCCGCTCGCACTCGGCGTCGCGATCAGTCCCATACCGATCATCGCCGCGATCCTGATGCTGCTCTCTCCGAAGGCGCGAGTGACCAGCGTCGGGTTCCTGCTCGGCTGGGTCGTCGGCATCGTGGCCGCGGTCACGGTGTTCACCCTGCTGTCCTCGATACTCCCCGCAGATGACCCCGACGTCTCCCATCCGATCCGCGGTGCGGTGCAGCTCGTGCTCGGTCTGCTCCTGTTCGTCCTGGCCTTCGGGCAGTGGCGCAAGCGGCCGAAGGCCGGTGAAGAGGCCGCCCTCCCGAAGTGGATGAAGGCCATCGACACGATCACCTTCCCGGTCGCGCTGGGGCTCGGCTTCCTGCTGTCGGCGGTGAACCCGAAGAACCTGATCATGGCGGCGGGCGCCGGCACCGACATCGGCGCGGCGGCGCTTCCGGGCGGATCCATCGTGCTGGTGATCGTCATCTACACCCTCATCGCCGCTTCGACCGTCCTGGTCCCGGTGGTCGGCTATCTCATCGCCGCCGATCGCCTCCGCGGCCCGCTCGACGCCCTGCGCGGCTGGCTCGCCACCGAGAACGCCGTCATCATGGCCGTCCTGCTGCTCGTGATCGGGGTGTCCATGATCGGCAAGGGCATCGGAAGCTTCTAGACCCGTCACCGACCGGCGCGGGCGAACTCGGAGAAGAGGAGCACGGAGATGGGCGAGCTGATCCTGGATCTCATTCCGGTCGCGCTCGGCGTCGTGCTGAGCCCGCTCGCGATCATGGCTCTCGTCGCGGTGCTGCTGTCGCAGAACGCCAGGGCCAACGGGATCGCGTATCTGCTCGGGTGGTTCCTGGGCCTGGCCGGACTCATGGCGCTCTTCCTGTGGCTGTTCCCGGTGCTCCAGGTGCATCAACGCGGCGAACCGCCCCTCTGGGTGCCGCTCGTGCGTCTGCTCGTCGGCCTCTTCCTCGTCGTCTCCGCCGTCTGGGTGTATCGGAAGGGCCGGGTGCACATCCAGCGGATGGCGGCGGCTTCGACGCCACGCGATGTCGTGGCCGCCTCGCCCCAACTCCCCGGCTGGCTGCACTCGGTGGAGTCCTTCCGCCCCGGGCGCACGCTTCTCCTCGGCATCGGGCTCTTCGTCCTGAACCCGGTCGACGCGTCCTGCGCCATCATCGCCGCGCTCGACATCACCCTGTCCGACGTGGATCCGGCCGCGGGACTCTGGGTCGCAGCCGCCTTCGTCGTGGTGGGCACCCTCCCGATCGCTCTCCCCGTCGTGTACGTCGTCGTGCGGGGACGGGACGCGCAGCCACTGCTCGACCGCGTCCGCACGTGGATCGCCGGCAACACACACGTGCTCAACGCGGCTCTGCTCCTCGTGATCGGCGCCCTCCAGCTGCAGAAGGCGCTCGCGGCGTTGCTCTGAGTGACCGGCTTCCTCTGTGCGCTACTCGATCCCGAGGGCGTGCGCGGCCGCCGTCACACTGTCCCGGTCCGAGACGCCGAGCTTGCGGTAGATGTTGCGCACGTGCGTCTTGACGGTGTTCGGGGAGATGAACTCCTCCTGCGCGATCTGACGCAGCGTCGCGTTGCGGCTCAACGCCAGCAGCACGATGCGTTCGCGATGCGTGAGTTCCGTGTCCACGAGCAACCCCGCGGCGATGAGACGCTCACGGACGGTGTCGGCGAAGCGGGTCCGGGTTCCTGCGGTCGCCCGCGCGCCCAGCAGTCGGATCACGGCAGGATCGGCCGCGGCGATACGGCGGACGTGCTCCTCCGACTCCGCCAGCGAGAGCGCCAGGGAGAGCGAGGCCTGTGCCCGCTCGGAGTCACCGGCATGCACATCGAGCGCGGCGGCGACCAGCCAGGCGTCCACCATCGAGGCCGGCAGCGCACACGTCATCGAGCCGTCGAGAACGGGGGCGAGCGTCTCGCGCGCCACCGCGTGCCGATGATCGTTCAGGGCCGCGATCGCGCGGAGGACCACGACCTCACCACTCGTGCCGAGTGCGCGCTCGGTGTCAGCGATGAACTGGTCCCGCAGATTCGGCTCGCCCAGGCGGTCGAAGGCGTGCACGGCGAAGGTGCCCAGCATCGCGTACCAGTGCGGAGGAAGCGGCATGTCGTCGCGAGGGACCAGCGTCTCGAGCAGCGTGGTCGCCGCCGAACGCGGGTCGGGAGCGCCTTCGGCGTTCAGCAGCGCCATCAGCCCCTGCAGACCCCTCGATATCGCCGGCTCCGAACCCGAGTCGATGATCGCGGCCGCTTCACGGAAGGTCTGTTCCGCGTCGACCGCCTGCAGGCGCTCGTACGGAACCCAGTACCGCCACACTCGGGTCACCTCGTAGAAGGGATCGTCCGGCATTCCGAGTTCGCGCCATCGGGCGTCGAGTCGCGCCCCCGAGGCGAGGACGTCGCGCATCCTGCCCCGGAAGAGGGCGCTGGTGTTCAGGACGGCGGATGCCTGGAGCTCCGCCGTGATCGCGCCGGCCGCTCGCGCCTGATCGGCAGCGGAGCGCGCATAGCGCTCGGCGCGGTCCAGGTGACCGACATACAACTCGCCCATCGCCGCCTGCAGGAATGCGTAGGTGTCGAGCTGGGTCTCTCCCGTGACGATGTCGAACGCACGACCGAGCCGCGCGAGGGCTTCCGTGATCCCTCCGCGGCGCACGGCCGTGTGCAGATCGAGACCCGTCAGCCACTGACGGGTCGCCGCCGAACCGTCCCGGTCGCGTGCGGTCGCGAGGACGGCTGCCGCCGCAGAGGCATCGCCGCGCGCGAGCTCCGCGGCAGCGACCAGCATCTGCACCGCGGCGTCCGACCGCAACGGAGCGGGCATTGTCCCGATCGCCTCGATCACGGCGCAGGCGTGCCCCGTCAGGATCAGTTGCATCCCGCACCGACGCAGAACCACGGAGATGCACGCCGGATCCGAGCTCTGCGTGGCGTGTCGCAGCGCAGGAAGATGCTCCTGCTGCTCGGCGAACCACTCGGCGGTTTCCTTCTCGAGGCGATCGACGACCGCCCGCCCCCGGTCCCGCAGGCGGGCAGCGAGGAACTCCCGCAGCAGCGGGTGATAGTGGTACCAGACGGGGTCGCTGCCGCGCCTCCCCATCAGCACGCTGAGCTGCACGAGTCTCTCGACGAGCGCGGCGGCGGGAGCACCGGGGGCGAGTCGGTACGCGAGGTCGAGCGAGAACGCCTCCGGGACGGAGGTGATGAGGAGGAACTCCCGCAGCTCCTCGTCCAGGTCGGCGAAGACCTCCTCGAGGAAGTAATCGACCAGCGCCGGCGCATCCCCGCGGAGCGCGCTGTCGGTGATGTCGGCGTGCGCCGCTCCAGCGAGCACCATGAGGCGGAGTCCCGCGGCCCAGCCCTCGGTCCGCTGGAGAATCTTCGTGATCTCCCCCTGGGAAACCGGGATCCCGTTGGCGCGGAAGAAGGACCGCACCTCCGCGGGGGTGAACGCCAGATCGGCGTTGTCGAGCTCGAGAGCGATTCCGGCGATACGACGCCGCGCAACGCGGATCAGCCGCGTGCCGCGCCCGGAGAGGACGACGTGCGCGTTGCCGGGGACAGCCTGGACGAACCCCGACAGCATGTCGGCCAGCTCCGGTGTGCGGATCAGGTGGACGTCGTCGAAGACGAGCACGATGCGGCGGGGGGGTGCCCGCAGCACGCGCGCGAGGGACCGACCCGTGTCGCTCGATACCGCTCGGGGAACCTTCGCCAGGCTCTCCTGGAGCCGCGCATCGTCGATCCGTTCGAGCGCCGATCGGAGAAGCGAGAGATCGACGTCACCGCGCTGGAACGAGACCCACACCACCGCGGTGTCCGGTTCCGCGTCGATCATCTGGGCCCAGCGGGCGAGGAGCCTGGTCTTGCCGGCTCCGGCCGGGGCGGTGACGAGCGTCAAGGTCCAGGGCTCGTCCATCGCGGCCGTGAGCCGGTCGAGCAGTCGTGGACGCGCGACGTCATCCTCGCCCGCCTCGGGGACGAACGTCCTCGGTGCATCGTCGTCGCCGATGCTCTCCGTCATGGGAACCCCCCGGTCCATCGTTCGACGCCAGGCCAGTAGATATCCGCAGTATGACACCGCGCAGATAAGGGCTCAAGCGCTTCCGAGAGGACGAAGGTCTAGACCGAGGGCGACCTCCGTCGAAGAGCGAGCAACGAGAGGAGAGACGGCACGGCTGCCCCGAAGAAGAGCGCCAGCCCGACGCCGAGAAGTGTCTCCAGTGCCCGCTCGAGGAAGCGTGCTCCGGGCTGCTCCGTGGAGTTCACCAGGATGAAGGTCAGGGCGATGAACGTCGTGAAGCCCGGGGCCACGTACCAGCGGCTCCCCTGGGTCGCACACAGGGCACCGACGACGACGCCGGCGACGAGGCCGATGACGAGATCTCCCGGCGCGAGGACTGCGAAAGCGGCGGCGGCGAAAGCGCCGACGAGCACCGAGATCGCCCGGCCGATGCTGCGCGATATGAGTTGCCCGCGCACAGGACGCATCACCAGCAGCACCGCTGCCGTCGCCCAGCCGACGTGCTGCAGATCGAGGAGGAAGCCCACAGCGGCGGCGATCGCAGCCGCGGCACCGAGAAGGAGCCCGTAGACCAGCATCGCCCGACCTCGCGGCACAGGAGCTGCGGGCGGCGGCGGGCCATCTCGCTCCGGCCAGAGCAGGGAGACGAGCCACGCGTACAGCGATCCCGCCACCATACTTCCCGCGAGCCCGACGGCTGCCGATGACCAGGGGAAGCTCAGACCGATGCCGATCATCGGCAGGACGAGGATCAGCACGAGCTGCGCCAGGCGCCCATGCACCGCATTGATGCACGCGAGCACGGCCGCGCCGAAAACCGCGACGACGGCGACGGCGGGCACGGTGGCGAGCAGCGAACCCACGAGCAGCCCGATCGCACTGAGACCTCCGACGAGGAGGATGACCGCGCGACCGCGTCGCCGAGGCGGAAGCCGGAACGCCGCCGCGGGAAGAACACCGACGGCGAGAGCGAGACCGAGCGTCGGGCTGAAGGGAGCGACGACCATCGCGGGCAGGGCGAAAGCGATACCGAGACCGAACCTCGCCCACTGCCAGGTCAGGCCGGCCTGGTCATCCACCCCGACCGCCTCGCCGACGCGATCCGAATGCCTCTCCGCATGCCCGTCCCCCTTGTTCGCCGACGGCGGTCTCCCGCCATTCGCCCTCACGGCTCAGCCTAGGCACCGCTCGATCAGCCGTCAGCGTGCATCATCGAGTTCACCAGGGTGAACGCCGCCTCCCGCCGCCGCTGGGCGATGGGCGGTGGCGGCCGTCTCCATCCCCTCCCGCACGGTGTCGTGCACGCGACCGGCCGCGCGCAGCGCCGTGAACCACGGCGTGCGTCCGGCGACAGCGGCGGCCGGTTCAGGGAGCGCGGCCAGGTGAAGCTCCGTGTCGCGCTGCGCGAGCTCCCGGTCGAGGTTCTCGAGCGCCTCGAGCACGGTGATGGTCATGACCTCCTGCTGCCTCATCCCGAGCACGAGAGCCGCGACCTCCTCTTCCTCGCCGTCGACGATCTCGAGAAGCCTGCGCTCGTTGACCAGCGCATTCGCGGTGTACAGCCCGCGCTCCAGGTGGATGCCGAGCACGCCGGCGATCCTTCCCACCACGCGGATCCTCGGGACGTTCACTTCGCGCAGCACGAGGATCAGCGTCACCACGACACCGACGGCGACGGCCGACAACAATCCCGCGGTGAGCCCGATGATCGCGACCGACAGCGCGATCCAGAAGTCGACGCGGCTGATCCGAGCCCATCGCAGCAGCTCCGGGACGTTGATGAGCCCCGCGACCGCGACGAAGACCATGGCGGCCAGGGTGGCCTCGGGCATGAGGCTGAGGACAGGCCCGAGGAACAGGGCGACCAGGACGGCGAGCACGACCGTGACGACCGTCGCCAGCTGGGATCGCGCCCCGGCGCTCTGGTTCACTGCGCTCTGCGAGAAACCACCCGCCGCGGGCATGGTGCCGAAGAACGAGCCGACGGTGTTCGCCGCACCGGTGGCGAAGAGTTCCTGGTTGCTGTCGATCTGTGGTTCGTCCGCGGTGCGCAGGCTTCGGGCGACGGCTGCGGACTCGAGAAAAGCCATGACGGCGATCGCGAGGGCACCGGGAACGAGCGCGGTGACCTGCGCCAGGTCGGGCAATCCGGGAACGGGCAGTCCGCTCGGCACGGCGGCGATGAGACTCACTCCGAGTCGGTCGATCCCGCCGAGCCAGACCAGGAGGATCCCGCCGACCACGACGACGAGTGTCCCCGGGACCTTCGGCACCCAGCGCTTCAGCACCACCAGCAGCACCACCGAGCCTGCCGACAGCGCGACCGTCGGCCAGTTGACGCTGCCGAACGCCTCTCCGACGGCGGCCAACGATCGGAAGAACCCGTGCCCCGAGAAGTTGTAGGTCTCCCCCAGCAGCTTCGGCAGCTGACCGACGGCCACCGTGGCGCCGACGCCGATCTTGAGTCCGAGCACGGTGGCCCCGCTGATGTTCTCGACGAGGGAGCCGAGTCGGCCGACCCGGGCGAGAAGCAGGATGATTCCGACCAGCAGCGTGAGCATCATCAGGGAGCCGATCGCGTCCTCCGCGCCGGCTGCGACCCCGGCGGAGACGAGGGTCGTCGCCGTGAGCGTCGCGATCGTCGAGGTCGTCGAGACGCTCATCGCCCGGCTGCCTCCGAGGGCGGCGTAGACCACCATCGGCACGATGCACGTGTACAGCCCCACCTGGACGGGAAGGTTCGCGATCGTCGCGTACGCCATCGCCTGCGGGATCACCACGGCACCGGCCGAGAGTCCGGCGACCACGTCTCGGACGACCCATCTGGTCTGGTAACCCGCCAGCGTGCTGAACAGCCAGGACGGTCTGGTCACTGCATCCTCCTGCCTCCGTGTGGTCGTCCGGCCGAGCGTACTGCGGTCGGGACTCACCATGAACCGCATCTCACCCTGCAGGGGTGGCCCTTCGCCAAGGCGGGCCACCCGCTTTAAGTTGTGCACAACTTACTTGCGTGCAATACTCATCGCATGGCCATGACCGACGAGATGGTGTGCTTCTCGCTGTACTCCGCATCACGCGCGACCACGCAGGCGTACCGCACACTCCTCGCCCCCTGGGGGCTGACCTATCCGCAGTATCTCGTGCTGGCCGCACTGTGGCTCGAAGGAGAGCAGACCATCAGCTCGCTCGGGGCGGTGATGCGACTCGACTCCGGCACGCTCTCGCCCCTCGTGCGTCGTCTGGAACAGGCGGGACTCGTCACCCGAGTCCGAGGCGAGGCCGACGAACGGGTCGTGACCGTACAGCTCACCGAACGCGGCCAGGCACTTCGCACCGAGGTCGCCCCGATCCACGGTGCGGTCGCCGAAGCTGCCGGGCTGAGCGACGACGACCGTCGGCGCGAGCTCATCGCCGAACTGCACGACATCACCGAGCGGCTCCAGCTCCTCACCGCGAGTCTCTCCGCGCCCGCCCCGGCGGACGCCACCCACTGAACCCCTCCACCCGAAAAGGAAGTCCCATGCGCGCACTCATCCACCCGACGTTCGGCGATCCCGAGCAGGTCCTCCGAATCGAAGACCGCCCCCTGCCCGAGCCCGGCGCCGGCCAGGTTCGTCTTCGGACGGTCCTCTCCCCCATCCACAACCACGATCTGTGGACCGTCCGCGGCACGTACGGCTTCAAGCCCGACCTCCCCGCGGCTTCGGGCACCGAGGCGGTCGGCATCGTCGACGCTCTCGGTGCGGGCGTCGATCACCTCGCCGTCGGCCAGCGCGTCGCGACGGGCGGCACGTTCGGCGCATGGTCGGAGTACTTCCTCGCGAACGCCGCAGGTCTGATCCCCGTGCCCGACGCCCTCTCGGACGAGGACGCAGCGCAGCTGGTCTCCATGCCGTTCAGCACGATCACCCTGCTGCGATTCCTCGACGTGCAGCCGGGCGAGTGGATCGTGCAGAATGCGGCCAACGGCGCGGTGGGCCGCATGCTCGCCCAGCTCGGCGCCGCCCGCGGCGTCAACGTCCTCGGACTCGTCCGTCGCACCGCCGGCATCGAGGAGCTCCGGACCCAGGGCATCGAAGGTGTCATCGCCACGGACCAGGACGACTGGCGGGATCAGGTCGCGCACATCACCGGCGGCGCACCGATCGTCGCGGGCGTCGACTCCGTCGGCGGGTCTTCGGCGGGCGACGTGCTGTCGCTCCTTGCCGAGGGCGGCACGCTCGTGGCTTTCGGAGCCATGGACTCCCCCACGATGGAGATCGCCTCGTCCGACGTCATCTTCAAGCAGGCGACGGTGAAGGGCTTCTGGGGCAGCAAGGTCATGCCCAGCCTCGACCCCGGCACACGCGGCGAGCTGTTCGGCGAACTGGTCCAGCGCGTCACCGACGGCACCCTGACCCTTCCGGTCGCCGGCATCTTCGACGCCGCCGACATCGGCGCGGCCGTGCAGGCGAGCAACACCGCCGGACGCATCGGAAAGGTGCTGCTGCGCTTCTGATCCACGCCTCGACATCGGGGTTCCGCACGTCGGAGCCCCGGTGCAGAGTGTGGGCATGGAGATCACACTCGCCAGCCCCGAGGGGCTCGTCGTCAGTCCCGCATTCAGCCACGTCGCCGTCGTGCCGCCGGGCGCGACCACGATCTACGTCGGCGGCCAGAACGGCATCGATGCCACCGGAGCGATCGTCTCGTCCGATGCCGCCGACCAATCGCTGCGCGCCGTCGAGAACGCCCGCATCGCGCTGGAGTCCGCCGGCGCCGGACTCGACGACGTGATCAGCTGGACAGTCCTGATCCATCAAGACGCCGACCTGCGCGCGGCGTACGGCGCGGTCGCCTCCCGGCTCGCGCGAGAAGGCGCACCGCCTCTGGTCACGGCGGCTCTCGTCGCCGGCCTGGGGGTTCCCGGTGCGCTCATCGAAGTGAGCGCGGTGGCTGCCGTCATCCGAGCCTGATCCCCCCGCGGCCGGGGGCGCCACGTCCCGACTGCGGGCTCAGATCCTCCCTCGGACCGGCGTCCGCTCCGCGGTGTCGCCCTCGTCGGGCATCGTCATCTCCGCGCGCACGCCCAGGAGACGCACCTCCCGCTCAGTGTCGAGGGTCTTGGCAAGCGCGAGGGCGGCCGCCACGAATTCCTCCGGATCGGTCGTCGGTGCAGAGAGCTTGCGCCCGAGCGTCTTCGTCTCGAACGGCGCGTACCGCACTTTGAGATGCGCGCGGACGACGGGTCTTCCTTCAGCGGCGCAGTCGTCGAAGGCCTGAACGGCGAGTTCCCGGACGGCGGCGGTGACCTGCGCGGTCGTCGTGAGGTTCTGCTGGTAGGTCGTCTCACGACTGTGGCTGCGTGCCACCCACGGCGTGTCGTCGACGACGCTCGGCCCGAGCCCCGAGCCGAGCCCGTGATACCAGACCCCCCTCCGCGGACCGAACTCCGCGGCGAGCGCCTGCTCGTCGGCGTCCGCGAGTTCTCGGACCGTCGTGATCCCGTGCGCGGCCAGTCGCTTCTGCACCTTGGAGCCGACGCCCCACAGGTCACGGGTGGGCTTGTCGCCCATCACCTCGAACCAGTTCTCCGCCGTCAGCCGGAAGATCCCGCGCGGCTTTCCGAACTCGGTCGCGATCTTGGCACGCACCTTGTTGTCCCCGATGCCGACGGAGCAGTGCAGCTCAGTCGCGGCCAGCACGGCCGCCTGTGCAGCGGTGGCGATCCGCTCCGGGTCCTCCGTCGTCACACCGAGGAAGCACTCATCCCACCCGATGACCTCGAGCACCACGTCGGGCAACGACCGGAGCGCGGCCATCACCTCGCCGGAGGCGACCGCGTACGTTTCCTGGTCCACGGGCAGGAAGACGGCGTTCTCCGGGGCTTTGCGTGCCGCGATCTTGAGCGGCATCCCCGAACCGATGCCGTACGCGCGCGCTTCGTAGGATGCGGTCGATACGACGGCGCGCTCCGTGGGGTCACCGCGTCCGCCCACGATCACCGGGAGCCCGGCGAGCTCCGGTCTGCGCAGCACCTCGACCGCGGCGATGAACTGATCCATGTCCACGTGCAGCACCCAGTCGGCCATGCAACGAGTGTGGCGGCTGGAAGCGCGCGTGTCACCCCGCTCCGGGCTCCCGGTCGGTCGGCGATCAGCCGATCGCGACGCCGATCGCGGTGACGACCACGGCGAGCAGGGGGAGCGTCCCCTGCATCAGTGCGGCACGCGCCTTCGCGCGGTCCGAGAGGATGAGCACCAATGCGGCGGCGAGCATCATCGCGGTGCCGGCGAACACCAGGGTCAGTCCGACGGTGGCCGAACCGACGATCACGAGGCCGATACCGAGCAGGGTCGTGAGTGCGAGGAAGAGGTTGTAGAAGCCCTGGTTGAAGGCCAGCTGCTTCATCGTGACGGCATCCGCCTCGCTGGCGACGCCGAAGATCTTCCTCGTCTCCGGCTCGGTCCACCGCAGCGACTCGAGCGCGAAGATGAAGACGTGGAACGCAGCGGCGGCTGCGGCGAGGACGAGACCGACGATGAGCATGTGCTGATTCTGTCAGACCAGGAAGATCGGCAGCAGCCCGGGGTTGTGCGCATGCACGAGCACCGCGAACACCACGGCGTCGAACAGCAGGTGCACGGTGACGACGTAGGCGAGCGAATGGGTGCGCAGGAAGATGTAGCCCTGCAGCAGCGCGAACGGGATCGTCAGCAGCGGACCCCACTCGCGGTACCCCAGCTCCCAGAGGAACGAGACGAACACGATCGCCTGCAGCAGGTTCGCGACCAGGTTCGGGAAGTGACGCCGCAGCAGCGCGAACACCGTGCAGATGAAGAACAGCTCGTCCCAGATGCCCACGGCGCCGACTCCGACGAAGAGCCGGGCGATGAGCTCGGGCGTGTCGACGACGGGCCAGTTCTGGTAGACGCCGCTGGTGATGAAGTAGAAGGGCAGGATCAACCACCCCAGGATCAGCACCGCCACCAGCCATCCCCACTGCAGACGACCCCATCGACGGTGCGTGCGCCACGGGAAGCTGATGGCGCGGTCGCGGTAGACGAACCGGGAGATGACGTAGGGCACCGCGACCGCACCGCCCAGCGCGAGCGTGAAACGCAGCATCGCCAGGTTGTCGAGTTCGGCGGCGAGCGGGATGACGCTGACGATCAGCAGGCCGACGGCGATCAGGGAGAGGTCCCTGGTGAGCGAGGGCGGCCGATGCACGCCGATCACCTTCGCGGTCTCCCGCCGTGCACCCATGCTCACGACCTGGTCCTCAGCCGGCCGGCCGCGTTCGAGCAGCCAGGCGACCAGGATCCCCAGGGCGAGCAGCGCCCAGCCCAGCCACGGGATCTCCAGCACGAAGAACGCCGGAGCAGCGGCACAGACGAGTAACGCCGGCACGAAGGCGAGGCGCAGCGTCGTCTCCCGCCGGACCTCGGTCACGGGCGCGCCCGGCGCCGGTAGACCAGATCGCGGATGTCGCGCCCCTTCGCGATGCCCTTGCGCTCGAACGCGGTCATCACCCGGCCGTCGAAGCGCTCGGCCCACTCCCCGTCGAACGCGCGCTCGAACAGCGGTTCGGCGTCGAGCACCTCGCGCATCTGCAGGGCGTAGTCCTCCCAGTCGGTCGCGAGACGCAGCAGGCCGCCGTCTTTCAGCGCCCTCGCCGCGGTGTCGCCGAATCCCGGCCGCACCAGACGCCGCTTGGTGTGCTTCTTCTTGTGCCACGGGTCGGGGAAGAAGATCCACACCTCGCGTGCCGCAGCCTCGGGAAGGTACGACGAGAGAACCTCGGGTGCGTTCGCCTCGACGACGCGGACGTTTCGGGCACCCTCCCTGTCGGCATCGAGCATCGTCCGGGCGAGGCCGGCACGGAAGACCTCGACGGCGAGGAAGTCGTCATCGGGACGGGAGGAGGCCGCCGCGACGATCGCGTGCCCCTGACCGGATCCGATCTCCACATAGAGGTCGGCGGTACGGCCGTACTCGGTCGCCGGATCGAGGCGGGCCTCCGGGTGCACCGAGGTCCAGGCGACGTCGCGCGGGACGTCGAGCAGGTAGTGCGGGCCGAGCTCGGTGAAGGCGCGCTCCTGCGCCTCGGACATCCGGCCGCTGCGGCGTACGAACGACACCGGCTCGTCTCGGAAGGTACGGGGTTCGGGCATGATTCCAGGGTAGTCGTCGGCGCCCCGCGCTCCCTGCGTCCGTCGGGGAGGCGTCAGCCCGCCGGGGCCGTGACGAAGTCGATGAGCTCCTCCACACGGCCGAGCAGCGCAGGCTCCAGGTCCCGATAGGTGGTCACCTTCGAGAGGATGTGCTGCCACGCGCGGGCGATGTCGGCCTGTGTCTCATGGGGCCACCCGAAGGCCCGGCAGATCCCGACCTTCCACTCGATGCCGCGCGGGATCTCCGGCCACTTCGCGATGCCGAGGGCTCGTGGGGTGACGCACTGCCAGACGTCGATGAAGGGGTGTCCGACGATGCGGAGGTGCCGGCCGTGCGGGCCGCGCGCGATGGCCTGCGCGATCCTGGTCTCCTTGGAACCGGGCACGAGGTGGTCGACGAGCACGCCGTATCGGCGGGTGGCGCTGGGCGGCTCGGCGCTCAGCAGATCGTCGAGCAGATCGACGCCCTGCAGGAACTCGACGACCACGCCCTCGACGCGCAGATCGGCGCCCCAGACCTTCTCCACCAGCTCGGCATCGTGCCTGCCCTCGACGAGGATGCGACTGGGCAGCGCGACGCGTGCGCGCTGATCCGCGACGACGAACGATCCGGATGCGGTGCGCCGCGGACCCTGTTCCTTCGCCGCCGGCACGACGAGCCGCACCGGTGCGCCGTCGATGAGGAACCCGCCACCGAGGGGGAACAGGCGTCGACGGCCGACGCGATCCTCCAGCTCGACGTTGCCAGCCTGCACGCGGGTGACCGCGCCGCAGAAGCCGTCATCGGCGACCTCGACGACCAGATCCGCCTCCGCCGCGACCTGCGGCACCTTCTTCGCGCCGCGTTCGCGCCAGCCTGTCGCCAGCACATCCGAACCGTACATGTCGTCCATGCCTTCCAGGGTATGTGCCTCCGCTGAGGGCGAACGGCGAACCCGCCGCTGGTGCTGTCGCGTGTCGGGCTCTGTGCATAGACTCATGGCATGGGGCTCGGCTGCCGGTCGGAGGGAACACGATGACGAAACGGTGGCTCACGCTGGCCGCACTCGCGCTGGCCGCCGTGGCAGGAGCGTTCACCGCGTCCGCCGCCTCCGCCACCGATCCGCTCACCCTCGATTCCGGATACGTCACCGACCAGGCCGACGCGCTCAGTGCCGATGAAGAAGCCACTGTCGAGGCCCGGCTCGAGGAGCTGACCGCCAACTCGAACGCCGATCTGTTCGTCGTGCTGGTGGACGACTTCACCAACCCGAGCGACAGCGCCGCCTGGGCAGACGCGGTCGCGGAGGCGAACCGTATCGGCAGCGAGCAGTATCTCCTCGCGATCGCTGTCGACGGCCGCAGCTACTACATCTCGGCGGCGCCCGACGGGCCGGTGAGCTTCGATCAGCTCGACGCCATCGAAGACAAGATGGTCCCGCTCGCCGCCGACGGCGACTGGGTCGGGGCGATCACTCTCGCCGCCGATGAGATCCAGGGCGATGGGGGTGCCGGAGCGCTCCGTGTCACGCTGATCGTGGTGGCCGTCATCGCGGCCGCTCTGCTCATCTGGCTCATCGTCGCGCTCGTCCGACGCGCGCGGCGCAAGGCCGAGATCCGCCGACGCGGCGCGATGCCGGAGACACCCGACCCCGCTGATCCGTTCTCCACCCTCACCGACGAACAGGTCGAGACGCAGGCCGGGCTCGCACTCGTGCAGGCCGATGACGCCATCACCTCCAGCAAGGAGGAGCTCGGCTTCGCGGTCGCACAGTTCGGTGAGGGCGCCACCGAGGAGTTCACCCGCGTCGTCGACGCGGCGAAGGCCAAGATCGCTGAGGCCTTCGACCTCAAGCAGAAGCTCGACGACGAGATCGAGGACACGATCCACGACCGCCGGGCCTGGCACATCCGCATCATCCGTATCGCCGAAGAGATCGACGATGTGCTCGACGACAACACCGAGGCTTTCGACGCCCTTCGCAAGCTCGAGCAGAATGCGCCGCAGGAACTCGAGAGGGTCCGCGGCGAACGCGCGGCGCTGAACCCGGTCCTCGCCTCCGCCTCCCCGGCTCTGTCCGCGCTGTCGGCGACGTATGACCCGGCAGCCCTGAGCACGGTCGCGGACAACCCCGCGCAGGCACAGGAGCGCGCCGACCTGGCCGACCGCTCGATCGAGGCGGCCGCCCAGGCGATCGCGGCCGGCCGATCCGGCGAAGCAGCCTTCGCGATCCGCACCGCCGAGCAGTCGGTCGCACAGGCCGCACAGCTCGCCCAGGCGGTCTCGACCTTGGGCGCCGAGCTGGCCGCCATCGAGACACAGTCGCAGGCGCTGGTCACGGAACTTCAGGCCGACCTCGCCGCGGCACAGCAGCTGCCGGATACGACCGGTGCGATCGCGGCGGCCTCTTCCGCGACCGCACAGCAGCTCCAACTGGCGCAGGCCGACCTCGCCAGCACGAAGCGCAATCCGCAGCGGGTGCTCGAGGCGCTGAGTGCCGCGAACGCCGAGATCGATGCGGCCATCGCCCAGGGCCGAGAAGGCGTCGAGCGCTCGCGCCGCCTGCAGCAGATGCTCGAGCAGACCCTCGCGCAGGCGAATTCCGAGATCCGTGCAGCGCGCGAGTTCATCGAGACCCGACGCGGCACGGTCGGCTCGACCGCACGAACCCGGCTCGCCAACGCCGAGGCCAGTCTCACCCAGGCGTTGAACCTGCGCGCCACCGACCCCGAAGCGTCTCTGGCCGAGGCGAACCGCGCACTCGCCCTCGCCGGCCAGGCCACTTCCGCCGCCCAGTCCGACGTCCAGGCGTACAACCCGCCCGGGTACGACAGCGGCTGGGGCAGCCCGTTCGGCGGATCCACCTCCTCGTCCGGCGGTTCCGGAATCGGCGGCGACATCCTCGGCGGCATCATCGGCGGACTCCTCGCCGGTGGTGGCGGCGGGTCGTCCCGCCGCAGCAGCAGCGGCTGGCGCTCCTCCGGGGGCGGTGGTTTCCGTAGCTCCGGTTTCGGCGGCGGGGGATCCCGCGGCGGTGGAGGCCGCAGCGGTCGATCCGGAGGTAGACGCTTCTGATCCGCCACACAGACATTTACGCCAAGCTCTCGAAGACGCCCTCTGAAAGGAACCACGCATGACCAAGCAGTCCATCTTCGGACGTATCTCGACCCTCGTCCGCGCGAACATCAACTCCCTCCTGGACTCCGCGGAAGACCCGCAGAAGATGATCGACCAGCTCGTTCGCGACTACACGAACAGCATCGCCGACGCCGAGTCCGCGATCGCCGAGACCATCGGCAACCTGCGACTCCTCGAGCGTGACCACGAGGAAGACGTGCAGGCCGCGACCGAGTGGGGCAACAAGGCCCTCGCCGCCAGCCGCAAGGCCGACGAGATGCGCAAGAGCGGCGACGCCACCGATGCCGACAAGTTCGACAACCTCGCCAAGATCGCGCTGCAGCGCCAGATCAGCGCCGAGCGCGAGGCGACCGGCGCCGAGCCCCAGATCGCGGCACAGACCGAGATCGTCGACAAGCTCAAGAGCGGCCTCAACGGCATGAAGGACAAGCTCGTCGAGCTCAAGAACAAGCGCAGCGAGCTTCTCGCGCGTGCCAAGGTCGCCGAGGCGCAGACCAAGGTGCAGGACGCTGTGGGCTCGATCAACGTGCTCGACCCCACCAGCGAGCTGGGCCGGTTCGAAGACAAGGTCCGTCGCCAGGAGGCCATCGCTCAGGGCAAGATCGAGCTCGCGGCGTCCAGCCTCGACGCGCAGTTCGAGAGCCTGGAAGACCTCGGCGAGCTGACCGAGGTCGAGGCGCGTCTCGCCGAGCTCAAGGCCGGCGGCAGCGCTCCCCGTCAGGCCATCGAAGGCAACTGACACCACCAGCGGGTGTCCCGGGCCGTACGCCCGGGACATCCGCGCTCTTCTTCTCGGAGGCACCCATGGTGCGATTCCTCGTCATCCCGCAGTGGCAGGGTTCCCCCGCACCGCGCGCGATGCTCCTCGTCGACGGTGCCGCAGCCATCGCCGGAGACCTTCCTCGGGCAGCCACGACCGTGCTGGAGGTGCCGGTCGAGGCGGGTGAATCCCTCGGCACCGGGGTGCGCCGCCTGAGCGCGCTGCTGCGCACACGCGAGCTCACCCACGGGCACATCGACTCGGATACGGTCGTGATCGGCGGCGACTGCAGCATCACCGTCGCCGCGATCGATGCGCTCCCGGGCGGCACCGACGATCTCGCCGTCGTGTGGTGCGATGCCCACGCCGACCTCCACACGCCCGATACCTCTCCCTCCGGAGCCTTCTCCGGAATGGCGTTGCGCGCCCTGCTCGGCGAGGGCGAGGAGCAGCTCGTCCTCTCCCCCGCGATCCGCGCCGACCGGGTGGTAACCGTGGGCGTGCGCAATCTCGACGACGCCGAGGTCGCCCCCCTCGAGGGTCTGACGAACCTCTCGGTCGACGACCTCGAACGACCCGATGCGCTGCTCGACGCGGTCAGAGCGACCGGGGCATCACGGGTCTGGGTCCACATCGACGTGGATGTGCTCGACCCCTCCGACTTCGCCGGCGTCTCCTCCTCCGTGCCGTTCGGGCTCTCCCCCGCAGCGCTGAGCACTGCCATCCGCGCGCTGCGCACCGAGATCCCACTGGCCGGCGCGACGATCGCCGGATTCGCCCCGCGAACGCCAGCCGATGCGGTCGACGACCTCGGAGCACTGCTCCGGTTGGTCGGAGCCGTGGCGTGAACCCGGCTGCGGACTGGCGTCCTGCCGCCGACGAGGCGCTGGCCCGCGGGCGTCGCCTCGACCGTCGGATCCCCGCGTTCCTGCTGCGTTCGCCGATCAGTCGCCTCGGCTATGCCTGGGGCACGGCTGTCGGGTGGCTCTGGGGTTCGCTGTGGAGCACCGGCCCCGTCGAGAGGCGGGCCGGGCTGTGGATCTTCCGGGGCATGCCGAGCTGGACCTTCAACCGTGGGGGCGTGTGCGTCGGCGGGTGCTTCCTCACCGGTGACGCCCGCCCGAGCGATGCCGTCCTGCGTCACGAGGCCGTGCACAAGGAGCAGTGGCTCCGCTACGGCTTCCTGATGCCGGTGCTGTATCTGTTCGCCGGCCGGGATCCTCTGCGCAACCGCTTCGAGATCGAGGCGGGGCTGGAAGACGGCAACTACGTGCGCCGGTCGCGCTGACGCCGCGCTCGCGTGGTCAGCGGTCGGCGGGCAGCAGGCCGAAGCGCTCGGGGGTGCGGATGAGTGCGGGCGAGACCTGCAGCGCGCTCGTCAGGTGTTCGACGATGTCGGCGGTGCCCAGGTAGCCACCGAGCAGCGTGACGCGCGTCTCGATCTCGTCGTCGCACATCATCTCGTCGGCCCACGCGCAGGTCGCGCGTGCCAGGGCCTGACCGGGGGCGCAGGCGCGGCCACTGCCGGGAGCACCGGAACGCTGCTCGCGCGCGAGCCACGTGACGGTCATCCGTCCCGGAGCCTCGATCACGCCGATATCGGCGACCGTGGGCACCTCGATGAAGATGCGGCCGGAGGCGCACAGCGGCAGCGTCGTCAGGAAGACCTCGAGCTCGGTGAGGGACTGTTCGTCCGCCGTCACCAGGTGGTGCGCGCGCTGACGTGCCGCGCGGCGTGCTGCGCGCGTGCTGCGAGTCTCGAGCGAGGTGTTCATGATGCTCTCATGGTACACCAAGTGAAGGCTTGCCTTACCTTGCTTCCTCGGGCCGGGCGCGGTCCCGATGCGCGCTACTCGGCCGGCTCGACGAGGGCGGCGGTCAGCGCGGAGAGCTCCGCCTCGGTCATCCCGTTGGCCCGCAGGTAACCCGCGGCGGAACCCCAGCGCTCATCGACCTGCTCCAGCAGACTCCGCATCACCGAAGCGGGCGACTGCGTCGCGAGGGCCACCGCATGCACCGCCTCGGGGTGCTCGGCGCGGAGATACGCGGCGATGCGCCGCGAACGCTCCGCCGGCAGCTGCGACTCCGTGAGTGCGTAGTCGGCGATCACGGCCTCACGATCGGCGCCGACGGCGGAGAGGGCGAGGGCCACCGTGACCCCCGTGCGGTCCTTGCCGACTGTGCAGTGCACCAGGGTGGGCGCCCCTGCTGCGATGATGCGGATGGCCTCGACCAGGCGCTCCCCACTCTCCTCCAGCAGATGCAGGTAGAGATCGTCGAGGCTCGTGTCGGCTTCGAAGAACGACCGGACCGAGCCCAGGAACAGCGGGAGGTGCGTGGTGTCCGGTCCCTCGATCTCGGTGGGCTCCGCCGCCACCTCCTCGCCGTCGCGGAGGTCGACGATGTGCTGCACCGTCGCACGGAGCACGGCCGCTCCGTTCGTCGTGGCGCCCGAAAGCTGACCCGACCGCAGCAGCACGCCCGCCCGGATGTGGCCGCCGGACGTCGGGATGCCGCCGACATCGCGGGCGTTGGTGACCCCGTCGACGTCGAGGATCATCACGCCTGCGCCTGCGGAGTCCGGGCGGGAACCGGATAGCGTCCGGCGATCACGACGCGGTTGAACGCGTTGATGGAGACGCACGCCCAGCTGAGCGCCGCGTACTCCTTCTCGGTGAAGACGCTGCCGACCAGGTCGTACACCTCGTCGGACACGCCGTCTTCGGAGATGAAGGTGAAGGCCTCGGCGAGCTCGAGGGCCGCGCGCTCGCGCTCGCTGAACACGCCGCTCTCGCGCCAGGTCGGGATCTGGGTGAGCGTGTCGGTGTCGATGCCGGCGGCGACGGCGCGGTCGACGTGGATGCGGGCGCAGTATGCGCACCCGTTGAGCTGCGAGCAGTGGATCATGACGATCTCTTTGAGGCGATCGTCGATGCCGTTCGCCGCGCAGATCTGCCCGACGGTCTTCGAGAACGCATCGAGCGCCTGATACGCGGTCGGCTCGGTCTTGGACAGGTGCACACGCGTCTCACTCATGACTCCATGATATTCGGCGCTCGCCCTCGCGGTCGTGGCTCGCGTCGACAACGAAGAATGCACAACGCCACACTAAAGGACGCTATGCGCGACATAAAGCCAAGCGATTCCGGGTTCTCGCTTGTCGCATTGCTCCAGCATTTCTCCTGCATCATCGCGGAGGAGCAGAATATCCACGTGGCGATCGACATCAGCGAGTTCAGCTATCTTCCCGCACAAGCCGAAGCGCTCGGCGTTCCGCTCCCGGAAGTGGAGCGCCTCACCCTCCCCCTCGCCGATGGACGCTCGGTGGGCGCTCTGCGGTTCGGTGGGGCGGAGCCGCAGGTCACACTGCTGCACGGCGCGGGCCTGAACGCGCACACGTGGGACACCACCACCCTCGCGCTCCAGCGTCCGCTGCTCGCCATCGACCTGGCCGGCCACGGCGACTCCTCCTGGCGGGACGACGTCGACTACACGCCGCGCACCCTCGCAGGCGATGTCGCAGAGGCCCTCGACGCCTGGACCTCACAGCCGCAGGTCGTCGTCGGACAGTCGCTCGGCGGACTCACCGGCGCCGCCCTCGCCGCTTCCCGACCCGATCTGGTCTCCGAGCTCGTGATCGTCGACATCACCCCCGGCATCGACGTCACCGCCGGACCGGCCGCGCTGCGCGAGTTCTACGCCGGCCCCACGGACTTCGCCTCCAGGGACGAACTCGTCGACAAGGCGATGTCGCTCGGCTTCGGCGGCAGCCGCCCCGAGACCGAGCGCGGTGTCTTCCTCAACACCCGCGTGCGACCCGATGGACGAGTGGAGTGGAAGCACCACTTCGCACACCTCGCCGCACAGGCCCTCGCCGCGCACGATCCGGGTTCGCCCACCGCACCCTCGGTCCTGCACGAGACCGGGTGGGACGACCTGTCCGGGGTCAGCGCCCCGATCACCCTGGTGCGTGCCGCTCGCGGTTTCGTCAGCGAGACCGACGCCGCGGACTTCCAGCAGCGCGTGCCCGAGGCCCGCGTGGTGACCCTGGACGCGACGCACAACGTGCAGGAGACCGCTCCGGTCGAGTTGGCCGGCCTCATCGCCACGGCATCCGCCGCTCGCGGAATATGACGTTCCATTCCACACCCGACCCGCACCCTGCCACGCAACTCTAGGCTCGACACAACGGCACACAGCAACTGCCGCACCGAGAGGAAACGCCCATGTTCCGACGCACCCGACGCCTCGCGCTGATCTCCGCGCTCGCGGCCACCGCCGTCATACTCAGCGCCTGCGCCGGCTCCCCTGCGCCCAGCCCTTCCGAGAGCGCCGGCGAGCCCGACCCCGACGCGACCCTGCACGTCGGACTGGTCCTCGAACCGACCAACCTCGACATCCGGCACACCAGCGGCGCAGCTCTCGAGCAGATCCTCATCGACAACATCTACGAGGGCCTCGTCACCCGCACGCAGGACAACGAGATCGAAGGGCGACTGGCCACGGACTACGAGGTCTCCGACGACGGGTTGACCTACACCTTCACCCTCGGCGAGGGCATCCTCTTCCACGACGGCACCCCGCTCACCTCCGCCGACGTCGTCTCCTCGTACGAGACCGTCCGCACGGACGCCACCGTGCAGGGGAACGCCGACTTCGCAGCGGTCTCGTCGATCACGGCGCCGGATGCCACCACGGTGCAGATCGTGCTCACCGAGCCGAACCAGAACTTCCTGTTCGCCCTGACGGGTCCGGCGGGGCTGGTCTTCAAGACCGGCGACACCACCGACCTGAAGTCGGCCGAGAACGGCACCGGACCGTTCACGCTGACCCGCTGGAACAAGGGCAGCACCATCACCTTCGCCCGCAACGACGAGTACTGGGGAGACCCGGCCGGTGTCGCGCAGGTCGAGTTCCAGTACATCCCGGACTTCACGGCGGGCGTCAACGCCGCACTCGCCGGCGACGTCGAGGTGCTCACCGCCGTCGATCCCAACCTCGCGCCGCAGCTCGAGGACTCCGGAGAGTTCGCGCTGACGAAGGGCCGCACCACCGACAAGGCCACGCTGGCGTTCAACAACAAGAAGGCGCCGCTCGACGACGTCCGCGTGCGCGAGGCACTCCGCCTGGCCATCGACCACGATGCCCTCATCGAGGCGGTCGGCGCGGGCACGACGCTGTTCGGCCCGATCCCCGAGCTCGACCCCGGCTACGAAGACCTGTCGGACGTGATCTCGTACGACCCGGAGAAGGCCAAGGACCTGCTCGCCGAAGCCGGCCAGGAAGACCTGGAGCTCACCCTCACGATCCCCGCGTTCTACGGGACGACGGTGCCCAAGGTGCTGATCTCCGACTTCAAGAAGGTCGGCGTCGCCCTCGACGTCAACTCTGTCGAGTTCCCGACCTGGCTCGAAGACGTGTACACGAACAAGGACTACGACCTCAGCTTCGTGCTGCACGTCGAGCCGCGCGACTTCGGCAACTTCGCCAACCCCGACTACTACTTCGGCTACGACAACGCGGAGGTGCAGGACCTGTACTCGAAGGCCCTCGCCGAGGTGGACCCCGACAAGTCCGCCGAGCTGCTGGCGCAGGCCGCGCGCATCGTGTCGGAGGACCACGCTGCCGACTGGCTGTACAACGGCGAGACCATCACGGCCGTGGCACCGATCGTCGCCGGATTCCCCGAGGACTCGATCAACTCCCGGATCAACCTCGCCGGCGTGACCGTCTCCGCAGAGAAGTAGCAAGCGGTCACCCCTCCGTGATCCGCTACGCGCTCGTCCGAGGAGCCCTGCTCATCGCAGGGCTCCTCGTGTCGAGCGTGCTCATCTTCCTCACCCTCCGGGTCTTCCCGGGAGATGTCGCTCAGCTGATCGCCGGCACGCAGGCCTCCCCCGCCGAGGTCGACGCGCTCCGGGAGTCGCTCGGGCTGAACCAGCCGCTGCTCGCGCAGTACACCGACTGGATCGGAGGCATCTTCCGGGGCGACCTCGGCACCTCGCTGCTCTCTGGCGCCTCGGTGGGCGAGGAACTGCTGCTCAAGGCCCAGGTCACCGTGCCCCTCGGCATCATGTCGCTGCTCATCGCCGTGCTCATCGCGGTGCCGTTCGGGATCTTCGCCGCCCTCCTGCGCGGCCGCCGCACCGGCACCGCCCTCAGCGTCGGCGCCCAGACGCTGGCCGCCGTGCCCGTCGTGTGGGCCGGCATGATGCTCATCGTCGTGTTCTCGGTCTGGCTCGGCTGGCTCCCGCCGCAGGGGTTCCCCCGCACCGGCTGGTCAACGCCCGGGCGTGCGATCGAGTCGCTGCTCCTCCCCGCGCTGACGATCGGCGTGGTGGAGGGGGCCATGCTCATGCGCTTCGTGCGCAGCGCGACCCTGCAGGCCGCGGGACAGGACTTCGTCCGCACGGCCGCGGCGAAGGGACTCACCCGCACCCGCGCGCTCATCCAGCACGGCATCCCTGCGGTGGGACTGTCGATCATCACGGTGCTCGGACTCCAGGTCGCCGGGATCATCGTCGGATCCGTCATCATCGAGCAGCTTTTCACCCTCCCCGGGATCGGACGGATGCTGGTCGCCGACGTCGGCACCCGCGACCTCATCAAGGTGCAGAGCGAGCTCCTCGTGCTCACCGGCTTCGTGCTGGTCGTGGGCTTCGTCGTCGACCTGCTGCACCGCGCCATCGATCCTCGACAGCGGGAGGCCGCATGACGCCGCGCTGGCTCGGCCGACTCTGGGGCACCCCGACGGGGCGCTTCGGGATCATCGTCGTCGTCGTGATCGCCCTGACCGCGATCGTGGCGCTGTTCTGGACCCCGTTCGACCCGCAGGCGTCGGACATCGGCGACCGCTGGTTGCCGCCGAGTGGGCCGCACCTGCTCGGCACCGACGACACCGGCCGCGACATCCTGAGCCTGCTGATGGCGGGCGCGCGCACGACCGTCTTCGTCAGCGTCGGCGCGGGAATCGTGGCCACGCTCGTCGGCATCGCCCTGGCCGCCCTCGGCGCCCTCACCGCTCGCTGGATGCGTGAGACCGTCGCGGTGCTCGTCGACATCCTGATCGCCTTCCCCGTGCTGCTGATCGCCATGATGATCTCGTCCGTCTGGGGCGGGTCGCTCTGGGTCGTGATCTGGGCCGTGGGGATCGGCTTCGGCGTGAACATCGCCCGTGTCACCCGACCCGAGCTACGCCGGGTGCAGCAGAGCGACTTCGTGCTCGCCGCCCGCGCCGCAGGTCTCACGCCGACGCAGAGCCTCGTGCGGCACCTGCTTCCGAACGTCGCCCCGGTCTTCATCGTGCAGCTCTCCTGGTCCATGGCCGTCGCCGTGCTCGCCGAGGCCGGTCTGTCGTACCTCGGATTCGGCGCGTCGGTGGTCGAGCCGAGCTGGGGGCTCCTGCTCGCCGATCTCCAGCGCTACATCGGCGTGCACCCGCTGTCGGTGATCTGGCCCGGGCTCGCCATCACGATCACCGTTCTCGCACTCAACCTCCTCGGAGACGGGCTCCGCGAGGCGACCGATCCGACCCTGCGGCACCGCGCCGCCGAGGTCCACACCCCGGGAGTGGTCGCATGAGTCTGTCCGTGCGGGATCTGGTGATCGAGATCGACGGGCGCCGCGTCGTGAACGGGATCTCGTTCGAGGTACCCGACGGTGCGCGGCTCGGGCTGATCGGTGAATCCGGATCCGGCAAGTCGCTCACCGCCCTCGCGGTCCTCGGGTTGCTCCCCGACGGCGCGACCGCAAGCGGCAGTATCCGCTGGAACGGCATCGAGTTGATCGGCATGCCGGATAGGGAGCTCGCGAAGCTCCGCGGGGACGACATCGGCATCGTGTTCCAGGAGCCCCGGACGGCGCTCAACCCCATCCGGACGGTTGGTCGGCAGATCGCGGAGTCCATCCGCATCCACGAGGGACTCGGTCGTCGGGAAGCCCGGGAGCGCGCGATCGCGGAAGCGGCACGCGTACGGCTCCCCGATCCCGAGACGATCGTGGACCGCTATCCGCACCAGCTCTCGGGCGGGCAGCGGCAGCGCGTCGCGATCGCCATGGCACTCGCGTGCCGCCCGCGGCTACTCATCGCCGACGAGCCGACCACGGCGCTCGACGTCACGATCCAGGCCGAGATCCTCTCCCTGCTGCTCGCGCTCGTCGCCGACGAGGGGATGTCGCTCGTGTTCATCACCCACGACCTCGCCGTGCTGGCGCAGGTCGCGACCGAGGGCGTGGTGCTCGAGCACGGACGCGTCGTCGAGGCCGCCGCCGTCTCGACGCTGCTGTCGACTCCGGCCTCGCCGATCACCCAGGGTCTGCTGCGGGACGCCACCGCGACTCTCTGGCGGCCGAACGGCGGTGCGGCATGAGCCTGATCGAGGCACGGGGACTCCGCCGGGACTTCATCGTCCCGAAGCGGACCGCATTCGAGCGCACGCGCACGCAGACGGCGCTGGCGGCGACCGACCTCGATGTCGTCGAGGGTTCATCCGTGGGGATCATCGGCGAGTCGGGGTCGGGAAAGTCCACGCTGGTCCGACTGATCCTCGGTCTCGACCGCCCCACGTCCGGGACCGTGTCGATCGACCGACGCCCCGTAGATGCCACGGGATCCGCGAAGTCGCTGCACTGGCTGCGGCGCGAGACCGGACTCGTCTTCCAGGATCCGTACGCGTCGCTGGACCCGCGCATGACGGCCGGACAGATCGTGCGAGAGCCGCTGTGGGCGCTCGGCATCGAGGGAGACCACCGGGCGCGAGTACGCGAAGTGCTGGCGCAGGTCGGGCTCGAGCCCGAGATGGGCGACCGTTATCCACACGAGTTCTCGGGTGGCCAGCGCCAGCGGATCGCGCTCGCGCGGGCGATCGTGCATCGCCCCCGGATCCTCGTCGGCGACGAGCCGCTCTCCGCCCTCGACGTGACGGTGCGCGCACAGATCCTCGAGCTGCTGATCGAGCTCCGCCGCACGACCGATCTCACCCTGCTGCTGGTGTCGCACGACATCGGCGTGGTGCAGAACCTGTGCGACGCGGTCGTCGTGATGAAGGACGGCCACATCGTCGAGCGAGGTTCGACTCAGGATGTGCTGCTGCACCCCACGGAGGACTACACGAAGACGCTGCTCGCGGCGATCCCGGTGATCCCGGGCGCTCCCCCTCGCCCTTCCAGCGACTGAGCTGCCGCGAAACTCGGGTCCGTCGTCAGCGCGCGCCGAAGAGCCTCCGACGACGTCCGGTGGGCTTGAGCACACGCCGCATGTACACCGTGCCGAGGTCGCGGCCGAACTTGTATCCGACCCGGCCCATGCGGCCGGCTTCGACGAACCCCAGCTTCTCGTGCAGCCGGATCGATGCCTCCGCCCCGCTGTCGCTGATCACCGCGACCATCTCGCGCAGACCGATCTGCTCGCAGGCATCGATGAGCGCCTGCAGCAGGGCCGCGCCGAGTCCCTTCCCGCCCGCGCCCGGACCGAGGTAGATCGAGTCCTCGACGGTGTACTTGTAGGCGTTCTTGCCGGCCCAGGGCTGCGCGAGCGCGTATCCCATCACCACGCCGGCCGGCGAGACCGCCACGAGGAACGGCAGCTCCAGGCGGGTGAGCAGCGCGTACTTGTCGCGCCAGTACGGGATGCTGCTGCGCCGCTCGTCGAGCGTCACCGCCGAGTTGCTCACGAAATGGTTGTAGATCTCGCGGACGTGAGGCAGGTCCGCCGGACGCACCACACGGATCGTGTACGAGAAGACCTCGGGCGCGACCTCGGGGCGGAGGTGGCGCGGGAGGACACGGCGGCGATCCCCCGGTTCGAACTGCATGCGCTCAGCCTATTGGGAGCACGTTCCGCGGCGGTAGATCTGGACTTCTGGGTGCCGCAGGCGCGATCACGCTAATGATCTGTGAACCGCCACGGCGACTCGGGGTCGATGACTTGCACTTCGTCTGCACCGGTTCGGAAGAGATACGAATCAGCCTCTTTCTCTTGCGGCAGGGGGCACAGTTCCACGACGAACTCCGCCAGAAGCGCAGATATCCGCTCGCTCACTTCGTTTCGATCGCCCCAGAAGACCAGGACATCAGTCGGATGCGGTGGATCGAGCACGACGAACTCCGGGTTGAACGTCACCTCGATCAAGACGTCTTGCGGCCGCGACTCGGTCACGAACTTCAGGTAGAACGGCCCCCAGTCCGCAGTGCGAGAAAAACCGATGGCACCACCAGCGAGGATGCGCGTCACTGCATCTGCGGTCGAACCCGTTACCCCGCTCATTGCAGCCACACGTGGAAGTTCCAGCGAACTCCGTTCCGCCCGAGGTTCATCTTGATCCTTCCAGTCTGACTGACGCCTGGTCCGCGCACCCAACGCCCGCTCGGACCAGTGCGCATGCGAGTTGCGTGACTTGATAGACGCTCGCTCGCTTTCGCGCCCTGCGACCAGGCACGCCCTGCCCAACTAGCAGCGCGGGGGGACGCGACCATCTCTCGGGCCGCGCCAGCTACACCGCGCGTATACCGAGAAGCGCGAACAACGATCTGGGTTGTTTGCACCACGTCTTTCACCACTTTAGCCGCGCGCACCGCGAACGTCGCCGCTCTAGCAACCAGCAACGCGCCGGCCAGCGGTGCCCCAACGCCTGTCACCAGAAGCGCCGCCGACAACACCGTCAGCCCGATCTCGAGTGTTAGGCCCCAGTCCCATGCCTTACCAGAAAGATCACTCATCCCGATGGGATCTGTCGGCCAGACGTAGTCGTTGTCGACGCCGCCCTCGACGGGGTCGACCTGAAGGAATCGACCGAGGGCCGGCACATAGAGCCTCGCCCCCATCTCGATCATCAGGACAGTTGATTCCGCTTCAACCGGCTTCCGCGCGCCCTGATGCCATCCGCTCGCGCCATCGTTCTGCCCGGCGGCATTGGCGGCGATAGTGCCGATCGCGAACGTGGTCATATCCAACGGCTGACCGAACGGTTCGTAAAGCTGCAGTGCCCCGTGGCCAGCCCCGTCACCGGTCACCAGCGTGTGCCCGAGAAGACTCGGATACTGCCACGACGCTGACACACCGTTCGTCCCTGACGCGCTCAGCGCGACCGACACTCCCCCCGGAAGGGAGCGCCTAAATCAAACGGTCGTGCTCCGCAGGCTCGCCCCCCACCCGCCAGTCGATCGCGTCGGCACTCTGCTCCACGAGGAGGTGGTTCACGCGCGAGAACGGGCGGGAGCCGAAGAAGCCCCGGCTGGCGGACAGCGGAGACGGATGCGCCGAGGCGATGATCGGCGTCGAACCCAGCATCGGCTGCAGGTTCGCGGCGTCCTTCCCCCACAGCACCGCAACGAGCGGCTGATCACGGGCGACGAGCGTCCGGATCGCGAGCTCGGTGACCTTCTCCCACCCCCAGCCGCGGTGCGAGGCGGCGGCACCGGGCCGCACGGTGAGCACGCGGTTGAGCAGGAGCACGCCTTGATCGCTCCACGCAGTGAGATCGCCGTGTGGCGCCGGCGGGATCCCGATGTCGCTCTCCCGCTCCTTGTAGATGTTGGTGAGGCTGCGCGGCAGCGGGCGCACATCACGATCGACCGCGAAAGACAGACCGATCGGGTGGCCGGGCGTCGGATAGGGGTCCTGTCCGGTGATCAGTACCCGCACATCCGCCAACGGACGCTGGAAGGCCCGAAGGACGTTCTCACCGGACGGCAGGTACCCGTGCCCCGCCTCCTGCTCGGCGCGGAGTCGCTCGCCGAGCTCGGTGATGGTGTCCTGAACCGGGGCGAGCGCCTCCGCCCACCCCGCGTCGATCCGCCCGTCCGCGGCGAGCTCGGCGAGAGACCGCGCCATCGTCAGTCGATGGAGCGCACGCGCAGGGGTCCGCGCGCGAGCAGGTGCTGCGCCGACTGCGCGACCGGGCGCATCGTGATCAGGTCGAGGTTGACGTGTCCCGGCGACTCCAGCGCATAGGCGATCACGTCGGCGACGTCTTCGGCGAGAAGAGGCGCTTCGACCCCCGAGTAGACGGCCTCGGCGGCGACGGCGTCTCCGCCCAGACGGTTCAGCGTGAACTCCTCGGTGTGGACCATGCCGGGCGCGACCTCGACGACGCGGATCGGCTCGCCGTTGAGCTCCTGACGAAGGACCTTCACCAGCATGCCCTCGGCAGCCTTCGCGGCGTTGTACCCGGCGCCGCCCGCATACGCCGACTGCGCGGCGGTCGAGGTCACGAAGAGCGTGTCGGCGTGGCCGTCTGCCGCAGCAGCCCGGCGCAGCAGCGGGAGCAGTCCGGCGACGAGGCGCTGCGACGCGAGCACGTTGGCGTCGAACATCCACTGCCAGTCCGCGGCCGAGGCATCCTCGATGCGGTCGGTCCCCCGGGCACCGCCGGCCACCTGCACGAGCGCGTGCACCGGTCCCGACGCTTCGAGCTCCGAGACCAGCGCATCGACGGCTGCCGGGTCGGTCAGGTCGCACGCGATGGCCGAAGCACCGGTCTCCGCGGCGAGCGCAGACAGACGGTCCTCACGTCGGGCGACGCCGACGACATCCCATCCTCGTGCCCGGAGTGCGCGCACCGTCGCCGCGCCGATTCCCGAACTCGCACCTGTCACCACTGCACGTCTGTTCACCATGCCTCCACCGTACGATGTTCCGCCGAGATTGCGGAGTCCCGCACGGGGCTGTCGCAGAACCCTCTCTCCCCCGTGATTCCGGGCCTCCGCCGTGTTACGTCACATTTCCCGGTTGTTGTTGACACGGGCCGATGTTCCGTACTCTCGCTGCAACGGCATCCGCCATCCGACCTTCCGACCACTCCTGGGGGAAATCATGTCCGCACCCGAGTCCTGGCGCTTCGAGACCAAGCAGATCCACTCCGGCGCCGCCCCCGACCCGGTCACGAAGGCCCGCGCCACGCCGATCTACCAGACCACGTCGTACGTGTTCGACAGCGCGGACCATGCGGCCAACCTCTTCGCCCTCGCGGAGTTCGGCAACATCTACACCCGCATCCAGAACCCGACGCAGGACGTGCTCGAGCAGCGTCTCGCCGCGCTCGAAGGCGGCACCGGCGCACTCGTGCTCGCCAGCGGCCAGGCAGCCTCGACCTTCGCGATCCTCAACATCGCTCAGGCCGGCGACCACTTCGTCGCCTCGAGCTCGATCTACGGCGGCACCTACAACCTCTTCAAGTACACCCTCGCCAAGCTCGGCATCGAGGTCACCTTCGTCGAGAACCAGGATGACGCCGAGGAGTGGCGCCGCGCGGTGCGCCCGAACACGAAGCTGTTCTTCGCGGAGACCATCGGCAACCCGCAGATCAACATCCTCGACATCCGCGCCGTCGCCGACATCGCACACGAGTCCGGCGTCCCGCTGATCGTCGACAACACGATCGCCACCCCGTACCTGATCCGCCCGTTCGAGTTCGGCGCCGACATCGTCGTGCACTCGGTCACGAAGTTCCTCGGCGGACACGGCACCACCATCGGCGGCGCCATCATCGACGGCGGAACGTTCGAGTGGTCGAAGAACGTCGACAAGTTCCCGGGCCTCACGGTTCCGGACCCCTCGTACCACGGTGCCAGCTACACCGCCGCGGTCGGCGACCCGCTCGCCTACATCATCAAGGCCCGCGTGCAGCTGCTGCGCGACCTCGGCTCGGCCATCGCGCCGCAGAGCGCGTGGAACCTCATCCAGGGCATCGAGACCCTGTCGCTGCGCATCGAGCGTCACGTGCAGAACGCGCAGGAGATCGCCGAGTGGCTCGACAGCCGTGACGACGTCGCGACCGTCAACTACTCGGGCCTTCCCTCCTCGCCGTGGTACGCCAAGGCGAACGAGTACGCCCCCAAGGGCGTCGGCGCGGTGCTGTCGTTCGAGCTCAAGGGCGGTGTCGAGGCCGGCCGCGAGTTCGTGAACAGCCTGTCGCTGTTCAGCCACCTCGCCAACATCGGCGACGTGCGCTCGCTCGTCATCCACCCCGCGTCGACCACGCACGCGCAGCTCACCCCCGAGCAGCAGCTCACCGCGGGTGTCACCCCGGGCCTCGTCCGCCTCTCCGTGGGCATCGAGAACATCGACGATCTGAAGGCCGACCTCGACCAGGCTCTCGCTGCGGCACGCGCCGTGTCGGAGGCTGCTCGCGCCTGACGTTCCACACGCACCACCACGAGGATGCCTCGGACCACGCGGTCCGGGGCATCCTCGCGTTCGCGGGGTGCGGGCACCACCCGGCCGACCCACAGGCGGCTCCGTTGAGAATGGGATCCCCGCTGTGAGGAGAGCATGATCGACGTCGAACACCGACCACCGCTCGCCCGACGAACCACGACGCGCCATGCCCGCCGTATCGCGATCGCCGGCATCACCGTGCTGATCCTGCTCATGTGCGGCTGGATTCCCGGTGTGGTCGGCACCGCCGTCGCCGCCGCACTCCCTTGGCTCGGACTCGTCCTCCTCGCACTCGTCGTCATCGCGCTCTTCCTCGCGCGGCGCATGATCGTCCTCCTCCTGGTGCCGACGCTCCTCTGGTTCCTCGCGATGGCCGCGACGTTCCCCGGCCTCCCGGCATCAGCCAGTGCGGAGAGCGAGCTCACGATCGCCAGCCAGAACGTGCGCGCGCACTCCGGCAGCGCTGCCGCCTCCGCCGCAGAACTCGCGCAGAGCGAGGCGGATGTGATCGCCCTCACCGAACTCGACGGCGACAGCCTCTCCGCCGCGAGCGAGGTGCTCGCCGACGCCTACCCGCACTCCTACACGGTCGGCACAGTGGCGCTGTGGAGTCGATACCCCCTGGCGAGCGCCGAACCGCTCACTCTCGGGCTCAGCTGGAAGCGCGCGCTCCGCGTCGAGGTGCAGAGCCCCGCGGGACCGGTCGCCGTCTACGTGTTGCATGCCGCATCCGTGCGCCCCGGACAGCAACAGGACCGCGACACGATGCTCAACGGCATCGCCGAGCAGGTCGCCTCCGACGCAGCCACCGCGCTCGTCGTCGTCGGTGACTTCAACGCACCGTCGACGGACCCGAGCCTGGCTGCGCTGCGAGCGGAAGCGGACTGGGCACGGCCGACCGACGGAACCCTCGGGTTCACGTGGCCCGCCGCCTTCCCGCTCGTCCGGATCGACCAGGTGTTCGTCCGCGGACTCGACGTCGTCGCCTCGAGCACCCGACGTGCCGGGAACAGCGACCACCTCGCCACGATGACCCGCGTGCGCTGAGTCGCACGCCCCTTCGTCCGAGCCGTCGCGCGCACAGCGACACGACACCGGGTCGTAACCTGCCACCGGTGGGTCCTGGACCACGCGACAATGGAAGCATGGACTGGCAGACGACCTCCGAGGACACGGTGCCGTCGGCACCCGTGACGGAGGCCGACGTCCGGCTGCTCCGTGCCCGCCCACCGGCGACGGGCGCATGGCGCGACGGCGACCCGGTCGGCGGCAGGCGTTTCGCCGCATTCGGCGCCTTCTCGACCGAGAGCGGCCAGGAGCTGCCGGGAATCCGCATCGCCTACGAGTCGTGGGGCGAACTGAATGCCGCGCGCGACAACGCGATCCTCGTGCTGCATGCGCTCACGGGCGACAGCCATGTGCGGGGCCCCGCCGGCTCCGGCCATCCGACCGTGGGGTGGTGGGAGGACATCACCGGCCCCGGTGCACCGCTCGACACCGACCGCTGGTTCGTGATCGCTCCGAACATGCTGGGCGGCTGCCAGGGGTCGACCGGGCCTGCGAGCGTCGCCCCCGACGGCTACGAATGGGCATCACGCTTCCCCTACCTGACGATCCGCGACCAGGTGGCGGCGCAGGTGCGGCTCGCCGATGCGCTGGGCATCGACAGCTGGGCCGCGGTCATCGGCGGATCCATGGGCGGCATGCACGCCCTGGAGTGGGCGGTGACGCATCCCCAGCGCGTGCAGCGGCTGGCCGTGCTCTCCTCTCCCCCGGTGACGACGGCCGACCAGATCGCGCTGAACACCGTGCAGCTCGAGACCATCCGGATGGACCCGCGGTTCCAGGGCGGCGAGTACTACGACCTCGGAGACGGCGACGGCCCGCACCGCGGACTCGCGCTGGCACGCCGGATGGCTCTGCTGAACTACCGCAGCCCCATCGAGCTGAACCAACGCTTCCAGCGGTCGTGGCAGTCGGATGTCTCACCTCTCGGTCACGGCGGGCGCTTCGCCGTGGAGTCGTACCTCGATTTCCACGGCAACAAGTTCACCCGTCGCTTCGACGCGAACAGCTACATCACGCTCGTCGAGGCCATGAACTCGCACGATGTCGGCCGCGGGCGCGGCGGTGTCGAAGAGGCGCTGCACGCGGTCACAGCCACGACGCTCGTCCTCGGTATCGACAGCGACCGCCTGTTCCCCGTCGACGGACAGCAGCGCATCGCCCGCAGCATCCGGAACGTGATCGAAGGGGAGGCCGTGGTGGTCTCCAGCGACTTCGGGCACGACGGCTTCCTCATCGAGACCGAGGTCGTCGGCGCGAACCTGCGGCGGCTGCTCGAGAGCTGATCCGCGTCGCTCAGCCCGGAACGAACCGCCACGGCAGTTCGCCCGCCTCGAGACGCCCCTGCTCCCACGCGAACGCCTGCCCAGCGCCCGCACCGAGAACACGTGTCTGGAACAGCTGCACGGCACCGCCGGAAGACAACGCGGATGCCGCGTCGGTGAACGCCGACAGCTGATGCAGCGTGATCCAGGTCGGCGGGTACAGCATCCACTCCCCTGCACCGTGCCGCGCGAGAGCCTCGGCAGGACGGACCCAGGCGATCGCGGCCACCTCGTCTTCGGCGGGTGACGGATCGGCGGCCGGCGCCGCGGCGAGGAAGAACCAGGTGCGGATGCGCGTGGGTGCCTCGACCGGCGGATGCCATTCGGAGAACGCCACCAGCTCCTCGACGACGACCCCGACCTCTTCGAAGGTCTCCCGGATCGCGGCACGACGTGCGTCCTCGACCTCCTCGTCACCGTCTCGGAGGTCGGCCGGCTCGACCTTGCCACCGGGAAAGACCCACGCACCCGCGAATGATCCACGATCGGGACGCCGCATCAGCAGCACTTCGAAGCCGGGGTCGGCTGCGCGCAGCAGCACGACCGTGCCGGCGACGGGGAGTGAGGAATCGGGCGCGATCACCCCGTCACTCTACGACGCGACGCGTTCCCTGGCCGCGGGACGACGCGCTTCCACGCGGTAGGACAGCAGGGCGATCAGCAATCCCGCCACGGCGAGCGCGGCACCGGTCCATGCGGGAGCCGTGAAGCCCCAACCTGCCGCGATCACGAGGCCACCGAGGAAAGCGCCCAGGCTGTTCCCGATGTTGAGGGCCGAGTGGTTCATCGCCGCCGCGATCGACTGGTTGTCTTCAGCCACATCCATCAGTCGCGTCTGGATCGTCGGGCTCAGCACCGACGACACGAAGCCGACCACGAAGACCAGCAGCCCGAGCGTCACGATCCAGAAGGCCAGGACCGCGAGCAGGCCGAGGACGACGACGAGGGCCGCGAGCCCGAACAGCAGCGTGCGGCGCAGGTCGATGTCTGCGAGGTGGCCGCCGACGAGGTTTCCCGCGGTCATGCCGAGCCCCATCAGCACCAGGACGATCGGCACCGCCCAGTCCGGCGACCCGGCGACCTCGGTCACGAGAGGCGCGATGTAGCTGTAGACGGCGAAGAAACCACCGAAACCGATCGCACCGATGCCGAGTGTGAACCACACCTGCGGGATGCGGAAGACTCGCAGCTCCTGACGCATCGTGCGTCCGGGATCACCGGGGTGCTGCGGAACGAACACCGCGATGAAGACCGTCGCCAACGCGAACACGAGCGCGACGACGGCGAACGCCGCGCGCCACCCCCACTGCTGTCCGAGGAACGTGCCGAGCGGCACGCCGACCACGTTGGCGACCGTGAGGCCAGTGAGGATGAACGCCACACCCTTGGCGCGGTTCCCCGGACCCATGACGTCGGCCGCGACCAGGGCGCCGATGCCGAAGTACGCGCCATGCGGGAGCCCCGCCAGGAACCGGGAGGCGGCGACCAGTTCGAACGTGGGCAGGATGACTGTGAGCGCGTTGAAGACCGTCAGCGCGAGGGCCAGCACGATCATGACCCGGTGCCGCGGGAAGCGCGCGACGAATCCGGCGATGGTCGGCGCACCGACCACCACGCCCAGCGCGTACAGCGAGATCAGCCAACCGGCCTGGCTCAGCGCGTCTTCCTGGCTGGTGGCCCAGAGCGAGGGCAGCAGGTCGGCGGCGATGTTGGGCAGCAGACCCATGACCACGAACTCGGTCATGCCGATGCCGAAGCTGCCGATGGCGAGAGAGAGGAGCGCCCACTTCGCCGCACCCCTCGATTCAGTCGAGGGATTCACCGGTACAGCCTAGCGGCCGTCCGACGCCACGCCGTCCGTGCTCGTCCGCTCACGCCGCATGAAGACGTCGACCTCGTCCTGCCTCTCGAGAACGAAACCGTGGCGTTCATACAGCGCCCGGGCAGGACTGCCCTGGAGCACGTTGAGACGATGGGGCACGTCATCGTCCAGGAGCATCGTCAGGATGCGACCTCCGACGCCGGCCCCCTGGTGCGAAGGAGCGATGTAGAAGTGCTCCAGCCAGCGCGACCCGCCTTCGTCACGGAGCGCGACGGCGCCGACCTCCTCTCCGTCCACGATGATGACGCGGGTCTCCTCCGGCGCGAACGCGTCCCGGAACCGCTGCCGCACACGCACGTCGTCATAGCGACCGAGCCTCGTCAGATCGGACCGGAGCACGATCGCCCGCAGTTCCGCGATCCAGTCGACGTCATCGTCGACAGCCGGACGTGTCCGGACCTCGGCAGGAGCGCGCCGATCAGTCATCCGACTCCTCGATCGCCGCCTCGAGTCGCTCGATCTTCGCCTCGAGCTCGCCCGAGTACCCGGGGCGGATGTCGGCCTTGAGCACCAGCGACACCCGCGAGCCGAACGGCATGACGGCCTCGGTGGCGCGCTTCACGACGTCCATCACCGAGTCCCAGTCCGGCCCCTCGATCTCGGTGAACATGCTCGTCGTGCGGTGCGGCAGACCTGACTCGCGCACCACGCGCACAGCCGCGGCCACCGCGTCGTGCACGGAGGCATCGGTCCGCTCGGTTCCTTCGGCGGGTGTGCCGCTCGGGGCGACGGAGAAGGCGATCAGCATGGGTTCACTCCTGGAGATTCGGATGACGGACGGGCACGCGCAGGAGAGCGCGGATGCCGAGGACGAGCAGGACGAGGAGAAGGACGTTTCGCACCGTAAGCACCGCGACGGGAAGCGCTTCAGCGCGCAGGAGGGCGTCGTAGCCCAGCGGATACACGAGACAGGTGAGCAGACAGAGTGCGAGGACGATGACCGCGGGCGTGCGCGCTCTGGCACGGTCGAGCACGATCCACAGGATCACCGGCGCAATGAGCCAAGTCTGGAACTGGGGCGAGCCGACCTTGTTGGTGACGATGAGCAGCGTCACGAGTGTGAGGGCGAGCGGCGGGAACAACCGGGGGAAGGCGGCACCGCGCATCGCCTTCACCGCGCCGATCGCCGCGACCGCCAGCACGCAGATCATCATCAGCGGGGTGAGGGCCGCGGCTACGGCATCCACCCCCGGCGCCGTCACCTGGAAGGTGAGGATCTCGAAGCTGTACTCGATGCGTGCAGCCCCCGCGACAGCGAGCCAGAGGAACGGCGTCGCCGCCACCGCCTCGATCTGCAGCCCGCGCCCGGTCTGCTCGGTCAGGAACCCGAGGATCTCGGTGTCCGCGCCGAACAGGAGCAGCAGCACCACGACACCACCCGTGACGATGATCGCCGCGAGCAGCACACGCCACCGCGCGCGGACCGCGACGACGGCGGCCACGACGAGCGCGCCGGGCCAGATCTTGATCCAGGCGCCGGCCGTCAGCAGGGCGGCGGCGATCATCGGTCGCGCGACGAGCCAGAGACCCCCAATCACGGCGAGGGGCACGGTGATCGCGTCGATCCGGTACAGCGCGATCGGTCCGAGCAGCAGGACGGCGCCGCACCAGAACCAGGCCGCGACCCGCCGCGCATGCGAGGGTGAGCGCCCGATGAGCACGCCGAAGGCGACCGCATCGAGGACGATGACCAGCACGGCCCAGCCGACGAGGTAAGCGCTCGAGACGCCGAGCACGGGAACCAGAGGGGCAGCGAGTCCGGCGGCGAGCAGCAGGGGCACCAGCGCGAGCTGGGGGTAGACCCAGGTCTCGGTGATGCCGACGATCGGTCCGCCCCCGAGAGCCGCCGACGCCCACGGCTCGTACACGAGCACGACATCACCCATGGGCTGGCTCGGATACACCCACCCGAGGAGAGCGGTGAGCAGGTGGACGAGGAGGAATGCGCCCCACAGGACGAGCACCCTCATCGTCGAGTCGCGGCTCACGCCAGGACGTCCTGGATCGCGTGCGGGAGCGCCTCGGCCACGTCCATCGCGACGATCGGGTGACCCGGGCCGCCGACGAGCGTGCCGGCCGCGATCCGCGCGGCATGACCATGCAGCCAGGCCCCGGCGGCGGCGACCTCGGCGAGCGCCGCTCCGGGGTTCGCGGCCATGACCGCCCCGAGCACGCCGGCGAGCACGTCTCCGGTACCGGCCGTCGCCAGCCACCCCGTTCCCGCTTCGACGGCGATGACGGCTCCGTCGGGGTCGGCGACCAGCGTCCGTGCCCCCTTGAGCAGCACGGTGCCGCCGATCTTCGCGGCCACCTGCCGTGCCACATCCGCCCGATCGTCGTCTTCGTCGTCGTGGGGCTGCACGCGGAGGCGCTCCTGCAACCGGCTGAACTCCCGTGCGTGCGGGGTGACGAGGAACGGCGCCCGCGCTCCCGGCGCGAGGTCCAGAGCACCCGCATCGATGACCACGGGGACCGCACCGGCGAGGATCTCGCGGAGCGCGACGCTCTCCGCGTCCGTGCGGTGCATCGGATCCGTCCCGGAGCCGATCACCCAGGCTCCGACGCGCGAACTGCCGATGTCCGCTCCCACGACGGTCTCGGGTCGCCGAGCCAGCACGGCGTCCGCCACCCGTTCCGCGCCCACGTACCGCACGAACCCCGCCCCGGCCCGCCAGGCCGCCTCGACTCCGAGCACCGCGGCGCCGGGGTAGGCGGGAGATCCGGTACGCAGCGCCACGACCCCGCGGGCGTACTTGTCGTCCTCCGCCGTGGGCGCACGGAACAGGCGTGCCGTATCGCTGCGTGACCACTCCCGCACCTCGATCATGACTCCACGTTAGTGCGGCGGCCCGAGGCGCACGCCCGCGGGGGTAGCGTCGAACGGTGAGTCTTCTCTTCTCCCCTCTGAGCATCCGATCCGTCACCTTCCGCAATCGCCTCTGGGTCTCACCCATGTGCATGTACAGCGCCGTCGACGGCGTCGCTCAGGAGTGGCACCACGCCCACCTCGCCCAGTTCGCCTCGGGCGGCGCCGGGCTGATCGTCGCCGAGGCCACCTCGGTCGTCCCCGAGGGCCGGATCTCCCCTCGCGACGTCGGCCTCTGGAACGACGAGCAGCGCGACGCACTCACGCCGATCGTGCAGGCCATCCACGACCGCGGAGCGCACGCCGGCATCCAGCTCGCGCACGCGGGACGGAAGGCCTCGACCTGGTGGCCCTGGGCTCCCCAGCGCGGCTCCGTCCCGCAGGAGGACGGCGGCTGGACGACCACGGCGCCCTCGGCAGTGGCGTTCGACGGCTTCGCGGAACCGGTGGCCCTCGACCTGGCGGGCATCGACCGGGTGGTCGAGGGGTTCGCGTCCGCCACGCGCCGCGCGCTCGACGCCGGCTTCGACGTCATAGAGATCCACGGGGCGCACGGCTACCTCCTGCACCAGTTCCTGTCGCCGCTGTCGAACCTGCGCGACGACGAGTACGGCGGATCGCTCGAGAACCGTGCCCGACTGCTGCTCCGCGTGGTCGACGCCGTTCGTGCCACCGCCGGCGCCGAGGTGCCGCTGCTCGTGCGCATCTCGGCCACCGATCACGCGGACGGCGGCTTCACCCCGGAGGAGGCGACGATCGTCGGCGACTGGGCGGCACAGCACGGGGCCGACCTGATCGACGTCTCCAGCGGCGGCCTCGTCGCGCATCAGCGGATCGACGTGTTCCCCGGCTACCAGGTGCCGCTCGCCGAGACGGTGCGCCAGGGGGGCCGCATCCCGGTGTCCGCGGTCGGGCTCATCACCGCGTCGGCCCAGGCGGAGCAGGTGCTCGCCGACGGCGCGGCGGACGTGATCTTCGCGGGTCGGGAGTGGTTGCGTGACCCGCACTTCGCCCTCCGCGCCGCCCACGAGCTCGGTGCGGAGATCGCCTGGCCCCCGCAGTACGAGCGCGCGCACTGGCGCTGAGCGGGCGCGCACGCGACGAAGGCCGCCGATCCTCCCGGGTCGGCGGCCTTCGCGTATCTGTCCGGATCAGCGTCCGCGGAAGCGACGCGTCGCGTCCTGCACCTCGCCGACCAGCTCCTCCAGGATGTCCTCCAGGAACAGCACGGCGGTGGTGTTCCCCTGCGCGTCGCGCACCTTGGCCAGGTGGCGGCCCGCGCGGCGCATGACCGCGAGGGCATCCTCCAGATCCGTATCCTCCTGCACCGGCACCATGTGGTGGATGCGCTTGGCCGGGACCGGCTGGATCATCTTCGTCTCGGCATCCGGCCCTTCGGATGCGCGGAGGATGTCCTTCAGGTGGACATATCCGATCGGCACCGCTTCGTGGTCGACGATCACGTAGCGGGAGAACCCGTAGCGGGACACGGCCTTCTCGATGTCGTCCGGCGTGGTCGACTGCGGCAGCGTCACGAGATCGCCGAGCGGCACGGCGACATCCCGCGCCTTCTTGTCGGTGAATTCGACGGCGGCGGCGACCGTTCCCGCGGTGTCCATCAGCAGACCCTCACGTCGCGACTGGCTCACGATGGTCGCGACCTCGTCGAGCGTGAACGTGGAGGCGGCCTCGTTCTTCGGCTCCACCCGGAAGAGGCGCAGCACACCGTTGGCGGCCGCGTTGAGCACCCAGATCACCGGCATGAATACCTTCGACACCCACACGAGCGGCGGAGCCAGGATCAGCACGGCACGATCCGGCACCGAGAACGCCAGGTTCTTCGGCACCATCTCGCCGAACACGACGTGCAGGAACGAGACGATCAGCAGCGCGATCGCGAAGGAGACCGCATCGACGGCACCGTCCGGCCAGCCGAGCGCATGCAGCGGCACGGCGAGCAGGTGGTGGATCGCGGGCTCCGAGACGTTCAGGATCAGGAGCGAGCAGATGGTGATGCCGAGCTGCGAGGTCGCGAGCATCAGAGTCGCGTGCTCCATCGCGTACAGCGCCGTCTTCGCTGCACGCGAGCCCTGGTCTGCGCGCGGTTCGATCTGCGACCGACGAGCCGAGATCACCGCGAACTCTCCACCGACGAAGAACGCGTTCGCGATCAGAAGCACGACGAGCCAGGCGAGTCCTCCCCAATCGTTCATCGGGTGGCCTCCTCTCCCCCGTCGAGCGGACTCGGAACGTAGCGGACGCGGTCGACGCGCCGGCCGTCCATGCGGACGACCTGGAGGATGCCGCTGTCGAGCGGCACCTCGTCGCCGACCGAGGGCACGCGCTCGAGCACGCTCATGACGTAGCCGCCCACTGTGTCGTACACGTCGCCCTCCGGCACCTCGACGCCCGCGCGACGGCGCAGCTCATCGGGCCGCAGCTCGCCGGGGAAGGTCACACCCTCCCGGTTGCGGATGACTCCTGCTCTGGTGCGATCGTGCTCGTCGGCGACCTCGCCGACCAGCTCCTCGACGAGGTCTTCGAGGGTGACGAGACCCGCAGTCCCGCCGTATTCGTCGACGACGACGGCGAGCTGGTAACCGCGAGCACGGAGCTCGGAGATCAGGGCGTCGACGTGCACCGTCTCGGGTACGCGCAGGGGCTCGGTCGCCAGAGCACCGACGGGGACGTCGATCCGGCGATCACGCGGCACCGAGATGGCCGCCTTGAGGTGCACGACGCCCGTGATGTCGTCGAGATCGTCGTCGTAGACCGGGAAGCGGCTGTGGCCGGTCCGTCGCGCGAGTTGGATGACGTCGTCCACCGAGTCGCCCGCGGCGATCGCGTGCATGCTCGGCCGCGCGGTCATCACATCGGCGGCGGTCAGCCGGGAGAACATCAGGGTGCGGTCGAGCAGCGTCGCGGTGTCGGCCTCGAGCAGGCCCGCATTGGCGGAGCGTCGGACGAGCGAGGAGAGCTCCTCCGCGCTGCGGGCACCGGAGAGCTCCTCCTTGGGCTCGATGCCCATGCTCCGCAGCACGCCGTTGGCACTGCCGTTGAGCACGACCACGGCCGGTTTGAAGACTGTCGTGAAGGCGACCTGGAAGGGGATGACGAGCTTCGCCGTCGCCAGCGGCAGGGCGAGCGCGAAGTTCTTCGGCACGAGTTCGCCGAGGATCATCGAGAGCACGGTGGCGACGAGCATCGCCACGATCGTCGCGATGGGCGCGACCGCCGCCTCCGGGATGCTCCAGGCGAGGAGCGTCGGACGAAGCAGGTTCGACAGCGCCGGCTCCATCGTGTAACCGGTCAGCAGCGTCGTCAGCGTGATGCCGAGCTGCGCTGCGGAGAGATGCGTGGACGTGTGCCTGAGGGCGCCGATCGTGAGCGAGAGCCGGGATTCACCTCTGGCCTGTCGCGCCTCGAGCTCGGCGCGGTCAAGGTTGACCAGCGCGAACTCGCTGGCGACGAAGAGGCCGGTGCCGACCGTGAGAAGGAGCCCCACGCCCAACATGATGTAGTCCATCAGCGGTTCCTCTCCTGCGAGAGAGGCGGACAGTGGGGCGATGTTCTGCAACTGGGAGGGTCGTCCATTATGCGGACGATTGTACAGAAGACGACTGTGCTCGCGCTCGCGATCACCAGCTGACGGGCAGCGCCTTGCCCTCTTCGTACCCCGCCGCCGACTGGAGTCCGACCAGCGCGCGATCGTGGAACTCCGGCACGGACGACGCACCCGCATACGTGAACGACGAACGCACGCCCGAGGTGATCATGTCCAGCAGGTCCTCCACGCCGGGACGCAGGGGGTCGAGATAGATCTTGGACGAGGAGATGCCCTCGGCGAAGAGCTCTTTGCGGGCCCGCTCGTAGGCGTCGAGTCGGCCGAAGCGCGCCTGCACCGCCTTGGTCGACGCCATGCCCCAGGATTCCTTGAACAGGCGTCCGTCGCCGTCGCGCTGCAGCTCCCCCGGCGCCTCGATCGTGCCGGCGAACCACGAGCCGACCATGACGGATGCCGCGCCGGCCGCGAGCGCGAGCGCGACGTCGCGGGGGTACCGCACGCCACCGTCGGCCCAGACATGGGCGCCGAGCTCCTTGGCGGCCTGGGCGGTCTCGAGCACCGCGGAGAACTGGGGGCGGCCGACCGCGGTCATCATGCGCGTCGTGCACATCGCCCCCGGGCCCACGCCCACCTTGAGGATCGTCGCGCCCGCATCGACCAGGTCGGCGACGCCGTCGGCGGTGACGATGTTGCCGGCGACGATGGGCAGGCCGAGGTCGAGCTCGGCGATCGCACGCAGAGCGCGCAGCATGCTCTCCTGGTGGCCGTGCGCGGTGTCGACGACCAGCACGTCGACACCGGCTCCGGCGAGCGCCTTGGCCTTCGCTGCGACGTCGCCGTTGATTCCGACGGCCGCGGCGACGGCCAGACGCCCGTCGGTATCGACGGCCGGGCGGTACAGGGTCGAGCGCAGCGCACTGCGCGCGCTCAGGGTGCCCACGAGATGTCCGTGATGGACCACGGTCACCATCTCGACGTCGGCGTCCGTGATGACGTCGAAGGCGTGCCGCTCCGAACCGATGTCGTCCGCGTCGATGGACGGCGTCCCGCGGTGCACGAGATCTCCGAGCTGGGCATCCGGCAGAGCGGTGGCGAGTCTGGTCGCCGGGAGCACGCCGAGGATCCGGCCGACCTCGATCGGCGCGGCACCCTGCGCCACCACGATCCCGTGGCCGGCGGCGGCCGGGAGCAGACGGAGGGCGTCGGAGACGGAGGCCTCGGGCGGGAGCACGATCGGGGTGTCCCAGAGGACCGGCTGCGCCTTCACGTCGCGGATCGCGGAATCGAGGTCCTGCAGCGGCAGGTCCTGGGGAAGGACGCCGAGCGCACCTCGGCGGGCGAGCACCGCCGCGATGCGCGGTCCGGTCACGGAGTTCATGTTCGCGGCGACGATCGGAAGGGTGGCCGGGGTGCCGTCCAGTGGTGCCAGATCGACCTGAAGACGGCTGGTGACCCCGGATCGCCGCGGCACCAGGAAGACGTCCGAGTAGGTCAGGTCGACGGTCGGCTGCGCTCCAGAGAACTCCATGTCTCCACGGTACCCAGATCGCAGCCGCGTGGGCGCGTCGCTTCCGACGATTCCTCGAGCGAAACACGTTAGGCTTGTTGGTCGAGAGTGTGCGGATCCGAACGCATCCTGCGTCGACGTCCGCACCAGAGAGCTTCAGCGATGAAAGAGGGCGATCGAGAGTGTCGAACCAGGTGACCGGCGTCAACGGCGACGGGGGGTTCGGAGCCAATTCCTGGCTCGTCGAAGAGCTCTACGAGCAGTTCAAGGTGAACCGCGACTCCGTCGACAAGGAGTGGTGGCCGATCCTCGAGAAGTACCACTCGGACACGTCCTCATCGGCACCCGCCGCCGCGGACACGTCGGCACATCCGGTGACCGCCCCGATCCCGGTGATCGGCTCGCAGCCGGTCGCCCGCACGACCGCGAAGCCCGCGGCCGCCGCGCCGATCCCGGCCCAGGCGCCCAAGCCCGCGCCCAAGCCCGAGTCGAAGGAAGCCGCCGAGACGGTCGAGGAGGACAAGGTCACTCCGCTGCGCGGCCTGCCGAAGACCCTTGCCGCGAACATGGACGAGTCGCTGACCGTCCCGACCGCGACCAGCGTGCGCACCGTGCCCGCGAAGCTGATGATCGACAACCGCATCGTCATCAACAACCACATGGCGCGCACCCGCGGCGGCAAGATCAGCTTCACCCACCTCATCGGCTGGGCGCTCATCCGCACGCTCGACGAGTTCCGCAGCCAGAACGTGTTCTACGCCGAGATCGACGGCAAGCCCTCGGTCGTCGCCCCGGCGCACGTCAACCTCGGCATCGCGATCGACCTGCCCAAGCCCGACGGAACTCGCGCACTCATGGTGCCCAGCATCAAGCGCGCCGACACCCTGTCCTTCACGGAGTACCTCAGCGCCTACGAAGACCTGGTCACCCGCGCGCGCGGCAACAAGCTCACCGCCGCCGACTTCCAGGGCACCACCGTCTCGCTGACCAACCCGGGCGGCATCGGCACCGTGCACTCCGTGCCGCGACTCATGAAGGGCCAGGGGTGCATCATCGGCGCCGGCGCCCTCGAGTACCCCGCCGAGTTCCAGGGCGCGAGCGACAAGACGCTCAACGAACTGGCGATCGGCAAGACGATCACGCTCACCAGCACCTACGACCACCGCGTCATCCAGGGTGCCGGGTCGGGCGAGTTCCTCAAGAAGGTGCATGAGCTGCTCATCGGCCAGCGCGGCTTCTACGACGACATCTTCGCGGCGCTCCGCATCCCGTACGCCCCCATCCGGTGGAACCCCGACATCGCGGTCGACCTCGCCGAGCGCGTCGACAAGCAGTCCCGCGTGCAGGAGCTCATCAACTCCTTCCGCGTCCGCGGCCACCTGATGGCCGACATCGATCCGCTCGAGTACCAGCAGCGGTCACACCCCGACCTCGAGATCGAGAGCCACGGGCTCACCTTCTGGGACCTCGACCGCGAATTCGTCACCGGCGGATTCGGCGGTCGGCGCGTCGCCAAGCTCCGCGACATCCTCGGAGTGCTCCGCGACTCGTACTGCCGCACGCTCGGCATCGAGTACATGCACATCCAGGACCCGGAGCAGCGTCGCTGGTTCCAGGAGAAGGTCGAGGTCAAGTACCAGAAGCCCGGCCACGACGAGCAGCTGCGGGTTCTCCGCAAGCTGAACGAGGCCGAGGCGTTCGAGACCTTCCTGCAGACGAAGTTCGTCGGCCAGAAGCGCTTCTCGCTCGAGGGCGGCGAGTCGCTGATCCCGCTGCTCGACGAGATCCTCCAGGGCGCCGCGACCGCAGGTCTCGAGGGTGCCGCGATCGGTATGGCCCACCGCGGCCGCCTCAACGTGCTCACGAACATCGCCGGCAAGACGTACGGCCAGGTGTTCCGGGAGTTCGAGGGCACCCAGACCCCCGGCAACCAGCGCGGCTCCGGCGATGTGAAGTACCACCTCGGCACCGAGGGCACCTTCGTCGCCGACGACAAGTCCGAGCTGCCGGTCTACCTCGCGGCCAACCCCTCGCACCTCGAGACGGTCGACGGCGTGCTGGAAGGAATCGTCCGCGCCAAGCAGGACCGCAAGCCGATCGGCACGTTCGCCTGGCTGCCGATCCTCGTCCACGGCGACGCCGCCTTCGCCGGGCAGGGCGTCGTGGTCGAGACGCTGCAGATGTCGCAGCTGCGCGGCTACCGCACCGGCGGCACGATCCACGTCGTGGTGAACAACCAGGTCGGCTTCACGACGACCCCGAACGACGGACGCACCTCGGTGTACTCCACCGACGTGGCGAAGACCATCCAGGCACCGGTGTTCCACGTGAACGGCGACGACCCCGAGGCCGTCATCCACGTGGCGCAGCTCGCGTTCGAGTACCGCGAGCGCTTCCACCGCGACGTCGTCATCGACCTCGTGTGCTACCGCCGACGCGGTCACAACGAGGGCGACGACCCCTCGATGACGCAGCCGCTGATGACCGACCTGATCCAGGCGAAGCGGTCGGTCCGCCGGCTGTACACCGAGTCGCTCGTCGGCCGTGGCGACATCACGGAGCAGGAGTACGACGAGGCCAAGGCGGACTTCCAGAACCGTCTCGAGATCGCCTTCGCCGAGACCCACGCGGCGGAGACCGGGGCGACGCCGATCGCACCCGACCTGCCTCCGGTGGAAGATCAGGTCGGCGCGCCCGAGGTCACCGGCGTGCCGGGTGAGGTCATCCAGCTCATCGGCGACGCGTTCGTGAACAAGCCCGAGGGCTTCACGGTGCACCCGAAGATCCAGCAGCTGCTGGAGAAGCGTCTCGACATGAGCCGCAACGGCGGTATCGACTGGGGCTTCGGCGAGCTGCTCGCATTCGGCTCTCTTCTGGTCGAGGGCACCCCGGTGCGTCTCGCCGGGCAGGATGCGCGCCGCGGCACGTTCGTGCAGCGTCACGCGACCCTTCACGACCGCGCGAACGGCCAGGAGTGGCTGCCGCTGTCGAACCTGTCCGACGCGCAGGGCCGGTTCTTCGTCTACGACTCGCTCCTCAGCGAGTACGCCGCCCTCGGATTCGAATACGGCTACTCGGTCGAGGCCCCCGAAGCACTCGTGCTCTGGGAGGCGCAGTTCGGCGACTTCGTCAACGGCGCCCAGTCCGTCATCGACGAGTACATCTCCGCCGCCGAGCAGAAGTGGGGCCAGCAGTCCAGCGTGACGCTGCTCCTCCCCCACGGCTACGAGGGCCAAGGACCCGACCACTCGTCGGCGCGCATCGAGCGATTCCTGCAGCTGTGCGCACAGGAGAACATGATCGTCTCCCGTCCGTCGACCCCGGCGTCGTACTTCCACCTGCTGCGCCGCCAGGCCTATGCCCGTCCTCGCAAGCCGCTCATCGTGTTCACTCCGAAGGCGATGCTGCGTCTGCGCGGCGCGACGAGCCCGGTCGAGGCGTTCACCCAGGGCCGGTTCGAGCCGGTGATCGACGACGACCGCGGTCTCGACCGCTCGGCCGTGAAGCGCGTCCTCGTGCACTCGGGCAAGGTGCACTGGGATCTGCGCGCCGAACTCGATAAGAACCCGAACCCCGAGGTCGCCCTCGTCCGGCTCGAGCAGCTCTACCCGACGCCGATCGACGACCTCAAGGCCATCACCGACTCCTACCCGAACGCCGAACTGGTGTGGGTGCAGGAGGAGCCGGAGAACCAGGGCGCCTGGCCGTTCCTCGCGCTCGCCTTCGCCGACGTCCCCGGCGACCGTTCCTTCCGTCCCGTCGCCCGCACGGCATCGGCATCGCCGGCGACGGGATCGTCCAAGGTGCACGCGGCCGAGCAGGCCGCACTGATCCGCTCGGCCGTCACGCTCGGCTGATCCATCGACGAGAAAGGGCGCCCCGACCACGGTCGGGGCGCCCTTCCTCGTTCCGGTTCAGTACCAGATGTCGAGGGACGGCACGGGGAAGGCGACCAGCGCCCGGTCGAGCGCCTCGACGGCCGCAGCGTCGCCCGAGATCCGACCGGCGGCGTGCAGAGACGCCGCGCGAACTCCCCCGGCGTACAGCGAAGACAGCGCCGACACGTCGAGCACGATGTCGGCCGGATCTCCATCCTCGGCGACCTCGACCGTCGCGTCACCGGACTCGTCGATGCGCACGCGCCAGTCGCCGTTCGCGAACCCGAGCGAGTCCTCGACGCGCAGCACCGTGTCGAGCGGAGCGGAGTAGCGTCGTGCGGTCAGCGCGGCCGGGAGATCGAGGATGCGCAGCCAGCCGTGGTCATGCACCTCCTGCTTCACGCCGCGGGAGTCGGCGACGAGCCAGGGCAGCGGATCGTCGAGAGGACGGAGGTCGGCGACGACCTCGTCGACGAGGTCGTGCTGCAGCGCGAAACGCCACAGGGCAGCGCGCGCTTCGGTGGTCTCCGCCACGAGCAGCCGCACGTCCAGGCGGAAGCGCAAAGTGCCGTTCGCCTCACTCACGGTGTATGCCATGACGCCTCGAAGCGCACCGTCCTCGTCGAGATAGCGCACGCCACGGGCCTGATCCCGATCTGCGGTCGGCGCGACGCCCGCATACCCCTCCCAGCGGCCGCGCCAGCCGGGGATCTGTCCGGCCGTTCGTCGACGCGCGCGCTCGTGGACAGCCCCGAGGTCGGCGGCGAGTGTCTCGCGGTCGACGTATTCGAGGCGTCCCGGCGAGGTCTCGCCGCCCCACCCCGCCCGTCGTGTGTCCACGGTCAGGCGCGCGACCGGAACGGCGGAGCCGAAGCCGTAGCGCCCGTAGATCGTCGCCTCCGTCACGGTGAGACCCGCGACGGCGACACCGGCTGATGCTGCGGCCCGCAGCTCCCCCTCCAGAAGGGCTCTGGCGATGCCTCGGCGCCGATGGGTCGCCGCGACGGTGACGACGCTGATCGCCCACATGTCGATCTCGCCGCCGCCCGGAAGCGTGAGCGGAGTCGCCCACGCGTTGGTGGTCGCGACCGGCAGCGCCGCTTCCGCTGCCGACTTCTCGAACACGCCGATGTTGCGTCGTGCGGCGAAGGTCTTCGTGACCTGGGCGAGCATCTCACTGCTCGGTTCTGCGCCGAGGAACCCGCGGTCGACCGCACGCTGGAATGCCACGGCGCTCGCGTCATCGTTCAGATCGACGACGCGGTACTCGAGTCCGGCGGCCGCCAGTCGTTCAGTCGAGGTGGTGTCTGCGGGCACATCCCGCGCATCGATGGAGCTCATCCATCCACACTACCGACGGGCTCGGACGCGCGGTCAGTGCTGGGCAGCCTGGGCTTCGCGGAGGCGAGCGAACACCTGGTCGCGCAGCTGCTCGGGAGCGGTCTCCTTGCATGCACGGGCGATGACCTCGGTGAGGGTCGTCGCCACGAGCGCCTCATCACGGCAGGACGGGCAGTGCTCGAGGTGCTCACGGATCTCGGTGTGCTCGGTCTTGCACACCTCGTTGCGGAGGTACTCCTCCAGATCCTGACGCGCTTTGTCGCAGCCGCAGTCGCTCATTTCTTGCTCCTCGTCTCAGCCGCGGCGATGCCCCGCTCGGCGGCGTAATCTGCCAGCAGCTCCCGCAGCATTCGCCTGCCACGATGCAGGCGGCTCATGACGGTGCCGATGGGGGTCTTCATGATGTCGGCGATCTCCTGGTACGCGAAGCCCTCGACGTCCGCGAGGTACACCGCGAGGCGGAAGTCCTCCGGCACGGCCTGCAACGCGTCCTTGACCACGGATGCCGGCATCCGGTCGATGGCCTCCGCCTCGGCGGAACGGCTGTGCGAAGCCGTCGTGGATTCCGCACCGCCCAGCTGCCAGTCCTCGAGCTCATCGATCGTGCCCTGGAATGGCTCGCGCTGGCGCTTACGGTAGATGTTGATGTACGTGTTCGTGAGGATGCGGTAGAGCCACGCCTTGAGGTTGGTCCCCTGCGAGAACGTCGACCAGGAGCCGTACGCCTTCACGAACGTCTCCTGCACGAGGTCGGCGGCGTCAGCGGGGTTGCGCGTCATGCGCATCGCGGCGGCGTAGAGCTGATCCATGAAAGGGATCGCCTGCTCCTCGAACTCGCGTCGGGGGTCGCCGACGATGTCTGCGGTTGCGGTGTCATCCATCACCGGCCAGTCTAGGCCGCTGAGGTCGATCACCTCGCGCTCCAAGGTCGCCGGCATTCTCTCTCCTTCGCTTTCAGGAGCCTGTCTTTCGCGACGAAGCTTCCCGCGTTTACTAAGGTGAGAACCGATGAGCGCCAACAGGTATTCCCCCGCCCGGGTGCAGGGCACCTATCCTGCGCCCACCACCGACGTGCCGGTGCACGCCGAGCTCACGATTCCGGGCTCGAAATCGCTGACGAATCGCGAGCTGATGATCGCTGCGATCGCCGACGGCCCCGGCCGATTGATCGCTCCTCTCCATTCCGATGACTCGGCACGCATGGTCGATGCTCTGCGCGCCCTCGGCGTCGGCATCGAAGAGGTGGAGGCCGGACACGAGTTCGGCCCCGACCTCGTTGTCACCCCGGCGAAGCTCCGTGGTGGCACGACGATCGACTGCGGCCAGGCGGGCACCGTGATGCGCTTCATCGCCCCGCTGGCGGGCCTCGCCGAGCACGACGTGCACCTCACGGCGCATGAGACCGCACTGCATCGCCCTATGGGCGGGCTGATCAGCACGCTGCGGGACCTCGGCGTCGACATCGACGACGAGGGGACCTGGGCGCTCCCGTTCACCATCCGCGGTCACGGGCGCATCCGCGGCGGTCGAGTCGAGATCGACGCGTCGGCGTCGAGTCAGTTCGTCTCCGGGCTCCTGCTCGCCGCTCCTCGATTCGATGTCGGACTCCATCTCGTCCACGTCGGCGAGCACCTCCCGAGCCTTCCGCACATCGACATGACCATCGAGGCTCTGAGCCGCCGCGGCATCCGCATCGAGCGTCCGGCGGTCGGCGAGTGGCTCGTCGAAGCCGGCGTGCCGCGTGCGAAGGAGATCGCGATCGAGCCGGATCTCTCCAACGCCGCACCGTTCCTCGCGGCAGCCCTCGTGTCCGGTGGCTCCGTCTCCGTCACCGGCTGGCCGGCACACTCCACGCAGCCGGGGGCGCTGCTGCCGGACATCCTGCAGGCCGCCGGAGCGCACGTGGGTCGACACGGCGGCACCCTCACGGTGCGCGCCGGCTCCGGCATACGCGGTCTCGACCTCGATCTCTCCGCGGCGAGCGAGCTGACTCCGACACTCGTCGGCCTCGCCGCGTTCGCGGAGTCCCCGACGACGATCCGTGGCATCGGCCACATCCGGCTCCACGAGACGGACCGGATCGCGGCGCTCATCGGCAACCTCCGCGCGCTCGGCGGGGAGGCCGAGGAGCTCCCGGACGGGCTCCGCATCATCCCCCGCCCGCTGCACGGCGGCAGCTGGGCCGCCCACCACGATCACCGGATGGCCACGACCGGTGCACTGATCGGCCTGCGCGTTCCCGGTGTCGAGATCGACGACATCGGAACCACGGCCAAGACCCTCCCGGAGTTCACGATGCTCTGGGAGCGGATGCTGCGAGGTTGATGGTGAGCTGGCTCGACGACGGCGACGACCTCGATGACGACTTCGAGGACTTCGACGAGAGCAGCATCAGGACGCGCCCGAACCCCAAGGCGAACCGCCCGCGCACCAAGCGCCGCCCCGCGCACGAGGATGCGCAGGTGGGCAGGGTCCTCGGCGTCGACCGCGGCCGGTACTCGGTGCTCCTCGGTGAGAACACTGCCGACGAGCGCATGATCACCACCACCAGGGCACGGGAACTGCGACGCATGCCGATCGTCACGGGTGATCAGGCGCGTGTGGTCGGCGACACCTCGGGCGACGAGGGCACGCTCGCCCGCATCGTCGGCATCGTGGAGCGCACCTCGCTTCTGCGTCGCAGTGCCGATGACACGGACCAGGTCGAGCGCGTCATCGTCGCGAACGCCGATCAGATGCTCGTCGTCGTCGCCGCGGCCGACCCCGAGCCGCGGGCCCGTCTCGTCGACCGCTACCTCGTCGCTGCGCTGGACGCGGGGATACGACCGCTCCTGGTCGTCACGAAGACCGACATCGCCGACCCGACGGAATTCCTCACCCACTTCGACGGTCTCGATCTGCGCGTGTTCACCAGTGCGCAGGAGGAGATGCCCGTGGAGGAGATCGGCGAAGCGCTCGTCGGGCACTCCACCGTCTTCGTCGGCCACTCGGGGGTCGGCAAGTCCACCCTCGTCAACGCGCTCGTGCCCACGGCTCTGCGAGCCACCGGACATGTGAACCAGGTCACCGGACGCGGCCGCCACACCTCCTCCTCGACCGTCTCGCTGCGCTATGAGGGGGCCGGGGGCAGCGGCTGGGTGATCGACACCCCCGGCGTCCGCTCGTTCGGTCTCGGCCACGTGGATCCCGCCAACATCCTGGCCGCGTTCACGGAGCTCGCCGCGATCGCTCAGGATTGTCCCAGAGGGTGCACGCACCTCGCGGACGCCCCCGACTGCGCGCTCATCGAAGCGGCGGAACGGGGTGAGCTCGGCGACACCGGCCGTGCGCGGCTCGATTCCCTGCAGCGTCTGCTCCAGACGTTCGCAGACAAAGCGGAGCAAGCTCCCGGCCGTTAGGCTGGAGGCGTGACCCAGCGCCTGGAACCCGGAACCGCAGCCCCTGACTTCTCCCTCCTCGACCAGGACGGGAAGACCGTGCGCCTCGCCGATCTGCACGGCCAGAAGACGGTGCTGTACTTCTACCCCGCTGCGATGACGCCCGGCTGCACCACGGAGGCCTGCGACTTCCGCGACAGCATCTCGTCGCTCCAGGGCGCGGGCTATCGAGTGATCGGCATCTCGCGCGATGAGCCCGCCACGCTCACGAAGTTCCGCGAACGCGACGGACTCACCTTCCCGCTGCTGAGCGACCCCGACCATGCGACCCACACCGCGTACGGTGCGTGGGGCGAGAAGATGAACTACGGCAAGCTCGTCGAGGGCGTCATCCGCTCCACCTTCGTCCTCGACGAGGACGGAACGATCGTCCTCGCGCAGTACAACGTGAAGGCCACCGGTCACGTGGCGCGCCTGCGCAAGCAGCTCGGTATCGACGCCTGACACCCGGCGCGGAGTTCACGCTCGGCGCGCCGCGGAGGTCACTCCGCCGCGCGTTGCTCGCCCTCGCGGCGCGCGCTCGAGATCAGCAGCACGAAGCCCACAAGCCCGGGGAGTCCGACCCCGAAGGTGAAGGCCCACGACACCGGCTGCAGCGTGAGGGAGGCCAGCGCCAGGGCTACCGCGAGCACCTGGAACACCACTCCCCCGGACCGCGCCCAGGACTTGCCGCTGCGAACGCCGATAGCGAAGGCCACCAACGCTGCGGCGCCGATGAGGGTGAGTGCGATCAGGGCCACAGCGGTCGGCAACGACGCCGCGTCACCGGCGCCGAGCCCCACCAGTTCGATCACCGCGAAGACGAGGAGTGCCGCTGCTTCCGCGGCGAGCACCGCCGCTGCAGCGAGAGCGATTCCAGGTGCGCGCACAGCATCTCCCAAGCATCGAAAGAGAACAAAACCCTTGATTTCGGGGTTTTCATGTAACAGAATAGAGAAAGTCATGTGCTCCCACAGCGGCGTGGGGCGAGCAATCACGCTCGCATCACAAATCGCGGGCATCCCGTCCGCACATCACCAGGGTAGCCGAACCCGAACTGCTGCCCGAATCCGAGAGGTCGCATCGCGACATCTCTTGAAATCCACACCGAGGAGCCCCCATGGACTGGCGCGATAAGGCCGCCTGCCTGACTGTCGACCCCGAGCTTTTCTTCCCCGTGGGGAACACCGGCCCGGCCGTCGATCAGATCGAGAAGGCGAAAACCGTCTGCGCCACCTGCACAGTCACGGAGATCTGTCTGCAGTACGCCCTGGAGACCAGCCAGGACTCCGGCGTGTGGGGCGGTCTCTCCGAAGACGAGCGCCGCGCTCTGAAGCGTCGCGCCGCACGCGCACGCCGCGCCTCCTGAACCTGCACGAAAGCGGCCTGAGACGAGGTCTCAGGCCGCTTTCGTCTGCCCTGCGTGCGGCCGGTCAGCGATCGAGCCAGCGCAGAGGGATGTCGATGACCACCTCTGTGCCCTCGCCATCGCTTCCGTGCCACTCGATTGTGCCGCCCAGCTCCCCCTGGATGAGGGTACGGATGATCTGTGTACCGAGGCCCTGACCGATCCGACCCTCGGGGAGACCGAGACCGGTGTCGCGCACGGTGACGCGGAGGTTCTCCTCGGTCCGGGCGGCGTCGATGGTGACGATGCCCTCCTGGCCGGCGAGACCGTGCTCGACGGCGTTCGTGACGACTTCGGTGAGCGCGAGAGCGAGGGGGGTCGCGTACTCGCTCGGAAGCACCCCGAACCGCCCTGTCGACTGCGTGCGCGCGCGCGTGTTCGGCGCCGAGGCGACCTCGGCCACGAGCTTGAGCACCCGGTGGAAGACCTCGTCGAAATCGACCTTCTGCGTGAGGCCCTGAGCGAGGGTGTCGTGGACGACCGCGATCGCATCGACGCGACGCATCGCCTGCGTGAGGGCATCACGGGCCTCATCGGAATGGGTGCGGCGCGCCTGGATACGCAGGAGCGACGCCACGGTCTGGAGGTTGTTCTTCACACGATGGTGGATCTCGCGGATCGTCGCGTCCTTGGTGATGAGCTCCTGCTCCTGATGCCGCAGCTCCGACACGTCGCGACAGAGCACGATCGCGCCGATGCGCGTCCCATGGTCCTTCAACGGGATCGCGCGCAACGACACCGTGACGCCTCGCGCCTCGATGTCGGTCCGCCAGGGAGCGCGGCCGGTCACCACGACGGGCAGGGATTCATCGACCTGCCGGGAGGGTGGGACGAGCCGAGTGGTGACCTCGGCGAGGGACTCCCCTTCGAGCTCGTCATCGAACCCCATGCGGTTGAACGCAGACAGTGCGTTCGGGCTGGCGAACGTGCTGATCCCGTCGACGTCGATCCGGATGAGGCCATCCGACGCGCGCGGAGCGCCCCGACGCGGTGACGTCGGTGCAGTGAGGTCGGGGAAGCTGCCGTCCGCGATCATCCGGAACAGATCGTTCGCGCACTCGTCGAAAGTGATCTGCTGGCGAGACGGAGTGCGCAACTCGCCCAGGTTGGTGTGCCTGGTCACCACGCCGATCACGGTGGGCCCGGCATCTGCGCCGCGTCGTTCGCTCACGATCGGCACGGCGCGCACCCTGGTCGGGGTCTCCTCGAACCAGTCCGGCGACGACGAGTCCACGATCTCGGCCGACTCGAAGGCGCCCTGGACCTGCGTGCGCCACTGCGGTCGCACCCGCTCACCGACGATGTCACGGTAGAACAGCGTCGCTGCCCCGCTCGGCCGTGCATGAGCGACCGCGATGAAGGTACCGTCCTCCGTCTGAATCCAGATGACGATGTCCGCCGACGCAAGATCGGCGAGGAGCTGCCCGTCACCGGCGAGTCGGTGCAGCCACTCGACGTCGCTGTCGGTCAGGAGACCCTGGGCATGGGCGAGATCACTGAGGGTTGACACCCCACCAGCCTACGGTCAGATCCGTCAGAGGATGGCCAGGGACGTCGCACGCCAACGCCGATCGATGCCGTCCAGCCGGATGGCGACCGCGCGCGTACGCCCCGGCCCCGCCACCACGACGACGGCTTCGATCACGCCGTCGGTCGGCTCGGCCACGCGCAGCGACCTGATCGCGAACGCCGGTCGTGCCGGAGCGACACCCCGTGCGCTTCGCGCTCTCGCCGAAAGGTTGGCTCTGGTGACCAGGCTCCGGTAGGCATCCTCACTGAGCCATCGAGCGAGCTGATCGACCTCCCGGATCCCGGCGAGAGCCTCGAGGACGCCGGTGGTGAGACTCCGCAGGAGCGGTGCGGGATCGGGAAGTTCGCTGGTCGGCGTGGGCTGGGCGGCGAAGTACTCGTGAGGCATCATGTCGAACTCTCGGTCGGGGAGGTCTGGAAGTCCGTCAGTACAGCACCGCGTCGTCCCCCGGCGGGGGCGCATCGAGCAACTATGTGGATAACTCGTACGTGAGATCCGGCCGTCGCCTACGCTCTGTCGGGTGCACTGGGATCGTCTGTTCGAAGACCTCGAAGGCCAGCTGGCGTCGGACTGGGAGGCGGAGCGGGCCGTGCTCGACGCCGAGTCCGAGCGACTACGGATCGCGAAGCTGGACCTGCGCGGCCGCCTCCGGACGTTGTGCAGCGCCGGCACCGACGCGACGATCGACCTCGTGAACGGACGACGGCTGCCTGTCACACTCCAGGCACTCGGAGCAGACTGGCTCGCCGTGGCCTCACGCGATGTCGGCGGCTCCCGCCACACGACGGGCACGGCAGCATCGACACTGATCCTCCCTCTGCACGCCGTCGCCGGCATCACGACGGACCACGGCATGATCCTGGCGAGCCTCGACGACTCTGCGACGGAGGTACACCCGCTTCGCGAGCGGATGACACTCGGGTTCGTGCTGCGGGATCTCGCTCGACGACGGGTCCCTGTGCACATCAGCGTGCACGTCGGCGACGACGCCCACGGCACGATCGACCGTGCAGCAGCGGATCACCTCGATCTGGCGCTGCATGATCCGGGGCAGGCGCGTCTCGCCGGAGCTGTGCACGGCTTCCGCATCATCCCGTTCTCAACGCTCGTCGCCGTGCGCACCCCGGGAGATCAGCTGCGGTGAGCCGAGGAGGTGCCCCAGACCTCCGGAAAGCTCGCGACCTGCGACTGTCTCCACAACGCCATGCGGCGGGCGTTCTCCGATTCCTCTGCCAGGTAGCCCTCGAGACTCGACTCCTCGACTCGCCAGCGCGGCGGCGATCCGAGCTGCGCGCCGCGGAGCCTTCCTTCATGGAGGAGGTCGATCACCTCGTCCACACCGATGCTCAGGAGTTCGGCCACCTGTGCGGGGGCGAGGAATCGCGACGCGGGCCGGGTCGGGGGTGCCATCCCCCCATTCTCCACGACGGGATCAGGAGGATCAGGCGCTCCGCGGTCCTGTGGATAACCGGCGGAGCACATCCGGGATTTCTGTGACGATATCGCCATGGCTTCCCTCTCTCGCCCTCGGCGTGCGTTCTGGGGCGACACCCGCTTCCTCGTCGGGATCGTTCTGGTCGTGCTCTCCATCACCGCAGTGTGGCTCATCGTCACCGGATCCGACCAGGCGCGGCCGGTGCTCCGAGCCGACCGCACCATCGTGCAGGGCGAGAGGCTGAGTGCGGGCGACTTCCAGGTGATCGAAGTCGGGCTGGGCCTGTCCGGCGACGACTACCTCGGCCCCGAAGATCTGCAGCCCGGTCAGGTCGCGGCGCGCACACTCACGAAGGGCGAGATCGTGCCGACGGCTGCGCTGGCTGATGCCGACCGAGACCGCAGCACCACCATCGTGGTCGAGAGCAGCACCGGGATCCCCGGCGAGGTACAGGCCGGTTCGGTGGTCGACGTCTGGTTCGCCCCACCGCTCGACGACGGGCGCACGTACGACACTCCGCGAATCCTCGTCACGGATGTGGTCGTCCGCGACGTGATCGAGTCGAACGGCATGCTGGCAGATACCGCGGCCAGGCTCGAACTCGTGATCGACAGGAGCGATACAGCCGATGTGCTCGCCGCGATCACCGGAGGCGCAGCACTCTCCGTCCTCCCGGTCGGGGCCGGCTCGTGACGGCTGTCGTCGTGGCGATCCCGGAACCGCGCGCCAGCGAACTGGCTGCGGAGTTGGAGATGGAGGGAGTCACCGTCCTCGCCATCCTGCCTCTGCCCGCCGCCGATCTCGAGCTCCCTCGTGACGCCGAGGCGATCATCGTGACGGCCGCACGTGCAGTACTCACGGCCGAGCTGGTTTCCACCTGCGATCGGGCGGGAGTCCGCATCCTCCCACTCGGGGGTGCCGACAGCCGCCTGCTCGGACGACTCGGCTTGTCTGCCGCGTTGCCGCCCGAGGCGGCCGGCTGGGAGGTGGCGGCGGCGTTGCGCGCCGATGCCGACCACGTGAGCGCACCTCGATCACGCCATCCGCACCGGGTCATCGCCGTGTGGGGGCCGCACGGCGCACCGGGCCGCTCCAGGATCGCCATCGAGCTCGCGGTGGAACTCGCACGGTCCGGCCGCACCACCGCCCTGGTCGACGCCGATACGGTCGCTCCATCACTCGCGCTGCTGCTCGGGCTCAGCGACGACGCACCCGGGATCGCTGCGGCCTGCCGTCGTGCCGAGCGAGGCACCCTCGACGCGACGGAGCTGACTCGACTCGCCACGACGGTCGCCACCGGCGGCGGCGAGGCGGTCGAGGTGCTTGCCGGTATAAACCGCCCGAGCCGGTGGCCGGAGCTGGGGGCGGCCCGTCTCCGAATGGCTTTGGGCGCGTGTCGGGAGTGGCGGGAAGAGACGGTCGTCGATGTGGCGGGAGCCTTCGATGCAGACGACGAGGTGACCTACGATATCGCCGGCCCTCGACGCCATGCCGCGACGTCGGCGACGCTGAGCGAAGCCGACCTGATCGTCGCCGTGGCCGCAGCCGATCCTCTGGGTATCAGCCGATTCCTCCGGGATCACGCAGAAGTCCGCCGGCTCACCGCGCCGACGCCGGTGTCGGTCGTCGTCAATCAGGTCCGGCCGGGACCGCTGGGGATCGATGCCCGCGGGCAGGTGCGACGCACGCTCGAGCGGTTCGCGGGAATCACGGACGTCACATTCCTCCCGTTCGACCAGCGCGCTGCCGATGCCTCGTTGCTGCATGCCCGCCCGATGACGGATGTCACACCGCGCTCGACGCTCGTCGCCGGCATTCGAGGGCTCGCGGCGACGCTGTCTCCCGTCGACGCGGAGCCCGCTACTGCCGGTAGCTCGCGAGGAAGTTCCCGAGTCGCTCGACGGCTTCGCTCAATACTCGGGGCTCGGGGAGCGTGACGAGTCGGAGGTGGTCCGGGGTCGCCCAGTTGAAACCCGTCCCCTGCACCAGGAGGATGTGCTCCGAGACGAGCAGGTCGTAGACCAGGCGGGCGTCGTCCCGGATCTCATGCACGTTCGGATCGAGACGCGGGAACGCGTACAGTGCTCCCTGCGGCTTGACGCACGAGACCCCCGGGATCGACTCGAGGCCTTCCCACGCGATGTCACGCTGTTCGTGCAGGCGACCGGTCGGGGCGATCAGCGCGTCGATGGACTGTACGCCCGACAGCGCGGCCTGCACCGCGTGCTGGGCGGGAACGTTCGGGCACAGTCGCGTCGACGCCAGCAGCGTGATGCCCTCGATGAATCCCTTGGCGTGGCCCTGCGGCCCGGTGATGACCATCCAGCCCGAGCGGTAGCCCGCGACACGATAGGTCTTGGACAGCCCGTTGAATGTCAGGCAGAGCAGATCGGGAGCGAGGGTCGCGGTGGGGATGTGCACGGCGCCGTCGAACAGAATCCGGTCGTAGATCTCATCCGACAACAGCAGGAGCTCATGTTCACGAGCGATCTGCACGAGCCCCTCGAGGATCTGGCGCGAGTACACGACGCCGGTGGGGTTGTTCGGGTTGATGATGACGAGAGCTTTGGTGCGCGGCGTGATCTTCGAGCGGATGTCCTCGAGATCGGGCTGCCACTCGTCATCCTCATCGCACAGATAATGCACGGGCGTGCCGCCGGCGAGGCTGGTCATCGCTGTCCAGAGGGGGTAATCCGGGGCCGGGATGAGCACCTCGTCGCCCTCGTCCAGCAGCGCCTGCATCGTCATGGTGATGAGCTCGGAGACGCCGTTGCCGAGATAGACGTCGTCGGGGTCGAAACGGGGAAAGCCCTCGATCTGCTCGTAGCGGCTCACGACCGCGCGGCGGGCCGAGATGATGCCCTTGCTGTCGCTGTAGCCATGCGCGGACGGAAGCGACGCAAGCATGTCGTGCACGATCTGATGAGGAGCATCGAAGCCGAAGATCGCCGGATTCCCGGTGTTCAGCTTGAGGATCTTGTGGCCTTCGGCCTCCAGACGCGCCGCCTCGACGAGCGCGTTTCCGCGGATCTCGTACAGGACGTTCTTGAGCTTCGACGACTGGTCGAAGTTGCGCGTTGGTGTCATCGACCAAGCCTACAGCGACGAAAGGAGGGCCAATCCACCCGGACTGGCCCTCCTCTCCTCTGCGCGGGAGCTACTTCTTCTTCTTGCCCTGGGCGCGACGCTGCTCGCGGTTGCCGGCGGCCGGAGCCTCCGCATCGGTGCGCTGCCCGAAGGCGCCTCGTGGCGCCTCTTCCGGTTCGGTCTGCGGGGCCTGAGCGCGAGCCGCCGCCTGACGGACACGATCGGTGGCCGCCTGCTGGACCTGACCGCGATCGTTGCGGACCTCGACTTCGCCTGCATCGTTCGCTGCGGAGTACTCGAGACGCTGCTCTCCCCCGTCGGAAGCGAGCCCCTTGGCCTCGACCTCGGCGGTCTGGGAATCTCCGGCCCGACGCACCTCGACCTCGAGGTTGTAGAGGTACCCGACGGATTCCTCCTTGATCTGCCCCATCATCGATTGGAACATCGCGTAGCCCTCGCGCTGGTACTCGATGAGCGGATCGCGCTGAGCCATCGCGCGCAGGCCGATGCCGTCCTTGAGGTAGTCCATCTCGTAGAGGTGGTCACGCCAGCGGCGGTCGAGCACCTGGAGCACCACGCGACGTTCCAGTTCGCGCGTCGCAGCCTCGCCGAGCGCCTCCTCGCGAGCCTCGTATGCGATCTTCGCGTCGGAGAGCAGCTCGCGGGTGAGTCCGTCCGCCGTGATCCCTCCCTTGCGCCCCGCAGCCTCCGAGACGACCTCGTCGATCGTCACGCCGACCGGGTAGAGCGTCTTGAGTTCGGTCCAGAGCGCGTCGAAGTCCCAGCTCTCGTTGTGCCCCTCACCGGTGTGGTCGCGGACCACGCCGCTGATCGCATCCTCGATGAAGTGCTGCACGCGGTCGGCGATGTCATCGCCCTGCAGGATGTGTCGACGGTCGGCGTAGATCGCCTCGCGCTGACGATTCAGGACGTCGTCGTACTTGAGGACGTTCTTGCGCATCTCGGCGTTGCGCGACTCGACCTGGGACTGGGCGCTGCGGATCGCTCGGGAGACGAGGCCCGATTCGATCGGCACATCGTCCGGGAAGTTCGTGCGGGCGAGGATCGCCTCCGCGGCACCCGACTGGAACAGACGCATCAGGTCGTCGGTCAGGCTCAGGTAGAAGCGGCTCTCACCGGGGTCGCCCTGACGCCCGGAACGGCCACGGAGCTGGTTGTCGATGCGACGCGACTCGTGTCGTTCGGTGCCCAGCACGTAGAGCCCGCCGGCCTCGATGACCTTCTCGGCCTCCTCGGCGACGATGCTCTTCATCGACTCGTAGGTCTCATCCCACGCGACCTCGTACTCCTCGGGCGTCTCGACGGGGTCGAGCCCCTTGCCCTTGAGCTCCTGGACCGCAAGGAACTCGGCGTTTCCGCCGAGCATGATGTCGGTGCCTCGGCCGGCCATGTTCGTGGCGACGGTGACGGCGCCCAGACGTCCGGCGCGGGCGACGATCTCGGCCTCGCGTGCGTGGTTCTTCGCGTTGAGGACCTCGTGCTTGACGCCCTTCTTCGCGAGCAGGCGCGAGAGGTACTCGCTCTTCTCGACGCTCACCGTTCCGACCAGCACCGGCTGGCCGGCGGCATGACGCTCGGCGATGTCCTCGACGACCTGCGCGAACTTGGCGGTCTCGTTCTTGTAGACGAGGTCGGACTGGTCCTTGCGGATCATCGGCCGGTTGGTCGGGATCGGGATGACGCCGAGCTTGTAGGTCGACATGAACTCCGCGGCCTCGGTCTCGGCCGTACCCGTCATACCGGCGAGTTTGTCGTAGAGACGGAAGTAGTTCTGCAGCGTCACCGTGGCGAGAGTCTGGTTCTCGGCCTTGACCGGTACGCCCTCCTTGGCCTCGATCGCCTGGTGGATGCCCTCGTTGTAGCGGCGTCCGACCAGGATGCGGCCGGTGTGCTCGTCGACGATCATGACCTCGTCGTTCATCACAACGTAGTCGGTGTCCTTCTTGAACAGCGCGAGTGCCTTGATCGAGTTGTTGAGGAACGAGATCAGCGGGGTGTTGGCCGACTCGTAGAGGTTGTCGATGCCGAGGTAGTCCTCGACCTTCTCGATACCGGGCTCGAGCACGCCGACCGTGCGCTTCTTCTCGTCGACCTCGTAGTCCTCGCCGACCTCGAGCGTGCGGGCGATCTTCGCGAACTCGGCGAACCAGCGGTTCGCCTCGCCCGAGGACGGGCCCGAGATGATGAGCGGCGTACGAGCCTCGTCGATGAGGATCGAGTCGACCTCGTCGACGATCGCGAAGAAGTGCTCACGCTGGACGAGGTCTTCCTTGCGCCACGCCATGTTGTCGCGCAGGTAGTCGAAGCCGAACTCGTTGTTCGTGCCGTACGTGATGTCGGCCGCGTACTGCTCCCGGCGGACCGCGGGCGTCTGGCCGGAGACGATGATGCCCGTGGTCATGCCGAGGGCACGGAACACACGCCCCATCAGCTCGGCCTGGTAGCTCGCGAGGAAGTCGTTGACCGTGATGACGTGCACGCCCTTGCCGGCGATCGCGTTCAGATACGCGGGCAGGGTCGCGACGAGAGTCTTGCCCTCACCGGTCTTCATCTCGGCGATGTTGCCGAGGTGGAGCGCGGCACCACCCATGATCTGCACGTCGTAGGCGCGCATGCCGAGCGTGCGCTTGGCTGCCTCTCGTACCGCGGCGAAGGCCTCGGGCATGAGCTGGTCGAGCGTCTCGCCCTTCTCGAAGCGCGCGCGCAGCTCGACGGTCTCATTGCGCAGTTCGTCGTCGGTGAGCTTGGAGATTTCCTCTTCCAGCGCTCCCACTGCCTTGACGACCTGATTCAGGCGGCGGATGACCCGCCCCTCGCCCGCACGCAGCAGCTTCTCAAGAGGATTGGCCACGGATGTCATCTCCCTGTCAGTGGGTAAATCGCCGGCCGCCGGTGAACCCGACGCCAGGCATGCTTTGCCATGTTACCGGCCTGTGACCTGCACGTCGCCTGCACGAGCCTTCCACGAGAAGATCCGAATAGTTGCCGAGTATGCATATACTCGGTATTGCATTCATCTCGACAACCAGGGAGCCCACCATGTCGGTACGTCAGAGCCTGCTCGCGATCCTCGATCAGGGCCCCTGCTACGGCTATCAGCTGCGGCACGAATTCGACCGTCGCACCGGTTCCACCTGGCCGCTGAACGTCGGACAGATCTACAACACGCTCGAGCGTCTCGAGCGTGACGGCCTCGTCGAGCGCGGGGATGCCGACGAGCAGGGTCATGTGTACTGGCAGATCACGGATGCCGGCTCCGCCGAGGTCGCGCAGTGGCTCTCCTCCCCCGTGGTGCGGACGCAGGCGACGCGGGACGAGCTCGCGATCAAGCTCGCCGTGGCCGCGACGCTTCCCGGAGTCGACGTCGCAGCGGTCATCCAGTCGCAGCGCACGGCGTCGCTGCGACAGCTGCAGTCCCTGCAGCGGGCGAAGTACGCCGGCGGTGACGCCGACGGTCCGGAGGAGCTCTCCTGGGCGCTGGTCGTCGATTCGATGATCTTCGCCGCGGAGGCCGAGGTGCGGTGGCTCGACCACACGGAACAGCGCCTCGCCCTGCACCCGCGACAGGCGATGGCGCTCGAACTCGCGACCGAGCGCCCCAAGCGCGGGCGGCCCGCGAAAGCTGGTGCTCCCTTCGCAGATGCGGCTCCCTCACTGTGAGCGCCGAGACGGTCCTGCGACTGGTCGGGGTGACGCAGCAGTACGGGAACGGCGCGACGGCGGTGTCGGCACTCTCGGGTGTCGACCTGGAGGTTCGCCGCGGGGAGCTCGTCGCCGTCATGGGTGCCTCCGGCTCCGGCAAGTCGACTCTGCTCGCCATCGCCGGCGGTCTCGCTCGACCCACCACCGGTGAAGTCGTCATCGAGGGCGCGTTCCTCAGCGAGCAGAGCGCCGCGGAGGTCGCCCGCCTGCGTCGACGTTCCCTCGGCTTCGTCTTCCAGGACTTCAATCTGATCCCCACGCTCACCGCCATCGAGAACGTGACACTCCCGCTGGAACTCGACGGCTTCCGCACGCGGGTCGCCCGCCGCGCGGGGAAGGACGCCCTGCAGTCCGTCGGCCTGGCGGACAAGCTCGATTCCTATCCGGACGATCTCTCCGGAGGTCAGCAGCAGCGCGTCGCGATCGCTCGCGCCGTGGTCGGCGGACGACGACTCATCCTCGCCGACGAGCCGACGGGCGCATTGGATTCCGTCACCGGCGAACTGGTGCTCCGGATGCTCCGCGGACGAGTGGATGCGGGTGCGGCGGGCATCCTCGTCACGCACGAGGCGCGCCATGCGGCATTCGCCGACCGGATCGTGTTTCTCCGGGACGGGAGGATCGTCGACGAGACCCGGCGCGACGACGCCGAGGTGCTGCTGAGCGGGACGGGCCGATGACCGCGACCGTCGACCGACCGGAGACGAGGACGTCCGACCGTCCCTCCTCGTCCGTCCGACGTCCGGGAAGACGCGCCCGCTGGCGCGTCGCCGCCCGGCTTGCGCACCGGCAGCTGCGCCGCACCCTGCTGTCGAGCGCCCTCATCGGCACGCTCGTCCTGCTCCCGATCGCAGCCATGACCGCCTACGCGGTCATAGGGGCGAGCATGATCGGCACCCCGCAGGAACGCGTGACCGCGGAACTGGGACGGATGGAGGCATGGGTCTCGGTGGGCGGTATACCGGACAGCGGATTCTGGCAGTCCCCCATCGACCCCACGTGGACGGGATATCCCGATAACTCCGGCAATACCCCCGAGGGGACGCCGATCGCCGATCCGACCACTGTGCTGCCGTCCGGCACCGAGGCGATCCGGGTCGTCGAGTCCACCGTGCGTGTGCAGACTCCCGACGGCGTGACCGGGATGCCCGCGTGGGGAGGCGAGGTCTGGGATGAGCGATTCGAGGGACGGTACGAGCTTCTCGACGGGGCGACCCCGCGGTCCGGCCGCGAGATCATGGCGACGCCGGCTGCACTCGAGCGGCTCGGGATCGCGATCGGTGACGAGGTCGTCGTCACCGACGGCGACCGCAGCTACACCGTCGTCGGAACCCTGGACTCGGCGGTCCTCTCCGATGCGACCTCCGCGCTCTTCCTGCCGGCGAGCGCCGGACTCTCGGGCGACGCCCGCTGGTATCTCCCCGACCTGTCGCTCAGCTGGCCGGAGGTCGAGAAGCTGAACGAAGACGGTGTGGTCGCCTACTCGCGGTCGGTGATCCAGGAGCCGCCGGTCCTCTCGGACAAGACGAGGGGCGGGTGGTCCGGAGCAGACGACGGCGCCCTGTGGACGGTGCTCATCGTGCTCATCGCCGGCGGGCTCTTCGCCGCGTACGTCGTCGTGATGCTGGCGGGCGCCGCCTTCGCGGTCGCCGCACGCCGCCAGCAGCGGTCTCTCGCCGTCGCCGCGAGCGTGGGAGCCGCGCCGGCCGACCTCCGCCGGGTCATCCTGCTCCAGGGCACGACCCTGGGCCTCATCTCCGGCATTCTCGGTCTCGCCCTCGGCGTCGGGGCGGCCGCGGTGACGATGGCACTCCTCGCCGACGGATCGGCCACCCAGTTCTGGGGCTTCCACGTGCCGTGGCTGATCCTGGCGGGGATCCTGACCTTCTCGGTGCTGGTGGGAACCGCATCCGCAGTGCTTCCCGCACGCACGGTCGCCCGCACCGACACCCTCAGTGCGCTGCGCGGCGCGCGTCGTCCGCAGAGACCCCGTGCGTCGCGACCGATCTGGGGATCGATCCTGCTGATCCTCGGCGTCGCGCTCACGATCGGCAGCGCGTTCGCGATCCTCGCCATCGAGGTCACGGATCTGCCGTGGGACTCGCCGCTGCGGGCTATTCCTCCGTTCGGCATCGTCATCGGGCCGATCCTCGTGCAGATCGGCATCCTGCTCTCCGGTCGCTGGCTGCTGTGGATCACCGCCAAAGCGCTCTCGCTCGTCAGCGTCGCCGCTCGCATCGCCGCCCGCGACGCCGCGGCGAACTCCTCACGCACGGTTCCCGCTTTCGCTGCGATCGCCGCGACCGTCTTCGTCGCGGTCTTCGCCATGAGCCAGACCTCCATGCAGAACGCGTGGACCGCGCGGGATTGGGCCTACCAGGCTCCGGTCGGCACCCTCGCCATCGCGATCCAGCCGACCGGAGCGGAGTCGACCGTCGACTCCTCCGTCGCTTCCGAGGCGACCGACGCGGGAATCGCGCTCGCGGACAGCGTGGGGGCGTCCGGCACGGCCGTGATCGCCCGCCAGCCCGAGGTGTGGGGCTACGCGAACTCCCTCGACATCCCCGCGGACGAGACGAGGGTCATCGCCGTGATGCCGGACCGTCATCTTTTCGACCCGGAGGTCGAGAACTCGTTCACGGCGAACGGACAGAACCGACCGAACCCGATCGCGGTGGTCTCGGTGGACGAGCTCGACGAGTCCCTCGGCGTCACGGTGAGTTCCGCACAGCGCGCCGCCTACCGAGACGGCGCCGCGATCGTCACCGACCCGCAGTACGTCACCGACGGCACGATCGACGTCGGCGCCTGGAGCGCCCGGGATGTCTACGACGGGAAGGCGCCCGACAACATCTGGACCGCATGGGAAGACGGACCATCACGTGGCGAGCCGCTCTGGGAGCGGAAGGTCGACGCCATCGCACTCGAGCTCCCCCACCAAGCCGTCGCGGTAGCGGTCGCCCCGGAGACGGCGGCGGAGTTCGAGATGGCGACGCGTCCCAGCATGGTGATCGCCGCGTTCGACGCCCCCGTGCCGGTGGAGGTACGCGACCGCGTGCAGGAGAACGCCGATGCGCTGGGCACAGCAGACTGGATCCTCTCCCCGTACTTCGAGAACGGCCCGCCCGACGACTCGCTGTGGATCGTGCCGATCCTGAGCGCCGTGGGTGTCCTCGTCCTCGGCGCGAGCGGGGTGGCCCTGAGCCTGGCGCGGTTCGAGCGCCGCCCCGACGACGCCACGCTCTCCGCGATCGGCGGCACGAACGGGCTCCGTCGCCGGGTCGGCCTCTGGCAGGGACTCATCATCGCCGGGTTCGGTACTCTCGCGGGTGCGGTGGCCGGGGTGCTCCCCCCGATCGGGTTCGCGATCCAGTCGCGAGGCGTTCTTCTGATCCCCGACATCCCCTGGGGCGTGCTCGCCCTGCTTGCGGTCGCCCTGCCTCTCGCGATCGCCGCGGTCAGCTGGCTCATCCCCCCACGGCGCGCAGAGCTCACGCGACGTACGGCGATCGCCTGACGTGCCCTGAGCGAACAGCGCCTGCCCGGAGCGGATGCTCAGCCACCGCCGGTACGCGAGAAACTAGGATCGACCTATGGCTGGAATTTGGGGCAGACGCAAACGCGAACAGGAAGAACTCGCCGCACAGGACGCCGATCTCGCACGTCGCGCCGAGCAGGCGCTGGTCGGCGCCGACGAGCGGATTCGCACGACGTCGGACGAGCTCTCCTTCGCCGAGGCCGAGCTGGGTGAATCGCTGACCGCCGACCTGCGCACGGCTCTCACCGCGGTGCGCACCCATCTGCGCGAGGCATTCCAGCTCCACCAGCTGAACCATGACGAGATCCCCGACACGGCCGAGGAGCTGCGCACGCGGAATGCGCGCATCCTGCAGCTCTGCGACTGGGCTCAGGACCTTCTCGACGAGAAGACCTCCGTCCTCGCCGAATCCGTCGCCAAGGTTCGCCGAGCACCCGAGATCATCGCGCAGGTGCGGGCGGATGCCGCCGCGCTCAGCACCCGCATCCCCCAGACCAACGAGGCCGTCGCACGCCTCTCGGCTCGCTACGCCGATTCCGCGATGCACCAGATCACCGCCAGCGCCGCCGAGGCCGAGCAGCTCATCCGCTTCGCCACCCACAGCGCCGACATCTCCGAACGCCGTCGTGCAGCCAAACAGAACGAAGAGGCGAATGTCGCCCTCGAGACAGCGACCGAGGCCACCCGGCGCGCATCCGCGCTTCTGGATGCGGTCGAGGACTTCGAGATCGAGGCACTCCGAGCAGAATCCACCCTCGCCGAAGTCGTCGCCGACTCGCGCGGCGACCTCATCGCGGCACGCAACGCCCCGTCGGTGCCGGCCGTCGCCGAAGCGGTGGCCGCGCTCCAAGCCGCCCTCGCCGCTCTCACACCGGCCGGTCAGCCCAATGACCCGTTCGCCGAGCTGTCCCAGTTGCGCGACGCCAACTCCGCGCTGGACGAGGCGATCGCCAAGGCCCGGCACCGCGCCGAGAATCCACTTCCCAGCCTCGCCCAGGTGCAGCATGCGATCGACGACGCCGACCGTCAGCTCGGCGTCGCGCGCGGCCTCATCGCCGGCCACCGCGGCTGGATCGGTGCCGACGCCCGCACGCGCCTGGCCGAGGCCGAGCGACTCCGCGTCGATGTCTCCGATCTCCTGCCAGCGGAGGACACGCGCGAAGCCGCCCTGGTGCAGGCCCGTCGGGTCGCGCACCTCGCTTCCGAGGCTCTCCAGCTCGCCCAGCGCGACATCGATTCCTCGCGTCCGCGCGATCAGGACTGGGGCGGCGGTGGCGGCTGGGGCGGCGGGCCGCGGCGCGGTGGTGGCGGCGGCGACCTCGCATCCGGCATCCTCGGCGGACTCGTGATCGGCAGCCTCCTGGACGGCATCTTCGACTGACGACCCGCACCTGCGTCCTCAGACGCCAGAACGGCCCGGCCCCGCGAGGGACCGGGCCGTTCTGCGACTCCGTCAGGAAGCGAGCGCCTCAGACGGCGGCGCCTGCGTGCTCAGTGCGATCACGCCGTAGTCCCAGCCCTTGCGTCGGTACACGACGCTCGGGTGGTCGGTGCGGACATCGACGAAGAGGAAGAAGTCGTGTCCGACCAGTTCCATCCGATCGACCGCCTCTTCCACAGTCATCCACTCGGCGTCGAAACTCTTCGTGCGGATGACGACGGGCGAGTAGGTCTCGTCTTCCGGCTGCTGCACCGGCACGTTGCCCGTCGCGACGGCATGAAGAACATCCGCGGATGCCGGCTGGACGTCGATGCCTTCCAGCGATCCGCTGCCCTTCTCGAAGTGGGCGCCGCGCGGGTGCTGTCGGCCATCGACACGCTTCTCCTTCGCACGACGAAGCTGCTCGGACATCTTGTCGATGGCGAGGTCGAGAGCCACGAACTTGTCGCCGTCCGTCGCCTCCGCGCGGACGACCGGTCCCTTGCCCACCAGCGTCAGCTCGACGGTCTCGTCCGGGATGCGGCCGTTGCGATACACGCGGTGGGTGACTTTGACGTCCAACCGTTGCGCCCGTGACGCAAACATCTGGACCTTGGCGATCTTCTCTTCGACAACGGTTCGGAAGCGATCGGTGATACCCACTCCGACGCCAACGATGCTTGTTTCCATTGCTGCCTCCTTGTCCCGGTCCTCCCGGCCAAGGGCGGACCGTGGTCGCCTTGTGTCACCCCACCGTAGTCCGACCGTCGACGGATGTCACGGGGTTGCGACCCTGTGTCGCCGGTGCGTTCTCGATGAGGTTCCTCAGAATCCCGATCGATGCGGCGTGGCGGCGAGCGCGACCGCCACCACAGTGCGAAAGCCGGCCGCTCGGAGCGCCCTGGCTGCCTCGTCGAGCGTGGCACCGGTGGTGACGACGTCGTCGACGAGCACGACCTCGGCGCCCCCTCCCCGTCCCCGTGCACGCATCGTGCCGCGAACGTTCTCCTCGCGCTCACGCGCACCCAGGCCACGCTGGTCGGCCGCTGCGGCCACGACCGCGAGCAGCGGCTGCGGCTGTGCGTGTGCACGACGGATCAGCAGCTCGGGGACGCGATAGCCACGGCGGCGGAACGCTCTTCGCGCGGTGGGGACCGGCACGATCCAGGTCATCGGCGTCACGAATGGGGAGAGCACCGTCGCGAGCGCCGTGGCCAGCGGCCGCGCGAGATACGTCTCAACCTCACCCTTGAGCCGGCGGATGCAGCGTGCCGCGACCCCTTCGAACTCGAGCGCGGCGTGCACAGGCAGACCTCCCGGCGTCAGCGAGGATCGCGGGCGCGGTGTCAGGTCGCACCGGCACCGCGGACACAGCAGCGTTCCCGGCTGGTCACAGCCTGCGCACGTCGCCGCCAGCAGGAACGCCGCCAACTCCGTTCCGACACCGAGGAGACGAGAAGATGTCCGCATCCGACGATTCTGGGGCCGCGCCCTCGACCATGCAGACGAAGAAGCCGCTGCCGCCGAGAACCGCGACCAGTCCCCTGGTGTGCAGGAAGAGTCACTCTCCGACGCGCGTGGCGAGCACCGAGACGTCGGACGCCACCTCGCGCCACGCCGACCCCGCATGGGCGAACAGCTGCCCGCCCGCGCCGAGGATGCGAACGCCGGCAGTGGTCCGCGCACCTGCGGCCGAGACGGCGTCGCCCGGAGCGGCCTCCGACGTGCCGGGTCCGCCCACCGTCTGGGTGATGAGCCGGGGGCTGACCGGATCCACCAGCACACCCAGCCGATCCGGCCCCAGCCACACCAGACCGGTCGCCGGCTCGTCGATCTGCACCAGCTGCTTGGCATCTCCGAGTTCCACCGGGAGTCCCGCCGAGTCTCGGACGACGGCGGCCACGACGACCCAGCGCTGCTTGCCGACGGTGACCACCGCTGCCACGCGGCTGCCGTCTCCGGCGACGCGCAGGTCCGAGATCGCTGACGCCGTCGGCCATGCATTCCCGATCGCGTGCGCGGCGATATCGCTCCCCCAGGCCTGCAGGGCCGCCGGGTCTCCTTCAGGAACGGTCCAGGTGTAACCGTATGGATCCAGGGACGGTTCGATGAGCCCCGGTGGCGCATCGAACTCGTTGCGGCTTCCGTCGCCCACCCGGTACAACCGCCCGTCACCGAGCTGGACGGCCGCGATGGAGTCGTCGAGTGCCACATCGATCGATGCGATGGGCTCCGGCATCGCAGCGATCTCGGTACTGATCCCGGCGATCGGGGAGATCTCGTCCCCCACGATGCGACCGAACGCGCCGTTCTGCAGCACGAGCGTGCCGATCTCCGCCGACGGCTCCACGACGTCGACGACCCCGGCGTCGACGCTACGGCCGTCCACGGTGAACTGCACGCGGGTGACGGCGACCCCCGCGGCCCGGAGAGTGGCCTGCAACTGCGTGCGCATGCGAGAGAGCGTGGTCTCGTCGAGCGCGGTCGCCGGACGGGTGAGGGCGACGTCGGCCACCTGCCCGGTGATGAGGACGGCATCCTGGGCAAGCTGCACGTCGGCAGGGAAGGCGTTCTGCACGGCCGGGTCGAGCCAATCGCTGGGAGCACCGCCGATCAGGGCTTGCGTCACCGTCGTCGCCGGACTCTGCCGCCGCGGGAACCACCGCATGTCGGGCACCAGACGCGACCAGGTGAGGTCGAAGTACTGGAGCGGATACCCCTCGAAGACGTTCTCGAACCGCGGCTCATCGATCACGATCCCGTCGAGCGCTTCCGTGATGCGCCATTCGCCGTCCTCCATGCGCTGCAGCGTGAACGGCATGGTGGAGGCTCCGAGCGCTTCCGAATAGGTGTTGGCATCGTCGACGCTGGCGACCAGATCGAGCAGAACCTGGACGTCGGCCGAGTCCGCATCCTCGACGTCCGCGGGAGGAACGGTCGAGGTGATGGTACGCGTGTCCGTTCCGGTGTCGATCGACACCCCCGCCGCCGGCCGCCACGTGCGCTGCAGGTCGGGAGCGAGGAACTCCCGCGCCGTCGCCCAGTTGTCGGACGTCGTGATCCCCGCTTCGAGGAATCCCTCGACGATCTCCTCGGGACCGGCGCCCTTGATCGGTCCGGAGGCCACGGGGAGGAAGTCGACATCCTGCGTGGACTCGCCGAGCTCGAGCCCCACCGAGACCCCACCGCTGGTCGGAAGCCCGGCACAGGCCGAGAGCAGGAGCGCCACGAGGGCCACCGCGCCGCCGCGCAGCGTCCTCGTCCACCTCGTCGGATTCATGATCTGTCACTCTCGTCGAAGAGCTCGGGAGGAGGCTCGGCCAGGGAGATCGGCTGGGTCGCATCCCCGAGTTCGGCGAGGGGCTCCTGCGGTTCGATCGGGACGGGGCTCGGGCCGTCCAGCACGCCCTCGTGACGGGGGATGGTGAGGACGAAGTTCGTGCCGACGCCCAGCTCCGACCAGACGGCGAGCGTACCGCCGTGCAGCGTGGCGTCGCCGAGCGCGATGGACAGCCCCAGTCCGGTCCCTCCGATCGTCCGCTGACGAGAGGGATCAGCGCGCCAGAATCGGTCGAACACCCGTTCCGCGTCGTCCGGCTCCATCCCCATCCCGAAGTCCCGCACGCCCGCTGCCACCGCATGCTGGTTGCTGTCGATCGTGATGACGACCGGGCGCCCCTCACCGTGCTCGATGGCGTTGCCGATCAGGTTGCGCAGCACTCGCCGCACACGCCGCGGGTCCATGTCGACCGGCGAATACCCGCCGGGGGCGACCAGCCTCAGCTCCGTGCCGTGTCCCTCCGCGAGCGGTCGCATCTGATCGATGATGTCCTCCGCCAGATGCGCGAGGCTCGTCGCCTCCAACTCGAGCTGCACCGAGCCCGCATCGTACCGACTGATCTCCAACAGGTCGGAGAGCAGTGTCTCGAACCGCTGCACCTGGGTGTGCAGCAGCTCGGCGGTGCGCGCAGTGGTGGGATCGAACTCCCCGCGCTGGTCGTTGAGCATGTCGGCGGCGAGCCGGATCGTGGTGAGTGGAGTGCGAAGCTCGTGCGAGACATCGGAGACGAACCGCTGCTGCACCATCGACAGCTCGCCGAGCTCCTTGATCTGCGCCTCGATGCTGTCGGCCATCGCATTGAAGGACCGACCGAGCACGGCGAGCTCGTCCTCGCCGTGCACGTCGATACGCACCCCGAGCTCGCCCGCAGCGAGTCGTGCGCTCGTCTCGGCGGCCTGCACGATCGGGGAAGCCACCGCCCGCAGCACGATCCACGAGATCGCGGCGACGATGGCCACGAGCCCGATCCCAGCGATCCACAGTGTGCGCTGGACGAACACGAGGGTCTGATCGGCATCGCCGAGGTCGTAGGCGAAATAGATCTCGAAGGGTCCGGCCTCGGGGACCTGCAACTGCTGCCCCACGACGATGCCGGGGACTGGGGGGCCGTCCTCCACCGGAAGCGCGACCGACTGCCATGCCTGGCGATCGTCGAGCTTGACCACACGTGCGCGCAGGTTCGGGCTCAGCAGGCTCTCGTTCAGCCCGGCCTCGAATCCGTTCAGTCGTGCGGTGTCCGCACCCGTGTCGATCTTGTAGCCCGCGAGCTGATCGGTGCTCGAGGTGCGGGCGAGCGTGTCCTGGATGCCGGCCCAGAGACTCGAGAGCGCCGCGGGATCGTCTCCCACCTCGGCCACGTCGAGGATGCGCTGGGCCTGGTCGACCGCGCGGCGCGCGTCTTCGAGGGCGACCGTCTTGCGCGAGATGAAGAGGTCGTTCTGGATCACGAGCGCCATCGTGACGCAGGTGATGAAGATCGCCAGCGATGTCGCGAGCAGCGTGATCGAGAGGGTGCGGAAGCGCAGCGAGCGTCGCCACAGAGTGCCGAGCATCGTCGGCCAGCCTCGCCAGTCGCGCAGGACAGCGACCGTCGTGGTGGTCGCTGTCGTCGCGGCCATCGTGCTCCTAGCCGACGCTCCCGGCACGGTAGCCGACGCCACGCACCGTCATCACGATCTTCGGGTTGTCCGGGTCGAGCTCGACCTTGGCGCGGAGGCGCTGCACGTGCACGTTCACCAGACGGGTATCGGCCTTGTAGTGGTACCCCCACACCTGCTCCAGGAGCATCTCGCGGGAGAAAACCTGCTGCGGCTTGGAGGCAAGTGCGACCAGCAGCTGGAACTCCAGCGGAGTGAGGGCGATGGGCGCCGTGCCCCGGCGCACCTCATGGGCGTCGACGTCGACGGTGAGGTCGCCCACCCGCAGCTGCTCGCTGGTGGTCTGCGGCGTCGGACGCAGACGAGTGCGGATCCGTGCCACGAGCTCTTTCGGGTTGAAAGGCTTGACCATGTAGTCGTCGGCGCCCACCTCGAGTCCGCGGACGACGTCTGCGGTGTCGCTGCGCGCCGTGAGCATGATGATCGGGACGCCGGATTCCGCGCGTATGCGTGTGCAGATCTCGATCCCATCCATGCCGGGCAGCATGAGGTCGAGCAGCACGAGATCGGGCCGCTGCGAGCGCCACTCGTCGACGGCACGCGCACCGTCCGCGCAGAACACCGGCTCGAAACCCTCGGTGCGCAGCACGATGCCGATCATCTCGGCGAGCGCTGTGTCATCATCGACCACGAGAATGCGTGAGGTCATAACTGTTACCTTATGGCACCGAGTCCCGCCGACCCCAGGTCTGCGCACCACGTGTGCGGTGTGACACGATGGAGCCACCATGGAGGGAGTGCCTTTGAGTGGCCAGATGTGGACGCCCGCGCCGAAGAAGGGGATCATCCCGCTTCATCCGCTGACGTTCGGGATGCTGCTGGGCAGGGCCTTCGCGGCACTGCGACACAACCCGAAGGTGCTGTTCGGCTTCGCCGTCGTGATCCAGCTCGTCGCGACCGTCGTCACGGCGTCGGTGATGGGCGTCGTCTTCTTCACGACCTTCTCGCGCCTCGAGACCGTCTCCCCCTCCTCCCCCGACTTCGAGGCGGTGCTGGCAGGGACCATCGGGATCAACCTCATCGCCGGCCTCGGCGTCGGACTGGCATCGATCGCTTTCACGGCCATGATGCAGGGCGTGGTCGCCGCGGAGATCGGCTACGCCGCCGTCGGGGTCAAGGCCACGCTGCGAATGCTCTGGCGCCGGATGGCGCCGGCTTTCTGGCGTCTCGCCGGTTTCGCGTCGCTTTCCGTGATCGCGCTGTTCGGTGTCCTCGCGATCGCCGTGACCATCATCGCCGCCTTCGTCGCCGGCGGCGCGGGCGGAAGCGTCGAGCTCATCGGGGTCGTCGTCCTCATCATCGTCGTCCTCGGACTCGCTGCGATCCCGCTGTCCGTCTGGCTGACGACGAAGCTGCTGCTGGTGCCGTCGATTCTCGTCCTTGAGCGCGCACGGTTCCGCGACGCCTTCGTACGATCGTGGCGACTCACCCGGGGCCGTTTCTGGGTCGCGTTCGGAGTGACCTTCCTCATCAGCGCCATCATGGGCGTCGCGGCGCAGGTGGTGAGCATCCCGGCCACGTTGCTGAGCAGCCTTCTCGGGTCGGTCATCGCGCCGACGGGCGCTGAGGATCCGAGCGCCATCGTCGGCTTTGTCCTCGCCTTCCTCGCACCCCAGATCCTGCTCCTCGTCATCCAGGCGATCACCCTCGTCGTACAGAGCACCGGGTCGGCACTCGTCTATCTCGACTGCCGGATGCGCTACGAGGGACTCGACCAGACACTCATCGCGTATGTCGAGCACCGAGATCTCGGGAAGACGGAAGATGAGTTGGCCGACCCGTTCATCGTCGATCCCGCGCGAGCCGTCACCTCGGCGCCCCCGCCCCGGCAGGTGCCGGACCACGTTCTGATGGCACAGGGCGCCTACCCGCAGCCATACCCGGGACAGTCGTATCCGCAGCAACCGCAGGCATACGCACCGCAGCCGCAGCCGTACCCCGGACAGTCGTACGGGCAGCAGCCGCACGCGCCGCAGCAGAACGGCGTGACGACGACAGCACCCGCGCCGGTCGCGGACGCACCCGGGGCGTTCCCTCCGCCGCCGCCCCCTGCGGCGAGTGCCGTCACGCCTCGCCCGACGCCCGGCCCCGCTGACGGAGGCTGGGCTGCTCCCGGCAGCGACGACACGGCATGATCTCCCGGTTCGACGACCTGTTCATCCCCGACGGGGATGAGGCACGCCGATGGGCGGAAGACGAGCTCGCCAACCCGCGGTATGCGGATGCGAAGCCCACGTGGTTCGATCTGGTCGCGCGGGACATCGGCCGCTTCCTCGCCGATCTGTTCAGCTCGGAAAACGGGGCGAACATCGGCCCGTCCGCCCTCATCATCGTGACGGTCTTCATCGTGGCGGCTCTCATCGCGGCCCTCGTCATCTGGGGTCGGCCGCGCAGCTCCCGTGCCGTGCGACGTGCACGGGGCGACCTCCTCGGCGAGTCCGATGACCGCACGGCAGCGCAGCTCCGGTCCGATTCCGAGCGCAGTGCCCGTGCCGGCGACTGGAACACGGCGACGATCCTCCGCTACCGCGCGATCGCGCGCAGCCTGCTGGAACGCGATCTGATCGACCCTGCTCCCGGTGCCACCGCGCAGTCGATAGCCCGCGACGCCGCCGCCGTCTTCGCTGACGAGGCCCCGGCCCTGCGCCGCGCGGCCGTGGCGTTCGACGACGTCCGCTACCTCGGCCGCCCGGCGACGGAAGAGATCTATCAGGACCTCGCGGCAACCGACGAGCGTCTCCGCACCCGTCGGCTCGAGGCGGTGCCCGCATGACCGCAACCGAGCAGAGCGGTGTCCCGGCGACGGCCGAGCGCCGACCGCGCAGGACGAAGTCCATCGTCGGCTGGCTGATCCTCGTCGTCCTCGTCGTGCTCGTCGTCTTCGTCGCCATCCGCGTCAGTGCTGCACCGCCGGGCGAACACGGAGCTCTCGATCCCGAAGGGCGTGATGACTCCGGCGCCCTCGCCCTCGCGGAGATCCTGCGTGACCAGGGGGTCGAGGTCGACATCCACCGATCACGGGCGGAGGCACGTGCCGCCGTCGACGGGGGAACCACGCTGGTGATGGCGAACCCGTACACGCTGACCGATGGCGCCCTGGAGACGCTGATGGAACCGGCGGATCGCGTCGTCTTCCTCTCGACAAGCTCGCACCTGATGAGCGCACTGCGCATCGGCGAGAACGCCCCGGGCACACGCGCGGCCGTGACGGCAGGATGCGATGTCCCGGAGTTCGCCGAGGTCGGCACGATCCGGGCCGATCGACTCTTCGCGCCCGCCGCCGAAGTTGAGGGGTGCTTCGGCGATGCCGACGGCGCCGCCGTGCTCATCGACGACCGCGGCGGTGACCGCGTCGCCGTCGTCGAGGGCACCAGGCTCTTCAGCAACGCGTACCTGGCGGAGAACGGCAACGCCGCCCTGGCGCTCGCGCTGCTCGGGCAGACCGAGCGGGTCGTCTGGTATGTCCCGAGCTTCAGTGACTCCGACATCGAGGGCAAGTCGGTCGACACGCTGGGGAGCCTAACACCGCCCTGGGTCACTCCGGCGATCCTCCTGCTGCTGCTCGCCGGGGTCGCCGCGTCGATCTGGCGCGGTCAGCGTTTCGGGCCCCTGGTCGCCGAGACCTTGCCGGTGACGGTGCGCGCGTCCGAGACGATGCACGGTCGTGCACGCCTCACGGCCAGAGCGGCCGACGCCGCGCACGCTGCAGAGGCCCTTCGCGACGGCGCGCAGCGGCGCCTCGCCCGCCGACTGGGCCTGGCCGTGCATGCCGGCGCAGACGAGGTCGCCGACGCCGCGTCCGACCGGCTCCGGATCCCTCGGGGAACACTGCAGACGCTGCTGGCGGGACCTCTTCCCACCGACGACGCCGCCCTGGTCGACCTCGCTCGGCGTCTCGATGAGCTCGAGGCGGCCGTGGAGACCAGCACCCGCCGACCGACCATCCATCCCACAGAAGCCGAGGGAACCACGTGACCGTTGAGAACCACTCCACCGACGACGCCGCGCTTCGTCAGGCCATGCACCGGGTGCGCACCGAGGTCGATAAGGCGGTCATCGGCCAGGCCGGCACCGTCACCGGCCTCCTCGTCTCGCTGCTCGCACGCGGCCATGTGCTCCTGGAAGGAGTGCCCGGCGTCGCCAAGACGTTGGTGGTCCGCTCGTTCGCCCGCGCCCTCGGCCTCGACACGAAACGCGTGCAGTTCACGCCGGACCTGATGCCGGGCGACGTCACGGGTTCCCTCGTGTACGACGCACGCACGGGTGAGTTCGACTTCCGTGCCGGCCCGGTCTTCACGAACATCCTGCTCGCGGACGAGATCAACCGGACGCCGCCGAAGACGCAGGCCGCCCTCCTCGAAGCCATGGAGGAGCGCCAGGTTTCGGCCGACGGCATCAGCCGCTCGCTGCCCGACCCCTTCCTCGTCGCCGCGACGCAGAACCCGATCGAACACGAGGGCACGTACTCACTGCCGGAAGCGCAGTTGGATCGCTTCCTGATGAAGCTCGTCGTCGGTATGCCGGAACGCGATGCCGAGGTGTCGGTGCTCCGCCGGCACGCCGAGGGCTTCTCCCCGCGTGAGCTGACCGGCGTCGAGGCCGTGGTCTCTGCGGACGAGATCCGCGCGGCGCAGCAGGCAGCCGCCTCGGTGGACGTCACCGACGACGTGCTCGGCTACGTCGTCGATCTGGCGCGAGCGACGAGGCAGTCCCCCTCCGTGGAACTCGGTGCCAGCCCGCGTGCGTCGACCGGCCTCCTCGCCGCGGCCAAGGCCTGGGCGTGGTTGAACGCCTCCACCGCGGTGACCCCCGATCATGTGCAGACGATGCTGGTGCCCGTATGGCGGCACCGGCTCCAGCTGCGGCCCGACGCGCAGATGGAGGGCGTCTCCGCGGACGCGGTGCTCACCTCGGTGGTGCAGCAGACCAGGGTACCGATCTAGGTGTTCATCACCGGTCGTCTCGCCGTCGCTCTCGCCGTCGGCATCGTCCCGCTGGTCCTCGCCGGGCTCGCGGGTTACCCGGCGTACGCGGTGCTGGGCGCCTGGATCGGCCTGTGCATCCTGCTGGTGGTCGTGGACGTCTCTCTCGCCGCCAGCGCCCGGTCGGTGACCGTGAGTCGCCGCGTGCCGAAGCGCGCCCGACTCGGCGAACAGGTCCCGGTGAGTGTCGCCGTGCACAACCACGGCACCAGGGCGCTGCACGCGGTGCTCCGCGACGCCTGGCAGCCCACGGCCGGTGCTCCTGCGGAGAGACAGCAGCTGCAGGTCGCCCCGGGCGAGCGAGGCCGCGTCGCCATCCCCCTCACCCCCCGCCGACGCGGCGAACTGGTGAGCGAGTTCGTGATGATCCGCTCCCGCGGGCCCCTCGGCCTCGCCGGTCGGCAGGCACGGCATCCGGTCCGCGGCGCGATCCGGGTGCTTCCCGCCTTCACCTCGCGAAAGCACCTGCCCTCGCGCCTGGCGCGACTGCGCGAGCTGGACGGCAACACGAGCATCCAGGTCCGCGGCCAAGGCACCGAGTTCGACTCGTTGCGGGAGTATGTCCGCGGCGACGACGTGCGTTCGATCGACTGGCGCGCGACCGCCCGCGCCGGCACCACGATGCTGCGCACCTGGCGCCCCGAACGCGACCGGCATGTGGTCATCATCATCGACACCGGTCGCACAGCGGCCGCACGCGTGGGCGACGGCACCCGCGTCGATGCCGCTCTCGAAGCGGCGCTGCTGCTGGCTGCGCTCGCCTCCCGCGCGGGCGACCACGTGCACCTGCTGCTGTACGACCGCGTGGTGCGTGGCCGGGTCACCGGCGTGGACGGCACGGCACTCCTGCCGGCGATGAGCGACACCATGGCGCCCGTACACGCGCGCCTGGTGGACACGGACTGGCACGGTGCCTTCGCCGCCGTGCGCACTCTCACCACGCGGCCTTCTCTGATCGTCGTGCTGACCGCGCAGGACGCGGCAGAATCCGCTCGAGGGTTCCTCGGCGCCTTCCCGAACGCGTCACGTGCGACCACGGTGCTCGTCGGATCGGTCACCGATGACGGCATCGCTGCGCTGGCGCGCGAACGCGGTTCTCGCGAAGAGGTCTATCTCGCTGCCGCGGCGGAGCGGACGCTTCGTGACGCCGAGAACGTCGCGGATGCGATCCGCAGAGCCGGTGGCGAGGCGATCGCCGCTGACCCCGAGGAGCTCCCGCCGCGCATCGCCGACCGTTACCTCGAGTTGAAGGCGGCCGGCCGGCTCTGACCGCTGCCGTCTGCGGGCCTTCCGCAGTCAGCCGGCGATGAGGCGCGGCGTCCCGGCTTCGTACTCGACGAGGTCGCCCGTCTCGCCGCGGCGATGCGCCCGGCCGCCGACGACGAGCATGTAGATGAGGAACACGGCCAGGGCGGCAGCGCCGATGCCGATCTTCACCGGCCACGGCAGCCCCCAACCGGTGACGAAACCCTCGACGAGTCCGGCGAGGAACAGGGCGAACACGAGGCCGAGAGCGACCGTCGCGAGTGAGCGCCCCTCTTCGGCCAGCGCTTCCCCACGGGTACGGTGCCCCGGAGCCACCCAGGCCCAGAACACGTGCAGACCGGCGGCCGCTGCGACGAAGATGCAGGTCATCTCGAGCATGCCGTGCGGAAGGATGTAGAGCACCATCAGATCGGCCTTGTCGTGCGCAGCCATCACCGCGCCCGACGTACCGAGGCCCATGGCGTTCTGCACGAGCATGTACACCGGCCAGATCCCCGTGACGCCGAAGAGCACGCACTGCATGGCGATCCAGGCATTGTTCGTCCAGACCATGCCCATGAACTCGGCAGCGGGGTTCTCGGTGTAGTAACCGGTAAAGCTCTCATCGGCATACTGTTCGAGCTGGTCGGGTGGGCCGAGCGTCGCGATGAGGGCCGGGTCGCTCGCGATCCACGCCGCTGTGCCGACCGCGACGGCGATGAAAGCGAGAGCGATGACCAGTGTCGTCCACCGCAACCGGTACAGGGCGGCCGGAAGCTGCAGACGGAAGAACCGCGCGGTCTGGGTCAGGATGCTGTCGGAGGCTCCGGTGAGGCGCAGCCGGGCGCGGACCAGGATCGTGGAGAGGTAGGCACCCTGCGGAGAGTCGCCGACCGACGTCTTCAGCTCGGCGAGATCTGCAGAGGCGGCGCGGTACCGCACGATCAGTTCGTCCACCCCGGCGCCGTCGAGCCGGGCGCGGCTGAGTTCCTCGAGCCGTTCCCATTCCGCACGGCGAGCATCGGTCAGCGCATCGGCATCCACCTGATTTACTGTACTCATGTCCGTCCCGATCGACGTCTCCGACGAGGTGCTCTCCGGCGAGGCCGTCGCGATCGACGTGCAGCCGGTCGGCTTCCTCCTCCGCGCGCTGGGCGCCGCGATCGACATGCTCCTCGGATATGCGGTGTTCATCCTCTGGCTCTTCCTGCGCATCTGGCTGCTCGATGCCGGGGTGCTCAGCGATGCCACCGACCGCATCGCCACGGTCGCGGCGATCGTCGTGAGCTTCGTGGTGCTGCCCATCACGATGGAGGTCGCCCTGAAGGGCCGCAGCCTCGGCAAGCTCGCCGTCGGAGGGCGGATCGTCCGCGTGGACGGCGGTGCGGCCGGGTTCCGGCACGCGTTCATCCGTGCGCTTCTCGGCGTCCTCGAGATCTACATGACCTTCGGCGGCGTCGCCGTGCTCACCGGCGCCTTCACGGCGCGATCGCAGCGTCTGGGCGACCTGGTCGCCGGCACCTACAGCCAGCGCGTCCGCACGCCCGCACTCCCCTCCCACATCCCAGTGCTGCCCCCTGCCCTCGAAGGCTGGGCGCAGATCGCCGATGTGGCGCGCATGCCCGACCGGCTCGCACGCCGGATCTCGCAGTTCCTCGTGAGCGCGCCGCGGATGGTCCCCGCCGCTCGAGCGCGGGTGGCGCACGACCTGCTCGCCGAGGCCACACCCTTCGTCTCCCCGATGCCTTCCGCGCCGCCGGAACAGGTACTGGTGGGCATCACGGTGCTCCGCCGGGAGCGGGAGCGACGCGCGCTGGAGAACGCCGACCATCGAGCCGAGCGGCTCACCGGCCGGCGCGTCGGCGTCTGATCCGGCTGGCGGGATGCTCAGTCTCGCGATCGCTCAGTAGCGGTAGTGCTCGAGCTTGTACGGTCCGTCCACCGGAACACCGATGTACGCCGCCTGCTCGTCGCTGAGAGTCGTGAGCTGCACTCCCAGTGCGTCGAGGTGGAGGCGTGCGACCTTCTCGTCGAGCGCCTTCGGCAGGACGTACACGCCCGTGGGGTAGGCGGCGATGTTCGTGTAGAGCTCCAGCTGGGCGAGCACCTGGTTGGTGAATGAGGCGCTCATGACGAACGACGGATGCCCCGTGGCGTTGCCGAGGTTCATCAGGCGCCCCTCGCTGAGCACGAGGACGCTGCGTCCGCTCGGCAGACGCCACTCGTGCACCTGCGGCTTGATCTCGACCTTCTCGACGCCCTCGATGGCTTCGAGGCCCGCCATGTCGATCTCGTTGTCGAAGTGGCCGACGTTGGCGACGATCGCAAGGTGCTTCAGCGCCAGAAGGTGCTCGGTCGTGACGACATCGCGGTTGCCGGTGCCGGTCACCACGATGTCGACCTCGCCCGCGACGTCGATCAGGCGCGCCACCTGGAACCCGTCCATCGCCGCCTGCAGCGCGCAGATCGGATCGACCTCACTGACGATCACCCTGGCACCCTGTCCGCGCAGAGCCTCGGCTGCCCCCTTGCCCACATCGCCGTACCCGCACACGAAGGCGACCTTGCCGCCCATGAGCACGTCGGTCGCGCGGTTCAGCCCATCCGGGAGGGAGTGACGGATGCCGTACTTGTTGTCGAACTTGCTCTTGGTCACCGAGTCGTTGACGTTGATGGCCGGGAAGAGCAGCTCCCCGGAGGCGGCGAGCTCATAGAGACGATGCACGCCGGTGGTGGTCTCCTCCGTCACCCCGATGAGCCCGGCCGCGAGCTTCGTCCAGCGATCGGTCGACGACGCGAGCGACCTGCGCAACAGGTCGAGGATGACCGAGTAGTCGTGCGAGTCGGAGTCCGTCGTCGCCGGGACAACGCCCGCCTTTTCGAACTCGACGCCCTTGTGCACGAGGAGCGTGGCGTCGCCGCCGTCGTCGAGGATGAGGTTCGGACCGTCGAATCCCGTCGACGACCAGTCGAAGATGCGGTCGGTGCACGCCCAGTACTCCTCGAGCGTCTCCCCCTTCCAGGCGAAGACCGGCACCCCCGCTGGGGCGTCGACCGAGCCACTCGGGCCGACCACGACGGCGGCAGCCGCCTCATCCTGCGTGGAGAAGATGTTGCAGCTCGCCCACCGCACCTCCGCCCCGAGCGCCACGAGCGTCTCGATGAGCACCGCCGTCTGCACCGTCATGTGCAGCGAGCCGGCGATCCTGGCGCCCTTCAGCGGCTGCGCCGCACCGAACTCCTCCCGGAGGGACATCAATCCCGGCATCTCGTTCTCGGCGAGGCGCAGCTGGTGACGGCCGGCTTCGGCGAGGGACAGGTCGGCGACGCGGTACTCGAGCTCAGGCATCCTCACATTCTTCCACCCGACGCCACCCGCCCGGTGTGTGCGTCAGAAGCGGATCGCGTCGATCACCTTGACCCGCAGCGCGACGAGAGCGGGGATGAAACCCGACACCGCGCCGACGATCACCGAGGCGACGAGTCCGATGAGTGCAGCCCGCATCGGGAACGGCGGCACGTCCTGGATGCCGTAGAACATCGAGGTGACGATCCAGTCCGAGCGCAGCACCGCGACGACGATCGCGATCCCGATCACTCCGGCGACCGTCGTGGCGACGAGACTCTCCAGGAACACGGCGAAGAACACCCGCCCCGAACTGGCGCCGAAAGCACGTCGGACCCCGATCTCACGCACGCGCTGACGCATGGCGACCAGCTGGATGTTGATCAGGCTCAGGGCCCCGAGCGCGAGGATCAGGGCGGCGATTCCGCCCGTGATCATCTCGAACGTGGCCTGCGCATCCATGGCGCCCGATTGAGCCGCCCAGTCGGTGCGGCTCACCGAGACCGTCTGCCCCTCCGGCAGCCCTGCGCGCAGATCCATCGCCAGCACCGGTCCGATCTGGTCAGCCTGCTGAGCGCCCACCCAGACCTCGTACTGGGTCGTCGCATCCGGCGGCAGGGCGTCCACGCGAGAGCGATACGCATCGTAGAGCAGGTCGACCCGCAGCTCCTCGTCGCCGAAGCCCTGCCGAGGAACGATGCCGATCACCTGATAGGTGCCTCCGGCCGGACCATCGAACACGACGGTCGGATGCTGCGTCAGGGGCACGCGTCCCAGACGCTCCCACAGCGCCTCCGTGATGACCACCGGCGGGGCCATGGCCTCCAGATCGGAGTCGAGGAACCAGCGCCCCTCGAGAAGCTGCTCGCGGTGGATCTGCGAATAGGCGGGATCCATGATGCGCGCGGGGACCGGAGTGACGCCCTCCGGCAGCTGCGCATCCAGCATGACCCCCTGCGCGATGCGCGCCGTGTGGCTGAAGCCGAATCGCTCCGAGACCCGGCTGAAGCGGGCGTCGAAGTCATCGGCGTCCACAGGGGTGCCGTCGGCCGTGCTCGCGGCTACGACGATCGTGGCCGCGCGCCCTCCCCAGCGGTCGGACTGCTCCGCCTGGAACTGTCGCTGATACTCCGAGATCGCCACGACTGCCGTGAGTGCTCCGACCGACACGGCGATGCCGATCAGGCTGAGCAGCACCCGGAGCTTGTGGACGCGGATCTCGGCCCACGCGTCGGAGAGCGCGCCGAGGAAGCCGGTCACGACACGACCTCGGATGCGGGCGCCGCTGCCACGGGCGGTGCCGGCGCCACGGTCACGGGCGGTGCCGGAGCGGAGGGCACGGAAGCCGCGAGGGTCGAGGCTTCGAACGCGCGACTGAGGTCCGCGGTCTCCAGGCGTCCGGCATCCAGGCGGTAGTGCCGGCGCGCGCGGGCCGCGACGTGGAGGTCGTGCGTGATGGTGACCAGCGCGGCGTCCGTCTCCGTGGCGACCTCGTCGAGGAGCGACATGACGGATGCGCCGGTGTCGATGTCGAGCGCGCCCGTCGGCTCGTCCGCGAGGATCAACACGGGCCTGCGCACCAGTGCCCTGGCGATCGCGACCCGCTGCTGCTCACCGCCGGAGAGCTTGTCGGCGATCTGCCCGACCCTGTGCCCGAGTCCCACCCGCTCGAGCATGTCCGCGGCGATCTGCCGACGGTTCCAGAACACCTTCCCCTTCGCGTGGCCGAGGGGCATCATCACGTTGTCGAGTGCGGTGCGCCCCGGCAGCAGGTTGAACTGCTGGAAGACGAAGCCGACGTTGTCGCCGCGCAGCCGGTCCAGACGCCCCGACCGCATGCGACGAACCTCCCGTCCCTCGAACGACACCGAGCCCGACGTCGGCGAGTCCAGCATCCCGAGGATGTTGAGCAGCGTCGACTTGCCGGAGCCGGAGCGGCCGACGATCGACACATGGTCACCGGCACCGACCTCGAGCGTGATGCCGCGGAGGATCTCGAGCCGCGAATCGTCTGCCAGGAGGACGCTCTTGGTGACGTCCTCCAGAGCGACCAGACTCACCAGCTCATCCCGCTGTCGCACTGCTCCACGCCCGGCGAGACCTCGTAGCAGAACTCCTCGACCGGGGCGACGAAGCCCGGGACGAACTGACGGATGCTCTCGCCCTCCTCCAGACCCTCGGTGACTTCGACGATCGTCCCGTCGTTCACACCGAGCTTCACCGCGCGCTCCTCGGGTTCTGCCCCGTCGGCCGCATCGACCCACACGTTCCCGGAGCCCGCGCCGCCCTGGACGGCGGTGACCGGGATCACGAGCGCGTCCTCGACCTGGCCGAGGGCCAGGTCCATCGTCGCGGGGAGTCCGGCGAACACGGTCTGACCGGCGGGGATGGCGCAGCGCACGCTCGCGGTGCCCTCTGCCGTCACCTGCACACGGACGCCGGTGCAGGCGAACGGTGCCGGACCACCCGTGATGGTGACCGTGCCCTCGGTCGGCGCGTTGACGAGGCGGTACAGCTGCACAGGGTCGACGGTCGCGAGGAGGTGGTACCGCGCGGGGGTGAGACTGAAGATCTCGGTGCCCACCGAGGTCGGCTGCCCCTTCACGAGCGCGATCTCGGACACGTCGCCGGCCTCGGGCGCGAGCACATCGATGTCCTTGCGGGGATCTTCCTGACGGATGGTGAACAGCTTCTGGCCGGCCGACACCGCGGCGCCCTCACTCACGTGGACGGCGGTGACCGTGCCGTCGATCTCGCTGCGAACCGCGAAGATCTCATCGCGCGCGACGTTGCCGGTCAGGCTCAGCGCGTTCACGACGGATCCGCGCTCCACCGCCACGATCGGGTCGGTGATCGTCGCTTCCGGGCTGACCATGCTTTCGGCCCGGTCAGGGAAGAAAGCGATCTTGACGAGTGCTGCGGCGCACGCGCCGATGACCACGACGAGAAGCAGGGGGAAGATCCAGCGACGCCAGACGATCACGAGTGCCTTTCCGGCAGCGCCGCCCTGGCACGCCTGGAGTCAGCGTACCCAAAAAATGATTTCCGGGTATAGCAAAGGTGACCGCGTGTCGGGGGCCTTCCTCAGGCCCGAAGCGCCTCGTGCCGCACGACGAGCCAGCCCGCGGGCACCGAGAGCCGATCGGCGTGCGGGGAGCACAGATCATGCGCCTGCGGGTCGTTCGCGGCGCCGAGCGGACCGAGCGCCGCCATCTTGTCCCCATAGTCGTAAGTGAGGGTGGCCACGGCTTCTCGCGCGCAGCCGACCTTCGAGCACAGTCGTCCGTCCATCTCCGCCAGCGTACGGTCGCGCGCATCCGAGCCGGGGATGCCGCGCCGCACACGTCGGCACGGCCTAGACTTTCGACATGCCCCGTCGCCGCACCGCTCACGCCCCCGCCGCACCACGGCGCGGCGCGCGACACGGCCGCCACGGGCGTCTGGGTCGCAGCGAAGTCGTGCGCCCGCCGCTCGCGCCGCTCGACGGCCGTCTCGATCGCTTCGACCTGACCGTGGGCACTGCCGTCGAGTTCCTACGCGGGACGTGGCCAGAGCTGCAGGACGTCAGGTTCGAGATCGGGGCGATTCCCGCATTCGACGCTGCCGATGCGGTACCGCGCTGGTACCTCGATCGGGAGAATCGGCGCATCGTGCTGTTCCGGCTGCCCATCGAGCGGCTCCTGCCCCCGGGGCACGACGACGCTCCGCACCGCCGGATGGCGATCGAGAGCGCCGTGTTCCGGGCCGCCGCGGAGTACGTCGGCCGTGAGCCGTGGGACCTCGGCCACGAGCACTGAGCTCGCGGGGTCTTCACCCCCGGGAACTGATCAGGGGTAGACCGCGATCGCCTTCTCGACACCGGCACTCGGCTGCACCGGCAGCACGGCGAGCGCGCCCGAAGCGGTGAGCGCGACCGCGGCGTGCACCGGGCCCGTCGACTCCATCCGATAGGTCGCACCGGGCTCGACATCGATCCCGGCCGTCGCGCCTGCGGCGATCAGGACTTCCTGGGATGCTCCGCCGTCAAGCGGCTCGATCGTCACCGTGGCGTCCTCATCCGACGAGTTCGCCAGCTGGAGTCGGCCCGGCGGGCCCGACGGCACCGCGAACACCACCTCGCCGTCGACCTCCGGTGCCGGGGTGACCCACGCGAAGTCGGCATCACGGCCGAAGCCGTCCTGCTGGCGCAGCGCGGCCACGACCGGTGCCTCCGAATCGACCTCCACGGTGTAACGGCCGGGTTCGAGACCGCTGAGCGAGACCTGAGCGGGGAGATCGGGTTCGAGCGGAACCGTGAACTCGTCCGCTGCAGAACCGGCACCCTCCGCGACGACCCGGACCTGAACACGTGCGTCCGCGCCGGGCGAGAGCAGGCGCAGAACCGCCATCTCGTCGTCGTCCCCGTCAGAGGCGAACACCTCCACTCCGGTGAGCACCAGCTTCTGCTGCGCGCCGGGCACCGCGTCCTGCAGGTCCATGCCGGCGGGGTCGAGCACCTGGGTGAGCGACGACTGCAGCACCGCACGGACCGGAGCCCCGGTCGCATCGACGCGGACGACGGGCGCGGTGTCGCCGGCGGCGATCGACGTGAGCGGCAGCGCGGTCTGCGTGCGCGCGGGCACGATGACCGTGCGTGCGCTTCTGGTCTCGCCGTAGACCGACAGCGTCACGGTCGAGGGGACCTCCGCGGCATTGGTCAGGGTGACGATGTCCTCGGTGCCGGTGGCGGTGCTCCCGCCGACGAGCCAGGAATTCAGTCGGGGAACTCCACAGGCGGCGGCCGCGAATCCGGAGAGGTCGTCCGTGGCGAGAGTGATCGACTCCGCGGCGGCGATCAACGGTGCTGAGCGTCCTTCCACAGCGCCCGTGAGAACGCGCACCTCGCCCGCGTCGGGAAGATCCTGCACCGTCAGACCCGCCGAGGACGGATCGCCCGACGTTCCGCCAGCCGTGAGGGTCGGCGACCCCGCAGAGCTCAGCGCCAGCGGATCCATGGCGTCCCGTCCGAGCGCGCGCAGGTCGCCGTTGCACACCAGGACGCTGTCTCCGGGGAGCGGCGTGACGTCTACGCGGGCGGCATCATGCCGGATGACCGGCCACGGTGCGTGGACCGCGGCGACGATCCCGACGACGCAGGCGGCGATGACGGCGACTCCGGTGGCGAGGCGAGCACCCGTCGCGGCGACCTTGAATGCACGCGAACCACTCATCGGTCCCCCTCCCCTGTCGTCTCGGCTCTCTCGTCGACGATCCCGTCGGATTCCGCGTCGACGGATTCCGAAGGCTCCTGGGCGATGGGATCGGGCTCGGCGATCGGAACCAGCGCCTCGTCGTTCAGCGCGGCCTCGTCCTGCGGCTCCTCGATCGCTCCGACCGGCGTCTGCTCCTCGAGCGAGACCTGGTCCTCCGCGTGCCGAGGCAGGATCATCGGCTCATCCGGCGCGCGGCCGACGATGCGGGATTGCGCTCGCGCCGCGCGACGCGAAGCCCTGGTCGGGATCGACAGCAGCAGCGCCACGAAGACGGCCAGCAGCTGGATCGTCAACACGAGGCGAGCGGTTCCCTCCTGAGCGGAAGTCAGTGTCGGTGGCGCAGCGATCTCGGCCTCCAGACGCCAGAGCACTCCGCGATCGCTCTCGCCTGCATGAACCAGGCCGGCACGCTGATCGATCGAGGCGACGGCCGCGGTGCGCAGAGCGCGAGCCTTGTCTCCTTCACTCCCGGACAGCTCCGAGAGCAGCACGTAGCTGATCCCCTTCGCAGCCAGCTCGCCCGGAGCATCGAAGTCGCGGGCGGAGAGGAGATCGACGGCGAGCGTCGCGATGTCGTCCCCCTGCGGCTCGACGGCGGTCGAGACCATCGTGGTCTGGGATCCGAGCGTCTCGCTCGCCCCCCAGACCACCTCGACCGCGAGTCCTCCGTCGTTCTGCGGAGTCATCACGAGCGTCGCGAGCGGACGGTCCCCGGCGGCTTGGGCGGCGACGTAGGCGGGCAGCGTCGATTCGGGGCCGTTCGTGAGGACCGACCGACCCAGGTGGAGGGCGCTGAGCGCCGGTACGGCACAGATTCCGAGCGCCACCGCTGCGACGACGGCGGAGAGGACCCGCAGCCTCGGAAGCGTGATGGCGGTGTCCAGCGTGACGAGCGCGGCCCCCACGACCCCGACCCAGGCCAGGCTGAGCCCTGCGCCGGGCCAGATCGCCACTCCGGTGCCCTGCGCGAAGCTCACCGTGATGCCGACCGCGAGGAACGCCGTCGCGAGGCCTGCCAGAGCGACGACGAGCAGTGTGATGCCCGCGCGCCACCGGGGGGCGACGGCCGCGCCGAGGGCGAGCAGGGCCATCGGCGCACACAGCACCGGAGCCCACGCCGCGATCGGCGCGGGAACGAACCACGACCACCCCGCGAGGTCCATGGTGGGGAATCCGGTGGCGAGCGCCAGCCGACCCGCGGCGTCGGCGGACGCCTGTGGTCCCGCCCACACCAGTCCGGGATCGCCCAGGATCGCCAACGGCGTCCCGTGTGCGAGCTGCCAGAAGACGAGTGGAGCGAACAGTGCGGCCGTCGGCACGAGGAGCCACAGCAGACGTCCGGCCCCACGGAACTGCGCGGTGCCGAGCACGATACCCACCGCCACGACCCACAGCAGCGCGAGTGCGGGCGCCAACGACGGAGCGCAGGCGATCACGGCGGCGAGCAGGAGGGAGGCGCTTCCGGCCGCACCCCAGGAGCGGTGCGCCACCACGGCGGAATGGAAGAGCCATGGCAGCAGGAGGTGCACCAGCACGGCGCTCGGGCGGCCGTCGACGAGCGCAGTGAGGAAGGTGGGCGCCAGCGCCCACGCGACACCGGCGAAGATACGAAGCCCCGACCGGTCGGTCACTCGCGTCGCAGCGAACCAGCCTCCGAGGACGGCGAGCGGAAGCGCGAGAATCCACAGCAGCACCATCACGAACGACGGTCCGGCCGGCCACAGAGAGCCGAGCACAGCCACGACCGCGGCGAACGGGTCTGCCGGGCCGACGAGGCCGATCCCCGTGCCGCGAGCGCCCCACGCCGCATCGCTCCAGAGCGCCGAGACGGTCTGACGCAGCGGCAGGAGCGCGCCGCCGCCGAGGGCCGGCCACGCGAGCAGGGTCGTGAAGGAGGCGATGCTCACGACGAGCGCCGCGAGCACGGCCCAGGCACCGCCGCCGGAGAAGAAACGGAGTTCGCTGACGGCACCGCCTTCACTGCCATGCCCGTCATCGAGACGCCGGCGCAGATCGGACGACGTCACCCGCAACGGCGCGATGCCCGCCCAGGTGGAAGAGCGGAAGGCGCGGATGCGCGAGCGGGACCGCGCGACCGCACCGACGCGCAGCATCGCGGTGAGGGCCGCCCCCCACTCGGGGAGCACCGCTTCCGGCCGCTTGCCGACGAGATGCGTGATGGAGCGCCACAGCGCGAGCGGGAGCAGACTGAGCCAGTGCAGCGGCACCGCGCCCGCGGGGGCGTATGCGAGTCGCCGGTGCAACTGCGCCAGCCGGGTGACGTAGGCGCGACGGGATCGGCCGGAGGGCAGCGCGGCGGGACCGCCCGGCGCCGCGGAGACCCGCGCACTCGGTGAGAGCACGAGCCGACCGCCGCCCAGGCGCGCACGGACGCCCAGATCGAGGCCTTCGTCGGCGCCGGCGAGCGCGGGATCGGGTCGCAGCGCGTCGCGGACCTCTCCGCGGATGAGGACGCCGCGCACGTCGGAACCGAGCGCGTCGTCCATGCGGTCGTGCTGTCCCTGGTCGAGTTCCCCTGCCGCGAGTTCGACCGAGCGACCGAACGTCGTCATGCTGACACCGAGTGAGACGATCTCCCGATCGTTGTCGGTCGCGACGAGCTTGGGCGCGACGATCGCCGCGGAGGGCGAACGCTCGAGCGTTCCCCGGAGCCGCTCCAGCGCCCGCGGATGCGGAGCCGTGTCCTGCGCGAGCAGCCAGATCGCGGAGCCTGCGTTCACACGGGGACGCGCGAGCTCCACCGCCTCAGCGAACGAGGTCGTCGTGCGAGCTTCGATGATCCCCTCGACGACGGCCGCGACGGCTTCGCTCTCGCGCAGGGAAGATGCATCGCCGCACATGACGAGCGTCACCGCCTCGGCGGGCGAGGTCTGGGAGCGAACGGCTTCGAGAGTGCGGAGGAGTTGCGCGCGGGACGAGGATCCGGGGCGCGCGACGATGATTGCGTGAACTCGGGCTGGCATGACGTCGTCAGCCTATGCGTGTCAAGACCTGCCCTGGAGCAGTGGACGCGGCGCGCCTGCGAAGCGATGCGGCCGCAGCCCGCGGCGACCGGCTCAGCCGATCAGCTGGCGCGACGCCGATCAGCTGGCGCGACGCTTGAGCTTGCGGCGCTCGCGCTCGGAGAGTCCGCCCCAGATGCCGAAGCGCTCATCGTTGTTGAGCGCGTACTGGAGGCATTCGCCACGCACGTCGCAGGTGGTGCAGATCCGCTTGGCGTCTCTGGTCGATCCGCCCTTCTCCGGGAAGAAGGCCTCAGGATCCGTCTGCGAGCAGAGGGCGTCGGCCTGCCAGGCGAGGGCGTTGTCGTCGTCGGCGGCGTCCGTGCGTCGCACCCCGGGAACACCGAGGTTGATCGGATCGACGAACCAATTCTCCGGTACGTCGGAACGGTATCCCGTCATCTCGATCTCCAACCCTGTCTCCGCCCCCCGGCGGGCCGTGCGCATGACTAATTACACCCGTGTCATTCGCTCCGGTCAAGTCGCGGATCGTAAACCCTCAATACGGTCTTGAAGGTTCATGACGATCCATCGGCGTGTCGCGGCGCGGCGAGCGCGCGGCGTTCAGCGCCCCGGTCCGGCCACGAACGCCTCGCCCTCGCCGGACACGGTGAGCATGCTCTCGTCGCCGCCCGCGAAAGCCACGCTTCCCACGGGGACCTGCACTTCCTCGCCGGACGAAGAGGTGACCGTGATGGCCCCTGCGGTCGCGAGCACCATCGTCGGTCCCGAGACCTCGACCGTGATCGGAGCGCCCTCCACCGTGACCCTGCTGAGCGCGAAGTCGGGTACGGGAACCGGATAGACCGTGACCGCGTCGCCCTCCGCCGGCCGCAGCACCGGGACCTCACCGGGCGTCGGGTCGAGGATCGCCAGCAGCTCGGGGACGTCGATGCGCTTGGGAGTCAGCCCGCCGCGAAGCACGTTGTCGCTCGCCGCCATGATCTCGACGCCGAGACCCGAGAGGTAGGCATGCAGAAGGCCGGCGCGCAGGAACACGCCCTCTCCTCGTCGCAGCACGACATGGTTCATCAGCAGCGCCACGACCACCCCAGGATCGCCCGGGTAGTTCGCCGCCACGCCCGCGATGGCACTCAGCGTCGTGCCCCACTCCCCCGTGTCGGTTCGCTCCGCTGCCCGCACCACCGCGGCGATGATCTCGTCGACCTCTCGCTGCACGTCGCCTCCGAGCAACCACCCGATGGCATCCCGCAGCTCATCGGCTCCGCCCCCGAGACGGGCGCGGAGCTGTGCGACGCCGTCGCTGTCGTCCAGCAGGTCCAGCAGAGCGAGCGTGTCCTTCACCGGGCGCAGGCCGCTCAGCGATTCGAACCGCTCGCTGAGAGCCACGATGAGTTCGGGTTTGTGGTTGTCGTCGCGATAGTTGCGCTGCGGGTCGTCTGCGGCGAGCCCGCTCTCCCTCGCCCAGCCGTCGCGCGCCTGCGCGATCGTCGGATGCACCTGGATCGAGAGCGGCCCGCCCGCGGCGAGCAGCTTCAACAGGTACGGGAGCGTGCCGCCGGTGATCTGATCGAGGGTACCGCCACCCGCGACGTCCGCGGGATCGCCGGGATGATCCCCGAACCACACCTCCGCCTCGGGGGCACCGGTCGGCGTGCGCCCTTCGAGTCCGGCGAGGAGGGAGTCGGATCCCCAGGCGTAGTCGCGGGGTGCGTTCGTGAGGCTCAGCAGCATGCCACCAGCGTAGAGCCGCGCTGCGGCGTTCAGGCACGCGCCGAGCGCGGCGCGGTAGCCTGAACGCGATGGCCCAGTACACCAAGCACCCGGTGACAGCCCCGCCCTCGGCGCCGGAGCGCGAGTCGACGGGGCACCTTCTGCTGCGCGGTTATGTGATCCTCGTGCTCATCGTGACCTTCGCGCACACCGCGGTGTACAACCTCATCGGCATGGAGGGCGCCGCCGTCACCCTCGTCGTCTTCACTCTCGCGACGCTCGGCATCGGTATCCCGATGCTCGCCCGGAACCGCCCGCAGCCGTTCCGCTGGCGTCGCCTGCCGTGGACGGCGATGGGATACGCGACACTCGCCCTGGTCTCGGTCGCGTGGTCCCAATGGCGAGGACCGACGCTGATCACCTGGGTGCTGCTGGCGGCCGTCACCGTGAACGGGCTGTTCATCGCCCACGTGCTCACCTGGCACGAGATCATCCGGGCCCTCTCGTCCGCCTTCAAGTGGATCCTCGGGCTCTCGCTGGCGATCGAGCTGTGGGTCTCACTCGTCCTGCACGGGCCGCTGCTGCCGAACTTCGCGACCGTGCCGGAGGGGGAGATCGACCCGCAGTGGTACTGGGTCAGGGACAACCTCTTCGACGGCGGACGGATCCAGGGCATCGTCGGCAACGCGAACCTGTTGGCGATCATCTCGCTGTTCGCGATCATCACCTTCGGCGTGCTGTTCGCCGCTCGCGCCCGCTGGCGCACGACGCTCGCCCTGTGGATGCTGCTCGCGGCGTACTTCCTCTTGCGTACGTCGTCGGTCACCGCCCTCGCGTGCGCAGCAGCCGCCGCGCTGGTGCTCGTCGTGGCGCTGCTCATGCGCCGTGCCCGCACGCCGGGCGCCCGCACGCGGATCTACGTGACGGCCATCGGCGGCACGGCACTGGCCGCCGCCGTGGTCTGGCTGCTGCGCGAGCCGCTGCTCGGTCTCGTCGGGCGCAGCTCCGACCTCACCGGCCGCTCCGACCTGATCTGGTCGAAGGTGCTCGAGCGGGTGCGGGAGCACCCGCTGTTCGGCAACGGGTTCTCCAGCCCGTGGATCCCGACGGACCCGGCCTTCGACCACTGGATCGTGGATCACGGCATCACCGTGTTCCACGCGCACAACATGTGGCTCGACGTGCTGTTCCAGCTCGGCGTGCTGGGCGTGATCCTGATGGGAATCGCGTACCTGAGCCTGCTGTGGCGCTCCTGGTTCTTCGCGGTCGACCGGCCCCGCTGGGATCTCCACGCCCGACGTCCCTTCTCTCCACTGACCCTGCTTCCGAGCCTGTTCACTGTGGTGCTGCTGGTCCAGGGCTTCTCGGAGTCGACGCCGATCATGCTCTGGGGGTGGATGCTCCTGGTGCTCCTGTCCTTCAAGCTGAAGTCGGTGCCGCTGGTGGGCGTCGGGGAACGCGACCTGGTCTTCGAACGCGGCACGCGGCAACGGCGGGTTCCGTGACACCGGTCCGGCCGTTGGTCCGCCTGCTCGGCTCCGTGGAGCTCGCGCGAGCCTTCACGCTCACGGCGCTCACCGCCATCTTCGGTTCGTACGCGATCGGACGGATGACCTCGACGGTCACCCTGGCCACGATCATCGCGGTGCTGTGCGTGCTCGGCGCCGCGATCCTCTGGGTGCGCCGCGACGAGCTCTCCCCGCTGCGCATCGCTCCCTCGTCGCTTTTCGCCTTCCTGGGCTGGGCGCTGGTGAGCATGGTGTGGACGACGGACCGCTCGGACACGTTCTTCGGATGGATGTCGCTGTTCGGGTACGCATTCCTCGCGATCACCATCGGCCATATCCGCGACACACTGCAGACCGTGCGCGCCATCGGCGACACCCTGCGTGCACTGTTGGCCCTCTCCCTCGGGGTGGAGATCCTCTCCGGCATCCTGCTCGACGTGCCCTTCACCTTCCTCGCGATCCAGGGCGACCTCGCCGCCGGCGGCCCGGTGCAGGGCCTGTTCGGCAGCCGCAACATGCTCGGATTCGTCGCGGTGATCGCCCTGATCACCTTCGTGATCGAGTGGCGGACGCAGTCGGTGAACGCTCCCCTCGCGGTGGTCTCGGTCGGCCTCGCCGGGTCCCTGGCGTTCCTGTCGGCCTCCCCCACCGTGCTCGTGCTCGCGGTGGCGGTCGGCATCGTGACGCTCGCCCTCACCATCGTGCGGCACACGTCGCCGGCGCGGCGAAACCTCGTGCAGTGGATGCTCGGCGTCCTGGTGGCGCTCGCACTGACGATCGCGTTCGCTTTGCGCCATCAGATCATCGCCCTGCTCGATGCCGGATCGGACTTCTCGATGCGCGCGTCGCTCTGGAACACGATCCTCGACTTCGTCGCCCTCAAGCCGATCCAGGGCTGGGGGTGGTTCGGCGACTGGGCGCGCGGCGAGTACCCGTTCACCTACATCAACTTCCAACTCGACGACCATCACCAGAGCGCGCTGAACGCGTTCTTCGACGTGCTGCTCCAGCTCGGGGCCGCAGGGCTGGTGCTCTTCCTGCTCCTCGGCGGGGTCGCACTGATCCGATCCTGGCTGGTCGCGAGCGTCCGGCGGTCCGTGGTCTACGCGTGGACGCCGATCATCCTCGTCACTCTCGCCGTCGACTCGATGTTCGAGAGCTTCACGCTGGTCGGAGCCGGGTGGTTCATGCTCGTGCTGTGTGCGCTGCGCGCAGGGCAGTCGCGCTCCTGGCGCGAGAACATCGACGCTGCCCACACGGGCGCGATCTCGACTCTGCGTTCGCTGGAATAGCCGAGGCAATCGCCCCGCGCGGCGTCAGAGAGTGGCGCGGTGTCAGAGCGTGGCGCGCAGTTTCTGCGCCCAGGCGATCGCGTCGCGGACCCCGTCGTCGACCGACCGTTCGGCGTGCCACTGGAGCACCGCCGCAGCGCGGTCCACGATCGCGAACGCACCGGCCTGATCGCCGGGGCGGCGGTCGGTCTCCGTCACCGGAAGCGGCTCGCCCGTCACCCGCTCGAATGCCGCGACTAGTTCGCGCACCGTCACGCCGTCTCCCGTGCCGAGGTTGATCACCTGGTAGGGGTCGTCCGGCGTGGCGACCTCATCGAACTTCTGCACGGCCGCGACATGCGCGAGAGCGAGGTCCCAGACGTGGATGTAGTCGCGAAGACCGGAGCCGTCGCGGGTCGGCCAATCCGTGCCCGTGATGGTGAAGGCCTCCCCCGCCACGCGCGCCTGCATGATCTTTCCCAGCGCGTGCGACGGCGTCGGGTTCTGCAAGCCCGTCCGCAGCCGCGGGTCGGCACCGATCGGGTTGAAGTAGCGCAGCGCGATCGCGCGGAAGTCCCCCGCCGTCGCGGCGTCATCGAGGATCTGCTCGACCATCGCCTTGGTCTTGGCGTACGGGCTCGACGGCGCGAGCGCGCCGCCCTCGTCCACGCCGTCGCCCGTCTCACCGGCATAGACGGATGCCGAGGAGCTGAACACGATGCGCGGGATGCCGGCGTCGCGCAGACGCCGCAGCAGCGCGATCGTCTTGCCCACGTTGGCGTCGTAGTACCCGAGCGGGTCGGCGACCGACTCCGGCACCACAATGCGGGCAGCACAGTGGATCACGGCGTCGATGTCCGGATGATCCGCGAGCAGCGCCTCCACCACCGACCCGTCGGCGATGTCGCCGACGTAGAGGTTGCGGCCCTCGCCGAAGGATCGAAGCCCCGTGGAGAGGTCGTCGAGGATGACGACGTCGATTCCGGCCTCGATGCATGCCGTCGCGACGGTTGAGCCAATGTAGCCGGCACCGCCGGTGATCAGTACCTTCATCGCGGTCAGTCTACCCAGCGCGTAGGGAGCGGCACAGTACGGCTCTCCGCAGATGCGAAGGTCATCGACGGTAGGCTACTCACTGCTCGTCGAATCCCGCGCTGTCTCTGACGGCGGCCTGCGGCATCAACATCGGAGAACCCCCAGTGGCCCACGTCCTTCAGAACGTCGTCTTCCCACTTGATCGCGACCCCGATCTTCTTCCGCTCTACGCCGACCCCGAGACGTGGTCGGTCATCGAGGACGAACCCGTCCGCGTGTCCAATCGCGCGCACCTGGGCAACATCCTCGGGCGACACCGCGCCCGGATCGTCGCCGGCCGTCGCGTGTCGCTGGGGACGTATTTCAACGCCTTCCCCGCGTCGTACTGGCAGCACTGGACGAGCGTTCGAGAGGTGCAGCTCACGGTGCGCACCACGGGTCCCGCGACCATCCTCGTCTACCGCTCGAACGGGTCTGGCATCCGCCAGCGCGTGGCGACCCGCGAGGTGACGGGCGAGGCTTCGACCTCGTTCGACCTCGACCTCACCCAGTACAGCGACGGCGGCTGGATTTGGTTCGACATCGTGGCCGACGAGAAGCCCGCGGTCCTCGAAGGCGCGGAATGGACGACGCAGCAGGCGCCGACACGCACCGGCAAGGCATCCCTCGGCATCACCACCTACAACAAGCCGGACTACTGCGTGGAGACGCTGCGGGCTCTGGCGTCGTCGCCCGACGCGCTCGAGTTCGTGGATCGCGTTTTCCTCATCGATCAGGGCACACAGCTCGTCGCGGAGCAGGACGGCTACGACGACGTCGCCGCACAGCTCGGTGACACGCTCCAGGTCATCCGACAGGACAACCTCGGCGGCTCCGGCGGCTTCGCGCGGGCGATGCACGAAACCCTGCAGCGCCCGGAGAGTGACTTCGTGCAGCTTCTCGACGATGATGTGCGCCTGGAGCCGGAATCACTGCGCCGATCCATCGTCTTTGGCCAGTACGCGACCAACCCGGTGCTGGTCGGCGGTCACATGTTCGACCTGCTCGACCGCCCGAAGCTGCACGGGTGGGCCGAGGTCGTCGACGAGGGACCCTTCATGTGGCGCAACCTCTACCAGGAGAAGATGCCGCACGACTTCGGGGTGTCGAACCTGCGACAGTCGAGCCTCCTGCACATGCGGATGGACGCCGACTACAACGGCTGGTGGATGTGCCTCATCCCCCTCGACGCGATCCGCAAGGTCGGCCTCTCGCTTCCCGCCTTCATCAAGTGGGACGATGCCGAGTTCTGCCTCCGGGCGGGCGAGGCAGGATTCCCGACCGTGTCGATGCCCGGTGTCGCACTGTGGCACGTGTCGTGGGTGAACAAGGACGACTCGATCGACTGGCAGGCGTACTTCCACGCACGCAACCGCATCGTGGCCGGCCTGCTGCACTCGAACGTCCCGCGCGGCGGGCGTCTGCTCTTGCACAGCCGCCGGGTCGACCTCAAGCACCTCATGATGATGCAGTACTACCCGGTGGCGCTACGGGCTCAGGCACTGCGTGACGTACTCTCCGGCCCCGAGCACATGCGCCACAACCTGGCGACGGCGATGCCGGCGGCCCGCGCTCTCGCCGCCGAGTATCCCGAGACCGTCGTGCACCGCGACCCGACCAAGGTGCTGCACTCGCGCCACGGCCGTCAGGTGTACAAGCAGCTCCCGAAGAACGAATTCGACAGCCCCAAGGGGCTACGGCTCCGGTGGTTCACGCTCAAGACGCTGACCGCTCATTTCCTGCACCGACCGTCGCCGGCGAACATCGCCCAGCCCGAGGTCGAGTTCGGCAAGGAAGACGCGCACTGGTGGCGCGTCCCGGCGTTCGACAGCGCACTGGTGAGTGCCGCCGACGGCTCCGGCAAGAATATCTACACGCGTGATCGCGCGAAGTATCGCCGGATGCTGCGTGACACGGTGAAGCTGCATGCCGAACTCCGTCGGCGGTGGCCGGAGCTGCAGAAGCAGTACCGCGAGGCGCTGCCCGATATCGTCTCTCCCCAATCCTGGCAGCAGATCTTCGAGGAGAAGGCATGACCGCGGCGCCCGCTGCATTCGACCCGGCGGCGGCGACGATCGTCATCGTCACCTTCAACCGCTCTCACCTGCTCTCGGGTCTGCTCACGAGCATCACGGCGATGGACCCCAAGCCCGGCCACGTCGTCATCATCGACAACGCCTCGGCAGACGACACCACCGACGTCGTCGAGTCGTTCCGAGAGGACATCGGCACCGAGATCGTGTATCGACGGCTCGAGAAGAACACCGGCGGCTCCGGCGGCTTCAGTGAAGGCATGCGCACCGCGTACGAGCTCGGCTCCGAGTGGATCTGGATGATGGACGACGACGTCGAGGTCCTCACCGAGGGACTCGCGAAGATGGGCGCCTGGAGCAGCCGGTTCAAGAGCATCCAGGGACGCCGCTTCGACTACGACGGCAGCGAGTTCTACTGGCAGTACCGCATCGCCGAGCGCATGGGCATCCCCATTCCGTTCGCCCCGTCCGGCTTCGACGAGACGGGCTACAAGGAGATGAACAGCGGATGCTTCGAGGGCATGTTCATCCATCGCTCGATCGTGCAGCAGATCGGCCTGCCCGACCCGCGGTTCTTCATCTACTGGGACGACCAGATGTACGGGTGGCTGGCCTCTCGCCTGACGACCGCGGTGATCGTCGACGAGTTCGTGCTGCGGCGCACCCGTGAGATCAAGCAGTGGGACATGGGCATCCGCCACATGAACGCGTCCAGCAACGCGTACCGCTACTACATCATGCGCAACCGTGGATTCATCAAGCAGTACTACCGCTTCCACGGCGTCTACAACCCGGTGCTCTTCGGCCTCGGTACCGCGGCGACGTTCTTCAAGGAACTCATCCGGCTCGTGTTCGTCGAGCGGACCGTGCGCGGCACGAGCAACCTCTTCCGCGGCATCCGTGACGGCGGCAAGGCCGGCCGGGACCGCAGCTGGCAGCCGATGCCGCCGCTGGAGGCGTGACGATGGACGAACCGCAGCCGGAGCTGCGCTGGGCGCCTCTGCCGCCGCAGCCGAAGCGGACCGGACGGATCTGGCTCATCGTCGGTCTTTCCGTCGCCGCCCTCGCGATCGTGGGCCTGCTGCTGTTCTTCCTCCTGCCGCGGGGCGACTCCCCCGCGCCGTCTGAGTCCGCATCGCCGACGCCGTCGGAGTCGACGACTCCGACTCCGACGACGACGCCGACGGCCATGCCGACGACCACCGCCGCTCCCGAGCCGGAGCCGACACCGGCCCTCACGCCTCCCCCGGCGACCGACCCCACCGTCGAGGTGTTCCGGGGGCAGGTGAGCGGGTGGCTGAACTCCGCACCCCGCGGGCTCGACATCATCGCGGGCGCCAGCGGGCAGGACGCCCTCCCCGTCGTCGACACCCTGCAGCAGGACGCGCAGCGACTGTCGGATGCGCAGGCGCCTTCATCCATCGCCTCGAAGTGGTACGACGGTGTGACGGACTACGCCCAGCGTCTCACACAGCTCCAGGCGGCGATCACGAACGATTCCGGTGTCCCCGCTGCCGTGGATGCGGCACGGAAGTCCGTCACCGCCCTCCGGAGCCTGGTGGGTCTCTGAGCGGACCGTCGATCAGCTCGTCGAAGCGCTGATCGCTACACCGCGTAGTCGGCGTTGTAGCGGTCCAGCACCTCGGCGATCGGCGCATCCAGCGCCAGCGCGCCCTTGTCGAGGTAGAGTCCGCGGGTGCAGAACCGTCGGAGATCGCGCTCGTTGTGACTGACGAAGAACAGCGTCCGTCCCTCGGCCAGCAGCTCGTCGATGCGCTTGTAGCACTTGTCGCGGAAGGCCTTGTCGCCGACGGCGAGCACCTCGTCCACCAGCAGGATCGGTTCGTCGAGCTGGGACACGACGGAGAACGCGAGCCGGACCTTCATCCCGTTCGAGAGGTGCTTGTAGGGCGTCTCCTCGAAGCCGGCGAGCTCCGCGAACGCGATGATGTCGTCGTAGCGACGGGATACCTCGTCGCGGGACATCCCGTGCAAGCCGGCCGTCAGCCGCACGTTCTCACGCACGGTGAGGTCGCCCACGAATCCGCCGGTGATCTCGATCAGGGGGGCGACGCCGCCGTTCACCGAGACGGTCCCCTCGTCGGGGAGCAGAACCTTGGCGACCAGGCGGAGCAGCGTGGATTTGCCCTGCCCGTTGCGTCCCACCACGCCGATCGATTCCCCGGGTTGCACGGTGAAGGACACATCACGGAGCGCCCAGAACTCACCGGGACGCGAACGTCGCGAGGAACCGGAGAAGAGGTCCTTGAAACTGCGTCGGCCCCTCCGGTTCCGGCGGAACCGGACTCCGAGACCCTGCACTTCGATCGCCGCCGACATCACAGCTCCTTCAGCACAGGTCGTTCGAGGCTTCGGAAGGTCCACAGACCGAGAGCGAGGATGACGACACACATCACGGCGCTGATGACCACCGGCGCGGTCTGCCACAGGTCGGGGAAGAAACCGACCCGGTAGAGCGTGAAGATGCCCGCGAGCGGGTTGAACGCCCCGATGGTGTCGAAGGGCGCCGGGAGATCACGGAAGCTGTAGATGACCGGCGACGCGTAGAACAGGGCGCGGAGAATCAGCGCGGTGGTGCGCTCGAGATCCGAGTACAGCACGCAGAGCGGGGCGACCAGGAGCCCGAGTCCGACCAGCAGCATGATCTGCAGGAGTACCGCGACCGGGAACCAGAGCAGCATCCAGTTCACATGAGCGCCGCTGAACACGGCGAAGAGGACGAGCACCGGAATCGAGAGCAGGAACTCGATCCCCTTGCTGAGCACGATGCGGTTCACCCAGATCGAGCGCGGGATCGCCGTGGACCGCACGAGCCGCGCATCCTTCTTGAACGCCCGGGTGAAGTCGGACACCGAGGTGTTGAACCACACCCAGGGCAGCAACGCGACGATGAGGAAGACGATGTACGGATCTTCGCCGACGCTCCTGTTGAAGACCTGCGTGAAGACGAACCAGTAGATCGCGCTCATGACGAGCGGATCGAGGATCGACCACAGGTAGCCGAGGGAGCTCGTCGCGTACCGGACCTTCAGGTCGCGGGCGGACAGCAGCCACAACGAATGCAGATAGCGCCGGGGCGTCCCGGGCGCCCCGACAGCAGCGTGACTCACGATGTCGAGTCTAGGAGAGAGTGTTGTTCCAGAGCGACAGCGCCGAGCCGATGGCCATGTGCATGTCGAGGTACTGGTACGTACCGAGCCGGCCGCCGAAATGGACCGCCTTCTCCCCCTTGGCGAGTTCGCGGTAGGCCAGCAGCCCTTCCCGGTCGGCCGGGGTGTTCACCGGGTAGTACGGCTCGTCCTCGCGCTCGGCGAAACGCGAGAACTCGCGCATGATCACCGTCTTGTCCTGCGCGTAGACGTCCTTGCGCTCCGGGTGGAAGTGCTTGAACTCGTGGATGCGGGTGTACGGCACATCCATGTCCGGGTAGTTCATGACGCTCGTGCCCTGGAAGTCGCCCACGTTCAGCACTTCCTGCTCGAAGTCGAGCGTCCGCCAGCTCAGCGCCCCCTCGGTGTAGTCGAAGTAGCGGTCGACCGGTCCGGTGTAGACGACCGGGAGCTGACCGACGGTCGCCGTCTTGCTGAGCGGCTGCGCGTCGTCGAAGTAGTCGACGCCGAGCTTGACCTCGATGTTGGGGTGGTCCGCCATGCGCTCCAGCCACGCGGTGTAGCCGTCGGTGGGAAGGCCCTCCCAGGTGTCGTTGAAGTAGCGGTTGTCGTACGTGTAACGCACGGGCAGGCGGCTGATGATGTCGCCCGAGAGCTTCTGCGGATCGGTCTGCCACTGCTTCGCGGTGTAGTCGCGGAAGAAGGCCTCGAAGAGGGGGCGCCCGACGAGGGCGATGCCCTTCTCCTCGAAGTTCGCGGCCGTCTTGGCATCGAACTCGCCCGCTTGCTCCTTGACCAGTGCACGCGCCTGGTCGGGCGTGTACGCCGACTGGAAGAACTGATTGATCGTGCCGAGGTTAACCGGCATCGGGAAGACCGTGCCCTTGTGCGTCGTGTAGACGCGGTGGACGTAGTTCGTGAAGCTGGTGAAGCGGTTGACGTACTCCCACACCGTCGCGTTCGAGGTGTGGAAGAGGTGCGCACCGTAGCGGTGGACCTCGATGCCGGTCTCGGGCTCCGCCTCGCTGTAGGCGTTGCCGCCGATGTGAGGGCGGCGGTCGATGACGGTTACCTTGCGGCCGGCTTCAGCGGCGCGCTCAGCGATGGTGAGGCCGAAGAAACCCGACCCGACGACGAGAAGATCCATGCCGTCCATCGTATCGGCGTCTGGCTGGGAGCTTCGGCCAGCGCGGTCATCGTGGCGCGTGCGAGCGGAGACTCGATTCGCGGGGCATCGTCAAGGTCGAGGTGATCGGCGTCCATGGCCGCCGAGGGCGGCGTCGGTCACGGACGGCGCCTCGAGCCTCCGATCCACCGTATCGCCGGGGCCACGATCGGCAGAGCGGCGATCGTGCTGCGCAGGGTTCGCCGATAGCGCTGTCGAGCTCCCGCGTCGAATGCGTCGCCCAGGACCGGATCCTCGATTCGGATGGCGCTCGCGATCAGATGGAACGCACGGCTCCGCTGCGCCGCGAGCATCTCCCGCGCGCGCCCGGTCGTGTCATCTTCGGCCCAACGCGACAGCAGCACGTCGTACGACTTCAGCTGCTTCCAGCGCGACTCGAGCGACCAGTACGCACCCCCCGACGCGTCCCGGATGCCCGAGGGCCGATAGGCGTCCTCGGCGACGGTCGGCAGCGCCAGCCACTCGCAGCGCCCGCCGTCGATCAGAAGTCGCATCACGACCTGCACCTGCGGATAGACGAGCGCGTCGACCTCTTCGGCGTCGACGCGCTCCGACAACTCGTCCAAGGCTGGAAGACATTCCTCGACCCGGTACACCAGCCCCGGAGCGTGTGCGGAGGCCGGCAGGAACTCGCTGGGCGAAATGGGACCTGTGCTCGTCCGCCCGCGCGACACACGTGATTCCCGAAGGAACTGTGGCGAGGCGAACACAGGCTTCTCCCGGCGGAGGTACTCGAGCAGAGGCCGCAGGTTCTCCATCAGCACACGGTCATCGTCGGCCGTCAGCATGAGGTACTCCGTCGTGCACTCGCGGAAGAGGCGGGCGAACGTTCCGGCGTACCCGAGGTTCTCGGGATTCTCGAGCACACGGACTCTCTCCGCGATCCCGGAGTCCGCTGAGAGCTTCTCGAAGGTGCCGTCCGTCCCGCCATCGTCGATGACGATGATCTCCACCAGATCGGCGTCCGGATGCGCCAGAATCTCCGTGACCGTCTTCCTGACGTCCTCTGCGCGGTTGTAAGTAGGAATCCCGATGGTCAGAAGCACGGCCAAATCGTATCGCAGAACGCGACGACTCAGCGTTGGCGGCCGGCAGGATACAGCGGGTCTTGAAGCGCGATCTGACGAGCCAGCTCGGTAATCTGCACGTCGTGTGCACGCCGTCGACGCGCCGCTGCGAGGGAGTTGCCGACGAAGACGACCAGGAGGCCGTAGAGCACGAGGTCGGTGCCTCTCCCCACCCCGACACTGGCGGCCAGCACGCTGAGGACCTGCGGGAAGGCGATTGCCACGACCGCCGCCACCAGGAGAAGCAGCAGAGCGATCGTTCTCAGGGCCTGCCCCCGCGCCGATCCGCTCGGCCGGAGGAGAACGAACGCGAAGATGACGAAGGCTCCGATGAGGAGCGCCTTGATGACGAACTGATCCATGGGTCCCTACTTGATGAACAGCTCACTGAGGATGTTGACGGAGTTCCACAGCGACTGGCCTTTCGCTCGCGAATAGTCGGTGTAGACGATCTGCACCGGTTGCTCGTCGTAGCGCAGCCCTGCTCGACCGACCTGCGCGATGATCTCGCTCGCGTGCGCCATCCTGTTCTGCGTGATGGTGATGCGCGACGCAGCGGTACGGTTCAGGGCACGGAGGCCATTGTGCGCATCCGTCAGCTTGACCCCGGTCGAGAACCGCTCGAAAAAGACCGCCGTGCGCAGAACGACGCGCTTGAGCCAGCCGAGTTCGGTCCGCTTGTCCAGGAAGCGGGAGCCGATGATGATGTCGAGTGGCTCGGAGCGCAGCCGCTCGACCATACGCGTCGCATCATCGACCCGATGCTGACCATCTGCGTCGAAGGTGACGAAATACTCCGCTCCCGGTTGCGACAACGCGAACTGCAACCCCGTTTGGAGCGCGGCTCCCTGTCCTAGATTGATCGGGTGTCGGACCACGATCGCACCGCCGGCGAGCGCACGAGCGGCAGATTCGTCTGCGCTCCCGTCGTCGACGCACACGATGTTGGGGAAGCGCTCGCGCGCAGAACGGACGACGTCTTCGATGACCTCAGCTTCGTTGTACAGCGCGACCACGAGCCAGGTGTCGTCGAAGGATTGGGGGGTGTGGGTGCTCATCTCTTTCCCCGATCCTACCCTCTCGTTGCCGGGCGCCCCGGCTACGAGTAGCGCCGCTCGGCGTCGAGAGCGCGGTAGTGTTCTTCGTCACGGTGACTGAACACCCGCGCCGGGTGCCCCCCGGCGATGGCCATCTCCGGGATGTCCGACACCACGACGCTTCCCGCCTGGATGATCGCGCCGTCCCCGATCGTCACGCCGCCCAGGACTATCACCCTCGCACCGAACCAGACGTTTCGGCCGATGCTCACCGGGCGTTGAACAACAGTAGCGTCGTACGGCAGGGCGCCGCCCTCATAGTTGTGCATGTCGCTCATGATGATGCACTCGGGTCCGGAGTGGAAGTTGTCACCGATGTCCACGCGGCCACTGCCACGAACCGACATGCCGTTGAAGTGGACATTGTTCCCGAGGTGGGTGTGCGGTGAGAAGTTGCTCCGCGCATTCACACGGACGTTCGTTCCGCGGTCGGCGATCCAGCGGGTCGTCTTCCACGTCCAATAGCGCGTGCGCAACAGCCGCTGCAACAACCTCCACCGTCGTACCAGCTCTCCCACGCGAACCCGGCTCCCTGCTTCTCAGCGCGGGCGTGAAAGTACCCGTCGGAGGACCACGACCCGCGCTCTGCTTGCTGAGAGCCTACCGCTTCGAGTGCAGGATGAGAGGCACTCGGGCATCGTGGCTAGAGTCGTTCGTGGAGACCAGACAGCCAAGAGGAGAAACGTGCACTCGATGGACCCCGCAGCGATTCGCTGGTGCCTGCTGCCGAAGCTCGACCTCGCGGCGACGTGGCCCGCCGGATCACACGGACGGCCTTTCGCCGCTCGCATCGCGCGGCCCTGGCAGCGACTGAAGGTGACCCGGTACGGCCGCAACCTCGTGGTCACGACGACTCACAACCAGGCGCGCACTCTCGCGCCCGTGTTCGCCGGGCAGCCGGGCCTCGACGTCCGGCTGGAGTCATACCGCGCATGGGGGGCGAGCATGCTCAGCTCCCGGCGGGCCGCTCGCACCGTCACCGAGTGGGGCTCGCGGATCCTCGAGGAGATCGGCCGTGACGATGCGATCGGCTCGTGGCGCAACCAGGTCGCGTTGACGACCTATCGACTGTCCTCCTACCTTGCCGCGGATCTCACCGGGTTCGACGCCCTGGTCGTCGCGACGCAGCATGAGCCGTCGGTACGCAGTCTGGTCTTCGCCGCGCAGAGTCAAGGCGTGCCTGTCGTCTATGTTCCGCATGCTCCGGCGGGAGACAACCCTCAGTACAGCGACCTCCCGACAGCTTTCGCCGCGCTTCGCGGAGTGGCCGAGGCCGCCCACTACGTCACGCAGTACGGCGTCGACCGGTCTGCGCTCGATGTCGCCGGGAACCCCTCGACGAACATCCTCGATCGCGGACTGCCCACCCTCGCCACCGATCGTCCCGGAGTCCTGGCGCTGTCCCCGAACCCGCCGGCCATGATCCGCCGCATCATCGACCTGGTTGCGGCGGCCGACGTGGGGCGCCTCGTCGTCGCGCCGCACCCTCGCTCGGACCGCTCGTCGCTGTCGCAGATGCTGCCTCACGACTGGACCCTCAGCGCCCAGCCGACGGTGGAGCTGCTCCTGGGCGGCGCGCCCTTCATGATCCAGCATGCGAGCGGCGTGGCCTGGGAGGCGTCCGCACTGGGTATCCCGGCGGCGAAGCTGCGCCTGGCCGGCGAACCATCCCACTACCCGTTCCTCGCGAACGACAGCATCTATCCGCCGCTGGAGGACGCCGAAGATATCCGACGCTTCGTCGCCGACGCACCCGGTATGGATCGGCACGCGCTCCGCGACTACGCGCTCGACTGGTGCGAGGTGGACGGAGATGACGCCGCAGGCCGAATCCGCGGATTGCTCGCGTCGATCTCGGCTGGCGAACGTACACCATCGGGCGTCCGCATCCTCGACGGCTGGTGCGAGCCGACGGGCGTCTCGGTGCGTGCGTCCTGGCTGCCTTCAGTCACCGGGTGACGAGCGTGAGCTGATTCTCCCGCCTGTCGTGCACCGGATGGGCGGCGTCAGCCAAGCTGCTGATAGATCTCGCGATACGAACTGCGACGCTCCTCAGGCGAGAACCTCTGCCTGGCGTAGTCATAGATCTGTGAAGGCGTCCAGCGGTCGGGGTCTCCCAGGAGGTCGGCAACCGCACCGGCGAGCGAAAGCCCCGTACGCTCTTCGACGACGCGAGAGGCCTCGTCGGGCAGGAAAGCCAGGTGACCTCCGCTACCGCTCGCGATGACGGAGAGACCGTGCCCGAGTGCTTCCGCGTAAGCGATCCCGAAAGTCTCGTACTCGCTCGCCATCACGAAAAGATGCGCCCTCGGGAGCACGGCGGCCAGGGCCTCCGGCGAAACATGGCCGAGGAGACGCATGTGATCGCTGACGCCCAGCTCCGCCGCCCGCGTTTCGACCGCGTCATGCAGTCGACCAACGCCTGCCCATTCGAAACGGGCGTCGAACCCACGAGATCGGAGAGCCGCGAGCGCTTCGACGGCCTGGATCGGCCCCTTCCACGGCACCAGACCCCCCACCGCCACCATTCGCAGCGGACCCCCCGAGCTCGCGTCCCATTGCTCGGCGATGCGGTCGGGCTCTGCGATCCGAACGAAGTTCTCGATCACCGGCACCGGCTCGCGCCTGATGGCCTCGATGATCTGGGCTAATCGGTGTCCGACAGCGACGACCGTGTCAGGACGACGAAGACCTCTGCGCAGCACTGCATGGCCGACCCGCCCGCGCACGGTGGTCGGCTCTTTCAGCAGTCCCGACCAATGCTCGGTGTGCACCCAGGGCTTGGGCAACGACGCGAGCTGAACCGGTAGCAGCGCAGGAAAAGCCATCGTGTGCACGACATCCGCACCCGCTGCCAACCGACGCAGCGTCCGCAGCGCACGCGGAATCGTCCAGGGACGGGTGTAGTGGTAGGGGATGCGCACGACATGAATGCCGGGAGATGCGTCCCATTCGCCGGCGTCGCCGCCCAACGACGGGTCGTGGAGATGAAGGACCGTGACCTCATGATCGAGCGCGAGCATCTCAGCGTCGCGAAGATTGAAGAGGCCGAGGCCCGGTCGGACTTCGCTCGGGAACCACGGGGTGACGGCCAGCACTCTCACAGGTCGATCCTAGGCGACGTGGTGGGTGAGATCGTCTGCGACCTGTTGCGCGCGCGCTTCCCAGGAATGCGACTCCCGCAACACCCGCACCCGCTCCTGCATCGCATGCAGTTCCTCCGGATCAGCATCCAACCGATCCAGAAGCTCCGCCAACGACTCCGCCCGATACGGCACCGCCCAGCCGATCCCATGCTCCGTCACGAAATCGCCGACCAACGTCCCCTCGGTCGCCACGACCGGCTTACCCCGCCCCACGTACTCGAACAACTTGAACGGCAACACGAAATCGCGATACGCGACCGGCTCCATGAACAGCACCCCGAGATGCGCATCCGCATACAACTCGTCCAGCTGCTCCCCCGACCGATGCACCACCTGCGACTCCGGCCCCCTCACACTCGCGTACCCGGCCTCGACATCCCGCCACTCCGACTCACGCGTACACACCACCAGACGCGCATCAGCGGCCAGACCCACACCCCGAAAAGCCTCATGCATCCGGTAATAGGCATCACCGATGCCGCCCACATACAACAACGACACCGGACCGGAAACAGGCGACCCCACCTCCACCCGCTCCGCCCCCGGAGGCAACGTCCGCACCTGACCCCGATTCGCCACCGGCAAATGCTCCGCCATCCTCAAAGACTGCAGATACAACACATCCACCGCGGAACGATAACCCCGCAGATCCGCACGATAGAGGGTCTTGGTCGCAGTGGAAAGGAGGCGTCCGACGTTCTGCACATACTCGGGGAAACGCCAGTAGACGTCCCGGTAGTACAGACCGACCCGCATCCCGCGAGTGCGGCACCATCGCAGAAAACGCTCGTCCATGAACGGACGAAGCGGAATATGGCGCGGGTCGGTCAGCGCCGAGGGCATCGTGGAGGATTCGCTGTACACGAATGCCGGCTGGTCCCCCGCACGAATCCTGCGTTTGACCTCCGCGATGCGCCGCCGTCTTTCGCGTGAGTAGCCCGAGACGACCAACACCTCGAAACCGATGGCTTCGAAGGCCTGCTTCATGCGGACTGGTCGGATACCGCTCGCACTCGTGGCACCGGGGTTCAACGGATACGGGACGTGGAAGATCATCAGCGGAGACATCAGCGGGCCCGTCCCGTCGTTCCCCCGGCCGGGTGGGTGAGATCGTCTGCGACCTGTTGCGCGCGCGCTTCCCAGGAATGCGACTCCCGCAACACCCGCACCCGCTCCTGCATCGCATGCAGTTCCTCCGGATCAGCATCCAACCGATCCAGAAGCTCCGCCAACGACTCCGCCCGATACGGCACCGCCCAGCCGATCCCATGCTCCGTCACGAAATCGCCGACCAACGTCCCCTCGGTCGCCACGACCGGCTTACCCCGCCCCACGTACTCGAACAACTTGAACGGCAACACGAAATCGCGATACGCGACCGGCTCCATGAACAGCACCCCGAGATGCGCATCCGCATACAACTCGTCCAGCTGCTCCCCCGACCGATGCACCACCTGCGACTCCGGCCCCCTCACACTCGCGTACCCGGCCTCGACATCCCGCCACTCCGACTCACGCGTACACACCACCAGACGCGCATCAGCGGCCAGACCCACACCCCGAAAAGCCTCATGCATCCGGTAATAGGCATCACCGATGCCGCCCACATACAACAACGACACCGGACCGGAAACAGGCGACCCCACCTCCACCCGCTCCGCCCCCGGAGGCAACGTCCGCACCTGACCCCGATTCGCCACCGGCAAATGCTCCGCCATCCTCAAAGACTGCAGATACAACACATCCACCGCGGAACGATAACCCCGCAGATCCGCACGATA
>NZ_JALJRG010000001.1:217788-235800 GCF_024519805.1 Microbacterium sp. Mcb102 | reverse complement strand
ACTGCAGATACAACACATCCACCGCGGAACGATAACCCCGCAGATCCGCACGATAACGCGTCAGCAGGAAGGACCGGTACCAGCGCGGCATCCTGGTCCCGTATTCGGGGAAACGCCAGTAGACGTCCCGGTAGTACAGACCGACTCCGACACCGGCCCTGCGGCAGAACCGGAGAAAGCCGATGTCTCTGGTGACGCTGGTCGCCGCGGTGACCTTCTCGCCGAGCCCGGTCGGTTGGGTCGACGCCTCCGAGTAGACGAAATCGATGCGCTTTCCGTCGCGGATCAGACGTTTGAGATCTCGGATCCGGCTACGTCTCTGAGGGTGCTTCCCCGAGACTTCGAGGACTTCATAGCCGAGTGCTTCGAAAGCCCGTCTCATGCGGACCGGACGAATCCCGCTGGCGCTCGTGGCATCCGGATTCAACGGATACGGCACGTGGAAGATCATCGCCCGCCGCGGCGCCGTGGCGCTCATCGATTGCCTCGCTCGAGAAGCCCGGCCAGCGAAGCCTGATGCGCGAAATCGGGAACCTGCTCCACCACTTCGTCGAAAGTTCCCAGACCGCGGATGGCACCGTCGCTGAGGTAGCAGATGCTGTCGTAGTCCCGGATCGTGGCGAGCCTGTGGGCGACGCTGATGAACGTGACCTCACCCTGGAGCTCACGCATCGCCTCGACGATTCGCCGCTCTGTCGCGGTATCGAGAGAACTCGTCGCCTCGTCCATCACCATCACCAGCGGCTCCGCATAGAGGGCACGAGCGATTCCGAGACGTTGCTGCTGCCCACCCGAGAGCGAGAACCCGCGCTCGCCGATCAGCTCGCGGATGCCCTTGCCGCGGGTGATCAGCTCCGAAAGCTGTGCCTGCTCGAGCGAGCGGATCACCTTCTCCTCGTCGAAGTCGCTGCCCCACGTGAGCGCGACGTTCTGCGCGACGGACGCGTCGAAGAGTGCCACGCGCTGCGGGACGTATCCCACATGCGCCCGCCACTGGTTCAACACACGCGACAGGGGCTGTCCATCGATGTCGAGTTCCCCGGAGGATGGCTGGCTGAGGCCGAGGAGCACATCGATGAGGGTCGACTTTCCCGCTCCCGACGGGCCGACGACTGCGAGGGTGGAGCCGAACGGGATCGACAGGTTCAGATGCTCCAGCACATTCTTACCGGTGCCCGGGTAGCTGAACGAAACGTCACGAAGCTCGAGGACCTTCGGCGCGGTCTTCAAGGTCTCCGGGTCGATGGAAGACGCCTTGGCCGACCGCTCTCCGTCGACATCGCGGGTGAGCTCTCGGATCACATCGCGCGCGTGAACCTCGTTGATCGACGCGGTTGTGAACGATGTCTGAAGCGTGGTGATCGCGGGGATCATCCGGAATCCGGTCGCGGCGAACATCGCGACCGCCACGACCGCGTTGTTCGCTCCGCCGGCGAGGAAGGCGGTACCGCCGACGACGAGGAATCCGCCGATCAGCGCTGCTTCGAACGCGTACTTGGGCACGATCGAGAGGAAGGACGCATTGGCGCGCGCCCTCGTCGCGTTTCGGCGGTAGTCCGTCACGACACCGCCGATCTCGTCCAGCTTGTTGCGGAGCGTGACTTCCTTCAGCGCTTCGACCATCTCTGTGATCAAGGTCGCGACGCGGAAGACATAACGGCGAAGCACCATGCCCGCTTCTCGCGCGCGCCGAGTGATGACGAACAGCATGAACAACGAGAATCCGGCGAGATAGACGAATGCGACGGCGGCCGTGAGCGGCTGAGCGACGACGAGCACACCGAGGACGGAGATGAAGGTCAGCAGGTTCACCGGAACCTGGGAGAGCGGAAGGATGAATCCCGTGTTCGTGCTCGCCATCGACCCGTCGACGATCCTCGTGACTTCGGCCGTGCTGTAGCGGGCGCGCTCCTCCCACGACGACCGGGTGTACGAACGGAAGAGGTCATCTCCCACCGCCAGTTCATATGCCGCGAATCGCCGAGTCGCGATCCAGTGCAGAAGGATCGCCAGGCCGCTCTTCAGGAGGAACAGCACGCAAACGATGCCGAAGATCCAGGGTGCCGCTGTGGCGGGCAGCTCCCCGACCACCGGCAGCTCGATGGGGTCGCCACTGGCCAGCGGCGTCACCGACAGCACGATGAGTCCCAGCGCCAGCGTGTCGAGAAGCGCGAGCGCTCCTGTGACGATCGCGTAACCGATGTAGAACCTCGCCGCGCCGTCGGGCATGACTTTGAACAGATCGACGAGTGTATTCCAGATGCTCTTCATCAGTCGGCCTTGCCTCTTCCCACTGCGATGACTGCATCCGCTGCTCTACGAGCGACCGACTGCAGACTAACGTTCGATGACGCCCAGGCACCCAGCCCACGACGTTCTGCTTCTGTGCGTGTGCGTGTCGCGGCATCCCGGAAGGCGTCGGCGACTTCGTCGACGTCGTAGTCGCACGCGGCCCCGAGGGCTGCGTGCGCGGCGTTCTCTCGCATGAACTCATGCACCTGGCCCTCGCCCGCGAAGATGACGGGCGTGCCGCACGCCCAAGACGCGTAGATCTTCGTGGGGAATGCGACGCTGTAGCCGGCGTCCGGTCGCAGGGATGCGACGCTGGCGACCGCGCCGCGAATCCATGACGCGGCCTCGGCCGGTGGAAGCGAGTCGAGGAAGGTCACGCGCTCGGACGCCTCCGTCTCGGAGGCCTGCTTCCGCAGATTTCCCCAATCGCTTCCTTGGCCGATGAACACGAGTCGTAGATCCGGGATCTCCTGGGCGATCCGTGCGAACGCCTCGATGAAGATCCCGGCGCCTTGCCATTCCGACGCCGTTCCGGCGTAGATGAGGTACCGACCTTCCTGCGGGACAGCGCCGTCCGCCGAGAACGCTCGCGTATCGGCTCCGTTCCCGACGACGATGAGCTGCGCGCGCGGAGCGATCTGCCCCGCCCGGGTGCCCATACGATCGTTGACCGTGAGCACTCGTGCCGCTCCCTCGAGAGCGGCCCTTTCGATGCTGCGCACTCCGCGGAGGACCACGTCGGGCACATCCGTCGCTTCAGCGGCGTCCGACCACAGATCCGCCGCGTAATACACGTAGGGGGTTCGTCGGATCGCGAGTGCGATCCTCACGACAAACCCCGTCGTCGGAGGCGGTTCCACCACGTAGACGGCCTGCCGGGCCCCGAAGAGGATACGGAAGAACAGAGGCACGTCGAAGCTCAGATACTGGAGATACCCCCGCACGTACCCGCTCTTGTCGCGAAGCACGGGAGCACGGCGGACTCGATACCTTCTGCTGTCGTCGTCCCTCTCCTCATGGCGGGATGCGACGGTCAGAACGCTCACCTCCGCGCCGCCGTCGACGAGCGCTTCCGCGAGGGCCGCGAGCCGCAGAGAGGCAGCTGCGGGTTCCGGTGCGAAGATGCGGCTGGCGATCGCTACACGCACGAAGTGCTCACCCGACCTCTCTCTGTCGACCTGCGAACGATGGAACTGCGGAGCATCTGCCCGTTCAACCCGCACGATGCGGCGCAGAACGGACGATGTCGCACGGACCTAGAATTCCTCGACGTCGACGTCCTCACCGAAGAGCCGTCGAATCGCGAGGATGGTCCGTGCCGCGGTTTGTCCGTCGCCGTAGGGATTGACGGCGTTCGCCATCGCGCTGTAGGCGTCCACGTCGGTGAGCAACTGCGACACCTCGTCCACGATGCGCTGTTCGTCCGTGCCGATCAGCTTCACGGTACCGGCATCGACCGCCTCGGGCCGCTCGGTGTTCTCGCGCAGGACGAGGACGGGCTTGCCCAGCGCCGGCGCTTCCTCCTGCACTCCCCCGGAGTCTGTCAGCACGATCTCCGCGCGGCGGAGGATCCGACTGAAGTCGCCGTACTCCAGCGGGTCGAGCACGTGGACGTTGCCGAGACCCTCGATCTCGGGAAGCACCCGCTCGCGCACCTTCGGGTTGCGGTGCAGCGGCATGATCACGGTCAAAGCCGGATGGGCACGAGCGATCCGTGCGATCGCTCTCCCGATGTCCGTCATCGCATCGCCGAGGTTCTCTCGACGATGCGTCGTCACGAGAAGTACCTTGTCGTCATCTGCGAGACCTTCGAGAAGGCCCACCAGGTCCGGATGATGCACGGGTACGTCGGACGCCGAAACATGCAGAAGGGCATCGACCACGCTGTTGCCGGTCACGAGAACGGACGCGGGATCCACGCCCTCACGGAGCAGGTTCTCCCTGCTCGTCTGCGTCGGAGCGAGACTGAGCGCCGCCACCTGAGTGATGATCTTGCGGTTCACCTCTTCCGGGAACGGCGAATAGATGTTCCCGGTCCGGAGCCCGGCTTCGAGATGGATCACCGGCACCTGAGCGTAAAAGGCGGCCAGCGCTGCGAAAGCAGAAGTCGTGGTGTCTCCCTGGACGAGAACCGCGTCGGGCCGCATCTCCTCGATGGCTGCCGCCACCCCGCCCAACGTGCGCGAGGAGATATCGACCAGCGTCTGGCCGTGCTCGAAGATATTCAGGTCGATGTCCGGGACGATCCCGAAGAGACCATTGACCTGATCGAGCATCTCGCGGTGCTGTCCGGTGACGACGACCTGCGGGTGGACGCCATCCGCTTCCCGCGCAGCCAGGATGATCGGCGCGACCTTGATGGCCTCCGGGCGAGTGCCGTAGATCACCATGAGGTTCTTCGTGGGTGCACTCATGGCGCGATGTTCTTGCTCAGCCCACGCGTGTCGATGACGGCCTTGCCGGACTGCAGGCGGGGACCGAACGTCGAGTACGCGTCGTGGTCGACCAGGAGCACGACGACGTCAGCTGCGTCGAACTCCTTCTCCAGGTCTTCGACGAGGCTCAGGTTCGAGCACTTCTGAAGAGACGCGGGCAGCTCGTGGATGTGAGGCTCGGACACGGCGAACTCGATCTCCGGTCGAGATTCGGCCAGCGCCTGCGTGATCTCGACGGCCGGAGACTCGCGCAGGTCATCGACGTTCGCCTTGAACGCCAGACCGAGGATCAGGACCTTGGGCGCGGAGATGGACTCGATCGCTCTGTGAATGCGCTCGAGCACCCACTTCGGCTTGGCGTCGTTCACCCGACGCGCGGTCTCGATCAGCGCGGCACCACCGTTCGCCGCGCTCACGATGAACCACGGGTCAACGGCGATGCAGTGTCCGCCGACACCCGGACCGGGCTGCATGATGTTCACTCGGGGATGCCGGTTGGCGAGGCGGATCACCTCCCAGACGTCGATGCCGAAGGAGTCGGACACGGTCGAGAGCTCGTTGGCGAAGGCGATGTTGACGTCGCGGAACGAGTTCTCCGTCAACTTGACCATCTCCGCGGTCGTGGAATCGGTGACCAGCAGATCCCCGGTGACGAACGAGCCATAGAGAGCCTGCGCACGTCGGCTCGCCTCATCCGTGGTTCCGCCGATGATGCGGTCGTTCTCGATGATCTCGCGCATGATCTTTCCCGGCAGCACCCGCTCGGGCGCGTGCGCGAACAGAACGGATCCGGCGGCGAGGTCCGGGCGTACCTCGCCCAGCCGCCGGTCAAGACCGAGCGTGGTTCCGGGAGGGGAGGTCGACTCCAGCACGACCAGATCGCCGGCCTTGAGGAAGGGAGCGACGTCGTCGAATGCGCGGTCGACGAGCGTCATGTCAGCCTGCTTCTGGCCGTCAAGCGGCGTCGGCACCGTGAGGATGAACACATCGGCGGGGACGGGACTGCTCGTCGCGGTGAGTGCACCGGAGGCGACGACGCTGCTGACCACTTCTTCGAGCTCCGGCTCCACGATGTGGATGCGGCCGGCGTTGATGGTGTCGACGGCCCGCTGGTTGACATCCACTCCGACGACCTTGTGTCCATGGGACGCGAGCACTGCAGCGGTAGGCAGACCGATGTAGCCGAGGCCGATTACGCAAACGTTGGTCATGTACTTCCCTTGCTTTTGAGACGCACCCAGCCTAGCCGGGATCGGACTGTGGAAGCGCTGAGGAGATCAGCGGCAACCCGTCACTTCGTAGAGGACGGCGTCACCCTCACGGTCGACTTCGGTGAGGATCGACGACTGGTCCAAACCGTGCAGACCTTCATAGGTCGTGAAGTGATTCTCGAAGATCTCCCGATCCCCGAAGTCGAAGACGTACTCGACGCCGAGCGACTCGAGCGCGTCGCACACCTCGGCGTCGCCGGTCGCCAGATAGCGGGCGAGGAGATCGGCGTCCGCCCCGTAACGGCCCGTGACGTGCGGGAAGACGACCGGGTTGCCCGTGTATGCGTAGACGAGGCCTGCTCCCGTGAGCGGGTCACCCAGAAGAGGTCCATCGACATCGTCGGGAATCCGCTTGAAAAGCGCCGCTTCGTCGGGCGTGAGACCCTGCGATTGGGCATCGAACCTGAAACTCGTCCCCCGCATGAAGCGGAGGTCGTTCGCGAGGGCGGACAGATGCGTGAGCCCCAGTGCGACGAGCACGACCGCAGCGATGATCAGGAGCGATCGACGTCCGTCCCGCCACAGTGCCACGAGCCACGACCACACCAGGTGGGCGCCGAGCGCGGCGAGGGGCAGGCCGAAGACGGCCAGCAGCGCGCCGACTCTCGTGGTGTCGTCATACCAGACGCCGACGATGGCACTGCGCAGAGCGGGCAGAGGCAACCAGGTCGACACTGCGAAGAAGAACACGCTCACGGCGTATGACCCGAGGATCCACCACTGCCGATCCTTCACCACCCTCCATATCCCGATCGCGGCAAGCGGGCCCAGGAGAAGTCCGGTGCTGCGTCCCACCGGGCTGAGGAACGCGACTTCACCGATCGCCTGAGCGAGAGTCGCCCCCGGCTGCCACTCGTGGGTGGTCACGTTCGCCAGATGCCAGATGAATCCGAGCACGACGAGGCCCACCACGACCGAGAGCGCCAGCAGCACGCGGCTCCGGGTAGCGGCACCCGTCCACGCGCGCCATGCGCACCAGAGCCCGAAGGGAACCAGCAGGGCGAGCCCCGCGAGCAGTGCAGAAGGATGCGCGAGGGCAGTTGCACCGATCGCTGCCAGAAGCACGATCAGAAGGGACACCCGCTGATATCCGCCGATTCCCCTCCGCGATGCAAGCACGGTGACGGCGATGAGCACGGGGATCAGTATCGTCCCCAGCAGGTTCGGGTAGAGCACGCCCCAGTTGAGGAAACCGAGCGGCATGACGCTGAACCCGAGGGACAGCAGCGGCGCCCACACGGACGCCGTGCGGTAACGAGCGAAGAGCACCGCGGTGAGAGTCGCGATCGCGGCCGGCCACCCCACCGCGATCACCGCGATCGTCACGGCGTTCGTCGCCGCGACGACGCCCGACGCCGCCGGGACCACGAGCGATACGAGCGCGTGCCACAGAGTCGGGTAGAAGGCCGACGTGGCTCCGGGCACCGCCATCGTCATGTGGAAAGGCGAGGCATCCTCGGTCTGAAGGATGAATTCGACGGCGTTGAGGTGAAACAGCCCGTCGTACAGCTGAGAAGGGTGTTCAGCCCCACCGATCCCGACCATCAGGATGACCGCCCAGAGGACGGCGGCCGCGCCCATACCGAGCCAGACCGCCCGCGTCTCGCCGCCCAGCACAGCGAACCGTCCTCTCCCGAGGATGCGCAGGCCTGCGGCGACTGCCGTGAGGAGCACGGCGATCAGCAGCACGGGCAGGATCGACCAGGCGATTCCGAGAAGCGGAGCGACGGCGGTCGCAATCCCGACGACGGCGAGCGACAGCGCGATCGACGCTCCCAGGAGCATTGCCCCGCGCAGACGGAAGAGAAGTGCGGCGGGCAGGCCGGGTGCGACGATGAGCAGCACGGCGAATCCCACGGCAGGGGCCGCCGACAGCCAGCTTTCGATCATGCGTCGACCAACGCGATCGCGCCCTCGACCTCGCCGTCGTACACGACAACGCCCTTGTCGATGACGATGCCGCGGACGCAGAGCTGTCGAACCATCTCCATGTCGTGGCTGACGACGACGAGAGTCTTGCCCTGCTCGATGAGCTCTTCGAACTTGAGCCGGCACTTCTCACGGAACGGTGCATCACCCACCGAGAGGATCTCGTCTACGAGGAGCACATCGAGCTCGACGTGGATCGCCACCGAGAACGCGAGACGCATGAACATCCCCGACGAGTAGTGCTTGACCTCCTGGTCGATGAACTGCTCGATCTCGCTGAATGCCACGATCTCGTCGTATCGCGCCTCGATCTCGCGCTGCTTCATCCCGAGGATCGCTGCGTTGAGGAAGACGTTCTCGCGGCCGGAGAGTTCGGGGTGGAACCCGGCTCCGACCTCGATGAGACCGGCAACGCGTCCGCGGGTCAGCACCGTTCCATCGTCCGGTTCCATGACTCCGGAAACGAGCTTGAGGAGCGTGGACTTTCCAGAGCCGTTGAGACCAAGCACGGCGACGGATTCACCTTCACCGATCACGATGTCGACGCCCTTGAGGGCTTCGAACTCGCTCGTCAGCTTGCGACGTTTGATCCAGGACACGACGGTGTCCTTGAGAGAGAACGCGTGATTCAGCGTGAAGCGCTTCTTCACACCGTCGATGATGATGCTCGGACGGAGCGTGTGAGGAGAACTCATAGGTCCTGTGCGAACCTTCCTTCGAGGCGGCGGAAGACGATCTGCCCCAGGAGCAGGGTGCCCACGGCGATGAGGAACGTCCAGAGAGTGTTCCAGCCGAGGCCGGGCGGTATTGCTTCGAGCTGCGGACCGACGTAGCCCGCAGCGGAGATCATTCCCTCGGTGGCCGGGCGCCAGAACGCGAAGTGGAAGAGCTCGACGCCCTGGGTGATCGGGTTGAGGAGGTACATCTCCAGCAGCCAGTCCGGCCAGCCGAGAGTCTTGACGGCATCCTGCACCGCGGCCCAGGAATAGAGCACCGGGGACGCCCAGGTGGCCAGCAACAGCATGAGTTCGACGATGTTCTCGGCGTCGCGATAACGCACGTTGACTGCGCCGAAGAACAGTCCGAGACCCAGCGCGAAGAGCATCACGATGATCATGGCCGCGAAGATGGCCAGTACCGAGAGGATGGAGAGGTGCGCGGCCCAGCCGAGCAGCAGACAAACGACGAGGAGCAGACCGACCTGGGGAAGGAAATGCACGAACGCCACGATCACGGCCGATACGGCGAAGAGCTGCCGCGGCAGGAAGACCTTCCGCACGAGCGGCGCATTCCCCACGATCGACGTCGTCGCGTTCTTGAACGCCTCCGAGAAGAGGTTGATGACGACGATGCCGGCGAACAGGTACACGGCGTAATTGGGGATGCCGTGATCCAGCTTCATGAACAGGCCGAGGACGACCCAGAACACGAGGAACTGCGCGGCCGGTCGAACGTACGACCACGTCCAACCGAGGACCGAATTACGGTAGCGCGTCGTCACACCGGTACGGACCAGGAGGATCAGAAGATACCGCCAGCGCACCACATCGATCAGCCCACGACTCTTGCCGGGGGTTGTGAACTCCGTACGCGGGACGGCGGCGAAAAGGTCTCGGGTGTCAGTCACAGGCCCACTCATTCGGGTGTCGTCGCAAACTACGACAGTCTATGCCCACGCCTTCGCGGAAACGCTGAACGCGGTCAGCATCAGTCATCCCGCTGCCCCATGAGCCACTCGACGATGCGGAAGTCGAACTCGCTGTCCACGTCGATGGACCGCTCGGCGGGCATCTCGTAGAGAATCGTCGACGGAAGGAACACGACCTGGTCCTCCAGCAGCGACTCGCGCCGCCAGACGTAGATCGAGCCGTTCATGTCGAAGCAGCGCGGCGCGTCCTGGCGCCGGAGCACCGCGTCATCCGGCTGCTTGCTGACGGCGACGGTCCCGTCAGGCTGCTCCTCGACGAGGTTGAAGTACGGGTTCCGTCGCGCCTCCGCGCCTGTGATCAACGAGGCGGCATCCGACTCCTCGAACATCCGCACCGCCGTGCGGATGTCATCGAGCGTGCGCAACGGGCTGGTTGCGTCGAGGTCGACGCAGACCTCGTAGTTCTGCCCCGTGCGCTGCTCGGTCGTGCGTACGGCGTGGGCGATGGCAGGTACCTTACCGGCGGTGTCCGTGGCCATCTCAGCGGGGCGGCGCACCACACCCGTGGCGCCGAACGTGGGTGCGAGTGCGAGGATCTCCTCCGAATCGCTGGAGACGACGACCTCGTCGAAGAGGCCCGTCGCCACCGCCTGCGCCACCGAGTGTCCGAACATCGGCCGTCCAGCGACGATGCGGAGATTCTTGCCGGGAACGCCCTTCGATCCCGCGCGCACGGTGATCGTACAGATCCTCATCTGGTTCTCCGTTCCCACGCCGACCTGGCGCGTTCGAGATCTTCCGGTCGACCCACGTCGATCCACTCGTCGCGGATCTCGTAAGCGGCGACGGAACGGTCGGCATCCATCAGCCGCGACAGCAGCGTGGGCATGTCGCAGTATTCGCCCTGCTCCAGAAGCTCCAGCGCCGTCGGGTCGAGAACATAGATCCCGGCGCTGACGAGTTCGCTGTGATACGGCTTCTCCGCGAGTCCCACGACCCGGTGTCCGTCGCGGCGGATGACGCCGTAGGGGATCTCGAAACCGTACTCGCGCGCGCCGATGGTCGCCGCCGCCTGCACATCGAGGTGGAAGCCGAGCATCCGCCTCAGGTCGACGTCGGTGAGCAGATCCGAGTTCATCACCACGAAAGGCGAGTCGATCTCGCCCCGCAGCTGGGCCATCGCGCCCGCTGTGCCGAGCGGCATCGGCTCGTGCAGGTAGGTGATCTCCAGACCGTGCGCGGTGCCGTCGCCGAGGTGCTCCTCGATCAGGTGCCCGAGGTGGTTGACCGAGACATGCACCCTGCGGAATCCCTGGCCGTGCAGGCGGCCGAGGATGATGTCGATCATCGGGGTCTCGCCCAGAGGGACGAGCGGCTTCGGAATGTCCTTCGTGATCGGGTACAGCCGCTGGCCTCGTCCTCCCGCCATGAGCACGACGGGGGTCGGAAGTGGAGTGGCGATGTGCTCTCCCTCGCCGACGACGTCTACGATCCGGCCGTCGTCGACCACGGCGACCACGCGGATGCCGCGTTGCGCCTTCAGCTCCTCGACGGCCTCCTGCGTCGCGGTCGGTGGCACGGTCGCCGGGTTCGTGTTCATCACCCGGTCGACGTCGTCCTCCAACGATGCGCCGGAGAGCAGACCGCGCCGGATGTCTCCGTCGCTCACCGCACCGATGAGCCGCCCCTCGGTGTCTTCCACGAAGACCACCTGACGCCGGCTGCGGTCGAGCTGGGTGAGCGCGTCGCGGATGCTGGTGCCCGGATGCACGGATAGGTCGGCGTTCGAGCTCATACCGCCTCCCTCTTCTCGGATTCGATCGCTCTGGCGGGCACGCCGACGACGACGGCCCCGGCCGGGACGTCTCTGATCACCACGGCGCCGGCTCCGATGACGCTACCCGATCCCAGTGTTACACCCTGGATGACGCGGGCCCCGAGGCCGACATGGACGCCTTCGCCGATCCGCACGCCGCCTGCCACGACTGCTCCCGGCGACACGTGCGAGTGGGCGCCGACCACGACGTCGTGCTCGATGATCGCGCCTGAGTTGATCAGCGCGTTCTCCCCGACGACAGCGCCGCTGTTCACGAACGCTCCGGCGAGCACCTGCACGCCGGAGTCCAGTCGGGCTCCGGGATCGACGAATCCTCGGGGGTGGACGATCTGCGCGGCGCGGAATCCTCGCGCGATGGCACGCCCGTAGAGACCCTGTCTGGCGGTGGTCACCGTAGTCGACCCGAGGCCGTTGACGAAGAGCTCCTCTTCCGGGTCCAGTGTGCCAAGAACGTCGTCGTCGCCGAGGTACGGGCAGTCGACGCCGAGATCTCCGGCCTGCGGCGCGAGATATCCCCTGACCGCCAGCTCCAGCGCGCGCGCCGCGGCGAGGACGGACCTCGCGTGCCCACCGCCACCGAGCAGGATCAGCTCAGTCATCGATGAGCTCACCGCGTCGGTATGCGCGGGATGCCGGGCCACCGACGACCTCCCAGAAGTCGAAGGATGTACGACCGGTGGCTGGTCGGAAGCAGGCGACGTCGTCCTCCGCGATCACGGCGCCCGCGGCGATGTCGCGCGTGGCGACCAGACTGCGACGCACGACCGCCCGGTTGCCCTCTTCGACGCGCTGCGCCTTCTTCTCGGACGAACCGAGCATGATGGGCACTCGTCGGAGCGCCGCGACGTAGTCGCGCAGTCCGTCGGGGTCCAGTGACGCGGCGTGATCGGGCCCCTCGGCGGTGACGTCGAAGGTGAAGTGCTTCTCGAGGACGGTCGCGCCGAGCCCGACAGCGAGCACAGATGCCAGCGAGCCGAGCGAGTGGTCGGAGTAGCCGACGCTGTGGCCGAAGGTCTCCGCGATGGTCTGCATCGCCCGCAGATTCAGATGCTCGTCCGCGGCAGGGTATTCCGTGGTGCAGTGCAGGATCGTCACGTGCTCGTCAAACCGAAGCTCCTCGTTCCGTGCCTCCCATGCTCGCGCGAGCGCACTCTCCGTGAGCCGCTCCGCGCGGCCGAGCACACCATGTGCCTGCGCCAGCCCTGCGGCAAGGAAGCGCAGCGCCCGCGCGATCTCGTTGAGATCCGCCATACCCGTCGACAGGATCACCGGCAACCGGCTGCGGCCCGCCTTGACCAGCAGTGGGGCGAAGGTGAGGTCGCCCGAAGCGATCTTGACGAGGGGGATGCCCAGCTCGTCGATGAGGAAGTCGAGGCCGTCGAGGTCGAACGCCGTGGAGAGGAAACGGATGTCTCGCTGATCGCAGTGTGCCCTCAGCGCGCGGAACTCGTCGTGGGACAACTCGAGCCCGCGGAGGAGGTCGTGCTGACTACGCGAGTCCGTGTCCGAGAGACGCTGATAGTCGGCGAGCTCCGCTGATTCCAGTGCGAGCGCATCCGCGGAAAAGGTCTGGAATTTGACCGCGTCGGCGCCGGTGTCCGCGGCGAGATCCACCAGCTCCTTGGCGACGTCGAGTGAGCCGTTGTGGTTCACCCCTGCCTCCGCAATCACAAAGACGTCAGCGGTCATCGTCATCTCCCTGTTCGAGATCGTGGAAGGTCTTCTTCGGCGGCCGCGGTATCTCTACGTCCCGGAGGGTCGCGGCGGTACGGGCGGCGAAGCCCGGGGTACCGAAAGGGCTTTCAGCGGCCGCGGTCGGCCCTGCGGCGAGCTGTCGTCTTACAGCCGCGGCGATCGCCTCGGCGGTGGGCTCGGGCACCTCGACACTCGCGGCGATCGGTCTGCCCTTCTGGCGATCACCGACGAGCACGGATGAAACGCCCATCACCGGCGCCTCGAGGACGGTACTCGACGAGTTTCCGGCCACGACCGATGCGGCGCGCATCGCGCTGAGGTACGCGCGCTGCCCGAACGACTCGACGTAGTCGACGCGCTCGGGGTGGTCGGAGACGAAGCGCGCGATCTTCTCGCGGACAGCGCCGGTGCCGATGTCCGAGTTCGAGCCCGTGATCACGACATGCAGGTCGTCCACCGCGAGCAGACCGGCGAGGAGTTCCTCCACCAACTGCTCCGCCGGCGCGACGTCCATGATGGCGGGGTGGAACGTCACGAGCGCGGTCGGATCGGGCAGTCGGATGCCGAACTGCGCCTCCACCTCGTGACGCGGCATCGCCTCGAACGTGTCGAGGATGTCGACGATCGGCGCGCCGTGGAAGTAGATGCGCTGAGGGTCCTCCCCCAGCTGGATCACGCGCGCACGGTGAGCCGCCGTCGAGGTGAAATGCAGATAGGACATCTTGGTGATGGAGTGCCGGAGCGCGTCGTCCATCGCACCCTCGGTGATCTCCCCGCCGTGGATGTGCGCCACCGGCACCGACAGGATGGTGGCCGCGGCGGCGACCGCGAAAGCCTCGAGACGATCCCCGAGCACCACGACGACGTCGGGCGCGATCTCCGTCAGCGCCTCCGCATAGCCGGGCACGGCACGCCCGACGTCGGCCGCCGCCGCGAGCGCGGTGTCCGCGCCCGACCAGATCGGCACCGATGCGGCGATGGCGAACCCGTCGCGTTCAATCTCGGTGACGGTCTTCCCGAAGGCGTCGCTGAGGTGCGTCCCGGTCACGATCAGACGCAGTCGCAGCTGCGGATCGTCTTCGATCGCCCGGAGCAGCCCCCGCAGCAGACCGTAATCCGCACGGGTGCCGGTGACAACGGCGATCGTCCTCATTCCGCGGCCAGCGCCGGCGAGCTCGGGATGCACACGACGGAGGCATGCAGGGCTTCCGCGACGGGCACAGCCGCGTGCGGCAGGTGACGGTAGGGAGCCTGCATGTGCAGCAGGTTCCAGAACGGACGGCACTGGAGACCCGCGTCGTTCGTCGCCTCGAGGAAGGCGTCGCGACGTGCGATGTCGCCCGTCACGCGCACCGCACAGAGCCAGTAGTTGCTCTCGGTTCCCGCCGGCTCCGTGAGGAACTCGATGTCGGGGACCCCGGCGAATGCCGCCTGGTAACGGGCCGCGAGCCGTCGCTTATCGGCGAGGAATGTGGGGAGCCGCTCGAGCTGGGCGACTCCGAGCGCGGCGTTGAGATTCGGCATCCGGTAGTTATACGCCACTTCGTCGTGCTCGAACTCCCAGCGGTGCGGCAGCTTCGCGGTCGTGGTGAGATGGCGCGCCCTCCGGGCGAGTTCCTCGTCGTCGGTGAGGATCATTCCGCCACCACCGGTGGTCAGGATCTTGTTCCCATTGAAGCTGAGGATGCCCAGACGTCCGAAGGTGCCCGTGTGCACCCCGTCGACCCGGCTGCCGAGCGACTCGGCAGCGTCCTCGACGACCGGGACGTCGTACTCCGTCGCCAGCGCGACGAGCTCGGCGATCCGCATCGGATGCCCGAGCGTGTGCATCGGCACGATCGCGGCGATCCGTCGCCCTGTGGCGGCGTTCACGAGCCCCTCAGGAGTGGAACGCGCGGACCGCAGCACCTCGGCGACGGCCCCGACGGAGAGCCCCAGCGTCGCCTCGTCACTGTCGACGAAGTACGGCCGGGCGCCAGCGTGCGAGACCGCGTTGGCAGTCGCCACGAACGACAGAGTCGGGACGATCACGTCGTCTCCGTCACCGACACCGACGAGTTCGAGAGCCACCTGCAGAGCCGAGGTCCCATTGGAAACCGCGATCGCGTGCCGGGCGCCCACGAAGTCGGCGATGCCCTGCTCGAGCCCGGTCACGAAGGCGCCGATGCTCGATACGAACGTCGAGTCCAGGCACTCCTGCACACGCTGCTTCTCGAGCTCGGTGATGTCAGGTACGTGCAAGCCGACGAATGGGTCGTCGCCCACGACACCGCGGATGGTGCGGACGAAATCCTCAGGCGTACTCATACGACGTAAGCGTCAGTGCGGTAGCGCGCCAGATTGGCGGGGTCGGTGAACCACTCCGCGGTGGCGCGGAGCCCCTCACGGAAGCCCTCGACGCCGTTGTAGGCGGGCTGCCAGCCGAGGATCTCACGAGCTTTGGTGTTGTCGGAGAAGAGACGCTCCACCTCGGAGTTCGCCGGACGCAGTCGCGACGGGTCCTCGGTTGCGACGGCGTCGACCCCCATCGCCTCCGCGATGAGGTCGAAGGTCTGACCGATGCTCACCTCGAAGCCGACACCCAGATTGATGACCTCGCCGACGCCCGCCGTGCTGGTCAGTGCCGTCGTGAAGCCGGAGACCGTGTCGGGCACGTAGGTGAAGTCACGTGTCGGCGTGAGCGCACCGAGCTGGACTTCCCGCTTCCCGGCAGCGAGCTGGCTCACGATGGTCGGGATCACGGCCCGAGCCGACTGCCGCGGGCCGAAGGTGTTGAAGGGCCGGATCGTGACCGCGGGAAGCCCGAAGGACGCGTGGTAGGCATTCACCATCTGGTCGGCGGCGATCTTCGACGCCGAATAGGGCGACTGGCCCTGGAGCGGATGGCCCTCGTCCATGGGCACGTACCGCGCAGTGCCGTAGACCTCGCTCGTGGATGTGTGGATGAACCGGCTGACGTCGGCCGCGCGCGCGGCATTGAGCAGGTTGAGTGTGCCCTGGATGTTCGTCTGCACGTACAGATCCGGAGCCGCGTACGAGTACGGGATGGCGATGAGCGCAGCGAGGTGCAGCACGGATTCCCGGTCGCTCACCGCGGCCATCATCAGCGCCGGATCCCGCACGTCTCCGGGCAGGAACTCGATCTCGCGCGCGACCTCCTGGGAGATGCCGTCGAGCCAGCCGCGGGAGTCGAACGAGTTGTAGAGCACCAGGGCTCGCACATCGTGTCCGTCCCGAACCAGCTGCTCCGCGAGGTGCGATCCGATGAATCCGTCAGCTCCGGTGAGCAGTACTCTCATGCCTTCGAGTCTATCCGATATCCGTCTGCTGCCCCGGCGGGAGCGAGATGTCAGCGGTAGACGACGGTAGCCGCTTTGCCCTTCTGATATCCGATGGAGCCGCCTTGGAATGCCTGGATGCAGCTGGTCGCCGAACAGGTCTCCACTCCCGCCGGCCACCCGAGCTTGCCTCGCAGCCACCCCGCCTTGCTGTACGCCGTCATGATCGTGTTCGAAGACGCGAAGGTCCCCGCCGCGGAGGAATGGATCCACCCGCCCGTGAACTTCTGCGCCAGCCCACCACCGTGCGCATCCGCGACCAGCGACGCCGTCGCGTCCACAGCCGCACCGAGCGGCACCGGGCTGCTCGCCGGATCAGCACGCACCTTCGCGATCGCGGCAGCCGAGACACCCACCGCACTCGTCGCCTCAGCGGTACCGGAGAACGAGATGATCCCACCGGCGAACGCCTGAGTACACGACGCCCCCGCGCACGCTTCCGCACTCACCGGCCACCCGAGCGAGCCCCGCACCCAACCGGCCTTGCTATACGCCGTCATCACCCGCGTCGACGACGTGAACGTGCCCTTCGCCGACGAATGGATCCAACCGCCCTGGAAACTCTGCGTGACACCGTTCCCGTTCGGATCCGTCACCTTCGACTCATCACTCGTCGGCCACCCGAGCGAACCCCGCAACCACCCCGCCTTGCTGTACGCCGACATCAACGAATTCGACGTCACGAACGCCCCCGCCGCCGACGCATGGATCCACCCGTTCGCATACTGCCGGGCCAGACCGTTCCCGTTCGGGTCGGAGACCACGGTGAGCTGTGCGACTGCGGCTCCCAGTGTGCCGGAGCTTCCGCCCTGTTCGGCGAAGGCCGCGTCGATCGCATCGGCTTTGACGCCCACGAGAGCGACTGCCGCTTTGCCCTTCTGATATCCGATGGAGCCGCCTTGGAATGCCTGGATGCAGCTGGTCGCCGAACAGGTCTCCACTCCCGCCGGCCACCCGAGCTTGCCTCGCAGCCACCCCGCCTTGCTGTACGCCGTCATGATCGTGTTCGAAGACGCGAAGGTCCCCGCCGCGGAGGAATGGATCCACCCGCCCGTGAACTTCTGCGCCAGCCCACCACCGTGCGCATCCGCGACCAGCGACGCCGTCGCGTCCACAGCCGCACCGAGCGGCACCGGGCTGCTCGCCGGATCAGCACGCACCTTCGCGATCGCGGCAGCCGAGACACCCACCGCACTCGTCGCCTCAGCGGTACCGGAGAACGAGATGATCCCACCGGCGAACGCCTGAGTACACGACGCCCCCGCGCACGCTTCCGCACTCACCGGCCACCCGAGCGAACCCCGCACCCAACCGGCCTTGCTATACGCCGTCATCACCCGCGTCGACGACGTGAACGTGCCCTTCGCCGACGAATGGATCCAACCGCCCTGGAAACTCTGCGTGACACCGTTCCCGTTCGGATCCGTCACCTTCGACTCATCACTCGTCGGCCACCCGAGCGAACCCCGCAACCACCCCGCCTTGCTGTACGCCGACATCAACGAATTCGACGTCACGAACGCCCCCGCCGCCGACGCATGGATCCACCCGTTCGCATACTGCCGGG
>NZ_JALJRG010000001.1:0-217688 GCF_024519805.1 Microbacterium sp. Mcb102 | reverse complement strand
GTCACGAACGCCCCCGCCGCCGACGCATGGATCCACCCGTTCGCATACTGCCGGGTGATGCCTGCTCCGTGGGGATCCTGAACGAACACGAACGAGTTCTTCACGGCACCCAGCGCGCCGCCGGAACCGCCGTTCGCCGCGTACACGCTGTCGATCGCCTTGGTGTTCGTCCCGAGGACCGAGGCTGCAGGCTTGCCGGTGAGCGAACCGATGGCCCCTCCGCCGAAGTCCTGGAGACAGGAGACCGCGGTGCAGATCTCCGGCCCCACGGGCCATGAGAGCTTTCCGCGGACCCAGCCGGCGGCCGAGTACGCCGTCATGGTCCTGTTCGTCGACGCGTAGGCCCCCGCCGAAGACTGGTGGATCCACCCGGCGTCGAACTGCTGCGAGACCCCGTTCCCGTTCGGATCCGTCACGGCCGTCGGCGACGTCTTCGGATATCCGAGCTTTCCGCCGAGGCCTCCCTGCGCCGTGTACTCCTTGTACACGGCCCCGTACACTGTCCGTGCGCCGAGCGCCTTCGTCCAAGTGATGATGCCGTTGGTGTAGCTCACCGTGCACCGCGCTGTCGTCGCCGTGCAGGCCGGACTCGTCTTCGCCGCCCCGAGGACGCCCGTCGCACCACCGAGCCCGGTGTAGACACGCCGGATGTCGCCGAGCGGGTCGACCTTCACCGCCTGGGTCGATCCGAACCAGTCGGTGAAGTAGTTGTAGAAGTTGCGGTTGCCGTAGGCCGAGCATCCGTCACCCTCGCCGTAGCCGGCGCGCAGGGCGGCTGCGTTGGGCTGGTACGGCGTGTAGTAGTAGAGAGCCGACGTCGCCTTGTTCGCGACGTACACCGGCGCGGAGCCGCAGGACGCCTTGGGGTTGTAGAGGATGTTCCACGTCTTCCCCGGCGCGTACCACTGGAACCACTTGCCCTCCATGTAGATCTGCATCTGGCGGGCGGCGCCATAGATCTGGTGGAAGAAGCCGATGAAGTTCGGGTCGCACGGCGCGGTGTCGGGGCATCCCTGACCGAGCGCGATCCGATAGCGCCAGGCGCTCGGCCACGTGTGGGTGATGAGACCCTGCTCCTTCTGGAGCATCACGATCAGCACCTGCGGGTTGATGTTGCAGGCCTGCGAGACGCGATAGATGATGCGCGCGGCCGATTCGTTCGCAGCGCCCTTGTATCCGGAGCAGTACTGGTCTGCCGGGCGGGTGACCGTGGTCATCCGGAAGTCCTTCAGGCAGACGATCGCCTCGTTGTTCTCGTCACGACCACCCAGGCAGCGCGCGACCTTGCCGTTGAAGAAGGTCTGGATCTGCGCCTCGGTCATCGTGCTCTTGTTCGTGAACACGGCGTCGCTGATGAGGTTGCCCGGAGTGAAGCCGGTGAGGCTGCTTTTCGCGATCCCCGTTTCGACGGGGGCGGCGGAGGCGTTCGCGGCTGCCGCCACGGGCGACGTGACCGTCGCCTGAGCAGCGGCGGCGGGAACGACCGTTCCGAGAACGAGGGCGGAGACAGCGAGGAAACAGGTGAGGAGTGGGGCGGTCCTCAGGGTGTTTCGCGAGCGTGGGGCACGTCGAGACATGTGACCAGTGTGACGGAAGTTGCAGGATGATGCCACTGTTGCGCCTCTTTGGCCACAGCACCCCGGCGTGTCGCGTCGATGCGCAGGTGGCTCCCAGCCCTCAGAGGTCGGCGTGCAGACCCCAGAGCCGTTCGGCCGAACTCGCCCAGGAGAACGCCCTGGACCGATCCGTCGCCAAGACGCGCAACCGGTCCGCGGCGGCGTCCGTGGCCTCCACCATGGCATCCGCGATCTCCTCGGCTGCGACCAGCATGCCCCCGTCGGCGATCACATCCCGATGCGAGCCGCTGTCGACGGCGACGACGGGGATCCCGAGGGTCATCGCCTCGACCGCGCGCCATGGCCACCCGGCGGAACTGCTCGTCGCGGCGAACAGCGAGGCCCCGGCCAGCACGGCCGCACGGTCTGCAGTATCCAGCGCGCCTCGAATGTGCGCGCGCCGCTCGGGGAGCCCTGCGGCCGAAGCGAGCTCGGCGTAACGGGGCTCCGCACCATCGGGAGCGCCCAGCACGACGGCATCGATTCCCGCCGCCGCAGCGCCGCGGAAACCGTCGTGCAGATCTGCCGCCGATCCCGCCAACACCACGTACTGCGCGGGCAACGTCAGTGCCGCTCGCCGGTCGGCGGCGTCTGCGGGCGCCGCGAATCCACGGGGCGGAGCGCCCGCGACCACGCGGACGCGATCCCCGAGGCGTGCGAGTTCCGACAGCCGCTCGGCGACGGCATGCGACGGCACGACCACGGCGTCGGCATGTTTGACTGCCCGCCGGAGCATGCCGCGCTGCCAGGCGACGAGGCTCTTGGACAGCTGCTCCGGTGCGTCCCAGGCGCGCAGATCCCACAGCGTGACCGTGGTCTGGTGGTTGTCGTGCATGCGGTCATGCCGCACGAGCGGGGCCATCAGCGTCGGCGAATGGATCATCCCTCCACCGACCCCCGGAGCGATCCCGAGCTGCCAGGAGGCGGCCAACTCGCGGCGCCCGAGCCCGAGGGTCCGCACATCTCCGACACCGGCGACCGAAACCTCCGCGCCCGCAGGCACGATGGCGTCCACGGCGCACCCCGACGGTGCCGTGGCGATCAGGCCGACCGTGAGATCGAGAGAGGCGGAAGCCTGGTCGGGGTCGACGACATGCACGAGCTGATCCAGAACAACACGCAGCCGAGCACCCATGCGATCAGGCTATCCTCGCCGCGCGGCTCCCCCGTGGAGCGCACCACCCGTGCCGCGCGAATGTCAGCGTTCCCACAGTTTTCGCCCACCGCCGCACCAGCGGTTCATGCTTGAATGCTCAGGTGAGCGATGGTCGTCTTCCCGTCCGACGCCGATGGATCGGGTGGACCATCGGCGTTCTCGTGTCGATCCTCCTCATCGCGATCGGCTGGGTGACGATCCGCGGGCTCGGCGCGGTCAGCGACCTTCAGCAGGTCGCCAATGGCGCCACGCAGCTGAAGGCATCGATCGCCTCGGGCGACCTCGAGGAAGCGGAGCGGGTCTCCGGGAGCATCGCGCGCAATGCGGCGTCCGCCGACGAACTCACCTCGGACCCGGTCTGGCAGGCCTTCGGCGCTGTGCCGTGGCTGGGACCGAACTTCCGCGCGGTGAGCGAGATCGCCGAGATCGCGCACGACGTCTCGACGGACGCGCTCACGCCGTTGCTCGATGTGGCAGGCGGGCTCGATCTGGCAGGCCTGGGCGTCGAAGGCGGCACGATCGACCTCGCCCCTTTCGCGGAGATCGAGAAGCCGCTCGGTACGGCGAGCACTGCGCTCAGCGCTGCGGAGCTGCAGGCCAAGCGCATCGATGCGGACGCGACGCTGCCACCTCTCGCCGACGCCATCGGTGAGTTGCGATCCGCGGTGACGGGAGCCGCGTCGGTGGTCGGCTCCCTGCACGGCGCCTCCGTGCTGCTGCCGACGATGCTCGGCGGCGAGGGTCCGCGCAACTACGTCCTGGCCATGCAGAACAACGCCGAGTTACGCTCCTCCGGCGGGATCATCGGCTCGATCGCGCTGCTGCACGCGGAGAACGGCACGATCACGCTGCAGAGACAGGCGTCGACCCGGGACTTCCCGCCGCTGGACACCGCTCTGCCGCTCAGCGAGTCCACGATCGCCCTGTTCGACGACCGCCCCGGTCGCTACCTCCAGAACATCACCGCCATCCCGGACTTCGCCGAGGCGGGCGAGATCATCGCGGCCCGGTGGACGGGTCGCTTCGGCGGGACCGTCGACGGCGTCATCGCCGTGGACGCCGTCGTCGCGGAGCACCTCATGAAGTCGACCGGAGACCTCGCTTTCGGACCCTTCACGGCCACAGCGGACACCGTGACGGACATCCTGCTGTCCCAGATCTATGCAGCCGTCCCCGATCCCGCCGCGCAGGACGCGATCTTCGCGCAGGCGGCGGGCGGCCTGTTCAGCGCCGCGCTGTCCGGCGGCGACCCCCGGGCTCTCATCGGGGCACTGGCCACATCGGCGGACGAGAGTCGTATCCGCATCTGGAGCGCACACCCGGAGGAGGAGGCCGTTCTCGCCGCCTCCGAACTGGGCGGCACGATCCCCACGGACAGCGACGACGCGACCTACGTGGGCGTGCTGATGAACGACACCACCGGTGGGAAGATGGACTACTACACCCGTGCATCCATCACGACGTCGGTCGGCACGTGTCAGGGCGCTCCGACCACGCAGGTGCGCGTCACGTGGACGAATACGGCCCCGGCGGACGCCGCGACCTCGCTGCCCGCCTATGTCACGGCCGACGGGTTCTACGGCGTCCCCGCCGGCACGGTGCGCACGCTGATCGCGGTGTACGGACCCGAGGGCGCGACGCCCGCCCATGTCGACCGCGACGGCGAAGAGGAAGGCGTGCAGACGGCCATGCTCGGCGATCGTTCCGTGGTGCAGCACGAGGTCTCCCTCGCCCCCGGCGAATCGACGACGATCACGGTGGAGTTCGAGGGCACGGGCGCCGGAGCGCGGTTCACGGAAGTGCGGCACACACCGCTCATCGAGGCTCCGGACACCGCACGGCAACCGCTGAACTGCGCAACGTGACATTCCGCGCTCGATAGGGTAGCGTTGAGCCACTGGGGAATATCTGGAGTCTGCAATCTTGCCGTGGGGGCAAGACGACTCCACGCAGTCGGATGCAGGGGTGTATCCGGATGCGATTCCGCGTGAAATTCTGGGGAGAAATCATGCTGAAAAAACTGGCTGCAATCAGCCTTACCGCCGGCGCGCTCGTATTGATGGCGCCCGCCGTCGCATCCGCTGCGCCATCGACTGTTCCGGCCGCGTCCACCGATTCGTACACGACGCCTCCCGGCGTCAAGGTCGGCGACCCGGTCATCGACATCTGCGAAGTCTCGACCATCGTGTTCGGACCGGGGTACTTCCTGCCGTCCGAGAACGTGAACGTCTCGGTGTCCGGTCTCAACGCCGGGAATGCCGCTGTCTCGGGCAACACCGCCGCGACCGACGGCAGCCTGACGCTCACCTTCCGCCCGCCTTCTGATGGAGAGGGCTCCTATGCCGTCTCCTTCGCCGGCTCGCGCTCGTACACCGCGACGATCACCGTCGCACACGGTCATGATGCCGCTTCGACGTGCGACCACGATCCTGGGGTCGCACCGGCAGGCGCGGAGATGCCGCTCACGGGCGACGGATTCGAGCTCGCCCTCACCGGCGGAAGCGTCTCGCCGTGGGTCCTCGGAAGCGGCGCCGCGGCGCTCGTCGCCGGCGGTGCCCTCGTCGCGGTCGGAGCGTCTCGCCGCAAGCGCGCCTAGGTCCGGCTGCCGCCTCGCGCGGTGGTCGACTGGACGACGGTGATCCCTCCCCCTCCGATCACCGTCGTCTGGTGCATCCGGTGGCACCCACCGGAAGCCCACGGCTCGCCCCTTCTGGGACGGGAGAGCCGTGGGCTTTGTCGCGCGCTCGCGGGGACGGTCCGGACGTCCAGCACCGTCTCCGGTCGACGCGGGCTCGCGGTCGTCAGGGAGCGGGGCTCGGCGTCTGCGTCGGCGGATGCAGCGACGTCGCGATCAGGTCGTGGATGAAGCCGTAGTCAGGCTCGTGCTCGTCCACGCCGAAGTCGGGCGTGAGCTCGATCGACGTCACCTGCTGCTCCTTCGCCTTCAGCATCAGGTCGAAGAACTCCGGCAGCTTGTCGGAGGGCAGATCGGTGCTGATCAGTGCCGTGCCCGCCGCAGCCACCTCGTTGAATCGGGTGAGCACGGTCTGCGGCGTGAACTGAGCGAGGATCGCCTCCTGGAGCTCACGCTGACGCTTCATGCGATCCCAGTCGCTGGTGGTGTAGCGGGATCGGGCGTACCACTGCGCCGTGTCGCCGTTCATCCGCTGTGAGCCCGGCTCGATCCAGCCGATGGCCCATTCGTTCACGTCGGTGCCCGTCCAGCCCTCGGGCGGTCCGCCCTTCGGAAGGCGCTCGGTGACATTGATCTCCACGCCACCCAGGGCATCGACGAGTTCGGCGAAGCCGTGCATGTCCACGAACACGTAGTACGGGATCTCGATGCCGAGAACACCCTCCGCCGCGTCCTTGGTCGCCTCGATCCCCGGGTCGGAGCCGTGGGCGACGGCGTCGGGATAGAGCCCTGCTCCCCCGTCATCGCGGCACACCTCGGCCGCGTTGCGCACGTGGTTCATCCACCCGTTCCAGCCACACGTCGATGAGCTGTGCCCTTCGAAGCCGTTCGGATAGAGGTCCTGCATCGGGCTGCCCTCGCTGAACGGGGCGTTCGGGAGCTCGCGCGGGATGCCGGTGATGGTCACGGCGCCGGTGTCGGCGTTCACCGACACGACCGAGATGCTGTCGAACCGCATCGAGTCGCGTCCGTCGCCGCTGTCGGCGCCGAGCAGCAGAATGTTGTAATAGCCGTCGCTCGGCTGCACGCTCGGGCCGCTCTGACCGAAGATCGAGCCGATCGTGCTGCGCACCGAGCCCACCGCGGTCGCCGCATACGCGGCTCCCCCGCCGACGAGGCCCAGCAGCAGCAGGGCGACGACGGGGATGGCGAGGCGGGACGGCCCGGGGAGCTTCACGAGGCGCACGAGACGCAGGGCGTCGAATGTCAGGACGATCCAGAGCACGACGTATCCGACGAGAAGCACCTGCACGATCGTGAGGACGGCAGCCGAGAAGAACCCGCCGCCGATCGTGAGCCACAGCAGGACAGGGCGCGCGAACAGCGCGAGGCCGACAGCGACGATCGCGAGGAGCCAGGCGAGCAGAGTGGCACCGAGGCCGAAGCGACCGAGTCGACGATTGCCGGCGAGCACTTGGGCCGAGCCCGGCAGCAGGAGATTCAGCGCGACCAGCCACCAGCCGCGCTTCGCCATCGTGCCCGGATCGGAGAGGTCCGGGTGCCGCAGCGGCCGGGTCTCGATCAGTGGGCGCCCTGATGCGCGCGGAGGCGCAAGGGTCACAGTGACCCCTTCAGCCGTTCGTTCTTCTCCTCGACCTGGGCCTCGAGCTCACGCGAGTACGCCTCGACACGGTCGGCGAGGTCGGGGTCTGCCGTCCCGAGGATCCGTGCCGCGAGGAGTCCCGCGTTGCGCGCTCCGCCGATGGACACGGTGGCGACCGGGATCCCGGCAGGCATCTGCACGATCGAGAGCAGCGAGTCCATGCCGTCGAGGTAGGCGAGTGGCACAGGGACACCCACGACGGGAAGCGGGGTCATCGAGGCGAGCATGCCCGGAAGGTGCGCTGCACCCCCGGCACCCGCGATGATGACGCGGACTCCTCGCGACCGCGCGTCACGCGCGTACGACATGAGCTTGTCGGGCGTGCGATGCGCCGAGACGACCTCGACCTCGTGCGGGATTCCGAAGTCCGTGAGGGCCTGAGACGCATCGCTCATCACGCGCCAATCGGAGTCGGATCCCATGACGACGCCGACAAGAGGAACGGCGGAGGAGTGCAGTGGCTCGGTCACCAGATCAGGCTACGGTCTGCCGCTGGGAGAAACCCCGAACGCCGCGCTCTTCGCGCGCATGTCTCGCGCCGTGTGGCGCCGAGAGTGAGCACTGCTCAGTCGAAGTGGGCGGCAGCGGCCCGCGCCACGTACACGGCATCGTCGAGGTCATCGTCGACGACGTTCACATGCCCGACCTTCCGGCCGGGTCGCGGAGCCTTGCCGTATGTGTGGATCTTCGCCTGCGGGTGCGCAGCCATCGCCGCACCGAAGCGTCCATCGAGCGTGCCCTCCACCGGCCCGCCGAGGATGTTCACCATCACGGACCAGGCGGAGCGGGGCGCGGTGCTTCCCAGCGGAAGATCGGCGACCGCCCGCAGGTGCTGCTCGAACTGTCCGGTGACAGCGCCGTCCTGGCTCCAGTGCCCACTGTTGTGCGGGCGCATCGCGAGCTCGTTGACGAGGATGCGTTCGTCGTCGGTCTCGAACAGCTCCACGGCCAGCATGCCCGTGACGCCGAGCCCCTCGGCGATCGTGCGACCGATCGCCTCGGCGACCTCCACGAGGCGGTCCGCGGCGGCGGGCGCCGGGGCGATGACCTCGGCGCACACTCCGTCGCGCTGCACCGTCTCGACCACGGGGTACGCGACGATCTGCCCACTCGGGCGGCGCGCCACCTGCTGGGCGAGTTCGCGCACGAAAGGAACGAGCTCCTCGACGAGGAGCGCGTCGTCTTCGGCGAGCGCATCGAGCCAGTCCTGCGCTTCGGCGGCGGCACGGACGACCCGCACGCCCTTTCCGTCGTATCCGCCGCGGGGTGTCTTCACGACGCCCGCACCGGCATGCGCATCGAGGAAGTCCTGCAGCTCGGCGATGCTCCGCACGGGAGCCCAGTCGGGCTGCGGCACACCGAGTTCGGCGAGCCGGGCTCTCATGACGAGCTTGTCCTGCGCGAACTGCAGGGCATCGGGGCCCGGATGCACCACGACCCCGTCGGCGACGAGCGCTCGCAGGACGTCTTGCGGAACATGCTCGTGGTCGAACGTCACGACGTCGACGTCCGCCGCGAAAGCGCGCACGGTTTCGAGGTCGCGGTAGTCACCGATCGCGGTGGCCGCGAGCGCGGCCGACATCCCCTCGCCCTCGGCGAGCACTCGCAGGTCGAGACCGAGCTCCACCGCAGGTGCGATCATCATCCGGGCCAGCTGTCCTCCGCCGATCACACCAACACGCAACGCCATGTGCCGTCTCCATTCGTCTGCACCCATTCTCGCGCACCGGGGCGGGCGGAATCGACACGCTCGGGGTCAGCGGACGAGGGCCCGCCCTGCGGCGAGCAGCGAGCTCACGATGGGTTCGGTTCGTCGCCGCCGGCCTGCGCGTCGCGATGCGCCAGGATCTGCCCGACCTCGATCTGGTCGGCGAGCGTCTCGTGCACGAGGGTGACGTTCGGGACGTTCGCGAGTCGGAGCGGCGCATCGACACCGTTGGAGAGGGTGATGTTGCCCGAGCCCCACAGCCGCTGGAGCGGACCACGGCGAACCGCGATCGTGTATCCGCGGGCGTGGGACATCTCGCGGCGCCCGCGAGCGCCGATGCCATGGTGCGCGATGACCCGCCTGGTCGTGACCGTCGTGCTGCGCGAGTACCAGATCACGAAGGGGATGACGACCGCGAGTATGACCAGGAGACCGGCTGCGGCGAGCAGCATCCAGTCCTCGAAGCCCGCGGGCAGGTTGCCGTAGAAGTACGCCGTCGCACCGAAGGTCGCGATGAGCACGAGTGCCGACCAGAACAGCCGACGCGCGTGGCTCCGGAAGCGCGCGATCAGCAACTCCTCCGAAGGCGTACCGGGCGGCGGCATCAGGGGCCGCCCGCCGAGCGTCACAGGCTGGGTCACACCACCATTGTGCCTGTGATCGCCGACATAGCCGTCTGGACGACGGCGTGTCAGTTTCCGGCAGGGCGGACGTGGACGACGTCACCGGCGGAAATCGCCTGCTGCTCGCCGTCGACGGACACCACCAGGCGCCCCTCCGGATCGAGTGCTGTGGCCACGCCCTCCAGGATCCGGCCAGCCGGCAGAGACACGCGGACCGCCTGCCCGATCGTCGCGCATCGGGCGGTCGCCGCCGCATGCAGCCCGCTCCTGCCCGCGTCACCCGTCGAGACGAGCGCGGACAGCAGATCATCCAGCGCGGTGAGATACGCGGCCAGGAGCCGATCCTCGTCGACCTCGACGTCGAGGGCCGCGAATGACGTGGCCGTCGGCACCGGAAGCTGCTCGACCGTCATCGCCGTGTTCACACCGGCGCCGACGACCACCGCATCCCCCGTCGCCTCGGCGAGGATGCCGCAGATCTTGCGTCCGTCGACCAGTACGTCGTTCGGCCACTTCACCCCGACGTCGTGCTCCGGCAGCTGCGCTGCGACCGCGTCCGACATCGCCACCCCGGCGGCGAGCGGAATCCAGCCTCGTGTCGCCGGGTCGAGCGGCAGAGCGCGCAGAAGCACGGAGACGGCCAAGGCCGTGCCCGCCGGGGCGACCCAGCTGCGGTCGAGGCGGCCTCGGCCCGCGGTCTGGTCGCGCGTCACGATGGTCGACAGATGCGGCCAACCGACGACATCCCCCGCGTGCGCACGAAGATCGGCGTTCGTCGACCCGGTTCGCTCCCGCACCTCGAGTCGAGGGACGATCGGATGCGCCAGCGAGAAGTCCACGCTCATACTTCCTCGTCGTCGACTTCTTCGTCGTCGTCGTCCTCGTCCTCGCGGATCGCCCCGACCTCGTGGGCCTGCCACCGCTCCCACTCCTTCATGAGCCCGTCGACCGCCGCGTGGAACTTCTCCGTGGCCACTCCCTGTGTCGTGTCACCGAAGTAGTGCTGCACCCACATCCGCAGACGAGCGGTGGCTGCCTCGTCGGCTCGCACCCGTTCGACCTCCGCGACGATGTCGTGCGCGGCCTCCGCCGTCAGCCATTCGCAATCAGCCAGATAGCCCTGCGTGTCGATGGAAGCACGTTCGTCGGTCGGACGCGTGATCATCAGCGGCTTCCCCGCGGCGAGACGGTCGTAGACCATCGCGGAGATGTCGACGATCGCGACATCAGCCGCCGTCAACTGCCAGCCGAGCTCCGGTGCATGATCGTAGACGTGCTGCGCCGTCGGGTCCGCCGCGTTGGCGGCAGCGATCGCCGCGATGATCCGCCGGTGGGCGGCCCCGTACGCCTCGTCCACGACACCGCTACGCGGGTGGGGACGGTAGATCACCCGATGCGCGCCGGTCGCCAGCAGTCGCGTCACGAGCGCTTCGCCGTGCGTGGCGATCGACCCGTAGTGGGCACTCGGGCGGTCCCCCTCCCATGTGGGCGCGTAGAGGACGACGGTCCGCTCGTCCGGCACGAAGGGGAGCGTTCCCGAGTAGTGATCCGCCTGCGGCCGGCCGATCTCGATGGTGCGGCGATCCACGTCATAGTCCCACAACGTGCGCGACAGCCGATCACGCGCAGCCTGACCGGCCACGAAGGCGTAGTCGTAGGCCTTGTACTGATTCGTGGTCATGTACATCTTGTCGGACTCGCCGTGGTTGATGAACACGTGCCACCGCCGCCCGTAGCGGAACATCTGGAAGTTGCGGGTGTTCTGGTTCACGTACAGCACCACGCGGATGTCCTGCGTCGCGATGAACCGTTCGAGGTCGCGGACCTTCGGCACGAAGGCGACGGGAGGGGAATCCTCCTCGAGCAGCCTCTCGGTTCCGGTCGCCTGACGCGAGAGCACGACGACGGGCCACCGCTTCGCGAGTTCGGCGAGCGGGCGGTACCACTGACGCATCTGGTACATGTTCACGGCACCGTCGGCGAAGTACACCGCCACCTGGAAGTGGTCGGTCGGGAGGGGTTCGCGTTCCGAGAGCCGCCGACGCACGCGTTGCACGGCGGTGCGGGATGCGAGCGCCCGCGTCAGCAGTCGGTACGCCTTCTTCGCATCAGACAGTGCACCCATCCCTCCAGAATAGTTCGTCGGGGCGGCGTCGTCCGGCGCCTGCGGACGGATCCGGCGCCGGAAGGGCGATAGTCCGCGTCCTCCTCAGGATCAGTGGGAGCCACCGTGACATGATCGTCATGTGCCAGCCGACGAAACAGCCGCTCCCCTGCCCGGGGTGTCCTTCGTGATGCCGGTGCTCAACGAGCGCGCCTACCTCGAGCACGCGATCGAATCCGTGCTCGCCCAGGACGTCGATGTCCCCACCGAGCTCGTCCTCGCGCTGGGGCCGTCGAACGACGGCACGACGGAGCTCGCTCAGCGCCTGGCTGAGCAGGACGAGCGTATCCGGCTGGTCGACAATCCCGCGGCGCACATTCCCGTCGGACTCAACGCCGCGATCCGAGCGAGCCGCTATTCGACGATCGTGCGCGTCGACGCGCACTCCGAGCTCTCCGCCGGCTACGCCGCCCGGGCGCTCCGGACCCTGGAACGCACCGATTCGGCCAATGTGGGCGGCGTCATGCACGCCGAGGGACGCACACCGTTCCAGAAGGCCGTCGCCCGCCTGTACAACTCCCCCGTCGGACTCGGCGGAGGCGCTTACCACGGCAGCTCCCAGGAGGGCGAGGCCGAGTCCGCCTATCTCGGCGTCATGCGACGCGAGGTCCTGGACGAGGTCGGCCTGTTCGACGAGTCGATCCGGCGTGGCGAGGACTGGGAGCTCAACCTTCGCATCCGTCAGGCCGGGCACCGTGTCTGGTTCGACCCCGAGCTGTCCGTCACCTACTGGCCCCGCGAGAGCTGGATCCGTCTGGCGCGCCAGTTCCGCGCGACCGGCGCCTGGCGCGGCGAGCTCGTGCGTCGGTTCGGTCGCCGCAACGGCATCCGCTACTTCGCGCCGCCTGCGCTCGTGCTCCTGGTCCTGCTCGCCCTCGTGACGGGGATCCTCCAGCTCACCGGAGTGCTCGGCGGCGCGGTCTCGCTGATCGTCTCCCTCATCGTGTACGCACCCCTCGCGCTGTATCTGCTCCTCGTGCTGGGCGTCGCTCTGGCGCCGCGTGGCGGCGGTGTGCGCCAACGGCTGTGGACCATGCTCGTGCTGCCGACCATGCATCTGTCCTGGGGAATCGGCTTCCTCGGCGGCGTGCTCCGCGGAGCCCGCGACACCGTCGACGCGTCTCGCCTCGGCACTCGCAACACTCCGCTGCCCTGAACCGCTCCGGCGGCGAGGCCGTCAGGGCGTGACGAAACCGAGATCGAGGATGCGGTCCACGACGCGCTGCGCGGCGTGGCCGTCGTCTCGGGGGTTGAACTGTCGACGCCACGCCGCGTACCGCTCGGCGAATGCGGCTTCGTGACCCGCGTCCTCGAGGGCGGCGGTGAGCTCCTGCTGCGTGCGCACCAGGGGTCCCGGCGCGCGTTCGGCGAGGTCGAAGTAGAAGCCGCGCAGCTGTCCACGGTAGTGATCGAGGTCGGGCACCAGGAAGTACATCGGCTTGCCTGTGACGCTGAAATCGAACATCACCGAGGAGTAGTCGGTGATCAACGCGTCCGCGGCGAGCAGCAGCCGCGCGGTCTCCGGATATCCCGTCACGTCGATGACGCGCGCGCCGTCGCGGTCGCGGCCCTGTTCGAGTGTCCGGGAATGGCCGCGCACGAGCACCACCGCGTTGGCCTGACGTGCCAGGAGTTCGGGGTCGATGAAGTCGACCATCTCGGTGCGGTCGTCTCGCCAGGTCGGGGCGTAAAGGAGCACCCTCTCTTCGGCCCCGATGCCCAGGGAGCGGCGGATCGCGGCCGGGTCTTCCGAGATCAGCGTGTCATTGCGGGGGTAGCCGTCCACCCAGATCGGGCGCCCGAAGAACGCGTATGCCTTGCGCAGAATGCGTTCCGAGTAGGCGTTCTGCGCCAGGAGGACGTCCCAGCGGCGGGACTCCTTGACCACCGCCGCCATGCGTCGCGGATCGAAACCCGGCCGGTGCAGCGCGAGCCGCTTCAGCGGGGTGCCGTGCCAGGTCTGCAGGACCTTCTGACCCGGCTTGCGGGCGAAGCGACGCCGCAACCAGTCATTGACGACGAGTAGACGCGCCGCTCCCCGCGCATGCCACCACTGGGGGCTCCCCTCGACGACCGCGATCGCACCCTCCGGAACCTCGACCGAGAGGTCGACGACGCTCCAGTAGCGCCGCACCTGCGGAGCACGAGTCGCGAGCTCGCGGTCGATCGCGCGAGGATTGCAGCCGACGCTGCGACCGTAGAAGCTCTCGAAGAAGACCGCGTTCTCGGTGCCGCCGCTCTGGGCGACGTAGCGCTCCTCGAGCGTCGACCTGCCTTCCACCGTCTCGTACACGGGATCGATCGGCGCGGCGATGCGGACCGTGCTGCCGTCGACGGCGATGCGCACGCCGGTCAGGACGACAGGATCGATCCTCAGCTCCTGCAGGTCGACATCCGAGATCCGCAGCTCGTACGTTCCGGACGGTAGCGGGAGTGACGGGCCGCCCCAGCGCGACGCCTCCAGCGGGAACGCGGCCTTCCACGTCTTGCCGCCGCCGCTGATGCGGGCCTCGACCCGTGCGCGCGGTCCGACCAACACGGCTTCCGCCGGTCGCGCCCCGGTCCCTGCGACGACCAGCGCCTGTGCCGTGTCGTCGATGCGGGCCGTTGTCATGCTGCTCCCTTCGGCGCGGGAATCCCCCGTGCGCGGATCACGTCATAGACGCGCTCGGTGTTGCGCCCGTCTCGATACGCGTGCATCCCCGCGCTGAGCGTAGCGGACCGCACGGACGCCGCGTCGTACACGCGACGGTCGGCGAGCAGATGCTCGAGCTGCGCGAGCAGCCCCGTCCAATCCGCGGCCGCGTCCTGGCCCGCGACCTCTTCGTATCGACCATAGAAGCCGCGTGTCCGCGCGTACTGCTGCGCGTCGGGCGCCAGGAAAAGGACCGGCATCGACAACAGCCCCACGTCGTAAGCGAGAGACGAGTAGTCGGTGACGAGCACGTCCACCGCCGGGAGCACGGGCGTGACGTCGGCGATCACGGTCGAGCCCAGAGCGCGGACCCGCCTGCTCGGCAGAGGCGGTGCGTAGCCACCTTCCCCCAGCGGGTGCGAACGCACGAGGAGAACGGCGTCCTGCGCTTCGAGGAGGCGGATGATCTGAACCCACTCCGCCGCAGACGGAACGGCGGGGTCGGGAGCGCCGTCCCGCCAGGTCGGCGCGTACAGGACTGTGCGCGCGGACACGGGGATGTCGCCGACGACCCGGCGGAGAAGTGCGGATGCGGCGCTGCGCCGCTCCTCCCCCGAACCCGCCGAGAGGACATCGACGCGAGGCTCGCCGGTCACGACGACCCGGTCGTCGCCGAGACCGAATGCGGACTCCAGCCTGCCCCTCGCGCGATGGGACGCGGCGGGCAGCACACGGATCCGCTGCGCGGCGGCGCGGTAGAGCACCGCGATCGCGCGACGCAGCAGCGGCGCACCGGGGACTTTCGGCACCTCGGTCGTCGCCGGCGAGTCCAGCCCGATCCGCTTGAGCGGGATGCCGTGCCAGAGCTGGACGACGAACGCGCCACCGTTCGCATAGCGGTTGACATCGCCCAAGCCGTGAGTGACCACCAGCACACCGGCCCTGGCGGTCGCCCACCAGCCGCGCAGGCCGCTCTTGCGGGCGAAACGGATGCCGAGGGCGGCCGCCTCGCGGTCTTCGCGTTCGGATGACGTGAGCCAGAGCGTGTCATGGCCCGCCGCTGCCGCGTGCTGCTGCATCGCGAGCGCACCGTCGCCGATCCCGGCACCGCAGCCGAACACCCAGCGCCGCCCTCGCGGGAGGAGAAGAGTACCGATGCGTCCGACGGCATACAGCGGGATCCGGAGCAGTTTGGCCGCGTTGCCGGTGCCGAAAGAGAAGGACGCCACCCCGCGAGCCTATCGCGCGGGGTGGCGTCCTTCGCTGTGAGGCTCGGGTCAGCCGGCCAGTTCGCCGAGGGTCACCTCGACGTCGTAGTCCTTGCCGTTGCGGACATATGTGACGGTGGCCTTGCTGCCGGCCGCTGCCGCACGCACCTGCGCGGTGAGGTCGGTCGCGCTGGTGATCGGCACCCCGTTGAAGGAGGTGACGATGTCGCCCTTCTCGATGCCGGCTGCGGCAGCAGCCCCGCCCTCGTTGGCCTTGGCGATGTAGGCACCGGCGACGGTAGCGCCCTCGATGCTCGATGCGTCCTGGACGGATGCGTTCAGCAGACCGTGGGTCGCTGCGCCGTCGGCGATGATCTCCTCGGACACTCGCTTGGCGATGTTCGAAGGGATCGCGAAGCCGATGCCGATCGAGCCGGACTCCTCGGAGCTGCCCGAGCTCGCGATCGCCACGTTGATGCCGATCAGCTCGCCCTTGCTGTTCACGAGCGCTCCACCGGAGTTTCCGTGGTTGATCGCGGCATCCGTCTGGATGACGGCGATCGAGATCGACTCCGAGGTCTGCTGCTGCTCGCCGCTGCCGGGGATGTCGAACTGGAACGGCCCCTGGCCCTGGCCCTCGGGAGACTGTTCCTGCGGCGCGTCTTCGGCGGACGAGTCGGGCAGAGCGGAGGACGCGATCTGGATGCTCCGGTTGAGCGCGCTCACGATGCCGGTCGTCACCGAGTTCGCCAGGCCCAGCGGGGCACCGAGCGCAACGGTCGTGTCGCCGACGTTGAGCTTCGACGAGTCGGCGAAGTCGATGGGCGTGAGTCCCTGGGCGTCCTTCAGCTTGATCACGGCAAGGTCGTAGATCGGGTCGGTGCCGACGACGGTGGCCTCGTAGATCTTCCCGTCCGACGCGGTCACGCGGATGGTGGGATCTGCCGCTGCACCGCCGAGCGTGACGACGTGCGTGTTCGTGAGCACGTAGCCGTCGTCGCTGATGATCACGCCGGAGCCGCTGCCGGCTTCCTGCGAGCCGGCGACCTCGATGGTGACCACGGACGGCAGTGCGGAGGTCGCGACCGCGGTGGTCTCGTTGACCGAGCCGGGGTTGTTGACCGTCACGGTCTGCGGCCCGGTCGCCGTGCCGGAGGAAGGGGTGTCCTGGAGCCCGTTCAGCAGCGCGCCGCCGCCGAAGCCCGCGACGCCGCCGACGAGTGCGGCCGCGACGATCAGCGCCGCGAACTTCGTGCCCCCGCGCGACTTCTGCTCCTTGGTCTTGGTGCCATCGCCGACGAGCGGCTCCGCGCCGTACGGCTGCGTGGGCTGCGTGTGCGACGCCGTCGGGATACCGAAGGCCGCGCCCGAAGCGGCGCCCGTCGCCGGCGCAGATGGCGCGCTGAATGCGTGCGGCACCGGCGCGACCTGCGGCGCTGGCGACACGTGCGACGTGAACGTCGACGGCACCTCGTGCCCCTGCACCGGTGCACCGGGCGTCGGCGCGGCGGTGGCGGGCGCGGCGGATGCCGACCCGGTCGTGTCAGCGGCGGCAGGCGTCGCCGGCTGAGCGGCGACCTCTGCAGCCTCGGTGGACGGCACGGCGTCGTTCGACGCGGGTGCCGAGTGGTCCTGGGTGTTGTCTTCGTTCATGGTGTGTGCTCCTTCAACGACCACTTCAGAATGACGCCTGTGTCTGTGTGTTCCTTATGTCGACGATGAGTTTCAGCTATGGCCTTAGCCTGTTCTTCATGAGTGTCATTCCCGGCGCATGGCGGCGCACGGCGGCCGGTGCAGGCCTGCTCGCCGCAGACGGAACCGTCGCGCCCACCATCTTCGCAGAGATGTCCGCCGCCGCAGCCCGTACCGGGGCGATCAATCTCGGACAGGGCTTCCCCGACGAGGACGGACCATCGGAGGTTCTCGAGGCCGCCCGCAGCGCGATCGCGCACGGAGCCAATCAGTATCCGCCGGGTCGCGGCATTCCCAACCTGCTCGCCGCCATCAGCGAGCACCAGCAGCGCTTCTACGGCCTCGATGTGGACCCGGCCGACGAAGTGATCGTGACCGCCGGCGCCACCGAGGCGCTCACGGCGACGCTGCTCGCGCTGATCGACGGGCCCGACGACGAGGTGGTCGTCTTCGAGCCGTACTACGACTCGTACGCCGCGGCGGTGGCGCTGGCGGGCGCACGACTGCGCACTGTCCCCCTCCGCGCTCCCGACTTCCAGCCCGACCTCGATCAGCTCGCCGCGAGCGTGACGGACCGCACCCGGATCATCCTCATCAACGATCCGCACAATCCCACGGGTGCGGTCTTCGGTCGCGACGTGCTCGAGGAGGTCGTCCGGCTGGCCGCGCGACACGACGCCGTCATCGTCACCGACGAGGTCTACGAGCACCTGGCGTTCCACGCGCCGCACACCCCGATCGCCACGCTCCCCGGAGCGGCCGAGCGCACCCTCACCATCTCCTCGGCGGGCAAGACGTTCTCCGCGACGGGATGGAAGATCGGCTGGGTCCACGGGCCCGCCGATCTCATCACCGCCGTCCTCACCGTGAAGCAGTACCTCACGTACGTGAACGGCTCCGCCTTCCAGCCGGCCGTCGCGGTGGGGCTCCGCTTGCCCGATTCGTACTTCACGGATGCCGCGACGGCACTCGCCCGCAAGCACGAGATCCTCGGCGAAGGACTGCGCACCGCCGGATTCACGGTGTACGCCCCGCAGGGCGGCTACTTCACGGTGGCGGACGCGACGGCGCTCGGCGGCGCGGACGCCGCAGCATTCTGTCGTTCTCTGCCGGAGCGCGCCGGAGTCGTGGCGATCCCCCTGACGGCGTTCGTCTCCGAACCCCACCGGCACGAGTACTCGGGCCTGGTGCGCTTCGCCGCCTGCAAGCGCGTCGACGTGCTCGAGGAGGCGGCTTCGCGGCTGGCGCGGTTCTCCGCCTGACCGGCTCTCCGCTCGCAGCGGATCACGCCATCAGCGCGGTACGACCGCGTATCTCCGCGCGCGCAGCGAGGGATTGCTCCGGCGCACCCGCTCGATCGCGGCGGCCTCCACGACCGCGACCGCGATGCCGGGGGCTGTCCCCACCCCCGCCAGGACCACGCCCTGCGGGTCGATGACCTGCGAGTGGCCGACACCGATCGGCGTCGGGTGATCGGCCGCGACCACGTAGACGGTGTTCTCGATCGCGCGCGCGGCGAGCAACGTCGTCCAGTGGTGCTCCTTGAGTGGACCTCGGACCCACTCGGCGGGGACGACCAGGACGTCGGCCTGCGCGTCGACGAGAGACCGGGCGACTTCGGGGAACCTCAGGTCGTAGCAGGTCATGAGCCCGAAGCGGAGTCCGCCGAGCTCGAACGTCGCGGCCTCCCCCACTTCCCCGGGTTCGATCCAGTCGGACTCGGTCTGCCCGAAGGCGTCGTAGAGATGCTGTTTGCGATAGACGGCGAGGGTGCCGTCACCGCGCACTGCGACGACAGCGTTCCGCACTCGATGCCCATCGGAGGCTCGCTCGACGAGGCCGGCGACGATCACCACCGCGCGGTCGGCGGCCAGCGCGGTCAGAGTCTCGACGAACTCGCCGTCGAGACCCTCCGCATTCGCGGCGAGGGTGTCGTCCATCGGGTCGACGAAGTAGCTCGAGTACTCGGGGAAGACGATCAGCTTCGCGCCCCGCGCGGCAGCGTCGGCAGTCAGTTCCGCGATCTGCGCGAGGTTGTCGGCTCGGGAAGCGGTCGGCGCGAACTGGCACACGGCGACGGCGACGGCAGGGGTCTCAGGCATATCCCCATCCTCTCGCATCGACACGCCCGGGGCGTCGCGCAGGGCGGCTCCGATTGGCCGGGCCCCGGGATCCGTGATAAGTTACTTCTTGTGCCGCGGGGTGGAGCAGTTCGGTAGCTCGCCGGGCTCATAACCCGGAGGTCGCAGGTTCAAATCCTGTCCCCGCAACAAATGAAAGGCCCTCTGACTCGGAGAAATCCAGGTCAGAGGGCCTTTCGCTTTGCCCGGATGAGTCCGATGATTGCGAGGACGAGTCCGACGATTGCGGCGACGAGCCCGAGGATCACATCGGCCGGAGACGAGAATGGGCGCCCCCGAGGGGGCGCCCATTCTGCTCTCCGTGACGAAGGGGTGATCACTCCCCCGCTGCGGACTCCAGCTGTAGCAGCTTCTCGACCGCCGCGGTGAGGCGCTCGTCGGCCTCGGCGAACTTGGCGAGGTCACCGGCCTTCAGTGCCGCTTCACGGTCGATCAGGGCCTCCTGCGCCGAGGCCAGGGCGTCCGCCTCGGCGTTCGTCGGCTGCGTGGGCTCTGTCGGCGTCTCTCCGGTCTCCGGATCCTCTGTCCCGGGTTCGGTGGGTTCGACCTCGTCGTCACCACCGGTCGCACCGGAGTCACCGCCGAAGAGGGTGTCGAGCGCCTCGGTGAGGGTGTTCTCGAACGCGACCCGGTCACCGAAGGCGACCAGCACCTTCTGCAGACGCGGCAGCTGCGTTCCCTCGGACGACTGCACGTAGACGGGCTGCACGTAGAGCAGACCGCCACCGACGGGCAGCGTCAGCAGGTTGCCGTAGATCACCTCGGACTCACCCTGCTGCAGCAGGTTGAGCTGGGGAACCACCGACGTATCGGAGTTGTAGGTGTTCTGCACCTGACCGGGACCGGGAACCGTGGTGTCGGTGTCGATCTCGAGCATGCGCAGCTGGCCGTAGCCCTCTGCCTTCTTGCCCTTCTCGGAACCGGCATCCGAGTCCACCGCGAGGTAGCCCATCAGCACGTCACGGCTTCCGCCCGCGCCCTGCGAGTTCGGGATGAACGTCGAGAACATCGAGAACCGCGGCGAATCCTGGCCGGGCATCTGCATCGTCAGGTAGTACGGCGGCTGCAGCATCGCCTCGCTGCGCGGGTCGTTCGGCGTCTGCCAGCGGTTGTCCTGCTGAGCGAACGAGCCGGCCTTGTCGACGTGGTAGACGCCGAGGACGTCACGCTGCACCTTGAACAGGTCGGTCGGGTAGCGCACGTGGCTCATCAGCTCGCCCGACATGTCGCTGATCGGCTTCAGCGTCGACGGGTAGATCTTCTGCCAGGTCTTGAGCACCGGGTCTTCGTCATCCCACGCGTAGAGCGTGACGGAACCGTCGTAGGCATCGACCGTGGCCTTGACCGAGTTGCGGATGTAGTTGATGTCATCGATGGCGAGCGTCGGTGACGGGACGTTGGAGTCCGCGATCGCGTCGGACAGGCTGACGCTCGTCGAGTACGGGTACGTCGAGCTGGTCGTGTAGCCGTCGACGATCCACACGATACGACCGTCCACCACGCTCGGGTACGGGTCGCTGTCGAGCTCGAGGTACGGAGCGACCTTCTGCACGCGGGTCTTCGGGTCACGGTCGTACAGGATCTGCGATTCCTCGTTCACCAGGTTGGAGAACAGGATCTGCTCCGACTGGAACTTCAACGCGTAGAGAAGCTTCGTGAACGTGTCGCCGATCTGCGGACCGCCGCTGCCCTCGAACGTGGTCTTCGTCTCGCTCGAGCCGTCCTTGCCGCGCGGGTAGTCGATCTCCGCCGGCTCGGAGCCGTCGGGAGCCCCGACGATCGAGTACTCGGGCGAGTTCTCGCCGAAGTAGACCCGCGGCTCGAAGTTCTCTCGGTCGGACAGGAACCCGGAGGTCGGGATGCCGCGCTCGAGGAACACGGGCTCACCGTCGGTCGTCCGCTGGTTGCCCGCGGCCGCGACGAGGCCGTAGCCGTGGGTGTAGACGGCGACACGGTTGTTCCAGTTGTCTCCGTCGCCGAGACCCGACATGTCGAGGTCACGCACGGACACCACGGTGTCCTGCATCTTCCCGTCGATCTCGTACCGGTCGACGTCCATCGTCTTCTGGAATTGGTAGTACCCGCGGTACTGCTCGAGCTGACGGACGGTCGGCGGGATGACCTTCGGGTCCATGATGCGTGTGGACGCCGTGGTCTCCGCGTCGGCGCGCAGCTGGCCGGCCTCGGCATCGGTCTTCGCGGCGAAAGGCGTCGTCTCGAGGTTCGCGACCCCGTACGCCTCCTTCGTGCCGTCGATGTTCCGCTGGTAGTACTCGGCCTGATAAGCGTTCTGGTTCGGCTTCACCTGGAAGGTGGTGACCACCCAGGGGTAACCGACGCCGACGACCAGTGCGGCGACGATCAGCAGTGCCGTGGCCGCGAGCGGGAAGCGCCAGCGACCGATCACGGCCGTGACGAAGAAGAGGATCGCGACGACGCCGGCGATGATCGCGAGGATCGCGAGGCCGGGGATGGTCGCATTGACTCCCGTGTACGCGGCACCGGTGATGCGGTCGTCGGGCTGCACCAGCGTCTTGTACTGGTCGAGCCAGAGGCTCGCCGCCTGCACGAGCAGGTAGAGCCCCGCGATGACGGCGAGCTGGATGCGAGCGGGCTTGGAGATGCGCAGCTCACCCTGGCCGATGCGCACCGAGCCGTAGAGGTACGACACGAGCGCCGTGACCAGAAGCGACAGCAGCAGGACGGCCGAGACGAACGCGAGAAGGATCGAGTAGAACGGCATCGCGAACATGTAGAAGCCGGTGTCGATGCCGAACTGCGGGTCGACACTCGAGGTGGCGACGCCGTTGGCCCACAGCCACACGGTCTTCCACTGCCCTGCGGCGGCGAACCCGGCGAACAGTCCGAAGAAGATCGGCATCCCCCACATCGCCAAACGGCGCAAGGGTTCGATGACCTCCTGGTATCGGTCCAGCTGCGAGCTGAGTCGCACGTAGACCGGGCGCAACCGGTACGCGAGCTGGATCGCGACGAACAGGGGCACGGCCATCCCGAGGAAGCCGACGACGAACATCACCGCCGTGGCGATCCACTGCGTGGTGAGAACCCCCGTGAAGCCCACCTGATCGAACCACAGGAACTCGGTGTACAGGGAGGCGAACACGAAGAACACCGCGATCAAGGCGGCGATGATCACCAAGGAGATGCCGAGAATACGTCGGGACGTTCGAGGCGTGGCCGGATTCGATGCTGAGGGTGAGGTCACCCTTCCATCCTAGGCATCGCTCACTGTGCGCGGGCTGTCATCCCGATCACGGCGAGGTCACGGCCGCTCTCGAGGATCAGCCGGCGACGCGTTCGCAGGTGGGCAGCGAGGCGACGTCGCCGTCGTCCGCGATGACCTCGAGCGCCGCGAGCGACTCGTCGAGCGTGGCCGTGCGGATCACCTGCAGCCCGTCGGGAACGTGCCCGACGACCTCGTCGCAGTTGGCCTCCGGGGCGAGGAAGTACTCCGCTCCGGCGTCACGCGCACCGTACAGCTTCTGTCGGATACCGCCGATCGGTCCGACCGTGCCGGCGGCGTCGATCGTTCCGGTGCCGGCCACATTCTCCCCACCGTTGAGCTCGCCCTCGGTGAGGGTGTCGATGATGCCGAGCGCGAACATCATCCCGGCGCTCGGGCCGCCGACGTTGTCGAGCTGGATCGTCACGTCGATCTCGAAGTCGTAGTCGGTGCGGAGCGTGACGCCGATCAGCCAGGTCGTCACTCCCCCCTCGGTGTGCTCCTCCGGGGTCACCTCGACGCTCTGCTCCTCGCCGTCGCGCAGCACCGTGAGGGTCACCGGGTCTCCCCCGGCCTTCTGGATCGCGGCCCGCAGCTCCGTCGCCGACTCGACAGCCGTGCCGTCGATCCCGGTGATCACGTCGTCGGCTTCGAGGGTGCCGTCGGCCGGAGAGTCGGCGACCGCATCCACGACCACGACCTCTGCGCCTGTGTCGTAGCCGAGCTCGTTGAGCGCGGCCGCCGTCGCCTCGTGCTGCGAGTCGACCATCAGCGTGGCGTTGCGCTCGTCGCGCTGCTCGGTCGTGACCCCCTCGGGGAAGACCGAGTCCAGCGGCACGACAGCGCGCGACGAGTCCATCCAGGCCAGCGCCAGCTCGAACCAGCTCGGGGTGCGCTCCCGGTTGCCGACGACTTGCACCGTGGTGAGGTCGAGGGTGCCCGCGGTCTCGAACGTCTCGGCGCCTTCGACCTTGATCAGGGGAACCTCGTCGCCCTCCTTGTCCGTCGCGGTGCCGAGGGTGTCGTAGACCGGACCCGGCCGCTGGATCACGTACGGCGACGGCAGGAATGTCAGCACGACGAGGGCGACGAGTGCGACGACCAGCGCCCAGACTCCGAGTCCGAGCTTTCCAGACCGCGTTCGATCCACTGCATTCCTCCGTCGTTCGCGGGCGGCGTACACCGATCTGCCCGCATCGGGTTCGCGCGCAGAAACCTGTGACTAGCGTAGAGGCCACGGCTTCAGACCTGCTGAGAGGCGAGCGACATGGCAGACAACGACCCCACCCCCGAGGACTTCCAGGAGTTCCTGCGAAGGATGCTCGCGAACCAGGGCGGTGGCGACATCGACCCCGAAGCGCTTCGAGGTGCCTTCGAAGGCATGGACGGCTTCACCCTCGACCCCGCGATGATGCAGACGATCATGTCGCAGCTCCAGGGCGCGTTCGGCGGCGACCCGTGGGAGAACGCGCTGCGGCAGGCCCTGTTCATCGCCAACCGCGACGGACAGGGCATCACCGAGGGCTCCCGCACCTCGCTCGCGGATTCCTTCTCCCTCGCGAACCTGTGGCTCGGCGAGGCCACCACGATCTCCGAGCTCTCCGAGGCGCCCACTGCGATGACCCGCGGAGAATGGGTCGAGAAGACGCTGCCGGTGTGGAAGGAGATCGCCGACCCGGTGTCGACCAGCATCGCCGACGCGCTCACCTCCGCACTCGATACGCAGGTCCCCGAGGAGATGCGCAGCGTCGTCCAGGGCGCGGGCAAGCTCATGCGCGGCCTCGGCGGCTCGGTGTTCGCCGCCCAGTTCGGCCAAGTGCTCGGCAACCTGTCGCTCGAGGTCGTGTCCGGAGGCGACGTCGGGATCCCCGTGCTCCCCGCGGGCACGGCCGCCGTCATCCCCCAGAACCTCACGGCATTCGGCGACGGCCTCGAGATCCCGGAAGACCAGATCGCGCTCTATCTCGCCACCCGGGAGCTCGCCTATGCCCGGCTCTACCGGCACGCGAAGTGGCTGCACCTGCACGTGATGGCGCAGATCACGGACTTCGCTCGGGGTGTGACCGTCGACGTGGACGCCCTCGAAGACGTGGCGAGCAGGTTGGACCCCTCCGACCCCGAGGAACTGCGCGCGGCCATCGAGGGCGGCGCGCTCCTGCCCGTGCAGAGCGAAGCGCAGCGCGAGGCCCTGACCCGACTCGAGAACCTCATCGCCACGATCGACGGCTGGGTCGACGTGGTGACCGCTCAGGCGACGTCCCGCCTCCCCGATGGCGCGCGGATCGCCGAGGCCGCCCGTCGCCGCCGCGCGGTGGGCGGACCCGCCGAGGACGCGCTCGGTGCTCTGGTGGGGCTGAAGCTGCGACCACGGCGCATGCGCGAAGCATCCGCCATGTGGCAGGCGGTGACCGATGCCGTGGGCATCAGTGCCCGCGACTCCCTCTGGGACTACCCCGACCTGATGCCCACGGCCGAGGACATCGACGACCCGAGCGCGCTCGTGGCCCGACTGCAGGCCGTCGAACGCGGCGAACAGCCCGTCGCGGACGAGTTCGACGAGGCGCTCGCTCGCCTGCTCGACGGCGACGACTTCTCAGAGGAGACACCGTCCGACGGCGATGACGACGGTACCGAGGGCGATGGCGGCACCGAGGGTGACGGCGGCCCCGCGGAAGGCGATCGCCCCGTCTGAGGATCCGACACCTGAGCACCCGACAGGCGAGGTTCCGACCTCGACGGGGACGGAAGGTGTCATCACCTCTCCTCCCCCGTCGGGGACACGCGCGGCAGTTGTCCACGGATGCCTCGACAACTCCCCGCGGGCGGCGGCGTCCCTCCAGAATCGGAGAGATGCCTCTCACACCGCCGATCCTCACGCGCCTCGACCCGAGTGCACCGCTGCTGTGGCGGGACGAGCACACGCTGCAGCTCGGTGACGACGACGGACTGCGCGTCGAGGCGGATGCCGCCTGGGTGGAGCTCCTGCTCAGCCGCCTACGCACGGGTTTCCGCCGCGGATCGTTCGACGTGATCGCGCACGCCGCCGGGGCCCCGCGCGAGGCGGCGAGGGCTCTGCTCGCGCGCCTGGAGCCCGCACTGCTCGATGAGCCGACCGCGCCCCGCACGGCCTGGGTCGAGAGCATCGGCATCGACGACGGGCGCACCGAATACCGCATTCGGGAGGCGCTCACGGATGAGGGCGTCTCCCTCGTCGATCCCGGGCGACGACCGGGCGTGGGCGTCGTACTCGTGCGAGGCGCCGCGGCGGCTCTGCAATTCGCGCGCCACCTGCGCGAAGACACCCCGCATCTGCCGGTGTCCTTCGAGCCGGGCAGGGTGACCGTCGGGCCGCTCGTGGTCCCCGGCGAATCCGCGTGCCTCGCCTGCCGCGATGCGCACGCCACCGCCCTCGATCCGGCATGGCCACTCCTGCACACTCAGATGATCGACCGCGACCCCGGCCCGATCCGCGCCGCGCAAGTCGCCGAGGCGGGTCGCCTCGCCGCCCTGCTCCTCGCCGGCGACCGAAGCGCTGACGGGCGCGTCGTGCGCGTCAGCGCGGACGGTTCCCGCGTGTGGCGTTCGGTGACATTTCACGAAGAATGCCGGTGCCGCGGCCTGTGGTCCCCATCTCAGCGAGGAACCTCGACGGAGCACGCTCCCCCCGTCCTGCCGATCTCGACCAGGACAGCGAGAGCGTTCGCGCGGCCCGCGTGACGCCCACGTAGGCCAGACGCCGCTCTTCGTCGACCGACTCGAAGGTCGTCGCGTAGGAGATCGGGAGTGAGCCCTCGGCCCAGCCGGCGAGATGCACATGCGGCCATTCCAGGCCCTTCGCCGCGTGCAAGGTCGAGAGGGTCACCGTCCGCATCGTGGGCTCGTGCTGGTCCTTGGCCCGCGCCATCAGCGCATCGCTGAAGCTGCGCAGGGTCGCGTCCGGTCCGGCTTCCTCGGCGAGCCGCAGGATGGCGCGCCGCGCCTCCCAGCCGCCGCGCTGCGCCCCACCGGCGGCCGGTGGCTCGTCGGTCAACCCGAGCTCGCGCAGCACCCGTTGCACCCCGGGCAGGAACCCCTGCTCGGTGGGCGCCACCGCCGCCGCACGCAGCGCCAGGATCGCCTGACGCACCTCCGGCATCGAGAAGAACCGGGTCCCGCCCAGCACCGTGGTCGCGACGCCCTCGACGGCGAGCGCCTGCTGCAGCATCGCGGACTGCGCGTGCGCACGGTAGAGCACGGCGATCTCCGAAGGCGATGCTCCGGCCGCGATCTGCGCAGAGATGGCGGCGGCGATGCCTGCGGCCTCTTCGCCCTCGGTGTCATAGGCGGTGACGGTGGGGGCATCCGCGGTGAACTGCTCTCGCGCCGGCACGAGCTCCAGCGCGCCGGGACGGCCCTGCATCAGCGCGTTCGCGACGGTGAGGATGGGGGGCTGGGAGCGGTAGTTCGTCTCGAGCCGCACCACCGTGGCATCGGGATGACGTCGTTCGAACTCGAGCAGGAACCGCTGCTCCGCCCCGGCGAAGGAGTAGATGGTCTGGCTGGCGTCGCCGACGACGCAGATGTCGTGTCGGTCGCCGAGCCACAGCTCCAGCAGCCTGTTCTGCAGCGGCGAGACGTCTTGGAACTCATCGACCGTGAAGTGACGGTACTGCTCGTGGACGGATGCCGCGACCCGCGGTTCTGCCTCCAACATGCCCGCGCACGCGAGCAGCACATCCTCGAAGTCGAGTTGACGGCGATCGTCCTTCAGCGCTTCGTAGCCGCGCATGAGCTCGACCAGCTGACCGGCGTCGACGCCGCTGATCGGACGCCCGAGCGCGGCGTACTGCTCGATCGAGAGCATCGAGACCTTGCGCCATTCGATCTCGGACGCGATGTCACGAAGGGTGGCCGTGCTCGGGCGGAGCCGCATCGCATCGGCGGCCTGACCCAGCATCCGCACCTTGTTGTCGATGATCGAGGGCGCGGGCGAGCCGGCAAGCGTCGGCCAGAAGAAGTTGAGTTGCGCGAGGGCGGTCGCATGGAAGGTCCGAGCCGCGACGCCCTCGACGCCGAGCGCCCGCAGACGCCCCCGCAGTTCGCCTGCCGCCTTGGCGGTGAAGGTGACGGCCATGACGCGCGACGGCGAGTACGCCCCGGTGTCGACGCCGTGCGCGATGCGATGCGTGATGACACGCGTCTTCCCGGTACCGGCTCCGGCGAGCACCACGACGGGTCCGCGAAGGACGGATGCTGCAGCCCGCTGCCGCTCGTCGAGGGCATCGAGTGCGCTCACGCGTGTTCCTCGTACCAGTCGACGATCAGTGCACGGGCGATCGACGCGTGACCAGGAAGCCCGACCGGACCGTCTCCCGCGAGGGCGGAACCGATCTCGGCACGCGTGAACCACCGCACATCGATGATCTCCTCGCCGTCGGCGAGCGCCGTGGACTCCTCGTCGACGACGGCGCGGAACCCCACCATGAGCGACCGCGGGAACGGCCACGCCTGTGACGAGATGTAGCGCAGCGACGACAGGCGCACGCCGGACTCCTCCTCGATCTCGCGGTGGACGGTCGACTCCAGCGACTCCCCCGCCTCGGTGAAGCCGGCGAAGCACGAGTACATGCGGCCGCCCCAGTTCGCGTTGGCGCCGAGGAGCAGGCGTTCCCCGTCACGGCTCTCGACGGCGACGATCACGGCCGGATCCGTGCGCGGGAAGTGCTCCCGCCCGCACACGAGGCAGCGTCGCGACCATCCGCCGTTGCGCAGCTCGGTGCCACCACCGCAGGTGGGGCAGAACGGTGCGTCGCGGAGCCACCCGGCGAGCGCGACGGCACCGGTGAGCAGCTCCGTCTCCTGCCCGTCGATGCGACCGCCGAGATCGCGCAGCCCGAGCCAGACCTCGTCGGGAGCGGTGTCGAGCGCATCGGTCTCCGGCGGGGCGGCGGCGAGGAGCAGCACGGTACCGTCAGCGTCGCGTCCGAGGAGAGCCCAGGTCGCCTCGACCACGGTCTCGGCGGGCACCCGCAGGAGCGTCGAATCGACGACTCTGACCCGCCCCTCGCGGACGACGATCACCCGGGTGGCCGGGTCGCCACGGAGGCGGCCGATGACGTCCGGCTCGTCGCGGAGTTCGGCTGCACGGTCGAGGGACGGGCGCGGAATGGTCATCGACTCCCTCTTTCACGGGCGTGGCGGAGGCGGGACCGCCCCTGAGCCGACCTACCCTGGGGGCATGGGACGCTCTCCTTTCACTCTAGCCGCGGCAGTGACCGCTGCTCTGCCCGGGGCGGAGGTCACGGGCGCCCGCAGCTTGAGCGCGGACGGCGACGCGCGGTTCGACTCGGCGGTGGCCTCACTCGCCGACGGTCGTGAGCTCGCGATCCGTGTCGCAGACGATGACGACACCGCGCGTGAGCTCGCTGCCGAGGCACTCGCGTTGCGCGCACTGACCGACGGCGCACGGGCGATGCTCCCCTTCCGCGCCCCGGCCTATATCGGGGAGACGCGACTCGGCGACGCCCGCGCCCTCGTGACCGAGCTCCTTCCCGGATTCCAGATCGAGGCCGCGCTGGTGCCGGCCGGGCGTGGCGCCGCCGAATCCATGGGGTCGTCGATCGCCGCCGTGCACGCCCTTCCGACCTCGGTCGTCCGCGGTTCCGGGCTCGCCACTCGCAGCGCCGAGGAGAGCCGCGCGGAACTGGAGCGCCTGATCGACACCGCCGCGGCCACGGGCCGCGTTCCGGCTCGACTCACGGTGCGCTGGCGCGATGCCGTCGCCGACGACGAGCTGTGGCGTTTCGAGTCCACCGTCATCCTGGGGGGCGTCCAGGCGACCTCGTTCCTGTTCGAAGACGACCCCGAGCGCGGTCCCGAAGTGGTCGGACTGGTCGGATGGCATGGACTCTCCGTCGGCGATCCGGCCCTCGATCTCTCCTGGCTCTCGGCAGCCCCGGACGCCGCCGCCGACGTGCACGCGGCATATGCCCGTTCGGTCGACCGGGCACCCGACAGCGGCCTGGAGGTGCGCGCGCGCCTGCTCGCGGAGCTGGAGTTCGCCCGATGGCTGGTCCACGGCGATTCGATGCGCCGGCCGGACATCGTCGACGATGCCGCCGCCCTGCTGGACGCACTCGCCGAGGGCATCCGCGACGACGACCTGAACGTCGTCGACTCTCGCGGGGTCGGTGTCGACTCCGCCCTCGACGCCCTCGACCGTGTTCCCCAGGACACCGCCGCAGAGATCGATACATCGATGCACACCGACGCGTACAACCCGGAAGAGCTGTGGGCCAACGCCCCCGACGAGTCGGACCCGGCGCAGACCGAGACCGCGCCCCACGAAGCACTCCCGGGCACCGCGACCGGCCGTCGCGCCGACGAGAGCGCGCACCGGGCGGAGATGCTGAACATCGAGACCGAGGACCTCTCCGGTGTCGCGAGCCTTTTCGCCGGCACCAGCGGAGTCGCCGGAGCACGCGAGGACTCGCACCCCCTCGCCCCGCGCGAGGACACGGATGACGACGCGGACGATTCCGACGAGGCTCAGCGCGCCGCGCGCGCGGCACTCCAGCGATGGAAGAGCTCTTCCTCCGAATAGACGCGGTCGCCCCGGATGATCAGATCGTCCGCCACGTAGTACAACGCCACGTCGATCTCCTCGAGCGGCACCTCGAATCGCCGATGATAGGCCAGGCGGTAGAGCGCGAGCTGCAGCATCCGTTCGTCGCGCTCCTGCGGTGTGCGCGGCGCCCGACCGGTCTTCCAGTCGACGATCTCGATGCGGCCGCCGCGGTCGGCGCGCCGGTACACCGCGTCGAGCTTGCAGATCACGATGTGCGCCTCTTCGCGCTCGTGCGAGCCGGGCAGTCCGGATCCGAGGGCGAAATCGATCTCGATCTCCACGGCGATCGGCTTCAGCCCGCCCCATTCGCTGCGCTCGAACGTCGCCTGCAGGACAGCGAGATCAGCGGCGTCGGCGGCTGCACCCGACCCTTCGCGTACGGGGTCTGACCCGGTCTCGTCCTCGTCTATCTCCCAGAGCGCCTCGTCGACGCGACTGCCGACTCCGACGAGTTCGGACCGCTGCTCCACCCAGGCATGGAACAGGGTGCCGAGCCGCGTCTGCCGATAAGGGCGTTCCGGCATGGGGCGCACGATCGACGACAGCGTTCCCGAGAAGTCGGTGACATAGTCCTTGAATCGCGAGGCGGGGACGCGCGTCGGGGCCTCGGCATCGGTTCCGCGCTGGCGGGCGGCGCGCTCAGCCAGCAGCCGTTCGAGCTCGATCGTCGGCTCGGCCGTCCCGGCGCGCATCGCCTCATCGACGGCTGTGGCGGCTGCGGTGACGACCGTCCTCCGCGCTCCCAGCGGATCGAGTGGCCAGCGGAGCGTGGACCCGGGACCGTCGTACGGATTGTCGTCCGGGTCCACCGTCTCGATCGGCTCGAGGCCGCGCACCTCGATCGCCTCGACGAGGAAGGGACTCGGCGTGCGCGGGGCCTTCTGACCGGCCCAGTGCGCACCGCTGAGGAGCAGATCCGTCCGCGCACGGGTGACCGCGACGTACGCGAGGCGCCGCTCCTCCTGCTGCTGATACGCGCGGTAGGCGTCCTTGAACCTCTTGAGCGCACCTCCGTGCGGATTCGCTTTCGTCGCACCGCCGGAGAGCGACGCCTGCGCGAGCTTCTGCCGCTTCGCGGGGTCGGCCTCGCCGCCCATGGCCTCGGCGGGGTCCCACTCGAAACGCGGCAACGCGTCCCTGTCGCCGCGCAGCGCGAACGGCACCACGCCGAACCCGAACCAGCCGGAGGTGTCGGAGACCCGGCTCGGAAGCTCGTCGGCGACCAACCGGACCACCGCGACCGCATCCCACTCCAGGCCCTTCGACCCGTGGATGGTCAGCAGCTGCACGACACCGGCCTCCGGCGGCTCCGGCCGCGGCATCAGCTCATCCGTGCTCTCGGCCTTGTCGAGCCAGGCGAGCAGGCTGCCGATGCTCCCGCGCTCGTCGGCGGCGAGGAACGCGCGCACCTCGTCGGCGAAGGCACGCAGCTGCGTGGCCGCGATGCGTGCAGGCCCCCTGGTCTCGTTGGCCGCGAGCTCTATGTCCAGGCGGAGCTCGAGCTCGATGAGCCGGATCAGCTCCGGGATCGGCTGCGACGAGGCGCGTCGGAGCCGTTCCAGCATCTCCCCCGCTGCTCTGACCCGCGCCCGCCCGTCGGGGGTGATCGATTCGAGCAACCGGTAGTCGTCGCGCACGGCGCGCACCACGTCGACCGCGTCGATGATCGACACCGCCTCGTCCGCGCCGCGGGAGGAGCGCAGCCGCGCGCGCACCTCCTCCGGCAGGGGCGCCATCGCGGTGTCGCGCTCCGACAGCGTGCGCCCCAGGTCGTACAGGGCCGCCATGTCGGCGACGCCGACGCCGAACCGGGGGCCGGTGAGCAGGCGGATCAGCGCGGACCCCGCCGTGGGGTCGTGCACGACGCGAAGGGTCGAGACGACGTCGACCACCTCCGGTGTCGCGAGGAGTCCACCGAGGCCGAGGATGCGGTGCGGGATGCCGCGGCCGGCGAGCGCGGCCGCGAAGGTCTGCATGTGCCGCTTGGAACGGAACAGGATCGCGCCGGTGTGGGGTGTCGTCGCGTGACCCGCACCGGCCGCGCGCGCATCGTGCTCCGTCCGCCGTTCGGCGAACCAGTCCGCGACGGCCGCGGCCTCCTCGTCGACCGTGAACGGGAATCGCACGGCGACGGTGCCTTCCCCCGCCCCGGGGCGGGGTTCGAGAGGCGGGACATCCAGCCCCGGGCGCTGCAGCGGCTCGAGTACCCGGTTCGCGATGTCGAGGATGCCGCGGTCGTTCCGCCAGCTCGTCATGAGGCTGTACGTCGTCGCTGTTCCCGTTCCCGAGAACGTGCCGGAGAAGGCGTAGAGGTTGTCGGCGCTCGCACCCCGCCAGCCGTAGATCGACTGGTGCGGGTCTCCGACCGCCATCACCGCGGAATCGCGGAAGAGCTCGGCGAGGAAGCGCGTCTGGATCACCGAAGTGTCCTGGTACTCGTCGAGGAGCACGACGCGATGCTGCTCGCGGAGCTCTGCGCGGACATCGGGAGCGGACTCGACGATGTCGTAGGCGCCACTGACCTGATCGGCGAAGTCCAGCACGCCACGACGTTCCTTCTCGTCGATGTAGTCACGCACCAGGCGTGCGAGCGTCGGCAGACTGAGCAGGTTGACCGCCGCCTTCTCGACATCGCCGTTGCTTCGATACGGCTCGAACGCGAGGGCCTGCTCCCCCGCGATCCGCTCGGCCAGGGCGAGGTCGACGCGATGATCGAGGGCGTCACCCGCGAGCCGCTGCACTGCGTCGATGATCGTCCCGAGCGCATAGTCGATGTTCTCCAGTTCGGGCAGATCGCTGCGGAGCACCACTTCCCGCGCGAGCATCCAGGAGGCTGCCTGGCTGAGCATCGCGACGTCGGGATCCCGCCCGATCCGTGCCGCATGTTCCCGGACGATGCCGTCGGCGAACGCGTTGTAGGTCGAGACGCGCGGCCGGACCATGAGGTCTTCCGCCGATCGGGGCGTCGCCGGATTCCAGCCGGTGCCGTGGTGCGCGGCCAGCTCGTCGAGCACATGCGTGCGCACGAGCTCGCGCTGGCGGCCCGGCACCGCCTCATCGACACGACGTAGCGCACCGGTCCGCACGATCTCGGGCAGATGCGGCAGGAGTCCCCGGCGTCCGTATTCGTCGATGACCGCGAGCCGGTGTCCGATCCGTTCAGCGAGCTCGCCCGCCGCCTTCCGCGTGAACGTCAGGCCGAGGATCTCATCTCTGCGCACGTGTCCGTTCGCGACCAGCCACACCACGCGCCCCGACATCGTCTCGGTCTTGCCGCTGCCGGCACCGGCCACGACCAGCGCCGGCTCCGGCGGAGCCTCGATCACGCGTTGCTGAGCAGCTGTGGGCGAGGGCTGGCCGAGCGCGGCGGCGATGTCGGTGGCGGAGAGGCCTTCGCCGCCGTTCCACGCCGTCATGAGCTCACCGCCGGCACCGTGTGGATTCGGCACGGATGCACGCGGCGCTGTGTGTCTGCGCAGTGCGACTCCACCTGCGCGGTGAAGCTCGATGCCGACATACCGCGCGCCGCATCCGATACCCGCCGCAGGAAGGCGGAGCGCGACTCGTCGCTCAGCGTGTGCTGATGGGCGATCCGGTAGTCGCTCTTGGCGAGCGTCTTGGAGACGATCACGAGCCGCGCACCCGCCAGAGACGCCGGCGGGGCACCCTCGACCAGCCCCTCCTGGACCGCCACCTGATAGGCGGCCAGCTGTGCGTGCTCGGCGACGCCGGAGTCGGATTCGGGGTCGTTCTTCCCGGTCTTCAGGTCGACGACGACCACGGGCCCTTCCGGTCCGCTCGACATCCGCTCCCAACCGCGTCCGCGAGCATGGGAGTGCTCGCCGGCCGCCGGCGGATAGGCCTCCACCCGGTCGATGTACCCGTGGATGACGGCCTGATTCGACCGGTCCTCCCCGACCGGGTGCACCGTCGGCACGGCATCGTCTCCCGCTTCGGCGGCCACGTCGACGGCGAAGCGGAACTCCATCTCGCTGCCGATCGCGCGGCCGCCCTCGCGGCGCACATCGCCGAGATAGGTGTGCAGGCGGCTCACGAGCACGTCTGCGCGCCGCCGCTCCTTGCGGCCGATCCACTCGGTCTCGAAGTCGAGTTCCGGCCAGTGCTCCTCGACGATCGCGCGCATCCGCTCCAGGTCACCATCGGGAACGCGCTCCATCGCCTCGTGCACGATCGTGCCGATGCCGGCGGTCGGAGGCATCACCGTGTCGCCACCGAGGGCCGAGACGACCCAGTTGAGGCCGCACTCCTCATAGGACTCCATCTTCGATGGCGAGACCCGTGCGCCGGTGACCGCGAGGTCGCGCAGCGGAGCATCGGTCGAGGTCGGGGTCATCCCGTACCACTCCGCGGGGTCGGCGCCGGGCACCCCCTCGCGGGCGAGCACGGCGAGCTGCCCGGCGGCGTCTCGCCTGAGCGAGTCCGTGTGGGCGGTGGTGAGGCTGCGTCGATGCCGCGCGACCAGTCCGCGCAGGGTGAGCGGATGCTCCGCTGACGCGTGCCGTTCCGGTGGTTCCGGGGCCGGCAGGAACCCGAAGAAGGGACTCGGCGTGAGGTCGTCGTCATCGACCGCCGTGATCAGCAGGCGGTCTCGCGCACGGGAGACCGCGCGGACGAACAGGCGGAGTTCGTCGTGGAGCGCCGCCCGCCGGCGATCCAGCACACCGACGGGTTCGGTGCTGGTGCCGGTGCGAGCCGCGTGCATCGCATCCGCAAGCCGCCATGTCTGCAGCAGACCACCGCGCAGGCGCACGTTCGGCCAGATCCCATCCTGAACCCCCGCGACGACGACCGCGTCGAACTCCGTGCCGAGGGCCGTCGCGGGGGTCAGGAGCGTGACTCTGCCCGGGCGGTCGGGCGTCGACAGCGAATCCTCGGGGACCTCGCTGTCGAGGATGTCGCGCACGAAGGTGTGCGGCTGCTCATCGGGGGTACGCTCGACGAACCTCTTCGCCGCGTCGAAGAGCGCGACGAGGGCGTCGAGTGAGCGCGCCGTCTCGGCGCCGGTCGGCAACTGCGAGATCTCGCGCCAGGCGACCTGGAGCCGGCGACCGTCCACGGCGCGGGCCTGGTCCCACACCCGCCACAACAGATCGTGGATCGTCTCCCCCTCGGCGGCCGCTCTGGCCGTGGCTTCGATCGTCTCGGCGAAGCGCTCTGCCGTACGCGACTCCGGCGCGTCGATGAGGGTCAGGTGCGCAGGGTTGGCCATGGCCTGCCGCAGCAGTTCTCGCGCGGGCGTCGCGCCGCCCTGTTCGAGCTCGATATGCCGGAGCCGGGCACGGAGGCGCCGCAGTCCGATCGCGTCCATCCCTCCGAACGGGGTGCGCATGGCCTCTTCGAGCGCCTCGGAGGTGCGTTCCTCGACCGGGGTCAGCGCCAGGCGCACGATGCCGACGATGTCTCGCACGATGCCCTCGCTGCCGAGCGGACGCTGCACTCCGGCGGCGCGGGTGGGGATCTCTCGGGCGGCGAGTTCGGTCTCGAGGGTCGTCACCTGTCGGGTGTCGTGGGCGATGACGGCCATCCGTTCCCAACGGATCCCCTCAGCGAGATGCCATTCCCGCATCACTCCGGCGATGCGATCGAGCTCCTCGTAGGGCGAGGGTGCGACGAAGGTCGAAACCCGGGCGTCGATCTCCTCCGATGTCACCGGCACGGGAGCACGCCGGTGCTCCACCCTGCCGGAGACCCCGATCGCCTGCGTCACGGTCCGTGTGAGCGCGGTGAGCGCCGGCTGCTGACGATGCGCACCGTCGAGCACATGCACATCCCCGAGCGCGCCCGCGAGCTGGGCGAACAGCTCCGGGCTGGCCCCGCGGAAGGAACCGGACGAGATGTCGGGGTCACCGAAGGCCAGAACGGCGATGCCGCGGCCACGGAGGCTCTTGACCATCGCGATCCCACCCCGAGTGAGCTCCTGCGCGTCGTCGATCAGCACCACGCGCAGGGGCGCCAGGGGACCGAGCGTCGACGCGTCCGCCCGCTGCAGGATCGTGCTCGCCTCACTGATGAGATCCGCGGCGTCGCGGTGCGCCGAGCGCAGCGCATCGAGCACCGTCCGATACTCGACCAGGAACTCGGCCGCCGCGGCCCACACATCGTTGCCCGACGCTCGGAGCTCCTCGGGGTGGACGCCGATCTCGGTGCACTCCGCCAGGAACGCCCGCAGCTCGGAACGGAACCCCTTCGATGCGCGGACGGAGGGGCTGAGGGCATCCGGCCAGGCGATGCGCCCGTCTTCCATGTCGCCGGCGAGCAGTTCCGCGATGATGCGGTCCTGGTCTGCGCCGGTGAGCAACGCAGGCGGTTCCGCGCCCTCGCGCACCATCGCCCCGCGGACGAGCTGGAAGGCGAAGGACCCGAGGGACCGCGCCAACGGCCCGGGGGTGGCTTGGCCGATGCGCACGCCGATGCGGTCGCGCAGCGCCGTCGCCGCCTGTCGGCTCGGAGTGAGCGCGAGCACCTCTTCAGGCCGCAGCCCCTGCGCATCGAGCAGATGCACGACGCGGTCGACGAGGGTGCGGGTCTTCCCCGTTCCCGGTGCGCCGATGATGACGCCCGATGCCGACGGCTCCGCGGCGATCACAGCTCGCTGCGCGGCATCCGATGTCATGTCGTCCACGCTATCCGGACGCGCGGACATCGGCGTGCGTCCCCGTCTGTGCGCTCAGGGCGAAACCACCGCCGTCGGCCGATCCGGCGCGAGGCGCGCGGGGTAGAGTTGGGCCAGTCCCCGATCTTCAAGGAGCACGCGTGGAAATCCGCATCGGCATCATCAACACCGGCCGTGAACTGAGCTTCGACACCGGCGTGAGCGCGGACGAGGTCCGCACCCAGGTCGCCACGGCGCTGGAGCAGAACGCGACGCACGTGAGCTTCGCCGATGTGAAGGGAAACTCGTACATCGTCCCGACCGCGAACCTCGCCTACATCGAGCTGGGCACCGAGGAATCGCGCCGCGTCGGCTTCGTCGCCTGATCCGACGATGTACATCCTCCTCGCACTCGTCGGAGCGTGCGCACTGGGAATCGCGGTGCACTTCCTGATCGCCGACCGCGAGCTGCGCGGGGTCGTCCTCGCCCCCGCCATCGCGACGGCGGCATCGGCGATCCTCTACACGGGCCTGCAGTGGCTGGGCGTCGGCGAGGACAGCATCTGGCTGTGGGTCGCGAGCGTTCTCGGCGCCGTCGCGATCGCCGCCGTCGGTACCCTGGCCATCACGGCACTGCGCAAGCGCTCCGACGCGACGGCCAGGACCGCACTGGGCATCTGACCCGGACACCCCGGCCCGCGAAGGTCTCTACGACGCGAGTCCCATCGCATCCATGCGGCGCGCGTGCGCTCCCATCAGCTCGGTGTACACCGGCTCGATGCGCGCGTCGTCGACGTCGAGCAACTCGGGTCGCAGGGCAGAGCGGCAGACGAGGATCGTGTCTCCGACCAGTCTGCGCGCCCACATCGACAGCAGCGAACGCCACTCCTCGTCGCTCTCGATCGTCTCCTGGATGATCGCGACGATCTCGTGGCCGGCGTCGTCCTCTCGCAGGATCTGCGCGACCCGGCGGCCGGTGTCGCCGTAGCTCGAGGCGAGCGCGAGGTAGAAGTCGTCGAGCATCCCCGCGGTGATGTAGACCGCCAGCAGGGTCTCACGCGGACGCGCACCGATCGTCTTGCGTCGGAACGCATCGAGGTGCTCGCGGAACGGCAGCATCACCTGTGTGGGATCCCCGCCGCGTTCCGCGATGACCTCGACGATGCCGCGGTGCTTCGTCAGCGCTGCCCCGGCCGCGCGCGATAGCGACTCCTTCTCGGACAGCTCCGGCGTCGCTCGGATGAGCCGGGTGAGCGTCTCGAAGTACCCCAACTGCAGGTAGGCCGCCTGGCCGAGGAAACGATCCAGTTCGGGGGCGAGTTCGGCGAAGTCGACGCGCGTGGCATCGCTCTGTTCCCCTCGACTTCGCAGGGCGAGGGTACGCCGCGGCGCGTCTTCGCGCTGCCAGAACCACTTAACCACGAGGTCTTCCTCCCGAGTTCGCCACGTCGTTCACAATACCCGCGCCACGACCTCCTTCCGGGTCCCGACGACCCCTCGGGTAGGCTGGGCGTGTCCCCGCCGTCGGAGCGGGGCCCCGCGCCTGTGGCACAAGAGACGGCGTGGCTCCGTTTACGTGGCGATCCCCCAGGCTCGCCGGACAGGCAATCTGAATAAAGTGACAACTTTCGCCGATCTCGGCATCGATCAGGACATCGTCGACGCGCTCGCCGCCAAGGGCATCGTCGACGCGTTCCCGATCCAGGAGCAGACCATCCCCCTCGGCCTTCCCGGCCAGGACATCATCGGCCAGGCGAAGACCGGAACGGGAAAGACCTTCGGGTTCGGCATCCCTGTGGTCCAGCGCCTCGGCAAGGACCCGGAGCACGGCGTCAAGGCGCTCATCGTGGTGCCGACCCGCGAGCTCGCGGTGCAGGTCTACGAAGACATCGACCTGCTCACCAGCAACCGTTCCACCAGCGTCGTCGCCATCTACGGCGGCAAGGCGTACGAGGGACAGATCGACCAGCTCAAGGCCGGCGCGCAGATCGTGGTCGGCACCCCCGGTCGCCTCATCGACCTCGCGGGCCAGCGTCTGCTCGACCTCTCGAACGCGACCGAGGTCGTGCTCGACGAGGCCGACAAGATGCTCGACCTCGGCTTCCTCGCCGACATCGAGAAGATCTTCCAGAAGGTCCCGGCGGTCCGCCACACGCAGCTGTTCTCGGCAACCATGCCCGGCCCGATCGTGGCACTCGCCCGCCGCTTCATGTCGAACCCGATCCACATCCGCGCGAACGACCCCGACGAGGGCCTGACGCAGGCGAACATCAAGCACCTCGTCTACCGCGCGCATTCGATGGACAAGGACGAGATCATCGCCCGCATCCTGCAGGCCGAGGGTCGCGGCAAGACCGTGATCTTCACGCGCACCAAGCGTGCGGCACAGCGCCTCGTCGACGAACTGGGCGACCGCGGCTTCAACGTCGGCGGCGTGCACGGCGACATGGGCCAGGATCAGCGCGAGCGCTCGATGGCCGCGTTCAAGGCCGGCAAGCGCGACGTGCTCGTCGCGACCGACGTCGCCGCCCGCGGTATCGACGTCGATGACGTGACCCACGTGATCAACCACACCATCCCGGACGAGGACAAGACGTACCTCCACCGCGCGGGCCGCACCGGCCGCGCGGGCAAGACCGGTATCGCGGTCACGTTCGTCGACTGGGAGGACCTGCACAAGTGGGCCCTCATCAACCGCGCCCTCGAGTTCGGCCAGCCGGAACCGATCGAGACCTACTCGTCGAGTCCGCACCTGTTCGAGGACCTCGACATCCCACAGGGCACCAAGGGCCGTCTCGTTTCGGCTCCGAAGACCGAGTCGGTCAAGACAGAGCGCACGCGCCGTCCCGAGCGGGCTGCGGATGCCGCGGCTGAAGGCACCGACGAGGGTGGCACGCGCCGCCGTCGCCGCCGCCGCAACAGCACCACCCCGGTCGGTTCGACGTTCGCCGAAGGCGCCGCCGAGCCCACGTCGGGAGAGGGCCAGTCCGCGCCGGCAGCCGACCGTGGCGCCGAGGGCGCCGGCACGCACGATGGTGCGGGCAAGGAACACCACGACGGCAAGCCGGCCCCGGCACGTCGTCGCCGGCGTCGTCGCGGCGGTTCCGGCGCAGGAGCGGCTCCGGTCGCCGGAGCCTGACAGACCTCAGCACCTCACGAAGGGCGCGTGAAGCGGACGACCGTCCGGTTCACGCGCCCTTCGTCGTGTACCCGGATCACACCGGTGCCTGAGCGGCCTGCCCGCGTTGCAGCAACACGGCGGGAACCTGCGGCGGATACACCCACGCGACGAGGACGACCGAGATGATCATCAGCAGGAACCACGAGGTCAGCTTGCTCGGAGACACCGGCTGCCAGCCCTCGGCCTGATCCGGATACGCCCACGCACCCGCCCAGGTGCCGATGTTCTCGGCGAGATAGATGAACACGGCGACGCCAGCGAAGACGGCCAGGAGCGGTAGCCGGATCGTGCGACGCCACACGCGGGCGTGCATGACGGTGGGCAGCCACAGCAGCACGACGCCGACCAGCAGCACCCAACGCGCATCCCACCACCAGTGGTGCGCGAAGAAGTTGACGTAGATCGCGACCGCGAGGATCGCCGTCATCCACCGACGCGGATACCTCTCGAAGCCCAGGTCGAAGAGGCGGTAGACGCGCACCATGTACGACCCGACCGCGGCATACATGAAGCCGCTGAACAGGGGCACCCCGCCGATGCGCAGGAAGCCGTCCGCGGCGTAGGCCCACGATCCGACATCGGTCTTGAACAACTCCATCACGGTGCCGGTGATGTGGAACAGCACGATGACCCACAGCTCTCGACCGCTCTCCAGCCGGAAGGCCAGCATCGCGAGTTGGATGAGCACCGCGGCGATCGTGAGCGCATCGTTGCGGGCGAGCGCCGCATCGTCGGGGTACCAGAGCCGCGCTGCGACGATCGCGACGAGCAGTGCCGCCCCGAAGATGCACGCCCATGCCTGCTTCAGCACGAACACCGCGAACTCGATCAGGCCGGCGCGGGTTCCGTGCGCCGGGGCGCCGCGGAGGACGCGATGAGCGATCGCGTCGACGCGCCGCTCCAGGGAAGTCGCTCGCTGCATGCCTCGGACGGTATCGGTCGCCGTCGACAGCCCGCCGGGAGATGACCGACAGAATGCCGAGGATCAGGGATAACGCGGGGAGATGCCGGTCGCGCGTGCTATGAGCCGCGCGACCATCTCGTCGGATGTGGTGTTCTCGCCCGGACGGTTCGGCTTGCCGCTGCCGTGATAGTCGCTGGAACCGGTGATGATGAGGTCGTGCTCGGCGGCGATCTCGCGGAGCTTCCGCTTGCCGGCCTCGGTGTTCTCGCGATGGTCGATCTCGAAGCCACCGAGGCCGGCGGCGATCAGTCGTTCGATGAACGGCACCGGCATCATCCGGTCGCGGCCCGACGTCACGGGGTGCGCGATGACGGCCACTCCCCCGGCCTGGGTGATCAGACGTACGGCGGTGAGGGGATCCGGCGCATAGTGCGGCTCGTAGTACCCCTCGCGCGGGTGCAGGATGCCGTCGAACGCCTCGGTCCGGTCGCGGACGATACCGCGGGCGATCAGCGCGTCGGCGATGTGGGGGCGCCCCACCGTCGCGTCCAGGTTCGTCTGCGCGACGACGTCCTCCCAGTCCAGGTCGTAATCCCGGCCGATGTTCCGGACGATCCGCTCGGCACGGCCGATCCGGTCTCCGCGGATGCGATCGGTCTCGGCGCGCAGGGCCTCGTTCTCGGGGTCGAAGAGGTAGCCCAGCACATGCACGCTGCGCCATTCGTGCTTGGCCGAGAGCTCCATGCCGGGGATGAAGGTCATTCCGAGCGCGACGGCCGCATCGCCCGCCTCGGCCCACCCGGTGGAGCGATCGTGGTCGGTGAGCGCGGCCGTACGGATCCCGTGCGCATGAACCTGCCGCATCACCTCGGCCGGAGACTCCGTGCCGTCGGACTGGTGCGAGTGCAGGTGCAGGTCGGCGGGACCGGTGAACCCGGCGGACGGAGTGGCCATCCTCCGAGCGTACCGAGCGCGACCGTCGCCGGGCGCGGAGGCGCACGGAGAGGATGTCGGGGCAGGGACTTCACAGGCGGCGCTTCTAGGCTGGAGGGGATGTTTCGACTACTGGGGATCCTCTTCACCGTCCTGCTCGCGATCGCGACGGCGATCGTGGTGTGGCCGCAGTTCTTCCACCTCGAGCAGACCTATCCCTTCGCCCAGCTCGTCTCCGTCCGCGGCCTGGTTCTCGGCGGCTTCCTCATCATCGTGGTGCTCGCCCTCCTGCTGTTGTTCGCGCGTCCGCTTCGCGGGTTCGCCGCGTCGGTGCTGATCGTCGCCCTGCTGGGAGCGAGCGCCACCGCACTGATCGGAGCCGGCAGGGGCTTCGGAGCGACCGCCCTTCCGGAGAAGACCGACAGCAGCGTCCGAGTGCTCACCTGGAACACCGCGGGCGAGGCCGTGTCGGCCGACGTGATCGCACAGCGGATCCTCGACCAGGGCGCGGACGTGGTCGCGCTGCCCGAGACCACCGAAGAGGTCGGTGAGCGGATCGCGATCATGCTGAGGGAGCAGGGGCACCCGATGTGGGTGCACCACGTGCAGTTCCGCCCCGATGTACAGGACGGACCGCAATCCTGGCAGACCACGGTCCTGGTCGCCCCCGACCTCGGCGAGTACTCCGTCATCGAGTCGGCGAAGGACGGCACCAGCAACACGGGTTCCGTGCCCAGCGTCGTCCTGATGCCGATCGACGGCGAAGGTCCCACGATCGTCGCCGTGCACGCGGTCGCACCGCGCATGGAAGAGATGCAGCAGTGGCAGACCGATCTGCAGTGGATCGCCGACCAGTGCCCGCAGGGGGACTTCATCCTGGCGGGAGACTTCAACGCGACGATCGACCACATGGCCGGTCTCGGCGTGGAGGGCGGCGACATCGGCTACTGCCGTGACGTGGCGGCGCGCACCGGCAACGGAGTCACCGGCACCTGGCCGAGCTCGCTCCCGCCGCTCGCCGGTGCGCCGATCGACCACGTGATGGCCTCGCAGAACTGGACTCCGACCGGCTCCGTCGTCCTCGACGACGCCGGCGGCAGCGACCACCGCGCGCTCGTCGTGCAGCTGGAGCCCGCCGGCTGAACTCCCGTGCACTCCCTGCAGATGACAGACTGGAGGGATGAGCACCGGAGAGCGCGACACGATCGCAGAACCCACCGTCGAAGCATCGGCCGAGAACAGCACCACGAACCGCAAGCAGCCGTTCCCCCAGGGCTTCCTCGACACCATCTCCACCGGCTGGGCCGAGCGCCCGGAGACCCTCCCGGCTCCCCGCGCACAGGCCCCCTACGCCGCCGTCCGCCGTGCTGCCGTCTCGGCCGCGTTCCCCGGCAAGCGCCTGGTGATCCCCGCCGGCTCCCTCAAGCAGCGCAGCAACGACACCGACTACGTCTTCCGGGCGCACTCCGCCTTCGCGCACCTCACCGGATGGGCGTCGGACGCGGAGCCCGACTCGGTACTGGTCTTCGCACCCACCGACTCGGGACATGACATCACGCTCTTCTTCCGTGAGCGTGCCGACCGGACGACGACCGAGTTCTATGCCGATGCCACGGTCGGCGAGTTCTGGATCGGCCCCCGCCCGTCCCTGGCCGGCGTCGCCGCCGACCTCGAGATCGCGACCGCCCACCTGGACGAGCTCGAGGCCGTCGCGGGCGAGCTGGTGCTCGAAGAGGACGACGCGCTGACCCGGTTCGTCTCCGAGCTGCGCCTCATCAAGGACGAGTTCGAGATCGCCGAGATGCGCCGTGCGGTCGAGATCACGGCCGACGGGTTCGACGACATCATCCGCGAGCTCCCCGCCGCCGTCGCCCACGCCCGCGGCGAGCGCGTCGTCGAAGGAGTGTTCCACCGCCGGGCTCGCGAAGACGGCAACGGCGAGGGCTACGACACGATCGCCGCGTCGGGGCCCCACGCCTGCTATCTGCACTGGACGCGCAACGACGGCACGGTCGCCCCCGGCGACCTGATCCTGGTCGATGCCGGTGTCGAGGCCGACAGCCTGTACACCGCCGACATCACCCGCACGCTTCCGGTCTCCGGGACGTTCACCGAGGTGCAGCGCCGCGTGTACGAGACGGTGCGCGAAGCAGCGGACGCGGCCTTCGCGGCAGCCCGGATCGGTGTGCGGTTCCGCGATGTGCACGGCGCGGCCATGAAGGTCATCGCCGAGCGCACCGCCGAGTGGGGCCTGCTTCCGGTCACCGCCGAGGAGGCGCTCGATGCGGACAAGGGTGGCCAGCACCGCCGGTACATGGTGCACGGCACCTCGCACCACCTCGGCATCGACGTGCACGACTGCGCGCAGGCACGCCGTGAGATGTACTACGACGGCATCCTGGCCCCCGGCATGGTGTTCACGATCGAGCCCGGCCTGTACTTCCAGATCGACGACCTGACGGTTCCGGCCGAGCTCCGTGGGATCGGCGTGCGCATCGAGGACGACATCCTCATGACCGAGGACGGCCCGGTCAACCTGTCGGCGGACATCCCGCGCACGGCCGACGAGGTCGAGGCGTGGATCGCCCGGCTACAGGGCTGACACGGCACGTCGCCGAGTTCGCCGCTAGCGGCGTGTGAACTCGGCGACGATCGGCGCGAGAGATGCGCCGATCTCGGAGGCGGGACGCTTCTGTCCCTTCACCTCGAAGGTGTGGCCGCCGCCCTCGATCCAGACGACTCGGGCATCCTGACAGGACGCGACCGCTTCTTCGAACTGCGAGATCGGCTGGATGAAAGGGTCGTTCGTGCCCTCGACGAACAACTGCGGAACCGCGATGGCCGGCAGATGCTCCACGCGTGGCTTCTCGGGCCTGCCCGGTGGGTGCAGCGGATAGCCGAGGTACGCCAGGCCGTCGACGATGAGACCGTCCGCGACGGCCATGGATGCCATGCGTCCGCCGTAGGACTTGCCCGTCGCCCACACCGTGTTTCCCGGTTCCTGCGCGCGAGCGAACGCCGCAGCGGCCCGCCACGTCGACATCGCGTGCGCCGCGGGCCCGGGCATCTTCCTCCCCTGCTCCACATACGGGAAGTTGAAGCGCAGGGTGGAGAAGCCGAGTCCGCCCAGGGCCTCCGTGAACCCCGTGAGGAACGGATGGTCCTTGCCGGTGCCGGCACCGTGCGCGACGAGCACCGTCACGCCGTTCCCGCCCGCGGACCAGTCCGCGCTGACCACGGTCGGCCCTGTCGGGAGATCGACCTGGATCGTCGTCATCAGGCGCGCGCGAAGGGGATGGCGAAGGGGACGCGCATGACGCCTCCCGAAGACACCCGCACCGTGCCGATGATCACGAGCACGACGTGCAGCAGCGAGACGGCGAAGTACAACGTGATGGGGATGCCCAGCGGGAAGAACCCGGTGGAGGCGTTGCCCTGAGAGGTCACGGTGATGAGCAGCACGAAGTGCATGACGAGGAGCACCGTCGACACCATCAGGTAGGTCAGTCCCCAGTTCAAGGCCGACCGCGCGTTCTCCGCAGCGGGTCCGCCGGTTCGACGCGCCGATCCCCCGCTGACAGCCATCGCGAGGCCCGACGCGAGCCCTCCGATGAACGGGAACGGGATGAGGACCAGGAAGCCGAGCGCCCACGGGAGCAGACCGCGTGCCGGCGCGACCGCAGGGGAGAACTGCCCGGGGTGACCGGGAGCGGGATACGTCTGCGACGGATAACCGGGTCCTGGGTACGCCGGCGGGGCATACCCGGGCGGCACGGCAGCTGCCTGTTGACCGGGTGCCGGGTACGCGGGGGCTGGGTATCCGGGTGCCGGGGTTCCGGGAGGCGGGTATCCCGGCGCCGGATATCCCGCGGGCGCCGCGGGGGCAGCGTATGCCTGAGCAGGCGGTGCGGGCGGCGCAGGGGGCACCGGCAGCGCAGTCGGCGCCGGGGGCACAGGCGGTGCAGTCGACGCCGGGGGCGCAGGCGGCGCAGTCGACGCAGTCGACGCCGGGGGCGCAGGTGGCGGCGGCGGAGAGAACTCGCCCGGCTCGGGAGACTCGGGGAGCGTCATCGTCGGTCACCTTCCGGCGCATCCGAGCCGGGCGCGATGCCGGGTTCGGGAGCGGGCAGCGGGGAGATCGGCGCCGCCTCGTCGGCAGCGGGCGCCGCCGGGCCGGCCTCGGGGGCGGGATCGCCCTCCGGCAGCTGCGGTTCCGCGACGGGATCGGCTGGACGCGGCGGGACCACGGGCTCCGCGGGCTCGGGACTCGCCGCACCGGGCGTGATCCGCTCGCCGTACCGCGGCGGCTCGTCGAGGTTCACGGGCGGCCGCACGGGCGCTGTCTTCGTCGCGCCGAGCACCTGACGGGCCTTCGCGAGCGATGCCGTCTGCACCGTGACCTCGTAGTGGTCGGCCGCGAACTGCGTGACGCTCGCGAAGTCGCGCCGGCGACGCACGATCGCGTAGGTGACGAGACTCAGGAGCATGCCGAGTGCGACACCGATGAAGACGAAGCCGACGAAGAGCTGGATCGGCACCTCGGGGTTGCCGATCACGAGGATCGCCGACAGGAACAGGCCGATCAGGACGCCGTTGACAGCACCCGAACGCGCGGCCGCCGCATACCCCAGCTTTCCGGTCACACGCTCGACCGTGCGCACGCTCTGCCCGACGATCGCGATGTCCCGTGCCGGCACCTCCCCCGCGATCAGCTTCGACACCGTCTTCTGCGCGCTCTCGTAGTCGCGCGTCGAAGCGACCATCTCGCCGGTCTCGGTGCCGCTCGCGGGGCGGTTCAGCATACTCATCCGGCTATTCTTCCACGCGTACCGGTCGACGGCCCGAGGCGCGACCATCCCGCCCTCGACCGGACCCGCCGACTACTCTGGAGAAGTGAGCACACAACGGGTTTTCGCCGCGCGCCTGGCCGGGTGCGCCGTCTTCGACCCCCTCGGCGACCGGCTCGGCAAGGTCCGGGATGTCGTCGTCGTCTACCGAAGTACCGCGGCCCCCCGCGTGATCGGTCTGGTCGTGGAGATCCCGGGGCGACGCCATGTGTTCCTCTCGATCGGCCGGGTCACCTCGATCCGGTCCGGACAGGTCATCACCACCGGCCTGATCAACGTGCGGCGCTTCTCTCCCCGCGCAGGCGAGGTGCGCGTGCTCGCCGAGATGCTCGGACGGCGCGTGAGCTTCGCGGACGGCAGCGGCACGGCCGTCATCGAAGACGTCGCGATCGAGCCGAACCGCCTCGGCGAATGGGCGATCAGTCAGTTGTTCCTCCGCCGCCCGAAGACCAGCGCCTCGCCGTTCGCGAAGGGTCCGACCACGTTCGCCGCCTGGAGCGAGGTCGCCGAGCAGCGTGCACCGGGTGAATCGCAGTCCGCCGAGCAGCTCGTCGCCTCGTATTCGGAGCTGCACGCCGCCGACCTCGCCAACACCCTTCTCGATCTTCCGCAGCAGCGCATGATCGAAGTGGCCGAGGAGCTGTCGGACGACCGTCTCGCCGACGCCCTCGAGGAGATGCCCGAAGACGAGCAGGTGCACATCCTCGATCGTCTCGGCGACGAGCGCGCTGCCGACATCCTCGACCAGATGGAACCGGACGACGCCGCCGACCTGCTCGCCCAGCTGGCCCCGGACCGACTCGAACAGCTTCTCGAGCTGATGGAGCCGGAAGAAGCCGAAGACGTCAGGATGCTGCTGCGCTACGGTCCCGACACCGCGGGTGGCCTGATGACCCCGGAGCCGATCATCCTCTCGGCCGACGCCACCGTCGCGGAGGCGCTGGCCCTGATCCGCCGCCACGAGCTGCACCCCGCGCTGGCCGCCGCCGTGTTCGTCACCCTGCCGCCGTTCGAGACGCCGACCGGGCGTCTGCTCGGACTCGTGCACTTCCAGCGGATGCTGCGCTACCCGCCCCACGAGCGACTCGGCGCGATCCTCGACGACAGCCTCGAGCCCGTTCCCGTCACCGCATCCGCCGCCGAGGTGGCGAGACTGCTGGCGAGCTACGATCTCGTCTCGCTGCCGGTGATCGACGCGGCCCACCGCCTGGTCGGTGCGATCAGCATCGACGACGTGCTCGACTATCTGCTCCCCGACGACTGGCGATCGCACGACAGCGATGACACCTCGTCCTCCGCGAAGGAGGCCCGCTGATGCCCCGGTCGCCGCGCCTCGATGCCCCCGGCCGCAGCACGACGAGGCCCCGCACGACCTCGCGCGATCGGTTCGGCCGGTTCACGGAGTGGGTCGCCCGTGCGATGGGGACCCCGGCGTTCCTGGTCATCCTCAGCCTGTTCTGCGTGGTCTGGATCGTCTGGAACACCCTGATGCCCGACGAGCTCCGCTTCGACGATGCCGCCCTCGGCTTCACCGCCCTGACGCTCATGCTCTCGCTGCAGGCCTCGTACGCCGCGCCGCTGATCCTCCTCGCGCAGAACCGCCAGGACGATCGCGACCGCGTGCAGATCGAGCAGGACCGCCAGCGCGCGGAGCGCAACCTCGCCGACACCGAGTACCTCGCCCGGGAGATCGTGGCGCTGCGCATGTCGCTCGAGGAGCGCAACGCGCAGGCCGTGACGCGCGACGTGCTGCGGCAGGAATTGAAGGCTCTGCTCGCCGAGCTCGAAGACACCGGGGACAAGCCGACGGCAGGCGCCGCATCGTGACCGGGGCCGACCTCGTCCGTGCCGCAGTCTCCGCGGTGACGGACCCGGAGCTGCGCCGCCCCATCGGCGAGCTCGACATGGTCCGCGAGATCGCCGTGGACGGAGACCGCGCTCAGGTCGGCATCGTCCTGACGATCGTGGGCTGCCCTGCGGCGGCGCGCATCGAGTCCGATGTGCGCGAGGCTGCGGCATCCGTCCCCGGCATCGCCGCGGTCGACGTCGAGGTGGGCGTGATGACCCCGGCCGAGCGCAAGGCGCTGACCGAGAAGCTCCGCGACGGCAGGCCCGCCCGCCAGATGCCCTTCGGTCCCGACTCGCTCACCCGCGTGATCCTCGTCTCCAGCGGCAAGGGCGGCGTGGGTAAATCGACGGTCACCGCCAACCTCGCCGTGGCGCTCGCCGACGAGGGACTATCGGTCGGCCTCGTCGATGCCGACGTGCACGGATTCTCGATTCCCGGGCTCCTCGGCATCCCCGCCGGGACGCAGCCGACTCGTATCGACGACCTCATGCTGCCCCCGGTGGCGCACGGAGTGAAGACCATCTCGATCGGGATGTTCCTCCGCGACGGAGAGGCGGTCGTGGCGTGGCGTGGACCGATGCTGCACCGCACTGTGCAGCAGTTCCTCACCGATGTGTTCTTCGGCGATCTCGACGTGCTGCTCATCGACATGCCGCCCGGCACCGGCGACATCGCCATCTCGATCGGCCAGCTCCTCCCCCACGCGGAGGTCCTCGTGGTGACCACCCCGCAGACCGCTGCCGCGGAGGTGGCGATCCGCAGCGGACTCGTCGCACGGCAGACCGGTCAGCGGGTGATCGGGGTCATCGAGAACATGGCGGCGTACGCGCTCCCCGACGGCACGGTCATCGATCTGTTCGGCTCGGGTGGCGGTGCGGCGGTCGCCGAAGCGCTGTCCGAGCCGGGTACCACGGTCCCGCTGCTGGCCTCCATTCCCCTGAGCCCCGCGCTCCGTGAGGGCGGAGACGCCGGCATCCCGATCGTCGCCGGCGCGACGACGGATGCCGCGGCCACGACGATCCTCGATCTCGCCCGCACCCTCGCTCGGCAGGGGCGTGGCCTGTCCGGCCGCTCGCTGCCGATGACGATCGGCTGAGTGCGGCTCTCCTACGGCTCCGGGAACTGCGTCCAGGACGCGTGCGCGCGCTCGGCATCTCGCGTGCTTCTTCGCCTGGTGACGCGTCGGCGGACCAGGATGACCACGGGCAGCACCACGGCGACGGGAAGACAGAACACCGCGCCGAACGCCAGCAACGTCCCCACGGCGAAGTCGTTCCCGCCCGTGCGGCCGAGACCGATGGCGCCGCTTCCGAAGGCGTCCCCGGCGACGAGGAACTCGCCGTCGTAGGTGTCGAGCGAGTCGGCGCAGGTGACGGTGTGGACGCCCGCGCGGACAGCGGTGAACTGCGTGTGCTGCTCGAACCCGCGCTTCGGGGTCATCCACCAGAGCGTGTCGTCCCACGACAGCGAGGGTCCCGTGCGCTGAGAGAGCTCGACGCCGTCCGGACCCGATACCGAACACTCCAGCGTCCCGAGCATTGCGGAGACACCGCTGCCCCAGATGCCGACGCGCTCGCCCTCCTGCAGCTCGACCGTCGCCCCGCGTCCCAGCGGAACCGGATCGGCGTCACTCACGGAGGCGGCGACGGGCAACACCCAGAGCGTCCAGATCAGGACGCCGATGCACGCGCACAGAGCGGAGAACCCGAATGCCACGGCATCGCGATCGGCGAGCCGCCCTCGGGTCACGTGGCTTCGGGATCGAAGGGCGGCCGGTTGCTCGCGCTGAACTCCTGCGGGAGCGCACGGGGAGCGACAGGCTCCGCGATCGTCTCCCGCGCCTGCGTCGGCGTCGTCGTCGGCTGCGGCTCCTCGAACAGCGCGTCGCGGATGATGCGGCGGGGATCGTACTGACGGGGGTCGAGCTTGCGCCAGTCCACATCGTCGAGCTCCGGACCCATCTCCTCACGCATGCGGGACTTGGTCGAGCGGAGGTACTCGCCGGCCTTTCGGACCATGCGCGAGAAGCCCTCGGCAGCTCGCGGGAGACGCTCCGGGCCGATGATGAGGACCGCGATGAGACCGATCAGCAGCAGCTTCTCGAAGGTGAGCCCGAACGTCATCTCTACAGGCTACCGTCGCGCCTGCGGTCCGCGGGTACACCGAGCGAATACTCTGGAGGGAACCACCGGGCAGGCAGGGAGAAACAGGCCATGAGCGAGCACGACGCGAACGCGCGATTCCTTCGCGAGTCCATCGTGGAACCCGACTCCATCGCACGCGCACGCGCACACGCGGTCGAGCTCGGCGCGATGCCGATCAGCACCGTCGTCGGTTCCCAGATCGCCGTGCTCGCCGCCGCGACCGGCGCACGCTCGATCGTCGAGATCGGCACCGGTGCCGGCGTCTCCGGACTCTGGCTGCTGCACGGAGCGCCGCAGACCGTGCTCACCTCGATCGACAACGAGCCCGAACACCTCGCGGCAGCGCGACAGGCATTCGCCGACGCGAAGGTACCGTCCACGAAGGTCCGCTTCATCACCGGGCGCGCCATCGACGTGCTCCCCCGTATGAATGAGTCCTCGTACGACATCGTGCTCGTCGACGCCGACCCCGACCACATCATCGAGTACGTCGAGCACGGACTCCGCCTCGCCCGCACCGGCGGCCTGGTGCTGGTGCCGCGGATCCTCGGCGGCGGCCGCGTGGCCGACCCGGTGCAGCGTGATGAGGTAACGTCGGCCTACCGCTCGCTGGTGCAGGAGACCCAGGAGTCGTCGGCCGTGTTGGCGACCGTGTCGCCCGCAGGTGAAGGACTGCTCCAGCTGATCAGGCTCGCCGACCGCGACTGAGAGTCGCCTCGCCCGGGTACGCCCCGGAATCGACAAAGGGCGGTGGATCCGAGGATCCACCGCCCTTTCGGTCCACGGATGCGGACCTCAGATCGTTCAGGCCGGTGCCACGACGGCGGCAAGCACGTCGTGAAGTTCCTTGGCCTCAGCGTCGTTCACGGAGACGACCAGACGGCCGCCGCCTTCGAGCGGAACGCGCACGATGATGAGTCGTCCTTCTTTCACGGCCTCCATGGGTCCGTCTCCGGTCCTCGGCTTCATCGCTGCCATCGTGGCTCCCTTTCCTCCGGTGGTATGGAATGAGTTTATCGGGTGTCACCGGGACCTGGCGGTCACCGAGCAACAATTGGGTCGCCCGACACCGTCACGGCACCTGCCAGAACGTGCTCCCGAGCGCATACACGTGGTAGATCCAGAGCCATTGGCCCAGGAGGCAGAGAGCCACCACACCGACGCGCCACCACCGCGATCGAGGAACCGCGACGGCGCCCCAGAGCGGGCTGAGAGGCAGCAGCAGGCGGAACGTGCTGGACTGTGGGAAGAACACCGCGAGGAGGTACAGCAGATAGCTGGCGCTCCACAGGCGGAGGTCGCCGCCGAGGGCGCGCACCTGGGGCGAGCGCAGGAGGGTGACGGCGGCCGCCGCGACCAGCAGCACGAGCGCCACCGGGCCCCACCACTGGGGCATGCCCCAGAGTGCGAACCAGAACTGCGACGCCTGAACCCATCCTTCGAACGGCAGGAAACCGTCGACGCCGCCGACGATCCAGTGCCGGCGCCACGCGAGTTCTGTCGCGAGATAGGCACCGGGATCGCCCGTGACGACACCGGCGATCAGTTGCCAGGCGAAGCCCGCCGCGGTCGCGAGCGCCCCGAGCGCGACGATGTGCGTGATCTCCCGCCCGGAGAGGGGTTCCTGCTTCCGCCGGAACCAGCGCACGACGCCGTGCAACCCGAGGTACAGGGCGAAGGCGAGGATCCCGGGGCGGGTGAAGGCCATCACCGGGATCAGGAGGTAGAGCCGGCCGTATTCGTGTCGGATCGTCGCGTCGAGCGCGAGGAACAGCAGCAGCAGGAACAGGGTCTCCGCGTAGCCGACCTGGAACATCGCGGCGATCGGCCCGGCAGCGAAGAACACGACCGCCCAGAGCGCGGCGGAAGCGCCGATGCGGTCGCGAAGCAGGCGATGGAGCGCAAGGCACGCGAGATACCCCGCGGCGAGCGAGATCAGGAGAGCGCCGACTCCCCAAGATCCGAAGAGGAAGCCCACCGCCTTCGCCGCAAATGCGAACACGGGCATGAATGCCCAGGCGTTCTCGGCGACGTCGCCCGACTCGGTCCGGGGAAGCTCGGTCGGATAACCGGACTCGGCGACGAGCCAGTACCACTGGGCATCCCACCCGAGGATGAAGTCTTCGAGTCCGGCATCGGCCCCGAAGCGCGAGAACGACGTCGACAGCGACGCGGCGATGAGCAGGAAGATCGTGGTCGTCGCCCGGGCGGCGACGTAGACGACCGCGATCCGCAGCGCGACCGGCGTCTGCGCCCACCGGCGAACCGTGCTCAGCGCGAGGTGAGCCATGCGCGCAGGCCCCGCTCCACGGCGTCGATCTGCGCGAGCGGCACGCGCTCCTCGTCGTGGTGCGCGAGGTGCGGGTCGCCGGGACCGTAGTTCACCGCAGGGATGCCGAGCGCCGAGAAACGGGCGACGTCGGTCCAACCGTATTTCGGGCGAGGCTCGGCGCCCACAGCCGCAACGAACTGCTGCGCGATCTCGGCGTCGAGTCCGGGGCGCGCCCCCTCGGCTGCATCGGTGATCTCGATCTCGAAGCCGGCGAGAACCCCGCGCAAGTGCGCTTCGGCGTCCGCCGCGGACTTGCTGGGAGCGAAGCGATAGTTGACCTCGACCTCGCATGCGTCGGGGATGACGTTGCCCGCGACGCCGCCGGCGATGCGGACGGCGCTCAGGCTCTCCCGATACAGAAGGCCCTCGACCGGCACTTCCCTGGCGCGGTACTCCGCGAGCCGCGTCAGGATCGGAGCAGCACGGTGGATCGCGTTCTCGCCGATCCACGCTCGTGCACTGTGCGCGCGAACGCCGGTCGTGCGCACGATCGCGCGCAGCGTGCCGTTGCATCCGCCCTCGACCTCGCCGTTGGACGGTTCGCCGAGGATGGCGAAGTCCGCCCGGAACAGGTCGGGTCGCACGGCGGCGAGCAGGCCCAGGCCATTCTTGGACGCCTCGATCTCCTCGTTGTCGTACCACATCCAGGTGATGTCGATCGCGGGATCGGTGAGCTCTGCCGCGAGCTTGAGCTGCACGGCCGTGCCCGCCTTCATGTCGACGGTTCCCCGCCCCCAGAGGTAGGGCACACCGTCGATCTCGATGTCCCTGGTCGGGAGGTTCGCGTTGATCGGCACGGTGTCGATGTGTCCGGCGATGGCGACGCGCTGAGCGCGCCCGAGTTCGGTGCGGGCGACGATCGTGTTGCCGTGGCGGAAGACCTCGAGGTGGGACAGCGGGGTGATGGCCGCTTCGATCGCATCGGCGAGGGTCTTCTCGTCGCCGGACACGCTCGGGATGTCACAGATCGCACGGGTGAGGTCGACGGAGGACGCGGTCAGATCGAGCACCATGGGTCAAGCCTACTTACCCCGTCATGCGTGAAGTCCCTCGCCTCCCGGCGCGATAGCGTGGAGGGATGAGCGACGCACGCACCGTATGGGGTATCGGCCTGACCACGATCGCCGGCGACGGCACGGTTCTCGACGCGTGGTACCCGGACGTGCGCACGGGATCTGACGCTGCAGACGATGCCGCCGTCGCCGCGCTCGAGCCCCTGGTCGGCGCCGATGAGCGACGGAACGTGACCGTCGAGATCATCCGGCTCCAGATCGACCTCGACGAGGCTCCCGGTTCCACGGCGGACGCGTACCTGCGGCTGCATGCCCTCTCGCACCTCGTCGTGCGCCCCAACGAGCTGAACCTGGACGGCATCTTCGGCCATCTGCCGAACGTCGCCTGGACGAACGCCGGGCCGGTACTCCCCGCCGACGCCGCGCGTCTGCGGCCGCACCTCCAGCGCGCCGGCATCCAGGTGCAGGGCCTGGACAAATTCCCCCGCCTGACCGACTACGTGCAGCCTGCGGGCGTCCGGATCGCTGACGCCTCGCGCGTGCGGCTCGGCGCACATCTCTCCCCCGGCACCACCGTCATGCATGAGGGCTTCGTCAACTTCAACGCCGGAACGCTCGGCTCCTCCATGGTCGAGGGACGCATCTCGCAGGGCGTCGTCGTGGGCGACGGCAGCGACATCGGCGGCGGTTCCTCGATCATGGGCACGCTCTCGGGCGGTGGCACTCACCGGGTGTCGATCGGTGCACGCACCCTGCTCGGAGCGAACGCCGGCATCGGCATCTCCCTCGGCGACGACTGCGTCGTCGAGGCGGGCCTGTACGTGACCGCCGGGACGAAGATCGTGCTGGTCGACGGCCCGGTGACGCCGGACGGCGGACGGAAGACCGTGAAGGGCGGAGAGCTCTCCGGCCAGGACGGACTGCTCTTCCGACGGAACTCCCTCAGCGGCGCCGTCGAGGCCGTGCGCCGCGCCGGAGTGGGCGTGACGCTCAACGAGGCCCTCCACGCCTGAGAGCCGCCCGCGCGCCTTCATCGTCAGCCCGCGACCCGCGCGTGGAGGCGGCATGCAGCCGACGGCATGCACGCACTGGTAGACTGACACCGTTGTCCGCACCGCCGGTGCTGCAACATCGTCGTCGTCATGGGGTCTCCGAGGACCGAAGCGAGCAGAACTGCTCCCACCACCAGCATGAGCTGGCATTTCGAACGGCGAACCGATGCGCAATTCCTGCGCCGTCGCCCACCTCACCCCTTATCTCGCGCCGATCACTCGTGCGCTGACGGAGTTCCTGCATGTCTACTTTCCTTGAACTCGGCGTTCCCGCCGAGCTCGCCGCCGTTCTCGCCGATTCGGGCAAGACGGAGGCCTTCGCGATCCAGCGCGACACCCTTCCCGACTCCCTCGCGGGACGCGACCTCCTGGGCCGCGGACGCACGGGCAGCGGCAAGACCATCGCCTTCGCCCTGCCGCTCGTGGCGCGCCTCGCCGCATCCGGCGGTCAGCGCCGCGCAGGTCTCCCGCGCGGACTCGTCCTCGCTCCGACCCGCGAGCTCGCGACGCAGATCGCCGCGACCATCGCCCCGCTCGCCGAGGCTGCCGGTCTGCGCGTCACGACCGTCTTCGGCGGTGTCAGCCAGCGTCCGCAGGAGCAGGCGCTGCGCGGCGGCGTCGACATCGTCGTTGCCTGCCCCGGTCGACTCGAAGACCTCATGAAGCAGCAGGTCGTGCGCCTCAGCGCGATCGAGGTCACCGTGCTCGACGAGGCCGACCACATGGCCGACCTCGGCTTCCTCCCCGGCGTCACCCGCATCCTCACCGCAACGCCGGCCGGTGGCCAGCGTCTCCTGTTCAGCGCCACGCTGGACCGCGGCATCGACACCCTCGCCCGCCGTTTCCTCTCGAACGCGGTCAGCCACGAGGTCGATGAAGAGAGCGTGCCCGTGGGCGAGATGACCCACCGCGTGCTGGTCGTCGACTCCACCGATAACAAGACCGCTCTCGTGAAGGAGCTCGCCTCCGGCACCGGACGCCGCATCCTCTTCACCCGCACCAAGCACCAGGCGAAGAAGCTCGCGAAGCAGCTCACGGCTGCCGGGATCCCGGCCGTCGACCTGCACGGCAACCTGTCGCAGAACGCTCGCGAGCGCAACCTCGGTGCGTTCTCCGCAGCACCGGAAGACGGCGGAGTGCGCGTCCTCGTCGCGACCGATGTCGCCGCCCGTGGTGTGCACGTCGACAACGTCGACCTCGTCGTCCACGTCGACCCGCCCGTCGAGCACAAGGCGTACCTGCACCGTTCCGGACGTACGGCTCGTGCCGGCGCGGCCGGCACCGTCGTGACCGTCGTGCTTCCCGAGCAGCGCCGCGATGTGAAGGACCTGTTGCGCAAGGCGGCCATCTCGGCTCCGCTGGAAGATGTCACGACCGCTGCCGTCACCGCCCTGGTCCCCGAGCGCGCCCCGCACGTGCGTCCGGCCCCGGTGCAGGCTCCGCAGCAGCAGCAGCGTCAGTCCTCCAAGCAGCGTCCGGCCGGCGGCGAGAAGAGCGGCGCGGCGAACCCGCCCGCGCGTCGTCGTCGCCGCCCCCGCGCCGGTGGCGCCGGCGGCCAGGGCAGCGGCTACCAGGGCGGTGGCTACTCCACGCAGAGTGGCCAGTCCCGTCAGGGCGGTGGCCGCAGCTCGCAGGGTCGCTGACCCGCGGACGCAGCTCGACTGAAAAGCGCCCCTTCCGCTTCGGCGGAAGGGGCGCTTTCTCGTTGTGCGCTCAGCGAGTCGGGAACGACCGCTCGGGAGACCCCGTGTACAGCTGCTGCGGACGGCCGATCTTGGTCTGCGGGTCGAGCTGCAGCTCGCGCCACTGGGCCAGCCAGCCGGGCAGACGACCGATGGCGAACAGCACCGTGAACATCCGGGTCGGGAAGCCCATCGCCTTGTAGATGACGCCCGTGTAGAAGTCGACGTTCGGGTACAGTCGACGCTCACGGAAGTAGTCGTCGGCGAGGGCGAGTTCCTCGAGCTCCTTCGCGAGGTCGAGCAGCGGGTCGGTGACGCCCAGCGACGAGAGCACCTCGTCGGCGGCGTCCTTGACCAGCTTGGCCCGCGGGTCGTAGTTCTTGTAGACGCGGTGCCCGAAGCCCATCAGCTTCACGCCCTCTTCCTTGTTCTTCACCCGCTCCACGAAGCGTGAGACGCTCTGGCCGGAGTCGCGGATCTGACCCAGCATGGTCAGGACGGCCTCATTGGCACCGCCGTGCAGCGGACCGGAGAGCGCCTGGATGCCGGCGGAGACCGAGGCGAACTGGTTCGCACCGGTGGAGCCCACGAGGCGGACCGTCGAGGTGGAGGCGTTCTGCTCGTGGTCCTCGTGGAGGATCAGGAGCAGCTCGAGAGCCTTCGACATGACCGGGTTGACCTCGTACTCCTCGCTGTGCACGCCGAAGTTGAGCTTGAGGAAGTTGTCCACGAAACTCAGCGAGTTGTCGGGGTAGAGGAATGCCTGGCCGACGCTCTTCTTGTGCGCGTACGCCGCGATCACGGGCAGCTTGGCGAGCATGCGCACCATGTTGAGCTCGACGTGCTCGGGGTTGTGCGGGTCGGTCTGCCCCTCGTAGTACGTCGAGAGGGCGGCGACCGCCGACGAGAGCACCGACATGGGGTGCGCCGTGTGCGGCAGCGCCGAGAAGAAGCGCTTGAGGTCTTCGTGCAGCAGCGTGTGACGGCGGATCTTCTCGTCGAACTCTGCGAGCTCCGAAGCCGAGGGCAGTTCGCCGTAGATCAGGAGCCAGGCGACCTCGAGGTAGCTCGTGGACCCTGCCAGCTGCTCGATCGGGTACCCGCGGTAGCGCAGGATGCCCTTGTCTCCGTCGATGAAGGTGATGTCGGACTTCGTGGACGCCGTGTTGACGAAGCCGTAGTCGAGGCCCGTGTAGCCGGTCTGCCGGGTCAGCGTCGAGAAGTCGATGCTGTCGTGGCCTGCCGTGCCGCGCAGTACCGGGAATTCGGCGGTCGTATCGCCGATCGTCAGCTTCGCCGTCTGCTCTGCCGCTGCGCTCACGCGGTCCTCCTCCTGGCGTCCGACCCCGCTGGTCGCGGTATATCGGACAAGATCTTGATCAAGTCGGAACTGGCGATCTCACGGCGCTGTGGCACCAGGTCGAGACACGACCGAATCGCTTTTACAGCCTAGTAGGCACACAGGCCTACTGTGACATCCGCCAAACAGATGCGAACTTCACGGAGAAAACCTACAGAGCGGAGGCGGTGAGGCGGCGCGCGGCTTCTCGCACCCGCTCGGTGGGAGCGGTCAGCGCGAGGCGCACATGCTGCGAGGAGTCCGCACCGTAGAACGGACCGGGACCGGCGAGGATGCCGAGGTCGGCGAGGCGACCCATCGACTCCCAGGCATCGCGCCCTTCCGTCGCCCAGAGGTACAGTCCTGCTTCCGAACCGTCGATGCGGAAGCCTGCGGCCTCCAGCGCGGGGCGCAGTGCTTCTCGCCTGGTGCGGTACAGGTTCTTCTGGGCCGCGACGTGCTCGTCGTCACCGAGCGCGACCGCCATGGCGTGTTGCACGGGTGCGGGCGGCATGAGCCCGAGGTGCTTGCGAGCGGTGAGCAGTTCTCCGACCACGCGCGCGCAGCCGGCGACGAACGCGGCGCGGTAGCCGGCGAGGTTCGACTGCTTGCTCAGCGAGTACACGCTGAGCAGGTTCGCCCTACTGCCGCCGGTCACCCGAGGGTCGAGGATCGAGGGGATCGGCTCGGTCGCCCAGTTTCCGTCCCAGCCCAGCTCGGCGTAGCACTCGTCGCTCGCGAGGACGGCACCCAGCTCGCGCGCACGGCGCACGGCCGCGGCGAGCTCATCGACCGTCCAGGTCCGGCCGTCCGGGTTGCCCGGAGTGTTGATCCAGATGAGCTTGGTGCCCTCCGGCCACTCGGCGGGATCGTCGGCCGGGAGCGGCGTCGCACCGACCACCCGGGCGCCGACCTCGTATGTCGGGTACGCGACTCGCGGATGCACGACGACGTCGCCCGCACCGAGTCCGAGGAGCGTGGGCAGCAGCGCGACAAGCTCCTTGGAGCCGATAGTCGGCAACACGTTGTCGACGCGGAGGTCGGGTACTCCCCGGCGCCGCGCGTACCATTCGACGATGGCTTCGCGCAGCGTCGGCGTGCCGACCGTCTGCGGATAGGCGTGTGCGTCGGTCGCCTCGGCCAGGGCACGGCGGATGAGCTCCGGCGTCGGATCCACCGGCGAGCCCACGGAGAGATCCACCAGACCCTCCGGATGCTGCGCGGCACGCTCACGGAACGGGACGACGGCATCCCACGGGTAGTCGGCGAGGTCGCGGACGCTCACAGAAGACGCCTACTCGCCCTGGGGCGGGAGCGCGGCGATGATCGGGTGGTCGAACGTGTAGACGCCGACCTTGGCGGCGCCTCCGGGCGAGCCGATCTCGTCGAAGAACTCGACGTTGGCCTTGTAGTAGTCCTGCCATTCGTCGGGCAGGTCGTCTTCGTAGTAGATGGCCTCGACCGGGCACACCGGTTCGCAGGCGCCGCAATCCACGCACTCGTCGGGGTGGATGTACAACGACCGTTCCCCCTCGTAGATGCAGTCAACGGGGCACTCGTCGATGCAGGCGCGATCCTTGACATCGACGCACGGGAGGGCGATCACATACGTCACCCCTTCAGTCTACGACTCGTGGCGCTCGGGTTCCTGCGCGGCAGGTGCGACCGTGCGGACGGGAACCCGTGAGAAGGAGGGCCAGGCGATCACGAGCAGCACGATTCCCGCGACCAGGTAGGTCCAGATCTGCCCACTGAGCGAGTCCGGGACGACGACGGATCCGCCGGGCCCCACGCCGGAGATCAGCACCAGCATGCCGATCATGCCGAGTCCGGCTGCCACCGCCGCTCCCCTGTCGTGTGTGAGCGCTCGTACGGCGACGAGGATCGCCGCGCAGGCGATGGCGGCCACGATGAGCCCCACCGGGATCGGCCCCCACATCACGCTGTGCGCGATCGTGCCGGCGATGCCGTAGACGCCGCCCACCAGGGCCGCAGCGACCCACGACAACACTCTCGACACCCAGCTCACGCGCACCCGTCGATCTTACCGGCGCCGCCTGTGGCCGAGCAGTCGCTCAGGAGGCGAGACCGAAGAGCCGCAGGAGCGCCGCGACGAGCGCGGCCGCTGCCACGACGACGAGGAACGACTGCCGAAGCCACAGGAGCCCTCCCGCGACCAGCAGGGCGGGCACGCGCGCGTCCACCGTGATGGCCTGGCCGTCGCCGAGGGTCTGCACCGCGACGAGTGCGGCCAGGAGCGCCACGGTCAGCAGGTCGGAGATGCGAGCAGTGCGAGGCGCTTCGAGGACCTTGGGCGGCACCAGGTATCCGGCGGCTTTGAGCGCGACACAGATGAGCGCGGCGAGGAGGATCGCACTCCACAGGCTCATGGCGCCCCCTCCGTTCCGACGCGGGCGTGATCCTCCGGCGGCGTCTCGCGGCGGCCCAGCCAGTTGAACCAGCCGACGGCGATCGCGACGACCGCCGCGACGAGCACCGGGAGACCCGGCATGAGGAAGGGGGTGAACGCCGCAGCGACCACCGCAGCCGCCACGCCCACCACGATGGCCTGCCGCTGCCGGAGCCGCGGCCAGAGCAGCGCGAGGAACGCGGCAGCAGCAGCGGCGTCGAGACCCCAGGTCCGGGGGTCTCCGAGCACGTCACCGACGAGCGCACCGACGAGGGTCGTGATGTTCCAGCCCACGAAGATGCCGATGCCGGTCACCCAGAAGCCCACCTGACGCAGCCGCGGGTCGCCCTGTGAGATCGCCACGGCCGTCGACTCATCGATCGTGAAGTGCGCGGCGGCAGCCTTGCGCACCGGCCCTCCGCCGACGATCGGCGACATGCGCATTCCGTAGGCCACGTTGCGCACGCCGAGGAGGGCGGCGGACGCGACCGCAGAGGGCAGAGCGGCGAGGCCTCCGGCGGTGAAGACGCCGACGAATGCGAACTGCGATCCTCCGGTGAACATCAGGAGGCTGAGGACGCAGGTCTGCCAGACATCGAGCCCGGACGCGACAGCCAACGCTCCGAAGGAGACGCCGTAGGCGCTGGTCGCGAGCACGACGCCGAGCGCCTCGCGCCAGACCTCACGCTCGGCGGTCATCGCACGCCCTGCGGATCCTTGTTCGCTTCGCTGAACACATGACCATAATTCTGAACAGTCGCGAACGGATAGTCAAGCGAACGAACGTTTGACATGATGAACGCATGGAAGACCTTCGCACGCGCATCGCCCGCACTCTGCGCCGAGAACGAGAGGCCGTCGGCCTGTCGGTCTCGGAACTCGCGCGCCGCGCTGGTGTGTCCAAAGCGACCGTGTCGCAGCTCGAGAGCGGAGCGGGCAATCCCAGCGTCGAAACACTGTGGGCCCTCGGAGTGGCCCTCGGAGTGCCGTTCGCCGTCCTCGTCGACCAGCACAGCAACGCGCCCACCCTGATCCGCGCCGACGACCTCGCCGGCGTCCCCTCCTCCGCGGCCGCCTACAGCGCGACGCTGCTGTCGGCCAGCCCTCCCGGCGCGCGCCGTGACATCTACCTGATCCAGGCCGAACCGGGCGATGCCCGACGCTCCGACCCGCACCACCCGGGCACCATCGAGCACGTCATCCTGGTCTCCGGCCAAGCACTGATCGGACCGGTCGACGAGCCGGTGCTCCTCAACCCCGGCGACTACCTGACATATGCCGGCGACGCCCCGCACATCTTCGAAGCGACAGCCGTCGGTACGAGCGCGGCGCTCATCTCCGAGCTCCGCTGAGGCTCACCCACCGCCGGCGACAGGCGACGGGTCGGGGCGTCACAGCCTCAGTACCAGTTCATCGCCTGCGAGTGTGACCAGGCGCTGCACGGGGTTCCGTAGGCCGCCGAGATGTACTCGAGGCCCCAGGCGATCTGCGTGGCGGCACTGGTCTGCCAGTCGGCTCCCGCCGATGCCATCTTGCTGCCGGGCAGCGCCTGCGGAATGCCGGTAGCCCCGCCGTCGGCGTTGTATGCCTGGTAGTTCCAGCCCGACTCCTTGGTCCACAGGGAGTCCAGGCACGAGAACTGATCCCCGCCCCAGCCGTACCGGCTCGACATCTGCTGCTGCGCGGAGGCCTTCGCACCCTCGACGGTGTTGGCGGACGCGAGCGCCGCGGCGGCCGCCCGCTCGGCAGCTGCATGCTCTGCCGCCGCCTTGGCCGCGGCTGCAGCGGCTTCCTCCGCAGCCCGCTTCTCCTGTGCCGCGGTGAGCGCGGCACGCAGATCCTCCGTGTCCGAGACGACCTTCGCGAGCTCCGACTCCACGTCGTCGGTGACGATGCCCACGAGGAGCAACGGGGTCACCTCACTGTCGGAGAGCTTGTCGATGCCGCTCTCGAGCTCGGTCGTGTCGACCGACGTCGAGACACCCACGTCGAGGCCGGATGCTGCAACGTCGGCGCTCACCGCCTCGGCGGCCGCGACAGCACTCCGGGCCTCCACGCGCGTAGACGAAGCGTCTGCGGTGATCTGCGCCAGCGGCTCGGCACCGGACAGTGCGGGCGCGGCGACGGCGATGGCCGGGCTCATGGCGGCCGCGGCAGAGGTGGAGGCCAGGCCCACGCTGAGCGTGATTCCGACCAGGGTGGCGGCGGTCACTCCGAGGATGGCCATCGGGCGGCGGGCGGTGACGGCGGCGCGGGCGGACGCCGCGTCCGAGGCACGCCGAAGCGCACGGGTTTTCTGAAGCATCGGGTTCGACTTTCGGGTTGTCGTACGCCCTCGCAGGAGACTCATCGGGAGCTCGTCCCGGGCGCAAGCCAACGAGTCTGCACCATCAACCTGAGTGAAAACCATCCCTGACCTGGGGTTTACATGAGAAGAGGGCCTCGCGCACGCCTTTCGGCGGCACGAGGCCCTCTTCTCGGAGCAGACTCAGGCGCTGGCGTCCTGGCGCTTCAGACGCGCGGTCTCGCGAGCACGGGTGTTCGCATCGAGGTTCACCTTGCGGATGCGGACGACCTCGGGCGTGACCTCGACGCATTCGTCGTCACGTGCGAACTCGAGGCTCTCCTCGAGCGTCAGCTGGCGCGGAGGCGTCATCGACTCGAAGGTGTCGGAGCTCGCCGCACGCATGTTGGTGAGCTTCTTCTCCTTCGTGATGTTCACGTCCATGTCGTCGGCGCGGGAGTTCTCGCCGATGACCATTCCCTCGTAGACCTCCTGCGTGGGCTGCACGAAGAACGACATGCGCTCCTGCAGGGCGATCATCGCGAACGGGGTGACGACACCCTGGCGGTCGGCGACGATCGAGCCGTTCTGACGCGTCGTGATGGAGCCGGCCCATGGCTCGTAGCCGTGCGAGATCGCGTTCGCGATGCCGGTGCCGCGCGTGGTGGTGAGGAACTCGCTGCGGAAGCCGATCAGGCCGCGCGACGGGACGACGAACTCCATGCGCACCCAGCCGGTGCCGTGGTTCGTCATGTTCTCCATGCGACCCTTGCGGCCCGCCAGCAGCTGGGTGATCGCGCCGAGGTGCTCCTCCGGCGTGTCGATCGTGAGGTGCTCGAACGGCTCGTAGGTCTTGCCGTCGATCTTCTTCGTGACCACCTGCGGCTTGCCGACGGTGAGCTCGAAGCCCTCGCGGCGCATGTTCTCGACGAGGATGGCGAGGGCGAGCTCTCCGCGGCCCTGCACCTCCCACGCATCCGGACGTCCGATGTCGACGACCTTGAGCGAGACGTTGCCGATGAGCTCCTTGTCGAGACGGTCCTTGACCATGCGAGCGGTGAGCTTGTGGCCCTTGACCTTGCCCATGAGCGGGGAGGTGTTGGTGCCGATCGTCATCGAGATGGCAGGGTCGTCGACCGTGATGGCCGGCAGCGGACGCACGTCCTCGGGGTCGGCGATGGTCTCGCCGATGGTGATGTTCTCGAAACCGGCGATGGCGACGATGTCGCCGGGGCCTGCGGAATCGGCCGGATAGCGCTCGAGTGCGCGTGTCTTCAGGAGCTCGGTGATGCGCGCGTTCTGGTGCGTGCCGTCGGCACGGACCCAGGCCACGGTCTGGCCCTTCTTGAGCGTGCCGTTGAAGACGCGCAGCAGCGCGAGACGGCCGAGGAACGGGCTGGAGTCGAGGTTCGTGACCCAGGCCTGCAGCGGGTGCTCGTCGTCGTAGGACGGCGCGGGCACGTGCTCGAGGATCGCCTCGAACAGCGGCTCGAGGTCGTCGTTGTCGGGCAGCGAGCCGTCGGCGGGACGGTTCTGCGACGCGGCGCCGGCACGACCGGAGGCGTAGACGACCGGCACGTCGAGCAGCGCGTCGACGTCGAGGTCGGGCACGTCGTCGACCAGGTCGGAAGCGAGGCCCAGCAGCAGGTCGTGCGCCTCTTCCTCGACCTCGGCGATGCGCGCGTCGGGACGGTCGGTCTTGTTGACGAGCAGGATGACCGGCAGCTTCGACTCGAGCGCCTTGCGCAGCACGAAGCGGGTCTGGGGCAGCGGACCCTCACTGGCGTCGACCAGCAGCACGACACCGTCGACCATGGACAGGCCGCGCTCGACCTCGCCACCGAAGTCGGCGTGACCGGGGGTGTCGATCACGTTGATCGTGATCTCCTTGCCGCCGGCGTGCTTGCCCTTGTACGTGATCGCCGTGTTCTTGGCGAGGATCGTGATGCCCTTCTCACGCTCCAGGTCGTTGGAGTCCATGGCGCGCTCATCGACGTGGGCGTGTTCGCCGAAGGAGCCCGTCTGACGCAGCATGGCGTCGACGAGAGTCGTCTTGCCGTGGTCGACGTGGGCGACGATTGCGACGTTGCGGAGGTCAGAGCGGAGGGCGTGCGCCATGCAGGTGTCCTAAAGAGTGTGGGATTTTGCCGGGAAGCCGACGTTCCAGGATAACGCAAGCTCAGGGCGTGTTCCTGAAAACAGGTCGTAGCATCGAGATCGTGACCCGACCGCAGGCCTCCGGAGACCTTCCCGAGCTCTCCCCCGCCCCCTCTCGCGCACGGCTGTGGTGGGAGATCGCGATCGTCCTGGCGCTCGGGCTCGGGCAGTCCGCCGTGTACGCGATCGTGCAGCTCGCCTACCGCCTCACCGATGAGATCCCGATCGCCGATCAGGTCGCGAAGCTGAACCCCTCACGCAGCGACCGGGAGATCTTCGACCTCATCTACCAGGTGCTCGCGATCGGTTTCTCGCTCGTCCCCGTGCTGCTGGTGTGCTTCCTGCTCTGGCAGTCGCGCCGACCGCACCTGGGGCAGCTGGGGCTGGACGGCACCAGGGCGGGGCGCGACATCGGTCGCGGCGTCCTGCTGGTCCTGGCCATCGGCGTGCCCGGCATCGGCCTCTACATCGCCGGTCGCGCGCTCGGGATGACCGTGGCGATCGACCCCGCCGGCATCGACGCCTACTGGTGGACGGTGCCCGTCCTTCTGCTCGCTGCCGCACGGGCCTCGCTGCAGGAGGAGTTCGTTCTGCTCGGATATCTCTTCACGCGGCTGAAGCAGCTCGGCTGGGGGCCGTGGTCGATCATCATCGGCACATCGGTGCTGCGGGCCAGCTACCACCTGTATCAGGGCTATCCCGCGTTCTTCGGGAACCTCGCGATGGGTCTGCTGTTCGGCTGGCTGTATCAGCGCTCAGGGCGCCTGATGCCGTTCCTGGTCGCGCACTTCCTTATCGATGCGGCCGCGTTCGTCGGGTACCCGTGGGCGGCAGCGCTGTGGCCCGACCTGTTCGGACTCCCCGGCTGAGCCGAAGAGTCGCGGTCAACCCGCGTTCGCCACGAGGACGGCCAGCACGGCCCAGACGACGATCACGACCAGCGCGATCGTGGCCGGACGATCCCAGCTGCGTCGGATCGGGGCGTCCGCGGTGGCGGGGGCGGCTTCCCAGCGCTCCTCGATCTCGGTGAGCGCGCGGATGCCTGCGGGCATCTTCTCCTCGCCGTCGCCCCCGCGAGCGGGCATGCGGATCGGGCCGGCCTTGGCCGGTCCCCCGTAGCAGGCGAGATCCTTCCCGTCGTCGAGCGAGAAGATCAGCTGCCACCGCAGGTCGACGGCGCGCACGCGCTGCCAGCCGAATGTGATGCGGCGGAGCAGGTTCTGCACCACCACACCGTCGTCGTCGATGCGCACGGCCGAGGCGAAGGAGCTCACATACACGAGCCAGAGCACCAGCAGCACCCACGGGGCGAGCAGCAGCATCGGCCCCCACCCGGCCCGCAGGACGGCATCGCCCAACAGGAACAGGGCCAGAAGCGAGCCGATCACGAGCGCGGCGGGACCGGAGGGCGCACGGAATGTCCGTACGCCCTCCGACCTGTCGTCCGTCGTCACCGTCAGTGGCTCCCGAGGGTGATCGACGCGCCGGGAATCGCCTGGAGCAGACGCTCCGTGTACTCCTGCTGCGGGTTCGCGAAGATGTCGTCGACCGTGCCGTGTTCGACGACGCGCCCTTGCTCCATCACACAGACGCGATCCGCGATCACCCGGACGACCGCGAGGTCGTGGGTGATGAACAGATACGTCAGGTCGAGCTCGGACTGGAGTTCGGCGAGCAGGTTCAGCACCTGCGCCTGCACCAGCACGTCCAGCGCCGACACGGCCTCGTCGAGGACGACGATCTCCGGCTTGAGCGCGAGGGCCCTGGCGATGGCGACGCGCTGACGCTGACCGCCCGAGAGCTCGTTCGGATACCGGTCGGCCACACTCGACGGGAGCGCGACCTGGTCCAGCACCTCGAGAACGCGCTTGCGGCGCGAGGCGGAGTCGCCGACCCCGTGCACGCGCAGCGGCTCCGCCACCGTGTTGCCGATGTTGTGCAGCGGATCCAGCGAACCGTACGGGTCCTGGAAGACCGGCTGCATCTCGCGACGCAGTGCCTGCAGCTCGGGCCGTGAGAGCGTGTCGGTGTCCCGACCGTTCACGAGGATCGAGCCCGACGTCTTCGTCTCCAGACGCAGCAGCATCTTGGCGGCGGTCGACTTGCCGGAACCGGATTCGCCGACGATGGCCATCGTGGAGCCCTTGGGCACCTGGAAGGACATCTTGTCGACGGCCGTGAAATCGGTGGAACGGAAGCCGCTCCCCCGGATCTTGTAGACCTTCGTCACATCTCGGAACTCGATCACCGGCTCGGCAGGAACCGCCTCGGTGTGGGCGATCGATGCGAGATCGACCGTGCCCGTGGACTCCGTGAGCACCTCGGCGAGAGGGTCGACGTGACCCGTGACCGCCGTCTGGATGCGCTTCGACGCCAGGCTCGGCGCCGCGGCGACCAGCCGCTGGGTGTACGGGTGCTGCGGGTTCTGCAGGATCTCGAGCGCGGGACCCGATTCCACGATGCGACCGCGATGCATCACGACGAGGTTCTCCGCCCGCTCCGCGGCGAGGCCGAGGTCGTGGGTGATGAACAGGACCGCGGTGTTGCGCTCCTTCGTGAGGGTGTCGAGGTGATCGAGGATCCGCTTCTGCACCGTGACGTCGAGCGCGCTGGTGGGCTCGTCGGCGATGAGCAGTTTCGGATCGGACGACAGCCCGATGCCGATGAGCACCCGCTGGCGCATGCCGCCGGAGAACTCGTGCGGGAACTGCCGCAGACGCCGATCGGCATCCGCCAGTCCCGCCTCCTTCAGCACCTGGATCGCCTGCTTGCGTGCAGCCTTGCGGCCGTCGGCCTGCCCGTTGGCGAGGATGGTCTCCTCCACCTGGAAACCGATGCGGTGCACCGGGTTGAGGCTGTTCATCGGGTCCTGGGGAACCAGGCCGATGAGGTTGCCGCGCACATGCTCGATCTCGGAGCGCCCGAGCTTCGTCAGGTCGCGACCCTCGAATTTGACGGCGCCACCGGTGACCTGCCCGCTGCCGGGCAGCAGGTTGATGATCGCGTGCGCGGTCGTCGACTTGCCCGAGCCGGACTCACCGACGATCGCCATGGTCTCGCCCGGGTAGATGTCGAAGCTGACGCCACGCACCGCTGGGACGAAACCGTCCTGCGTCTTGAACGCGACCTCCAGGTTCTCGATCGACAGGAGCGGGACATCGGGGTTGTATTCGGCGGTCATCGCAGTGCCCTCGCCTTCGGGTCGAGCGCGTCTCGCACCGTCTCGCCGAGCATGATGAACGACAGCACGGTGAGGGAGAGAGCGATCGACGGATAGATCAGCGGCATGGGGTCGGTGCGCAGACGCGTCTGCGCGGCCGCGATGTCGTTACCCCAGGAGATGAACTCCGGCGGCAGACCGACGCCCAGGAAGGACAGCGTGGCCTCGGCCGTGATGGCCGCGGCCAGACCGACCGTGCTGAGCACGATCACCGGGGCGATCGAGTTCGGCATGACGTGCGAGAACATCGTCCGCACCCTGGATACCCCGAGCGCTTCGGACGCCATCACGAAGTCAGCCGAACGCACGCGCAGGATCTCGGCGCGCAGGATGCGCGCCACCGAGGGCCATCCGAAGAAGCCGATCGCGAGGGAGACCACGAGGATGTTCCGGTTGTCGAGGAACATCGACATGATGACCACTGCGGCCAGCACGTAGGGGATCGCGAAGAACATGTCGCCGATGCGCATGAGGAGCGAATCGATCCAGCCGCCGAAGAAGCCGGCGAACGCTCCGATCACGATGCCCATGGCAGCGATGATGATCGTCACCAGGATGCCGACCGACAGCGAGGTCCCTGCGCCGTGCACGACACGGGAGTACACGTCACAGCCCTGGAAGGTGTACCCGAGCGGGTGCCCTGCGGAAGGGCCGTCGTTCGAGAACTTCAGGTCGCACTGGAAGGGGTCGACCGGAGCGAACAGGTCGGGGAACGACGCGATGATGACCAGCAGCACGACGAAGACGCCGGCGGTCCAGAACATCCAGCGACCACGGAGGTCGCGCCACGCATCGAGCCACAGGTTGCTCTTGCGCTCGCTGACACGGACGGCATCGACGGCCCCGAGGCCGCCCTCGTCTGCCTCGGCCACATAGTGCGCCATGCGGCGGGTGGGAGTGTTATCGGACATAGCGGATCCTCGGGTCGAGCACACCGTAGAGCAGATCGATGAACAGGTTGACCAGGACGTAGATCACGACGAGCACGGTCACGATCGAGACGATCTCCGGCCCATCGTGCTGGTTGATGGCCTTGAAGAGCTCGTTTCCGATACCGGGCACGTTGAACACGCCCTCGGTGACGGTGGCGCCGACGATCAGGATGCCGAAGTCGGCAGCGAGGTTCGTCGTCACGGGAATGAGCGAGTTGCGCAGCACGTGCACCGGGATGACACGCCGCGTGGGGAGGCCCTTGCCGAACGCCATCCGCACGAAGTCCTGCTGACGCGTCTCGATGACCGAGTTGCGCGTGAGCCGCACCACGTAGGCGAAGTTCAGTGCGGCGAGCACGATCGCCGGGAGTATCAGGTCCGACCAGGGCGCACCTCGTCCGACCGTCGGTCGGAACAGATGCAACTCGATGGCGAGGAAGTACTGCGCGATGAAGGCCAGCACGAACACCGGGATCGAGATGAGCAGAAGGCTCACCAGCATCGAGGCGTGGTCGAAAAGGCTGTTCTTGCGCAGGCCGGAGATGAGACCGACGACGACGCCGAAGAGCAGCTGGATGACGATCGCCAGCAGCGCGAGGCGCAGCGTCACCGGGAACTTCGCGGCGAGGATCTCATTGACGCTCTGGCCGCGGAAAGTCGTTCCCAGGTCGCCCTGGAACAGGTCGCCGAGGTAGATCAGGTAGCGCGTGAAGAACGGCTGGTCCAGGTGGTACTGCGCCTGCAAGGCGGCGTACTGCGCATCGGTCGGTGTCTTGTCACCGAACAGAGCGAGAATCGGGTCACCCGGTAGCAGGAAGACCATCGAGAAGATCAGGAAGGTCGCCCCGAGGAAGACGGGTATCGCCTGAAGAAGGCGACGAATGATGTAGGCAGTCATAGGCGTGAACTCAACCGCGCCGTGCGGGGCGACGCTTGCGCATCGCCCCGCACGGCGGGTTCAGATCAGAGCGGGAGTGTTACTCGCCGGCCTTGGTGATCTCGTACACGATCGGCCAGCTGTCCCAGCCGTACTCGACGTTGTCGACGAGCGTGGAGAAACCGGCGTTGGTCGAGCGGTACCAGAGCGGCAGGACGGGAAGGTCCGTGAACAGGACCTCCTGCGCCTGCTCGAAGAGCTTGTTGCCCTCTTCGACCGACGGCGCCGTGGAGCCCTTCTGCACGAGCTCGTCGTACTCGGGGTTCGAGTAGTCGCCGTCGTTGGAACCGGCACCCGTGATGAACAGCGCGCCCAGGATGTTGTACGCACCCGGGTAGTCGAACTGCCATCCCGAACGCGTCGCCGCGTTCAGCGAACGGTTCTTGATCTCCTCGCGGAGCGTAGCCAGGTCGGGGAAGGACTGACCGGCGGCGTCGATGCCCAGCGTGTTCTTGAGCTGGTTGGTGACCGCGTCGACCCAGGGCTGGTGTCCACCGTCGGCGTTGTACGCGATGGTGAACGTGCCGCTCCACGGGGCGATGGCGTCGGCCTGAGCCCACAGGTCCTTCGCCTTGTCGGCGTCGGCGTGCGTGACCTCGGAACCGGCGATCTCGTCGTTCCAGCCCGCGATCACCGGGGAGGTGAAGTCGACGGCCGGCGTGCGGGTACCCTCGAAGATCACGTCGGTGACCTGTTCGCGGTCGATCGCGTAGGAGATGGCCTGACGACGCAGGTTGCCCTCTTCGTCGTTGCCGAAGTGAGCGAGGCGTGCCGGGATGGTCAGGCCTTCCCAGATCGCGGCCGGCTGGTCGACGGCGCGGTCACCCAGGTCGTCCTTGTAGGTGGCCAGAGCCGTCGGCGGCACGCCGGGGTTGATCACGTCGAGGTTGTCCGAGAGCAGGTCGGTGTACGCAGCCTCGGCGGTCGCGTAGCTGACGAAGTCGACTCCGCCGTTCTGCGGCTTGCGGGGACCGTCGTAGCTCTCGTTCGGGAGCAGCGAGATCACGGAGTCGTGCTCCCACTTGTCGAGCACGTACGGGCCGTTGCCGACGGGAGCCTGGCCGAACGCCTCGGGGTCATCGAAGAACGACTCGGGGAGCGGCGCGAACACCTGGTAGCCCAGAGTGGTCGGGAAGTCCGACTGCGGAGCGGCGAGCTCGACCGTGAACGTCGTGTCGTCGACGACCTCGAGAGCGAGGGAGTCTTCCTTCACGGCGTCGGCGCTGTAGCCGGAGAAGTTGGCGAACCACCACTGGTTCTCGAAGGCGGGGTCGGAGGCGGCATACTGCCATGCCTCGACGAAGGACTCCGCGGTCACGGGGGTGTCGTCGCTGAACTTCTCACCCTCCTTGATCTTGATGGTCCAGGTCTGGTTGTCTTCCGACTCGATCGACTCGGCAAGGTCGTTGGCGAGGGCGCCGTCGGCTTCGTAGTAGACGAGACCGGCGAAGATGTTCTGCAGAACGAGTCCGCCGCCGACCTCGTTGGTCACGGCGGGGAGGAGCGGGTTCTGAGGCTCGTTGCTCTGAACCGTGACGATTCCGGTCGACGCTTCGCCGCCTTCTTCACCACTGCCGTTGTCGCCGCCGGATGCGCAGCCTGCGAGCGCGATCGCGCCGACGGCCAGCAGAGCGGTGCCCGCGAGGGCAGTCCTGTTTCTTTTCACTTTTGTCCTCCTGTGGACACGGGGATTCTGCGCGCTCACCATCGAGCAGGCAGGGATACCTGAGCGTAACCCGCACCCGCGTCGCCCCCGCCCTCAGCTAACGAACTGTTACTGAGTGGTGACCATACGTAACAAGGCCGAAACACCGGGAAAAGAGCGACGGTGCCGCACCCACAACAGGGGTGCAGCACCGTGTGCTCACATGAGCATCCGACTCAGGCGAAAGCCTCCACCGGCGGGCAGGCGCAGACGAGGTTGCGGTCGCCGTACGCCTGGTCGATGCGGCGCACCGGCGGCCAGTACTTGCCTGCGACGAGGGCGCGCACGGGGTATGCCGCCTCTTCCCGCGAGTACGCGTGGTTCCACTCCCCCGCGATGAGCGAGACCGCGGTGTGCGGCGCGTGCACGAGCGGGTTGTCGTCGGCCGGCCAGCGACCGGCGGCGACCCCCTCCGCCTCGGCCTTGATCATGACCATGGCCTCGATGAAGCGCTCGATCTCGTCGAGGTCCTCCGACTCGGTCGGCTCGATCATCAGCGTGCCCGCGACCGGGAACGACATGGTCGGGGCGTGGAAGCCGTAGTCGATGAGGCGCTTGGCGACGTCGTCGACCGTGATGCCGGTGGCCTCCTTGAGCGGACGCAGATCGAGGATGCACTCGTGAGCCACCCGCCCGTTCTCGCCCGTGTAGAGCACCGGGAAGTGCGCGCCGAGCCGCTCCGCCATGTAGTTCGCGGAGAGAACGGCCGCTGCGGTGGCGCGACGCAGTCCGTCGGCACCCATCATCCGCACGTACGCCCACGAGATCGGCAGGATCCCGGCAGAGCCGTAGGGCGCTGCGGAGATCACACCGCCCTCGAACGTGTACCCGCCGAAGTGCTCCGCGCTCTGGGCGAGCGGGTGCGAGGGCAGGAACGGCGCGAGGTGGGCCTTCGCCGCCACCGGACCGATGCCGGGGCCGCCGCCGCCGTGCGGGATGGCGAACGTCTTGTGCAGGTTGAGGTGCGAGACGTCGCCCCCCAGGTCGCCGAACCGCGCATAGCCGAGCAGCGCGTTGAGGTTCGCGCCGTCGACGTAGACCTGCCCGCCCGCGTCGTGCACGGCTGCCGTGATGTCGACCACCTGCTCCTCGTACACGCCGTGCGTGGAGGGGTACGTGATCATCAGGGCCGAGAGGTCGTCGGCGTGCAGCGCGATCTTCGCGCGCAGATCGTCGAGGTCGACGTTGCCGAGCTCGTCGGTCGCGACGACCACGACCTTCATGCCGGCGAGGACGGCCGACGCCGCGTTCGTGCCGTGCGCCGAAGACGGGATCAGGCAGATCGTGCGGTGCTGGTCGCCGTTGGCGTGGTGGTAGCCGCGGATCGCGAGCAGCCCCGCGAGTTCACCCTGCGAGCCCGCGTTCGGCTGCAGCGAGACCGCGTCGTACCCGGTGACCTCGGCGAGCCAGCCCTCGAGCTGATCGATGAGCTCGAGGTATCCCTGCACATCGGCCGCCGGAGCGAACGGGTGGATGCCCGCGAACTCGGGCCACGTGATCGCCGCCATCTCGGTGGCCGCGTTGAGCTTCATCGTGCAGGAGCCCAGCGGGATCATGCCGCGGTCGAGCGCGTAGTCGCGGTCGGCGAGGCTCTTCAGATACCGCATCATGGCGGTCTCGCTGCGGTGTGCGTGGAACACCGGGTGCGTGAGGTACTCGTCCTGACGCCCCAGGTCCGACGGCAGGGCGTTGCTGCCACGCTGCAGGAAGCCGAACGCACGCTCCTGCGCGCCACCGAAGACCATCGCCACCTGATGCAGCTCGGTCACCGTGGTGGTCTCATCGACCGAGATGCCGATCGTGTCGGCATCGGCGACGCGGAGCAGGATGCCGTATCCGTCGCGCGCCTGCGCGGCGTGCTCGGCCGCACGCCCCGGCACCCGCACCGTGACCGTGTCGAAGAACGCGTCGTGCACGACCTCGGCGCCCGCCTCGGCGAGCCAGGTACCGAGCAGCGCCGCCTTCGTGGCTGCTTCTGAGGCGATCCCACGGAGCCCATCCGGGCCGTGATAGACCGCGTACATCGCCGCCATCACGGCCAGCAGCACCTGGGCGGTGCAGATGTTCGACGTCGCCTTCTCACGGCGGATGTGCTGCTCGCGCGTCTGCAGAGAGAGACGGTACGCGGGCTTGCCGTCGGCATCCACCGACACCCCGACGAGACGGCCAGGGAGCTGTCGCTCGAGGCCGGAGCGGACGGCCATGTAGCCGGCGTGCGGCCCGCCGAAGCCCATCGGCACTCCGAAGCGCTGCGTCGTGCCGACGGCCACATCCGCGCCCAGCGACCCGGGCGACGCGATCAGTGTGAGCGCGAGCAGATCAGCCGCTGCGACGGCGAGTCCGCCGGCGAGGTGCGCGGCGTCGAACACGGCGGACGGATCCCAGACCCGACCCGATGCGCCCGGGTACTGGACGAAGACACCGAAGAGATCACCGGGCAGCTCCTCCCCCGCGGCGAAGTCGACGGACACGATCTCGATCCCGAGGGCTTCCGCGCGGGTCGTGAGCATCGCCCTGGTCTGCGGCAGCGCGTCGGCGTCGACCGCGAACACGTTCGAGGACGACTTCGAGGCGCGTCGCGCCAGCAGCATCCCCTCGACGACGGCCGTGGACTCGTCCAGCATCGAGGCGTTGGCCGTGGTGAGACCGGTGAGGTCGGAGACCATGGTCTGGAAGTTGATGAGCGCCTCGAGGCGACCCTGCGAGATCTCCGGCTGGTAGGGCGTGTACGCCGTGTACCAGGACGGATTCTCCAGCACGTTGCGCTGGATCACCTGCGGCGTGATGGTCCCGTAGTAGCCGAGGCCGATCATCGGGCGGTTCACGGTGTTGCGGGACGCGAGGGTCCGCAGCTCTGCGAGCGCCTCGGTCTCGCTCGCTGCCGAGGGGATGCGAGTCGGCGTTCCACCCTCGGATTCGGGAGACGGTCCGGTGTAGATCGACGCCGGCACGGCCTGGCGCATCAGCGCCTCGACCGGGCTCAGCGCGTCGTCCGCTCCGGCGGTGTCGAGACCGAGGGCAGCGAGCATCGTGCGCTGCGCGGCATCCGTGGGTCCGATGTGACGATCGGCGAAAGTGACCACTGGTGAATCAGCCCTCCGTCAGCGCGACGTAGGCGTCGCGGTCCAGCAGACCGTCGAGCGCACCGGCGGAGACGGTGACCTTGAGCAGCCAGCCACCCTCGAACGGTGCCGCGTTGACGAGCGACGGATCGTCGACGGCTGCGTCGTTGATCTCGACGACGGTGCCGGTGACCGGCGCGTAGAGCTCGCCCACCGACTTCGTGGATTCGATCTCTCCCACGACGGAGCCGGCGGTGACCTCGGTGCCGACGGCGGGGAGTTCGACGAACACGACGTCACCCAGCTTCTCGGCGGCGTAGTCGGTGATGCCGATGGTCACGGTGTCGCCGTCAGCGGCGATCCACTCGTGCTCTTCGGTGTAGCTGAGGGCGGCGAGGTCGGTCATTTGGTCCTCCGGTAGAAAGGCAGGGCGGTCACGGTCGCGGGGATCTTCGTCCCCCGCACATCAAGGAATACTGCTGTTCCCTCTTCGGCGGAAGAAGGGTGCACGTAGGCCATCGCGATCGGATGGCCGAGAGTAGGGCTGAGGGCTCCGCTGGTGATCTCGCCGAGCTTCTCCCCTTCGCCGTCGACGACGGCATAGCCGGCGCGGCCGGCGCGCTTGCCCTCGGCGACGAGGCCGACCAGCACGGGGGCGTCGGATGCGCCGCCCTGCTCGACGGCGGCGAGCGCTTCCTTGCCGACGAACTCATCCTTGGCCGTTACGGCGACGCGTCCGAGTCCGGCCTGTGCCGGCAGCGTGTCGAGGCTCAGCTCGTGCCCGTACAACGGCATGCCCGCCTCGAGGCGAAGGGTGTCGCGCGCCGCGAGACCGGCGGGCACGAGCCCGTGCGGTTCGCCTGCCGAGACCAGTGCGTCCCACAGTGCGAGCGCGTCAGCAGCAGAGACGAGCAGTTCGAAGCCGTCTTCGCCCGTGTATCCCGTGCGGGCGATGAGCAGGGGCTCTCCGAGGAAACGTGCGTCGGCCCACGCGTAGTACTTCTGATCGGCCCAGGGACTGCTGAGCTCAGTGATGCCGGAGGTCGCAGCGAGGATCGCCTCGGCGGCAGGCCCCTGAACCGCGAGCAGCGCGTAGGAGTCCGACACATCCTCCACATCGACGCCGCGGTCGCCGAGGAAGCCGGCGAAGCTGCGGTCCTCCCCCGGCGTCAGCGGTGGCAGCTCGCGCTCGATGAGCGAGGGGAAATCGCGGACGCGCTTCGCGAACGCGGAGTCGACGAAGCCGCGGTTGCCGGCGTTCGCGATCACGAGGTAGCGGTCGTCCGCCAACCGGTACGCGATGACATCGTCGACGATGCCGCCGTTCGCGGCCAGCATCAGCGAGTACTTCGCCTTGCCCACCGGCATCGCGGAGATGCGTCCGGCGAGCGCGAAATCGAGGAACTCGGCCGCCTTCTCGCCCGTGACGAGGAACTCCGCCATGTGCGAGATGTCGAAGATACCGGCAGCCTGTCGCACGGCGTGGTGCTCGGCGAGGTCGGAGGTGTAGCGCACGGGCATCTGCCAGCCGCCGAAGTCGGTGAACGACGCGCCGAGCGCCTCATGGCGTTCACGCAGCGGGGTGTAGCGGGGGTCGGACATGGAGTTCTCCCGGGCTGTGACGGGCGGAACGGCGGCATCGCCGCTCCTCGGAACTCCCCCTCTGTCATAGGCCTGAGAGCTTCACCCATGCACGGAGGCGGGGTTTTCACCGTCGGCGGATCCGCAGTCTCGCGGGATCGCTTTTCAGAGTGGCCGGAACCGCGCGGTACGCGTACCTGAGAGATTGGCGGGGAGGCTTGCTCCTTCGGTGCCCGGCTGCGTTCGCCGGGGCTCTCCCGCGTGGTTCATTCGGCCTGTCTTCAATTGTGGGTTCAGTCTAGCCCGTCCGGTCCCTGGCGCCGGATTCCGGGGACGCGCGTTCGAATCGCGCGAATGGTCCCACTCGGGGCTCCGAGAGGGCCATTCGCGCGATTCGAAGCGAGGCTGTCAGTGCGCGATGCCGAGCTCGGCGCGCACCTCGTCGCGGAGGCGGCCGAGGTTGTCGGGCTCGGGTGCGGCGCCCAGGAGCGTCTTGGTGTACTCGTGCTGCGGGTTGAGGATGACCTCGTCCGCAGGCCCGCGTTCCACGACGTCGCCCTTGTAGAGCACCATGATCTCGTCCGAGAAGTGTCGGGCGGTGGCCAGGTCGTGCGTGATGTAGAGGACGCCGAGGTTCTCCTCGCGCTGCAGGTCTGCGAGGAGGTTCAGCACCCCGAGACGGATCGACACGTCCAGCATCGACACCGGCTCGTCCGCGACGATGAACCGCGCCCCGGGGGCCAGGGCCCGTGCGATCGCGACGCGCTGACGCTGTCCACCGGAGAGCTCGTGCGGGCGACGGTCGGCGTAGCTCTCCCCCGGAGTGAGTCGCACGCGCTCCAGCAGCTCCACGGCCCGCTCCCGCACCTCGCCACGAGACAGCTCCGGGTGGTGCAGGCGGATCGGCCGCTCGAGGTGATGCACGATCGTGTGGAAAGGGTTCAACGACGCGAACGGGTCCTGGAACACCATCTGCACATCGGCGCGGTAGCGTTCCAGCGCCCGGCCGCGGGTTCCGGACGGTTTCCCGTCCAGCAGGATCTCCCCGCTGGTCGGGGTCTCCAGCTTCATGAGCATCCGCGCGATGGTCGATTTCCCCGACCCCGACTCGCCGACCAGAGCGACCGTCTTGCCCGCCTCGATCGTGAAGGACACGTCTTTCACCGCGTGCAGGATGCTCGTCTTGAAACCGGAGCGCAGGGGGAAGTCCTTCACCAGGTTCCGGGCCTCCAGCCGCGCCGGCTGCGCCGCGGTGGGTGCGGTCGTGTTCGCGCTCATCGGACGCCCTCCTGGCTGACACCGGTGCGGACGAAGTCGCCGCGTTCGCCCTTGAGCGACGGGAAGCTCGACAGCAGCCGTTTCGTGTACTCGTGCTGCGGGGTCCGGTAGATATCCTCCGCCGTGCCCTGCTCGACGATCTGTCCCTGCAGCATGATCGCGATCCGGTCGCTGATCTCGATCAGCATCGGCAGGTCGTGGGTGATGAAGATCACCGCGAACCCGAGCTTCTCGCGCAGCCGCATGATCTCGCGGATGATCCCGCGCTGCACGACCACGTCGAGCGCGGTCGTCGGCTCGTCCATGATCATCACCTGCGGATCGAGGGCGAGGGCCATCGCGATCATCATCCGCTGCCGCATGCCGCCCGAGAGTTCGTGCGGGAAGCTCGTCAGGCGGTTCGGGTCGACGCCGACCAGGGTGAGCAGCTCTTCCGCCCGTGCGGTCTTCGCCTTCTTGCCCATACCAGGTCGATGCGTGTCGAAGATGTCGAAGATCTGCGCCTTGACCGAGATCACCGGGTTGAGCGAGTTCATCGCCCCCTGGAAGACCATCGAGATCTTGTCCCACCGGAACGCCCGGAGGCCCTCGCCGTCGAGACCCACGATGTCGATGTCATGACCGTCGCGGTCATGGAAGACGATCTCCCCCGCCGTCATCAGCGCCGGCGCCTTGAGGAGTCGGTTCATCCCATAGGCCAGGGTCGTCTTGCCGCAGCCGGACTCTCCCGCGAGACCCAGGATCTCGCCGCGGTTCAGCGTCAGCGACACATCGCGCACGGCTTTCACCGGCGGGTCGACCTCGTACTCGATCGACACGTTCCGCGCCGTCAGCACCGGCTCGCTCATGCGGTGACCCCCTTGGTCTTCGCGGCCTTGCGCACACGGCGCGCGGCGTCGGGCGCGTTGCGCAGCTTCGGGTTGATGACCTCGTCGATCGCGAAGTTGATCAGTGCGAGGCCGGCGCCGAGGATGGCGATCATGATGCCCGGCGGGACGAACCACCACCACGCTCCGCGGCCGAGCGCCTGGCCGGACTGTGCGTCGTTGAGGATGGTTCCCCAGGTGATCGAGTCCGTCGGCCCGAGCCCCAGATATGACAGCCCGGCCTCGCCGAGGATCGCGAAGATCAGAGCGAAGAGGAACTGCGCCGTGAGCAGCGGCAGGAGGTTCGGCATGATCTCGACCAGGATCACACGCAGCGACCGCTCGCCGGCCACCTTCGAGGCGTAGACGTAGTCGCGGGTGCGGAGGGAACGGGTCTGCAGGCGCAGGACGTAGGCGGCGCCGGCCCAGGAGGTGATGCCGAGGAAGATCGCGACCAGCTGCCAGGTGCGCTGGGGCACGAAGGAGGCGATCACCATGACCAGCGGCAAGGCGGGGATGACGATCATCACGTTGGTGATGAGGGCGAGTCCGTCTTCGCGCCAGCCGCCCAGGTATCCGGCGAGGACACCGAAGACGAGCGACAGCACGATCGCGATCACGCTGGCGATCAACCCGACCATGAGCGATCCCTGCGCACCGATCGCGAGCTGGGCGAACATGTCGTTGCCGAGCTTCGTGGTGCCCAACCAGTGCTCCGCCGACGGCGGCTGCAGTGCAGGGTTCGCCGTGCTGCGCGGGTTCTGCGTGAAGAACGGCGCGATGATCGCGAACAGCACGATGGCGAGCACGAGGAGCGAGCCGACGATGAACTTCGGCGATGTGCTCGGCAGGATGCGCCGCTTGCGGCCTCGGCTCTGTGTGGCGAGTGAGACGGTGCTGGCCGGCGCCGTCATGGGCGCGTCTTCCACGGTCAGGAGACCGGCGGTGTTCTGCGGATCAGACATTCTGGCGCGCCCTCGGGTCGATGAAGCCATAGACGAGGTCCATGATGAAGTTGGCGGCGAGCACCGTGATGGTGATCACCAGGAACAGTCCCTGCATCAGTGCATAGTCGTTGTTCGTGACGGCCTGGAACATCAGCTTGCCGATGCCGGGATACGTGAACACCTGCTCCATGACGATGGAGCCGGAGACGACGAAGCCCAGCGTGATCGAGAATCCGGCGATCGACGGGATCGCCGCGTTCCTCGCGGCGTAGGTCGTCATGATGCGGCGGTGCCGAAGACCCTTGGCCTCGGCGGTGAGGACGTAGTCCTCGGCGAGTGTGGCCACCATCATGTTGCGCATGCCGAACAACCAGCCGCCCACGGAGCTGATCACGATCGTGATCGCCGGGAGGAGCGAGTGCGCGAACGCGTCGGAGAAGAACGCCCAGGTGGGCTCAGGCCCGTCCGGGAAGTCGAACACGTCGTAGCCCCCGAAGATCGGGAACCAGCCGAGGCCGACCGCGAACACCGAGACCAGGATCAGCGCCAGCCAGAAGTACGGGATGGACTGCAGCACGGTGGTCGCAGGGATGACGTGGTCGACCCAGGTGCCCCGCTTCCATCCGGCCCACGCACCCAGCGCGACACCGAGGACGAAGGAGATGACGGTCGCGGTGCCGACCAGGACGAGTGTCCAGGGCAGCGCTCCGGCGATGAGCTCACTCACCGGCGTCGGGAACTTGGTGACCGAGATCCCGAGGTCGCCGCGGAACATGCGGCCCCAGTACGCGAGGTACTGGTCCCAGAGCGAGGAGTCGTCGCCACCGAGCAGGAGCTTGATGTTGCGGATCGTCGTCTCCGAGATCTCGCCGCCCGCCCGCTGCATCTTGGCGATCATGATGTCGGCGGGGTTCCCCGGCATGAGACGGGGAAGCAGGAAGTTGAGAGAGATCGCGGCCCACAGCGTGAACGCGTAGAACCCGATTCTTCGTGCATAGAACTTCATGTCACTCTTTCCTGACTTCCTGCTTCCCGTCTCCTTTCGACTACTTGGCCGGCTGCAGCTGCGTCAGGACGTAGCCTGCCGCGATCGCACCCCAGGACGGCGGGAAGGCGTAGAGGTCCTCCTCCGTCGGCCAACCCGTGAAGTCCTTCGTGTTGTAGAACGTCTGGGTCGCGTTGATCACCAGCGGGATGTAGGGCAGGTCGCGGACGATCTCGGTCTGGATCGTGCCGTACAGCTCCTTCTTCTCCGCCTCGTCATCGGTGCTGATCGCGGCCTGCACCGCAGCGTCGACCGTCGGGTTGTTGTACCGGCTGAAGTTCCAGCGACCCGCCGGGACCTCGGTGCCGACCGGGCTGGTCGACTGCACCGCGGTGCCGCCGAACCAGTCACGGTAGATCTGGAACGGGTCTGCCACCGACGTGCCGATCATGCCGCCGACGATGAGCTGGAACTCTCCACCCTGTCGGGAGTCGGAGAACTCCTGCCACTGCACGGTGGAGACGTTGATCTTGATGCCGGCCGCGGCCGCCTGCTCGGCGATCAGCTTGGCGGCGTCGTTGTAGTCCGTCCAGCCGTCGACCGAGGTGAGGGTGAGCTCGAGAGGCACGCCGCCCTTCGCATAGAAGTCGCCGTCCTTCGTGTAACCGGCGGCCTCGAGGATCGCACCCGCCTCTGCGACGTTCGCCTCCTGGGGGCTGACCTCGTTGGCGGGATCCGCGACCCACTTCTCGTCACGGGGCAGCAGAGCGTACGTCGGCGAGATGTCACCGGTGAGCCCGACGAACGCCTTGTCCTTGATGGTGGCGCGGTCGATCGCGACGTTGAGCGCCTGACGCACGGCGACGTCGGTCTGCGGACCGGTGCAGCCGAGCTCGGCGTTCGAGCAGGTGTACAGGACTGTGGGGTCCTGCGGGGTGTTGATCCAGTCGATCTTTCCGTTGCCGGTCACATCGTCCGGGTTCGGGATGAACATGCCGGTCCAGTCGAGCTCGCCGGCGGCGAGCAGGTCCTGCGCGGTCTGGTTGTTGTCGACCGCGATGTACTGGACCTTCTTGACACCGAGCTTGTCGGCGTCGCGGAAGTTCTCGTTCGCGACGATGGTGTAGGACTCGCTGGTCGTCTTCTCGACGACGTATGCGCCCGAACCGACGGGCTCCTCGTTGGTGAAGTTCGCGAAGTCCTTGACGTCCGCCCAGATGTGCTCGGGGAGGATGTAGGTCGAGCCGAGGCGCTGGAACTCCGTCGTGTACTGCGCGGACGAGTACGTCAGCACGACGGTGGTGTCGTCGGTGGCCTCGGCGGAGACCAGACCGTTGCCCTCGGGATTGTTCGCCTCGTACTTGAACGAGAACGCGACGTCCTTCGCGGTGAGGGGCTCCCCGTCGCTCCACTTGAGGTCGGGCTTGATGGCGATCGTGATCACCGTGCCGTCCTCGTTGTACTCGAAGGTGTCGCCGATCAGGCCGACGGGCTCGGTGTCAGCCGTCTTGTTGTAGAAGAACAGCGGCTCGTAGATGGGGCCGAGCGCGCCGTGGAGCACGGTGGGCGCGAACGGGTTGTAGTTCGCGGCGATCGGCGTCTGGCTGCCGGCCCAGACGCGAAGGGCGCGGTCGCTGTCGGCATTGCCGTCGTCGCCGCCGCCGGTGCCGCAGGCGGTGAGGCCCATGGCGAGGACGGATGCTCCGGCGATCGCGGTGAGCGCGATTCTGCGCTTTCCGTTTCGGATCATTTCTCTTGTTTCCTCTCGGTGCTGCACTGCAGGAGGGATCGCTCCGGATGGAGCGGAACCCCGACTGTGGGGTTCGTGGGCCCGGGGAGGTGGCCGATCGGCCTCTTCCCGGAGGGGGTTTGTTAGGACAGTAACCTAACAAACCCTGTGGCGGCGAACAACCCTCCTGGAACGCGCCAGATAACGTTTCGGCCTCGACGCGAGAAGGCGTCATGTGCGCGCACTAAGGGTCTCGATGACACTAAGATCGAATTCGGAGGTTAAGGTGTCTATGACTCGAAGCGGGGACATCCGGGTGGCCGTCTCGACGGTCATCCTGACGCTGCGGCGCACCGACGACGGACGCGCGGTCCTCGCGCTGCCCCTCGTCCTGCGCACCCGCGAGCCCTTCGCCGACCAGTGGGCGCTTCCCGGTGGCTGGCTCACCGCGACCGAGTCGCCCGTCGACGCCGCAGCTCGCACCCTCGCCGAGACGACGGGTCTCGCCCCCAGTTACCTGGAGCAGCTGTACGCCTTCGGTGCTGTCGACCGCTCCCCCACCCGAGTCGTCTCGATCGTGTACTGGGCGCTGCTGCGTCAAGACGACGTGACCGCGCAGATCTCCGCCCACCGGGCATCCGGTCATGCCCCCGAGAACGTCCGGTGGTTCGACATCGATCAGTTGCCGCAACTGGCCTTCGATCACGGCCAGATCGTCGAATACGCCCTCTGGCGCCTGCGCAACAAGGTCGGCTACAGCCGAGTCGCACAAGGCTTCCTGCCCGCCGAGTTCACGCTGGCGGAGCTGCGCGAGGCGTACGAATCGATCCTCGGCAAGAACCTCGATCCCGCCAACTTCCGTCGTCAGGTGGAATCCGCGGGCAACCTGCTCCCCACCGACCGCTTCCGCACCGGGAGCCACCGTCCTGCACGTCTGTACCGCGACAACACCGATGTCGAGCTGGCCGACCGCGGCCCCCTCGGTCCCGAAGAAACGAGCACCCGATGAGCATCACTTTCGTCCCCGCGCCCGCGGTTCCGCCGCTGGACGCTTCGGTGGACCACGCGATCCAGGCGATCGTCGCGGGCACATCCACCGACCCGACCTGCGCCACCGACCTGGCCGCGGGGCCGTGGGACTTCGACTCCCGACCCGGATACGGACCCGGCTCCTCGATGGGTGATGTGATCCCCACGGGATCCCCACGGCAAGGCGAACTCCCCGTCGCGTATCGGGAGGCTTCGGAGGACGAGCTCGACGCACGCATCCGCGCGGCGAAGGCCACTCTCGGCGATCGGGTCGTGATCCTGGGCCACTTCTACCAGCGCGAAGAGGTCGTGCGGCACGCGGACTACGTCGGCGACTCCTTCCAGCTCGCCACGGCAGCCAAAGGCAGAGCAGACGCCGAGGCGATCGTGTTCTGCGGCGTGCACTTCATGGCCGAGACCGCGGATCTGCTCTCGCAGCCCGAGCAGGCCGTGATCCTGCCGAACCTCGCCGCCGGATGCTCGATGGCCGACATGGCCGACATTGACCAGGTCGAGGAGTGCTGGGAGCAGCTGGCAGACGTCTTCGGCGATCTCGACACCCCCGACGCGGACGGCCGCGTGCCCGTGATCCCCGTGACGTACATGAACTCCTCGGCGGCGATCAAGGGCTTCGTCGGACGCCACGGCGGGATCGTGTGCACTTCGTCCAACGCCCAGACCGTTCTCGAGTGGGCCTTCGAGCGCGGCCGGCGGGTGCTGTTCTTCCCCGACCAGCACCTGGGGCGTAACACCGCCAAGGCGATGGGCGTGCCGCTCGAGCAGATGCCGATGTGGAACCCGCGGCGAGCGCTCGGCGGCTCCTCGGCCGCTGAGCTCGTCGATTCCCGGGTGATCCTGTGGCACGGCTTCTGCTCCGTGCACCGGCGCTTCACCGTCGGGCAGATCGACCAGGCCCGCGCCGACCACCCCGGCGTGCGGGTGATCGTGCACCCGGAATGCCCGATGGAGGTGGTCGACGCGGCGGACGAGGCCGGCTCGACCGAGTACATCCGCCGAGCGATCGACTCGGCGACCGAGCCCACGACGTTCGCCATCGGAACCGAGATCAACCTCGTGCGCCGGCTCGCGGCGCAGTACCCGCAGCACGAGATCTTCTGTCTGGACCCGGTCGTCTGCCCCTGCTCGACGATGTACCGCATCCACCCCGGCTACCTGGCCTGGGTGCTGGAGGAGCTCGTCGCCGGTCGCACGCCGAACAGGATCACGGTCACCGGCGACGTCGCCGAGCCCGCCCGAGTGGCGCTGGAGCGGATGCTCGCTGCGAAGCCCCCGGTGAGTGCGAGCACACGATGAACGTCCTGGTCGTCGGCTCGGGCATCGCCGGTCTCACGGCGGCACTCCACGCGCACGAGGCCGGACACGCGGTGACGCTCGTCACCAAGGGAGCGCTCGGGGACGGGTCGACCGGCCTCGCCCAGGGAGGCGTCGCGGGCATCTACGGGCCCGACGACTCGGCGCAGCAGCATGCCGCCGACACGATGGACGCCGGTGCCGGGCTCTCGGATCCCGCGGCTGTCGACGTGCTGGTGGCCGAGGGCGCCGAGCGGATCGCGGAGCTGATCGCCCGCGGCGTCGGGTTCGATCGGACGGCCGAGGGGGCGTTGCAGCTCGGACGCGAGGCGGCCCACCGCCATGCACGCATCGTGCACGCCGGCGGGGATGCCACGGGCGCGGCGATCTCCGCGGCGCTGATCGCTGCCGTGCGGCGCGCACCGATCACCGCGGTCGAGCAGGCTCTGCTCACCGAGCTCATAGTGGCCGACGGCACCGTGCGCGGCATCCGTGTGCTGCGTGACGGGGACACCACCGAGCTCCACGCCGACGCGGTGATCCTCGCGACGGGTGGCGCGGGCCGCCTCTACGCGCACACGACCAACCCGACCGGCGCCACCGGCGACGGCATCGCCGTGGCCCTGCGCGCGGGCGCGGCTGTCGCCGACCTGGAGTTCGTGCAGTTCCATCCGACGATCCTGGCGTCGGGTCCGGCGTTCCTCATCTCGGAGGCCGTGCGCGGGGAGGGTGCGACCCTGCTCGACGACGCCGGTCGACGCTTCACGTTCGACAGTCATCCCGACGGTGAGCTGGCCCCTCGCGATGTAGTCTCCCGGGCCATCGCACGGCAGGCGTCCGCGCAGGGGTGGCCGGTGCGCCTGGACGCCACGATGCTCGGGGCCGAGACCCTCGCCGCGCGCTTCCCGACCATCGATCATGTGACGAGGGAGCGTGGATTCGACTGGTCGCGCGAGCCGATCCCGGTGACCCCCGCCGCGCACTACCTGATGGGCGGTGTCGTCACCGACCTCGACGGCCGCACCACACTCCCCGGACTCTTCGCGGTCGGCGAGGTCGCCCGCACCGGCGTGCATGGGGCGAACCGTCTGGCGTCCAACTCCCTGCTCGAGGGAGCCGTCTTCGGCGCGAGGGCCGCTGCTGCGCTGACGATGCCTTGGCGTCTCGTGCCGGTGCCCGCACCCCCTGCCGCTGTCCGGCCGCCGGTGGAGGACAGCGGATCGGATACGCCGGAATTCAGCCGCGCCGCGCTGCAGCAGCTGATGTGGGATGAGGTCGGGCTGCTCCGTACCCACGACGGCCTCGCACATGCACTGGCCATCGTGCGCGCCTGGACTGCATCTTCGTCGCGGCCGACCACGACCGTCGAGCACGAGAACGCGAACCTGCTGCTCCTCGCTGAAGCCACCGCCTCCGCCGCGCTGGAGCGCACCGTCTCGGTCGGCGCCCACCACCGAATCGACGCCGCAGCCTCCGCGGACGCCGCGCCGGCCCGCCCCCGCTCATCGATCCTGGAGACCGTCTGATGCTCACCCGCTCCACCCTGACCCGCGTCGTCGGCGCAGCCCTCGAGGAGGACGCGCCGTGGGGCGACCTCACCAGCACGACGCTGCTTCCCGTCGAGGCGACAGCCACCGCCGACCTCGTCGCGCGCGAGGCAGGGGTGTTCAGCGGCGGTGAGGTCTTCACTGCCGCGTTCGCCCTCACCGATCCGACCCTGGTCGTCGATCTGCACGTCGGCGACGGCGACGACTTCATCGCGGGCGACGTCCTCGCCTCGGTCTCCGGATCGGCGCGCGGCATCCTCACCGCGGAACGCGTCGCCTTGAACTTCACCCAGCGGATGAGCGGCATCGCGACGCTCACCGCGTCCTACGTCGCGGCTGTCGACGGCACCCGCGCGCGCATCGCCGACACGCGCAAGACGACCCCGGGCCTGCGCGCGTTCGAGCGGCACGCGGTCGAATCCGGCGGCGGCCGCAACCACCGGTACTCGCTGTCCGACGCCGTGATGGCCAAGGACAACCATCTCGCCGTGCTCACCCGTTCCGGCCTCGACCTCGCCTCGGCGCTGCGCGACGCTCTGTCCCGTCTGCCGCACACCACGCACGTCGTCGTCGAGGTCGATCGCCTCGACCAGATCGCTGCCGTCCTCGACGGTGGTGCCCACACCGTGCTGCTGGACAACTTCTCGCTCGACGATCTGCGCGAAGGTGTCGCCCTGATCGGCGACCGGGCCACGGTCGAAGCGTCGGGAGGAGTGAACCTCGACACCGTCGGTGACATCGCACGCACCGGCGTCGACGTGATCTCGGTGGGGGCGCTGACGCACTCCGCGCGCGCTCTCGACCTCGGCCTGGACCTGCGGATCGACTGAGCCCGTGCTGTACCTCGACCACGCCGCGACATCCCCGGTGCGACCGGAGGTGCTGGAGGCGATGCGCCCGTACCTGACGGGCGTGTTCGGCAACCCGTCCAGCCACCACACCGCGGGAGAGGCTGCGGCGAGCGCCCTCGACGACGCCCGCGCCCGGGTCGCACGCGTCCTGGGGATGCGTGCCGGTGATGTCGTGTTCACCGCAGGCGGCACCGAGGCGAACAACCTCGCGGTCAAGGGCATCGTGCTCGCGGCGCTCGAGGCAGGGCGACGACACCTGGTGATCTCCCCGATCGAGCACGAATCGATCCTGGAGTCGGCCGAGTACCTGAAACGCTTCCACTCCGTCGACGTGAGCCTGCTGCCGGTGGATACCGGCGGACGGATCTCTGCGGATGCCGTCGCCGCGGCGATCCGCCCCGACACCGCGCTGGTCTCGGTGGGGCACGCGAACAACGAGATCGGCACCGTTCAGGATGCAGCGGCGCTGTCGGCCGCCACCCGCGCCGCCCGCGTGCCCCTGCACCTCGACGCCGTGCAGTCGGCCGGGTGGCTTCCCCTGCACGAGCTCGGTGCCGATGCAGTATCGATCGCCGGGCACAAGCTCGGCGCCCCCAAGGGGATCGGCACACTCGCCGTGCGCGGACGTGTGCCCATCGAGCCTCTGCTGCACGGTGGCGGTCAGGAACGCGGGCGGCGCTCGGGCACCGAGAACGTCGCCGGGGCTGTGGCGCTCGCGACCGCGCTGGAGCTCGCGGAGCAGGAACGGGCGACCGTGACGGCGCGGGTGGGTTCGGCCACCGCGCGGTTCATCTCCCTCGTGCTGAACAGCGTTCCGGAAGCCGCGCTCACCGGCGACGCCGTGCGCCGTCTGCCCGGGACGGCGAACTTCACGTTCGCCGGCACCAGCGGCGAGTCCGTGCTGCTGGAGCTGGAGCGCCGCGGGGTCATCTCCTCCAGTGGCTCGGCGTGCGCGGCCGGCAGCGACGAGCCGTCTCATGTGCTCCTCGCGTGCGGCGTGCCTTCCGAGGTCGCGCAGACATCCGTCCGGTTCACCTTCGGTCGGGAGGAACTGGCCGAGGACGCACCCGAGCGGCTGTCTGCGCTCGTCGCGGAGTCCGTGCGCGCGGCGCGAGGCTGATGCACAGCCATAGACTCGGCTGGTGACCGCTGCCGCCCCGATCGTGACCGTGATCGTCCCCGGACGCGACATCGCCGCCTTCGCCCCCGCCGCACTCGACTCGCTGCGTGCACAGACCGAGTTGCGATGGCGCGCGATCCTCATCGACGACGGTTCGACCGACGACACCGGTGCGATCTTCGACGCGGCGGCCGCCGCCGACGACCGGTTCACGGCCATCCACCACGCCGCATCCCGCGGCCTCGGCGCCGCGCGCAACGTCGGCCTCGACCTCGTGGACACGCCCTATCTCGGGTTCCTCGACGGCGACGACGAGCTTCTGCCCCACGCGCTCGCCCGGATGACGGGCACACTCGAGAAGTCCGGGAGCGACTTCGTGGCGGGCGCCTACGTGCGTTCACGCTCACAGGGAGCCGCGTACGTCGCCGGGCGCGTGCAGCCCTGGGTGGCGGCGGCGACCTCGCCGGAGCGCATCGGCACCGCACTCGCGGCACACCCGCGGGCGGTGTCGAACATCGTCGCCTGGTCCAAGGTGAGCCGCACCGAGTTCTGGCAAGATCTCCGCTTCCCCGAGGGGGTCGCGTACGAGGACCAGGTGGTCGCCCAGCTCATGTACACCCGGGCGCGGGCCTTCGATGTGATCCCCGACGTCGTCGTGCAGTGGCGACTCCGGGCCGACGGCACCTCGATCACGCAGGGCAAAGCACAGCTGCCCGTGCTGAGGGACTACCTCGCGGCGTTGCGTGGCGGTATCCGTGTGCTGCACGAGGCGGGTGCCCGACGCTCGGTCGTCGCCCGGCTCGACCTGATCCTCGCCATGGACATGCCGTCCCTCCTCGACATCGCGCACAGCCACCCCGACCCGGCATACGCCGCCGAGGTCGACACCTTCATCGCAGAGCTGCGGGCACTCCCCGAGTTCGCCGATGCTTCCCCCGATCCCACCATCACCGCCGCACTCGCGTGGTGACGCCGCACCGCTGAACGAACGACACGGATGACCGCATGAACGATTACCTCGCCTCCCTCTTCTCGCTCGAGGGCCGCACAGCGGTCGTCACCGGCGGCAGCTCCGGAATCGGCCGCGGCATCGCCACGGCACTCGCCCGGTCCGGTGCCGCGACGGTCGTGGTCGCTCGCGGCGAGGCCCGCATCGAGGAGACCGTCGAGGAACTCCGCGCGCACGGCTGCCGCGCGGCCGGAGTCGTCGGCGACCTCAGCACACGGTCGGGCATCCATGCCGTCGCGGAGGCCGCGGCCGAGCCGTTCGGGGAGCCCGACATCCTGGTCAACTCCGCGGGCATCAACATCCGTCCGCCGTTCGTGGAGATCACCGAAGACGACTGGGACGCGACGATGACCGTCAACGCCCTCGCGCCCTTCCTGCTCGGTCAGCGCTATGCGCAGGGCATGGCGGAGCGCGGCTACGGCAGACTTATCCACATCAGCTCCCAGCAGGCCCATCGCGCCTTCGTCGGCAGTGGCGTATACGGAGCCTCGAAGGGTGCGGCGGAGTCGCTGATGCGCTCCGAGGCAGAAGCGTGGGGAGGGACCGGCGTCACCAGCAACACGCTGGTGCCGGGGTTCGTCCTGACGCCGCTGAACGCCCGTCTGCAGCAGGACCCGGCGAAGATCGCCGAGCTGGCCGCCCGCACGATGATCGGCCGCAACGGGCTCCCGAGTGACTTCGCCGGCGCAGCCGTCTTCCTCGCTGGAGCCGGTTCGGGGTATGTCACCGGCCACTCCCTGTTCGTCGACGGTGGGCTGTCGGTGCACTGACCCCCGGCGCAGATCAGGGCTCGGCCGGGTAGACCCGTTCGTCGGGGCGGGGCTGGGCGAGCAGCGGAACCGCCGCGGTGATGGCCGCGACGGCATCGGCGCCGGCGGAGTCCGCGGGCGCTCGATCCGCACGGCGGTCGGTGAGCGCGGCTTCGGCTCCCCCGGTCACGGCCTCTTCGACCGCGGCCTCGGTGTCGAGCACGCGCGACGCCGCGACCTGCTGAGCGGCGAGTTCCGCATACAACCCGCCCCGCGCGAGCAACTCGGCGTGGGTCCCCGACTCGACGATGCGCCCCGCCTCGAGCACGTGGATCACATCGGCACCCATCACGGTGGACAGGCGGTGCGCGATGGACAGCGTCGTGCGCCCCTTCGCCGCCTCGTCGAGCGCCTCCTGCACCACGCGCTCCGACACGGTGTCGAGGGCCGACGTCGCCTCATCCAGGAGAAGCACCGGCGGATCCTTCAGCAGCACGCGCGCGATCGCGATGCGCTGCTTCTCCCCGCCCGAGAGCCGGTACCCGCGCTCACCGACCACGGTGTCGTATCCCTGTTCGAACCCGGCGATGATGTGGTGGATGTTGGCCGCGGTGCACGCGGCGATCAGCTCTTCCTCTGTCGCATCCGGGTTGGCATAGCGGAGGTTCTCGCGGATCGTCGCGTGGAACAGGTAGGTCTCCTGCGACACGATGCCCACGTGGTCGATGATCGACTCCTGCGTGAGCGTGCGCACGTCGGCCCCCGCGAAGAGCACGGAGCCGCCCTTCGCTTCGTACAACCGCGGCGCGAGGTAAAGGATCGTCGTCTTGCCCGCGCCCGAGGGGCCGACGAACGCCACGTGCTGTCCGGGCTCGGCGACGAACGAGACGCCGTCCAGTGTCGGTCGGGCGTCGGCCGAGGCGTCGGGGTAGCGGAAGAGCACATCGGCGAACTCGAGCCGCCCCTTGGGCCCCGGTGCCTCGTCGACGGTGATCGCGTCCGGAGCGTCCTGGATCTCCGGCACCAGGTCGAGGTACTCGAAGATGCGCGCGAACAGCGCCGAAGACGTCTGCAGGTCGAGCGAGACCCGCATCAGGCCCATGAGCGGCATGAGGAGCCGCGCCTGCACCGTGGTGAACGCGACGACGGTTCCCGCCGTGATCGCCCCGGTGCCCCCGGCGATGAGATAGCCCGAGACGAGGTAGATGACCGCCGGCACGCTGGCCATGAGCACCTGCACGACCGCGAAGAAGCCCTGGCCGCTCATGGCCCTGCGCACCTGCAGGACGACCTGATTGCGGTTCTCGGCTTGATAGCGCTCCGACTCCGTGCGCTGACGGTTGAACGCCTTCGACAGCAGCATGCCCGAGACGCTCAGCGTCTCCTGGGTGATCGATGTGAGCTCGGAGAGGGACTCCTGCGTCTCGCCGGCGATCCGTGCGCGCACCTGGCCCACCTTGCGCTGGACGAAGATGAGGAACGGCATCATGATCACGGCGATGAGGGTGAGGCGCCAGTCGATCAGGATCATCGCGACGAGCGAGGCGATGACGGTCACGACGTTGCCCAGGATGCTGGTGACGGTGTTGGTCAGCACGCCGGAGACGCCGCCCACGTCGTTCTGCAGCCGGGACTGGATCACTCCGGTCTTCGTCCGCGTGAAGAATCCGAGCTCCATGGCCTGGAGATGCTCGAAAAGCTTCACCCGCAGGTCGCCGGTGACGCTGTTGCCGACGGTGGAGGTGAGCCAGGTCTGCGCCACGCCGAGGACGGCGGAGAGCAGGAAGAGCCCGACCATCGCGGCGACGAGCCAGGCCAGCAGCTCGAGATGCGGCCCGCCGCCGGCGACCGGGAACAGCGCATCGTCGAAGATGCGCTGCACGATCAGGGGCGGGATGACGGCGATCGCGGCGCCGACGACGACGAGGATCCCGGTGAGGAAGATACGCGCGCGGTAGGCACGGAACAGGGAGACGACCCGTGAGCCGAGGCCGCTGATCCGCGGCGCCTCGGCATTCAGCTTCCGCTGCGTATCCTCATCGACCCCGCGGAAGCTCGCTCCTCCACCTCGTCCACCGCCCATGCTCATGGCGCCAGCGTACTCAGCCCCCGCGACATCGAGGCCGCCCGGATCTGCCGACAGCGGATTTCTGTGAGTTCGGAATGAAATGTCCGCACCCGCCGTTACGCTGAAGGACTCTTGCGAACTCTCGCGATATCTCCATTTCTTCTTCGCCCAGGAGGCCGCCCATGTCTGCCGTCGATACCGGCTCCATCTCGACGACCCCCGCACCGGCAGCGGGTGAGATCTCGCGCAAGGACATGCGCGTGATCTGGCTGCTGCTCGTCGCCGCGTTCGTCGCCATCCTCAACGAGACCACGATGGGGATCGCGATCCCGCATCTGAACGCCGATCTCGGCATCCCGCCCGAGCTCGGCCAGTGGCTCACCAGTGCCTTCATGCTGACGATGGCCGTCGTGATCCCGACCACCGGTTTCATCCTGCAGCGCTTCACCACGCGGCAGGTCTTCATCGCCGCGATGATCGCGTTCTCGCTCGGCACGCTCGTCGCGCTGGTCGCTCCCGGTTTCTCGATCCTGCTCGTGGGGCGCGTCATCCAGGCCGCCGGTACCGGCATCATGATGCCGCTGCTGATGACGACGATCATGAACGTCGTCCCGCCGCAGTCCCGAGGTCGGATGATGGGCCGCGTCGGCCTGGTCATCTCGCTCGCCCCGGCGATCGGACCCACCATCGCCGGTGCCGTGCTCGAGACGCTGAACTGGCGCGCGCTCTTCGCGATCATCCTCCCGATCGCGCTCATCGCGCTCTTCATGGGCGTGAAGTGGATGACGAACCTCGGCGAGACCCGCGTCGTCCCGCTCGACGTCCTCTCGATCCCTCTCGCGGCGCTCGGCTTCGGCGGCATCGTGTTCGGCCTCAGCCAGTTCGGCGGCGAAGGCGGATCCGGCGAGACCACGGGCATCATCGCTCTGGTCGTCGGCGCGGTGTCGCTGGCGCTGTTCGTGTGGCGTCAGCTCATCCTGCAGCGTGTCGACGACGCACTGCTCGACCTGCGTGTCTTCCGCTCGAGCAACTTCACGTTCTCGGTGATCATCATGACGATCCTGGCGCTGTCTATGTTCGGAACGCTGACCCTGCTGCCGCAGTACCTGCAGAACGTCGCGGGGCTGAACGCCCTCGAGTCCGGCCTGATCCTGCTCCCCGGCTCGGTGCTGATGGGTCTGCTGGGTCCGGTCATGGGTCGCGTGTACGACGCGCGCGGCACGCGTCCGCTGCTGATCCCGGGCACGATCCTCGTGTCGGCGGCGCTGTTCTTCTACTCCACGGTCGGCGAGCACACCGTGTGGTGGGTGCTCATCATCGTGCAGGCGGCCATGTCCGTCGGACTGGCGATGTCGTTCACGCCCCTGTTCTCGGCCTCGCTCGGTTCGCTGCAGCGGTCGTTGTACTCGCACGGTTCCGCTGTGCTGAACACGCTCCAGCAGGTCGGCGGCGCGGCCGGTGTCGCTTTGCTGACGGTCACCTACTCGGCGATCCTGCACGCGGGCGAGGGCGAAGGCCTGTCGCGAGCAGCGGCCGGAGCACCGGGCGCGCGCATGGCGTTCCTCATCGCCGCGATCATCTCGCTCGCAGCGGTGGCGCTCAGCCCGTTCGTCCGCAAGCCCGCCGACGACGCCGGCGAGGGCTTCCACGGCGGTCACTGACCCCAGCGCTTGCACGCGACGGCGTCTGCTTCTTACTCGGCCTTCGGGGCGGGGAAGTGGCAGACGCCGTTGCTGCAATAGCCGGCGGCATCGCCCTCGAGCAGGTCCAGGGCTCCCGGGAGCGGTTGCAGCCCGATGGGCGCTTCCTGCTGCACGGTGTCCTCCGGCGTCTTCTTCATCCCTCGATCGTACGCCTGCTCCGAGGCGGTGGCGCCGAAGCCGCACGCCGGGTGCGGACAGCGGCTCGACAGCCGTTCTCCCCTACGGTTGATCCATGCTCAAACGACTCCTCGCCCGAATGTTCTGGGCGTTCAGCAGATGGACGCTCGCGAGCGAGGCAGCCCCCACACGCCCGACGGTGCTCGTCGGCGCCCCGCATACCAGCAACTGGGACTTCGTCCTCATGCTCGCGATCGCCTGGCGACTCGGCATCGACGTGCACTGGCTCGGGAAGAAGAGCCTCTTCCGCGGCTGGCGAGGTCCGCTCATGCGTGGTCTCGGCGGCATCCCCGTGGATCGCGCGGACCCGGCGCGTGTGGTGAACGATGTCGTCGGGCAGGTGCACGCCGGAACGGTCTTCGGGCTCGTGGTCACCCCGGACGGGACCCGTGGCGGCAACGAGTACTGGAAGTCGGGCTTCTACCGCATCGCGCGGGAGACGGGGATGCCGGTCACGCTCGGCTTCGTCGATCGCACGACGATGACGACGGGTCTCGGCCCCACCATCGACCTGACCGGAGACGTCGCCGCGGACATGGATCGGATCCGCGCGTTCTACGCCGACAAGGCCGGGGCACGACCCGAGCGACGCACCGAGCCGCGGCTTCGCGAGGAGCAGCCCACTCCGGATCCCGACGCCCTGGGGTGAATCACCACGGCTGCCGCTCGCATCAGTCGGCCGGCTCCTCCGCGTGTGCGCGGGCGTAGTCGAGGTCGTCATCGGTCAGGCTCTCCACCATTCCCACGACCGCTCCGGTGATGACGCGGATCTCCTCGCGGACGTCCTCGTCGAGGTGCGGGGAGTCGCCGTCGAGTACAGAGCGGCGTGCGTCCTCCGAGAGTTCGGACCACCAGTCGCTGATGGGCGGGAGCGTCATGATGCCTTCTTTCGATCCGTCGGTGCAAGAGCCTGGACATCGTGCGAGCGGCGGCACGACACTGTGATCATGACATCGGATCCTCCGCGCAGCGACCACGAACTCGATGACCGCAGGGACGGACGTGACGAGACTGCGAACGAACGCGCGGACCGCAACTGGGAAGAGCTCCTGCAGGAGCTCCGCGTGATGCAGACGGGGACCCAGATCCTCACCGGGTTCCTCCTCGCCGTGGCATTCCAGCCGAGGTTCACCGAGATGGACGAATTCCAGCGTGACCTCTACGTCGTCCTCGTCGCCCTGGCCGCGATCGCGACCATCCTGGCGCTGGCTCCCGTGGGAATGCACCGCGCCCTGTTCGGACACCGCCGCAAACCCGAGCTCGTGCGGATCGCCTCCCGGATCGTCAGGATCGATCTGATCGTGATCGGAGCGCTGACGATCGGGGTCACGATGCTGATCGTCGACTTCACGGTCAACCGCACGGCCGGGCTCGTAGCCCTGGTATCGGCGCTCGTGCTGGTGATCGCGCTGTGGGCCGCCCTCCCGCGTATCATGCGCGGCCGCCCCCGCTCCCCCGGAACCGCACCGGACTGATCACGGCCCGAGGAGCAGGGCGAAGTCAGCGACCGGCGGGACTGCGGTTCTCGGCGCTGACCATCCAGGCGAACTGCTCGAGTCGCTCGATGACCGCGTGCAGGAGATCCGCCGACGTCGGGTCTTCCTCGTCGACGGCGTCGTGCACGTCGCGCATCGTCCCGACCGCCGCCTCCAGTCGTTCGGTCACCAGATCGATGGTCTCGGTGGTCGAGACCTCCCCCGCGGGGAACGCGGGCAGAGTCGTGGTTTTGGCGATGGTGGCGCTGCGCCCGTCCGGAACCGCATGCAGGGCGCGCATCCGCTCCGCGATCGTGTCGCTGAACGCGCGCGCATCGTCGATGATCTCGTCGAGCTGGCGATGGGTGTCGCGGAAGTTGCGGCCCACGACGTTCCAGTGCGCCTGCTTCCCCTGGATCGCCAGTTCGAGCAGGTCGACGAGCACGAGTTGCAGGTTGCTCGCGAGCGCGGGAGAGGCAGTGAAGCCCTTCTCCGCATTCTGCTGACGCGTGGTCTTCACGGAGCCCTTCGTCGAGCTGCCGGTCTTCTTCGTCTTCGTTTCAGCCATGTCTGTGACCTCCTGCCGGTGAGGATAACGGCGACCTGGGCCCAGACCCGAGGGGGTTGACACCGGAAGCCCGGAGCCCGAGTGTGGCGACCGGACCCGAACGTGAGACACAAGGAGAAGCCCCGCATCGTGACAGAACAGAACGACGAGAAGGACCGGAACATCGTCATCTCGCACATCAGCGAAGCGGACGCCGGTGAAGTGCTCACCGTGCAGCGCGCGGCGTTCGTCTCGGAAGCCGCGATCTACGGGAGCGTGGACATGCCTCCCCTGACGCAGACCCTCACCGAGCTCGAGGCGGAGCTGCGCGCGGAGTCCGGCTTGACGGCCCGCATCGACGGGCGCCTCGTGGGCGCGATCCGCTTCGTGGAGAAGGACGGGATGCTCCTCATCGGGAGGATCGCGATCGCCCCCGACATGCAGGGCGAGGGCGTCGGGCGGACGCTGCTCGATCACGCGGAGCGCGCATCCAACGCACAGGTCGCCGAGCTCTTCACCGGCAGCCTGAGCGAGGCGAACATCCGCCTCTACGAGAGGTGCGGCTACGTCGAGCACGAGAGGGTGCCGGACGGCGACGGCACGGAGCAGGTGTTCCTGCGGAAGAACCTGCGAGGAGGATAAGAGCCTCCTCCGAATCGGCACAAGGGGGTTGAGGTGATCGTCCGAGTTCGGCATCGTAGCCCGGACATGTTGCGACCGTGACATGCCCCGAACGGAAGGAGAGTCTCGTGCTCACCCTCACCGACAACGCCTCCGCCATCGTGACGACGCTCGTCAGTCGCCAGACCGACGCCCCGGATGCCGGACTGCGCATCCACTCGTCCGAACCTCAGAACGCGGAGGGCGGCGCGCGTCTCGCGGTGCTCGTCGCCGCAGATCCGGAGCCCCAGGACCAGGTCGTCGAAGTCTCCGGCACCCGACTCTTCCTCGATGAGTCCGCCGTCGCCGCGCTCGACGACAAGATCCTCGATGCGGGCGTGGACGACGAGGGCTCCGTGTCGTTCGCCGTGCTCCCTCAGGTCGCCTGACCGAAGGATTCCGGATGCCGCGGCCGATTCGGTCGCGGCATCCGTCGTGTATCGAACATCACATTTCAGATCTTTCGACCTGCCGTGCGCGAGACAGGATGCGTGACTCCAATAGCCTGTGACCATGCGTCGTTCCCTCGCCCCCGCACTGGCGCTCGCCGTGTCTGCTCTCGTTCTCATCGGGTGCGCTTCACCCACCTCGGCGGAGCCCCGCACGAGCCCTACGCCTGCCTCGTCATCGCCGACGCCCAGTCCGACGGTCGAGATCGATCCCCAGATCGTCGTTTCCCTCGACGGCATCGTCGTCACCGACGAATCCGGCACCCGGAGCGCCGCCTTCGAGGATCCCGCCGGGTTGTTGGACTTGCTGGAGGACACGACCGGCGAGCTGCCGGAACCGGAGAAGGTCGAGAACGCCCCCGGCTACGACTCCGCGTTCGTGAACTACACGTGGGACGGGCTCCGAGTGTTCACGGACAGCGCCCTCGGGGGCCCGGCATCGATGGCGATTACCGGCCCCTCGCTTGCCGGCGTGCCAATCCAGACCGAGGAAGGCCTCGCCGTCGGGTCCACACGCGCAGAGCTCCTCGACGCGGGCGCATGGGGGATCGTCGATACCGAGGACCCCACGACCGCGGAATACGTCGGGCTGGGCGCGCGCGAGGTACCGGGAACCGAGTCGCTGACCCATCCGGGATCCGTCGGCATCCTCTACACCCTGTTTTGGCTCGACGGTGACACAGTGACGCAGATCAACATTCCCGCGAACGACTTCAGCGACGTCTGACCGCAGGCTTCCACCGCGTAACCTGGAGTGGCTCGCAATCCCGTGCGAACAGTCGAAGGGCCCCCGTGAAGATCTCTCTGCTCCGCCGTTTCGTCGTCCTCGCGGAGGAACTCCACTTTCCGCGGGCGGCCGAGAAGCTCGGCATCCCGTTGGCCTCGCTGTACACGTCGATCGACAAGCTCGAGGCCGAGGTCGGCCATCCGATCGTCCACCGCGAGGGGCAGACTCGATTGACGCACGTCGGCGAGCTCCTGCTGGTCGAGGCGAAAGCGGAGGTCGCCGCGGCGCCCGCGCCGGTGAAGAACGCCCCCGCACCCGCCGGCGGCAAGGCGAAGGCCTCGAAGGGCAAGGGCCGAACGCCCGCAGTGAAGGGTCAGCCGAAGCCTTACAAGAAGCGGCAGGGCCGCTAGGGGCTCAGTCCCAGTCGAGGTACTCCTCGATCACGACCGCGGTCTCGATCGGGTGCGTCATCGGGAAGTGATGGTCTCCCCCGTCGATGCTCTTCACGCTCGCACGCTCGGGTGCCGTCGACTGCAGCTGCTCACCGTTGGCGAACGGCGTGACGTTGTCTTTCGTCCCCTGAATGATCAGAACGGGCATCACCGGCGCGAGGGGGATGTCGAGTTCTTCGACGCCGAGCAGCGCCAGTCCGTTGACACTGTCCGCGTGCGCGACGGCGAAAGCACGTGCGACGGTGCCGCCGAATCCGTGTCCGCCGATCCAGGTGTCGCCGAGGCCGACGTGGTCGATCACGGCGAGCGCATCCTCGACGCGCTCGTCCAGCGACACCTCTTCGCCCTTGACCTCGGCGCGGTGACCGATCCGCAGCACGTGGAAGCCCGCCTCTTCGGCGAGGTAGTGCGCGACGACACCGAGGATGTCGGCCGGGAGGTCGCGCTCCTGGATCAGGACGAGCTTGACGGGTCCGTCGCCCTCATCGACGAAGGGGATCGCGCGGCCGTCGGGCTCGAAGATCTGGGTGTCGGTCATCGGCGTGAATCTCCTCGTGCCGTCGGTGTCAGGAACTCAGGCGAAACCTCCACGGCGGACGCCTGCGACCGGACCGCGACCGGAGCCGCCGTCCACCAGCGTATCCCGACCCGGCGGCCACCGAGACGAGGACTGCCGGAGCATCTTCGCCCGACGACTACCAGGCCCGCCCCCGAAGCTCGATCGTGCCCGCGGGCCACATGCGTGGTGTCGGGCCGAGCGCGAGGGTCAGGATGGGAGGCCCTGAGGGCTGCGTGGTGGGCTGACCCGTGCGATCGATAGAGTGCTCGACCGCCGAGATTCGGCGCCATCCGCACGATTCATAGAAGGAGACGACCTCCTCGCGGCAGCCGAGGTAGCCGAACTCGATCCCGCCGGCATCCGTCATCGACGCGGCCGCGTGTATCAGGAGCCGAGCACCGACGCGCTGCCCACGTGCGCGTGGGGAGATCAGCACCCCACCGACTCCCGCGACCATGACCTCCGCCGCGCCGACGCCGATCGTCCGTCGCGCCCAACCGACGTGACCCACGATCTCATCGCCGGCGCGCGCGATCAGGTGATGGTCATGGGGCGCGTAGCCGTAGGGCTGATCCGGATCCCAGGCCCCGAACTCTGCGGAGTACTCGGCGTCGAACAACTCTCGCAGTCGCGCCACGTCATTCGTGGTCAGGCGGCCGTGCGGGACGCTGTCGATGACGAGGGCCGTCATGCTTCGGCGACCTGCCCGGCCTCCACCCGCCAGTGCCGGTCGGTGTGCACCGTGGCGAGCATCCGCCGGTCGTGCGTGACGAGCAGCAGGGTTCCCTCGTACGACTCGAGCGCCTGCTCCAGCTGCTCGATCGCGGGCAGGTCGAGGTGGTTGGTGGGCTCGTCGAGCACGAGCAGGTTGATGCCGCGGGCCTGCAGCAGGGCGAGCCCTGCCCGCGTGCGCTCCCCCGGCGACAGTTCATCGACCGCGCGCGTCACGTGATCGGCCTTGAGGCCGAATTTGGCGAGGAGTGTGCGGATCTCCGCGGATGCCATCTCTGGCACGAGCTCTTCGAACGCGACCGCGAGCGGTTGCGTTCCGACGAGCTGCGCGCGGGCCTGGTCGATCTCGCCGATCTGCACGCTCGCGCCGAGGCTCGCCGTTCCCTCATCGGGAAGCTGCCGCCCCAGCAGCCCGCGGAGCAGCGTCGACTTTCCGGCACCGTTGGGACCGGTGATGCCGATGCGCTCCCCCGCGTTCACCTGCAGCGACACCGGTCCGAGTTGGAAGGATCCCTGCCGGAACACCGCCGAGCTCAGGGTCGACACGACGGAGCTGGAACGCGGGGCCGAGCCGATCGTGAACTCCAGCTGCCACTCCTTGCGCGGCTCTTCGACCTCTTCGAGCCGGGCGATCCTGCTCTCCATCTGACGCACCTTCTGCGCCTGCTTCTCGCTGGACTCGGCTGACGCCTTGCGTTTGATCTTGTCGTTGTCCGGCGCCTTCTTCATGGCGTTGCGCACACCCTGGCTCGACCACTCCCGCTGTGTGCGGGCGCGGGACACGAGGTCGGCCTTCTTATCGGCGAACTCGTCGTACTTCTCGCGCTGGTGTCGACGCACGGTGGCCCGCTCCTCGAGGTACGAGTCGTAGCCACCGCCGAACACTCTGTTGCTCCCCTGGGCGAGGTCGAGCTCCAGGACTCTGGTCACGCAGCGGGCGAGGAACTCGCGGTCGTGACTGACCAGCACGACACCGCCCCGAAGACCGCGGACGAAGGCTTCCAGGCGCTCGATCCCGTCGAGGTCGAGGTCATTGGTCGGCTCGTCGAGCAGCGCGATGTCGAAGCGAGAGAGCAGCAGCGCGGCGAGGCCCACACGGGCGGCCTGCCCACCCGACAGCGAGGTCATCATGGTGTCGGCGGGCTCATCACCCAGGTCGAGTCCGAGGTCGGCGAGCACGGCGGGGAGGCGTTCGTCGAGGTCGGCGGCACCGCTGGCCAGCCACCGATCCAACGCCGTGGAGTAGGTGTCGGCGGGGTCTGTGCCCGGAGCCGCGAGCGAGGGGTCTCCCAGGGCTGCGGCTGCGGCATCCATGTCCCTGGTCGCCGCCGCGCATCCGGTGCGGCGGGCGATGTAGTCGACGACGCTCTCTCCGACGAGGCGCTCGTGCTCCTGCGGAAGCCAGCCGACGAACGCATCCGCGGGAGCGAGCCTGATGGTGCCGGCCTGCGGCTGATCGACGCCGGCGAGCAGCTTCAGGAGGGTCGACTTTCCTGCCCCGTTGGCTCCGACGAGGCCGACGACGTCGCCGGCCGTGACGGTCAGGTCGAGCGAGTCGAACAGTGTGCGGTGGCCGTACCCGCCGGCCAGCCCTTGGGCCACGAGTGTTGCGGTCATCCGTCAATCCTGTCACCCGCGGGGGTGGTGCGCGGACCGGGTCGAGGAGAAGCAGCCTGCGTCCGTTGCCTCCTTCTTCCGCCACGGCAGGAGCGCTGCGAGCAGCAGCGCCGGACCTCCGACGAGCGTCCACGGCCCTGGGCCGGCGGGCGAGAGGACGATCTCGGGGTGCACGCGCAGCACGTTGAACGCCATCAGACAGCAGAGAGCACCCACCACGGCGATGATCACTCGCCCGACGCGCCCGCCTCCGCGCCGCGAGAAGAGCCAGGCGACGACCGCGACCGCCCACAGCACGAGGCTGACTCCGACGCCGAAGATCAAGAACATCGGCCAGGACGCGTCCGCGTCCGCCGCGAAGCCGACGGCGTTGGTCGCCGTATGCGCCACGCCCAGGCCGGCCAAGGCGAGAGCGCCGATACCGCCCGATATGCGGCGGGAACGGAGGAACCCGACTGCCCGGGTCTCGGCGGTGCTGCTTGTGCTTGTGCTTGTCGATGAGAGCATGCCCCCAGGCTGGCGCGTCCCGCATGAGTCGACCATCGCTCAGAGGTATCAGTGCCCTCCTCCGCGCGGGTGAGATCAGAAGCGGCACTAGTTGCAGATCTGACTAGTCCGACGTACGCTCTAGTCATGAGTCCGGAAGAGTGGCCGAGCGAGTGGATGAGAAGCGTGCTGGGCGTGTGCGTGCTGCGGACCCTCCTCGATGGCCCGAACTACGGGTACGCGATCACCCAGAACCTGACCGCAGCCGGACTGGGCACCGTCAAGGGCGGCACTCTCTACCCCCTCCTCGGCCGTCTGGAGGAGTCCGGGTTCGTCGAAGTCGAATGGCGTCCCGGCGACGGCGGCCCCGGCCGGAAGTACTTCTCGCTGACGGATCAGGGCCGCGCACATGCCCGGTCGATGGCCGAGCTCTGGGCCGACTTCACGAAGACCACCCGCGAGCTCACCGACGGAGCGCTCGAGAAGCGCCGGGAACTGACATGACCACCGGGAACCGAAAGGCAGCACCGATGAACCTGAACGACAGGACGGGCTTCGGCTCCGTCGACACCTACACGCGACTGGCGCCGAGTGTCGAGAGGGACTGGATCGAGCAGTTCGTGCTCGAGCAGCGTCTCCTCGGCGTTCCGGGATCGCGGATCGGGGATTCCCTCGTGGTCGTGGAGAGTCATGTGTCCGAGTCGGGCGAGAGCGCCCTTGCCGCATTCGGCGAACCCCGTGCGTACGCCGCCGAGGACGCCCCGGAGCAGCCTCAGCAGTCACCTCAACGAATCGATCGCGAATGGGGCATCGCTCTCGTTCTGGGCCTCTTCGGCATGCTGCTCACCACCTTCAGCGCGCAGGCGGCATTCGCGGGCGAATACGCTCTTGCCGTGACCGTCGGGCACCTCGTCGTGCTCGCGATCGCCTCGGGGGCGCTCGCGCTGCTCCTCTTCGCGTCGCACGTGCCTCTGCAGCTGATCGCTCAGCATCCGGTACGCAGCTGGGTCGGCTGGATGGCGCTGCTCATCGTGATGGTCGGCGCACTTCTCCTGCTGCCTCAGCAGATCGGAGAGGTGAGCATCTGGGTCGCCTCGGCCATCGGCGTGGTCCTCCTCGCCGCCGGTTTCCTCCTGCAGATGCGCGCCTACCTCGGCGGTCGGGTGCAGGACGATCCCATCGTCGGGCCGGGCGAGCAGCCGGAGAGCGCCAGCGCAGGCCTGGTGACCGTCTTCGTCCTCCCGCTTGCGACCGTGGTCATGATCGGCTTCTCCTGGCTGCTCCAGCAGATTCCCGGGATGTTCTGACGAGCTCCCGGCCGCACGCGAAGGGCCTCGGACTGGGTATTCTGCCCGTGCGGGGCCCTTCCTCGGCTCCGACAGCAGCTGCCTTGATCAGAACTCTGGAGACGAGCGTGACGGAGACGTACCCGATCCAAGCCGAGCTCGCATCGACACTCGGCGCAGAGCGCGCAGAGCGACTGCTGACGAAGCTCGACGACTACTCGAATCAGCCGAACGCGGTGAAAGGTGCGGCGAAGAGGCCGAGCGCCCCCGAGATCGAAGCGGCCGCGCATGCGGCGTTCGCGGCAGCGACCCCGGAGGAAGCCGACTTCGAGCTCGACTCGATCGGCATCTGGGGACTTCTGACGCTCGCCGCCCGAGCCGACGTGACGATCCTCGACCGTCTTCCCGCATCGCGGGCGGATAACCCGAAGGTGGCCTCGATCCGGCGTGGGACCACGAAGTATCGGAAGGGTCTGACAGACGCCGAGGCCCGACAGCCTGGTGCCGACTCCGCGGAATAGACAGGGTCTGAGAGGTCCCCGGACCTACGATCCCCGCTCAGTTGTTGAAGCGGAACTCCACGACGTCGCCGTCCTGCATGACGTAGTCCTTGCCCTCGAGGCGAGCCTTGCCCTTGGCGCGAGCCTCGACGACGGAGCCCGTCTCGACCAGGTCCTCGAACGACACGATCTCGGCCTTGATGAAGCCCTTCTCGAAGTCGGTGTGGATCACACCGGCCGCCTGCGGGGCCTTCGACCCCTTGGGGATCGTCCACGCGCGAGCTTCCTTCGGACCAGCCGTGAGGTAGGTCTGCAGCCCGAGGGTGTCGAAGCCGATGCGGGCGAGCTGGTCGAGCCCCGACTCGTCCTGGCCGGTCGACGCGAGCAGCTCGGCGGCGTCCTCCGGGTCGAGGTCGATGAGCTCGGACTCGATCTTCGCGTCGAGGAAGATGGCCTTGGCGGGCGCAACGAGGGCGGCGAGCTCCGCCTTGCGGGCGTCGTTCGTCAGCACGGCCTCATCGACGTTGAAGACGAAGATGACAGGCTTCGCGGTCAGGAGGCCCAACTCGCGGATCGGTGTCAGGTCGATGCCCGCGACCGACAGCAGCACGCCACGCTCCAGGGCATCCTTCGCCGCGTTCGCGGTCTCGAGAACGACGGGCTCGATCTTCTTGCCGCGGACTTCCTTCTCGTACCGGGTGATCGCCTTGTCGACCGTCTCGAGGTCGGCGAGCATGAGCTCGGCGTTGATCGTCTCCATGTCGGAGGCGGGGTTCACCGTGCCGTCGACGTGCACGACGTCGTCGTCCGAGAAGCCGCGCACGACCTGAGCGATGGCGTCGGCCTCACGGATGTTCGCGAGGAACTTGTTGCCGAGCCCCTCACCCTCGCTCGCGCCGCGCACGATGCCGGCGATGTCGACGAAGGACACCGCCGCGGGGAGGATCCGCTCGCTGCCGAAGATCTCCGCGAGCTTGTCGAGGCGCGGGTCGGGCAGGTTCACCACGCCGACGTTGGGCTCGATCGTCGCGAACGGATAGTTCGCCGCGAGCACGTCGTTCTTGGTGAGTGCGTTGAAGAGGGTGGACTTGCCGACGTTGGGCAGGCCGACGATGCCGATAGTGAGAGCCACGGGGCACGAGTCTACCTGGCCCCACCCCCATCGCCCTGCGGAAGGCCGCTCCTCAGTCGCGGACGGCGCGGTAGGCCCGTGTCACGTACGGAAGGTCGATGGTCGTGTCGCCGTGCAGATCGAGCTCGTCGAACAGCGCGTCGAGGTCGTGCCGGATCCGAGCCTTCTCATCCTCGGAGGCGGTGATGATGTAGCTGCGCGACGCCGCCATGCGGTGCAGCAGGTCGCGCGTGATGGGGCGGACCCACTCCCAGCGCTCCTGCTCGAGGCCGCCGAACGGCGCGGCGACGACCGGATCCCCCTCGGCGAGCATGTTCTCGGCGTGGCTGCCGTGCATGATCTCGGTCAACCGGCGCACCCAGTCGACCCGATCGTCGCGGATGTTCCAGATGAGACCGAGCACTCCCCCGCTGCGTACGACCCGACCGATCTCGGCGGATCCGGCGACGGGATCGACCCAGTGCCAGGCCTGCCCCAGGACGACCGCGTCGACGCTGGCATCGGGAAGGGGCAGCCGCTCTGCCGACCCCACGAAGGTCGGTACGCCCGGCACGGCACCGCGCAGCGTCGCGAGCATCTCGGAATCCGGATCGATCGCGACGACCTCGGCATCCGGCGCGTGCGCCAGTACCCGGGTGAGCTTTCCCGTCCCGGCACCGACATCGGCGATGCGGCGGGTTCCGTGCGGCATCCGCTCGAGCATCCACGCCACCGCATCGAAGGGGTATTCGGGTCGTCCGACCTCGTAGTCCGCGGCCTGTGCTCCGAACGACGTCGCCATGTCCTCAGCCATGCGGCCAGCCTACGGCGAGTCTCCCGCCTGGTCGCCGACCTCGGGGTGAGAGTGGAGACGTGCCACTGGACTTCACTGCGATCGACTTCGAGACCGCGAACTCCAGCCCCGCCTCCGCCTGTTCCGTCGGACTGGTCCGTGTGCGCGGCGGCGAGGTCGTCGCCACCACCGGATGGTTGATCCAACCGCCGCCCGGTCACGACGAGTTCCAGGAGTGGAATGTGCGGATCCATGGCATCCAACCGGAGGATGTGCTGTCGGCTGCTACGTGGGTCGACCAGTTCGATCGACTCTGCGCCTTCGCGGGGGCCGACGTGCTCGTCGCCCACAACGCCGGCTTCGACCTCAACGTGCTGCGCCGCGCCTCGGAGGCCACAGGCCAGCTCTGCCCGCCGTACCGCTCGCTCTGCAGCTTGCAGGTCGCGCGGAAGACGTATGCGCTCGACTCCTATCGCCTGCCCGTCGCCGCAGCCGCCGCCGGGTTCGAGGAGTTCGCGCACCACGATGCCCTCGCCGATGCTCGTGCCTGCGCGCAGATCGTGATCGATGCGGCCGCCAGGGCGGGTGCCGCCGACGTGTTCGCGCTCGCCGACGCGCTGAGCCTGCGCGTCACCGCACCCGTCGCGCCTGCTCTGGAGCGCGCCGTCGCCTGAGCCGACACACCGCTCCCGTGCGCGGCGACCTCGTAATGTCCGATGCCGGCCGCATCATGAACACATGGATGCTCTGGCTGTGGTTCTCCTCCTCGTCGCCCTCGCGGTGGGTGTCGCTGTGGGCTGGTTCCTGCACGCAGGACGTGGGGCCGCTGATCTCGCGCGCGCTCAGGCCGAGCTGGCCGCCGCGCGCGACGACCGCGACCGCCAGTACGACCTCTACCGCGATGCCGTCGAGCACTCACGGAACGAGCAGCGAGCCGAGGCGCAGCGCGTGCAGCAGCAGAACGCGGTGCTGACGGCGCTGGCTCCGGTGCGGGAGAGCCTGCAGCAGATGCAGACCAAGGTCACCGCGATCGAACGCGAGCGCCACGCCCAGTTCGGCACGCTGGAGGAGCAGCTGCGACGCGCGCAGGAGTCCGACGAGGCGCTGCGGGCGACGACGGAGTCCCTCGCCGGAGCGCTGCGCTCGACAGCCACTCGCGGAGTGTGGGGCGAGACGCAGCTACGCCGTGTGGTGGAAGCGGCGGGGCTCACGCGTCACATCGACTTCGATCTGCAGGCGACGATCTCTTCCGACCGGGGCCAGGGTCGGCCCGACATGGTCATCCGTCTCGCCGGCGGCAGCTCCATCGCGGTCGACGCCAAGGTGCCGCTCGACGCGTACCTCGAGGCTTCGGCGCTGTCGGCGGGTGACGCCCAGGAGCCGCAGCGGCGCGCCCTCATGCAGAAGCACGTGAAAGCTGTCCGCGCGCACATCGATGCCCTGGCCAAAAAGGCGTACTGGGCAGGACTCGACGCGAGTCCTGAGTTCGTGATCTGCTTCCTGCCGAGCGAGTCGCTGCTCGCCGCGGCCATCGACGAAGACCCGACACTGCTCGACTATGCGTTCAGCCGACGAGTGGCGCTCGCGTCTCCCGTGAACCTCTGGGCCGTCCTGAAGACCGTGGCATTCACATGGACGCAGCAGGAGGTGTCGACCGAGGCACGTACGCTGCTCACTCTCGGCACGCAGCTCTACGACCGGTTGGGCACTCTCGCCGGGCATGCCGACGATCTGCGCCGCGCCCTGGAGCGCACGGTTGACAGCTACAACCGCTTCGCCGGCTCGCTCGAGACGCGCGTGCTCGTGACGGCGCGGCAGTTCCCCGGCGTCGACGCCGCGGCTCTCGCATCCGTTCCGGCGGTGACGGAGGGCACGGGACGACGGTTCACCGCTCCCGAGCTGATCGCCGCAGACGAGCACGGGGACGAACCCGTCGCCGAAATGCCAGGAGCCACGGATCACATCGGAGCGGCATCAGTGCGCGCGGACGTGGGCGAGGTACGGGTTCGTCTCGACGAGATCTAGGGGCCACCGACGCTGTGCACCGCCGTCACGCCTGCACTGCGGCCTACGGCGTAGCGCGCGGACGAACTGTCGAGCAGCGCCTCAGGCGATACCGGGTACGCCGCTGAGCAGCAGGATCACAAGGCCACTGGTGGCGAGGAAAGCTCCGATCATCCACCAGGCGCTGATCTCATGGCCCTCGTCGCGGCGGACGCGGAACAGCACGTCAGCGCGGCGAGCCGGATCGGCGACCGCCGCCGGTGGGGTGGTGACGGACGGGGTGGCTGCGACGCCCGGCTCGGCGTCGGCGCTCACTCGGAGAATTCGCCCGGTGTTCGTCGTGATGATCTTCGTCGCGGCGGCATTCGAGCCGCTCGTGTGCTGCGTTGTCATCCGTTCGCCCTCCTGTGCCTGCGGTGCCTGACGGCTCCGTCCACGGCGACAAACCCAGTGACAATTGTGACACGGCGCTCCGGAAAGCGTGGCTCACGCCACCCCAGCCCTATACCGGCTCGATAACGATGCCGTCGTCGTCGGCCGGGAGAACGCGCCCTCAGAGGGGCCTGTGAATCAGAGCCACTTCGAGACGAGGTGCTCCGAGGCGATGCGCCGGAGGGTCCCGGAAGCACCGCGGAGCACGACGCTCTCCGTGTACACATAGCCCCGCTCGCGGCGGACGCCGGCAACGAGCTGGCCGTCGGTCACGCCCGTCGCGACGAAGATCGTGTTGTTGCCCTGCACCAGGTCGTCGGCCTCGTAGACCCTGTCCATGTCGAGCCCGGCGTCGATCCCGCGCTGACGCTCGTCGTCGTCACGCGGCCACAGGCGCCCCTGGATGTGTCCGCCGAGCGCCTTGATGGCGCATGCCGTGACGATGCCCTCGGGGCTGCCTCCGACGCCGACGCACATGTCGGTGCGCGCATCATGCCGGGCGGCGTTGATCCCACCCGCGACGTCACCGTCGCTCATCAGTCGGGTGCCGGCGCCCGCATCGCGGATCTCCTGGATGAGTTGCTCATGACGCGGACGGTTCAGTACCGACACGACGATCTCGTCGACGGGCTTGTCGAGCGCACCGGCGAGCTTGCGGATGTTCTCGCCGATGGGGAGCCGGATGTCGACGACACCGACGCCTGCGGGTCCCGTGACGAGCTTGTCCATGTAGAAGACGGTGGAGGCATCCAGCATCGTGCCCCGGTCGGACACCGCGATCACGGACAGCGCGTTCTGCCGACCCGCTGCGGTGAGGGAGGTTCCGTCGATGGGATCGACTGCGATGTCACACAGCGGTCCGCGCCCGGTGCCGACGACCTCGCCGTTGAACAGCATGGGTGCGTTGTCCTTCTCGCCCTCGCCGATCACGACGCGGCCTTGGAAGTCGACGGTGCCCAGGAACGCGCGCATCGCGTCGACGGCCGCCCCGTCGGCGGCCTCCTTCGCGCCTCGACCGATGAAAGGGACCGCGCGGATGGCCGCAGCCTCCGTCGCTCGCACCAACTCCATCGCGAGGTTACGGTCGGGACGAAGAGGGCTCAGATCCGCAGTCAGACTCACCATGCGGTCAGCCTAGCTATCGAAGCGAGCGAACAGCCCGGTTTTCCGCCTCTATCCCGCGAAGGAATCGCGATTCTTAACGCCTGGGCACGAGCGACCGTGCGAGCGGTGCGGCCGACCTTCGATACGACTCCGGTGGCCCCGATAGAGTGGCACCTGTCCCGGCTTCCCTTATCGCAGGAGTTCTCATGCCCGTCGCCACCCCGGATCAGTACGCCGAAATGCTCGACCGCGCGAAGGCCGGCGGCTTCGCGTATCCCGCATTCAACGTCTCGAGCTCGCAGACGATCAACTCCGTCCTCCAGGGGCTGACCGAGGCCGGCTCCGACGGCATCATCCAGGTCACCACGGGCGGAGCCGACTACTTCGCCGGCCACACCGTCAAGGCACGCGCCACCGGCGCTCTGGCCTTCGCCCGCTTCGCCACCGAGGTCGCCAAGAACTATCCGATCACCGTCGCGCTGCACACCGACCACTGCCCGAAGGACGCCCTCGCCGGCTTCGTCGAGCCGCTGATCGCAGCCTCCGAGGACGAGGTCAAGGCCGGCCGCAACCCGATCTTCCAGTCCCACATGTGGGACGGCTCGGCGGTTCCCCTCGCGGAGAACATCGAGATCGCGAAGGACCTTCTGCCCCGCATGAAGAACATCAACGCCATCCTCGAGGTCGAGATCGGCGTCGTCGGCGGCGAAGAGGACGGCGTGCAGCACGAGGGCTCGAACGACGCCCTCTACACGACGTTCGCGGACGTCGACCAGGCCGTGCAGGCCCTCGGTCTCGGCGAGCAGGGCCGCTACATCGCCGCCCTCACGTTCGGCAACGTGCACGGCGTGTACAAGCCGGGAGGCGTCAAGCTGCGCCCGGAACTCCTCGGCGAGATCCAGGCCGAGGTCGCAGCAAAGTACAACACGGGCGCCAAGCCGCTCGATCTCGTCTTCCACGGTGGCTCCGGCTCGACCGACGAGGAGATCGCCCTCGCGGTCGCGAACGGCGTCATCAAGATGAACATCGACACCGACACGCAGTACGCCTACACGCGTGCGATCGCCGACTACATGTTCAAGAACTACGACGGCGTGCTGAAGGTCGACGGCGAGGTCGGCAACAAGAAGCAGTACGACCCCCGCGCCTGGGGCAAGATCGCCGAGTCGGCGATGGCCGCCCGCGTGGTCGAATCGACCCGTCAGCTCGGTTCGTACGGCCAGTCGAAGAGCTGATCCGTCGCGACTTCGATGAGAGATGCCCCAGCCGGTCGGCTGGGGCATCTCTCATTTCGCAGCGTGGCGCGGTCGGCCAGCCGGGCAGCCGTCAGCCTCGGCCGCGGCGGATCCGGACGATCGAGATCGCTGCATCGATCAACGCATCGATCACGAGCAGCAACCCGAGGGTCCTGCCCGCTCCCCGCACGCGAGACGTGACCCACGCTCCCGCGGCGAACTCCCCGAACGACAGGGCGAGGCCCACCACGGGACGGCGGCGGAGAGCCTCGCCGAGCCGCGCGAGCGGGCGTTCCCGACGGGTGAGAGGCGTGAATTCCCCGACCCCGGCGATCGCCGTCTCCCGCACCGCGGTCCACCACCCCACCGGCAGGAACCGCCGTTGCGGCCGTGCGGTCGCCCCGCCGAACGCGGCGTCGATCAAGTCCGGCGCGACGCCGAAGGCGGCCAGGAAGGCTCGCTCGCGGGACTCGGCACCGATCACACCACCCAATGCCTCGGGAATCAGTGCGCGGTGGGCGGCATCCACATCGAGCCTGACGGCGGCGGCCAGCTCCAGGAGCTCATCGCGGCTCCCGTCACCCTCGGTGAGCAGTCGACGGTAGATCTCCGCAGTCTCGGGAACACGGATGGCGTCGATGTCGAGCACGGGCAGGGTGTCGCGTTCCGCATCCGTCCAGAACGGCACCGGACCGCCGTTGCCCGCGGTCACCTCGAACCACACGTCGGCGTCCGCGCGATTCAGCTCGATCACGGGCACCTCCGCCCTGGAGGTCGACCAATCACCGGTCGGCTCCGCGGTCTCGAACTGCTGAAGCGACCAGTCGCCGGACTCCCGGTGATCGACGGGCATTCTGCGCGCCGTCGCCAGGATCCTCGCGATGCCGGGGCCGCGGTGCGAGAACGCGGAGACCCTCACCGCCGAAGCCGCGAACAGTGCGGAATCGATCGAGGCATCCTCCGACTCGTCGGCGCCCACCTCGGCCGAATCGTCGATGAGCTCGTCGACCAGTTCCTCCACCGGATCGAAGCCGTACGCCTCGTCCTCATCCACGTCCGCGTCCACGTCCAGCCAGAGCGTCAGGCCCTCCGCCTCGAAGGCTGACTTCAGCTCGCTCGTCGACAGGGTCGACTCGACCGTGTCCTCCTCGCTGAGCGTCAGGACGTGGCCGTCGTCCGTCACCGGGATCGCGAGCACGGCCTCCTCCCGGTCATCCCACGCGGCTGTCGCATCGCGCATACCGGCGGGAACACGCAACAGGGAGAGGATGTCTCGGGCCGATGGCCGAGGGTCGGAGCCGTCGCCACGATCCACGGAGGCGTAGGAGAGCTGGATGCCGAAGCTGTTCTGAAGCATCCTTCGACAGTACGTGCTCCCGCGGCTACTGCCCGACGGTCGCGAGGTAGGCCACGAAAGCCGGGTCGTTCATCATCGGCACCGAGATGCAGATCGTCACGACGATCATCGTCGCCAGCGCACCCGCGATCGGCACCCACCAGCTGATCCGTCGACGCCGCAGACGTCGGATCGACAGCGCCGCCGTGATCGACCATCCGACGGCGAGCACGATGGCCGCGATCGTCCCCCAGATCCGCCCCTGGGCGAAGTTCGTGAACTCCCCCTCGATGCCGAGGACCTTCATCGTCTCGTTCATCACGGTGGGCAGATCGAGATACGACAACCCGGTGATGATGATGTTCACCAGGCCGTAGGCAAGCAGCGCGATGGTCACGAAGCGGTCGACCGGGTGCGGACGTGCCGCCGGGGCGCTCGCGCTCGGATCGGGCACCGTCGGGCCTGCGGCCGGCGGTGCCGGCGGGGCGACGACGACCTCGTCGAGGGGCGGCAAGCCGGCGGCTCGCCGCTGCTCCTCGGGCGTGGCGAGTTCGCCGTACTGCGGGCGCTGATCGGTCATCCCGCCATGCTAACCGTCCCGACCCTGGGCGATTCACAGCGAGGGCGCGTGAAAACGATAGCGGCCCCGGAGAAGTGGGGACTTCGCGGGGCCGCGGACGTGAAGCGCTGGGGACGCTTCTCATCCAATTTGATCACCGGCGCTGGGGACGCCTGTGGTGATCAGTAGCGCTGATGCATGCCGCTACTCACCTGATCATAGGAAAACGTGTGCCCGAGCACCAGGGGTCAGACTTCAGATAGTGAACTCCGCGCCGTCGGAACCCGCGTCGAGGTTGTCGGCGCCGAGTTGCAGCGAGAGCCGTCTGGCCGTTCGCTGCAGCGTCGCCACCAGCTCGCTGTCCACCACTGCGCGGTCGGCCGGCAACGAGATCGCGAGCGACGCGGTGACGCCGGGGGCGATGACCGGCACCGCCACACAGGTCGCGCCGATCACATACTCCTCATGATCCACCGCCCATCCGGGCGAGTGCTCCAGCTGGGTCAGCAGTGTCGTGCGGTCGCTGATCGTGCGCGGCGTGAGCTCCTCCAGGCGATGTCGGGAGAGATAGTCCAGTCGCTCATCATCGGGCAGGTCCGCCAGGATCTGCTTCCCCAAAGCCGTCGCGTGCGCGCTCGACTGCAGTCCGACCCACAGCTCCACCCTCGGGTTGCGCACCGCGTCGACGATGTCGACCAGGTGCATCTCTCCATCAGCGAACCGGGAGAGGTACGCGGTCGCCCCCACATCCTCCGTCACGTCCCGGAGGGCGGCTCGGACTCGAGCCAGGAAGACGCCCCGCGAGTCGATCTGCTGCTGGAACGAGGGGAACCGGGTCCCGAGCACCAATCCGTCGGGTTCGGAGCTCAGATACCCCTCATGGACGAGGGTGCGCACGAGATTGTATGTCGTGCCCGGCGTCAATCCCGTGATCGCCGCCAGCATCTTGGTCGGAAGCGGCCGAGGCGAGTTGGCGACGATGTCGACCAGTCGCAGCGCGCGCTGTACCGACCCGATGAGGGTCGGCTCCGCTTCCGCGGCGCTCAACGCTACGCGCCTCCTCCAGTGGCGCGACCGCCGAGTGCACGATCGTCACGCTGACCGGAAGCATCGTGTCGAAGCTCCTTGGGCAGGGAGAACATGAGGTCCTCCTCCGCGGTCTTGACCTCTTCGACATCACGGTATCCGGCGTCGCCGATCGCATCCAGTACCTCGCGCACCAGCACCTCGGGCACGGATGCACCACTCGTGACGCCGACGGTCTCGACGCCGTCGAGCCACTCCTGCTGGATCTCCTCCGCATAGTCGACGCGGTAGGCGGCCTTCGCGCCGTACTCGAGCGCGACCTCGACGAGGCGCACGCTGTTGGAGGAGTTCGACGAGCCGACGACGATCACGAGGTCGGCACCGGCCGCGACCTTCTTGATCGCGACCTGCCGGTTCTGCGTGGCGTAGCAGATGTCATCGGAAGGCGGATTGTGCAGCTCGGGGAAGCGCGTGCGCAGCCGGTTCACCGTCTCCATCGTCTCGTCGACCGAGAGCGTGGTCTGCGAGAGCCAGACGACCTTGTTGGGGTCCTTCACGACGACGGTGTCTGCCTCTTCCGGGGAGTTCACGACCGTGACGTGCTCCGGGGCCTCGCCTGCCGTCCCCTCGACCTCTTCATGACCCTCGTGACCGATGAGCAGGATCTCGAAGTCGTCGCGGGCGAAGCGCACGGCCTCGCGGTGAACCTTGGTGACCAGAGGGCAGGTCGCATCGATCGCGTGCAATCCACGATCGGATGCGGCGTTGACGACCGCCGGGGAGACGCCGTGCGCGCTGAAGACGACGTGCGCGCCCTCGGGGACCTCGTCGACCTCTTCGACGAAGATCGCGCCCTTCTCCTCGAGCTCGGTCACGACATGGATGTTGTGCACGATCTGCTTGCGCACATAGACCGGGGCGCCGTAGCGTTCGAGCGCCTTCTCGACGGCGACGACGGCGCGGTCGACGCCGGCGCAGTATCCGCGCGGCGCGGCGAGCAGGACCCGCTTGCGTCCGGCCACCGGGTTATCCTGAAGCCGTCCGGCCGCCGCACGAACACGTGGGAGACGGGGGACGGGGAGATGCACGGCAGTCGAAGTCACCCTTGGATTCTACCGCCGCGCGGCTGTGCGGGGCCGGAGAGACCAGGGTCAGGAACGGGAGCGGATGACAGTCTTCGAAGCGACGACGGGCCAGGGTGAGACGCCGCCCGCCGATTCGGTCGCCCCTCGCGATTCCACAGCCGATGCCCCCACCTCGGTCACGAGGCTCAACGCGACGATCCGCGACTTCATCGCCCGCTGGAACACGGTCTGGGTCGAAGGTGAGATCACGTCATGGAACGTGCGCGCCGGCAACGTCTTCGCACGACTGAAGGACACCCGCTCGGACGCGCAGATCTCGATCCGCGTGTGGTCGAGTGTGCGCGGACGCATCCCGTCCGACATCGGCGTCGGCGATCACGTCGTCGTGGCGGTGAAGGCCGACTACTTCGTCAAAGCCGGAGACTTCAGCTTCGCGGTCTCCGCGATGAAACACGTGGGGCTCGGCGATCAGCTCGAGCGTCTCGAGAAGCTCCGTGTGCAGCTGCGTCAGGAGGGCCTGTTCGACCCGGCCCGGAAGAAGCGCCTGCCGTTCCTCCCGCACGTCATCGGGCTGATCACCGGCGAGCGCTCGGACGCCGAGAAAGACGTGCACCGCAACGCCGAGCTGCGCTGGCCGCAGGTGCGCTTCCGCACCGAGTACGCCGCCGTGCAGGGTGATCGCTGTGTGCCCGACACCCTGGCGGCCCTCGCGAAATTGGACGCGGACCCCGAGGTCGACGTCATCATCATCGCCCGCGGCGGCGGTGACCCGCAGACGCTCCTCGGCTTCAGCGATGAGCGTCTCGTGCGGGCGGTGTCCGCGGCGACCACTCCCGTCGTCAGTGCGATCGGACATGAGAACGACCACCCCCTCCTCGACGATGTCGCCGACCTCCGCGCGTCCACCCCGACGGATGCGGCGAAGCGCGTGGTACCCGACGTCGGAGAGCAGCGGGCTCTGATCGCGCAGCTGAGATCCCGCGCGACGTCGCGCCTCACGCAGCGCCTCACGCACGACATCGCACAGCTCGAGCAGCTCCGCTCCCGCCCGGTCCTCCGCTCCCCCGCGCCGATCATCGACGCGCGTGCTCAGGAGCTGTGGCTCCTGCTGTCCCGTGGCCGCGACAGCCTCACCCGGCAGCTCGACCTCGCCGGCCGTCGCACCAGCGAGCTGCGCGCCTCCCTGCGGGCGCTCTCCCCCGCGGCGACCCTGGCTCGCGGCTATGCGATCGCGCACCTCGAGGGCGGCGTGATCCTTCGCGATGCGGCGGATGCGCCGGCAGGCAGCGCCCTGACGATCACGGTCGATCGTGGATCGGTGGCTGCCCGCTCGGAGGGCGAGATCCCTGAGAACGACTGAGCCGGGCCGACACGACGCACGACGTAGGATGGAGGGGTGAGCGCCCTGAACGACATCCCCGTGGAGACGCTGTCGTTCGAGGCAGCCCGTGACGAGCTCGTGAAGGTCGTCGCCGAGCTCGAACAGGGCTCTCCGACCCTCGAGCACTCGCTCGCCCTCTGGGAGCGCGGCGAGGCGCTGGCCGCTCGCTGCGAGGAGTGGCTGCTCGGCGCGAAACGCCGTCTGGATGCCGCTCGCGCAGCCGCGTCGGACGACGAGACTCCTGGCGGCGACGCATGAGCAAGCAGCCTCCGATCATCGCCGAGCTCGGACGCCCGGAGACGCCGGACGAGACCGCCGCCCGCAAGGCGGCGTCGAGCAAGGCCTACCGATCCAGCCAGACCTTCCGCAACCTCATCGCGGCGCTGCTGGTCACAGTGGCCGTCGTCGCCGTCATCATCTTCGCGGTGCCCCGGGGCGAGCCTGTCGAACGCAAGCCGCTCGACGTCGCGGCCGTGGCCGAAGGCGTGGAGTCCTCGATGGAGCGCCCCGTCCTCATCCCCGAGCTCGGCACCTTCTGGCGCGCGAACAATGCGGAGATGCAGGGTGGCGCCACGGTCGTCTGGGAAGTGACGCTCGCGCCGAAATCCGACACCGAGCGCGGCTTCGTCAAGGTCGCGCAGGCCTTCGACGCCGACGCGTCCTGGGCCCCGCAGCGCCTGAACGGCATCGCACCCACGGACACGGTGCGCATCGGCGGACTCGACTGGGACGTCTACAAGCCCGGCAGCGCCGAGTCCAACGCGAACGTCACCTACGCCATCGGCACTCAGGCGGGCGACGACTACATCCTGCTCTACGGCGCGCGCTCTGCAGACTCCACCGCGGAGCTCGCAGAATCCCTCATCCCGCAGATCCGCGACATCTCGGAGGCCTCATGACGCACCCCCTGACCCCGGCCGCAGCCTGGCAGCAGATGCAGGAGGGCAACCGCCGTTTCGTCGCGGACGAACCGCGTCACCCGAACCAGGATGTGCTCCGACGCAAAGACCTGGCGGCGGCGCAGCACCCCGTCGCCACACTGTTCGGCTGCTCGGACTCACGTCTCGCCGCGGAGATCATCTTCGACCTCGGCCTCGGCGACCTGTTCGTCGTCCGCAACGCCGGCCAGGTCATGGGCGAATCGATCGTCGCGAGCCTCGAGTACGCGGTCGCGGTGCTCGAAGTGCCCCTGATCGTGGTGCTCGCCCATGACTCCTGCGGCGCGGTTCGCGCGGCGATCGACGGCACCGCGATCGACGCCGCTCCCCTGCCGCCGCACATCTGGAAGCTGATCGCCCCGATCGTCCCCGCCGCGCGGAAGGTCCTGGCAGAGAGCGGCGGCGGCACCGTCGCCGACATCGACTCGGAGCTCGTCGGCATCGAGCATCTGCGCAACACCGTGCGCGACCTGCTGCAGTCGTCCGAGATCATCAGCAACGCCGTCGCCGAAGGCCGTCTGGGCATCGTCGGCGCCAACTACCGTCTGGCCGAGGGCGAGGCGGTGCCCGTCATCACGGTCGGGCTCGACACCGACGTCACCAAGGGGATCGACCCCGAAACCAAGGAGGGTTCTGAATGACCGACACCGACCAGCGCAGCGGCGAGAATGCGCAGGGCTACCGGATCGAGCACGACACCATGGGTGAGGTGCGGGTGCCCGTGAACGCGCTCTACGGGGCGCAGACGCAGCGCGCCGTCGAGAACTTCCCGATCTCGGGCAAGGGCCTCGAATCGACGCAGATCGCCGCCCTCGCGCGGATCAAGAAGGCTGCAGCGCTCGCCAACAAGGAACTCGGCACGCTCGACGGCGCCATCGCCGACGCGATCGCCCAGGCCGCCGACCAGGTGGCCTCCGGCGCGCACGACGGCGAGTTCCCGGTCGACACCTACCAGACCGGTTCCGGCACGTCGTCGAACATGAACATGAACGAGGTGCTGGCCACCCTCGCAACCGGCATCCTCGGTTCGGCCGTGCACCCGAACGACCACGTGAACGCCTCGCAGTCCTCGAACGACGTGTTCCCGACGTCGGTGCACATCGCCGTGACGCAGGCCCTCATCGACACACTCATCCCCGCGCTCGACCACCTCGCGGTGGCCCTCGAGGCGAAGGCGGAACTGTGGAAGGACGCGGTCAAGTCCGGCCGCACGCACCTCATGGACGCCACGCCCGTGACCCTCGGCCAGGAGTTCGGCGGCTACGCCCGTCAGATCCGCCTCGGCATCGAGCGCGTGCAGTCGGCCCTCCCGCGCGTCGCCGAGGTTCCCCTGGGCGGCACCGCCGTGGGCACCGGCATCAACACGCCCCTCGGCTTCCCGCAGAAGGTCATCGCGCTGCTCGCGGCCGAGACCGAGCTGCCCATCACCGAGGCGAAGGATCACTTCGAGGCGCAGGCCAACCGCGACGGCCTGGTCGAGGCCTCCGGTGCTCTGCGGACGATCGCCGTCTCGCTCACCAAGATCAACAACGACCTGCGGTGGATGGGCTCCGGCCCCAACACGGGTCTCGGCGAACTGCACATCCCCGACCTCCAGCCCGGCTCCTCGATCATGCCCGGCAAGGTCAACCCGGTCGTCCCCGAGGCCGTGCTGATGGTGTGCGCGCGCGTGATCGGCAACGACGCGACCGTCGCCTGGGCCGGAGCATCCGGTTCGTTCGAGCTCAACGTCGCGATCCCGGTGATGGGCACGGCGGTGCTCGAGTCGATCCGTCTGCTGTCGAACGCCTCGCGCGTGCTCGCCGACAAGACCATCGACGGCCTGCAGGCGAACGTCGAACGCGCCGCCGCTTTCGCGGGCATGAGCCCGTCGATCGTCACCCCCCTGAACAAGCTCATCGGCTACGAGGCTGCCGCGAAGATCGCCAAGCACTCGGTCGCCAAGGGCATCACCGTGCGCGACGCCGTGATCGACCTCGGCTACGTCGAGCGCGGTGACCTCACTCTCGAGCAGCTCGACGAGAAGCTCGACCTGCTGTCGATGACGCACCCGGGCTGACCCGCACGAAACGACGGATGCCGCGAGGACTCGTTCCTCGCGGCATCCGTCGTTTCCGGTCCACAAATGCATGACCGTGTTCCGGGTGCATGAGAACCCAACACGAACATTCATGCATCTGGCAAGAACTCATGCGGATGGTGCGGGTCAGACCCGCGCACGGCCGAGTGCTGCCATCACGGCCGCCACAACCACATCCCAGGTGTGCAAGATCATCGCGTAGTCGAAGCGAAGCGTCTCGAACCCGAGGCGTGATGCCGCGGCATCGCGCATGAGATCCCGGTGACGCTGACTCGGTCCGTCGTGGTTCTCCCGACCGTCTGCTTCCAGAATCACCCGCCCCTCGATGACGAAGTCGACTCGTCCGACTCCTGCGACTGCGACCTGCGTTCGCACCTCGACTCCGATGAGGTGGAGCCTCAGCCGTACCAGCGATTCCAAGCCGCTCTCCGCATCGGGCCGCGCAAGATCGACGAGCCAGCGCGCGGAAGCAGGAAGAGCCGCCCGGACCCTCGCGCGTGCCGCGGCTGTAAGCATCCGCTTGTTCCATGCCGACTCGAATGCAGCGAAGAAGAACTCCTCGCCATAGCAGGCGAATGCGTGCAGAAGCGCGACATCGATCGGAGCGATTCCGATATCCATACGTCCTGGGGTGAAGTGGGCGACGCAGCCGCACCGCTCCGGATGATGACGTCGACCACCGAGACCCATCCACACGTGCACCTCTTTCGGCATCTCGAGCGTCCACACTTCTCGAGCGCGCAAAGCTCCACCGCATGTGAGGGCGCCACCGTGCGCTGCTGCCGAGACCACTTCCGGTGCGGCGTCAACCGACGCGAAAACCCCGGGCCGCACCCGAACGATACGTCCGGCCCTGCACTCGACGCCCAGCCGCGAACGCGAGCAGCCGAACGCCTGAAGTCGGGTGCCGCGCGCGACCCCTCCGAAGTGCCCGAGGACGGTGCCGACGTCGATCATCGTCTCATCCTGGATGCACGTGACCATTGCTCTCGCACGCCGGAGTGCAATCCGTGGAATCACGTTTCTCAAACCACGGCTGTGCAGTCCCGGACCACCCGGTCCGCCCCCGGATGCATGAGGATTGCACGAACGCAGGATGTCCAGCGCCCGAACGGTCATGCATCCGGGCGCCACTCATGCATTCGGCGGAAGGCGAGACCCCGCGCACACGACGACGGATGCCGCGAGGACTCGTTCCTCGCGGCATCCGTCGTTTCCGGTCGTCAGCTGAGCTCTCCGCCCTCCAGGAGCTCGGTGACGAGGGCGGCGATGGCCGAGCGCTCGGAGCGCGTCAGGGTGACATGTCCGAAGAGCTCATGCCCCTTCAGCGTCTCGATGACACTGGCGATCCCATCGTGCCGGCCGACGCGGAGGTTGTCCCGCTGACCGACGTCGTGGGTGAGGATGACCCGCGAGTTCTGTCCCATGCGGCTCAGCACGGTGAGCAGCACGTTCCGCTCGAGGGATTGGGCCTCATCGACGATCACGAAGGCGTCGTGCAGAGAGCGTCCACGGATGTGCGTGAGGGGCAGCACTTCGAGCAGTCCGCGCTCGACGACCTCTTCGATGACGTTGCCGGAGACGACCGAGCCGAGTGTGTCGAACACCGCCTGCCCCCAGGGGCCCATCTTCTCGCCCTGGTCGCCGGGCAGGTAGCCGAGCTCCTGGCCGCCGACCGCGAACAGCGGCCGGAACACGATGATCTTCTTCTGCTGCTGGCGCTCCAATACGGCCTCGAGCCCGGCGCACAGTGCGAGCGCCGACTTGCCGGTTCCCGCACGACCGCCGAGGGAGACGATGCCGACCTCCTGGTCGAGCAGCAGGTCGATCGCGATCCGCTGCTCCGCCGAACGGCCGTGCATGCCGAAGATGTCGCGGTCGCCGCGCACCAGGCGGAACTCGCCGTCACCCGTGACGCGCCCGAGAGCGGATCCGCGCTCGGAGTGGATGATCAGCCCGGTGTTCACCGGGATCCCCCGAGCCTGGTCGCTGATGCCGACTTCGCTCTCGTAGAGGTCGCTGATGTCGTCTCCGGAGAGGTCGAGCGTCGCGATGCCGGTCCATCCGGAGTCCACCGCCTGCTCGGCGAGGTACTCCTCGGCCCGGAGTCCCAGCGATGCGGCCTTCACGCGCATCGGCAGGTCCTTCGAGACGATCGTGACGTCCTGGCCGTCCTGCGCGAGGTGCATCGCGACCGAGAGGATGCGGGTGTCGTTGTCGCTGAGACGGATGCCAGCCGGGAGCACCGAGGAGTCGGTGTTGGCGAGCTCGACGCGGAGCGTGCCGCCCTCCCCGACCTCGACCGGGAAGTCCAGGCGGCCGTGCTCGATGCGCAGGTCGTCGAGGTGCCTCAGCGCCTGCCGTGCGAAGTAGCCGATCTCCGGGTCGTGGCGCTTGCCCTCCAGCTCCGTGATCACGACGACCGGGACGACGACCGAGTGCTCGGCGAAGCGGAAGAACGCCTGCGGATCGCTCAGCAGAACGGAGGTGTCGAGCACGTAGGTGCGCAGATCCTGATCCGGATCGGCGGACGACGATGCCCGGCTCGACGTCTTACGGGTGGACTGCTGCGCGGTGCTGGTGGCCTGCTGCGCTGTACGTGTGGTCACGACCCACTCCCGACCCGGGGAATCCCGGCTATTCGAACGAGTCGACCAGGGGGTCACGAGCCGCGAACCTGAGGCCGACCCGAACGGGCGCCTTGCCCGATGCCTAGAACGTACGACCGCCCAGGGGATTAACCCGAACTCGACACGCCAGGGACTCGTTACGCGCTGATGAACGTCTCGTTGCCGAACGCGTGCAGGGCGTCGTCGAGGAGCTCGAAAGTGGCAGCATCCGTACCCGCGTGCGGGGCGACCCGCACCGAAGCACCTCGGGCCGTCACGACGATTCCTGCGTTGGCGAGCGCGGCGGCGAGGCGTGCGGGTTCTTCCGGCGCCAGCGCGACGATGCCGGCCCGCTCCACGCGCTCGCGCGGCGAACTCACCTCGATCCCATGGCGGTCGGCGATCTCGATGACACGGTCGACGTTCTCGGCGAGCCGCTCCTCGATGGCGGCGACTCCGGCGTCGCGCATGTCCCGCACGCCGATCGCGAGGCGCCCGGCAGCGAGGGTGTCCGGCTGGCTGACCGTGTAGGCACTCGCGGATGCCGCCGGCCCCGGCAGCTCATCGACGAACAGTCCGCTCGCCGTCGTTCCGGTGATCCCGGACAGCACGGGGACGATCCGCTCCCGTGCACGCGGCGCGAACCAGGCGAAGGCGCTGCCCCTGCCCGCACGCAACCACTTGTATCCGTGTCCGACGACCACGTCGGCGGCCGCGTAGTCCACGTCGATCACGCCGAACGACTGCACCGCGTCGACGATGAGCAGGCGGTCGGGGCCGATGACGTCACGCAGTGCGGCGAGGTCGGCCCGGTATCCGGTGCGGAAGTCGACGTGACTCACTGCCAGCGCGACGACCTCGTCGTCGAGCGCCTCGGCGACTGCCTCCGGCGTCACGCGTCCGTCGTCGGGCGTGATCCACCGGGGCGTGACCGCGCGGTCCGATGCGATCGCGGCCCGCTCGAGCGTCAGGCTGACGCTGGGGAACTCCGCCGTGCTCGCGATGACCGCCCCGGAGATGCCGTACAGCGCGTGCATGAGTCCGTGCGTCGACGAGGGCTGCAGGGTGACGTCGGCGGCGTCTGCGCCGAGGAGCTCCGCGACGAGCTCCTGCGCCTGGCCGACGCGCTCGGCGACCAGCGACAGGGAGGAGGGGCGCCCGCTTCCCAGAAGGTCGGCATCGGCGAAGACCTCTTCGCGCACGGAGGGGGACAGCGGACCGAATGCTGCCCAGTTCAGGTAGCCGGACTCGTTGTCGAAAGTGTCGACGTAGTCCTGGAAAGTGCTCACTGCGTCATTGTGGCACGGTGCCGAGCGCGCCGCCCCGGCTTCAGCGACCGAACCGTCGGTCGCGATCCGCGAAGTCGCGGATCGCGCGGAGGAAGTCGACCTGTCGGAGATCGGGCCCGAGTGCCTCCACGAAGTAGAACTCGCTGTGAGCGCTCTGCCAGAGCAGGAAGTCGCTGAGTCGCTGCTCACCGCTCGTGCGGATGACGAGGTCCGGGTCCGGCTGTCCCCCGGTGTAGAGGTGTTCCCCGATCATCTCCGGGGTGAGGTGGGCGGCGAGATCCTCCATCGTGCCGCCCGATGCCTCGTGCTTGGTGATGATGCTGCGAACGGCGTCGACGATCTCGTTGCGGCCGCCGTAGCCGACGGCGAGATTCACGTGGAGTCCGCTGTGGTCTTTGGTGCGCGCTTCGGCGTCGGCGAGCACTCTGGCGAGTTCGGGCGGCAGGATGTCGGAGCGTCCGACGTGCTTGACCCGCCAGTTGCCCTCCTGGGAGAGCGCCTCCGCCAGCTCGGCGATGATCTCGATGAGGTCGGCGAGCTCCGCGGAGTCCCGCTTTCGCAGGTTGTCACTGGAGAGCAGATACAGCGACACGACGCGCACGCCGAGCTCGTCGCACCAGCCGAGGAACTCACGCATCTTCGCAGCCCCGGCCCGGTGGCCTTCTGCCGCGCTGTCGAACCCGAGCTGGCGCGCCCATCGCCTGTTGCCGTCGATCATCATCGCGACGTGATGCGGGACGGAAGCGGGATCGAGGTGGCGACGCAGCCGACTGGTGTAGAGCCGATACAGCGGCCCTCGCACCGGATTCTCGCGTGATATCACCTCCCTACGCTACCGTGCCCCGGCTTTCGCCACGGTGTGCGGATGCTGAGGATCATGTGCTCGTCGAGGTATGCGCGTCGGCTTAGAGTGAGCACGTGAGCACTCCCGAACACTCCGGTCCCGATGTCCCCGAGCTCCCGCTGCACGCTGCCGGGGAAGTCGATGCCGCGGTGGAGATCCGACCCACGTGGCGAGGGTGGATCCACGCGGGCACCTTCCCGGTGGCGGTGGTCGCCGGCGCGATCCTGATCCTCGTGGCCGACGGGGCCGCAGCGAAATGGGCCTCCGCGGTCTTCATGGTCACGTCCATGCTGCTGTTCGGCAACTCGGCGCTTTACCACCGGTTCGACTGGAAGCCGAAGGTCAAGGTGCTCCTGAAGCGGATCGATCACGCGAACATCCTGCTGCTGATCGCCGGCACCTACACGCCGCTGGCCGTGCTCGCGCTGCCGCCTGCGAAGGGAGTGCTGCTCCTCTGCCTCGTCTGGGGCGGGACCCTCGTCGGCATCCTCTTCCGCGTCTTCTGGATCAACGCCCCCCGCTGGCTGTACGTCGCACTGTATCTGCTGCTCGGCTGGGCGGCGGTGATGTACATCGGCGACCTTCTCGCGGCGAACGTCGCGATGATGGTGCTCGTGATCGTCGGCGGGATCCTCTACACGGGCGGCGCGGTCGTCTACGCCCTCAAGAAACCGAACCCCTGGCCCGGCCACTTCGGCTTCCACGAGATCTTCCACGTGTGCACGGTGCTCGCGTTCCTGTGCCACTGGACCGCGTGCCTGCTCATCGCCATCGCGCCGTTGTCGCCCTCGCTCGGCGCTCCGTAGTCACCCGTCGACCTGGGCTCGCTCGGGCGCTCCGGCGCCCTGGGGTACTCAGCGTGCCGGTGGTTCTTCGCCCTCGTCGCGGGCGCCGGCGCCGTCGACCTCGGTCGATCCCGTCGCGCTCGTGTCGGCCTGTGCTCCCGCAGCGGCGCGTGCGGCTTCCTCGGCGTCGAGCTCCTCGCGCACCTCGTCGCGATACCGGACGCGGCGGATCCGACGGTTCATGTCCCAGATCAGCAGGATCACGGCGATCACGATCACCACGATCACCGCGAAGCCCACGAACCCCGGGGTGACGGACACCGGATCGACGGTCATGCTGGGCGTCGGCATCGGGGTCTCGGTCAGAGCGAGCATGAATCGGCCTTTCGTACGCAGGTCGCATAACCTGGTACCACCAGCCTAACGACCGGGAAGACCCACCTGTGACGACCGCACAACAGCTCGACGAACGCTATGGACGAACCCGACGGCGTCGGTGGCCGTGGATCGTCGGCGGCGGCCTCGCGCTGCTCGTGATCGGTGCGTTCAGCTGGATGACCGTCGCGCAGTCCATGGCCTCCGTGGACGCCGACGATCTGGGCTTCACGCTCGTCGACGAGCACTCGGTGGAGGTGAGCTTCCAGGTCACCGGCGTGCAGGGCCGGGACGTCGTGTGCGCTCTCGAAGCCCTCGATGAGGAGTTCGGCGTGGTCGGCTGGAAGATCGTCGAGATCCCCGCCGGGGACAGTCACTCACAGGCGAAGTCGGTCACCATCCCGACGGTCGCCGAGGCCACGACAGGTTTGGTGAACACCTGCTGGGTCGCCTAGACTCGTGGCAGACATACGACGCCCCGGCACGAGCCGGGGCGTCTTGGCATATCCCCCGCAGCACGCCGGAGGGATCCCGAAAGAAGGAGCTTCGCCATGTCCACCGATGCTCAGGTTCCCTTCCTCACGCAGGAGGCTTACGACCGGCTCGTCGCCGAGCTGGAGCACCTGTCGACCGTCGGTCGCGATGAGATCGCCAAGCGCATCGAGGCGGCTCGCGAAGAAGGCGACCTCAAGGAGAACGGCGGATACCACGCCGCGAAGGATGAGCAGGGCAAGCAGGAGGCCCGCATCCGCACCCTCGAGGCTCTGCTGAAGACCGCCAAGGTCGGCGAGGCTCCCGCCAGCCGCGGGATCGTCGAGCCCGGCACCGTCGTCACGGCTCTCGTCGCCGGCGGCGAAGAGGTCTTCCTCCTCGGCAGCCGGGAGATCGCGGTCGGCAGCGACCTCGACGTCTACAGCGAGGCCAGCCCGCTCGGTCAGGCCATCCTCGGCCTCAAGGTCGGCGAGAAGTCGGCCTACGAGGCGCCCAACGGGCGTTCCATCAGCGTGGAGATCGTGAACGTCGAGACTTACGCGGGCTGACCACCCACGCAGAAGCGCCCCCGCATCCTCTCGGACGCGGGGGCGCTTCTGCGTGGGTGGGAAGGTCAGTCGGCGACGAGGATGGGCTCGAAGCCGGCCCGCCGCAGCGTGTCGAGCGTGTGCTCCGAGTGCTCGGGGCCACGCGTCTCGACGCTGAGTTCGAGGATGACCTCGCTGATCTGGAGTCCGTGACCATGACGGGTATGCATCGCCTCGATGACATTCGCCCCCGCCTCGGCGATGAGCTCGGAGACGCGGGCGAGCTGGCCCGGACGGTCGGGCAGTGGGACGCGGATGGTGAGGTATCGGCCCGATGCCGCAAGCCCGTGCGAGACCACGCGCTGCAGGAGCAGCGGATCGATGTTGCCGCCCGACAGCACCGCCATCGTCGTGCCGGTGCCGGAGACCTTGCCGGCCAGGATCGCCGCGACGCCGGCCGCACCGGCCGGCTCGACCACGACCTTCGCCTGCTCCAGCAGGATCAGGATCGCCCGAGCGAGGTCATCGTCCGAGACCGTGACGACCTCATCGACGAGCTCCTTGATGATGTCGAACGGGATGGCGCCGGGGCGCGCGACCAGGATGCCGTCGGCGATGGTCGGACGGGTGACGATGTCCACGGGCTCGCCCGCAGCGAGCGACGGGGGCACAGCGGCGGCGTTCTCGGCCTGGACGCCGATGATGCGGACGGTGCGCCCGAGTTCAGCGGCACGCGCTTTCACGGCCGCGGCGACGCCCGCGATCAGGCCTCCGCCACCGATGCCGAGGACCACGGTGTCGACATCCGGGGCGTCCTCGAGCAGTTCGAGTCCGAGCGTCCCCTGCCCGATCACGACGTCGCGGTGGTCGAACGGGTGGATCAGCACCGCACCGGTGCGCTCGGAGAACTCCGCCGCCAGACGCAGCGATGTCGCCACGGTCTCACCCTCCAGCACGACCTCGGCGCCGTACCCGCGGGTGGCGAGGAGCTTGGGAACCGGAACCCCCAGCGGCATGAAGATGGTCGCGGGGATGCCGAGCGCCTGCGCCGCGAGCGCGACGCCCTGGGCGTGGTTGCCGGCGGATGCGGCGACGACGCCCCGCGAGCGCTCCTCAGCGCTCAGGCGTGAGAGGCGGTACGCGGCACCGCGGATCTTGAACGAGCCCGTGCGCTGAAGATTCTCCATCTTCAGCAGGACGGTGCCTCCGTGAATGTCGGAGAGGGCTCGCGACGGCAGCGTCGGCGTGTGCGAGATCACCTCAGCCAGACTCTGAGCCGCTAGCTCGAACTCGGTCAGGCTGGGGACTGCACTCATCGATTCCTCCGTCTCCGCTCGCGCGGTACTGTGCTCCAGATAAGGTCTCCGCTGGGCCCGACGCCGGTGCGCCAGGAACCGGAACTGATGGTCACGGCCGCGACGTTGACGAAGGCCGCAAGCGGAACGGCGAACAGTGCTCCGGGGATGCCGGCGATCATCGCGCCGCCCGCCACGACGAGGACGACGGCGAGCGGATGCACCTTGACCGCGGAGCCCATCATGATCGGCTGCAGGATGTGGCCCTCGATCTGCTGGACCGCCAGCACGACCACGAGCATCCACAGTGCGATCCACGGCCCGTTGTAGACGAGAGCCAGGAACACGGCGACGGCGCCGGTCGCGACCGCACCCACGATCGGGATGAAGGAGCCGAGGAACACCAGGACGGCGACCGGAAGCGCGAGCGGCACCTGCAGCAGGAACGCCCCGAGGCCGATGCCGATCGCGTCGATGGTGGCCACGAACAACTGAGTGCGGGCGTAGTTCACGATCGTCGCCCAGCCGTTTCGGGCGGCACCGTCGACGGCGGGCTGCGCCTTGCGCGGGAAGATCCGAAGGGTCCAGCGCCAGATTCCTGCGCCGTCGGCGAGGAGACAGATGAGGATGAACAGCGACAGCAGCGCACCGGTCGCGACGTGTCCGACCGTCGTGCCGATGGCCAGTGCGCCCGTCCAGAGCGCCTGCGTCTGCTCGTCGAGGAAGTCGAGGCCCTGCTGCAGGTAGTCTGCGATCTGGGTGTCGGAGAGGTTCAGGGGACCCTCGTGGAGCCAGACCTGGAACTGGTCGAACGCCTCGGTCGAGCGTGCCTGCACGTCGGGCAGCTGAGCGCGCACCTGCCAGACGACCAGCCACATCAGTCCGGTCACGATGGCGGCCGTTCCGATCAGCGAGATCGTGATCGCCAGCCAGCGTGGGAATCCGCGTCGCAGCATCCACGAGAACGCCGGCCACAGGAGTGCGGTGATGAGGATGCCGACCATGAGCGGGATGACCAGGAGCTTCAGCAGCATCACCAGCCAGATGAAGACGCCGATCGCTGCGGCGATGATCAGCAGCCGCCAGGAGTAGCTCGCCGTGATGCGCAGCGGCAAGGGCACCGCCTCATCGGCATCGGTCGTCACGGTGCGGTCGGTGGAGACCGGGCGCGGACGGAAGAGATCTCGCAGCCGGGGGCGCTGGTCCTCGCTCATCGCCCAAGTCTACGGTCAAGCCGTATGCCGTTCGACGCATCCATCGCTGAAGAGCGGAGATGTCGGTGCCCGGCGATACGCTGACGGCGTGACCGAGACCCTCAGCTCCCCGCACGCCCGGCGGATCGCCCTCGCCGCTCAGGGGTTCACCCGATCCCGACCCGCATCGGTCACCGCGCGCCACGTGCACCGCGTGATGGATCGGCTCGGCGTCCTTCAGATCGATTCGGTGAACGTGTTCGCGCGGTCGCATTACCTGCCGCTCTTCTCGCGTCTCGGCTCCTACGACCCGACACTGCTCGACAGGGTCTTCCTTTCCCGCACCACCCACTACGTCGAGTACCTCGCCCACGAGGCGACGTTCATCCCGGTGGCGGACTGGCCGCTGTGGCGATTCCGCATGGACGACTTCCGGCGGAAGTGGGCGGATGAGGACTCGTGGATGAGCAACAACGCGCGCACGGTGCAGTGGGTGCAGGACGAACTCCGCGCCAGGGGTCCGCTGCGTCCCGCCGACCTGCGCGACGACGCGCCGCGAGAGCGCGGAACATGGTGGGACTGGGACGAAGCCAAGCTCGCGCTCGAACACCTCTGGCGCACGGGCGATGTCGCCGTGAGCGGCCGCCGGGGCTTCGAGCGCACGTACGCGCTGGCCGACCAGGTGATCCCCGACGTGATCCGATCGCGGGAGATCTCCCGAGACGAGGCGATCCTGGAGTTGACGCGCCGTGCGGCTCGCTCGAGCGGTGTCGCGACGCAGTCCGACCTCGCCGACTACTACCGCATCCGTGACCGTGCCGCGGTCGCCCGATCGATCACCGAGCTCGTCGACGCCGGCGAGCTGCAGCCGGTGCAGGTGCGCGGCTGGGAACACGGAGGCCGTCCGCTGCGCGCGTGGCGGCATCGCGATGCCGTGCTGCCCCGCAAGATCGAGACCGCGGCCGTTCTGACTCCGTTCGATCCGGTGGTGTGGTTCCGCGACCGGGCGCTGCGCATCTTCGATCTCGACTACCGCATCGAGATCTACGTGCCGGCCGAGAAGCGCCGGTTCGGCTACTACTCGCTGCCCGTGCTCGTCGGCGACCGCATCGTGGCGAGGGTCGACCTGAAGGCTGACCGCGCCACCTCGACACTGCAGGTGCAGTCCGCGTGGTGGGAGCCGCAGGCCCGGCCGGGCGATGCTGAGCCGGTCGCTGCGGAACTGGCCCTCGCCGCCGCCTGGCAGGGTCTGGAGCGCGTGTCGGTCTCTGGTTGGGGTGATGCCACGGCCGCGCTTCATGATTCGCTGCGCGGCGCGGGCGCGCAGGTGCACAGACACGTGCACGCCAGAGAGAGTGCCCCGTGAGCCGGCGGCGCTGGTGGCTGATCGCCGGTGCGGTCGGTGTCGTCGTGCTCGTCGCCGGGGGCCTGTGGATCTGGCAGGCGACCGGCCGCCCCGCCACGGCGGAGGAGGCGGCGGCGGAGTACCTGCGCGCACTCGAATCCGGTGACCCCGCAGCGGTGGAGGCCACTGGTGCCGTGATGCAACGGGAGACCCTCGACGCGTTCTCCGACGCGACGGCACTCGTGCACGATGCGGAGGTGATCTCCGTCAGCGGAGACGACAGCGCGCCGGTCGGTGGTGTGACGGCGACGGCCGAGATCACGTTCCGCCTGGCCGACGAGAAGCACACGGCAGCGCTCACACTCTCCCCCATCGACGGGCGGTGGGTCGTGGATGAGTCCGGGCGGGGCACCGTGACCGCCCGCCCCTCGGTCGGCTCGTTCATCTCCATCGGCGGGCAGACGCTGCCCGCGGGCGAAGCCACGACATTGCTGCCGGCGAGCTACACCGTCGCCGCCGCACCGGTGTCGCTGCTCAGCGGAGAGACATCGGTGACCGTGCTCCCCGGCGACGAGACGGCCGTCGACATCGATGTGTCGGTACGCCCCGAGGCGACAGCCGCCGCGCAGAAGCAGCTCGACGAGCACCTCGAAACGTGCGCGGAGCCCGGCACCGCCGCGCCCGAGGGCTGCGGCATCCGCATTCCCTGGGGTACCGAATTCCGCGCCGTGTCAGAGTTCCGCTACCGCATCGAGAAGCTACCGACGCTGGCCCTGTCCGGCAAAGGATTCGGGGCGGAGGGGGGCGTCCTCGTCACCACAGTCACCGGAACCGGTCAGGACGGCGCGAAACGTGAGGCCACCTACCGGACCGACTCGTGGAGTCTGCGCGGCGACGTGTCGTTCACCGCAGAGGGCGTGGTGCTCAGCGCCTGGTGAGCGGGCCCCTGGTGAATGCGATTCGAATCAGAACTGGACGCGAGGCGGCTCGGAGATCGCGCTGCTGTCGGCGACCTCGAAGAACTCGCGCTCGGTGAAGCCGAGCCCCTTGGCGAACAGGTTGTTCGGGAAGACCTTGATCTTGGTGTTGAGCTCGCGCACGCCACCGTTGTAGAACCGGCGCGCAGCCTGGATCTTGTCTTCGGTGTCGACCAGCGCCTGCTGCACCTGGAGGAAGTTCGTGCTCGCCTGCAGCTGCGGGTACGCCTCGGCGACCGCGAAGAGACTGCGCAGCGCCTGCTGGAGGTGTCCCTCGGCGATGCCGGCCTCACCGGGACCGCCGGCCGACAGCGTCTCGGCGCGCGCACGAGTCACGTTCTCGAAGACCGCCTTCTCGTGGGAGGCGTATCCCTTGACCGTCTCGATGAGGTTGGGGATGAGGTCGGCTCGTCGCTTCAGCTGCACCGTGATGCCGCTCCACGCCTCGTCGACGCGGACCTTCAGCTGCACCAGCGAGTTGTACGTGGCCCACAGATAGATGCCGGCGAGCAGGATCACTCCGACAACGATCAGTACCGGCACGAGCCATTCCATCAGAGGCCCACCCTTCCTCGTGTTTCTCTCATCCTAGACGCGCACCCTGCACGTGGACTGGGCGCGCGGCGTGGATTGCGGCCTCGAGCCGGGTCAGGCTCCGAGAACCCGTTCGAGATAGCGGTTCGTGAAGCGCCGCTCGGGATCCAGGCGGTCGCGGAGCGCGACGAAGTCGTCGAATCGAGGGTAGCGCTCGCGCAGCGCCTGGTCCGTCAACGTGTGCAGCTTGCCCCAGTGCGGCCGTCCGCCGAACTCGAGCATGATCTCCTCGACCGCGTTGAAGTACTCCGTGGGGTCGGCGCGCCAATACCGGTGCACGGCTATGTAGGCGCTCGGCCGCCCGTGCGCCGTCGACAGCCACAGGTCGTCGCCCGCCGCGAAGCGCACCTCGATCGGGAACTCGATCCGCCACCCGCGCTGAGCGATGAGGGCGCGGACCGCCTGGAACGCCGGCACGACGTTCTCGGCCGGGAGCGCGTACTCCATCTCGCGGAAACGCACGGTGCGGCTCTGGATGAGCACCCGATGCGACAGCTCGGTGTACTCACGGTCCCCGGTGAGCTTGACCGCCAACCTGCTGAACGGCGGAGTCACCGCAGGCACCACCTGCCCCGCAGCGCACACGACGCGGTAGACCCCGTTGGAGAGGAGCGTCTCATCGATCCACCTGCCCACGACCGGGAGCGGCTTGCGCACCGTCGACTCCGGCAGTCGCGTCTGACGCTTCGTCAGCGCCACCTCGGTGTGCGGGAACCAGTAGAACTCGAAGTGGTCCGACGAGGCCACGCGCTCCTCGAGCGTGGCGAGCACGTCGTCGAGGGGCGCCGGCTCGTCGATGGCGTGCATCACGAACGCCGGCGCGCACTGCAGCGTCACCTCGACGATGATGCCGAGCGCGCCGAGCCCGAGCGCGACGGCGGGCAGCAGCTCGCTCTCGTGATCGTCGTCGATGCGGAGGAATTCTCCGGCCGCCGTGACCATCGTGACGCCGACGACCTGAGTCGCCAGGCCGCCGAACTGCGCGCCCGTGCCGTGGGTACCGGTCGAGATCGCTCCGGCGATGGACTGGCGATCGATGTCGCCCAGATTCTCCATGGCGAGCCCATAGGGCGCGAGTAGTCCGGGGATGCGGTGCAGACGGGTTCCTGCGAGGAGGGTGACGCGGCCGCTGGCTGCATCCGCCGATACGAGTCCCTGCAGGTCGTTCAGCTCCAGCAGAACGCCGGGTGCGACGGCGATGCCGGTGAAGCTGTGCCCCGCTCCCACAGCCTTCACGCTGAGACCGTGCTTCACCGCCGCGATCACCGCGCGCTGCACGCCTTCGGGGCTGCGCGGACGCTCCACGCGCACGGGGCGCACCGAGGCCGACCGGCCCCAGTTCTGCCAGGAGCCGCCGATTCTCGTCACAGGAACGCCTTTCCCTCGCCGCGGTAGGTGGGGAGCTCGTCGATGACCTGCTCCCCCGACACCAGGTGATAGCGCTCGATGCGCTCCGCGGGCTCGCCGCTCTTCGCATGCCGGAACCAGACCCGGTCCCCCACGCCCAACGACGTGGCGGCGGGGCCCTGCAGCGGCGTCTGCACCTCACCGGCGGCCTCGCGCCCGAGTGTGCGGAGTCCCTCGGGCCACACCGGACGGGGCTGACGGGAGGCGAGAGCGGGACCGGAAGCTATCCACCCTCCACCCAGCACGGTGGCGATGTCGGCGGCCGGTCGGCGCACCACATCGAACGCGAAGGCCGAGGCAGGAGCGGGACGGAACGAGCGGTAGCCGTCGAACAGGTGGCCACCGAGCAGCCCGCTCCCGGCACTCGCCTCGGTGAGTGATTCGTCGCTCCCCGTGAACTCGAGCGAGCCGGTGCCCCCTCCGTTGAGGATCTCCAGCGGAGCGATCGCACCGACGGCGGCCACGATGGCTGCCCGTCGCTCCCGCAGCTCGTTCCTCGAACGTGCCTGCACCACGCGGATCAGCGGCGCGTCGGCACCGGCGTCATCGCCCTGACCGGCGATCTGCGCGTCGTACATCTGAAGTCCGACCAGGCGGAAGCCGGGACGGGCGACGACCTTGCGGGCGAAGCCGGCGACCTCGCCGGGCGTGAAGAGCGCCGAGCGGCGCACGCCGATGTGGCCGAGGAGGGAAGAGCGCCAGGACGCATCGACATCGATCGCGACACGGATCTCGGGGCGCGAGGTGGGACCTGCGACACTGTCGATCAGGTCGAGGTGGACGAGATCGTCGACCATGAGCGTGATGCGCTGCGCCGCCTGCTCGTCGGAGAAGAGCCGTTCCAGTCCCGCACGATCCACCGTCGGATAGCCGAGCATGATGTCATCGTGCGTCTCGGCCAGCCACAGCGCCTCCTCGAGCGTGAACGCGAGGATCCCGCGGAATCCGGGGAGCTTTAGCACGGCATCGAGCACGGCCCGCACCCGCACCGATTTCGAGGCGACACGGATGGGGAGCCCGCCCGCGCGCACCAGCAGGTCCATCGCGTTGTAGCGGAGGGCCTCGCGATCGATCACCCCGACCGGCGCCGGCAGATGTCCGGTCGCGGCGGAGAGGCGTGGCCAGTACCGCGCCGGATCCTCCCACTCGGGGGCGATCGCGGGCGCACCCTGGACGGGGCTCAGTTCGTCGATGAGGTCGAGCACTCCCCCACCCTAAGGCCTCCTCGTACTCCGGATCACCCGTTGCGGCACCGGGTCGCAGCCACCGCACGGCGATAGGCTGACGACGCGGCCCCCGTAGCCCAATGGCAGAGGCAGGCGACTTAAAATCGCTTCAGTCTGGGTTCGAGTCCCAGCGGGGGCACTCCGGCCTCTCACCGAGATTCCGCCGGTTCCGAAGTCCGGTGCCGCCTTCGGCATAGCTGCTGATGTCTCGCGATACCCGCCGCCTGTCACACGCACTCCGGCAACCCTCACGTTCAGGAGCCGTAGAGGCGCCCGGCAGATCGGTTGCGAGACGGTTCGCGTCGGTCGCGTGCCCGTGGCCGGATCGTGCCCCGCGAGCTTCGCGACGGGAACGCCCTGCTGGAGCAATAGCGAGATCGCCGAGTGGCGCATGTCGCACTTGGGCGTCAACATGATGGAGGTGAAGCCCGGCGCCCTCGCCGTCAGCTACTCCCAGATGCGGGGAGGCTAGTTCGCGCCGTCCAGGAAGATGAAGGAGTCCGGCTTTGCGTAGGAAGTCACTTTCCAGGTTCCGCCGATGGTCGCGTCGCTAGGTACCGCAGCGCATAAGGTGGCTCGCCCTTCAGCGCCTGGGTACATGGTTCCGATCACGTAGAGAGGATCATTGATCGTGCACGTCCCGTCTGTGGCGAACGAGTTCCCCTTCGCGGAGACGTACTCGATCAGCAGGCTTCCTGACGGATCTGCTCCCGCCGGATCTGCCTCAGACTTCACCTGGACGTAGAAGGGCGCGGTGACGAAGACGCTTCCGTCGGCAAGGGTGTTGTACTCGTTCTGCGCCATGACATCTGCAGTCGCGTCCGGGTTGGTCACGCCGACAGAGAACCTCCACATCGACGCGGGGTCGTACTCGGTCACCGTGTCGGCGGGGATCGGGTTCTCCCTCGTGCCGGCAGCGGCAGCAGGTTCTTCGGGCTTTTCCGACTCTGCAACAGCGGGCGCCTCGGTGGTCTTGGCTGGTGCAGGCTCCTGGTGCGGAACAGCGGCGGAGCAACCCGCGAGTCCGAAGGACAAAATGAGAGCGACGGGCAGCACGACCCGGGCGATGTGCGTCATGTTCAGGACAATAGCGGCGAGAAATCACGGAGCGATAACGCCAACCAGAGCAGTCCCCGCCCTCAACCCGTCACACGCTGCGGTCGATGCCTCGCTGTTCCTTCCGGCAAAACTGCGCCGCCTATCAACGTCTCGATTTTCGACCGAGATCGAAAGATGAACTTGATCGCGCCAGCACCGCCGGAACCAACGCCTATCTACACGTCGTGGCCGCGGCCCGCGCTTGCGCGAGCGAGCATGATCCAATGCGTCGGCCTACCACTACCAGATCGTCCCGGCGCCGAAGAAGATCGAGATGAAGGCGAGTGATCCGAGCACAAGTCCGACGACCGCGAGTGACATGCCCTTGCCTCCGATCTTCCGCGCGCGGACAACACCCATGATGCAGAAGATGATGGCGAGGACGTCTGGGATCCCAGCAAGGACGAGGCCGATGAACAGTGGAATCCGTGTAGTCATGAACTTCGACGCCCTGCGTCTTCACCTCGCCCGCCTCCGGCATGAGCGTGGTTGGAGCTACGACGAACTCGCAGCCCGCTCAGGAGTCGGACGCAGCACCCTTGTCTCCTTGGAAAGCGGGAAATCTCGCCGGAACCCAGACCGCCCCGCAACTACCGGCATCCTTGCCACCTGGTACAGGATCGCTCAGGCGTTCGATGTCGACCTGGGCGAACTCGTAGGGCCGCTGTACCAGTAGCGTTGGGCCATGCCATCCCAGATACCGCAGCTCGACAGCGTCCAGCACGGGGCTTTCCTCGCTGAGATCCACTCGTCGCAGAACCTCTTGGGCTACGGATCGAAGGTGCTCCGGGAAGCTCGCTTCATCGAGACCACGCTGGACCCGATCATGACAATGCTGTCTATCGGTGTCGAGAAACTGTTGAAGCTAAACATGGGCGTTGCCCGTGTTGCACGCGGCGAGCAATGGCCGACCAAAGCAGAGATGCGAGAGCACGGGCATGGCATTCTCCGGCTGTACGAGACAGTTCTTGCGGAGGCGACCCCTGGCGTACGCGCGTCTACCCCGTATGTCCAGGGCCTCTTCGTAGCCCTCGCAAACGACCCCGTGCTGCCACCGCTCTTGTCGGTGCTCGACCGCTACGGGAGTTACGGTCGGTTCTACAACTTGGATCGCCTCGGTGATTCTCCTCAACCTGGCGAGTCGCCCGCTCAAATGTGGGACGCGGCCGAGAACGCCACCCTCGCATCACCGCACGTAGCTGCGCTACAGCAGGCGTCCCAAGACGACATCATGAGCAATGATGCTGCCGATGCTTTCTATGCTGCCGTTCAAGCGCAGGTTGCCGACAGCCTGAGGCGTTTGTGGTTCACCTTGCATCGTGCGGGCATGAACGGCGTTTTCGGTAGCCCGGGTCGCTTGTTCGGATCGTTGATTGACCCCGACTCAGTCGGACGTCAATAGTCTCCGGGGAAGCCCAACGAGGCTTCTCACCGTCGCGGCGGTCGAGGTGGCAACGGGTAGCGCCACGACTCGGTGGCGTCGCCCTCAGCGCTGGACCACTCAACAGTAATTGTCCTGTCCCGAGTTCCCATCGTCGCGGTCGCTACGAAGGTCACTCCCTCGCCAGGTTGGATCGTGGCCGCGCTCGGAAGCCTCCTTGTCAGCATGGTTGGGTCGGCGGTGACGCGGACGTCGAAGGCTGGACTCGTCCCTATGTTCGTCAGTATGTATGCGTCGTTCTGGTGATGCCCCAGCGACCAGCGAACTCGTTTCGGCTCCGCGACCGGCACCATAGTGGCCGCGATCCCCCGCTCGCCTAGCGCCTCGACGGCCTCCGCGATGCGCCCCATCGTGTCGATGCTCAACGCGGCGGCCCGCTCAGCGCGCTCGGCACTCGCCTCCGAACGTTCAGCGTCCTCGCGTGCCCGCTGAGCTTCGACCTGGGTCCGCGCGTGCTCACGGCGTTCCGCCCGGAGCGAGTAGTAGAAAGTGACCCCCACACCGGCGAGGGCGACAACCGTCGCCACGGCTTGGATGATCGTCGCAGTCGCCTCCCAGGTCCACTCGGGTTGCGTCGGCGCAGGCGCAGCGAAGATCGTGTTCCACATGTCGCTCATTCTGTACGACGGAACGGACATTGATGGCATGAGAGCACAGATACGGACAGCGACAAGTGCTGAGGTACCTACGGGGTACGGATCACGTTGTTTCTCCCACTCACGCGGGACATCGGAGGTACATGCCAGGACCGTCCAATACGGGGCTGAACCGACTTAAAATCGCTTCAGTCTGGGTTCGAGTCCCAGCGGGGGCACTCCGCTTCTCAGTTCTCGCCGTCGGCAACCGCCCTCCGCTCTCCCGCAGCCTCACGCACCCGGCGAGCGACCAGGACGATGAGGGCGATCACGATGGCCATGTAGACGGCGTAGTCGAGGTACCCGAGGTACTGCTCCAACTGCTCGTGCTGCGTGCCGAGCGCCGCACCGACACCGAGGAGCAGAGCGTTCCACGCGCCACTGCCGACGATCGTGTAGATGCTGAAGGTGGCGAGATTCATGCGCGATGCCCCGGCGGGGATGGAGATGAGACTGCGCACACCCGGGACCATCCGGCCCACCAGCACCGTCCAGCCGCCGCTGCGCGTGAACCAGTCGGCTCCCCGCTCCAGGTCGGAGCGGCTCACCAACCGGGTCGCCGCCAGCAGCCGCACCGCCCGTTGCATGCCGATCGCCGCGCCGAGTCCATACAGCAGCAGGGCTCCCAGCCAGGAGGCCAGCGTGCTCCAGAAGATGAGCCATCCCAGGTTCAGCTCCCCACTTTGGCTGAGGTATCCGGCGAACGGCAGGATCACCTCGCTCGGGATCGGCGGGATCAGCACCTCGAGGAAGACGAGCACCCCGACCCCGACGTCGCCGAGGGAGGTGAGCACGTCGGCCGCGAATCCGGTCAGACCGGTGAAGCCGTGTTCGGCGTCGGTTGCGAAGAACATCCGAGCTCAGCGTCCGAACAGATCGCCGATGCCCGGGATGCCCAGGTCGCCGAGCCGCTCGCCCCATCCCGTGGCCGTCTCGCCCAGTCCGGACGCCGCCTCGCCTGCGGAACCCATGAGGTCGCCGGCCCCGCCGGCGATCGACTCGACATCGATTCCGGCGGCGAGCGACTCGACGTCGACGCCCTCGGCCAGCGCGCCGAAGTCGACGCCGATGTTCGCGGCCTGCTCCAGAAGCGGACCGGCCACCGTGCTGAGCACCGCACCACCGGCGACCACGCCGAGCAGTCCCACCGCCGCACCGCCTGCGGCGACCGCAGCACCACCGGCACCCGCGCCGCGCACGCGCGACAGGAGTCCGCGCATCCGCCCCGGCTTCATGGCCTCCGCACGCCCGGCCGCGCGAGCGAGATCATCGGGAGATGAAGACCTCGGACGCTCCCCCGGTTCGAGCTCCTGCCGCATCCGCGCCTCGACGAGCGTGCGCTGCTCGGGAGTCAGCCGGGCGAATGCCTCGCGGTGGATCTGCTCGACACGCTGCGGGTCGGCCGTCTGCAGCAGGTAGTCGTAGCGGGCGATGGCCGCTCTATCGGCGTCGGTTGCCGCAGGGGATGTACGCGCGGATCCGGCGACCGGTGGTGCGTAACGATCCCGCGGAGGGGTCGAACCGGCCCTGACGCTCGGAGCACCGGGTGCCGGCGGTGCGTAGGGATCCGCCCCCGCGACCCGTGCGCTCTGCTCGGCGCGAGGAGTTCCGTCCGCCGGACCGCGGACCGCGTCCACGGCTCCGCGGAGCATCCCGCCCCAGTCCGTCGAGCGGGACCCGCCCGCCGAATGGTCGGTGCGTCCGGAACCGGCATTCTTCTCGAGCGCGTCGGATGCCATTCCGATCAGTCGGGAGAGCTTTCCCATGGGTGTCCCTTTCGTGGTGCGGGCCACCGGGGATTCCCACGTCGGAGCGACGGCAGGGGTTTCTCGGCACCCCGCTATGCGGGTGCCAAGGTCTCCTCCACCCTCACGGGCCAGCGGGCCGGAGCACGATCTCGTGCTCGTAATGACGACGACGCTGCAGACGGGAGTACTCCCCTTGCTGCCCTCACGCTACCGACCGCACCTGTGCTTCGCCTCGGAGCCGCCCCGAAGAAACGAAGATCGGCCCCGGCGCAGAGCGCGCGGGGCCGATCTCAATCTGATTCGAGGGTCTGCTACTTCGCTGCAGCCTCGGCCGGCTCAGGAGCCTTCTCGGCGGCAGGCTTCTTCGCCGCAGGCTTCTTCGCGGCCGGCTTCTTCGCGGCCGGCTTCTTCTCGGCAGTCGTCTCCGAGGCCGCCGGAGCAGCCTTCGCGGCAGGAGCAGCCTTCGCCGCAGGAGCAGCATCTGCCACGGGCGCCGCGGGAGCTGCCGGACGCGGACGCGCGGCGAACTCCTCGAAGACGTAGCGCGGGTTCTGCACCGTCTCGAGGTTCACCAGGTCGCGACCCAGCCACAGGTTGTTCCACCAGCCCCAGATGACGCGGAACTTGCGCTCCCACGTCGGCATCGCGAGACCGTGGTAGCCGCGGTGCGCGACCCAGGCCACGAAGCCCTTGAGGGCGATCTTGCCGGACTGGAAGACACCGTTGTACAGGCCGAGCCCCGCCACCGCGCCCATGTTCTTGTGGAAGTAGTCCTTGGGGTTCTCCCCACGGAGCACGGCGACGAGGTTCTTCGCGAGAAGCTTCGCCTGGCGTACCGCGTGCTGAGCGTTCGGCACGCAGAAGCCGCCGACTCCGCCGCCCGAGAGGTCGGGGACGGCCGACACGTCGCCCGCAGCCCAGGCGCCCTCGACGAAGGCCTCGGGCGTGCCGACGCGCAGGTCGGCACGGGTCTGGATGCGACCGCGCTCCTCGACCGGGAGGTCGCCGCCACGAACCACGGTCGGGTTCGCCATGACACCGGCGGTCCACACGATGACGTCGGTCGGGATGACCTCGCCCGTGGAGAGCTCGACGTTGCCGTCGACCGCGCTCGTCAGCTGCGTGTCGAGGTGCACGTTGGCACCGCGCTTGGCGAGGTCCTTGAGCACCCACTCGCTGGTCTGCAGCGAGACCTCGGGCATGATGCGGCCCATCGCCTCGATGAGGTGGAAGTGCGTGTCTTCGAAGCTGATCTGCGGGTACTTGCCCACCAGCGCGGAAGCCAGCGAACGCAGCTCGGCGAACACCTCGATACCGGCGAACCCGCCGCCGACGACGACGACGGTCAGCAGACGGTCGCGCTCGGGTCCGGCGGGGAGCGAGGCGGCCTTGTCGAAGTTCGACATGACCTTGTCGCGGATCGCGACGGCTTCCTCGATGGTCTTCAGCCCGATCGCGTTGTCGGCGATGCCCGGGATCGGGAAGGTGCGGGAGACGGCTCCCGCGGTGACGACGATCTGGTCGTACGCGAACTCGTACGGCTCGCCGACGGGCGGCGTGATCGTCGCGACCTTCTGCGCGTGGTTGATGTTCGTCACCTTGGCGGTGAGGACGTGGGTGCGCTTGAGGTGACGGCGGTGGGCGACGACCGAGTGACGTGCCTCGATCGAGCCGGCGGCCACCTCGGGCAGGAACGGCTGGTACGTCATGTACGGCAGCGGGTCGACCATGGTCACGTCGGCCTCACCCTTGCGGAGGTGCTTCTCGAGCTTCCACGCGGTGTAGAAGCCTGCGTACCCTCCGCCGACGATCAGAATCTTGGGCACAGTGCTGTTCTGAGGCACAGAAGAACTACTCCTCGGAGTCGGGGATTTGGCGTACGGAAACGCGCGCCGATCGGATGCGCCGGGCAGCTGCGGTGACGCCAAGCGCTACCAGGATACCAGGCACGGTGAGCGCGATGAGCGGCAGGGTACCGTAGCGCAGCGAATCGGCGCTGGGAAGCAACGGTGAAGCCGCCTCGCTCGGCGCATCGGCCGCGGGAAGAGGGGGCACGGCCACCGGCGTCATCGACGGCACGGGCTGCGGTTCCGACTCCGCGCGACGGAAGTAGCGCACCCATTCCGCCAGGTCGCCCATGGGGTTCGCGCTCACCGGGGGGATGTTGGCGGAGATCGCCGCGGCGGCATCCACCAGCCCGTAGCCGTAGAGCGGATCCTGCGGCTTGACGGCGTCGGGGACCGGTATCGCCGTCTTGATGATGCGGTTGATGACGTCGATCGCCTTGATGTCGGGATGCGCAGAGCGGATCAGCGCGGCGACCCCCGCGACGATGGGCGCCGCGCCGCTCGTCCCTCGCCACCGCTCGACCTTGCCGTCGGCGGAGACTCCGATCAGGCCCTCGCTCGGAGCGGATATCCCGATCGTGATGCCCTGGGTGGAAGCCTCGACGCTCGCCGTGCCGGTCTGGTCCACGCCGCCCACCGTGAGCACGCCGGGGATGGTCGCCGGTGCGCCGATGATGTTCGTGCCACTCCCCCGGTTGCCCGCGGCGACGACGACCACGACGTCGTGCTCGAACGCATAGAGGAACGCGTCGTCCCAGCTCTCGTCCCAGTCGAGCGTGTTCGTCGTGAACGAGAGGTTGATGATGTCGGCGCCGTTGTCGACCGCCCAGCGCATGCCCTTCGCCACCTGCTCCGTGAACGGCACGGCGGCGGCCGCGCCGAAGCCGACCGAGATGGAGAGGAGGTTGGCCTCCGGCGCGACTCCGATCATGCCGGTCCCGTCGGCGGCGCCGCGTCCGGCGGCGAGCGAAGCCACCCAGGAGCCATGATTTCCGTCGATCGCGCCGAGCGGCGTCCGTCCATCCGGCGTGCCCGCACCGGAGACGTCCGTGCCGCCGACCACGGCATCGCCGAACACCTCGGGCACCTTGCCGATGCCGGTGTCGATGACGGCGATCGTCACACCCTTGCCGCGGGTCGTCTGCCACGCCTCACGGATGCGGGCGCCGTCGAGCCAATACTCCGATGCGCGGGTCGGGTCGGAGGGGTCGTCCGGGATCGGCGGCGGCGTCGCCGTGGCCCCGAGGAGCAGCACAGACGCCGCGACCACCATCATGGCGGCGGCGCTGCGCAGCGTCAGACGGGCTGTCATGCCGGTGACGCCGCCGCCTCGCGCTGGGCGGCACCGGGGTCTTCGCACCGGCACACCTCGGGCGACCAGGACGACCGCGCCAGCGCGGCATCACCGATGGGGTTCACTCCCGTACCGGCAGCGAGCGCATGCCCCGCGAGTGCATGCAGGCACTTCACACGCGTCGGCATCCCTCCCGCCGAGATGCCGTCGATCTCGGACACCTCCCCGAACTGCGCGCGGTCGGCGAGGTAGGCCTCATGCGCGGCGAGGTAGGCGGCGGCGACATCTTCATCGTCGGCCAGGAGCGCTGCGAGCTCCGGCATCACCTGGTTGGCCTCGAGGGTCGACATCGCGGCCGTGGCAGCCGGGTGCGTCAGGTAGTAGAACGTGGGGAACGGTGTGCCGTCCGGGAGGCGCGGCGTCGTCGCGACCACCGTGGGGTTGCCGCAGGCGCAGCGAGCGGCGATGCCCACCACACCCCGGGCAGGACGACCGAGCTGGGCCGAGACGACGGCGAGCTCGGCGGGCGTGGGAGCGGGGAACGGCGGCGTGGTCACCCCACCAGCGTAGGGGAGCCGGCCGAGAGGATGCTCGGAGCGGACACTCAGGGAGCGGTCGTCGCCGTGTCGCTGAGTCCCGTCGCGACCAGGGTGCGCAGCAGCTGCGGCATCCAGTCCGACGGCTTCTCCTCGAGTGTGTCGCTCACGGGCGCCTGCTCACGCGGGAGCACGGAGGGATCGAGGTCGTTGTCGATCAGATAGACGACCTCACCCGGCTTGACGTAGTACAGACGCTCGCGCGCCTGAGTGGTGATGTAGGCGGGGTCGTTCCATCGCTCGCGCTCGGCGATCAGCGCCGTGATCTCGTCTTCGCTCACCTGCACCGATGCCTCGAGCGCCGCGATCTTCTGACGCTGGTCGATGAACGTGCCGAGCGTGGGCACGAGGACCCAGGCCCCCAGCACCACGAGCGAGAGCATGATGACCGAGAACGCCGAGAGGCGGATGCCGGAGGCCCACTCGCGCACATCGACACGTGCCGCGTCGCCGCGGTTCCTCCCCGCGGCCCTGGGCGCGGGGGCGGCAGCAGCGGACGCCTTCGACCCGCCGCGCCCCTTTCCGGTCGCCTTCGGGTTCGGAGACGACGAAGGAGGAGCCGGTCGTCGTGCCACGGCCCCTCCTTCGTCGTACCGCTTCAGCGGCTTCCTGCGCCGCGGGCGACGGCTTTCTCGGCCGCCGCTCGCGCGGCTTCTTCGTGTGTCAGCTGTTCTCAGGCCTGCGAACGCGGGAACGCGGAACGACCGGCGAAGACCGCGGCGTCGCCGAGCTCCTCCTCGATGCGCAGCAGCTGGTTGTACTTCGCGACGCGCTCGCTGCGAGCGGGCGCACCCGCCTTGATCTGACCGGAGTTCGTCGCGACGACGAGGTCGGCGATGGTGGTGTCCTCGGTCTCACCCGAGCGGTGCGACAGCATCGCCGTGTAGCCGGAGCGCTGCGCCAGGCTGACCGCATCGAACGTCTCGGTGAGCGTGCCGATCTGGTTGACCTTGACGAGCAGCGAGTTGGCGACGCCGCGCTTGATGCCGTCGGCGAGACGCTGCGGGTTGGTGACGAACAGGTCGTCGCCGACCAGCTGGACCTTGGAGCCCAGAGCGTCGGTGAGGTGCTTCCAGTTGTCCCAGTCGTCCTCGGCGAGAGCGTCCTCGATCGTGACGATCGGGAAGTCGTTGACGAGGCCCACGTAGTACTCGGTGAGCGCGGCCGCGTCCCAGTCCTTGTTGTCGAGGCGGTAGACGCCGTCCTTGAAGAACTCGGTCGCCGCGACGTCGAGGCCGAGGGCGATGTCGGTGCCGGGGGTGAAGCCGGCCTTCTCGATCGCCTTCACCAGGAAGTCCAGACCCTCGCGGTTGCTGGGCAGGTCGGGGGCGAAGCCGCCCTCGTCGCCGAGACCGGTCGCGTAGCCCGCGGCCTTCAGCTCTGCGCGCAGCACGTGGTAGGTCTCGACGCCCCAGCGGAGCGCCTCGGAGTAGGTCTCCGCGCCGACCGGCGCGAGGAAGAACTCCTGCATGTCGATGCCGTTGTCGGCGTGCTCGCCGCCGTTGATGACGTTGAAGAGCGGAACGGGCAGCACGTGCGCGTTCGGGCCACCCAGGTAGCGGAACAGCGGGAGGTCAGCGGAGTCTGCGGCCGCCTTGGCGACGGCGAGGCTCACGCCGAGGATGGCGTTGGCGCCGACGCGCTTCTTGTTCTCGGTGCCGTCGACCTCGATGAGGATCTCGTCGACGATGCGCTGCTCGCTCGCCTCGACACCTTCGATCGCAGGTCCCAGCTCGTCGATGATGGCCTCGACGGCCTTGAGGACGCCCTTGCCGCCGTAGCGGCTCTTGTCGCCGTCGCGGAGCTCGTACGCCTCGAACGCACCGGTGGATGCACCGGACGGGACGGCCGCCCGCTGCACGATGCCGTCGTCGAGGAGGACCTCCACCTCGACGGTCGGGTTTCCGCGCGAGTCGAGAATCTCGCGTGCGCCTACAGCCTCGATCAGTGCCACTGATGTGCTCCTTGCTCAGGGGGAAAACGTGGTGTGGAGCGTCGTCGATCCGCGCCCAGTCTAGCCCGGCCGTGCGACCCGATCAGGGACTCGTCCGACCGCCGCGCGCGGAGCGGGCTCAGACCACGACGGCGATCGCGAAGCCGTCCCAGCCCTTCGCCCCGACCGTCTGCAGCGCCGTGGCGTCGAAGCGCGGGTCCTCCCCCAGCATCCGCAGTCCGTCACGGGTGCCGATCACCTTCGAGTCGGTGCTGTCGTCGCGGACGATCTCGCCTTCGCGCCCGATGTTGTCCAGCACGACGACCGTGCCCGAGTGACCGAGTCGCGCGGCCCAGTCGAGATAGACGGTGTTGGACTCCTTGTCGGCGTCGATGAACACCAGATCGAACCCGCCGACCAGAGTCGGCAGCACCTCGGCGCCCCTGCCGATGCGGATGTCGACCCGGTCGCCGACACCGGCGGCATCGATGCTGGCCCGTGCGACGGCGGCGTTCTCAGCCTCCGCCTCGATCGTCACGACGCGGCCTTCGGAACCGACGGCGCGGGCGAGCCAGATCGTCGAATAGCCGCCGAGCGTGCCGATCTCGAGCACCCTTCGCGCACCGCTGATGCGGACGAGCAGGTTCAGCAGCTTGCCGGCGACGGGAGCGACCTCGATCTCGGGCAGCCCCGCCTCCCGCTGCGCGACGAGAGCCGATTCCAATTCGGCGTCGGGCCCGACGAGCGTGTCGGCGAGGTACGAATCGGCCTGCGACCAGGCGGCGGGGGTGGAGTCCATGACCTCAGCCAACCGCCGGCTGTGGCCTCCGTCAACCCCGCGGCGGCGAGAGCAGACGACCGGGCGCGTCGGCGAGCTCCGGCTGCTTCCGGAACTGGCCGGTCAGCACGAGCACCAGGACGACCACCGCGATGACGATCCATGCCGCCACGCCGAGCGGTCCGGCGAGCGCCATGTCGGGCTGCGTGGCCGCGAACAGGACGATGAGCCCGGCGGCGGCGTTCAGTGATCCGTGCGCGATCACCGCCGGCCAGACGGATGCCGAGCGCAGGCGCAGCCAGCCGAGCAGGATGCCCCACGCGACGCAGCCGCCGACCATGAACAGGACTCCCGTGATGTCGGTGCGCCCGAAGTTGTAGCCGAGCAGGATGATCGGGCTGTGCCACAGGCCCCAGATCGCGCCGCTGAGGATCAGAGCGGGCCAGGTGCCGAGCGGTCGCAGGGCCGGCACCAGCCAGCCTCGCCATCCGAGCTCCTCCCCGAAGGCGAAGAAGCTGTTGAGCAGCGCCCCGAGCGGAACCATCGCGATCTGCGCGAACACCACGATCTCGACCGGCGGCACCGGAACACCATCGGGCAGCGACTTCGCGAGCTCAGCCGCGAAGCCGGCGAACGTCAGATCGAGCTGCACGAACCCGAGCGCTGCGGACACCACGATCGTGAGCGCCACCAGGACCGGCGGGACGAGCCATGCGGCGACCATGAGCCAGACCACGCGCTTGGCGGGCCGTAGCGGCCAGAGGCCCAGGAAGCGCGCACGCTGTCCCCGCGCGGGCACGCGCATCGCGAAGGTGACGACCAGTACCGCGATGGCCGGAGTGAACATCATGACCGGGAGGAGGAAGACGGACATCGGCTCGGCGAGACCGTCTCCGAGCCACAGTGGCAGTGCCACCAGCCAGGCCAGCGCGCAGGCGACGACCACGAAGACGATGATGGCGGGCCACTCGACTCTTCGAGACGTGGGGGTGGGTGAGTCCATGCTGTTCACGCTTCCTTCCTCGTGACGGCGGCGAGCGCCGCCGCCGCTGTCTGTGCGTCGTCGACCGTGACGACGAACCGCCGTCCACCGACCCGCGTCACTTCGAGCGCTTCACCTCGCCGCAGGACCACGCCGTACCGTCCGTCGAGGCCGTAGCGCAGCCCCCATCCCCCGAACTCGGCGAAGGGATCGACGTCGATCGCGCGTACCGACGCGATATCGGCGGACGGGATCTCGATCCTCGGCCAGCCCGCCAGCGACCGCACGAGCAGTCCGGCGGGCCCGATGCGCACGCGGAACGCGAAGGTGGTGACGAGCGCGGCGATCAGGATCCCGCACGAGGCGAGCATGATGACCGCGGTCATCACTCCGCCCGCTCCCGTCGCGATCATGACGGCGGCGAGCGCACAGGCGAGCAGCACCGCGCCGCCGAGCACGGCCGACGCGACACCGGCGATCGCTGGGGTGCCGATCCACACGAGGCGTTCCGTGGCGGAGGTCGGGAGGGGCTCCGCCGGGCTCTCGGACCCGCTCGTGTCCGGCAGGGGCGTGGACGGCTGCAGGAACCACCCGATCGCCACGCCGGCGGCCATGAGCAGGAACCCGATCAGCACCTCGAAGCCGATGTCGGGTGTGTCGGCGGCATCCGCGAGACCGCGTTGCGCGTCGACACCGACCAGGGTGATGAAGGAGATGATGGCCGCGAGACCGAGGTTCATCGCGCCGAGGAACCTCGCCGTGATCGACCACTGCGGGCGCTCGGCTTCTGCGGAGGGAACCGGCTGCCCGTTCTGCGGGAGTCGGTGCGCGAACCACGCGAGGAGCGCGAACCCGATGACCATCACCGCGATGCCGCCGAGGATGGCGAGGTAGGTCCAGCCGGGCCCGAAGCCGTTCACGCCGTCCTCCGACCAGTGGATCGCCGCAGGCTCCGGGATCTCGGGGAGCCAGAACGCGACGATGACCGCCGACACCGCCAGGATCGTGAGCGGAATGATCACCCCCACCCAGAGGAAGGCGGTGCGGGCACGGCGGACGGCGGGGGTCATACGGTGATCTCCTTCACGAGAGCGGCGAGTGTGGCCGGCGCGACGCCGAGCGCGGCGGCGCGCGACACCAGATCATGCAGATCCTTCGTTAGGTCGACGAGCGGACCGACGGAAGCCGAGACCACTGCACCACGACCACGTCGCAGGTCGATCAGGCCCTCCGCGCGCAGCTGCTGGTATGCGTGCAGGACGGTGTGCAGGTTGATCTCGAGGGTCTCGGCGACTTCGCGCGCCGAGGGAAGGCGGTCTCCCGGCGCCAGTCTGCCGGCGATGATGTCGGCGCGCACAGAAGCGGCGACCTGCTCGTAGAGCGGCACCCCGCTCGCCATGTCGACCCTGATCAGCATCCGACCTCCGTCTTGTTCGCGTTATTCTACTCGAACTAGAACAACTGTGGCTACCCTCCAGACGTCTTCGTCGTCCTCGCCCGCGTCCCCCACACTGGCGGGATGCGCATCACTCCCCGCCGCCTCGCCCTCGGCATGAGCCTGTGGATCCCGAACCTCTTCAGCGGCATCCGCATCCGTCGCTTCAGCGAGGACTGGACCCACGCCACCGTCGAGCTGCACGTGAACGTCTTCACCCGCAACTACGTCAAGACCGCGTTCGGCGGGTCGATGTCCGCGATGACCGACCCGTACTTCTTCATGCTCGTCATGCATCAGCTCGGGCGCGACCACGTGGTGTGGGACACCCGCGGCGAGATCGAGTTCCTCAAGCCCGGCCGCGGCGTGCTCACTGCGGAGTTCGAGGTGTCGAAGGAGAAGGCCGAGGAGATCCGCGAACGCGCCCGCGGCGGGGCGAAGGTCCTGGAGTGGTTCGAGACGGTCATCACGGACCGCGAGGGCGATGTCGTCGCGAAGGTGCGCCGCGAGGTCTACATCCGGGAGAAGAAGCGGGTCACGGCGTCCCGAGGGTGAACCGCGTCACCCGCCGTTCACCGCGGACTGTCACCATGGACGGATGCCCCTCGCTCGCCGACTGACGCTCGGAGACGCCGTCGCCATCGGTCTCGGCTCCATGATCGGCGCCGGCGTGTTCGCCGTGTGGGCTCCGGCGATCGGGGCCGCCGGAAGCGGCATCCTCATCGCCCTCGCGATCGCCGCCGTCGTCGCATACGGCAACGCCACCGCATCGGCGCAGCTCGCGGCCGCGCATCCCGTCGCGGGCGGCACGTATGCGTATGCCCGCGCCGAGATCGGACCCTGGTGGGGATTCGTCGCCGGCTGGAGCTTCGTGATCGGCAAGATCGCGAGCTGCGCCGCCATGGCGATGACCTTCGCCGCCTATGCCGCCCCCGCCGGATGGCAGGTGCCGGTCGCCGTGGTCGCCGTCGCCGCGCTGGCGGTCGTGAACTGCTTCGGCGTGACCAGGACCGCGCTGCTCACCCGCATCCTGGTCGTGTGCTCGCTCCTCGGGATCGCCGTCGCGGTCGGATTCGGGCTCGGCGCCGCACCGACCGCCGCCCCCGGTCCGCTGCCCGACGCCACCGCCTACGGCGTGCTGCAGGGTGCCGGGCTGCTGTTCTTCGCGTTCGCCGGCTACGCGCGCATCGCGACCATGGGCGAGGAGGTGGTCGACCCGTCGAAGACGATTCCGCGCGCGATCGTCCTCGCACTGGGTGGAGCCGTCGTCGTCTACACGCTCGTCTGCGTCGCGGTCGTCCTGGTCCTCGGCGGGGATGCGATCAGATCGACGGCGCCTCTGGTCGACCTGCTCGACGCGGCGGGCGCTTCCGCGTGGGCCCCGGTCATCCGTGTGGCTGCAGCGGCCGCCTCACTCGGCGCGCTGCTGGCACTGCTGACCGGGATCGGCCGGACGACCCTCGCCATGGCACGGGGGAGCGACGTCCCGAGGTTCCTCGCGAAGATCGACGAGCGCCACCACGTGCCGCAGCGCGCCGAGATCATGATCGCCGTCATCGTGATCGCCATCGTGATGTTCGCCGATCTTCGCGGGGCGATCGGCTTCTCATCCTTCGGTGTGCTGCTGTACTACTTCATCGCCAATGCGGCGGCCTTCCGGCAGACGGGACCGGCACGCCGCTACCCCCGCGCACTGCAGGTCATCGGCGCGCTCGGCTGCCTCGTGCTGGTGGCGACCCTTCCCGTCCTGGCCTCCACCATCGGAGCAGGAGTGGTCCTGCTCGGCGTGGGATACCGGATGCTGCGACTCCGACTCGCGCGCGTCTGAGATCAGCGGCTCGACTCGGAGCGGTATGCGCGCGGCGCGATACCGAGGACGGCTTGGAAGTCCCTCGTCAGATGGGCGTGATCCGCGTATCCGAGCTCGGCGGCGATCGACGCGAGGTCGATGTCCGGGTGCTCCCGCACGCGCACAGCTGCCTCCTGCAGGCGCCGTCGCCGGATCATCGCTGCCGGCGAGAGCCCGACGTGGCGATGGGCCATCCGCTGGAGAGTGCGAACCGACACCGCGAGGCGCGCGGCCGCCTCTTCCGGAGTGAGCGCGGCTCCCTCCCCCATCAAGACCTCCATGAGCGCGTTGGCCTGGCGGGCGGGATCCCCGACCGGGCCGACCCGTTCCCCGAGCCACCGGGCGAAGGCCGCGACCGCCCGATCGCGATGCCCGTCTCCGGAACCCATCGCCGCCACCAGGGCACCGCGCAGCTCGGCGACCTCCGCCGTCGACTCGCCCAGGACTCGCTCGCCGTCGACCAGCACGCGGGGGTCGTCGATCAGGGCGGCGACAGCAGCGGGGCGCAGCAGAGCACCCACGGCCCAGCCTCTCCCCCGGAGATCACGGTGGGTCATCCGGGTCGTGGCGCCCGACAGCGTCACGGCATCCGCATCGACGACGAGGTTGAGCGCCGGATAGGCGACGATCTCCTGGCGCGACGAACGCCCGCGCTCGATGTCCCACTCCGGAATCCAGAACCAGGCGACCAGCTCCGTCGCCGCTGCCGGTGCGGGGAGGCGGTGGAACTCGGGCAGGCGGGCGGGGTAGAGCACCCCACGGGTCGGGTTCACCATGCGCTCAGCGTAGGCTCCCCCACCGACGTCGGGAGGTTGTCGCGGATGTTCAAGCCGCGGGCCTTCCCCGCGACCTAACGTGGCGGCATGAGCAACGACATCCCCACGACAGAGGCCCCCACGACAGGCGCCACCGGGACATACACGACCGACGGCCGCCCGAACAGCGCGACCTCGCTCACGCCGTTCCTGGCGATCCCCGACGCGAGGCAGGCCATCGAGTTCTACCGCGACGTGTTCGGCGCCAGGGTCATCGACGTGACCGAGTTCGGCGGCATGGTCGCGCACGCCGACCTCGACTTCGGGCTCGGCATCCTCCAGCTCGGCGAACCGAACCCGGAGTACCACCTCGTCCGCGGGCCCGAAGGCGACGACGACTGCTACTCGATGGGCCTGTACGTCTCCGACGTCGATGCGGTCGTGGCGAAGGCCGTCGCGGCAGGAGCCACCGTGCGCGAAGCACCCGCACCGTTCGTCTCGGGCGACCGCTTCGCGAGCATCCGCGACCCGTTCGGCGTGCGCTGGTCGGTGATGACCCGTGTCGATGACATCTCCGACGAGGAGAGCAGCCGGCGGGTGGCCGAGTGGGCCGCGTCGTTCAGTACGGCCCCGAGCGACGGCGCGAACTGAGCGCCACCTCCGCCGCACGGCACACGGCAGGCAGCAGGGCCTCGGCGGTGCGCCGGTAACCCAGAGCGCTCGGGTGGAAGCGGTCGAGACTGAACATCTCCTCCGGCTCGTCGAAGAACATCGGGCCGACCGCGCGGCGCAGGTCGACCGGCTCGGCGCCCGCCCGTCGCGCCGTCTCGTCCTGGATCACGGCGAGACGGCGCGACAGGCTCGACGCGATCCGACGGAGCGGCTGCGGAACCGCACGCAATGCACCGAGGTCGGGACAGGTGCCGACGACGACCTCGGTGCCGGTCTGCCGCAGCCGCCCGATCGCCTCGTGCATGTGCTGTGCGGACAGCGCCACAGGCAGCCGGTGCGTGACATCGTTGCCGCCCACGACGATCACCGCCACGTGCGGACGGTAGTCGGCGGGGAGCGCGTCGAGCTGCGCGGGAAGGTCGGGTGACTCCGAGCCCACGACCGCAGCGGTGCGCAGCCGCACCGGTCGATGCATCCGCCGGCCCACGCTCTTCGCGAGCCGACCGCCGAGCGTCTCCTTGCGGCGCTCCGCCCCGAGACCCGCGGCGATCGAGTCGCCCAACACCAGCAGATCGAGGGGCTCACCGTCGAGCTCGCGACGCCACACCCGGTCGGCGTCGAGGGACTCCTCCCCCAGCGGCTTCCCGATCCGCTTCCGCGCGATGGCGGCCTGCTGCACGAGGGCGAAACGCGCACCGCTCAGCACCGCCACGAGGGCCAGCGTCACGACGGCGAGGGTGCGGAAGCGGCTCACACCCCGATTCCACCGCGCCGGCGTGAACGCGGCGTGAACGCGACGCGGGGGCCTTCCGAACCTCGCGTCAGGAGAGCGGCTTGACCTCGAGGTCGTCGGCACCCGCGGACACGGTCGCGAAGGCCGTGTATCCGTCGGCCGCCGAGCGCTCGAGCAGTGCCTTGACGTTCTTCGTGCGTCGCTCGAGCCGAACCCGGGCACCCTCGGCGATGAGCGCGGCCTTGTGACGGACGAGCTCATGCACGGGAACGTCGGCGTCGTGGATCAGCACGACCGCCTCGGCCGCAGCATCCACCTCATCGGCGATCAGATCGACCAGACGCTCGAAGCCCAGCGAGAACCCGACCGCGGGCACCTGCTGCCCGAGGAAGCGACCGATCATGCCGTCGTACCGCCCGCCGCCGCCGAGCGAGTATGCGACAGACGGGTGCGCGAGCTCGAAGATCGTGCCGGTGTAATACCCCATGCCGCGCACGAGGAACGGGTCGAAGACGAGCGGGATGTCGCTCTGGCCGCGCCCCGCGGCGACGGCCTCGCCGATGCCGACGAGGTGCTCGATCAGTTCGGCCGGGGCGCCGTCGGGCAGCGCCTTGCGGATCTGACGCTCCCCGAACGGGTTGTACTCCATCGTCTGCGGCCGACGCAGGAAGGCGTCGAAGGCGTCGGCGGCAGCGGTCGAGGCACTGCGCTCATGCAGCTCGGCGGCGACTCCCTCCGGACCGATCTTGTCGAGCTTGTCGATCGTGATGAGCACGCCGGGACGCTCCTCGGCGGTGAACCCGAAGGAGTCCAGCATCCAGTCCAGAACGCGTCGGTCGTTGATCCGCACGGTCGCGCCCTCGAGACCCAGGGCGTCGACCGCGTCGAGCGAGGCGACCATCAGCTCGGCCTCGGCACGAGACGAGTCGTCTCCCATGATGTCGATGTCGCACTGCACGAACTGCCGGTAGCGTCCCTTCTGCGGGCGCTCCGCACGCCAGACCGGTCCGATCTGGATCGAGCGGAAGACGGTGGGCAGCTGACCGCGGTTGCTCGCGTAGAAACGGGCGAGCGGCACGGTGAGGTCGTAGCGGAGGCCGAGGTCCGAGAGCGCGGCAGGGTCGTCGGCCGCCGCACGGATCGCGTCGGCGTCGAGCCCGCGCCGCAGGATGTTGTACGAGAGCTTCTCATTGTCTCCGCCGATCCCGGCATGCAGGCGTTCGTAGTCCTCGACCACGGGAGTCTCGATCTCGTCGAATCCGTGCGCGAGGTAGCGCTCGCGGATGACGGAGAGCACGCGCTCACGGCGGGCCTTGTCGGCGGGGAGGATGTCGCGCATGCCGCGCGGCGGGTTCACAGTAGCCACGCGTCCATCTTCCCAGGTCGGGCACCCCGGCCGTACGTCAGGAGCCGGCTTCGGCCGCCCGGACGTCGTCTTCGAGCGCGCGGAGCCGTTCGCGCAGTGCACGTTCCGCGTCCCAGCCCTCGGCGCGCGCGGTCGCCACGAGCGCGAGCAGTGCCTCACCGAGGTCGGCTTCGGATGCCGGGGACACTGCCGTCGAAACCGGCGCGACCGTCACACCGACACCGGCTGCGCGACCGACGAGCTTCTGGGCGAGCGCGAGCGCCGGCATCCCCCGCGGCACGCCGTCGAGCACGCTGCGGCGGGTCCGCTTCTCCGCGGCCTTCGCCGCGTTCCAGTGCACCAGCACCTGCTCGGGCGTCTCGGCCACCTCTCCCGCGAAGACGTGCGGATGCCGGCGCACCATCTTCTCGGTCAGGGTGCGCGCCACGTCGTCGATGTCGAACGGGTCCTCCGGATCCTGCGCCGCGATCGCCGCGTGGAACAGCACCTGCCACAGCAGGTCTCCGAGCTCTTCGCGGAGGTCGTCGCGGGTGCCGGACTCGACCGCGTCGATCACCTCGTGCGACTCCTCGATCAGATACGGCACGAGGTCGCGGTGCGTGATCTGCTGCGACCACACGCAGCGGTCGCGGACCGCGTGCATGGTGTCGGCGGCGGTGCGGAGCGGGTCTTCCCCGTCAGGACGGGACTCAGACGCGGGCTGCGAGTTCACGCGACCTCCTTCGGTCGGTCCGGATCCGCGCTCACGACGAGGCGGATGCGACCCGACGGTACCAGCGTGCCCGCAGCGACACGATGAACCCGGAGAGGACGAGCGCGATCAGCGAGCCGACGAGCACACCGAGGATCGCCTGGTCGCGGATGCCGCCGTCGCTCGCGAAGGCGAGGTTGGCCAGGAGGAGCGAGACCGTGAAGCCGATACCGCCGAGCGCACCGGCCGCGAGGATGTCGGCGAACGGCAGCGCAGGATCTGCGCCCTTCGGACGGATGCGCATCGCGATCCAGCCGAACAGCGAGATGCCGATGATCTTGCCGACGGGCAGCGCCACCACGATCGCCCAGAACGCGGGTGACAGCTGCGTGATCGACACCGCCGGGATCACGACGAACGCCGCGACGAAGGCGAAGACGGGGAGGATCGCGCCGTTCACGGTCGGCTCCAGCGCGTGCCGCGTGCGGCCCGCGGGGACCGGCGACATGACCAGCCCGAGCAGCACCCCGGCGATCGTCGCATGGATGCCGGAGGAGGCGACGAGACCCCAGGTGATGACACCCACCACGACCATGGCGACCGCGATGAGCGGGTGCCCCTTCGCGTGCAGGACACGGCTGAGCGCCCAGAACACGGCGACACCCACGACCGCGAGGCCCAGCAGCAACCACTGCACGTCGTCGGCGAAGAGCACCGCGATGAAGATGATGCCGATGATGTCGTCGAGGATCGCCAGGGCGAGGAGGAACACCCGAACGCGCGAGGGCAGCCCCTTGCCGAACATCGCCAGCACCCCGAGAGCGAAGGCGATGTCGGTCGCCGTCGGGATCGGCCAGCCCGACGACGTGGAGCTGTCACCGCCGGCGATCAGCAGATACACCGCGATCGGGACGAGCACTCCGCCGCCCGCGGCGATCGCCGGCTGCACGGCCTTGCGCGGCGAATCGAGCTCGCCATGCGTGAGTTCGTGACGCAGCTCGATCGCGACGACGAGGAAGAAGATCGCGAGGAGGCCGTCGGACACCCAATGCGAGATCGACAGATCGAGCGCGGTGCCCGGCACCGCGATGTGGAAGTCGAGGAACGCCGCCAACCCGTCGTGCGTGGGCAGGTTCGCGAGCAGCAGGCCGAGGCCGGCGGCGACGAGAAGGAGGACGGCGGGGAACTGCTGACCGCGGAGGGGGTTCGCTGAGATGCGCATCCCCTCCATCGTAGGTCGCCGGGATATCGCCGCGCCCGCGGTCTCGCTGCGTCGCTCCGGCGCCGGGCGTCATGCGTGCAGGACACCCCCACCGCCCGGGATACTCTCGAAGGGTGACCCCCGCACACTCTTTCTCCGAGCCCACGAACACCGAGGCGATCCGTGTGATCGGCCGATTCGAAGCCGGTCGCGGCACGCCGGATGCGATGCGCACCGATGTCAGGATGCTCGGGCAGCTGCTCGGGCAGGTGCTGCGCGAAGCCGGCGGCGACGGCCTCTTCGAAGACGTCGAGCGTCTGCGCCTCGCGACGATCCAGGCGTACGACGAGGAGACGCCCGACGCGTTCGAGCGTGCCGCGGCGATCGCCGAGTCGTTCACGATCGCCAGGGCCGACGAGGTCGCCCGGGCCTTCACCTGCTATTTCCACCTCGTGAACCTGGCCGAGGAACACCAGCGCGTTCGCGTGCTGCGTGAGCGCGCCGGACAGCCGGGACGGGAGGATGCCGCCGACACCGTCGCGACCGCCTATGCCCGACTGCGCAGCGAGGTCGGCGACGAAGAAGCCCGCCGCCGCCTGGACGGCCTCCGCTTCCACCCGGTCTTCACCGCGCACCCGACCGAGGCCCGCCGCCGCGCCGTCTCCTCGAGCATCCGCCGCCTGTCCGAACTGCTGACCCAGCACGACGCGGCGAGCGCCGGCGGATCCGAGGAGCACCGCGCCCGCCGCCGGATGCTGGAGGAGATCGACACTCTCTGGCGCACCGCGCCGCTGCGATCGCAGAAGCCTTCCCCGACGGACGAGGTCCGCACCGTGATGGGCGTGTTCGACGAGACGCTCTTCACGACCGTGCCCCACGTGTACCGCCGCATCGACGATGCTCTCCGTGGCGAGGAGTCAGGATCCAGCGCCCCGGTGGTGCCCGCGTTCGTGCGCATCGGCTCCTGGGTCGGCGGCGACCGCGACGGCAACCCGTTCGTCACGGCCTCCGTGACGCGTGAGGCCTCGCAGATCGCGGCCGACCACGTCCTGCGCGGCCTCGAGCGCGCGCTCGACCGCATCGGCCGGACCCTCACGCTCTCGGCCGACGACACCCCGCCGAACGCCGAGGTCGTCGCCCTGTGGGACCGTTTCGTGGCGGCCGAACCGGAACTCGCCGCCGAACTCGCGGCCCGCTCCCCCGATGAGCCCCACCGCCGCGTGCTGCTCGTCCTGTCCCGACGGGTCGCCGCGACTCGCCACGGCGACTCGCCCCAGGGTTACTCGCGTCCCGAGGAACTTCTCGCGGACCTGCGGGCCGTGCAATCCTCGCTCGCGGAGGCCGGCGCCAAGCGCCACGCCTTCGGCGGCGTGCAGCACCTGATCTGGCAGGTCGAGACCTACGGCTTCCACCTCACCGAGCTCGAGGTGCGTCAGCACTCGCAGGTGCACGCGAAGGCTCTGGCCGAACTCGATGCGGGAGAGGCGATCAGCGCCCAGACCGAGGAGGTGCTGGAGGTCTTCCGCGCGATCGCGGACATCCAGCGCGACCGCGGCCTGCGCGCGGCCGGACGCTACGTCGTCTCCTTCACCCAGGCCGCCTCGGATCTCGCCAACGTGCACCGCCTCGCTCGGTACGCGCTCGGTGACGACGCTCCGGTGCTCGACGTGGTGCCGCTGTTCGAGACGTTCGCCGACCTTCAGGCAGCGCCCGGAATCCTGGCCGAGGCCGTGACGTTCCCGGAGTTCCGCGAGCGCATGGCCGCCACCGGCAACCGCCTCGAGGTCATGCTCGGATACTCGGACTCGTCGAAGGATGTCGGCCCCGTCGCCGCGAACCTCGCCCTGTACGAGGCGCAGGAGAAGATCGCGCGCTGGGCGCAGGAGTCCGAGATCGAGCTGACGCTCTTCCACGGTCGCGGTGGCGCCCTCGGGCGCGGTGGCGGGCCCGCCAACTCCGCGATCCTCGCGCAGCCGCCGCACTCGGTCGACGGTCGATTCAAGCTCACCGAGCAGGGTGAGGTCATCTTCGCGCGCTATGGCGAGCCGGCCATCGCGATGCGGCACATCGACCAGGTCGCCGCCGCCACGCTGCTCGCGTCGTCCCCCACCGAGGAGGAGCGCACCAGTCGCGCGGCCGAGCGCTACGCGGAGGTCGCCTCGGTCATGGACGCCGCCTCCCGCGAGCGCTTCTTCTCGCTCGTGAAGGCCGATGGATTCGCGCCCTGGTTCGCCACGGTCACCCCGATGGAGGAGATCGGGCTGCTCGCGCTCGGCTCCCGCCCGGCGCGCCGCGGACTGTCCGTCGAGTCGCTCGAGGATCTGCGGGCCATCCCGTGGGTGTTCGCGTGGACGCAGGCGCGCATCAACCTCGCCGGCTGGTTCGGTCTCGGCACCGCCCTGGACGCCGTCGGCGATGAGGAGCTGCTCGTCGAGGCGTACCGCGAGTGGCCGCTGCTTCGCACCATGATCGACAACGTCGCGATGAGCCTCGCCAAGACCGACGAGCGCATCGCGCGGCAGTACCTGGCGCTGGGCGACCGCGATGATCTGGCACAGCTCGTCCTCGACGAACTCGCGATCACGCGGCGCTGGGTGATCCGGCTCACCGGCGGCGAGCGCCTGCTGGAGAACAAGCCGGTTCTGCAGCGGGCCGTGCAGCTGCGCAGCCCCTACGTCGACGCGCTCTCGCTGCTGCAGCTGCGCGCCCTGCGGGCGCTGCGCTCGGCGAGCGACGAGCCCACCGGCTCGGGCGCCGATGCCGAACAGCAGCGCCTGCTCCTGCTCTCGGTCAGCGGCGTCGCCGCCGGCCTTCAGAACACCGGGTGACCGAGATACCGTCCGGCCGGGTGCGCGATCCGCATTCGGCCGGCCGCTAGAGTGAAACCTCCGCCGACTCCGGCGATGCCTCACGCGACACGATCGCCTGCACCACAATCCCCCATCAGAAAGTCCCTTCCGCGTGACCGCTACGACTCCCGCCGACTTCCATCCGCTCGCCGCCTCCGTGCAGCCCGTGTTCGACACGGTGCTGTCCCGCAGCCCGCACGAGCCGGAGTTCCACCAGGCCGTCCACGAAGTGCTGCACTCGATCGCCCCCGTGCTGGAGCGACGCCCGGAATACGTCGACGGCGGGATCCTCGAGCGGCTCGTCGAACCCGAGCGGCAGATCCTCTTCCGCGTGCCGTGGATCGACGACGCCGGCAAGCTGCAGGTCAACCGCGGCTACCGCATCCAGTTCTCCTCTGTGCTCGGCCCGTACAAGGGCGGACTGCGCTTCCACCCCTCGGTGAACCTGTCGATCATCAAGTTCCTCGGCTTCGAGCAGATCTTCAAGAACGCGCTCACCGGTCAGGGCATCGGCGGCGGCAAGGGCGGGTCCGACTTCGACCCGCACGGCAAGTCCGACGCCGAGGTCATGCGCTTCTGCCAGTCGTTCATGAACGAGCTCTACCGCCACCTGGGCGAGCACACCGACGTCCCCGCGGGCGACATCGGCGTCGGCGGCCGCGAGATCGGCTACCTCTTCGGCCAGTACCGCAAGGTCACCAACCGCCACGAGTCGGGCATGTTCACCGGCAAGGGCACCGGCTGGGGCGGCGCCGAGGTGCGCACCGAAGCGACCGGCTACGGGGCGGTGTTCTTCGCGCAGGAGATGCTCGCCGTGCACAACGACTCTCTCACCGGCAAGCGCGTCGGCATCTCGGGCTCGGGCAACGTCGCGATCTACGCGATCCAGAAGGCCACCCAGCTCGGCGCGACCGCCGTCACGGCCTCCGACTCGTCCGGCTACGTCGTCGACGACGCCGGCATCGACGTCGACCTGCTCCGTCAGCTCAAGGAGGTCGAGCGCGCCCGCATCGTCGAGTACGCCAACCGTCGTCCGAGCGCGCGCTTCGTCGAAGGCGGCAGCGTCTGGGAGGTCCCGGTCGACATCGCCGTCCCCTCCGCCACGCAGAACGAGGTCAGCCTCGCGGATGCCGAGGCCCTGATCGCGAACGGCGTGCGCGCCGTCTCCGAGGGCGCGAACATGCCGTGCGTGCCCGACGCCGTCGAGGCCTTCCAGAAAGCGGGCGTGCTGTTCGCCCCCGGCAAGGCCGCGAACGCCGGCGGTGTCGCGACCTCGGCGCTCGAGATGAGCCAGAACGCCTCGCGTCAGCGCTGGACCTTCGCCGACAGCGAGAACAAGCTGCGCGAGATCATGGCCGACATCCACGACGCCGCTTTCGACGCGGCAGAACGTCACGACGTGGGCGGCGACTACGTGGCCGGCGCCAACATCGCGGGCTTCGAACGCGTCGCCGCCGCGATGCTCGCCCAGGGCGTCATCTGATCCGAACGACATGAGGCCGGGCATCCGCAGGGGTGCCCGGCCTCATCGTCTCCGCGGCGTCTCAGTCCGTGATCTCGCGGTCGTGGGCGTGCCTGGCGAGCGAGCTGCCGTAGCGCTCGGTGAGCTGCACCATCAGGTCGGGGGTGTCTCGGTCGACGCCGAACACGTGACCGGGGAAGTCGAGCTCGGGCTGCGCAGCGGCGATCTCCTGATCCCGGTCGGGTGAGAGCAGCTGCACCGGGTCGCCGACGGCCACCCACCCGATCGGGACCACCGTGCCCTCGGGCAGCACGGCGCGGCGGTGCACGATCGCGTTGACCCGCACCTCGCAGCGGGCCCCCACGAGAGCACCGTTGAAGACGCGGGCGCCGGAGGCGAAGAAGACCTCCTCACCCACCGTCGCCCCGGCGATGCTCGCCAGCGTTCCGATCAGCGTGTGCGCGCCGACATGGACCGCATTGGCCGCGGTGGCGCGGATCAGCGCGTTCTCCATCACGATCACGTTCTCGCCGAGGGTGATCGGGCCGCCCTCCGCCGTGATGACGGCGCCGTGCAGCACCTGGCAGCCCGGCCCCACCTCCACATCGCCGGAGACAACGGCGGTGGGGGCGATGACGGCGGTGTCATGGATGCGGGGGCGAGCCCCGAGGTGCTCGTACAACATGCGGCCAGACTAGTCCCGCCGCAGCCGCGAAAGCAGCCACCGCACGCTACTCGGCTTTGGCCGGTTCCGGGAAGATCGCGGTGAACAGCTGCTCGACCCATTCGAGAAGCTGTGCGTCGGGCAGCGGCTCGAGCCCCACGCCCACAGCGGCGGGAACCGTGGGCATCGGCACGACCAGCGCCTCTCCCCCGGCCACGAGCTTCGCCTTCGGATACAACCGCTGCAGCCGCACCTTGATCGAGTCCTCGAGCCGCGCCGGTGCGATGCGCAGGTTCGAGCCCATGACCACCACGTCGGTCAGCCCGGCGCGCGCAGCCCGACGACGCAGTCGCGAGATCGCCAGCAGTCCCTCGACCTCTTCCGGCGGCGTGCCGTAGCGGTCGACGAGCTCCTCGATCACGAGATCGATGGCCCCGTCCTTCGCTGTGGCCGCCGACGCCGCCGACAGCTTCTGGTACGCCTCGAGACGCAGCCGCTCGCTGTCGATGTAGTACTCGGGGATGCGGGCATCGAGGGGAAGCTCGAGCCGCAGCTCCTGCCCGGTCTCGACCTCGTCGCCGCGGAACGTCGCCACCGCCTCGCCGATCATCCGCAGATACAGGTCGAATCCGACGCCGGCGATGTGTCCGGCCTGCTCCGCACCGAGCATGTTGCCTGCGCCGCGGAGCTCGAGGTCCTTCAGCGCGACCTGCATGCCCGAGCCGAGCTCGTTGTTGACCGCGATCGTCTGCAGCCGATCGGCGGCGGTCTCGGAGAGCGGTTTCATCTCGTCGTAGAGGAAGTACGCGTACGCCCGCTCACGCCCTCGCCCGACCCGACCGCGGAGCTGGTGCAGCTGGCTGAGGCCGTACTTGTCGGCGCGGTCGATGATGATCGTGTTCGCGTTCGAGATGTCGAGGCCTGTCTCGATGATCGTGGTCGAGACGAGCACGTCGAACTTGCGCTCCCAGAAGTCGTCGACGACCTGCTCCAGTTGGTGCTCACCCAACTGCCCGTGGGCGACGGCGATGCGCGCTTCGGGCACGAGCTCCGCCAACTGCGCCGCGACGCGCTGAATCGACTGCACGCGGTTGTGCACGAAGAAGACCTGCCCCTCGCGCAGGATCTCGCGCCGGATGGCCGCGGCGATCTGCTTGTCGCTGCGGGGGCCGACGAACGACAGGATCGGATGCCTGTCCTCGGGCGGCGTCGCGAGCGTGGACATCTCGCGGATGCCCGTGACCGCCATCTCCAGCGTGCGCGGGATGGGGGTGGCGCTCATGGCGAGGATGTCGACGTTGGTCTTCAGCTTCTTCAGCGCGTCCTTGTGCTCGACGCCGAACCGCTGCTCCTCATCGATGATCATCAGGCCGAGATCCTTGAAGATGACCCCTTCCGTGAGGATGCGGTGGGTGCCGATGATCATGTCGACCGACCCCTCCAGCAGCCCCTGGAGCGTGAGCCGGACCTCCTTGTCGGTCTGGAAGCGCGACAGCGCGCGCACCTTGACCGGGAAACCGGCGAAGCGCTCGGTGAACGTCTCCATGTGCTGCTTCACCAGGAGCGTCGTCGGCACGAGCATCGCGACCTGCTTGCCGTCCTGGATCGCCTTGAACGCCGCGCGCACGGCGACCTCGGTCTTGCCGAAGCCGACGTCGCCGGAGAGCAGCCGGTCCATCGGGATCGGCCGCTCCATGTCGGCCTTGATCTCGTCGATCGTCTGCAACTGGTCCTGCGTCTCGGCGAACGGGAAGGCCTCTTCGAGTTCGCGCTGCCAAGGCGTGTCCGGGCCGAAGGCATGGCCCTTGGCGCTCATGCGCGCGGAGTACAGCTTCACGAGCTCGACGGCGATGTCGCGCACCGCCTTGCGGGCCTTGCCCTTGGCCTGCGACCAGTCGCTGCCGCCCATCTTCGACAGGGTCGGAGCCTCGCCGCCGACGTACTTCGAGAGGGAGTCGAGCTGATCCGTGGGCACATACAGCTTGTCGCCGGGGTAGCCGCGCTTGGAGGGGGCGTATTCGAGGATGAGGTAGTCGCGCACGGATTTGGTGGCGTTGCGTCCACCGGTGGACACCTCGCGCTGCGTCATCTCGACGAACCGTCCGATGCCGTGCGTGGCGTGCACCACGAAGTCGCCCTGCTTCAGCTGCAAGGGGTCGACGACGTTCTTGCGCCGCGAGGCGAGCCTCTTGACGACCCGCTGGTCGCCACCGATCGTGCGTCCGTAGAACTCGTTGTCGGTGAGGACGGCGAGCTTCGCCTCGGGCACCTGGAATCCGGCTTCGACGGACCCCATGACCAGGGTCGCGACACCGGCCTCGGGCGCATCCGTGAGACTCTCGACGACGCGGGCCGCGAGGCCGCGATCGGACAGCACATCGCGTGCACGGTCGACCAGGCCGCTTCCGGCTGCGATCACCACGACGCGCCAGCCGTCGGTGACCTTGGCCTCGACGAACGAGATCGCCCCGTCGACGTTGCCGTGGAACGACGGGATGATGGCGGCACCGAGGGTGGCGGCATCCGTGTCGGAAGCCGCATCGCCGTCGCCGACGCTGATGCCGAAGGGGCTCAGCTGCCACCAGACGCCACCCCGGTCGCGCACGACCTCGCGCAGTTCGGCGACCGTGAGGAAGTCGCCGGCCCCGAGGTCGATGGGCGCCGACGCACCAGAGGTGGCCGCGCTCCAGGCGGCATCGAGGAACTCGCGGTTGGTGTCACCCAGCGTGATCGCACGCGCGGTGGAGCGGTCGGGATCGACGACGGCCGTCGCCGCCCCCGCCGGCAGATACTCGGCCAGAGACTTCAGTGGTCCCGCGACCGCCGGCAGGAGCGATTCCATGCCCTCGACCGGGATACCCTCGGCCATCTTCTCGAGCATCCCCCGGATCGCCGGGAAGCCCTCGATCAGGGCGCGCGCGCGATCGCGGACATCGGCGGTCAGCAGCAGCTCGCGGCTGGGCGGAAGATCGACGCCGGGAACGTCGCCCGGGAGCGAGCGCTGATCGGCGACGGAGAAGGCGCGGATCTGGTCGATCTCGTCGCCGAAGAACTCGACGCGGAACGGGTGCTCCGAGACCGGAGGGAAGACGTCGAGGATGCCCCCGCGCACGGCGAACTCACCGCGACGCGACACCATGTCGACGCGGGAGTATGCCCGCTCCACGAGCTGCTCGACCACGCGGTCGAGCTCGTTGCCCCTGCTGCCGACGGAGAGTTCGAGCGGCGCGATCTCCCCGAGGTTGCCCGCGATCGGCTGCAGCGCCGCGCGCACGGAGGCGACGATCACGAGCGGGTGGTCACCGGACCACTCCGCGATGCGGCGCAGTGTCTGCAGGCGCTGGCCCACCGTGTCGACGCTGGGGCTCAGGCGCTCGTGCGGCAGCGTCTCCCAGGCCGGGAACGTCAGGATGTCGGCCGTGGGCAGGTAGGCATGCATCGCCAGCGCCAGGCTCTCGGCGCGGCGCCCGGTGGGGACGACCGCGAGGAGGGCGGGAGGATGCCCCGCCGCCGCGCGCTTGCCGAGCAGACCGGCGAGCGCCGGCGCATCGAGCCCGTCGACCAGACCGAGGTCGGCATCGGTGTGCGCCCACTGCAGAGCGTCACGGTACAGAGACGCCTCTTCCAAGGCGCGCAGAATCCCCGGAACAGTCACCGGACAAGACTAGTCGCGCCCGCCGACACTCCGGCCCGCCCGCTCGTTTCGAGGGGGCTCACCTCAATAGGCTGTCGGGATGGAATCCGTCGCCCTGTCCACCGAACGTCTCGTCCTGCATGCACCGACGGAGGCGGACATCGATGCGATCACGGAGGCGTGCCAGGATCCGGAGATCGCGCGCTGGACGACGGTTCCGAGCCCGTACAACCGCGAGGATGCCGAGCACTTCGTGCGTCTCGTCGCGGGGTCGTGGGCCGACGGCTCGGAGGCCGTCTGGGGCATGTACGCCGGCGACGAGCTCGTGGGCATGATCGGTCTGCACGGCATCGCCACCCACGTCACGGGTGGGGCCGCCGAGCTCGGGTACTGGGTGACCCCGGCCGCTCGGGGCAAGGGTCATCTCGCGGAAGCGGCACGCGCCGTGATCGACTGGGGTTTCACCGAGCTCGGGCTCGTCCGCATCCGCTGGCAGGCCGTCGCCGGGAACGTCCCTTCGGCGCGGGCCGCCCGCGCGCTCGGCTTCCGCTATGAAGGCCTGCAGCGCCAGGCGCTCACGAGCCCGCGTGGCCGCGACGACGGCTGGATCGCCGGCCTGCTGCACGATGACGACCGCACGCCGGTGGACTGGCCGATCCTCTGAGGAGTGAGCCCACCGGGTGACAGTGTCGGCGGCCGATGACAGGATGAGGGCATGCCGGAGATGCCGGAAGTCCAGGGCCTGACCACGTTCCTCGCCGACCGCGCCGTGGGGCGCACGATCACCCGCGCCAGCGTCGCGGCGATCGCCGCGTTGAAGACCTACGATCCGCCGATCACCGCGTTGCAGGGCACCACGATCACGGCGGCCGCCCGGCTCGGCAAGTTCGTCGTGCTGTCCTGCGGCGACGAGCTGCACCTCGTGTTCCACCTCGCGAAGGCGGGGTGGCTGCGTTGGTACGAGACGCTGCCGACGACGCTCATCAAACCCGGCAAGTCGCCGATCGCTCTGCGCATCGCGCTCGACGACGACAGCGGTTTCGACCTGACCGAGGCCGGAACGAAGAAGTCGCTCGCCGTCTACGTCGTCCGCGACCCGCAGGAGGTGCCGGGCATCGAGCGGCTCGGGCCCGACCCGCTCGACTCCGCCTTCGACCGCGACGCCTTCGCCGCGCTGCTGGAGGACCGGCGGATGCAGATCAAGGGGCTGCTGCGCGACCAGGCGGTGATCGCGGGGATCGGCAACGCCTACTCCGACGAGATCCTGCACGCCGCCCGGATGTCGCCGTACGCGATCGCCGGGAAGCTCGACGATGCCGAGATCGACCGCCTGTTCGACGCGATGCGCGAGACGCTGACCGAAGCGGTCGCCGAGGCATCGGGCAAGCCGCCCGCCGACCTCAAGGATGCCAAGCGCCGCGGGATGCAGGTGCATGCGCGTCGCGGCGAGACGTGCCCCGTCTGCGGCGACACCGTCCGCAGCGTGTTCTTCGCCGACCGCTCGCTCGAGTACTGCCCCACCTGCCAGACCGGCGGCAAGGTGCTCGCCGACCGCCGTCTCTCTCGACTGCTGAAGTGATCGCGGCCCTGCCGGTCCATGTCTTGGAATGAAATGCGCGCAGGTGCGTTGAGTACACTCAGAGCAACAACGTGCTCCGGGGTCGGTGGGAATCCGAACCGGCGGTGACAGTCCGCGAGCGTCTCGAGAGATCGGGATGCCGATCCGGTGGAATTCCGGGACCGACGGTGATGCGAGGGAGACCTCGCTAGTCCGGAAGGGAGGCAGCACGAGACGCATGCGTGCGTCCGTTCCGCCATCCTTGTCTGACCCCGGAGCCTCAGAGGAGGACGACGGATGGCAGTGAACGCGGCAGAGCGCAGCGCGATGGATCGCGCGCTCCAGCTCGCCACGCGCGGACCCCGTGGGGCGAACCCGCAGGTCGGCGCGGTCATCCTCTCCCCCGATGGCACGGTCCTCGCCGAGGGCTGGCATCACGGAGCAGGCACCCCGCACGCCGAGGTCGACGCGCTGTCGAAGCTCGCACCGGGCGATGCCCGCGGCGCCACCGCCGTCGTGACGCTCGAGCCCTGCAACCACACCGGCCGCACCGGGCCCTGCGCCGTCGCGCTCATCGAGGCAGGTGTCGCGCGGGTCGTGTACGCCCTCGACGATCCCGGCGCCGAATCGGGAGGCGGAGCGGACCGCCTGCGCGCCGCCGGCGTCGACGTCGAATCGGGTGAGCAGGCAGACGCCGCGCACGCGCTCATCGAGGGCTGGCTCATGGCGCAGCGGTTGGGACGCCCGCACATCACGGTCAAATGGGCGCAGAGCCTCGACGGCCGCGCTGCCGCTGCCGACGGCTCGAGCCAGTGGATCACCGGGCCTGCCGCGCGCGCCGACGTGCACCACCGACGCGCGGACGCCGACGCGATCGTCGTGGGCACCGGCACCGTGCTCGCCGACGACCCGGCGCTCACCGCCCGCGACGGCGACGATCTGCTGCCGCACCAGCCCGTCCCGGTCGTCATCGGTTCGCGCCCGACGCCGACGGACGCCGCCGTGCACCGTCATCCGCACTCCCCGCTCTTCTACGACACCCGAGATCTGCGCACGGTGACCGCCGATCTGCACGCGCGCGGCATCCAGAGCGTCTTCGTCGAGGGCGGGCCGACCCTGGCCAGCGCCTTCATCGAGGCGGGCCTGGCCGACCGGGTGCTCGCCTACATCGCGCCGGTGCTGCTCGGCGGCGACAAGCTCGCTCTCGGCGACATCGGCGTGGCGTCGATCGACCATGCGCGCCGCCTCACGATCGACGAGTGGGTCCCGCTCGGACGCGACCTGCTCGCCGTCGCACGCCCCGCAGCACCGACAGACCCTCAGAACGAAGGAGCCGCCTGATGTTCACCGGAATCATCGAGGAGATGGGCGAGATCACCGCGATCGCGCCCGCGGGAGACGGCTGGCGCCTGACCGTGCGGGCCCCGCGCGCTGCAGCGGATGCCGTGCACGGCGAGTCCATCGCCGTCTCGGGTGTGTGCCTCACGGTCGTCGGCTCGACTGCCGACACCTTCGACACCGACGTGATGAAGCAGACGCTCGACGTCGCCGCGATCGGATCGGCGACGGTCGGTACCCGCGTCAACATCGAGAAGGCCATGCCGGTCGGTGCACGACTGGGCGGACACATCGTGCAGGGTCATGTCGACGGAGTCGGCGACGTGCTCGAGGTGCGACCCGGTGCCCAGTGGAGCGTCCTGCGCATCAGCCTGCCGTCCGACCTCGCCCCGCTCGTGGTCGACAAGGGATCCATCTCCGTCGACGGAACGTCACTGACCGTGAGCGCCGTCAGCGAGCCCGCCGACCCCTCCCCGTGGTTCGAGGTCTCACTGATCCCGGAGACCCTCGCCGCGACCACCCTCGGCAGCCGCGCCGTCGGCGACCGTGTGAACCTCGAGACCGACATCCTCGCCCGTCACGTCGAGCGCCTGCTCGCGTTCCGCGCCGCACCGGAAGGAGGCTCGCGATGAGCCTTTCCACCATCGCCGAGGCCCTGGACGCGCTGCGCGCCGGGCGTCCCGTGCTCGTCGCCGACGACGAGAATCGCGAGAACGAGGGCGACGTGATCCTGTCGGCCGAGCTGGCCACGCCCGAGTGGGTGGCCTGGACGGTGCGCTGGTCGTCCGGCTTCATCTGCGCCCCCATGCCGACCGACCTCGCCGACCACCTGAACCTGCCGCCCATGGTGGCCGCTAGCGAAGACGCCCGCTCCACCGCCTACACCGTGAGTGTGGACGCGGCCGACGGCGTCACCACCGGCATCAGCGCCCACGACCGCGCGCACACGCTGAACGTGCTGGCGAATCCGGGTTCGACGGCGACCAGCATCATCCGTCCGGGCCATGTCCTGCCGCTGCGCGCCGTCGACGGTGGCGTGCGCGAGCGCAGTGGTCACACCGAAGCCGCCGTCGAGCTGATGAAACTCGCGGGCCTGCGTCCGGTCGGCGCGATCGCCGAGGTGGTCGCGGAAGACGGCAGCATGATGCGCCTGCCCGGCCTGATCGAACTGGGTGCTCGCGACGGTGTGCCGGTCATCACGATCGAGCAGCTCATCGCGCACCTCAACGAGATCGACCCCGAAGGCGCCACGCCCTCGGCGCATCGCGGGCGCCGAGTGAGCCTGCGTGCCGACGCCACGGTGCCGACGACCCACGGGACCTTCCGATTCCTCGCCTACAAGGACCGCGTCACCGGGACCGATCACATCGCCGTCGTCTCGGGAGAACTCGGCGAGACGGCTCTCGTCCGCGTGCATTCGGAATGCCTGACCGGCGAGGCGTTCGGCTCGCTGAAGTGCGAGTGCGGCCCGCAGCTGGATTCGGCGCTCGATGCGATCGAGAAGCAGGGCGGCGTCGTCATCTACATGCGCGGTCACGAGGGACGCGGCATCGGCCTCATCAACAAGCTGCGGGCATACAGCCTGCAGGAGGAGGGCCTCGACACGGTCGACGCGAACCTCGCCCTCGGCCTGCCCGCCGACGCGCGCGACTATGCCGCAGCAGCGGGCATCCTCGCCGATCTCGGCGTATCGAAGGTGCGGCTGCTGACGAACAACACCGACAAGGTGGAGCAGCTGCGCGAACTGGGACTCGACGTCATCGAACAGGTCCCCCTGATCGTGGGCGTCGGACCGAACAACCACCAGTACCTGGAGACCAAGCGTGACCGGATGGGTCACATCATCGGCGAAGCGGAACTCGCAGAGGCGCTCGCCCACGGGAAGGACGAGAAATGAGCGGCGCAGGAGCACCCGAGACGGGCGACATCGATGGACGCGGTCTGAACGTCGTGATCGTCGCCGGCACCTGGCATGAGACGATCTCGAACGGCCTGATCGCCGGCGCGGAACGCGTGCTGAACGAGGCCCAGGCCACACACCGCCTCGTGCGGGTGCCCGGCTCGTTCGAGCTCGCCCTGGCCGCGCAGGCCGCCTTCGCCGGCGGCGCCGACGCAGTCGTCGCACTCGGCGTCATCATCCGCGGCGGCACTCCGCACTTCGAGTACGTGTCGGCGGCGACCACCGACGGCCTCACCCGCGTCGCGCTCGACGCCGGCAAGCCGGTCGGGTTCGGCGTGCTGACCCTCGACGACGAGCAGCAGGGGCTCGACCGCGCGGGCCTGGAAGGCTCCAAGGAGGACAAGGGCGCCGAGGCGGCGGACGCGGCACTGCGCACCGCCCTCGTCGTCCGGGAACTGCGCGGCTGAGGCGGGCCCCACCGCGCAGGTCAGCCTGGCCTTGCTAGCGCAGACCGCCCCGCACCTCCTACGGTGAGGGCATGGAGACTCTGCGCCACATCGTGCTGTTCGTCCACCTCATCGGCTTCGCCGTGCTCTTCGGAGCGTGGGCGGTCCAGGCGTTCGGCGGCAAGCGCGAGTTCACGCGTCTGATGAACATCGGCATGGCGATCGCCGCGGTCGCCGGGCTCGCCCTCGCCGCCCCCTGGGGAATCTCGTACGAGCTCAACTACGTCAAGATCGGCGTCAAGCTCGTGATCCTGCTCGTCATCGGCGCGCTGCTCGGAATCGGCCTGGGCCGTCAGCGCCGCGGAGCAGCCATCCCGCCGGCGGTGTTCTGGCTCGTCGGCATCCTCACCGCTGCCAACGCCGCCATCGCCGCGATCTGGCGCTGAGCGCGAGCGCTCAGCGTTTCCGCGGCGCCGCCGTGCTCTCGCGCACGACGAGCTCGGTGCTCACGAGCGGCGTCTGCTGACGTCCGGTGCCGTCGAGCTCGGCGAGCAACGCATCCACCGCGAGGGCCCCGACCTGTTCCGGATGCTGCTGCACCGTGGTCAGTGGCGGCCACAGCTGCGCGGCATCCGGCAATCCGTCGAAGCCGACGAGGCTCACATCGCCCGGCACATCGCGTCCGGCCTCCCGGAACGCGCGGAGCACGCCGATCGCCATCTGGTCGTTCGCGACGAACACCGCGGTGACGCCGTCCATCTCGCGGAGCCGGATCCCCGCCGCATACCCCGAGGCGGCCGACCAGTCGCCCTGCAACGGTTCCGGCACCGGGCGTCGGTGCTTCTCGAGCGTCTCCCGCCAGGCATCGCGACGCCGTTCCGCGGAGTACGAGCGCGCGGGACCGGTGACGTGCCACACCGTGTCGTGTCCGAGTTCGAGCAGATGCTCGGTCGCCAGCCGCGCACCCTGCGCCTGGTCGGTGTCGACGAACGGCAGCGTCTCGCCGCGGTTGGAGTCGACGAACACCACGGGCAGGGCATCGGGGATCTCGATATCGGCCTCGTCGAGCTGGTGTGCCTCGATCACGATGATGATCCCGTCGACCGCGTGCTCCTCCAGGCGCCGGAACGCACCGGCCACGGTCTCGCCGGCACTCGACTCCACGGGGATGAGGGTGAGCGCATAGCCGAACTGGGCGGCGCGCACCGCGATCGCGTCGAGCGTGCGCTGGTTGCCGTAGGAGCTGAACGAGAACATCACGACGCCGATCGTGCGGAATCGCCCTGACCGCAACGCGCGGGCTGCACTGTTGGGGCGGTAGCCGAGGCTCTGCATCGCGGCTTCGACTCGCTCGCGAGTGGCGGCACCGACGTATCCCCTGGCGTTCACGACGCGGGAGACCGTCTGTCCGGAGACGCCGGCCTCGCGGGCGACGTCTTCCATCGAAGGCTCACGACGACGCGCCGACGTCTCTGTCGGATGCTCTGGGGTCACGATCACCCATCCCCTCATATGTTGACGTTGACACACTAGCAGCGGATCGCATATGTTGACGTTGACACACGGCGCACGGTGCGCCGGAACCGTAAGAAGGAATCGTCGATGACGACTGAAACCCCCGCAGCCCTGGGCGCCTCCGGCCTCCGGCGCCGCGACAAGCGCGACTGGAAGGGCTGGGCCTTCGTCGGCCCGTTCATGGTCGTCTTCGCCCTGGTGTTCCTGACACCGCTCGCCTACGCGCTGTACCTGAGCTTCTTCCAGGAGAAGCTCATCGGTGGCAACGCCTTCGTCGGCCTGGACAACTACGTCCGCGCGCTCACCGACCCGCAGTTCTGGGAGGCGTTCGGCCGCGTGCTGATCTTCCTCGTCGTGCAGGTGCCGATCATGCTGGTCCTCGCCCTCGGCGCCGCCCTCGCCATCGACAGCGCACGTCTGCGCGGAGCATCGTTCTTCCGCATCCTGATCTTCCTTCCCTACGCCGTGCCCGCCGTCGTCGCGGTGCTGATGTGGGGCTACATCTACGGCGACCAGTTCGGACTCACGAGCAACATCAACGACTTCCTCGGAGTCGATGCGATCACGCCGTTCGCCAAGGAGTGGATGCTGGTCTCGATCGGCAACATCGTCACGTGGGAGTTCGTCGGCTACAACATGCTGATCTTCTACTCGTCACTCAAGACCATCCCGACCGACATGTACGAGGCCGCCTCCCTCGACGGAGCGGGGGCATGGCGCACGATCTTCTCGATCAAGATCCCCTCCGTGCGCGGCGCGCTCGTGATCGCGACGATCTTCTCGATCATCGGCAGCTTCCAGCTCTTCAACGAGCCGAACATCCTGCGGCCCCTGGCTCCGAACGTGATCACCACGTTCTTCACGCCGAACATGTACGCCTACAACCTGTCGTTCGCCGGACAGCAGTTCAACTACGCCGCCACGATCGCCATCATCATGGGCATCATCACCGCGGTCATCGCCTACGTCGTGCAGCTGCGCGGCTCGAAGTCGGAGGTGCGCTGACATGGCACTCCCCCTCGCCCGCCCCTCTCGCCGACGTCACGATCCGCTGAACCCGCGCAAGTCCAACACGCTGCTGATCGTCATGATCGTCTACGCGCTGTACACGCTCGTGCCCCTGGTCTGGCTGCTGTTCAGCTCGACGAAGACGCAGGCAGGACTCTTCAGCTCCTTCGGGCTCTGGTTCTCGGACGACTTCGCGTTCTTCGACAACCTCGTCGCCACGTTCTCCTACCGCGACGGCATCTTCCTGCGCTGGCTCGGCAACACGCTCCTGTACGTCGTGGTCGGCGCGGGCGGCGCGACTCTGCTCGCCACACTGGCCGGCTACGGCCTCGCGAAGTTCCGCTTCCCGGGTCGGCGCGCGGTCTTTGCCGTCGTCCTCGGAGCAGTCGCCGTTCCCGGTACGGCACTCGCCGTCCCGACGTTCCTGCTGTTCAGCGAGCTGGGCCTGACCAACACCCCCTGGGCCGTGATCATCCCGTCTCTCATCAGCCCCTTCGGGCTGTACCTGATCTGGGTCTTCGCCTCCGAGTCCGTGCCGACCGAGCTGCTGGAGGCCGCGCGCATCGACGGCGCCGGAGAGTTCCGCACGTTCTTCACGATCTCGATGCGCCTGCTCGCGCCGGGCATCGTGACGGTCGCGCTGTTCACGGTCGTGGCGACCTGGAACAACTACTTCCTCCCGCTGATCATGCTGTCGGATCCCGCCTGGTATCCGCTCACGGTCGGTCTGAACCAGTGGAGCGCCCAGGCCATCGGCGCCGGCTCCCAGCCGATCTACAACCTCGTGATCATGGGCTCTCTGCTCACGATCATCCCGATCGTCATCGCCTTCCTGCTGCTGCAGCGCTTCTGGCAGTCAGGTCTCACCGCGGGAAGCGTCAAGCAGTAGCCCCGCACTCCTTCCTCACCCCCTCGCGATCCGATGCTGGATCGCACCCCCGAAAGGACACAGCAATGAAGCACCTTCCCTCACCGACACGGCGCGCCCTCGCGGTGCTCGCCGCAGGAACCGTGGCAGCACTGGCGCTGGCCGGCTGCAGCACCGGCAGCGACGCCGGCAGCGGCTCCGGCTCCGACGCCGGATCCGGCTCCTTCGACTCCGTCGAGGCCGCGCTCGAGAAGGGCGGCGAGATCACGTACTGGTCGTGGACGCCGTCTGCCGAGGCTCAGGTCGAGGCGTTCCAGAAGGAATACCCGAACGTCAAGGTCAACCTCGTCAACGCCGGCACCAACAACGAGGAGTACACGAAGCTGCAGAACGCGATCAAGGCAGGCTCGGGCGCGCCCGACGTCGTGCAGATCGAGTACTACGCGTTCCCGCAGTTCGCACTGACCGACGCCTTCGCCGACCTGTCGAAGTACGGCTTCGCCGACTTCGAGGACGACTACACCGCATCCACCTGGAACTCGGTCACCAGCGGTGACGCCATCTACGGCCTGCCGCAGGACTCCGGCCCCATGGCGCTGTTCTACAACAAGACCGTGTTCGACGCCGCGGGCGTCGAAGTGCCGACCACGTGGGACGAGTACTACGAGGCGGCGAAGAAGATCCACGCCGCGAACCCCGACGCCTACATCACCAACGACACCGGCGACGCCGGCTTCGCGACCTCCATGATCTGGCAGGCCGGAGGCAAGCCGTTCGAGACCTCGGGCACCGATGTCACGATCGACCTGCAGGACGAAGGGTCGAAGAAGTGGACCGAGAACTGGAACCGCCTCGTCGAAGAGGACCTCGTCGCGCCCTACGGCAGCTGGAGCGACGAGTGGTTCCGCGGCCTCGGTGACGGCAGCCTCGCCACCCTCGTAATCGGCGCCTGGATGCCCGGCAACCTCATCACCGGCGCCCCCGACGGCGCAGGCGACTGGCGCGTCGCGCCGATGCCGACCTACGACGGCACTCCGGCGAGCGCCGAGAACGGCGGTGGCGGTCAGGCCGTCACGACGCAGAGCAAGAACCCGGAGCTCGCGGCCGGCTTCCTGTGGTGGCTAAACAACTCGGAGGAAAGCATCTCGATCTTCCTCGAGTCAGGCGGCTTCCCGTCGACGACCGCCGAGCTCTCCAGCGAAGAGTTCCTCGCCGATGCTCCGGAGTACTTCGGTGGCCAGAAGATCAACGAGGTCCTCGCGGCCGCAGCCGACGACGTGGTCGAGGACTGGAGCTACCTGCCCTACCAGGTGTACGCGAACAGCATCTTCGGCGACACCGTGGGCCAGTCGTACCAGAACGGCACCGACCTGAACGAGGGCCTGACGGCCTGGCAGGACGCGCTGGTCGAGTACGGCAACGCGCAGGGCTTCACCGTCAACAAGTAACACCCGTGGCTGAGCCGGCCCCAGAGCGGGGCCGGCTCAGCTCCTCGATCGAAAGCACTCCGACACGTGACCACGTTCTCTCTCGGCGACACCGACTTCCTCCGCGACGGTCAGCCGCATCAGGTGATCTCCGGCGCCATCCACTACTTCCGGGTGCACCCGGACCTGTGGCAGGACCGCATCCGCAAGGCACGGCTGATGGGCCTGAACACGATCGAGACGTATGTCGCCTGGAACGCGCACGCCCCGCGGCGCGGTGAGTGGGACACGACCGGGTGGAACGATCTCGGACGCTTCCTCGACCTCGTTCATGCCGAGGGTCTGGATGCGATCGTGCGCCCGGGTCCCTACATCTGCGCCGAGTGGCACAACGGCGGTCTGCCGGTGTGGCTGACCGGGAGCATGGAGAACCTGCGATCGTCGGCTCCCGACTTCCTCGTCGAGGTGAGCGCCTACCTGCGACGCGTGTACGACATCGTCGCGCCGCGCCAGATCGACCGGGGCGGACCCGTCGTGCTCGTGCAGATCGAGAACGAATACGGCGCCTACGGAGCGGACAAGGCCTACCTCGAGGCACTGGTCGCCGTCACGCGGGACGCCGGCATCACGGTGCCGCTGACGACCGTGGATCAACCCGTGGATCAGATGCTGAGCGACGGCAGCCTCCCCGAGCTGCACAAGACCGGCTCCTTCGGATCCCGCAGCGCGGAACGCCTCGCGACCCTGCGCCGGCACCAGCCGACCGGCCCCCTGATGTGCTCGGAGTTCTGGGACGGCTGGTTCGACTGGTGGGGCGGAGTGCATCACACGACCGACGTCACCGCTGCCGCAGCCGACCTCGACGCCCTGCTCGCCGCCGGAGCATCGGTCAACATCTACATGTTCCACGGCGGCACGAACTTCGGGCTCACCAACGGCGCGAACGACAAGGGTCGCTACCTGCCGCTCGTGACCTCCTACGACTACGACGCGCCGCTCGACGAGGCCGGCACCCCCACGGAGAAGTTCTTCGCCTTCCGAGAGGTGATCGCGAAGTACGCCCCGGTGCCGGAAGAGGTGCCAGCCTTCGCGAGCGCGGCACCGGCGCTCGAAGTCTCCCTCTCCCCCGTCGGGGCGTGGACGGATGCTGCCGGATCCGGTGCGGTCGCCGCACAGCCGCAGAGCTTCGACGCCCTCGGGCATCTGAGCGCGCTGGTGCGATACGACGTCGACCTCCCGGACGGGAAGGGCGGCCAGTTGCTCATCGACGAGGTGCGCGACCTCGCCTGGGTGAGCGTCGATGGCGTCGCCGCCGGCACGCTCTCCCGCACGCGGCATGACCGTGCGATCCGCATTCCGGCCGGCCGCACCCTCAGCATCCTGGTCGAGGACCAGGGCCGGGTGAACTACGACCACCGGCTCGGCGAGGAGAAGGGGCTGATCGGCGCGGTCACTCTCGACGGCACAGTCGTGACCGGGTGGCGCTCGACACCGCTCGACGTCGCCGCCATCGCCGCCGAGCTCGCCTCGGCACAGCCGACGGATGCTGCGGGAGACGGCCCGCTCGCGTGGACCGCCGAGTTCACAGTGGACACCGCGACCGACCTGTTCCTCGACACCGCACCGTGGAGCAAGGGATACGCGTTCGTCAACGGCTTCTTCCTCGGCCGCTACTGGCGCAACGGGCCGCAGCGCACGCTCTACGTGCCCGCCCCGGCGACACGCACCGGCGGCAACCGGCTCGTCGTGCTCGAGCTCGAGCAGATCCTGGCACCCGTCGCCCGCTTCGTCGAGGCACCGGCGCTCGGCGTCACGGAGGAGTGACGCGGGAGCGCATCGGAGCGCGGGAGACGGGCGGATGGTTCACGGCAGCGGCACCAGCGTCGCGTCCACATTCGTCCCCTCGATCGTGACCCACATCATGGTGCACGCCGGCTGCCGACGGCGGTCCGTGGGCGACCCGGGGTTGAGCAGTCGCAGGCCCGCAGGGGACACGGTGTCCCAGGGAATGTGCGAGTGCCCGAATACGAGGAGATCGATGCCGGGGTACGCCTCGTCCATCCGCTCTTCGCGCCTGCGGGACTCCCCCGTCTCATGCACGACGGCGATATCGACGCTCTCGACCGTGAACCGGGCGACCTCCGGCAGGCGTGCCCGCAGCTCGGGGCCGTCGTTGTTGCCGAACACTCCGTGCAGCACTCGCGCCCGGGACTCCAGCAGATCGAGCGTGGCTTCGTCGACCCAGTCGCCCGCGTGCACGACGATCTCGGCATCGTCCACCGCCTGCAGCACCGCATCCGGCAGCCTTCTCGCCCGCTTCGGCACGTGGGTGTCGGCCAGGAGCAGCATCCTCGTGGTCATCGTTCCTCCCCGTCTTGCGCCGCCTCCGACTCTATGCAACGGCATCGCGCGCCGGATGACACGCGAAACGCGTACACAGCCAACACTCAGGAAGGCGTAAACTCGCCGAGTCCCCGGTATACCAAAGGGGCTGAACGGAGGAGCCTCATGAGTACTGCCACTGCGCCCGCGAACCCGCGCTCGCGCGTCATCACCGCGAGTCTGGTCGGCACGACCATCGAGTTCTACGACTTCTACGCGTATGCGACGGCGGCCGTTCTCGTGTTCCCCGTGCTGTTCTTCCCGACCGGAGACGACACCACCTCGCTCCTGTCGTCGTTCGCCGTCTTCGGTGCGGCGATGGTCGCGCGTCCCATCGGCGCCGTGGTCTTCGGCCACTTCGGCGACAAGTTCGGCCGCAAGGCCACCCTCGTGGCATCGCTGCTGACCATGGGAATCGCGACCTTCGTGATCGGTCTGCTCCCCACGTACCAGGACATCGGCTGGTGGGCAGCGCTCCTGCTGCTGATCCTGCGTCTCGCCCAGGGCTTCGCGCTCGGTGGCGAGTGGTCGGGTGCCGCGCTGGTCGCCACCGAGAACGCCCCGAAGGGCAAGCGCGCCTGGTACGGCACCTTCCCGCAGCTGGGTGCACCGCTCGGCTTCATCATCGCCAACTTCCTCTTCCTCTCGATCAACTGGCTGCTGCCGCACGCCGAGAACCCGGTCCTCAAGTCCGAGGCGTTCCTCTCCTGGGGCTGGCGCATCCCGTTCCTCTTCTCGGCCGTCATGGTGATCATCGGCCTGTGGGTGCGACTGAAGCTCGTCGAGTCCGACACGTTCAAGAAGGCCGAGACGAAGGGCGTGATCCGCAAGCTCCCGCTCGCGACGGTGTTCCGTCACCACTGGAAGCAGCTGATCCTCGGCACGTTCATCATGCTGGCGACCTACGTGCTGTTCTATCTGATGACCAACTTCACGCTCGCCTACGGCACCAAGCCCGCGTCGCTCGAGACCGCTTCGGCCGCCGCGAAAGCCGCAGCCGAAGCGACGGGCGCACCGTTCGACCCGACCAAGTTCGCGGCACAGTTCTACCCCGGCCTCGGATTCGGCTACACCGACTTCGTGCTGATGCAGATCATCGGCGTGGTGTTCTTCGGGATCTTCACGCTGCTCTCCGGGCCGATCGCCGACGCTGTCGGACGCCGGAAGCTGCTGCTCTGGGTCACGGGCGCGATCATCGTGTTCGGCTTCACGTTCAACACGTTCCTCCTCCCCGCCGTCGACCCGAAGTTCACCGGTGCACTCGCTCAGGCGTTCCTCGTGTTCGGGTTCATGCTGATGGGGGCGACGTTCGGCCCGATGGGCGCGCTGCTCCCCGAGCTGTTCCCGACGAACGTGAGGTACACGGGGTCGGCGATCGCCTACAACGTGTCGTCGATCCTCGGCGCAGCTGTGGCACCTCTGATCGCGCTCTGGCTGTGGGCGCTCGGAGACGGCGCCCCGTGGCTGGTGGGCCTCTACCTGTCCGCGATGGGTGTGCTGACCTTCGTCGCACTGCTTCTCTCCCCGGAGACGAAAGATCACGACTACGACGACGACCTCGGGGTCGCCGCCGCCGTCGAGCTCTGATCACGGAGAGCGGCAGTGTCCGACGTCGGAGGCTGCCGCTCCCGCAGGACTCAGATCAGCACGCGGGCGTGACGCCCGTCAGAGGACGATGACCTCGCAGTAGCGCGCCGCCGTCTTCGCGAGCTTCCGGTCGAGCGTGAGCAGCGGGATGCCGAGGGCCTCGGCGAGCGCGACATACCCGGCGTCGTAGGCGGTGACATCGTCCCGCAGCATCCAGATCCGCGGTATCAGCCGGCGCAGCGGATGCCGCGTGATCTGCAGCTCGCCGAAGAGGTCGAGCGCCTCCCGCGCGCGGTGAGCCGGCAGGCCATCGTGGAGCGTCTGACGCCGCAACACCGAGAGCACCTCGATGTCGAGCCCGGCGTGTGCGTGAAAGTCGTCGCCGTTCACCCAGTCACTCGTGCCCAGCAGGGCATCGATCGCTGCGGAGGCATCGAGCACGACCGCGGTGCTCATGGGGCGAGCTCGTCGTCCCTGTCGGCACGAGCCGCGTCACGCGCCGCGAGGATCTGACTGCGTGTGAGCGCGCTTCCGTCACTCACCGACCTCGCGCGCGCTGCGGCGATGATCTCCGCGTTCGTCCGGTACTGCACGAGGTCCGCGAGTTCGCGGGCCACGTAGTCGGACAGCGACATGCGCTCCGCGGCGGCGCGTTCCTTGAGGCGTGCATGAACATCGTCCGGGAGATTTCGTACCTGCAGCATCCGACCCACTCTTCCAGGATCGCATGTGTTGCGCATGCGCGAAAGAGCGGTCTGTGGATAACCCGCGGCGTCAACAAAAATTGACATCCGTGGCAAAGTCAACAAGAATTGACGCAGGAGGTGCATCATGACAATGCCGACCGCGATCGCACAGGACGACGGCAGCGAGCCCTTGGCCGCGCTGCACAGGCTCGCCGAGACACGCAAGGAGATCGCCCGCGCCGAAGAGGCGAATGTGCGCCGCGCCCGCAACCTCGGATACTCGTGGCAGGCGATCGCGAGCGCGCTCGGCGTGAGCAAGCAGGCCGCGCACCGGCGGTTCGGTCGCTCCTGACGCCCGGCCCCGACACCGCGCACCCTTACAGCCCGCCCATAGGATTCGGCCGCGAACGAAGTACGGTCGAAGTACCATCTCCAGATCGAGGTCCCGCATGTCCGGTTCGGCGACAGCACGCCGCCGCGGACGTGGCGCACAGCCCGAAGGCCCGCGCGCCACCTTCCGCCAGCTCCTCCCCTTCCTCTTCGAACACAAGCGAACCCTGATCGTGGTCGCCGTGCTCAGCGTCGTCGGTGCCGCCACGTCTCTCGTGCAACCCCTGCTCGTCGGCCAGGTCATCGAGGCGGTGCAGTCCGACACCGGGATCGGGATCCTCGTGTGGCTGCTCGTCGGCTTCGTGATCGTGTCGTCCGTCATCTCGGGCTTTCAGCACTATCTGCTCCAGCGCACCGGCACCGCGGTCGTGCACTCGAGCCGCCGCAAGCTGATCGCCCGCATCCTGCACCTGCCGACCTCCGAGTTCGATGCCCGCCGCACCGGCGACCTCGTCTCCCGCGTCGGCACCGACACGACCCTCCTCTACGCCGTGCTCACGCAGGGCCTCGCGGATGCCGTCGGCAGCGCCGTGCTCTTCCTCGGCGCGCTGATCGCGATGCTTCTGATCGACCCGATCCTCCTGCTGCTCATCGTGGTGGTGATCGGCATCTCCGTCACGGTCGTCGTGCTGCTCAGCGGCCGCATCCGCACCGCCTCGACCGCGCAGCAGGAGAAAGTCGGCGAACTCGCCTCCGGCGTGGAGCGTGCGGTCGGCTCGATCCGCACCATCCGCGCCTCGGGCGCCACCGAGCGCGAGACGGCCGCGGTGTCGGAGCTCGCCACCGACGCGTACGGCATCGGCGTGCGCATCGCCAAGATCTCGTCGATGGTGGTGCCCGTCTCCGGCATCGCGCTGCAGCTGTCGCTGCTCGTGGTCCTCGGCGTCGGCGGGTTCCGGGTGGCCGCCGGCGCGATCACCATCGCGTCGCTGATCTCGTTCATCATGTTCCTGTTCCTCCTCGTGATGCCGCTCGCCACGACCTTCGGCGCGATCACTTCGGTGAACCAGGCACTCGGCGCACTCGGTCGCATCCAAGAGGTGCTGGACCTGCCGACGGAGTCGCAGGACGACGAGGCCATCGCCGCCGCCCTCCCTCCCGAGGACGCAGCACCCGGCGCACCGGCCATCGAGTTCCGCGACGTGCGCTTCCACTACCCCGCGAACGTGGTGGCAGCCCGTCAGGCCGCAGCGAAGGAGGCCCGGAACCTGCTCGCCGACGCGCACCTGGAATCCGCGGAGGGTGCACCGCCGGCCGCGCAGGACCACGAAGTGCTCCGCGGGGTGTCGTTCGCCGTTCCGCGCGGCGCCAGAGTCGCCCTCGTCGGCCCCAGCGGTGCGGGAAAGAGCACGATCCTGTCGCTGATCGAGCGGTTCTACGACCCGACCGGCGGGTCCATCCGCCTGCACGGCCACGACGCGCGCACCTACCCGCGCGACGAGCTGCGCGCCCAGTTCGGGTACGTCGAGCAGGATGCTCCCACGCTGGCCGGCACGCTCGCCGAGAACCTGCGTCTCGCCTCACCCGATGCCTCCGACGCGGACTGTGAACGGGTGCTGCGTGCCGTGAACCTCGGCGACGTGCTCGAACGCAACCCGCTGGGCATCGACGCGCCCGTCGGCGAGGACGGCGTCATGCTGTCCGGCGGCGAGCGTCAGCGTCTCGCGATCGCCCGCGCCCTGCTCACCGATGCTCCGATCCTGCTGCTCGACGAATCGACGTCATCGCTCGACGGCGTGAACGAGCAGCGGATGCGCGAAGCCATCGATGCCGTCTCGACCGACCGCACGCTCATCGTGATCGCGCACCGCCTGTCGACCGTGGTCGACAGCGACCTGATCGTGGTGCTGCAGGACGGCGTCGTGGTCGGCCAGGGCACGCACGAGGAGCTCGTCGAGACGACGCCGCTCTACCGCGACCTCGCCCGGCATCAGCTGCTCACCTGATTCACGTCCGTTCCCGGACAACACGAAGGCGGGACGTCGGAGACCACTCAGCCATGGGTTCGTCTCTGATGTCCCGCCTTCGCGGGTGTGAGGGTGCCGGCTCCCCCGAACCGGCACCGGTCTGGGGCTACGCCTTGGCGAGGCGGTAGCGCAGCGATGCCAGCTCGGCGCGCAGCGCCGCCGGAACCCTGTCGCCGAAGGTGTCGTAGAACTCCTCGGTCAGGTCGGCCTCGGTCTGCCACGCCGCGGCGTCGACGGCGAACAGCTCGTCGAGGTCGGCGGCGGGGATGTCGAGTCCGTCGAGGTTGAGGTCTTCCACGCGCGGCAGGCGTCCGATCGGGCTGTCGACAGCCGGCACGTCGCCGGCGATGCGGCGGATGATCCAGTCGACGACACGCGAGTTGTCGCCGAAGCCGGGCCACAGGAACCGGCCGTCGTCACCGCGACGGAACCAGTTCACCTGGAAGATGCGCGGTGCGCGGTCGAAGCGCAGACCACGACCGACCTTCAGCCAGTGGCCGAAGTAGTCGGCCATGTTGTAGCCGCAGAAGGGCAGCATCGCGAACGGGTCACGGCGCAGCTCCCCGACCGTGCCCTCGGCCGCAGCCGTGCGCTCCGACGAGATGTTCGAGCCGAGGAAGACACCGTGCGTCCAGTCGGTGGCCTCGACCACGAGCGGGACGTTGCTGGCGCGGCGTCCGCCGAAGAGGATGACGTCGAGTGGCACGGCCTCCTCCCAGTCGTCGGAGATCTGCGGGCACTGCGCCGCCGACACCGTGAACCGGGAGTTGGGGTGCGCTGCCGGTCGACCGGAGTCGGGCGTCCACTCGTTGCCCTCCCAGTCGATCAGGTTCGCGGGCGCCTCGTCGGTCAGCCCCTCCCACCACACGTCGCCGTCGGGACGGAGCGCGACGTTGGTGAAGATCGTGTTGCCCCACAGCGTCTCGACCGCCGTGACGTTGGTCGACTCGCCGGTGCCCGGCGCGACGCCGAAGAAGCCGGCCTCGGGGTTGATCGCCCACAGGCGACCGTCTTCGCCCGGACGGATCCAGGCGATGTCGTCACCCAGGGTCTCGACCTTCCACCCCGGGATCGTGGGGCGGAGCATGGCGAGGTTCGTCTTGCCGCACGCCGAGGGGAACGCGGCCGCGACGTGGTACGCCTTGCCCTGCGGGTCGATCACGCGGATGAGCAGCATGTGCTCGGCGAGCCAGCCCTCGTCGCGGGCGATCACCGAGGCGATGCGCAGCGCGAAGCACTTCTTGGCGAGGATCGCGTTGCCGCCGTAGCCCGAACCGTAGGAGTAGACCTCGAGCGTCTCGGGGAAGTGGACGATGTACTTGTCGTCGTTGCAGGGCCACTCGACGTCGTTCTCGCCCGGGGCGAGGGGCGCGCCGACCGTGTGCACGGTCTTGACCCACGGAGCCCCCTCGGCGATCTGACGCGTGACGGCATCGCCGACGCGCGTCATGATGCCGATCGACGCGACCGCGTAGGCGCTGTCGGTGATCTGCACGCCGATGTGCGAGAGCGGGCCGCCCACGCGTCCCATCGAGAACGGCACGACGTACATCGTGCGGCCGCGCATCGATCCCTCGAAGATCTCGTCCATCTTCGAGTGCATCTCGGCGGGGTCGGCCCAGTTGTTCGTGGGGCCGGCATCCTCTTCGCGCTCGGAGGCGATGAACGTGCGTCCCTCGGTGCGGGCGACGTCGCTGGGGTGCGAGCGGGCGAGGTAGGAGCCGGGACGCCACTCGGGGTTGAGCTTGATGAGCTTGCCCTCGTCGACGAGGCCGTGCAGCAGCCAGTCGTTCTCGGCGCGCGAGCCGTCGACCCAGTGCACGGAGTCGGGCTGGGTGAGAGCGCGGATCTCCTCGACCCACGCGGCCAGCTCGGCCATGGCGGGGGTGTCATACGTCGGAGCCGCGCCGAACGTACGCGTCGGTGCGACGGGAGACGTGCGAGGGGTGAAGACTTCGGCGAAGGCCATGACGTGTGCTCCTTTGAATTGTGGGGCGTTGCACCTATCTTCTTCCGCTTCCGACCGGACTTTCGGACAAATCGAGCGATAAGAACTGCAATTCTTTCGCTACACTCAAGGAATGGCGTCCTCCGGCATACACCTCACGACTCTCGGTCATCGCATCCGTCACCACCGGCTCGAGAAGGGGTTCACCCTCGACGAGCTCGGCGCGCTGGTCGGCGTCGCCGGGTCGCAGCTCAGCCTGATCGAGAACGGCAAGCGCGAACCCAAGCTGTCGCTGCTGCAGGCGATCGCGCACGCCACGAGCACCGAGGTGACCGACCTCATCTCGGGCGAGCCGCCGAACCGTCGCGCCGCCCTGGAGATCGAACTCGAACGCGCCCAGGAGAGCCCCGTCTTCCGGCAGCTCGGCGTCGCACCCGTGCGCGTGACCAAGGGCATGAGCGACGAGACGATCGAGTCGGTGCTCGGACTGCACCGCGAACTGCAGCGTCGCGAACGCGAAGCCATCGCCACCCCGGAGGAGGCACGGCGCGCGAACACCGAGATGCGGCTGCGCATGCGCGCGCAGAACAACTACCTCCCCGAGATCGAGAAGCTCGCCGAGAAGCATCTGAAGGCCGCCGGGCACGTGCAGGGCGCGCTCACCCACCGCACGGTGAGCATCATGGCCGAGAAGCTCGGCTTCGAGCTGATCTACGTCAACGACCTGCCCCATTCCACGCGATCGGTCACCGACCTCGAGAACGGGCGGATCTACCTGCCGCCGGCATCGATCCCCGGCGGTCACGGCCTCCGCTCGATGGCCCTGCAAGCCATGGCCCACCGCTACCTGGGGCACACGCCCCCGACCGACTACGCCGACTTCCTGCAGCAGCGGCTGGAGATCAACTACTTCGCCGCGTGCTGCCTGATGCCGGAGACGGCCGCTGTCGCGTTCCTGCAGCAGGCCAAGAAGGATCGCAACCTCGCGGTCGAGGACTTCCGCGACGCGTTCGGGGTGACGCACGAGGGAGCCGGCATGCGCATGACGAACCTGCTCACCCAGCACCTCGGGATGTCGCTGCACTTCCTCCGCGTGGACGCCACGGGCGCGATCACGAGGGTCTACGAGAACGACGACCTGCCGCTGCCCATGGACGTCACCGGCGCGGTGGAGGGACAGCGGGTGTGCCGCAAGTTCCAGGCGCGCGCGGCGTTCACCCAGCAGAACCGCACCACGGAGCATCACCAGTACACCGACACGCCCTCGGGCACGTTCTGGTGCTCGACACAGACCGGGGCGTCGACCGACGGAGAGTTCTCCATCACGGTCGGGGTCCCCTTCGACGACGCGCGCTGGTGGCGCGGGCGCGAGACCAGCGATCGCGCCGTGTCGACCTGCCCCGACGAATCCTGCTGCCGTCGCCCCTCCGCCGAGCTCACCGAACGCTGGAACGGCAGGGCCTGGCCGAGCGCGCGCGTGCACACGCACATGTTCTCGCCGCTCCCCCGCGGCGCGTTCCCCGGCGTGGACGACAACGAGGTCTACAACTTCCTCGGTCGGCACGCGAGTGAGTGATTAAGCTATATTCAATTCACTCATTCATTTTCCCGAGGGAGACCTGTGACCGAGCCGACCCCCGCAGACGCACCTGACACGGAGACCTTCACCTCGCGCCGCCACCGCATCACCGCGGGCGGCCGCTCGCTCGACTACACCGCCGGCGCGGGCACCGTGATCGTCCGCGACGACGAGCACCGCCCACTCGCGAGCGTGTTCTACACCTCGTACATCGCCGACCGCGAGGAGGGCGCCCCGGTGCGCCCCGTGACGTTCCTGTTCAACGGCGGCCCAGGTTCGGCGAGCCTCTGGCTCAACATCGGTGGCTTCGGACCGAAGCGCACGCCCACGAACACACCCCTCGCGACGCCGCCCGCCCCCTACGCGAGCGGCGACAACCCGCACACGCTGCTCACCGCCTCCGACCTCGTGTTCATCGACGCGCCCGGCACCGGATACTCACGTCTCCTCGGCGATGCGACCCCGGCAGAGCTGTGGGGCGTCGACCAGGACGTCGCCGCGTTCGCAAAGGCGATCACGCGCTGGCTCACGATCACGAACAACTGGAATGCGCCGCGCTTCCTGTTCGGCGAGTCGTACGGCACCACGCGCGCTGCGTCGCTCGTGCATCGGCTGCAGAACCAGGGCCTCGACTTCAACGGCGTCGTGCTTCTGTCGACCGTGCTCAACTGGGGCGAGAGCAACCTCGGCGGACCCCGCGAGTACATCAATCTGCTCCCTTCGTACGCGGCGACCGCCTGGTACCACGGCAAGGCCCGCACCGGGCACACCGAGCTCGAGCCACTCCTCCTGGAGGCACGCGAGTTCGCGCAGGGTCCGTTCGCCGAGGCGCTGCTACGCGGCGATCTGCTGCCCGCCGACCTCGAGGACGCCGTCGCCGAACGGATGAGCGCCCTCATCGGGCTCGACGCCGACTACCTGAAGAAGTACCACTTCCGCATCGGGATGGAGCAGTACCGCTACGCCCTGCTCGCCGACGAAGGGCGCGTGATCGGCCGCTTCGACACCCGCTTCACCGCCGAGCACCAGTACGTCGTCGGCAACGGCTCGCACGACCCGGCCACCGACGACGCGGCCACCGCCGGCGTCAACAGCGCACACCTCTCGACGTACCGCGCGCACCTCGTGGACGACATCGGCTTCACCAGCGACCTGCACTACCGCCACCTGCACAACATGCCGATCTCCCGCGCGTGGGACTGGAAGCACAAGGCACCGGGCGTGGATGCCCCGCAGCTGGTGCCCGACGTCTCCATCGACCTGTCGGCCGCCGTGCGCCGCAACCCGAACCTGAAGGTTTTCGTGATGGGCGGGTACTACGACCTGGCCACTCCGTTCTTCGGACCCGAGGTCGACGTGGCGCGCCTGTACCTGGCGCCGAGCCTGCGGGAGAACATCCGGTTCACGTTCTACGAGTCGGGTCACATGACCTTCGTGGACGAACGGGCGGTGGAGCGCATGAAGAGCGATCTCGACGACTTCTACCGCGACGCCACGACGCACGGATGATCGGGCTCGGGGCCGCGGGTCGGGTCGGCGACCTGGCCTACACCGCCCGCCTCGAGGAGCTCCCGCTGCGGCGCTCGGACGGCGCAGTCCAGGGGAGGATCTCGGCGTTCAGCTACATCGTCGAGGGCACGGATCGCCCCGTGCTGTTCCTCACCAACGGCGGTCCGGGGGTGTCGACGCTCTATCTGCACCTGAGCGGGATCGGGCCGATGCGCGCGCACGTCCCCGTCGACCTCGCCGACGACGGGCTCCCTCCCTACGGCGTGGAGGAGAGCCCGTCGACGATCCTCGACGTCGCCGATCTGGTGTTCCTCGACGCACCCGGTACCGGGTTCGGGGGCTTCGCCGACGATGCCGATGCGTCGGACTTCCGTTCCGTGGAGGGAGACGCCGACGCCATCGCCGCCGCCATCTCGGACTGGGTCGACAGGCACGGTCGCTGGAACTCCCGGAAGTTCTTCCTCGGAGAGAGCTACGGCACCCTGCGTGCGGCATTCCTCGCGACCTCATCGCACAGCATAGACACCGCGCCGCTGGACGGCATGGTGCTGCTGGGGCAGGCCGTCAACATCCAGGAGACGCTGGATCGTCCGGGCAACGTGGTCGGAGCGCTCGCGAACCTGCCGTACAAGGCAGCGACGGCCTGGTATCACGGCGTCGGCTCCCGCGAACACGAGACGGTCGAGGACGCGATCGCCGCGGCACTGGACTTCGCTCGAGGCGACCTCGCCCTCGCGATGCTGCAGGGCGACCAGCTGCCGGCCGACGAGCGTGCCGGGATCTCGGAGCGCCTCTCGCGGATGATCGGGATTCCCACGGGCGAGCTCGCCGACGATCGACTCTGGGTCAGCAAGCAGGACTTCCGCTCGCGCCTGCTCCCCGGACGCGTGCTCGGAGTGACCGACAGTCGGTACTCCGCACCGGCGGCCGACCGCCGCTCCGGTGAGCTCGACCACGACCCCTCCGATGTGGCACTCTCCCCGCGGTACGTGGCGGGACTGCAGCAGTTGATGCGACACGTCTTCGGCACCGCCCCCGCGCAGCCGTATCGCGTGGTCGACCCGGAGGCGGGCCGCGACTGGGAGTGGGACGAGCAGGGCGGTGCGGGGTTCGTCGCCTACGGACGCCCCTCCCCGTTCCGCACGTACCCGTACCCGGCACGGCTGTCACGCTGGATGAAGCAGACACCGCGCGGACGACTGTTCATCGGCACCGGCGTGTACGACTCGCTGACGACCGTCGGCGCGGCCGACCACCTGCTGCGGCAGTGGGGGTTGCCGCGCGAGCGCACCGAGACCCACTGGTACCGCGCCGGGCACATGATGTACAGCGACCCCGAGGTCGCGGTGCGCCTGAACGCCGACCTCCGCGCCTTCCTCACCCGCTGAGGAGTCCGACGAGGCTGCAGATCAGGCCGTGAGCGTCTCCATCGCGAAAGCCGCGAGCGCCACGGCCTGATCGGCGAGGACCGCATCGTCGAACACGACCGTCGGAGAGTGGTTCGGAGACGCCGTCTCGAGGTCGACCTCCGCCGGCGTCGCCCGCAGGAACAGGAACGCCCCCGGAACCTGTTCGAGCACGAAGGAGAAGTCCTCCGATCCCATCACGGGGTGCGCGGTCTCCCACACGCGTTCGTCGCCGAACAGGCCCCGCAGCGTGGCTCGCACCCGCTCCACCGCGCGGGCATCGTTCACGGTGGGCGCGCACAGCACGGTCACATCGACCTGGGCCGTGCAACCGTGGGCGGCCGCGATCTCGCGGACGAGTGCGGGGAGCTCCGTCTGCACGCGCGCACTCGACTCGTGCGACAGCACCCGCACCGAGGCGACGAGCGTCGCGGTGTCGGCGATGATGTTCCGGGCCGGTCCCCCGGCATGCAGCTGCGTGACGCTGAGGACGACCGGGTCGAACACATCGAAGCGGCGGGTGACGAACGTCTGCAGCGCGGTGACGAGTTCGGCGGCCACCGGCACGGGGTCCCGGGTCAGGTGCGGTGCCGAGGCGTGGCCCCCGGCTCCCGTGACGGTGATCTCGACCTCGATCGCGCCGGCCATGAGCGCGCCGGGACGGGTCGAGAACACGCCGTACTCGCCGGGCACGACATGGATGCCGAAGGCCGCGACCGGCCGGGACCCGGTGGTCTCGAGGAGCCCCTCGGCGAGCATCCGCTTCGCGCCGTCGCCGAGCTCCTCGCCGGGCTGGAACATCAGCAGGACATCGCCGTGGAGCTCCTCGCGACGCCCCGCCAGCAGGTGCGCGGCTCCGACGAGACCGGCGACGTGCAGGTCATGCCCGCAGGCGTGCATCCGCTCCCCCGTCGCCGCGTAGTCGAGCCCCGTGTCCTCGACGAGCGGAAGCGCGTCCATGTCGGCACGCAGCAGCACGGTCGGTCCGGGATGCGCGCCGCGCACGACCGCGGCGATCGAGCTCAGGCCCTCACCGAGGACCACCTCGAGTCCGAGGGTCTCCAGCGCGTCGAGCACCCGTCGCTGGGTGCGCGGCAGCTCGAGACCCAGCTCGGGGTCGGCGTGGATGGCGCGGCGCAGGGCCACGAGCTCGGGCAGCAGGACCTGAGCGTCGTCGAGCAGGGTCATTCAGGATCCGATCGAGTGGAGGAGGCTGTCGGTGCCGGCGTTCTGGATGCGCGGGATGGCCGCCACGAGCGCCTGTGTGTAGGGATGCTGCGGGTTCGTGACGATCGCGTCGGCATCGCCGTGCTCGACGATCTCGCCGCTGCGCATCACGGCCGTGGTGTCGGCGATGTAGCGCACCGCGGCGAGGTTGTGGGTGATGAACAGCACCGAGAGCTCGAGCTCGCGCTGCAGGTCGCGCATCAGGTTGAGCACCGCGCCCTGCACCGAGGCGTCGAGGGCGGACGTGATCTCATCCGCGATGATCAGGCGCGGCTTCACCGCGAGGCAGCGGGCGATCGCGACGCGTTGCCGCATGCCGCCGGACAGGCTCGACGGATGCAACTCCGACACACCGGGCTTCAGCCGCACGAGTTCGAGCAGCTCCTTGACGCCGGCCGCACGAGCCTTGGCGTTGCCGGAGCCGTGGGTGGCCAGCGCCTCGTCCAGGGTCTCGCCCACCGACATGCGCGGGTTCAGCGACGAGTACGGGTCCTGGAAGATCATCTGCACGTCTCGGGCGTGGGCCCGGCGATCACGGCGTCCGACCGCGAGGTCTTTGCCGTCGAGCAGGATCCGGCCCGACGTCGGCTTCTGGAGCCCCGCGACCGTGCGTGCGACCGTGGACTTGCCCGATCCGGATTCGCCCACCAGCCCCACCGTCGTGCCGTGCGGCACCGTGAGCGACACGTCGTCCACCGCATTCACGGCGTGGGGCCCGCGGCCGAATGTGACCACGAGGTTCTCGATGACGAGATCGGCCATCATGCACCCGCCTTCGCGAATTCGTCTTCGTGCACGCCCACGTCCTGCGGGTGCCAGCACGCCACGCGGCCGGAGCCGTGCGCGACGAGCTGAGGGGTCTCGGTGCGGCAGAGCTCGGTGGCGAACGCACAGCGCGGGGCGAACGCGCAGCCGACCACCGGCTGCGCGAGGTCCGGCGGCTCGCCGGGGATCGTCGCGAGCGGTGCCGTGCGGTCGGTGTCGAGATCCGGCAGCGACTCCGCCAGCGCGCGGGTGTACGGATGCGCCAGCCGTTCGGGTTCTGCAAGGTGGCGGACGTCGACGTCTTCGACGATGCGGCCGCCGTACATGACCAGGATGCGCTGGCAGAGCTCGGCCAGCACCGCGATGTCGTGCGAGACGACGATCGCCGCTGCCCCGGTCTCCTCGCACTCGCGGCGGAGCAGGGCGAGCACCCGCTGCTGCACCGTGACGTCGAGCGCCGTGGTGGGCTCGTCGGCGATGATCAGCCGCGGCTTCCCGATCTGCGACATCGCGATGAGCGCACGCTGCCGCATGCCACCGGAGAACTCGTGCGGGAACTGCTTGGCCCGACGCGCCGGATCGGTGATCGACACGGCAGCCAGAGCGTCGACGGCCGCGGCATCCGCTTCCCGCCGCGTCGCCTTCTGGTGCACGCGCGGCACCTCGGCGAGCTGCGTGCCCACGCGGAGCGCCGGGTTCAGCGCGGTGAGCGAGTCCTGGAACACGATACCGACCCTCGTGCCGAGCTTCTTCGCCGCACGCTCGCTCGACAGTCCGGACAGCTCCTCTCCCGCGAAGGTGAGGCGCTGCGCGCTGACGGCGGCCCCGGCCGGAGCCAGCTGCGCGATCGCCATCATCGTGACGCTCTTGCCGCTGCCGGACTCGCCGACCACGCCGACGATCTCGCCGGGTGCGATGCGGAACGAGACGTCCTGCACGGGGCGCACCCAGCCGTGCTCACCGGGGAAGGAGACGCTGAGGCCCGCAACGTCCAGCAGCGGTTCCACGTCGTCCCTCCGCTCCTCGACGGCAGTGGTCGAGGAGACGCGGTCAGGATCGCCGAGCTCGCGGACGCTGAGCGTGCGGGTGCGCCCCCGGCCGCGCATGTGGGAGGCCAGCGCCTCGCCGAACATGCCGAACATGATTCCGGCGAGCACGACCATCACACCCGGCCCGACGATCGCGGACGGCTGGCTGTAGACCTGCTCGAAGCCCTCGCTGAGCAGGCGGCCCCAGTCGTACTCGGGCGGCTGCACGCCGACGCCGAGGAAGCTGAGGCTCGACAGGGCGAGGAGTCCCCCGCCGATCGAGATCGTGACGTTGACGATCACCGGCTCGGCGATGTTGGGGAGGATGTAGCGGGTGAACTGACGCGTCTTCGACACCCCGAGCAGGCGGGCCGCGGCCAGGTACTCCGAACCCCCGACGCGCGAGGAGAGGGTCTGTGCGAGGCGGGCGAACGAGGGGGTCATGGTCAGCGCGAGCGCGATCACGGCCGTCGTGGAGCCGGTGCCGAGCAGGATCACTGTGAGCATCGCGACCAGCAGCACCGGGAAGGCGAGCCAGGTGTTGATGACCGAGCCGAACATGCGCTGCACGCGCGGACCGGCGACGACCGGCAGCGCACCGAGGATCAGCCCGGCCACGGCACCCAGAGCGGTCGCGGTCAGCGCCATCACGAGCGACAGCCGCGTGGCCACGAGCGTGCGCAGCAGCAGGTCCCGCCCGAGCGCGTCGGTGCCGAGAGGGTGCTCGGCGCTCGGTGGCTGGAGGAGGTCGGCGGGCGACGGGGTCTCGGCCTGCGTACCCCACAACATCGGGGCGAACACGGCGAGGAGGGCGAAGATCGCGATGAAGGTCAGCGAGATCAGCGCCATCGGGGACTGCAGCAGCCAGGTGCGCCGCCGGTGCGAGGAGGTCATGCGGTCTCCAGAATGGTCGTACGACGGTCGAGGATGGCGAGCACCACATCCACCAGCAGGTTCACGACGAGGATGATCGCCGCGTAGACGATCGCGAGCCCCTGCACGATGCCGTAGTCCTTGGTGATGATCGCCTGCACGAAGGCACTGCCCATGCCCGGCCAGTTGAAGACCCGCTCGACCAGGACGCTGCCGGCGATCATCGTCGCGAGCAGGGCGCCGCCGAGGGTCAGGGTGGCGGTGAGCATGTTCGGCAGGGCGTGCCGGAAGTACACCATCGCGGCCGGGAGCCGCTTGGAGCGCGCGGTGCGGATGTAGTCGTCGCTGAGCACATTGAGCGCCTCGACACGAGCGATGCGGGACAGCGACGCCGACGCGCCGAGCGCGAGCGCGAGGACGGGGAGGATGTACGACTGCGGGCCGCTGATGCCGGCGACCGGGAGGAGCGGGATCGTGATCGCGAACAGCGTCAGCAGTGCGACACCGATCAGATACTCCGGCACGGCGGCGAAGAAGCCCGTCACCGAGGTGAAGGCGACCTCGACGGGGCGACGGCGGTTGCCGGCGGTGAGGATCGCGATGGCGAGCCCGAGGGGGATCGCGATGAGGAGGATCACGATGAACGCGATGCCGGCGAGCTGCACGGTGGCGGGGAGCCGATACTCCACCAGCTCGTTCACCGATCGTCCGGTGATCAGGGAGACGCCCAGATCGCCACGGAACACGATCCCGGTCAGGTAGTTCCAGAACTGCACGATGAGAGGATCATCGAGCCCGAGCTGCGCCCGGCGCTCCGCCACCACGGATGCCGGTGCGGTCGGCCCGAGTGCCGCGCGGACCGGGTCTCCCCCGGCGGCGCGGAGGACGACGAACGCCGCCGTCACGATCACGAACATCGCGATGAGCATCCGGCCGATGCGCCGGAGGAGGAAGGGGATCCAGCGGCCGCCGCCGTGGCGACCACCCCGAGGGGTGGCCACCACGACGGTCTTCGGCCGCGTCACGATCTGCGACGTCATCCTGTCACTCTGTCACGCGGATCGTGGTCGGAGCGAGGATGCTCTTCGACATGCCGAACTCCACACCGACACCGTAGAAAGTCGACGTCGACGAGTAGACGGGCAGCACCTCGAGGTTGCGGAACAGGGAGTCCTGCGCAGCCTGCCAGGCGTCGCACGAGTCGGCTCCGGCCAGCGCCTGCGCCTCGCCCACCAGGTCGAAGTACTCCTGGTTGCTGTTGTAGGTCCAGTTGCCGCCGTTGGGCGGGAACTCGCCGCCCAGGATGCCGGCCCAGTCGCTCGGGAGGCTCGTGAAGATCGGGGCCCACACGATGTCCCAGTCGCCGCCGGAGAAGATCACGTCGGTGTAGGACGCGGACGGGGTGGGAACCGCGTCCACACCGATCTTCTTGAACTCGGTCTGCAGCAGTTCGATCGCGGCGGTGACGCCCTGGCTCTCGGATGCCGGGTAGAGCATCAGGATGGACAGCGGCTTGCCGTCCTTCGCGCGGATGCCGTCGGCGCCCTCGACCCAGCCCGCGGCGTCGAGTGCGGCAGCAGCAGCATCCACGTCGTAGTCGGGGATGGCGCCGGAGCTGTCCATCGCGGTGCACGCGGCGCCGAACTCGGACACGAGTGTCGTGATCTGCTCGCCGCGACCCGCGGAGGCGACAGGTCCGACGGCTTCGCGGTCCACAGCCTGGGCGAGAGCTTCACGGACGGCGAGATCGTGGCCGACCCGGCCCTCCGCCTGGTTGAAGAAGATCAGCCCCGGGCGCAGCGGCACCTCGAGTTCTTTCGCGAACTCGGTCTTGTCGAGCCGGTCGCGCTCGCTGCCGCCGACCTCTGCGACGTTGGCCTCGCCGGTCTGGAGCATGTTGGCGGCGGTCGAGTCGCTCTCGATGATCGAGATCTCCACCGTGCCGGGCAGCCCCGCTGTCTCGCTGGTCGTGTCGTCGGGACCCCAGGTGTAGTCGTCACGCAGCGTGAACGTGTACGACTGCCCCGGGGAGGACGCCTTCAACGCGTAGGCGCCGGTGCCGTGGAACTCGGTGTCGAGAACGGCCGGGTCGGCGAGACCGGACGCGCACACGATCGGCAGGGCGCCGATCGTCTCGGCGAGGAAGCTCTGGGCGTTCGCGCTGGTGAAGGTGACCGTGCGGGCATCGTCGTCCGCCTCGATCGTGAGGCCCTCGGCCGGGAAGTACACGCCCTTGTAGGGCGAGCCCGTCTCGTCGGCCGCGGCGTACTCGAATGTGGACTTGACATCGGTCGCGGTCAACGGCGTGCCGTCGGCGCAGAGGATGCCGTCCTTGAGCGTGAACTCCACGCCGGTCGTGGTCGACTCCCACGAATCCGCGAGCAGCCCTCGGGGCTCCTCCCCGGTCGGGTAGAAGAGCAGCGACTCGTACCCGAACGTGGATACGGACTCACTCGCGTTCGTCGCATTCGTGATCGGGTTGAGCGTTCCGGGATCCGATTGCACGGCGATCTTGATCGTCTGTGCTTCTCCTCCCCCGGGCTCCGCCGTACCGGCGCAGCCGGACAGGGCGAGGGCCGTCACGCCGACGGCGGCCGCGGCGACAATGCTGCGTCTCATGGTGTCCTCTCTCACGGGTTCCGCACGGTGCGGGTCAACCCAATTGAATGTTATGAATTACTCTTTATTGGCTCGTGTCGCCGGTGTTTCGGGTATGTAACTTCACGAGCGATCGTCGAGGAGGGCAGCGGCGCCCATCACCGACTTGAGCTCGAGGAACTCCTCGAACCCGTGGACACCGCACTCCCGGCCGACGCCCGACTGCTTGTATCCGCCGAAGGGTGCACCGACATCGAGGCCTGCGCCGTTGATGCCGACGGTCCCGGTGCGCATGCGCAGAGCGATGTCGAGGGCGCGTCGAGGGTCGCTCGACCACACGCCGCCCGACAGTCCGTAGACGCTGTCGTTGGCCAGGTCGACAGCCTCATCGACCGTGCCGTAGGGGGTGATCGTGAGCACCGGACCGAAGACCTCCTCGTGGAAGATCCGCATGTCCGGCGTCACATCGGTGAAGATCGTGGGCTGCACGTAGGCGCCGCCTGCCGTCGGTTCGACGATATCGAGACCGCCGGTCAGCACCTGCGCGCCCTCGTCGATCGCCGTGGCGATGTGCGCCCGGACGCGATCGCGCTGCAGAGCCGAGGCGAGGGGCCCGGTCGCGGTCCCCTCCTCGCGCGGATCACCGGGGGCCCAGCCCGCGGCGACCTCGAGCGCGGCCTTCTGCCAGGCATCGCGCATGCTCTCCGGTACCAGGACGCGGGTCTGCGCGGCGCAGGTCTGGCCGGCGTTCGCGAAGCACGAGGCGAGCACTCCCCGCACCGATTCCTCGAGCGGTGCGTCGTCGAGCACGATCGCGGCGGACTTGCCGCCCAGCTCGAGAGCGACCTTCTTGATGGTCGCCGCCGCGGCGCGAGCCACCTGCTCCCCCACCTGGCGTGAGCCGGTGAAGGTGACCATGTCGACGCCCGGGTGGGCGACGAGGGGCGAGCCGACTCCTGCGCCGTCGCCGTGCACGATGTTCACGACACCGGCCGGCAATCCGATCTCGCGGAGGATGTCCCCGATGATCGCGGCGTTGAGAGGGGCGACCTCGCTGGGCTTGAGCACCACCGTGCAGCCCGCGAGAAGGGCGGCGCCGACCTTGAGCACGATCTGGTGCAGCGGGAAGTTCCACGGGGTGATCGCGGCGACGACGCCGACCGGCTCCGAGACGACGAGGGAGTTCGACACCGCCTCCCGCTCGACGTGCGCGCGGGCAGCATCGGCGAGCATGTTCAGGTCGGCGATCGCGACCCCGACCTGAGCGGAACGCGCGAACGCGATCGGCGAGCCCATCTCGGCGCTGAGGGTCGCGGCGAGAAGCTCACGGTGGCGCGCCAACCCCTCGGCGAGCGCCTCTACGTAAGCGATCCGCTGCGCCATCGGCGTCGTGGACCAGCTGCCGAACGCGTCCGCGGCCGCAGCCACCGCGCGATCGACGTCCGCGGGGCCGCCTGCGACGACGGCGCCGATGACGGTGCCGTCGGCCGGGCTGACGACATCGATCGCCCTGAGGCCATCGACATCTTCCCTGATGCCTGCGATGTCGTGCCCGATGGTCATGTCAGACCCCTGCCCGCTGCACGAGGTGCGCGTCGGGCGCGAGCGGAACGGGACGCGGGACGCCCTCATGGATGAGGTGCCACGGCGAGGGGAACTCCCCCACCGGCACGTCGATGAGGATCGGCTCGTTCGCGGGGACCGCATCGGCGAGCACACCCGCCAGCTCCTGCGGCGTGTACGCCCGCGCAGAGCGGATGCCGTACGCGTCGGCGAGCTTGCCGTAGTCGGGGTTCGTCAGGTCGCTGGCGAAGTAGCGCGCGCCGTAGCGGTTCTTCTGGATGCGGCGCACGTTGCCGTAGAAGCCGTCGTGGAAGACGATCGTCACCAGTCCGAGGCCGTAGCGCTTCGCCGTCGACAGCTCCTGCAGCGTCCAGGAGAATCCGCCGTCGCCGTTGACCGAGACCACGGAGCGGCTCGGATCCGCGGCCTTCACGCCCAGAGCCGTCGCGAAGCCGTAGCCCAGCGTGCCCTGGTAACCGGGGCCGATGTAGGTGCGCGGCTGATACGCGGGGTAGCAGGCGCTGGCCGCGTAGCCGACCTGGGTGAACTCGCTCACGAAGACGCCGTCCTCGGGCAGCGCACCGCGGATCGCGGCGAGGTACTCGCGCTGCGGGGCGATGTCGTCGAACTGCTCGGCGAGCCAGGAGCGGACGCGGACGAACTCGCTCTCGCGGGAATCGCGCTGCGGGGACCCCACCTCGGCGGCGAGCGCGGCGAGCGCCAGCCGGGCGTCGGCGTGGAGGGTCTGCACGGCGGCGCGCGGGCCGCCGAGGTCTGCCTCTTCCGCGTTCACGAGGATCACCGGTGCACCATGGGTGTCCACCTGGGTTCCGAAGGTGGAGACGAAGCGGGTTCCGACCGCCAGTACGAGATCGGCGTCCTCACGGAAGGCGCGGAGCGCGAGCGAGTCGAACGCGAGGCGGTGCCGGGCGTCGAGCGCTCCCCGGCCGTTCTCGGTCATCAGCACGGGAATCTCCAGCGCCTCAGCGAGCGCCTGCAGAGCGACGGACGCGTTCGAGGCGAGCACTCCGCCGCCGACGACGATCATCGGCCGCCGGGCGGCGAGGAGCCGGGCCGCCGCGTCGCGGATCTGCTGCTCGTCGGGAACGAGCGGGGCGTCGGCGACCATCTCGGCCGCCGCCATCCGCGAGGTGGCGGCGAGCACGTCCGGCGGCACCTCGATCGCGACGGGACGCGGGCGGCCGCTGCGCAGCTGCACGAAGGCCTCGCGCACGAGTCCGGGGATCTCGTCGGCGGAGCGGGCGATGCCGGTCCACTTGGTGAGCCGTTCGAGGATGCCCGTCTGGTCGGGGATCTCATGCAGGGCGCCGAGTCCGCGGCCGATGGCCTTCGAATCGATCTGTCCGGCGATGAGGAGCATCGGCGAGTTCGCGGAGTAGCCCGTCGCCACACCGGAGAGGGCATTGAGCACTCCCGGGCCGGGAACGACCATCGCGACACCGACGTCTCCGGTGCTGCGCGCATACCCGTCGGCCATGTAGGTCGTCGCCTGCTCGTTGCGGGCGCAGATGAAGTCGACCTGGTCGGCGCGGGCGTGGAGGGCGTCTGCGGCGGCATCGAGCTGAACGCCCGGAATACCGAAGATCCGTGAGACTCCCTGGTTGATGAGGGAGTCTGCGAGCAGATCGCCACCGGTGTGGTCGGTCATCTGTTTCCTCTCGTGAGCAGCATTGCGTGATTGACTGTATTAGATACATTCAATTACTGCAAATAGGAGAATCGCCCTGAGCCGCCGCTCCCCGGCGGCGGGGCGTCCCTAGGATGTGAGAGATCCGCTGCAGAACACTGCCCCGACCGAAGGATTCCCGTGGCCAGCACCCAGGATGACGCGCGCACCTTCCAGCGTGTCGCGCCCGCACAGTCCGTCGCCGACCGCGTCGTGACCGAGGTCGAAGCGATGATCAAGTCCGAGGGCCTCACCCCCGGCCACCGCATCGGCACACGACAGGACCTGTGCGAGCAGTTCGGCGTCGCGCCGGCCACACTCGGCGAAGCGCTGCGCGTGCTGCGCGCCCGCGGCTCCGTCGACCTGCGCCCGGGCCCGGGCGGCGGCATCTTCGTCGCCGACCAGTCGCCACTCATCCGCCTCGCCCACAGCGTGCTCCGTCTGCGCCAGACCGGCGCTCCGGTCAACGACGTGATCAAGGTGCTCGATGCGCTCGACGAGGCGGTCATGCATGACGCCGTCCTGAACCGCACCGATGCGGACATCGCCGACCTCGACGCGGTCATGTCCGACCTCGCCGACCACTGGCACGACCCGATCGAGGGGCTGCACGGCAACTGGCGGCTGCATCGCCGCATCGCCGAGATCTCGCCGAACGCGGTGCTGCGGACGTTCTACCTCAACCTCGTCGACTACATCGAGGGCGAGACCGCCGGCGCGGCGGATGAGGACGCACTGGCCGTCCCCGGATTCCGCCAGGACACGGACGAGCGCCTGCACATCCACGAGGCACTCATCGATGCGATCCGCAGCAGCGACGTCGAGGCCGGGCGCAAGGCCGTGCTGGACCACCGCACGCTCGGCCGCTGACCGCGGTTCGGTACCGCGACCGGACGGCGCCCGCGCCTAGCGGGACACGTGCCAGAGAGCGAGCGCGGCCAGCGCCGCGGCCTGATCGCCGAGCACCGCATCGTCGAAGACCGCGTGCGGTGAATGGTTCATCGGGATGTCGTCCGGATCGACGTGCGGCGGCGTGGCACACAGGAACAGGAACGTCCCGGGAACCTCGCGGAGCACGAACGAGAAGTCCTCCGAGGCCATCCACGGCACGGCGAGCTCTTCGACCCGCTCGTCGCCGAATTCCTCGCGCAGCACCGCCGTCGCCGCCGCGGTCTCCGGGGCCGTGTTGACGGTCACCGGATAGCCGATGATCACCTCGACATCGGCCGTGCACCCGTGCGCGGCCGCGATGCGCTCGATGAGGGGCGGAAGTTCCGCTTGGGCCTGTGCGATCGAGGCCTCGGACAACGTGCGCAGCGTCGCGGCGAGGCCGGCCTGCTCGGGGATCACGTTCACGACCTCGCTCGCGAACAGCTTCGTCACCGAGAGCACCACGGGGTCGAACACGTCGACGCGCCGGGTGACCCAACTCTGCAGCGCCAGCACGATCTCGGCGACCGCGGGCACCGGATCGACCGCCTGATGCGGGCGGGAGCCGTGGCCACCCCGGCCGTGCACGGTGACCCTCAGCACATTCGCACCGGCCATGATCGTGCCCGGTTTGAGTTGGAACGTGCCGCGCTCCCCCGGACCGACATGGATGCCGTATGCCGCTTCGACCCTCGCGCCTGACGCCTCGAGCACGCCGTCGCGGATCATCAGCGGCGCACCTCCGCCGGCCTCCTCGCCCGGCTGGAACATGAAGACGACGGACCCCGCGATGCTCTCCCGCCGTGCCGCGAGCAGCCGGGCGGCACCGACGAGTCCCGCCACATGGAGGTCATGTCCGCACGCGTGCATGGCGCCGTTCACGGACGCGTACTCGAGCCCGGTCTCCTCGACGATCGCCAGCGCGTCCATGTCGCCCCGCAGCAGCACCGACGGCCCGTCCGCCGCTCCGCGCAGCACCGCGGTGACCGAGCTCAGGTCACTGCCGGTGGTGATCTCGAGGCCGAGGTCGGCGAGTTCCGCGAGCACGACGGCCTGCGTCTGCGGAAGCTCGAAACCGACCTCGGGGATGCGGTGCAGGCGGCGTCGCAGATCGACCAGCTCGGGCAGCAGGCGGGCGGCATCGTCGCGCAGCGTCACAAGTTCTCCTTCTTCGCGGTGTAGACGGTCCGTCCGTCGATGAGCACCTCCCGCACGGTCGAGGCGACGTCGAGCGGGTCTCCGGTCCACAGAACCACATCCGCGTCGCGGCCGACCTCCAGCGCACCGACGCGGTCGCCGATGCCGGCGATGTCGGCCGCGGCGGAGGTCATGGCGGCGATGGCGGTCTCGCGGGGAAGCCCGGCACGCACGGCGACGGCAGCCTGCAGAGCGAGGAGCCCGATGGGAACCACCGGATGATCGGTGGTCAGGGCGACGCGCACTCCCGCGGCGGCGAGGGTCGCGAGGTTCGCAGGATCGGCCTCGCGCACCTCGACCTTGGATCGGCTCGACAGGATGGGGCCGAAGATGACGGGCACATCGCGCTCCGCGAGCACGTCGGCGAGCTTGTGGGCCTCGGTTCCGTGGTTGAGCACGAGACGCAGCCCGAACTCCTCGGCGATGCGCAGCGCCGTCGCGATGTCGTCGTGCCGATGCGCGTGCTGCTCCCAGGAGAGCGCGCCGTCGAGGGCCTCGGTGAGCGCCTGCTTTCCCAGGTCGACCGCGAACGGTGTGCCCTCGGCGCGGGCGCGATCCCGCCGTTCGGCGTAGTCGCGCGCATCCAGGAGCGCCTGCCGGATGACGAGCGCGATGCCGAGACGGGTCGACGGCAGCTGCTTACGCTCCCCATAGGCCTGCTTCGGATTCTCGCCGAGCGCCGACTTCATGCCGAGCGCCGCGCGGATGACCTGCTCGTCGACCGAGCGTCCACCGGCGGTCTTGATCGCCACGCTCTGCCCGCCGATCGGATTCCCCGATCCCGGTTTCACGACGACCGCCGTGATGCCGCCTGCCAACGCGTCGGCGAACGCCATGTCCTCGATGTTGATCGCGTCGATCGCCCGCACGCCGGCGGTCACGGGCGACGACACCTCGCTGCCGTCGAAGCCCGCGGGGCCGTTGGCTTCTTCGTGCACGCCGATGTGGCTGTGCGGGTCGATGAGTCCGGGCAGGACCCAGCATCCCGTCGCATCGATCACCCGCGCACCGTCCGGCACCGCGATCCCGACACCGACCGCCTCGATGCGGCCGCCCGCCACGAGCACCGTGCCGCCGTCGAGCTCCTCACCGAGGCCGGTGACCACGCGTCCGCCGACGATCGCGACGTCAGCGCTCATCCCTGCTCCTCGCTCGTGTGCATCGTGTTCTCTCCTGCGCGCCGCTCGACGAGCGCGCGCGTCCGTGTCAGCAGATCGTCGAGGTCGAGGCTCAGGATGCCGGCCGCGGGGTCGACCCGCACGACGATCCCGTCCTCGCACTCCGGCGGCTCTCCGCTGAGATCCACGAGAGGATCGTCGACCCAGACCCACGGCAGACCATCGGCATAGCGGCGGATGTGCGCGAGCTTGTCGAACTGCACGGGCAAGAAGGGCCAGGGCTCCTCCGGCAACTCGAGCGGCCCGCGGAACGCCGTGTGCGCGTTGTGTCCCCACTCGGATGCCCAGACGATGTCGAAGTGCTCGGCCAGCTCGTGCAGGCGTCGGGCCGCCGAGTCCGGGATGGCGACGTCGCGGACCCACCGGCCCCAGGCGGAGAGGTGGTGCATGCTCACCGGGACCGAGGGCTCGCCCTCGATCACGAACACGTCGCTGATCCCGAGCACGAGGACCGGGCGGTCTCCGCGCGGCGGTCGCGCCGTGTACTTCGCCATGTCAGTCGTCCACCGCGTCGGCGAGCAGCGGCGCGTCTGCGGCACCCTCGAAGTAGTTGCCGCCCTCGATGCGCACCAGCCGCTCCGCCTCATCGAAGCTCACGCCCACCGGGTCGCCGCCGGCTGCGACCGCGCGGTGCTGCTTGGCCATCATCCGCCGGATCATCGCGATGCCCTGATCGGTGGTCGTGAGGTGATCCTCGGAGTGCAGCGAGATGGCACCCTGCGACTTCTGCGCCTCGTAGTCACCGGGCAGGCGCTGATGCTCGAGGTCGGTGAGCTCCTTCCACGGCTTGCCCTCGTGCGTGGAGCGGAGCTTCGCGAGGAAGTCGGGATCGGCATCGCGCGCCACGGTGAAGATGCGGAAGTTCGTGTCATCCATCGGCACGACCCAGCCGATCATGTTCGTCTGCCCCGAGCTGAGCTTCGGGCTGGCCACGACCCGCAGGTTCGGGAAGATGACCTCGGTGACGCGGCGCAGCTGACGACCGTCGCCGAGCTCGCGCATCTGGATGCTGCGCACGCCGAGCGGCGTGTACTCGTAGCTGACCTCGGGGATGAGCGCCATCTCGGGAGTGAACTGGTTGCCGCTGAAGCGCGCGTGCAGGATCGGCACATGGAACGGGTCCATCACGTTCTCCCAGTGCTGCAACCAGTTGAAGTCGAGCTGGGCGGGTCCGCCGCCTCCCACGCCCTGGTCGTTGACGATCAACTGCTCGTCGTCGGCGAGCTCCTCAAGGGTGTCGTACCGCGGAAGCACGGGCTTCTTCTCGGGCGGGCCCAGGTACGCCCAGATCAGGCCGTACTGCTCCTCGACCGGATACCAGGGCTGGCGCACACGATCGCGGTGCAGGCCCAGTTCGGGCTCGCACGGCTGCTCGAGGCAGTGCCCCTCGGTGTCGAACACCCACCCGTGGTAGCAGCAGCGGATGCCCTCCTCCTCGACGCCGCCGTAGAACAACGAGGCGCCGCGATGGATGCAGCGCGGGTGCAGCAGGCCGGCCTTGCCCTTGCGGGTGCGGAAGAGCACGAGCTCCTCGCCCAGCACCCGCAGCGAGATCGGGCGCGTCGTCGCATCCTCGACCTTCGCGACCGGGTGCCAGTAGCGGCGAAGCACCTCGCCGTAGGGGGTACCGGGGCCGACCTGGGCGAGCTCGTTGAGCGGCTGCCCGAGGCGTAGGCCGTATGCGGTTCCGGTGTCCATGTTCGCTCCGTTCGTGCGGGGGGTCAGATGTCGAGGACGAGACGCTCGCCGAGAGAGCGGGACACGCAGATCATCATCGTCTCGTTGCTCTCGCGCTCGTCGGGGGTGAGGATCGAGTCCCGGTGTTCGGGGGTGCCGTCGATCACGGTCGTCTCGCAGGTGCCACAGACGCCCTCGAGGCAGGAACTCGGCACCCCGATCCCGGCGCTCTCGAGCATCTCGAGGATGCTGCAGCCGCGGTCGACCGTGACGACGAGGTCGGACCTGGTCGCGACGACCTCGAAGGTGTCGGCGCCCTGCGACTCCCCGAAGGTCTTCGGCTGGAAGCGCTCGAGGTGCAGCGCGCCGTGCGGCCAGTCGAGGCTGAGTTGCTCGAGGGCATCCAGCATGCGTTCGGGGCCGCACGCGTACACGGCGGTCCCAGCGGAGGGGACGCCGATCCACGCGGCGAGGTCGAGTCGCTCGTCGGCGTCGCCACGGACCAGGAGCGTCTCGCCCCCGGCCAGCTGGGGGTAGCGGAGGAACGCCATCCGTTCCTCCGCCGAGCCGAGATACGCCAGGCGCCACGGGATCCCGCGGCGGACGGCCTCGGACAGCATCGGCAGGATCGGCGTGATGCCGATGCCGCCCGCGACGAACACGTACTCCGTTGCGGGGGCGAGCGCGAAGTGGTTGATCGGGGCGGAGACGGTCACGAGTTCGCCGACCCGGAGACTCTGGTGCACATAGCGGGAGCCGCCGCGACTCGGGCTCTCGGCCAGGATCGCGACGCGCCAGGCAGTGCGGTCGGCGGGGTCGGAGCACAGCGAGTACTGGCGCTCCACTCCGTTCGCGAAGCGGAGGTCGATGTGCGCACCGGGCTCCCACGCGGGCAGGGGCGCGCCCGTCGGGTCGTCGAGTTCGAGGGACAGCACGTCCCGCGCCTCCCACCGCATCGCCCGCACGCGCAGGGCGAGGGACGCTTCCGGGGAATCCACCGCAGACTGGGGCACCGTCGCTCCGCTCCTTCCGTCGTTCCGGCCGCCATCGACCGAATTGACCACATTCGATATATTCAATTGCGATAGTATGGATGATGCCCGGCACTGTCAAACGGACGGACGGGTGCCGCACGAGCGGATGATGAGAGAGGCGGAACGGATGTCGGAGCTGAGACTGCGGGAGGACCTGAACGCGATCCCCGGATACACCCCGGGGAAGGCCGCGCCGCAGGCGGAGACCACCGGACCGGTGTTCAAGGTGTCGTCGAACGAGAACCCCTATCCCCCGCTCCCGTCGGTGACCGCGGCCATCGCCGACCGGCTCGCGCACATCAACCGCTACCCCGAGACCGCGGCGACGGCCCTCACCGCGGTGCTATGTGAGCGGTTTGGCGTCGAGCCGGTGAACGTCGTGCTCGGCAGCGGATCGGTCGAGGTCGTGTCGCAGCTGATGCGCGCGACGGCCGGTGAGGGCGACGAGATCCTGTTCGCCTGGCGGTCGTTCGAGGCGTATCCGATGCTCGCTCGCGCGGCCGGAGCCGTGCCCGTCATGGTCCCCCTCACGGACGACCACCGGCACGACCTCGACGCGATGCGGGCGGCCATCACCGACCGCACGCGCCTGATCCTGGTGTGCAACCCCAACAATCCGACCGGGACCACCATCGGCGACGCCGAGCTCGATCGATTCCTCGCCCAGGTCCCGCCGCACATCGTCGTCGTGATCGACGAGGCGTACGTGCAGTTCAACGACCGCGACGACTCCCCCGTCGGCATCGAGTACTTCCGCCGCTACCCGAACGTCGCCGTCGCGCACACCTTCTCGAAGGCCTACGGCCTGGCCGGCATGCGCATCGGCTACGCGATCGCCCCCGAGCAGTTGGGCATCGCGCTGCGCAAGGTCGCCATCCCGTTCGGCGTGACCGACCTGGCGCAGACGGCCGCGATCGCCTCCCTCGCCGCCGAGGACGAGCTCGAGGCCAGGGTCGCCGAGCTCGTCGTCGAGCGGGAGCGCGTCGTCGCCGCCTTCACCACCGCCGGCCTCGCGCTTCCCGAGAGCAAGGGCAACTTCGTCTGGCTTCCCCTCGGTGATGCCACGGCCGCTGCCGCCGAGCTGTTGGAACGCCACGGCCTGCTCGTGCGGCCGTTCCCGGGCGAAGGGCTCCGGGCGACCGTCGCCGAGCCCGAGGCCAACGAACGGCTCATCGCGCTGGCACCCGAGATCGCCGCACTCGTCGCCCCCGCGGAGGCCGTGCTCGCCTCGCGGTGACCGTTTTCTTCGCCGGCGACGCGCTCAGTCGCCGGCGAAGTGGGCGAATCGCGCCAGCGCGGCCTCCACGGCTGCCGGCTCGGCGGGCTCCACGAACAGCTCCGGCGGCAGGTCGCGGGTCGCGCTCGCGTGCGTCCAGCATCCGATGACGCGTCCCTGTTCGACGATCGTTGCGCGCACCATGCCGTTCTTACCCGGACCGACGATCGCGAGGTGCTCGGGCGCGCACACGGTCGTGCGGTCGGCGTAGGAGATGTAGTACTCGTCGAACGCGGGGAGGGCGTGGACCGTCGTCGCACCCGTCGCGCGCCGCGGACGCTGGAGCGACACGAACAGCCCTTCGTCCACCTCGTCGACCCGCCCTGCCGCGCGCTCGACCGCCTCGCGTGACTGTCCGAGCGTGAGTCCCGACCACCACGCGAAGTCGGCGACGGCCGCCGGTCCGTGTCCGTCGATGTACCGCACGAACAGCTCGGCGAGTGGGTCTGCCGGGCGGGTGTGCTCGCGGATGTGCTCCTCGGCCAGCACGAACCTCTGGTCTCTGGTGATGCCCGCCCGCGCGGCGACCGGCCCCTGGCAGATGAGGCCGTCGATCGTGAGGGTGAAGAGCAGATGGATGCCGCGCTGCCCCGTCGGGTCGATGCCGACGCCCTCGAGGATCTCGAACACCTCGGCGCGGGTGCGGCCACCGTCGCGCAGCTGCGGCGTCAGCGCGCGCACCGCCGTCGCGACCATGCTGTCGTCGATGCCCAGCTGACGGTGACGGGAGACCGCCTGCTGCCGCTGTCGGGCGGCGGTGACCTCGAGCATCCAGCCCAGGTCGCGTGCCGGCACGGTGTGCAGCGTGCCGCGCATGGTCCACGCCCGCACGAGGTCGCCGCGGTCGAACGCACGGTCGACGTCGCGCAGACGCACCGGCCCGCGGGTACGCGCGGCGAGCGCCCAGCGCCCCGCGGTGAAGTCCTGACTCTGCACCGCGAGCATGTGATGCGCCGCATCGGTCACCGTGCGCGTCGGCGCGCTCAGCCGATGCGATCGGAGACGCTCGGTGAGCAGGGTCGCGGTCTTCATGCCCCCATCATGCCGGGCACCACCGACGCGGCGCAGAGGAGCTCAACCCTGCAGCGTCACCTCGCGGCGCTCGGGCAGCACGATCGGATGCGAGCCCGCCATGACCTCGAGCACGCGGATCACCTGGCACGAGTAGCCGAACTCGTTGTCGTACCAGACGTAGAGGATCAGGGTGTCCTCGTCGGCGATCGTGGCGAGGCCGTCGACGATGCCGGCGCGGTGCGAGCCGACGAAGTCGGTGGAGACGACGTCGGGGCTCTCGACGTAGTCGATCTGCTGGCGCAGCTTCGAGTGCAGCGAGACCCGGCGCAGGTAGTCGTTGACCTGCTCCTTGGTGGCGGGGCGCTCGATGGTCAGGTGCAGCACCGCGAGCGACACATCGGGGGTGGGTACGCGGATCGAGCTGCCGGTGAGCTTGCCCTCCAGCTGCGGCAGCGCCTTGGCGACGGCCTTCGCGGCTCCGGTCTCGGTGATGACCATGTTGAGCACCGCAGAGCGACCGCGGCGGTCGCCCTTGTGGAAGTTGTCGATCAGGTTCTGGTCGTTCGTGAACGAGTGCACGGTCTCGACATGCCCCTTGACGACGCCGTACGCCTCGTCGATCGCCGCCAGCACCGGGGTGATGGCGTTCGTGGTGCAGGAGGCCGCGGAGAGGATGCGGTCGGAGGCGGCGATCGTCTCGTCGTTGATGCCGTGCACGATGTTCTTGAGCGGGCTCTTTCCCGGTGCGGTGAGCAGCACGCGGGCGACGCCCGTCGAGCGCAGGTGCTGGGAGAGGCCTTCCTCGTCGCGCCAGCGTCCGGTGTTGTCGACGACGATCGCGTCGTGGATGCCGTGGGCGGTGTAGTCGATGGATGCCGGGTCGTCGGAGTAGATCACCTGGATGCGGGTGCCGTTCGCGATGATCTGCTCGGCCTCCTCGTCGACGGTGACGGAGCCGGCGAAGCGGCCGTGCACCGAATCGCGCAGCAGCAGAGAGGCGCGCTTGGCGAGGTCGTTCTCCGCCCCGCGGCGGACGACGATGGCGCGCAGCCGCAGTCCGCTGCCGCCGCCGGTGTGGGCGATGAGGATGCGGGCGAGGAGGCGACCGATGCGACCGAAGCCGTAGAGCACCACGTCGGTGGGCTCGGCGGCGACGGCCCCCATGGCGGGTGCGAGTTCCTCGGCGAGGTAGTCGTCCAGAGGCCGGCCGCTCTCGGCGTGCCCCGCGACCAGGCGCGCGACGTCGAGCGACGAGGCGCCGGGAGCGAGGGCGTGGATCGCCTCGAGCACGGCGAGCGTGTCTTCGATCGGGAGCCGCTCGTGCCCGAGTTGGGCGACGCGCTCGTGCACCTCGACCAGTCCCGTCGCCGAGAGCCCGAGCAGTCGGTGCCCGTGCAGCGAGGTGACCACATCGTGTTCGCGTCGAAGCGCCCCGATGAGCGGGATCATCCGCTCCGCCAGCTCTTCGCTCTCAGCCCAGTCGTCGCGGTGTGCCGCGGAATCGTTCATCTGCGTCCTTGCATGTGTGAGCGCGCGCCGAGATCGCCGGCGCGCGAATGTGCCGGGTGGATCGGGGGATGCCACCAGCGTACAAGCCGCGAGATGACGAGCCGAATCGGCGGCACGCACCGGCTGCGGATCGCCGGCGGTCTCCCCTCGTCATGGAGATCCGCACCCCGTCACGCTCGGTCAGTACTGCGCCGAGAATGCCCCGTCCGACTTGAGCAGCTGTCCCGAGACCCAGCGGCCCTCGTCCGACACGAGGAACTCCACCACGGCCGCGACGTCGGCGGGCCGTCCGAGTCGCCCGAGCGGCGTCATCCCGGCCAGTTCCGTGCGCGTCTCGTCGTCCATCCAACCGGTGTCGATGGGTCCGGGGTTCAGCACGTTCGCCGAGATGCCCCGCGGACCGAGCTCGCGGGCAGCCGAGATGACCAACCGGTCGAGAGCGCCCTTGGATGCGCCGTAGGGGAGGTTTCCGGTCACGTGGTCGCTGGTGAGGGCGAGGATCACTCCCCCGTCGTCGCCGACCTGTCGCGCGAACGCCGCGATCAGCAGCAGGCTCGCCCGTGCGTTCACGGCGACGTGCAGGTCGAAGCTCTCGGCCGTGGTGTCGAGCATGCCGGATTGCACGTCGTGCGCATGGCTGAGGATGAGCGCGGAGATCGGACCGTGCGCGGCCACCACCTCGGCGATCAGGGCCTCCGGTCCATCCACGGTCGACAGGTCGGCGAGGTGGTCGGCGTCGCGGAGGTCGCTCGTCACGACGGTCCAGCCGGCCGCACGCAGGCGGGGGACGATGCCGGCGGCGATGCTGTTCGCGCGCGCGGCGCCGGTGATCAGGGCGAGGGGCATCCGGCCACGCTACCGGACCGACTCCCGGGCTCGGCGCGGCCCGCGCAGGGGCCGAGACACATCACGACGGCACCGGCCGCTCCCCTCAGGCGAGAGCGGCGATCGCGTCGCGGAGCACCCCGTCGGCCTCATCGAGCGCGGATGCCGCGGCCTGCGGTGTGGCGTCGACCGCCAGCATCAGCAGGGCGCGCTTGACCGAGCCGTCCGCCCCCTGCAGCGCGGCGGCCGCGACGTCGATGTCGACGCCGGCGAGCTGCGACACGGTACGGATGGAGCGCGCGTGGAGCTTCTCGTTCGTGGCGAGGAGATCGACCATCACCCCGCGGTAGGTCTTGCCGAGCTTGATCATCGACAGGGTCGTGAGCATGTTCACGACGAGCTTCTGCGCGGTGCCGGCCTTGAGCCGCGTCGATCCGGAGATGAACTCCGGTCCGGTCACGACCTCGATGGCGACCTCCGCGGCGGCACCGATCTCGGAGTCCGCGTTCGAGGCGATCGCCGCCGTGAACGCGCCGACGCTGCGGGCGTAGTTCAGCCCGCCGACGACATACGGCGTCCGGCCGGAAGCCGAGATGCCGACCACCGTGTCGTCGGCCGAGAGTCCGAGTTCACGCAGGGATCCACCTGCCGCCTCCGCGTCGTCCTCCGCATTCTCCACGGCCGAACGGATCGCGATCTCGCCGCCGGCGATCAGCCCGACCACCATCGAGGGGTCCGTGCCGAAGGTGGGCGGGCACTCGCTGGCATCCAGCACGCCGATGCGGCCTGCCGTGCCGGCCCCGATGTAGATGAGCCGACCGCCGCGCCGGAACCGCTCCGTGATCGCGTCGACGACCGCCGCGATCTCGTCCGCCCGTTCGGCGACCGCCTCGGGGACCCGCCGGTCCTCGTCGTTCATCCGATGCACGAGCTCGGCCGTGCTCAACAGGTCGAGATCCCCGCGCTCGGTCGTGGATGCCTCGGTGCCGAGGCCTTCCAGTACGGAGAGGAGGGAGGCGAGGCGGGAGTCGTCATTCGGCACGGTGGACGAACCTTTCGTGAGGGAGATCGGTGCGGCGTGCGATCAGCAGCGCGCCGTCGAGGGCGTCGCCGGCGGCGGGGATCACCCGGCGTCCGGCGGCGTGCAGCGAGGAGATGAGGCTGTCTCGGAACCAGGCGTGATCCGTGAGGCCGCCGTGCAGCGCGATGTCGCGAGTCAGTGACGAGGCGGCGACGGCCGTGGCGGTGAGCAGGCGGATGCCTTCCGTCGCGATCCGGTGGGCGACGTCGTCACCGGTCTCCGCAGCGTCGAGCACGAGAGGCGCCAGGGAGCCGAGACGCCGAGCGACCGATCCGTCCTCGGCGAGCCAGGAGACCACGTCGTCGGCGGGAAGGATGCTCGCGGCGACTGTTTCACTCAGTCGCGTATCGGGTCCGAGCCCGGCGGTCGCCCGCTGCACGGCTCTGGCCGCTTCGCGGCCGAGCCAGGATCCGCTGCCGAGGTCGCCGATGTCGGGCCCCCAGCCGTCGATCAGACGGATGCCGTCTGCGTCGGCGCCGAGTGCCGCAGCGCCGGTGCCCGCGATCAGCAGCACTCCGGGCGAACCGCCGAGAGCGCCCGCGTGGGCGGTGACGACGTCGGACGCGACGGCGACGCGCGCCCGCACCGACGCGGCGAGAGCGGCCGCGAGCGCCAGAGCGGCGTCGGGTGCGACCCAGGCGCCGGCTGCGCCGACCCCGAGAAGTTCGGGTGCCTCGTCCGGGTCGAGCAGAGGAAGGATCGACGCGACGGCGTCCTCGACGCCGTTCGGCGTCGCGAGCCCCGGGGAGCCGATGCCCGAGCGTACGACGCGCTGCTCGGCGTCGACCATGGCGCGGCAACGTGTCTTGCCGAGGTCGATCGCTACGGCCGTCGGGGCGCTACTCATCTTTCTCCTCGCTGTGATGTTCACAACAGTTCGGAAAGAGTCTACATCGGATCTAGACTTACTGAAAAGAATTTACCCAACGTTGCGCAGGGGCCCACGACATACTGAGAATCCCACATCTCTGGAGGAAGCGGATGAGCATTCAGTCGACGATCGAGGCAGCGGCCGCGACGCTGCCCCCGTCTCTCGCCCGCGTCGCCGCAGCGATTCGGGAGAATCCGTCCGTCGTCATCGACATGACCATCAACGAACTCGCCGAGGAGTGCCACACCTCCGTGGCCTCGGTCGTACGGTTCTGCCGCGCGATCGGATTCAGCGGCTATGCGCCGCTACGCATGGCGCTCGCGACCGAGCTGGGCAAGGAGGCGGCGCAGTTCTCGGCGCGGGGCGCATTCGGGTCCGAGATCTCCGACGAGGACACGCTCAGCGAAGCAGTGTCCAAACTCGCCTCTCTCGAACTGCTCGCGATAGAGGAGACGGTGGCCCGACTCGACTTCGACGTACTGGAGGCAGCGATCGACGCCGTGGACCGCGCCGACCGCATCCTGATCTTCGGCATCGGGGCGAGCCAGTTCGTCGCAGAAGACCTCGCACACAAGCTCCTTCGCGTGGGCAGGAATGCCCACGTCCCCTCCGATCCGCACGAAGCGATCGCCGCGACCGTCCTGCAGACCTCCCCCACGGTCGCCATCGGGTTCTCGCATGCGGGCTCCACCGCGGAGACGGTGCGCTTCCTGGAGACGGCGCGTGCCAACGGCGCGGCGACCATCGCGGTCACGTCGGCCAAGGACTCCCCCCTCGCCGGCGCCGCCGATCACGCATTGTTCACCGAGGTGCGCGAATCCACCTTCCGCGCCGGAGCGATGGTCAGCCGGATCGCGCAGCTGGCGCTCGTCGACTGCCTGTTCGTCGGCATCGCGAAGCGCCGTTTCGCCGAAACCGTCGACGCGCTGCGCCGGACCCGCGAGGCCACCCGCGCCCTCCGCGACTGAGCTCGCGCCGGCCTCCTCCCCCAGGTTCGACACCCACGGCGACCGGCGGCGAGATCGTCATATTTCCGTGATGTAAACGATCTACGTATCTCTCGACTTTCTTGAACATTGTTGCCATACTGGCCACACCCGAAGGCGAGAGGACGACGACGTTGACGTATGAGCACGGCACCACGATGGTGCGCCCCTTCCGACCCGGTGAGAGCGCTGCTCTTGCCGAGGCCTGGACCCGATCCGCCCCGCAGGACGGGATCACGCCCGCACGACTGCGCGATCTGGTCCTGCTCGATCGGAACTTCGATGCGGACGGCCTCCTCATCGCCGAGCGCGACGGCGCGATCGTCGGAGCGGCCTATGCCGTCCGCCGCCGCATCGCACACGACGCCGGCGATCTCCAGCCGGAGACCGGGTGGATCCCGTTCTTCTTCGTCGTCCCCGAGCAGCGCGGACACGGTCTCGGGCGCAGCCTGCTGACCCAGGCGATCGGCTGGCTCCGCTCGCACGGCGCGACCGAGGTCGTCTTCTCGGCGTACACGCCGAACTACGTGCTGCCCGGTCTCGATACCGCCCGCTACCCCGCCGCGTCGGCACTGCTCGAATCGCTGGGGTTCTCTCGCATCGAGCGTCCGAGCGCGATGGACCGTTCACTGATCGGCTATCAGATGCCCGACGACGTCCGCACTCGGATCGAAGCGCTGCGCGCCGACGGGTGGTATCTCGGAACGCCGAGCGACGACGACCTCGTGCCGTTGATCCGCATCGCCGGCGAAGCCTTCAATTCCGACTGGGCGCGTGCGATCCGCGAAGGCGTTCTCGGCGGGCTGCCGCTGGAACGCATCCTCATCGCCAAGAACCCTGAGGGCACGGTACTCGGCTGGGCCATGCACGGCACCTACGAGTCCGTGATCGAGCGCTTCGGCCCCTTCGGTGTGCTCCCGGAGAGCCGCGGAACGGGACTCGGCAAGGCGCTTCTCCACCTGACCCTGGAGCGGATGACCGCCCTCGGCGCACACAGCGCCTGGTTCCTCTGGGCCGATGAGGGATCGACCGCATCGGCCCTGTACGCCAAGACCGGGTTCGCCGCGACCCGCACATTCGACATCCTGCGCGCAGAGATCGGAGAGAGCAATGTCTAACACCGTCATCGCGGTCGGCGGCCACATCGGCGACATGGAGCTGACGGCGGGCCCCACACTCGCCAAGGTCGTCCTCGAGGGCGGCCGCGCCATCATCGTCGACTGCACCTACGGCGAGCGCGGGCATCCGACGGTCGCACCGAGCGTCTACCGCGAGCAGAAACTCCACGAGGCCCGCTTCTTCGCCGAGACGATCGGCGCTGAGCTGATCACCCTCGACTACTCCGACGGGTTCCTCCCGGACGACGAGGCGGTCGCCGAGCAGATCGCCGAGATCATCCGTGCGACCAAGCCCGATGTCCTGATCACCCACTGGGTGCACTCCATGCACCGGGACCACGAGCGCGCGGCGCAGGCGGCCCTCCGCGGCGCCTTCCTCGCCTCCATCCCCCTCGAGGAGATCGAGGCGGCCCGGCATTCCGTTCCGCGGATCCTGCACGCCGAGAACTGGGAGGACATGGAGGGGTTCGAGGCGGACACGTTCTTCGGCATCCCCGACGAGGCGTTCGACCTCTGGCTCACCGGAATCCAGGAGCACGCCTTCGCGCGCGGCGAGACCTACGGCTTCCGCTTCATCGACTACTACTCCGCGCTCATGCAGGTCAAGGGCTGCCTGGTCGGTGAGCGGCGCGCAGCCGCATTCCGATCTGCGGGGGCCGAGAAGTTCACCCTCGCAGGCCCCTGATCCTCCTCACCCACCCGATACGCACAGAAACGAAGGAACCATGAAGAAATCACTTCTCGCGGTCACCGCTCTGGGGCTCGCGACGACGCTGACCCTCTCCGGCTGCTCCGGCTCTTCCGGCGGCTCCGGCGATGCCGGCGGCCCCCAGGAACTCACCTTCCTCACGCACTGGGGACCGGACCAGGTCGCGATGCTGGAGGCCGCCGGCGCGGCGTTCACCGAAAACCATCCCGACATCACCGTCAAGGTGCAGGCGGTCCCGTTCGGCAACCTGCTCTCGACCCTGCGTACGCAGGGTGCGTCGGCGGACGGCCCGGCGATCGTCGGCATCTACGACGCGTGGCTGCCCGAGCTGGTGCGCGACGGCCTCGCCGCTGCCGCGCCCGCCGACGTCGCCGACGAGGTCACGGAGAACTGGCCGGCCGGCGTCGTCTCGGCGGCGAGCAACGGCGGCGACGTGTACGGCATCCCGAACGAGATCGACCTGTACCAGCTCAACTACAACTCCGCGCTGTTCGACGCGGCGGGCATCGCCGAGCCTCCGGCCGATTGGGACGCCCTCGTCGAGGATTCCGCGAAGCTCACCACCGGAGACCAGCAGGGCTTCGGCCTCATCACCGGCTGGAACTCCGGCGTGGTGCATCCGTTCCTGTCGCTGCTCGCGTCGAACGGCGGCTCGTTCCTGAACGAGGAGGGCACGGCTTCCGAGCTGACCAGCCCGGAAGCCCTCGAGACGGCGGAACTGTACGAGAAGCTGGTCGCCGACGGGTCGAGCGACCCCAGGAAGTCGACGGCGAACGCCAACACCACCGGCCCGTACCTCGACGCCTTCGTGAACGGTCAGACCGGCATGATCGTCATGGCCAACTGGTGGGAGAGCGCGCTCCGCGACGGTATGGGCGACGACTTCGAGAACGTCGCCACCGCGCCGATCCCGGTCGGCCCCAGCGGCGATGAGTCCTCGTCGATCTCGTACTCCTGGATGACGATGGTCAACGGCAAGGCCTCCGACGCGCGTCAGAAGGCGGCGTGGGAGTTCCTCACCTACCTCAACGGCCCGGACTCCGGCGAAGCCGGTTCCTCGGCGATGGCCGACATCCTGCTGTCGATGGGGATCCTGCCCACGCGCTCCTCCGACCTGGAGGCGCACGCCGCCGAGCTGGAGACGCCGTTCCTGTCGTCGTACGTGACGGCTCTGGAGAACGCGACCCCGTTCCCGACCGTGCTCGGCGGACCGGCTGCGACCGATGCCCTGCAGCGACAGCTGGAGGCACTCGTGAACGGCCAGGTCGATGCGAAGACGGCGATGGAGAACGCCGCTCGCGACGTCGACGCCGCGCTCAGCGCCGCTCAGTGACACCCCGGCGGGGAGGCGGCCTCGACCGCCTCCCCGCCATCCTCCCGAAAGGCCTGACTTGACGACCCTCGAACGTCCCGCCGCCGCGCCGCCCGTCGTGCGCACCTCGAAGCGCCGGAGCATCGCCTCCACCCGACGCTGGTCGGCGCTGTTCCTCAGCCCGGCGCTGCTCATCATCGGCGTCTTCACCCTCATCCCCACCCTGATGACGGTCTGGATCAGCTTCCACCGCTGGTCGATGTTCACCCCCATCACCGAGATGACGTGGGTGGGGCTCGACAACTACTCCGGGCTGTTCGCCGATGCGACCAGAGTGCAGGCGCTCGGCAACACTGCCCTCTACGTGCTGCTGTCGATCGTCATCACCGTGCCGATCGCCCTGCTGATCGCGCTGCTGCTGTACTTTCCGCGCCTCAAGGGCAAGGGCATCGTGCGGGTGCTGCTCTTCGCGACCTATGTGATCCCGACGATCGCGATCGTGATCATCTGGAGCAACATCTACGCGCCCGGCTACGGCCCGCTGAGCACCATGGTCGCCGCGGTCAGGATAGACCCACCCGGATGGCTCAGCGACCCGCAGTGGGCCCTGGTCTCGCTCGTGATCTTCAACGTCTGGCAGATGCTCGGCTACTACGTCATCCTGCTCATCGCCGGGCTCACCCAGATCTCCGAGGACCTCTACGAGGCCGCACGCATCGACGGCGCGGGCATCGTCCGTCAGACCTGGTCGATCACGATCCCGCTGCTGCGCCCGTCGCTGGTGTTCGTGGTGCTGATGACCTTCATCAACTCGATCCAGGTGTTCGATCCGATCTACCTCCTCACCCAGGGCGGGCCCGCGAACTCGACCAACATGGTCTCGTTCGAGATCCAGCGCACCGCGTTCCAGTACGGCATGGCCGGTGAGTCCTCGGCCCTCGCGGTCTCGCTGTTCCTCATGATCATCGCCGTCGGCGGGGTCCTCGGCATCATCATGAAGGGACGCACGCGATGAGTCTTCAGACCAGCACCTCGACCCCGACCTCCACGCCGCCTCGGGCTCCAAAGCCGAAGACGGCGCCGGCCTCTCGGCGTCCGGTTCCGATGCGGCGGCGGCTGTCGACGGCTGGACTCTACGTGCTGCTGGCGATCGTCGCCCTGGTGCCGCTGTTCCCGCTGTACTGGCTGGTGATCTCGGCGCTGAAGTCGCCCGCGGAGTTCTCCCAGATCCCGCCGACCTGGTTCCCGACCGACCCGACGCTCGATCAGGCCGCGACCGCGCTGACGGCGGTGCCGTTCATGCAGTCCATGATGAACAGCCTCATCATCGCCGGCGGCAGCACACTCAGTGTCCTCGCCACCAGCATCCTTGCGGGGTACGTGTTCGCCAAGCACACCTTCAAGGGGCGCGATCTACTCTTCTGGTCGATCGTCGCGACGATGTTCCTGCCCCCGATCGTGACCCTGGTGCCGCTGTACTACCTGGTCAACAGCATGGGACTCTCCGACACGTATCTCGGCGTGATGCTGCCGTGGTTGGCGAACGCGTTCGGCATCTTCCTGATGCGGCAGTTCATCCGCGACATTCCGGACGAACTCATCGAAGCGGCCAGGATGGACGGCGCCGGAGAGTTCCGGATCGTCTGGCAGTTCGTCGTTCCGCTGCTGAAGCCCGCGATCGTCACGCTCGCCGTCTTCATGTTCGTCTATGCGTGGAACAACTTCATCTGGCCGCTCTCGATCCTGCGTTCGGAGGCGCTCTACCCGGTGGTCCTGACCCTGAACAGGCTCATGTCCTACACGATGAGCTTCGAGTATCAGAACGTGGTGCTGGCCGGTGCGATCATCGCGTCGCTTCCGACGCTCCTGGTGTTCCTGGTCACGCAGCGGGTGTTCGTCGCCGGAATCGCCGCCAGTGGTGTGAAGGGCTGACGCTCACGCCGCAGCCCCCGGCACGGTGCCGCCCGTCCGCTCGACCTCGTCGATGCGGGCGGGCGGCGCTGTTCCGATCGAGCCCGCCGTGCGCAGGAAGACGATGATCCAGCTGAAGATCAGCACTGCGGCGATGAGTTCGACCGCGGTGAGGTTGTAGTAACCGACCGCGAAGAATGCGGCCAGCAGGATGATCACCAGCACGAAGGCCCAGCCGAAACCCACGAACACCTTCGGGATGCTGGGCAGGAGCCACGGCAGTCCCACCACGACGACGCCGAACACGACCGTCATGCCGGTCGCGACGGTGTTGTGCAGGAGGAAGAACTCGTCGACGGGGAACAGCCCGACACAGGCGAGGAAGATCCCCAGGAGGATCAGACCTCCGCGCACGAGGAAACGTCCGCGGCGGTCGGCGGGATCGTCGGCGGGGAGCCCGGCTGTCGCATACCGGGCGATGGTCGTCACCATGATGCCGGCGATGATCAGGGTCGCGTTGAAGGCCACGGACGAGCTGTTGCTGCTCATCCCGAGCGCCGACAGGTTGTCGCGCCACCAGTGCACGTCGCTGGAGGCGAGCATGCTGGCGAAGGCGCCGACGACGAGGAAGACCGCGAGCACGAGCGAGAGGACCATGGGCGTGAGCGCCACCGCGCTGAGAAACGAGACGTAGCCGGTCAGAGCGAACGCGACCGCCACCAGCACCGCGCCGGGAAAGGCGAACACCGGCGCATCCGTGAAGCTCCGCTCGAGGAGCTCCGCGACGCCGAGCCAGCCGAGGTAGGCGATCGCCGCGTGCGCGAACGCGATGGCGGCGAGGTCGTACCAGCGCAGTCGATCGCCCGGCACGGTGAAGCCGTCGCGGACCGCGGCCGGATCCACCTGTTCCGGCCGCACCGCGATGCGTCCGAGGGCGAAGGCGATGGCCGCGGTGATCGCTCCGCCGAACGCGGCGAAGACACCGATCGAACCGCTGCCGCTGATCGCCAGATCATGTCCCCAGAACACCGGGAGCGCGACGAGGAAGCCGATCACGAGGAACCCGGCGCCGACGATCAGCGCAGTCGCCTCGAACACGGCATCCGCCGTGTCGGGACCCCGCACCTGCCGCAGCACCTGCACGACTCTCTTCGCGAGTGCATTCATCGTCCGTGCCTCCCGGTCCACATCATAGAAGTCGGCAGGCGTCCGATCCGCCCCGCACTAGCCTGGAGGGGTGCCCCAGACTCTCGCCGCCCGCGCCGTCCTTCTCGACATGGACGGGACCCTCGTCGATTCGACAGCTGTCGTGGAGCGGCTCTGGCTCGCCTGGGCGGAGCCGCACGGCATCGACCGCGAGACGGTGCTCCGCGTCGTGCACGGCCGCCAGGGTCACCAGAGCATGGCGATCATGCTGCCCGAGCGCGACCATGCCATCAACCTCCGTGAGAACGAGGTCATGCTCGCCACGGAGGCGAGTGATGTCGACGGTGTGATCGAGATCCCGGGCGCACGGGCGCTGCTCGAGGCGCTGCAGCCGTTCCCGCACGCGATCGTCACCTCCGCCAACGTCGCCCTCATGACCGCTCGGATGCAGGCCGCCGGGCTCACCGTCCCCGAGCGCAGCGTGACCGCCGAAGACGTCTCCGCCTCCAAGCCCGATCCCGAGGGATTCGTCCGTGCCGCGGGCCTGCTGGGGATCGACCCCGCGGACTGCATCGTGTTCGAGGACTCCGGCGCGGGAATCCAGGCGGGTCTCGCGGCCGGCATGCGGGTCGTCGGCGTCGGGAAGCACGCGGCAGCACACAACCCGACCGTCCTGGTCACGGATCTCTCACAGGTGGCTGTGACCCCCACCGCGGCCGGCTTCGAGATCACGATTCCCTGACGACGGTCGCTCCCCCGCGAGCGCCGCACCCCGCCGCACCCCGCCGCACCCCGCCGCTACGATGAGGCGATGCGACGTTTCCCCGCCTCGGTGTTCGGCATCGGCGAAGAACCCGATCCGCGTTTCTCTCTGGCGAACGAGCGCACGTTCCTCGCGTGGACCCGCACGGGCCTCGCGCTGATCGCGGGTGGCGTCGCGCTCGAAGTCCTGGGCCTCGACCTGCACGCCGGTTTCCGCCTCGCGGCCTCACTGCTGCTGATGATCACCGGCACGGCGGTCGCGCCCCTCGCCTGGTGGGAGTGGATGCGCGCGGAGCGCGCCCTGCGCCAGTCGCGCCCGCTGCCGGGAGCCTTCTCTGCGGTCGTGCTCGCGGTCGTCGTGACGGTCGTAGGCCTGCTGGTCCTGGCGGGGGTGCTCTGGCGGTGACCGGTCAGGGGCACATCCCCCCGGGGGCACTCGTCTCGGGTCCGTTCGATCCGGGACTGCAGCCGGAGCGCACGGAACTCGCGTGGCGGCGGACTGCGCTCGCCATCGCGATCGGCTCGGTGGTCTCCCTCAGGGTCTTCCCCCTTCTGCTGCCGGCCGACGCGGCTGCGTGGGGACTCGCGCCGGGAGTTGTCGGCATCGGCGCTGCATGCACGTTCTGGGTGGCCGCCCGGCGCCGACAGCTGCAGACGACCGCCGCCCTGCACTCCTCCTCCACACCGGCGGAGCTCTCCACACCGGCGGAGCTCTCCACACCGGCGGAGCTCTCTTCCGAGGCGATGCCCGGAGGCGGGATGCTTCTCGCCTTGACGGCGCTCGCCGCCGCCTTCGGCGCCGTCTCCCTCGCCATCGTCGCGGTGTCTCTCCTCGTTCGCTGAGTGGGCTGGCGCTCGTCCTCCCGGCAACGACAGATCACACCCGCAGCAGCTCTTCACACCCGCAGCGGAACAGAACGCGTGTCGTTTCGCGAGGTCGTTGTTCGTGGTGTCGGGGGTCGTGGTGTCGGGGGTCGTGGTGTCGGGGGTTGTGGTGTGCGCCAGCGTCTGGTGGGGTCCCACCAGGCGGGTCCGCGGACGTGGGGTGTGCCGTGGCGCATGCGG
>NZ_JALJRG010000019.1:0-290 GCF_024519805.1 Microbacterium sp. Mcb102 | reverse complement strand
ACCGCCGGACTCCTTTTAGACAAAATGGCCACCCATCGATGGGTGGCCATTTTGCGTTTACACGAATAGAACAGGGAGCATCATGCCAGAAGAGGAAGAGCGCCGTCCGCGTCGCAACGACGACAGCGGATCGCGCGGTAATCGCGCTTCTGGTGGACGCCCCGGAAACAGCCGTGACGGTGCAGCCCCGCGCCGTGAAGGTGGCGGGTACAACCGTGATGGTGGTGCCCCGCGTCGTGAGGGCGGTGGCTACAACCGTGATGGTGGTGCCCCGCGCCGTGAGGGCGGTG
>NZ_JALJRG010000018.1:0-293 GCF_024519805.1 Microbacterium sp. Mcb102 | reverse complement strand
GGACGTGATCAACCTGGAGGCCTTCGACGCGTCGAACGGGTTCGCGAAGCTCTGGTCCAAGGCCACTCGCGCGAATCCGCGTCAGCTCGACATCGACTCCACCAATGGCCTGCTCTACATCGGCTACACCGGCACGGGCAAGGGCGCGGGCGGATTCTCGGTGCACGATCTCACCACCGGGAAGGCGCTCGGCGACTTCGCGGATCCGAAGTACGGCAAGGACGGCTACGGCATCACGGTCGACGAGGAGCACCAGCGCGTGTTCGTCTCCAACCGCGACTTCCGCCTCAACC
>NZ_JALJRG010000017.1:0-419 GCF_024519805.1 Microbacterium sp. Mcb102 | reverse complement strand
GCGACCCCGATCGTCCCGTCCACCAACGCCTCCCGCAACGCGGGCCACCGCGCCGGCAACCACGCCCCCGACGACAACCCCACCTCCCGCCGCACCGCCTTCGCGGCCCTCACCACCCGCCCCGCCCCCGCAGCATCCGTGCGCAACACCCGCTGCAACAACTCGTTCACCGTGCGGCACCCGAACCGCCCGCAGAACGCCGGCTCCCCCGACCCCGCCGGCCGTTCATCGACCGACGCGACCGTCTCCACGACCACCGCCCCCCCCCGCCGCTGCACCTCACCCGCGACCCGCAACAACTCCATCTTCTCGTCGTCACCGAGCCCCGCGATCACGTCGGAACGCAGCACCGCATCCAGGTCAGCGACGACCTGGCCGAGCAGTTCCGCGGGGTTGTTCATACCCCCAGTCAACCCGGG
>NZ_JALJRG010000016.1:0-543 GCF_024519805.1 Microbacterium sp. Mcb102 | reverse complement strand
CGGATGGTCGACACCCGTTCACGGTCGCAGAAGCAGCACGACACCCTCGCCGCGATCCTCGGCATCGCCGCCCGCCACGACGACACCCCACGCCTGGGCGGCGGCGCGCCCACCCTGGTGGTGTCCGTCACCGCCGACGACTACACGACCGGCCGCGGGTGGGCGCACGTCGACGGCATCGACACCCCCGTCTCCACCCGTGTCGCCGTCCACACCGCGTGCGCGGGCGGGGTGCAACGGGTGCTGTTCGACCCGCACGGGCGGATCATCGGCATCAGCACCACCGACCGGATCTTCACCGCGCATCAGCGCCGCGCGATCACCCTCCGCGACCGCGAGTGCCTCATCCCCGGCTGCCACGTCCCCGCGACCTGGTGCGAGATCCACCACGTCCACGAGCACGCCCGAGGCGGCCCCACCCACACCGACAACGGCGTCGCCCTCTGCTGGCACCACCACAGAACCCTCGACACCTCCGGATGGGAGATCCGCATGCGCCACGGCACACCCCACGTCCGCGGACCCGCCTGGTGGGACCCCACC
>NZ_JALJRG010000015.1:0-615 GCF_024519805.1 Microbacterium sp. Mcb102 | reverse complement strand
TCGCGGCGAGGGTGTCGTGCTGCTTCTGCGACCGTGAACGGGTGTCGACCATCCGCCCCGGGTCACCGGACGGAAGCGCGTCGTCGTCCATACCCGCACCGTCATCGAGGGTTTCCGAGTTCGTTTCCGAGTTCGTTTCCGAGTTCGTCGCGTCCGAAGGCCGGAACTCGACTCCGGGGACGGGTGGTCCGTCGACTTTCGGGTTCAGGTACGCGTCGAACAGGCGCTGCAACTGTCCCGCGACCTCCGGCAGCAACCGTCCCCGGATCGGGATGACTCCGTCTTTCGCGCGCCCGAGGGTCAGCCCCCGCACCCGCATCGCGATATCGTCCGCCGGCTCCGCACCGTCGGGATCGAGATACTGCACGATCACCTGCGCCAACAACCGCAGATCCTCCGGCGTCGCCGCCGGTCCAACCTCCCCGCCAGCGTCCGGTTCCGAATCCGGTTCCGCGAATCCCCGCGCGTACGCGGCCAATTCCGCATCCGCCCGCAACCGGTCAGCCGTCCCGACCCGGGACCCGGCCTGCTCGATCGGCCCGATCGCCGCCAGCAGCCCCGCGACCCCGATCGTCCCGTCCACCAACGCCTCCCGCAACGCGGGCCACCGCGCCG
>NZ_JALJRG010000014.1:0-630 GCF_024519805.1 Microbacterium sp. Mcb102 | reverse complement strand
TCGCGGCGAGGGTGTCGTGCTGCTTCTGCGACCGTGAACGGGTGTCGACCATCCGTCCCGGGTCACCGGACAGGAGGACATCGTGGTCCGCATCGACACCGTCGACGCCTTCCGAACTCGTGTCCGTTTCCGGAACCATCTCGTCTGTCGGCCGGAACGCCACTCCGGGGACGGGTGGTCCGTCGACTTTGGGGTTCAGGTACGCGTCGAACAGGCGCTGCAACTGTCCCGCGGCCTCCGGCAGCAGCCTGCCCCGGATCGGGATGACCCCGTCTTTCGCGCGCCCGAGGGTCAGCCCCCGTACCCGCATCGCGATGTCGTCCGCGGGTTCCGCACCATCCGGGTCGAGATACTGCACGATCACCTGCGCCAGCAACCGCAGATCCTCCGGCGTCGCCGCCGGTCCAACCTCCCCACCAGCATCCGCACCCGCATCCGCACCCGCATCCGTGTCCGTGTCAGCAGCCGCGAATCCCCGCGCGTACGCGGCCAACTCCGCGTCCGCCCGCAACCGGTCCGCCGTCCCGATCCGGGACCCGGCCTGCTCGATCGGCCCGATCGCCGCCAACAGCCCGGCGACCCCGATCGTCCCGTCCACCAACGCCTCCCGCAACGCGGGCCACCGCGCCG
>NZ_JALJRG010000013.1:0-965 GCF_024519805.1 Microbacterium sp. Mcb102 | reverse complement strand
TGGAGCATGTCCACTTTGACCGGGTTGCACGAGGCGATGAGTCGCCTCGATGCGGCGTGGGCGGGTGTCGACGATTCGGGGGATCTGTCCCGGTCCGAGCTGGTCGCGGTGGGGGCGGCGGTCGGGGTGCTGCAGCGGCGGTTGGATGCGGTGCATGTCGAGGTCGCCGCGCGGATCGCGCATGAGTCGCGGCCGGAGCTCGGGGCGGAGAGCCTGGCGAAGCAGCAGGGGTTCCGCACTCCGGCGACGTTGATCGCCGCGACCACGGGACGCTCGACGGGCGACGCGGCCCGTCTGGTGAAGGTGGGGGAGGCGACGGCGCCGCGCGCGGACCTTCTGGGGGCGCCGCTTCCGGCGAGGTATCCGTTGGTGCGGGACGCGCTCGGCTCGGGGGTGCTCGGTGCGCCGGCCGCGGCGATGATCATCACGGTCCTGGATCGGTGCCGGGTGACGGCGGGGCAGGGCCGCATCTCCGAGGGGGAGCGGGTGCTGGTCGAGAAGGCGCAGGGGCTCGCGTTGGATGATGTGCGAAAGCTCGTGGTGCGGGCAGAAGCGTGGTTGGACCCCGACGGGGTGGAACCGAAAGAAGAGGAGCGGCGGGGGAAGCGGGTGTTGACCCTGTTCGAGCGGGACGGGATGGTGCACCTGAACGCGGTGCTCGACGCCGAGACCGCCGCCCCTGTGGTGACCGCGATCCGCGGGTTCGTGACCGCCGCGTTCGCCGCCCGCATCGATGCCCCCGACGCGGAGGCTCCGGATGCGGATCGGCGCACGGTCCCGATGATCCAGGCCGACGCGCTCGCGGTGTTCTGCGCGCACGTCGTCGGCTGCCAGACGCGGGTCCCGGTCGCCGGGGCCACGGTGATCGTCCGGATGAACCTCTCGGACCTGGAATCGGGGGCGGGATCGGCGGCCATCGACGGTCTCGACCAGCCGGTCAGTGTCGGGGCGGCGAGGCGGATGGC
>NZ_JALJRG010000012.1:0-2597 GCF_024519805.1 Microbacterium sp. Mcb102 | reverse complement strand
TGAGTAGTTGGTCTTCTGAGCAGCACCGTTATTGCCGTTGAGCAGCACTGTGTCTCGACCTCGTTATTCCTTGTCGACAGCATTGGCGTTCGTGGCGGACGACATCGTGGGAAGCTCCTTCTGCCGTGCGCCGTAATCGCGCGGCAGAAGGAGTAACTACTGATGGTACGAAAGATCAAAGCGAAACTGGTGCTCCGGCTCCGCGCGGAAGGGCTGTCGCTGCGGCAGATCGAAGCGCATGGGGTATCGCAGCACAGCGTGATCAAGGTCGAGCGGGCCGCCGCCCGCGAGGACCTCACTTGGGCGATCGCGGCCGAGATGAGTGATGGCGAGGTGTATGAGCGGCTGTTCCCCGACACCGGCGCCCGGGAGAGCGTCTACGTGCAGCCGGACTGGACCGTGGTGCACAAGGAACTCGCGAGGGTGGGCGTCACGCTCAAGCTCCTCCACGCCGAATATCTCGACCGCTGCCAGAACAGTGGGGCTGCGGGGATGGGGTATGACCGGTTCTGCAAGAATTACGCCCACTTCGTCCGCACTCTGGGGGTCTCGTCTCGCGTCGGTCATAAGGCCGGGCAGACGATCGAGGTGGACTGGTCAGGCCCCACGATGCAGCTCATCAACCCGGTGACCGGCGAAACGGCGAAGGTGTATCTCTTCGTCGCGTGTCTGCCATTCAGCCGGTATGCGTTCGTGGAACCGGCTCTCGATATGCGGCAAGACACGTGGCTTGAAGCGCACGTGTCGATGTTCGCCTGGTTCGGCGGCAGCACGCCCAGGATCGTGCCCGACAACTTGAAGACCGGAGTGCTGAAGCATCCGCGTGAGGGCGAGGTGGTCCTCAACGACGCCTATCGGGAGCTCGCGGCGCACTACTCCGCGGCAGTCATCCCCGGCAGGCCCCGGAAACCGAAGGACAAACCGAGTGTCGAGAACACGGTCTGGAGCACCGCGACATGGGTGATTGCCGCGTTACGGAACCGTCAGTTCGCGACGTTGGCTGAGCTTCGCGCCGCGATCTACGAGCAGATGGCAGCATTCAACCGGGAACCGTTCCAGAAACGACAAGGCTCCAGGCTCAGCGTGTTCGAAGCGGAGGAGCAGCCCCGACTTCGCCCGCTCCCCGTGGTCGCGTACGAGATCAGCCGCTGGTCGTATGGGCGCAGAGTCGGCCGTGACGGGCACGTCGTCTGGGAGAAGAACCACTACTCCGTCCCTTACATGCATGTCGGGAACGTGGTTGATCTGCGCGTCACGAGCAGCATGCTCGAGGTGTTCCTCGGCGGCGACCGGCTCTCCTCGCACCTCCTCGCCCCGATCGGCGCCGTGAACGAGTATCGAACGCACGATAGCGACCTCCCCGACGGACCGAGGTATCAGCAATGGGATCCAGGGCGGGTGCGCGGCTGGGCGGCAAGAATCGGTGAGCACACCACCACGGTGATCGACCTGGTCTTCGAATCGGTGCCCATCGCCGAGCAAGGACTGAATCCGGCCCTCGCTGTCCTTCGACTCACGCAGCGGTACTCGAACGCAAGGGTGGAACGGGCATGCGAGATCGCGCTGGCGAGCCGTGTGCGATCGCCCAGGTATGCGCATCTCAGACCGATTCTTGAGTCCCGGCAAGACGAGCTCGGCAGCCGCTCGCCCAGGTTCGCGCCCAGCGCCGAGAACACTCCTCCTGCTGGGTATGTGCGTGGCGCCGACTACTACGGAGGCGCGGGCAAATGACGCTGATCGACATCGAGACCAAACGCAAGCTTCGCGAGATGGGCGTCACCGGACTCGTTGACGCGCTCGACGCGCAAGACGAGGCGCTCATGTTGGGGATCCCATTCGGTGAGCGGGTGAAACTCGCCGTCGATGACGCCCACACCCTCTTCTCGCAGCAGAAGATCGAAGGCCTCATCCGCAGGGCCGGCCTGCGTTACCCGGACGCCGAGCTCAGGCGACTCGACTTGATCGAGGAGCGTCGCATCGACCGGAGCGTGATCGCACAACTCGGCACCTGCACGTTCATCGGCCGCGGCCAGAACGTCGTGTTCCAAGGGTTCACGGGGTCCGGGAAAACGTATCTCGGGTCTGCTCTCGCGAAAGCCGCCTGCCAACACCGCTATCGGGCGCACTACATTCGCATGCCCGACCTCGAAGAGGTCTGGCTGAGCGCGGTCGATAAGCCCGGCGGGAAGGAGAAGTTCCTCCGCAAGTACGCAACGTTCCAGCTCCTCGTGATCGATGAATGGCTCCTCGACCCGCCCGGCGATCAACTGCGCGGCATGCTCCTTGAGCTCCTCGAGCGCCGCTACGACTCCGTCTCGACCGTGTTCTGCACCCAGTACGCGAAGAAGGACTGGCACGGGCGCCTCGGCGGCGACGTCCACGCCGACGCGATTATGGACAGGATCGTGCACCACACAATCTGGGTAGAAACCGGAGCCGCGAACATGCGCGAGCATACCGCCGGACTCTCCTGAACCGGGCGCTGGTGAGCGGCTCCTACCGGGTGCTGCTCACCAGCGCTACCCGATGCTGCGCACTCGCAATACTCAGTGCTGCTCAACCGCAATAACAGTGCTGCTCAGCCCCTCGAATACTCA
>NZ_JALJRG010000011.1:0-5592 GCF_024519805.1 Microbacterium sp. Mcb102 | reverse complement strand
GCAAAATGGCCACCCATCGATGGGTGGCCATTTTGTCTAAAAGGAGTCCGGCGGTGTCCTACTCTCCCACAGGGTCCCCCCTGCAGTACCATCGGCGCTGTGAGGCTTAGCTTCCGGGTTCGGAATGTAACCGGGCGTTTCCCTCACGCTATGGCCGCCGAAACACTATTGATGTTTCAATCAAACACATAACAAAGTCATTGTTGTTATGCGGTTCTCGACCGTACATCGAGAACCACTCAGTGGACGCGTAGCACCAACAAACGGTGTGTTATCAAGTCATCGGCTTATTAGTACCAGTCAGCTGCATGCATTACTGCACTTCCACATCTGGCCTATCAACCCAGTAGTCTGGCTGGGAGCCTCTCACCCGAAGGTATGGAAATCTCATCTTGAGGCCGGCTTCCCGCTTAGATGCTTTCAGCGGTTATCCATCCCGAACGTAGCTAATCAGCGGTGCTCCTGGCGGAACAACTGACACACCAGAGGTTCGTCCAACCCGGTCCTCTCGTACTAGGGTCAGATCCTCTCAAATTTCCTACGCGCGCAGCGGATAGGGACCGAACTGTCTCACGACGTTCTAAACCCAGCTCGCGTACCGCTTTAATGGGCGAACAGCCCAACCCTTGGGACCTACTCCAGCCCCAGGATGCGACGAGCCGACATCGAGGTGCCAAACCATGCCGTCGATATGGACTCTTGGGCAAGATCAGCCTGTTATCCCCGAGGTACCTTTTATCCGTTGAGCGACAGCGCTTCCACAAGCCACTGCCGGATCACTAGTCCCGACTTTCGTCCCTGCTCGACCTGTCAGTCTCACAGTCAAGCTCCCTTGTGCACTTACACTCGACACCTGATTGCCAACCAGGTTGAGGGAACCTTTGGGCGCCTCCGTTACTTTTTGGGAGGCAACCGCCCCAGTTAAACTACCCACCAGGCACTGTCCCTGAACCGGATTACGGTTCGAAGTTAGATATCCAGAGTGACCAGAGTGGTATTTCAACAATGACTCCACACGAACTAGCGTCCATGCTTCAAAGTCTCCCACCTATCCTACACAAGCCACACCGAACACCAATACCAAGCTGTAGTAAAGGTCACGGGGTCTTTCCGTCCTGCTGCGCGTAACGAGCATCTTTACTCGTAATGCAATTTCGCCGAGTTCGCGGTTGAGACAGTTGGGAAGTCGTTACGCCATTCGTGCAGGTCGGAACTTACCCGACAAGGAATTTCGCTACCTTAGGATGGTTATAGTTACCACCGCCGTTTACTGGGGCTTAAATTCTCAGCTTCGCCTTACGGCTAACCGGTCCTCTTAACCTTCCAGCACCGGGCAGGCGTCAGTCCGTATACATCGTCTTGCGACTTGGCACGGACCTGTGTTTTTAGTAAACAGTCGCTACCCACTAGTCTCTGCGGCCTCCAAACGCTTTCGGGAGTAAATCCCTATACGCCGAAGGCCCCCCTTCTCCCGAAGTTACGGGGGCATTTTGCCGAGTTCCTTAACCACGATTCTCTCGATCTCCTTGGTATTCTCTACCTGACCACCTGAGTCGGTTTGGGGTACGGGCGGCTAGAACCTCGCGTCGATGCTTTTCTTGGCAGCATAGGATCACCCACTTTTTATCCGCATCGTGTCTCAGCCTTAATGAATCGCGGATTTGCCTACGACTCGGCCTACGCACTTGCACCAGGACAACCATCGCCTGGCTTGGGCTACCTTCCTGCGTCACACCTGTTAATACGCTAACCGCACCAGAATGGGGTCGTGCGCTAGGCCCAGAGCGTCACCCCGAAGGGATCAGTCACTGGGATTCAGACACTTAGCACTACTGGATTAGCTTGGGCGGTTCTTCGCCGGTACGGGAATATCAACCCGTTGTCCATCGACTACGCCTGTCGGCCTCGCCTTAGGTCCCGACTTACCCAGGGAAGATTAGCTTGACCCTGGAACCCTTGGTCTTTCGGAGGACGTGTTTCTCACACGTCATTCGCTACTCATGCCTGCATTCTCACTCGTGTAGCCTCCACGGCTGGTTCACACCGCCGCTTCGCTGGCCACACGACGCTCTCCTACCCATCAACACGGCTGGACCACGAAGGCCTACCAATAATGTCAATGCCACAACTTCGGTGGCGTGCTTGAGCCCCGTTACATTGTCGGCGCGGAATCACTTGACCAGTGAGCTATTACGCACTCTTTCAAGGGTGGCTGCTTCTAAGCCAACCTCCTGGTTGTCAAGGCAACTCCACATCCTTTCCCACTTAGCACGCGCTTTGGGACCTTAGTTGGTGGTCTGGGTTGTTTCCCTCTCGACTATGAAGCTTATCCCCCACAGTCTCACTGCTGCGCTCTCACTTACCGGCATTCGGAGTTTGGCTGACGTCAGTAACCTTGTAGGGCCCATCGGCCATCCAGTAGCTCTACCTCCGGCAAGAAACACGCAACGCTGCACCTAAATGCATTTCGGAGAGAACCAGCTATCACGAAGTTTGATTGGCCTTTCACCCCTATCCACAGCTCATCCCCTCAGTTTTCAACCTAAGTGGGTTCGGTCCTCCACGACGTCTTACCGTCGCTTCAACCTGGCCATGGATAGATCACTTCGCTTCGGGTCTAGGACATGCGACTGAATCGCCCTATTCAGACTCGCTTTCGCTACGGCTACCCCACACGGGTTAACCTCGCCACATATCGCTAACTCGCAGGCTCATTCTTCAAAAGGCACGCTGTCACCCCTACTAAGGAGGCTCCAACGGTTTGTAAGCAAACGGTTTCAGGTACTATTTCACTCCCCTCCCGGGGTACTTTTCACCTTTCCCTCACGGTACTTGTCCGCTATCGGTCATCTGGGAGTATTTAGGCTTATCAGGTGGTCCTGACAGATTCACACGGGATTTCACGGGCCCCGTGCTACTTGGGATACTCTTCGCGCCAAGAGAGGCATTTCGACTACGGGGTTGGCACCCTCTATGACCGGCCTTTCAAGACCGTTCGTCTATACCTTCTTGTAACGCCGCCACCTCGGCAGAGATGACTGAAAAGTCCCACAACCCCCAACGTGCAACACCTGCCGGCTATCACACACGCTAGGTTTAGCCTGTTCCGGTTTCGCTCGCCACTACTAACGGAATCGCGGTTGCTTTCTCTTCCTGTGGGTACTGAGATGTTTCACTTCCCCACGTTCCCTCTACCCGCCCTATATATTCAGGCGGGAGTCACTAGGTCGGCACGCCGCCCAGCGGGGTTTCCCCATTCGGACACCCTCGGATCAAAACTTGCTTATCAGTTCCCCGAGGCTTATCGCAGATTGCTACGTCCTTCTTCGGCTCCAGATGCCAAGGCATCCACCGTTTGCTCTTAAAGACTTGAAATCACATGAGTTTGAATCAAAAACTCGACCCCACCCGAAGATGGAATCTGAAATTGACTAATGATCTTTAAGATCATCTTGTGCAACTGACCGAAGCCAGCTGCAAGATGCTCGCGTCCACTGTGTAGTTCTCAAAGTACGGGCGGTGCCCCCATCCACAACCCCACAAAAGGGGAAACAGAAAGAGGCCCAGAGTAACCGACTGTGCACTCGACCCAAAGGCCAGTGCGCATCCGGTCCCTCAGGACCCAACAGCGTGCAGGTGCGACATCCGCCACCCTCCCCGTTCCCACCAGATCCGAAGACCCGACGTACTAGAGAAGAACAACATCCTTCACACCATGTCAAATGTTCCACCCATGAGCTCCCAGCGAAGAACGTATGCCTTCGATCTGGGTTCTGGACACCCGAAGGTGTCAGATGCTCCTTAGAAAGGAGGTGATCCAGCCGCACCTTCCGGTACGGCTACCTTGTTACGACTTAGTCCTAATTACCGATCCCACCTTCGACGGCTCCCTCCAAAAAGGTTAGGCCACCGGCTTCAGGTGTTACCGACTTTCATGACTTGACGGGCGGTGTGTACAAGACCCGGGAACGTATTCACCGCAGCGTTGCTGATCTGCGATTACTAGCGACTCCGACTTCATGAGGTCGAGTTGCAGACCTCAATCCGAACTGGGACCGGCTTTTTGGGATTCGCTCCACCTCGCGGTATTGCAGCCCTTTGTACCGGCCATTGTAGCATGCGTGAAGCCCAAGACATAAGGGGCATGATGATTTGACGTCATCCCCACCTTCCTCCGAGTTGACCCCGGCAGTATCCCATGAGTTCCCACCATTACGTGCTGGCAACATAGAACGAGGGTTGCGCTCGTTGCGGGACTTAACCCAACATCTCACGACACGAGCTGACGACAACCATGCACCACCTGTTTACGAGTGTCCAAAGAGTTGACCATTTCTGGCCCGTTCTCGTATATGTCAAGCCTTGGTAAGGTTCTTCGCGTTGCATCGAATTAATCCGCATGCTCCGCCGCTTGTGCGGGTCCCCGTCAATTCCTTTGAGTTTTAGCCTTGCGGCCGTACTCCCCAGGCGGGGAACTTAATGCGTTAGCTGCGTCACGGAATCCGTGGAATGGACCCCACAACTAGTTCCCAACGTTTACGGGGTGGACTACCAGGGTATCTAAGCCTGTTTGCTCCCCACCCTTTCGCTCCTCAGCGTCAGTTACGGCCCAGAGATCTGCCTTCGCCATCGGTGTTCCTCCTGATATCTGCGCATTCCACCGCTACACCAGGAATTCCAATCTCCCCTACCGCACTCTAGTCTGCCCGTACCCACTGCAGGCCGGAGGTTGAGCCTCCGGATTTCACAGCAGACGCGACAAACCGCCTACGAGCTCTTTACGCCCAATAATTCCGGATAACGCTTGCGCCCTACGTATTACCGCGGCTGCTGGCACGTAGTTAGCCGGCGCTTTTTCTGCAGGTACCGTCACTTTCGCTTCTTCCCTGCTAAAAGAGGTTTACAACCCGAAGGCCGTCGTCCCTCACGCGGCGTTGCTGCATCAGGCTTGCGCCCATTGTGCAATATTCCCCACTGCTGCCTCCCGTAGGAGTCTGGGCCGTGTCTCAGTCCCAGTGTGGCCGGTCACCCTCTCAGGCCGGCTACCCGTCGACGCCTTGGTGAGCCATTACCTCACCAACAAGCTGATAGGCCGCGAGCCCATCCCCAACCGAAATTCTTTCCAGACGCAGACCATGCGGTCACGTCACATATCCAGTATTAGACGCCGTTTCCAGCGCTTATCCCAGAGTCAGGGGCAGGTTGCTCACGTGTTACTCACCCGTTCGCCACTGATCCCACAGAGCAAGCTCCGTGTTCACCGTTCGACTTGCATGTGTTAAGCACGCCGCCAGCGTTCATCCTGAGCCAGGATCAAACTCTCCGTAAAAAAGAAATGCATACGACACCGGGAAAACGGTGACGCAGCGAGTTTGATGCTGACCAAAGAGACAAATTCATTGCTGACTTCATCCATTGCCAACCCCCCGAAAGGAGTTGGTCTTTGATCCAAAGGAATTCTCACCCCCACCGAAGTGGAGACGAGGATAATTTGGCATTTGACAAGTGCACGCTGTTGAGTTCTCAAGGATCGGATGCTCCCACGACCCAGCCATCACAGCCAGGCCCGCAGGGCAACTTCTCTATCTTACC
>NZ_JALJRG010000010.1:0-46958 GCF_024519805.1 Microbacterium sp. Mcb102 | reverse complement strand
ATACTCAGTGCTGCTCAACCGCAATAACAGTGCTGCTCAGCCCCTCGAATACTCAGCCTACTACTGCTCGCAGTTCACCGGCCCAAAACAGTGGGCGCCAGGAGCGTACTCCTGATCGCCGACGCTCGAAGGCCAATCTCGCGGTAGCGAGAGTTCTTCCCGGCTCCACGGCGCACGCCTCCTCGGAGTGGACGGACTAGCTCTCGGGTGCGTCCAGCACCTCGTCGATGAGGCTGATGCCGCCCGTGGAGCTCGCGGACTGCATCAGGTCCTGGATCCATTTCGGATTCAGCTGCGGCGCCTCCGGCTCGTCGAAGGTGAAGCGAAGCGGTATCGACGGGTGCAGCCAGATGGTCGACCGTCCCATGGGCTGCCCTTCAGGGTGCCGCCACGAAAGAGTGAAACTCTCGTTGCGTCGGAGCTTCGTCGCGATGACGACCTTCAGATGCGCGAGTGCGCGGTCCTCGATGTGGATCTCGTCACCGCTGCCGTACTGGATCGTGCCCATGCCAGAACGATAGTCGCCCCATGCGGATGGGCCGAATCCCTGTGCCCGCGCCGATGCCGAGGGTGAGAAACCTGAAAACGCATTCCGATGTATCGCCTCAGTCGATGATATGTTACACATCAGGCAGGTTTCCTGGCGGGCCTCTGGATCGTGCCAGGTAGAAGACGCGCAGGTGGCCGCCTCCCCGCTCCGGCCACCTGCGCTTGCCTGCTTGGTTTCGGGGACCAGACAGCAAGGGAGAGGGCGAGATCTTGAGCAGTGCACCCGATACGGCGACGGTCACTCCGGAGTGGCAACACGACTACCCGTACGCGAAGAAGCTCTCCACGGCGGAATACGAACGAGAGAAGCGGTTGCTGCAGATCGAGCTCCTGAAGCTCCAGTCGCACATCAAGCACTCCTCCGAGCGCTTGCTCATCCTTTTCGAAGGACGCGACGCGGCGGGGAAGGGCGGGGCGATCAAGCGCTTCATGGAGCATTTGAACCCTCGAGGAGCCCGGGTCGTCGCGCTCGACAAGCCGACGGATGCCGAGCGTACGCAGTGGTATTTCCAGCGCTACATCGCGCACTTGCCTTCGGGCGGCGAGATCGTGATGATGGACCGCTCCTGGTACAACCGCGCCGGCGTCGAACGGGTCATGGGGTACTGCTCATCGGCCGAGTACGAAGAATTCATGCAGACCGCGCCGCAGTTCGAGCGGATGATCGTGGGGTCGGGCATCCGCCTCATCAAGCTGTGGTTCTCGGTGGGAGAGGCCGAACAGCGACGCCGGTTCAGGCGCCGTAGCGAGGATCCCGTCAAGCAGTGGAAGCTGAGCCCCACGGACCTCGCCAGCATCGACCGCTGGGCGGACTACACGGCGGCGAAGGAAGCGATGTTCTTTCACACGGACACGCCGACCGAGCCCTGGATCGTCATCAAGTCGAACGACAAGAAGAGGGCTCGGCTCGAGGCGATGAGGTGCGTCCTCGCCCGATTCGACTACCCCGGCAAAGATCCCCTGGTCGCTCACGCCCCGGACACCCGGCTCGTCGGGCGGCCCTCGCAGATCTACGACGAGGGCGAGACGCCCAGAAGCGATTCCTCCCCTGCCGACCACGAAAAGTGACGTCATCCGGGAATGCGCGAAGACCGATCCGCGGTTGTCTTCGTCATGACTCGTATCGGCACCAGTGATCTTGACGTCCTCCCGCTCGCGCTCGGCGGCAACGTGTTCGGCTGGACAGCCGATCGCGATGCGTCGTTCGCAGTGCTCGATGCATTCGTCGACGGGGGCGGGGACTTCGTCGACACGGCCGATTCGTACAGCTCCTGGGTGCCGGGCAATGACGGTGGCGAGAGCGAGACGATAATCGGTGAGTGGCTCGCATCCCGCAAGCCATCCGGTGTCGTCGTCGCGACGAAGGTGAGCCAGCACCCGCAGTTCCGCGGCCTCTCCGGGGCGAATGTGCGAAAGGCGGCCGAGGCCTCGCTCCGGCGTCTCGGCGCCGATGAGATCGACCTGTACTACGCGCACTTCGACGATGACACCGTTCCACTGGAAGAGACCGTCGCCGCGTTCGGACAGCTCGTCGAGGATGGCCTGGTGCGTCACGTGGCGGTGTCGAACTACTCCGCCGAACGCATCAGAGAGTGGATCGAGATCGCGCGTCGCACGGGCGTCGCTGCGCCGGTCGCCGTTCAGCCGCACTACAACCTCGTTCATCGCAATGAGGTCGAGGACACCATCATCCCGGTCGCCGAGGAGTTCGAGCTCGGGCTTGTTCCCTACTACGCGCTGGCGAGCGGATTCCTGACCGGCAAGTACCGCTCGTCCGATGTCGCGGGGCAGGACTCCCCGCGTGCGCAGGGCGCCGCGAAGTACGCGACCGAGGCGGGCCTGCGCGTCATCGATGCGCTCGAGCAGATCGCCGCCGCCCACGGCGTGTCGATCGCCGCGACGTCCCTCGCCTGGTTGCGGGCGCAGCCGACCGTGGTCGCGCCGATCGCGAGTGCTCGCACGGTCGCGCAGGTGCCCGACCTTCTGGCGGGTGCTCGCCTCGAACTCTCCACCGACGAGGTGGGGCTGCTCGATCGGGTCTCTGAATGGACCCCCGCCGGCGCCTGAGGCCTCAGGTCTCGTTTCCGACGAGGCCGAGTCTGTGCGCGAGGATCACGGCGTGGATGCGATCGCGCGCGTGGAGCTTCGCCAGCACCCGACCGACGTGCGTCTTCACGGTGGATTCGCCGACGTAGAGGGCGTGGGCGATCTCGGCGTTGGTCAGCCCGCGTCCGATCGCGAGGAATACGTCTCTCTCGCGTTCGGTGAGCGAGTCCAGCGCCGCGCTCTCCGCGGCATCCGGTGTCGGGGAGGACGAGGCGCTGAGCTGCGGGGTCACGTGCTCGAGGAGCATCCGCGTGATCCGGGGAGAGAGCGCGGCATCGCCACGGTGTACGGCGCGGACGGCGGAGATCATCTCGTGACGCTGAGCGTCCTTGAGGAGGAAGCCGCTGGCACCGGCACGGATGGCGCCGAAGGCGTATTCGTCGAGGTCGAACGTGGTCAGCACGAGCACTTTCGTCTGAGGGCGATCCCGCACGATGGTCTCGGTGGCAGCGATGCCGTCCAGCTCCGGCATGCGGATGTCCATGAGCACCAGGTCGGGTGCGAGTGCGGCGCTCTGCGCGATCGCCGCCCGCCCGTCGCCGGCCTCACCGACCACGACGATGTCGCTCTCCGCTTCGAGGACCATCCGGAACCCGACGCGAATCAACTCCTGGTCGTCCACCAGAAGCACCCTGATCGCATCCGTCATCCGTCGTCCTCCGTCGATTCGTCTTGTGGGGCGGGGGCAGCCGCCTTCGTCGGCAGCACAGCGCGCAGAACCCATCGTCCCCCGTCGGTCGGCGCGGACTCCACGCTTCCCTGCACGTGAGCGGCGCGCTCGGCGAGTCCGCGCAACCCGAAACCTTCGGTCCCGATGCCACCGGTCGCGCCGTCGTTGACGATGTCGATCGTCACGGAGTCCGGTGTGTACTCCAGCCGCACAGTGATGGCCGACGCGGTCGGGGCATGTCGCATCGCGTTCGTCACGCCCTCCTGCACGATCCGCCCGATCGCGTGGGCGACGGCGGGGGAGACTTCGGCCTGCCCCGCGACCGTGAGCGTCGCGGGGTATCCGGCGCGCTGCGCCGCCTCGACCGTGTCGCGCGGCGGCGCTGGCTTCATGGGTGCCAGGGGCAGCGGAGAGTCGTCGTCCCGCAGCACACCGAGCATGGCTCGCATCTCGGTCAGGGCCGCACGAGCGGTGTCGGCCGTGTGGATCGCCGCTCTGCGTGCCTGCTCGCGGTCGGGCGTCGCGGCGGCACCCTCGGAAAGCGCCACGATCACCGTCAGCGAGTGGGAGACGATGTCGTGCATCTCCCGAGCGATGCGGGCCCGTTCGGATGCGGCGGCGAGCTGCGCCTGCTGGTCACGCTCGACGAGCAGCTGCCGCGAGCGATCGATGACGGCCGACAGATAGCGCTTGCGGCCGCCGACGTTGACGCCGATGAGTATGCCGATCAGACCGAGCACGATGTAGCTGAGCGCGGTGTCGAGTCCGTTCTGCATCACGATCACGCCGGTGAGCATCAGGAGCCCACTGAGCAGGAGGAACCACACCGCGCCGATTCCGTAAGAGGTCCAGGCGGTGCGTGACGACCGGTAGACGGCGAGACCGTAACAGGCGACGAGTAGCAGGATGGTGCCACTGGACGGCCCGGTGAACAGACTGGCCGTCCCCAGGATCATGGCCGCGAAGAAGGGAACGAGCGGCGCCCGCCGTCGCCACAGCAGTGTGCTGCACGCCACGACGACCATGGCCACGGTGGCGATGTTGAGCGCGATGTAGGCGGATTCAGGGACGGACTCATCGACGAACCGACCCGCCGGGGCGAGCGAGAGGAACAGGCAGAACAACGTCAGCAGGACGTCGGCGAACACCGGATGACGGGCCCAGTATCGGCGGAAGAGGCCCGGCGCACGCGGAAGCCGCAGCTCCTCGTCCTCTCGGATCGAGTCGCTGCGGCTTCGCGTTCTGCTCACAGGGGCGACTTTACGCGTCGCGGGTGCGCAGCACGCCCCACGCGACGAGGGCACCGCCGGCGACCCAGCAAGCCAGAGTCAGGAACGCGACCGGGGCATCGAGTGTCGCGCCGTCGCTCGGCAGGATCGCGCTCTGCGCAGCTGCTACGGGCAGGTAGGCGGATGCGTCGATGACCCATGCCCACGCCTCGCCGGCGAATGAGAAGAAGTTCGCCACGATCGGCAGGACGAACAGGACGCCGACGGTTGCCGCGATGGCTCCGGCCCCCGAACGCAGGATGAACCCGAAGGCGACTCCGATCAGGGCGAACACCGCCATGGCGAGGGAGGAGACGACGATGGGCAGGAACGACGCGGCCGGGTCCGACCAATCGATGCTCTGATCCCGCGGCGCCACGATGAGCGAGACCGCGACGGCCGCGAGACCGAAGATCACCAGGGAAGACAGGAACATGAAGACCGCGAGCACGGTCGACTTGGCCGCCAGCACCGACCCGCGGATCGGGTTCGCGGTGAGCGTCGAACGGATCATCCCGGTCGAGTACTCGCCCGTCACGGAGATCGCACCGATGATGCCGGCGAGCAGCATCGTGAACTGGATCGGCATGACGACGGCCTGGATCGGCTCGAACCCCGGCATGTCGACCGCCTGTGCGATCAGCACGGAGATCCCGATGGTGAGGGCCGCGGCGATGCCGATGGACCACCACGTCGAGCGGAGGGTGGCGAGCTTGATCCACTCGCCACGCAGGGCGCGGACGAAGGTCAGCCGGCGACCGGTGTCGACGCGCGGCCGCGCGGGCGCGGGTGCCTGTGTCGTGGTCATGAGATCTCCTTGGTGCGGTACTCGACGGAGTCGCCGGTGAGGGCGAGGTAGGCGTCTTCGAGCGATCCGGTGGTGGGGGTGAGCTCGTGCAGCGGGATGCCGCGGTCCGCGGCGAGATCGCCGATGCGGGCAGCGGGGAGACCCACGATGTCGAGGAGGTCGGGAGCCGAGCTCACGATCTCCACACCCGGGCCGCCGACGACCGCGGCGAGATCGGTGGGTCGCGGGGTGCGCACACGCACGGTGTTCTGCGTCCAGGAGCGCACGAGTTCGGCCAGCGGAGCATCCGCCAGCACGCGTCCGCGCCCCATCACGATGACATGGTCGGCGGTCTGCGCCATCTCGCTCATCAGGTGGCTCGACAGGAGCACCGTGCGTCCCTCGGAGGCCGCGTGCCGGACGAACTGACGCACCCAGCGCACGCCCTCAGGGTCGAGGCCGTTGACCGGCTCGTCGAGGATCAGCGTGTGCGGGCCACCGACCCGATGCCCGCGAGGTCGATGACCTCGTCGACGCGGGAGGAGGGGATCCCGTGGGTCGCCGCCATCGCCCGAAGGTGATTGCGTGCCGTCCGCCCGGTGTGCACGGCCTTCGCGTCGAGAAGGACGCCGACCTCGGTGAGCGGCGCGCGAAGCTTGCGGTACTCGCGACCGGCGATCTCGGCGCGTCCGGACGTCGGCCGGTCGAGGCCCACGATCATTCGCATCGTGGTCGACTTGCCGGCACCGTTCGGACCGAGGAAGCCGGTGACGCTACCCGGCTTGACGGTGAACGACACGTCATCGACGGCCGTCTTGTCTCCGAACCTCTTCGTGAGGCCTTCTGCTGTGATCATGTGGACAACGCTACGGAGCGTCGGGCCGTCGCGCGTCCTCCCCAGGTACCGTCCTCCGGAGCAGGATGTCCTCCCCGCGGCGGATGGATCGGCTCAGGAACGGGGACGGGCGTGGACCCGTGCGGCCATCTCGTCGGAGGCGAGGATCGCCTCGTCGATGATCTCCCTCGACGGTGGCGCCGTCAGCCAATCGTGACTCAGCGAGGCCGGGACGAGCAGCGGCATGCGATCGTGCAGATCGACGAGGTGGTCGGGGGCGGGGCGCATCACGATCGAGTAGCACGTGTACCACTCGCCGTCAGCGGTGCGACCCCGCTGTGTGACCGCCGCCATGCCGAAGAGCGTGCCCTCGTCGATGAGGAACTCGTTCCACTGGCGCGACGGCTTCTGCATCTCGTACCAGCTGGTCGCCGGGACGATGGCCCGCGACTTCGCTCCGCCCGGGCGCTCCTGCAGGCGCTCGGATCGCGTGTTGATCGAGGGGAACTTCGCCGGCTCACCGTTCACGAGAAAGCCCCACCACGCGGGTTCCAATGTGGGAGCGGCATCGGGCTGCACGATCACCGGGTTGAGGTTGCGGAGGTTCTTCCCCGTCGGACGGATGGTCTCACCGGCGTTCCCCTCCGCCCAGACACGCAGGCCCTCGAGCACCGCATCGTCGGCGGCGGCGAGGACTTCCGCATCGGTGAACCGGGGATCGAGACCGTAGCTCGCGCACATGCCGTCAGCGTAGCCCCGGCCGCCGACATCCGTCACGCCACGGCGGGCTGGGGCTCCGATAAGGTCGACGGGTGCCAGAAACCCGTCGACTCCCCGCGCCCCTGGCACTCGGCGGGGCCGTCGCGATCGGAGTCATGACGGCGATCCAGGCCCGGATCAACGGCGTTCTCGGGGTGCGCGTCGATGACGGCATCGTGGCGGGCCTCCTCTCGTTCTCGGTAGGCCTGCTCGCACTGGTCGCCGTGATCTGCTGCATCCCCTCCGCCCGGCGGGGAGTGGGACGCCTCCGGAGCGGCATCCGACGCCACACGATCCCGTTCTGGATGCTGCTGGGCGGGGCGTGCGGAGCCCTCACCGTGTCCACCCAGGGGCTGACCGCCGGGGTCCTCGGCGTCTCGCTGTTCAGCGTCGGCGTCGTCGCGGGCCAGACCCTGCACGGACTCGTGCTCGATCGGATCGGGTTCGGCCCTGCGGGCGTGGTTGCGGTCACCCCCGGCCGGGTCGCCGGCGGCGTTCTCGCGCTCGCCGCGGTCGGCATCTCGTTGTCGGGCGACGTGCTCGCCACCGCCCCGCTGTGGATGCTGCTGCTGCCGTTCGCCGCCGGAGTCGGAATCGCGTGGCAGGCGGCCACGAACGGTCGCCTTTCGCAGCGTGTGCAGTCGCCGCTCGCCGCGACTCTGATGAGTTTCATCACCGGCACCGTCATCCTGCTGCTCGCGGCCGGGACGAGCATCGCCTTCCGCGGGATGCCCGATGCGCTCCCCGTCGAGCCGTGGCTGTACCTGGGCGGGTTCCTCGGCGCGGCCTACATCCTGCTCGGCGCGTTCATCGTCGCGCACACCGGTGTGCTCCTGATGGGGCTGGGCTCCGTGCTCGGGCAGCTCGTGACGTCGGTCGTGATCGACCTGATCTGGCCTCCGGCAGCAGGACCGGCCCTCTGGCAGGTCATCGCCATGGTCGTCGTCGCGGTGGCGTCCGTGATCGTCGCCGTTCCGCGAAGACGCCGCCGCTGACGCGTTACTTCTTCTTCGCCTTCTTCGCCCCGGCCTTCGGCATCCGCGTGATCAGCTTGCGTGCATCCACGGCCTTGCGGCGGCCGGGCTTCTTGCCCGCGGGCTTGCCTCCCACGTACAGCCAGCCGAGGAGTTCCTCGTTCTTGTCGAGGCCGTGTGCCTTGGCGACGGCCTTCGCGCGCGTGTAGTGCCCCGTGCGCCAGATGACGCCCCAGCCGGCTTCATCGAGGAGCAGGCTCAGGGTGTGGGCGACTCCGGAGGCGACGGCCTCCTGCTCCCACCGCGGGACCTTCTCGCTCTTGCGATAGCTGGCGACGACCGCGATCAGCAGCGGTGCGCGCAGCGGCTTCGACGACGGGGTCGCGTCTCCCTGAGCTTTGGCGATGGCAGCGCCGAGCATCTCGCGATCCGCTCCGCGCAGTTCGATGAGCCGCCACGGACGGAGCGAGGAGTGATCCGCGACGCGACCCGCTGCGGCGACGAACGTCAGCAGCTCTTCACGGCTCGGCGCCGTCTCGTCGACCTTCGACCAGGACTGGCGCGCGCGGACCGCGTCGAGAGCACTCACGAGGCGTCGGGGGTGAAGTTCATCGCGATCGAGTTCATGCAGTAACGATCTCCGGTCGGCGTGCCGAACCCGTCGGGGAAAACATGACCGAGATGCGAGCCGCAGTTGGCACAGCGCACCTCCGTTCGCACCATGCCCAGGCTGTCGTCCTCGATGAGTTCGACCGCGTCGGGGCGGATCGACTCGTAGAAGCTCGGCCAGCCGCATCCGGAGTCGAATTTGGTTCCGCTCTTGAAGAGTTCCGCGTTGCACGCCCCGCAGGTGTAGAGGCCTGCGCGCTCCTCATCGAGCAGCTCACCCGTCCAGGCCCGCTCGGTCGCGGCCTGACGCAGCACGGCGTACTGCTCATCGCCGAGCTCGCGGCGCCATTCGTCTTCGGTCTTGTCCACGCTGTACGACATGTGTCCTCCTCAGTCCACTCCATTCTCTCTCGTCGGACGAGGCCCCGGGCGCTGCGCGTCAGAATGGACGGATGACGGATGCCGTGCAGGAGCGCTACGCGCGATTCGCCCGTGACGAGGCTCCGGGGCGGAGCGCGCTCTATGCCGAGTGGGCGGCGGGGGTCGCCGGGGATGAGGAGGTGCAGCGCATCCTGCTCCGGATCCCGGAGACGAGGCGCCAGCCGCCGCTGGTGTTCGCCGTCACCCGGCTGCTCGGCGTCCCGCTCGAGCCGTATGCGCGGTGGCGTGCTTTCGTGCTCCGGAATGCGGACGAGATCGTCGTCGAGTGCGCGCGCAGGTCTTTGCAGACGAACGAGCCCCTCCGTCTCGCGGCACTTCTGCCGGTGCTCTCCGAGATCGAGGGGCCGATCGCGCTTCTCGAGATCGGGGCGTCGGCGGGACTCTGTCTCTACCCCGATCGGTACTCGTATCGCTTCGTGGACGAGGACGGGGTGCTCCGCGCCGGCCTCGACCCGGCGGACGACGTCTCGACGGTCGTGCTCGAGAGCCGGGTGACCGGTCCGCTTCCCGCGCTCCGGATGCCGGAGGTGGTGTGGCGTGCCGGGATCGACCTGGCGCCGCTCGATGCCGCCGATGAACGCGATCGGCGTTGGCTGCGCGGTCTCGTGTGGCCGGGGGAGCCGGGGCGCGAGGAGCGCATCGAGGCCGCCCTCGACATCGCAGCCGGTGATCCTCCTCTTCTGGTGGAAGGGGACGCCGGCACGCACCTCGCCGCGCTGGCGTCGGCGGCACCCCCGCAGGCGACCCTCGTCATCACCACTCCTGGCGTGCTGGTGCACATCCCTCGGGTGGAGCGGACGGCGCTGATCGCGAGGATCTCGCGCATGGACGCCCGCTGGATCACGATCGATCCGCCCGCGGTGACCGACGCCTGGGAGCCGCCCGTCGATGCGGATCGGTGGCGGGGGTTCGTGGTGGCGCTCGACGGACGGGTCCGCGCGGCCGCAGATCCGCTCGGGCGATGGTGGGAGTGGCGACCCGGCCTGCCGGCGGATGCGTCCTAACCTGGAGCCATGCTCGGAGATCTCACGGAGCGCGATCGCGCGATCCTCGCCCTGGAAGCGGCATGGCCGCGCCACAGCGGGGCGAAGGAAGAGATCATCCGCGCCCAGCTCGGGATGAGCGCCGCACGCTACTACCAGCTGCTCGGACGACTGATCGATTCCGAATCCGCGCTCGAATACGATCCGATGCTGGTGCGCCGCCTCCGCCGACTCCGCGATTCGCGTGCGACCCGGCGCAGCGCGCGGCTGCCCGGTTTCGTCGGCTGAGGCTCTCCGGTGACTGCTCGCCGGCGACGCGCGCACCTCCGGCCCGGCGGCGAAACGGATTGACAGGAAGGTGCCGCTAGCATCGAGGGGTGTCAAAGCCCACCCGCGATCGCTTCGATGATGCTCCCCGTACGTCCGGACGGGTGGGAGCGCACCGTGCCGAAGCGCCGGGGATGAACGGCTGGGTCGTGCTGCTCTGGTCGTTCGTGGCTGCACTCGTGCTCATCATCGCCGGCATCTTCGGCTCGCTGGTGGTCATGGGCCGTGTCTCGCTGTTCCCCGACGCGGCGCCGAGCGCTGTGCCGACGCCGGAGGAGACGGGGATCGTCGACCCCAGCATCTCGGTGATGATCCTGAACGGCACGCCCGACGAGGGCGCCGACACGCGCATGCGCGACACGCTCATCAACAACGGCTGGGCTGCTGACAACGTCTTCGCGGGCGACAGCTCCAGTCAGGATTTCGCCAACACGACCGTGTTCTACGTCGAAGACGCGGACGAACTGGCAGCCGTCGGTCTGGCTGACCTCCTCGGCGGTGCAGCCGTGCAGCAGAGCGACTACTACTCCGGTCAGACGGAGGACGGACAGACGCAGTTCACCGTCGTGATCGGCCTCGATCGGTCGACCTCGGCACCTGAGACGCCGGAAGAGGCGCCTGCCTCCTGACGTCGGGATGCGCCCCGCCTCCGGCGGCTTGCACTCGAAGGTGTCGAGTGCCAGAATGGCGTTAGCACTCTCACACTCTGAGTGCTAAACCCAACGTCTACGTCCAGGAGGGACGAAAAAACTCATGGCAAAGATCATTGCTTTCGATGAGGAGGCCCGCCGCGGCCTCGAGCGCGGCCTCAACATCCTCGCCGACGCGGTCAAGGTGACCCTCGGCCCGCGCGGTCGCAACGTCGTCCTCGAGAAGAAGTGGGGCGCTCCCACGATCACGAACGACGGAGTCTCCATCGCCAAGGAGATCGAGCTGGACGACCCGTACGAGAAGATCGGCGCGGAGCTCGTCAAGGAGGTCGCGAAGAAGACCGACGACGTCGCGGGTGACGGCACCACCACCGCCACGGTCCTCGCACAGGCTCTGGTCCGCGAGGGCCTGCGCAACGTCGCAGCCGGCGCCGACCCCATCTCGCTCAAGCGCGGCATCGAGAAGGCCGTCGCCGCGATCACCGAGGAGCTCCTCTCGAGCGCCAAGGAGATCGACTCCAAGGAGCAGATCGCCGCCACGGCATCCATCTCCGCTGCAGACCCGGCGATCGGCGAGCTCATCGCCGAGGCGATCGACAAGGTCGGCAAGGAAGGCGTCGTCACCGTCGAGGAGTCGCAGACGTTCGGCACCGAGCTCGAGCTCACCGAGGGCATGCGCTTCGACAAGGGCTACCTGAACCCGTACTTCGTCACGGACCCGGAGCGCCAGGAAGCGGTCTTCGAAGACCCGTACATCCTCATCGCGAACCAGAAGGTCTCCAACATCAAGGACCTGCTGCCCATCGTCGACAAGGTGATCCAGGACGGCAAGGAGCTCGTCATCATCGCCGAGGACGTCGAGGGCGAGGCTCTCGCGACGCTCGTGCTGAACAAGCTCAAGGGCATCTTCAAGTCGGTCGCCGTCAAGGCTCCCGGCTTCGGCGACCGCCGCAAGGCGCAGCTGCAGGACATCGCGATCCTCACCGGTGGTCAGGTCATCACCGAGGAGGTCGGCCTCAAGCTGGAGAACGCCACGCTCGACCTGCTGGGCCGTGCGCGCAAGGTCATCGTCACCAAGGACGAGACCACGATCGTCGAGGGCGCCGGTGAGGCAGACCAGATCGAGGGTCGCGTCACGCAGATCCGTCGCGAGATCGAGAACACCGACAGCGACTACGACCGTGAGAAGCTGCAGGAGCGTCTGGCGAAGCTCGCCGGTGGCGTCGCCGTCATCAAGGCGGGCGCGGCCACCGAGGTCGAGCTCAAGGAGCGCAAGCACCGCATCGAGGACGCCGTCCGCAACGCGAAGGCAGCCGTCGAAGAGGGCATCGTCCCCGGCGGTGGCGTCGCGCTGATCCAGTCGGGCACGAAGGCTCTCGACGGCCTGACGCTCTCGGGCGACGAGGCGACCGGTGCGAACATCGTTCGCGTCGCGATCGAGGCTCCGCTCAAGCAGATCGCGCTGAACGCCGGTCTCGAGCCGGGGGTCGTCGCGAACAAGGTCTCCGAGCTCCCCTCGGGTCAGGGCCTCAACGCGGCCACCGGTGAGTACGTCGACATGTTCGCTGCGGGAATCATCGACCCGGCGAAGGTGACCCGCTCGGCGCTGCAGAACGCAGCCTCGATCGCGGCTCTCTTCCTCACCACCGAGGTCGTCGTGGCTGACAAGCCCGAGAAGGCCGCTGCTCCGATGGGTGACCCGTCGGGCGGCATGGACTTCTGATCCAGCCCTCATGACAGAACGCCCCCGGCTCCGGCCGGGGGCGTTCTGCGTTCGTGTCGGGCGAGGTTCAGCGGAACAGGCTGGCCGAGTACTGGTCGGCGTCCGCGTACTGAGAGGCTGCCGACCCGAGCGAGGTGCCGATCGAGTCGAGCACCTGTTCGACATGGAGCTGCGCGCCCTGCCACTGCTCCGCGCAGCCCTGGAAGGCGGTGGATGCACTGCCGACCCAGGAGGACTGCAGCTGCCGCAACTGCGCCATGAGCGTGGCCGACTCGGTCTGCAGTCGTTCGATGGTGGCTCTGGTCGCTCCGTGCGCGGCGTGGACGGCTTCGGTGTCGACGGTGAAGACGGACATGAGAACTCCTTCTGTTGGAGTTCCGACGCTAGGCGGGCTGGCCCTGCCCGCTCCGTCCCCAGGCCGCTCGCGCACAGCGGGTGTGCAGAACCACGAGCCACGGCGGGTCGTGCAGAGCCGTCAGGACAGGTCGAGCCGTTCCAGGGGCTGGGTGTCCTCGAGAAGGTGCTCGGGTGTGGCGCGGGCAGGCGCGAGAGGGAGCGTGACCGTGAACGTCGCTCCACCTCCCGGAGTCTCCGAGACGTCGACGCCGCCGTGCAGCGCCTTCATGATCGACGCGACGATCGCGAGCCCGAGGCCGGAACCGCCGGTCTCGCGTGCGCGGGACGTGTCGGCGCGCCAGAAGCGCTCGAAGATCTGCTCCCGGATCTGCGGGGGGATACCCTCGCCGTGGTCCACGATCGAGATGCTGCCGGTGCCGAGCACCCGGTCAGAATCGACGACGATCTCGATCGGGCCGTCCTCGGGGGAGAAGCGGCGGGCGTTCCCCAACAGGTTCGTCACGACCTGCCGCACCTTGTTCTCTTCGCCCAGAACGATCGGCGGGGTGCGCACGGGGATGTCGGGGATCTCGGTGAAGTCGATCGCCGGTGCCGGATCCGGCTGCCGCGGACGACGCCGCAGGCGCGAAAGCGCGGTGCGGGAGAGCCCTCGTGCGGGCGGTGTCGCCGGCTGATCCGGTTGAGGAGCAGCCGTGTCCTGTAGCTGGATGGGCGACATCGCCTCGACCGTGCGATCGATCACCGTCACTGTCCGCCCCGGTGCTGCGGCGCGCAGATCGAGAGCGGCGTCCCGGGCGATCGGTCGCAGGTCGAGCGCGACGATCTCGGGCTCGCGCTCTTCGTCCAGACGTGCGAGCGCGAGGAGGTCCTCCACCAGGACACCCATGCGGATGGCCTCCTTCTCGATGCGCTCCATGGCTCTGGCGGTGTCCTCCTCGCCCTTGATCGCCCCCATGCGATACAGCTCCGCATAGCCGCGCACGCTCACCAGCGGCGTGCGCAGCTCGTGGCTCGCGTCCCCGATGAATCGTCGCATGTGCTGAACGCTGCGGTCGCGCTGAGCGAGTGAGCCGTCGACGCGATCCAGCATCGTGTTGATCGCCGTGTTCAGTCGCCCGACCTCGGTGGTCGGTTCGAGGTCGGTCAACCGCTGCCGGAAGTCGCCTGCCGCGATGGACATGGCCGTCGCCTCGACCTGACCGAGCCGGCGGAAGGTGAGTGTGACGAGCCCCCGGGTGAGGAGTGCCGCGATGAGGATCGTGATCAGCGCGATCGTGATGTAGATGCCGAAGTACTGGCTGATGATGCGGTCGGCGGGTGCGAGCGGCAAGGCGACCAGTTGGATGCGCAGCGCACCGCCCTCCGACCCCACCACCGCGACGGCGCCATGGAAGACGCTGCCGTCTGCGCCGGGGATCTCGAGCGGAATCTGATCGGTGTCTGCGGTCGCCTTGGCGAGTGAGTATTCCGAGGGGAAGAGAGGGGCCTGACCCGACGTGCCTCGCGCAGTGGCACGGAGCACCCCTGTCGCGTCGTAGATCGCGAAAGAGAAGTCCCGTGGCTTCTCTTCACGCGGGGTATAGGTCGTGACGCCGTCGACCGTCGTGGCATCGAAGTACCGTTCGACCAGATCGCTGGACACCAGTGCGGGCAGCTGCGCATCGATGTTGGCGACGAGTGCGTTGCGGAGGATCGGTACGGTTCCGAGACCCGCGACGAGAAGACCGAGAGCGAGCACCGCCACCGTGACCCCGGTGACCTTCGCGCGCAGGCTGATGCGGCGCCACCAGGCGGTGACCGCATCGGGCTTGTTCGCCATGCGGTCCTCCTCGGGCGTTCTGTACGCCGTGGGACGGCGCTGGTGGTCGGGGTCGGTCGTCAGACCGACTTGCCGACCTTGAGCATGTATCCGAACCCGCGCTTGGTCTGGATGAGCGACTCTTCGGTGTGCGGGTCGATCTTGCGACGCAGGTACGAGATGTAGCTCTCGACGATCCCGGCATCGCCGTTGAAGTCGTACTCCCACACGTGATCGAGGATCTGTGCCTTCGACAGAACGCGATTCGGGTTGAGCATCAGGTAGCGCAGCAGCTTGAACTCGGTCGGGCTGAGTTCGATCGGCTCCTTGCCCACATGGACATCGTGCGTGTCCTGATCCATCGACAGCTCGCCCGCTCGGATGATCGACTCCTCGTCGGCCTGCATCGTGCGCCGCAGGATCGCCTGCGCCCTCGCGACGATCTCGTCGAGGCTGAAGGGTTTGGTGACGTAGTCGTCGCCGCCCGCGTTGAGGCCCTCGATCTTGTCCTCGGTCCCGTCCTTCGCCGTGAGGAACAGGATCGGTGCGGTGAACCCGGCGCCGCGGAGACGCTTGGTGACGCTGAACCCGTTCATGTCCGGGAGCATGACGTCGAGGATGATCAGGTCCGGCTCCTCTTCGAGGACGGCCGAGATCGTGGCGGCGCCGTTGGCCACCGTCTTCACCTGGAATCCGGCGAAGCTGAGACCCGTCGAGAGCAGGTCACGGATGTTGGGTTCGTCGTCGACGACCAGGATGCGCGGAGCAGTCATGTCCCCATTATGGTGACTTCGGCCATGCAGTTGCTGACTATTGTCCGGAACGGCGCGGAGTCGCGCACCTCTGCATCGTTGAGAGGATGGGAGCATGAGCTCGAACGAGGACGCCCCCGCCGCCCCCGCATCCGCCATCGCTCCGGCCGTGCCCTCGCCCGCCGAGCAGATCCCCTACCACCGTCTGGCACGCCTGCGACCGAGGTACCGCTGGTGGCGGATGCTCGTGACCGGAGTCGTCGGAGTGGCGCTCTACGTGGCGATCCTGCTCCTCCTGATCGTGCCGCTCGTCGTCGCCTCGCTGCTCGTGCCGGGTTGGGGAGCCGAGATGCAGGTTCTCCTCACGACGGTGCAGTACTTCGACCTCGATCGCCCCTGGCTCTTCCTCGCACTGGTGCTGCCCTTGATCCTGATGATCCCCGCGCTCCTGCTCGCGTCGCGCATCGTCGAGGGGCGCGGCGTCGGCCTGTTGTCCTCTGTCACCGGACGGTTGCGCATGGGGTGGCTCGTCCGGAGCCTGCTGCTGGCACTCGCGGTGTTCGTCGTCTACTTCGCGGTCGTGCTCGGCGGGGCGGCCGCCACGGGCGAGGTGATCGTCGTCGACTTCTCCCACCCGGCGCTATGGGTCATGGTGCTGCTCGTGCTGCTGCTCATCCCGCTGCAGGCCGCCGCCGAGGAGTATGTGTTCCGCGGCTATCTGATGCAGCTCGTCGGTGGCTGGTTGCGGCATCCGGCCTTCGCCATCCTGCTCCCGGTGCCGCTGTTCGTGCTCGGGCACGGCTACGACATCTGGGGGGCGGCGAGCGTGGGCATGTTCGCGATCGTCGCCGCGTGGCTGACCTGGCGCACGGGCGGTCTGGAAGCGGCGATCTCCCTGCACATCGTGAACAACGCGCTCATCTTCCTGCTCGGCACCGTCAGCCTCGTCGATGCCAACGCCACCACGGGAACGCCCGTCGATCTGCTCGCGTCGACGGTCGCGATGGTCGTCTATGCGCTGCTCGCCGACCGGTGGGCGGGCAGGCTCGGCATCGTCCGCACAGCGAGCAGGGTGACGGGCGCCGGCGTCGGAAGCGGAACCCATCGCCTGGACCCGATGCTGCACGGCTGAGCGGTACAGCCGCCGGAGGGAGGCTCAGGCTGCGATCGCGTCCGAATCCATGATCGTGTAGCTGTACCCCTGCTCGGCCAGGAAGCGCTGGCGGTTCTGCGCATAGTCCTGGTCGATCGTGTCGCGCGCGACGAGGGTGTAGAAGCTTGCGGTGTGTCCGGACTGCTTGGGGCGCAGTAGTCGACCGAGTCGCTGCGCCTCCTCCTGGCGGGATCCGAACGAGCCGGACACCTGGATGGCGACCGAGGCCTCCGGCAGGTCGATGGAGAAGTTCGCGACCTTCGACACGACGAGGAGCGAGATCTCGCCCTCGCGGAAGGCGCGATAGAGCTCCTCGCGCTCGTCGATCGGGGTCGCACCCGTGATCTGGGGAGCATCCAAGGCGGCCGACAGCGACTCGAGCTGATCGAGGTACTGTCCGATCACGAGGATGCGCTCGCCCTGATGCTTCGCGATCAGCTCGCGCACCGCCTTGACCTTGGCCGGAGCGGATGCCGCGAGTCGGTACCGTTCGTCGTCGGTGGCAGCGGCGTACTCGAGGCGGTCGCTCGGCGGGAGGTCTACGCGCACCTCGTAGCAGGCGGCGGGGGAGATGAAGCCCTGCGCCTCGATCTGCTTCCACGGGGCGTCGAAGCGCTTGGGGCCGATGAGGCTGAACACGTCGCCCTCGCGGCCGTCCTCGCGCACGAGGGTCGCGGTGAGTCCGATACGGCGGCGGGCCTGGAGATCGGCGGTGAGCTTGAACACCGGCGCCGGCAGCAGGTGGACCTCGTCGTACACGATGAGGCCCCAGTCGAGGGCGTCCAGCAGCGCGAGATGAGCGTACTCGCCCTTCCGCTTGGCGGTGAGGATCTGATAGGTCGCGATCGTGACGGGCTTGACCTCTTTGGCCTGGCCCGAGTACTCGCCGATCTCTCCGGGAGTGAGGCTCGTGCGCTTCAACAGTTCGTCGCGCCACTGTCGCGCGGAGACGGTGTTGGTGACCAGGATCAGCGTGGTGGTCTTGGTCGCCGCCATCGCGCCGGCGCCGACGATCGTCTTGCCCGCGCCGCAGGGCAGGACCACGACGCCCGATCCGTCCTTCGAGAAGGCGTCGACGGCGTCCTGCTGATAGGGGCGGATGTGCCAGCCGTCCTCGGCGAGGTCGATCTCGTGCGGAGTGCCCGGTGTGTAACCGGCGAGATCCTCGGCAGGCCAGCCGATCTTCAGCAGTTCCTGCTTGATCTGCCCGCGCGCCCAGGCGTCCACCACGAAGACCTCGGGAGTCGGATGCCCGATCAGGAGGGGCTGAATGCGCTTGTTGTTCGCGACCTGGGCGAGCACGGCGGGGTCGGAGGAGCGCAGGATGAGGGTTCCCTCGTCGTCGCGCTCGATGACCAGCCGGCCGTAGCGGTTCACGGTCTCGCGCAGATCGACGGAGACCGACGGCGGAACGGGGAAGCGCGACCAGCGATCGAGCGTCTCCAGCATGTCTTCCGCGGTGTGCCCGGCGGCGCGTGCGTTCCACAGTCCGAGGCGGGTGATCCGGTAGGTGTGGATGTGCTCGGGGGCTCGTTCCAACTCGGCGAAGATCGCGAGTTCGTGGCGGGCGCTCTCGGCGTCGGCGTGGGCGACTTCGAGCAGCACGGTGCGATCGCTCTGGACGATCAGGGGGCCATCAGACATAGCTGTCCAGTTTACCGGTCGCGAGAGGCCCTGGGCCTACGGCCCGACGATCGTCGCTGCGAGGATGCTCGACACCGGGAGCGTGCGCTCGACGTCGGCCGCACGGTCCCGGCCGCGAAGACGACCACCACCCATCCCCGTGGCTTCAAGGAGGAGTTCTCGGGTGGAGCCGTCCGGCATCCCGACCGTGACCTGGAGGACGGATTTCGCGCGCACCGCCGCCTCGAGCTCCCGGTCGAGCCAGGCGGCGTCGGCATCCGGGCCCTGGTGCGAACGCAGGCGTGTGATGAGGGGGGTGAGATCCAGGGTGTCCAGGTCGGGCAGCGTCGCCGGGGCGGCGGGGTGCCGTTCGCGCACCAGGAGAGCACCGTCCGCGCCGACCAGAGTCGCCGGATACCTCGCGTCGGTGAGCGCCCAGTACACCGTCTCGCGGCTGACGCGGGTGGTGAGCGACCCGACGTGCACCGCGAGCGCGAGCGGACGCAGCGACTGGTCGACGGCCATCGCCTGGATGAGGTGCGAATCCGTGCTCTCGATCCGCGTGCGACCGGTCTCCTCATCCGTGAACACGCGGACGAGGCCGTGCCGTTGAGCGGTCTGTGCGATCAGGTAGCCGAGCGGCTGCGGTATGCCTGTGAGGGAGAGGGAGCCGAGGAACTCGAGGATCGACTGCTCGGTCTCGCCGGCGACGAACGCGTGCGCCACCGATTCCGTGGTGAACCGGTACGACGATGCCTGGGCCGCTGACTCGCGGGCGGCGATCGTGCGAAGACGCACATCGAGTGCGGGTTCCAGCGGGCCGGGGGCGATCGCCGTGAGGTCGTTCTGCAGGAAGATCCGGTCCACTTCCGCCGGCAGCAGCCGCACGAGGGCCCGAGCGTCGGCATCGCCTCCGGCGCGCAGCCCGACGGCCCATTCCGGTTCGCTGCCGTCTTCGGCGATCAGCCCGAGCAGCCGCGCTGCCTCGTGCAGGACACGGGCGCGGTCGGGCCACGTCGGGTCCCACGGATGCGCGTCGCTCCACGACTGTGGAGGCGTCCACCCGCCGTCGGGAGAACGGACGCCGCGCGGCAGGGCGTCGCGGAACGACGTCGCCAGCACGCTCCAGCGTTCGACCGCCGAGGAGCGCAGCCAGGCTTCTGCGGATTGGCTCGATCGCAGTCGGCGGTCCGCCGCGACCGCGAGCCCGGACTCGAGCGCGATCGACACGAGCGTGTCCACGATCTCCACGGGCACGCCTGCTTCGCCGAGCTGACGCTTCTCGCCGGCGTTCACGCCTCCGCCGGTGAGCAGCGAGAACGGATTCTCCCTCGCGACGAGAAGCAGGTCCGCGAGCACGGCGACCGTCGTGAACGCACGTTCTGCGGCGTGGGCCGATGCCGTCTCGGAGGAGGGGACGGCGGTCGGCTGATCGGCCGGGAGGTCCGGAACCGAGCGCCCCGCGAGCGCTGCGGTCACGGGGGGATACGGGGCGCCGTCCGCCCGGAGCAGGGCCAGTGCCGTCAAGCTCTCCTGCTGCACTCCGGCGCCGACGCCCGAGGCCGCGTCGATCAGCGCCTTCGCCTCCGCGGCGGTCAGCGAGGGAAGAACTTTCGACAGGGAGGTGGGGTCGAGGAGGGACTCGGCGGCGTCGAAGAAATCCTGCCAGCCGACGTCCGGTCGCACCCGGCGCGCCGTGAACAGTCGTCGGAGGTCATCGTCGCTCGCCTCCGACAGCCAATCCGCCAGCGGTCGCGCGTGAGTGCTCATGGCCGATGCCTCACGAACGCGAAGACGCGCGGCCCTTTCGGATGAAGCTCATCGTGAGGAGGGTGATGATCATCACGAAGGCGAGAGGAAGTCCCCAATAGGGGATCGCGGCGATGAGAGGCCACACGCCATGGCCGAAAGCCTCTTGATCCATGCCGACCCAGGTGCCGATGATGATGGCGAAGAAACACACCACAGCGGCAGCGGCGATTCCGAGCGCGCCGAAGGTCAGGAAGCGGTCCACCCGACGGATGGGGACCTCCGGCTCGGAATTCTGCGTGCTCATCCGTCCCAGCCTACTCGTACTGCGCCCATCGGTTCCGCGGGCCGTGCGACCGGTAGGCTGGGGGGACGCGCACGAGCGCGCCCACTGTTCTGCATATCGATCTCAGCGAGGTTCTCCCATGCCCACCGGCAAGGTCAGGTTCTACGACGAAGACAAGGGTTTCGGCTTCATCGCCAGCGATGACGGCCAGGACGTCTTCCTGCACGCCTCCGCGATGCCTACCGGCACCGCTGTGAAGGCCGGTGCGCGCGTGGAGTTCGGCGTCGCCGATGGCAAGCGCGGTCTCCAGGCTCTGTCGGTGCGTGTGCTCGAAGCGCCGCCCAGCCTGTCGAAGGCCAAGCGGAAGCCGGCCGATGACATGGCGATCATCGTCGAAGACCTCGTCAAGCTGCTCGACGGCATCGGCGGAGACCTGCGCCGCGGGCGCTACCCCGCCTCCGGACACGGCCGCAAGATCGCTGCCGTCCTGCGCAAGGTCGCTGATGACCTCGAAGCCTGACGCCGACGCGCGTCTCGTCGGCGCCCACGATCTCGCCCTGGCAGCGCTGGGCGAGATCACTCCCGCGTCCACGGTCGGTCCCGCAGCCGGGTACCTCATCGAAGAGGACGGCTCTGTGTCGTTGCGGTTCGAGAACCGTCTGGCCGGCTACCCCGGCTGGTACTGGACCGTGACCGTCGCGCAGGTCGATGATGAGGATCCGACGGTCCTCGAGCTCGAGCTTCTGCCCGGCGACGGAGCCCTTCTGGCGCCGGAATGGGTGCCCTGGGCCGAACGTCTGGCCGAGTACCGCGCGCATCAGGTGGAACTCGCGGAGGCCGCGGCCGCCGCGGGTGACGAGAGCGCCGAGGACGCCGACGATCTCGATGACGAGGATGCTCTCGACGACGACATCCTCGACGATGACGACGATGAGCTCGACGAGGACGATGACCGTGCTGCGGACATCCTCCACGCGGGCGATCTCGACGGGGTCGACATCGATGAGCTCGACGAATCCGACGACGACGCCGACGCCCTGGATGCGGACGCCGGCGAGGTCGACGAAGAGGAGTGAGTCCGGGCGCTCAGGCGCCCAGGTTCTCCAGCACGAAGTCGATCGAACGGGTGAGCTGACGCACGTCGTCCGGGTCGATCGACACGAAGGTCGCGACGCGTAGCTGGTTGCGTCCGAGCTTGCGATACGGCTCGGTGTCGACGATGCCGTTCGCCCGGAGGGTCTTCGCGATCGCCGCCGCGTCGATGCTGTCGTCGAAGTCGATCGTGGCGACCACCGGAGAGCGGTGTGCGGCGTCCGTCACGAAGGGCGTGGCGATCGACGACGCCTCGGCCCAGGCGTACAGCACCGAGGACGACTCGGACGTGCGGGCCGCCGCCCAGGCGAGCCCACCGTTGTCGAGGATCCAGCGCAGCTGGCTGTCGAGCAGGTGCAGCGTGGTCAGTGCCGGGGTGTTGAGCGTCTGGTTGAGCCGGGAGTTGTCCACGGCGTTCTTCAGGCTCAGGAACTCGGGGATGTACCGACCGGATGCTGCGATGCGCTCGATGCGCTCGATCGCAGCCGGTGAAACCGCCGCGAACCACAGGCCGCCGTCCGAACCCAGGTTCTTCTGCGGGGCGAAGTAGTAGACGTCGGCCTGAGCCGCGTCGAAGTCGATGCCGCCGGCGGCGCTCGTCGCGTCGATGACGGTCAGCGCGCCGTCGGCGTCGATGCGGCGGACGGGAGCGGCGACGCCGGTCGAGGTCTCGTTGTGGGGCCAGGCATAGACGTCGACACCCGGCACGGGCTCGGCGACGGTCAGGGACCCGGGCTCGGCCTTGCGCACGTCGGGAGCCTCGAGCCAGGGGGCACCGGCTGCGGCGGCGAACTTACCGCCGAACTCGCCGAAGACGAGGTTCTGGCTGCGACGTTCGATGAGGCCGAAGGCCGCGGCGTCCCAGAAGGCGGTCGAGCCGCCGTTGCCCACCAGGATCTCGTATCCCTCGGGGATGCGGAACAGGGCGGCGAGCTGCTCGCGCACGCTGCCGACGAGGTTCTTCACGGGCGCCTGGCGGTGCGAGGTCCCGAGGATCGACGCTCCCGATGCGACCAGCGCCTCGAGCTGCGCGGGGCGCACCTTCGAGGGGCCGCAGCCGAAGCGGCCGTCAGCGGGCAGGAGGTCACCGGGAATCTCGATCGCCATGGGTCGATTCTAGAGGGCACCCGGCGGGTCGCCGGACCGGCGACGGATCCGATGTCGGTCCGGGAATGTAGGCTTGCCTAAGAACCCCGGAGGGCCTGCACATGACCGATCTGATCGACACCACGGAGATGTATCTCCGCACCATCCTCGAACTCGAGGAGGAGAACATCGTGCCGCTGCGCGCGCGCATCTCCGAGCGCCTCGGTCACTCCGGCCCGACGGTCTCGCAGACCGTGGGGCGCATGGAGCGCGATGGCCTCGTCATCGTCTCGGAGGACCGCACGCTCGAGCTCACCGACGCCGGCCGCCGCAAGGCCGTCGACGTGATGCGCAAGCACCGTCTCGCCGAGCGTCTGCTGTCGGATGTCATCGGACTCGACTGGGCGTACGTGCACGAAGAGGCCTGCCGGTGGGAGCACGTGATGAGCGAGCAGGTCGAGCGCCGCCTGGTGGAGCTGCTCGGGCACCCGACCGAATCGCCCTACGGCAACCCGATCCCCGGCCTCGACCAGCTCGGCGACCTGCCGGCTCGCACCTTCGACGAGGGCGTCATCGGTCTCGTCCAACGACTCAACGCAGCGGGCGAGCCCGTCGAGGGGACCGTTCGTCGCCTCGCCGAGCCCGCGCAGGTCGACCCCGAGCTGCTGGAGCAGCTGCGCGATGCCGGTGTGGTTCCCGGAGCGCACGGAGACTTCCGCTTCAGCGAGGGGTACGTCCTCATCCAGATGGACGGCAAGGAAGACGGTCTGGAACTCCCCGTGGAGCTTGCATCGCACATCTTCCTCGTGGGCGAACCCGCCTGATCCGGCACGGATTCCGTGCCTCGCAGCGGCATGTGGAGTGCTCCTGATGCGGCCTCTGCGACGATTGTCAGGTTCCCGGGGTGACACGATCGTTATCTTCCGGTAACCTCGGTCGAGTCGCCAGCGAAGAAGCCCGCTGGAGATGGACCGCGAAGATACGCCTTTCAGGCTCGTCGTCTTCACGGCAGGAACGCACAAAGTACCCGAGATACGTTCGTGCCACGAGAGCAGAGTGCCGACGAGCCAGCGCTACCCGAAAGCGCTAGGGCCCAGGAGGACCACGTTTTGGCCGCAGACATCGAACAGCCCGCGAAGAAGACATCTGGAGACCGAGTGAGCGCACGACGTGCAGGTGCGCGGGTGACCGCTCGCAAGGCCGTCAAGCCACTCCGATCCATCGCCATCTTCGGGGCCGTCGGTGCGCTCGTCGCCGGCATCGCTCTTCCTGCGTTCGCGCAGTCGAAGCCGAGCGAAGCCGCTCCGACGACCTTGCAGCAGCTGGCCGCGGTCGACGCGCAGTCCCTGGTGGTGGCCTCGCAGGCCACAGCTGCTCCCTTGAGTCGAGGCTCCTTCAGTGCGACGACTCCCGAGGAGATCGCGAAGAAGAAGGCAGAAGAGGCCGCTGCGGCTCGCGCGGCCGCTGCCGCAAAGGCATCGACGGCGTCCTCGTCTGCCCAATACAACACGGCCGGCTACGCGCTGACCTCCCCGGGCTCGGGTGAAGTCCGCTACCCGCTCCCGATGGGCTCCTGGAACGTCAGCCGCACGATCGGCGGCGGCCACAACGGTGCCGACATGCTCGCTCCCGCGGGCACCCCGATCTATGCCGCCGCTGCCGGAGTCGTCCGCGCTTCCGCCGAGAGCATCGGCGGCTACGGCGTCGCCGTCATGCTCGACAGCGTCGTGGGCGGTCAGCGAGTGCAGACGACCTACGGTCACATGATCTACGGTTCGCGCCAAGTGCAGGTCGGACAGTCGGTAGCGGCAGGACAGCTGATCGGCTATGTCGGCAGCACCGGACGCTCGACCGCCAACCATCTGCACTTCGAGGTCTGGATCAACGGCGGACTCGTCGAGCCCATGTCGTGGCTCTCGGTCAACGCCGGCTGATTCCCGGACACGCCTCGCTCCATTCACCCTCCGTTTCGCCCCGCATACAGCCGGATGGGTTAGCCTGATCCCGTTGTCGTACAGGTGGGAGAGGCTGATGGAGCGAATACCGACCATCCGAACCATGGATGCCCTCGGTCGTCACGTCCTTCTGCATAGCCCGCGGGGAAGCCACGGCGTCGCCGTGCGCGAAAGGCGCTGTCTTTAGACGGCGCCTTTTTTCGTCCCCACGATCGCTCTGCCACCTGGGCGACCTCGTGTGAGTCGAGAGTGCCGGGAAGCCGTCCCGGCGGATCGAGAGGATGACGAATGCGCACACTGGTCCTGAATGCCGGATACGAGCCGCTCGCGATCGTGTCGTTCAAGCGAGCCCTGGTGCTCGTGATGAATGACAAGGCGACCGTGATCGAACGCGTGGAAGACGACCCCGTCTGGGGCACCCACGGCGTGTATGAACGTCCGGCGGTCATCATCCTCGCTCGGTACGTCCGGGTGCCGACGAGCAGACGCGTGCCGGTCACCCGCCGCGGTGTGCTGCGTCGTGACAATCATCGATGCGGCTACTGCGGGAAAGCGGCTTCGACCATCGACCACGTACTGCCGCGTTCGCGCGGGGGAGCGGACTCCTGGGAGAACCTGGTGGCCTGCTGTCTACGCTGCAACAACGTCAAGAGCGATCGCACACCGCAGGAGATGCGCTGGCAGCTGCGATTCACCCCTCGTCCTCCGCACGGCACCGCCTGGACGGTGCGCGGAACCGAGCGCAGTGACCCGCGGCGGGAACGGTACCTGGCACTGGCGGCGTGACGTCGCGTGCCTTCGAGTCCTCCACCGGCCCCTCCACGCGCCGCGGGATGGTGAGGCGCGGAACGGTGGGAGCAGGGGCGGCGCGTGGAGCATCCTGGCCGGCGGGGCCCGCTGACGAAGGGCCTGAGACGTCGAAGAGGGGCCACCCTCCGGGCGGCCCCTCTTCGACGTCGTGCCCTCGACAGGATTCGAACCTGCGACCTGCCCTTTAGGAGAGGGCTGCTCTATCCCCTGAGCTACGAGGGCGTGCGTCCAGTCTAGGCGACCGTCCGCACGCCCCCTCGCGCATCAGTCCTCGCCGCGGCGCCACAGCTTGGAAGGCCACCAGATCGCCTTGCCGATGTCGTACGTCAGCGCGGGGACGAGCAGCGAACGGACGACGAACGTGTCCAGCAGCACCCCGAACGCCACGATGAAGGCCAGCTGCACCAGGAACAGGATGGGGATCACCGACAGCGCGGCGAAGGTCGCCGCGAGCACGAGACCCGCTGACGTGATCACCCCGCCCGTGATCGACAGGCCCCGCAGGATCCCCTCTCGGGTGCCGTGCTGCTTCGACTCCTCGCGGACCCGCGTCATCAGGAAGATGTTGTAGTCGATGCCGAGTGCCACGAGGAACACGAACCCGAAGAGCGGAACGGCGGGGTCCGCACCGGGGAAGTCGAAGATCCCGTTGAACACGAGCGCGGAGACACCCATCGCGGTTCCGAACGACAGGACCGTCGTCAGGATCAACAGCACCGGCGCGAGGATCGACCGCAGCAGCAGCATGAGGATCAGCATGATCACGAGGAGGATCACGGGGATGATCAGGTTGCGGTCATGGATGGAGGCATCGTTCGTGTCGATCGAGGTCGCGGTGACGCCGCCCACGAGTGCCTTCGTGTCGCCGAGGTCGGAACGCACCTCTCTCACGGTGGCGGCAGCGGCGGCCGAGTCGGCCGCGTCGATCAGCGTGCCCTGAAGCAGCACCTGCCCGTCGACCGTCGTGGGGTCGGGGGCGGGGGTGCCCGGCGGGCCGACGGCCGTGATGCCGTCCTCGGTGACGGGGGCGGTGCCGCTGGGGGAGTCCGCGGCTGTGACGGAGACCGCATCGATCCCGTCGTTCGCGAGCAGGACGTCCGCGGCATCCTGCAGTCGGTCCTCGTCGACGACCACGTACACGGGGCTGCCGGATCCGCCGGGGAAGTGCTCGCCCAGAGCCACCTGACCGTCGCGGGCTTCCGAGGCACCGAGCACCAGGTCCGATTGCGGCACCCCGTTCGCGTCGAGCTGTGTGACACCTGCCGCGCCGGCGACGAGGACCAAGGTCGTCACGATCCAGATGACCCGTGGGCGCCGCTTGATGAGTCCCGCCAGCCGCGCCCACAGTCCCGTCGTGCGCATGCCGTGCTCTGCGGCGACCACTTCCGGTTCGAAGCGCGGGCGTCGCGGCCAGAACACGGCGCGACCGAAGAGCAGAAGCAGGGAGGGAAGCAGGGTGAGGGCGGACAGCATGGCGAAGACGATGCCGATCGCCGCGACGGGGCCGAGCGTGCTGTTCGACTTCAGGTCGCTGAGCAGCAGACAGAGGAGTCCGGCGATCACGGTGCCGCCCGAGGCCGCGATCGGTTCGACCGAGCCCTTCCACGCCGCCAGGAGTGCGACGCCCTTGTCCTGCGCCACCCGGAGCTCCTCGCGGAAGCGTGCGACGAGGAGCAGGGCGTAGTCGGTGGCGGCGCCGATCACGAGGATGAAGAGGATTCCCTGCGTCTGGCCGCTGAGAAGCAGCACTTCGAACTTCGCCAGCCACCACACCACGAGGAGCGCCACGCAGAGCGCGAACAGGCTCGTCGAGAGCACGACCAGAGGCAGCAGGAACGAGCGGTAGACGAGTACCAGGATGACCAGCACCGCCAGGAGTGCGACGCCAAGGAGCAGCCCATCGATCCCGGCGAAGCCGGCGACCAGGTCGGCGCTGAACCCCGCGGGTCCCGTGATGTACACGCTGATGCCGTCCGGGACGGCGGCGCGCAGCTCGTCGCCCAGTGCCGTCGTCGTGTCGGCCAGCTCGGCGTCGCTGTCGATCGGGATGAACGCTTGTACGGCCTGCCCGTCATCGGAGGGGAGGGCGGGAGACACGTCCTCGCCGACGCCCTCCACGGTCGAGGCCTCGGCCACCGCATCCGAGATCGCATCGAGTTCGCTCTGCGTGAGCTCGTCCTCGGACGTGAAGACGGCGATCGCCGGGATCGAGTCGCTGTCGTTGAATTCACCGAGCAGCTGCTGCACCTCGGTGGCCTGCGCGGATTCGGGGAGGTACGTCGTCTGCTCGTTGGAGGAGACCTCATCGATCTTGCCGAACAGTGGACCGCCCAGAGAGGCGCCCACCAGCCACACGAGGATCAGAGCCACGGGGATGAAGACCCGCGCCCAGGAGTGCTGCCGCGAGCGCTCCCTGAGGGGTGGAGTCGGTGGGGAATCAGGGCGGGACATCAGGTGCCTTTCGGGGAGGACGGTCGTTCAGAAGCAGGAGTCAGGAGCAGGAGGCAGGAGTCAGGAGATCCACGCGAGGATCAGGATCATCGTCGCGAGGAAGCCGGCGAAGTAGTTGAGGGCGATGAACCGGCGCCAGGCGCGATTCGTCGACGCGGAGCTGCCATCGTCGACGTTCCACCACGGTGCTGCGTTGACCACGTAAGGCAGAGCGAGGACGGCGGCGAGCGGGCCGGGCCAGGGGGTGAACAGCATCGCCGCACCGGCGATCGCCCAGAGCCCGAGGGAGAGCCGAACCGTCGCACGCGCCCCGATGACGGTGGCTGTCGAGGAGATTCCGCCTTCGCGGTCGGGGCCGATGTCCTGCACGGCACCGAAGGCATGGGCTGCCATGCCCCACAGGAAGAAGGCGCCGAGTGTGATGATCGTGCCGATCGTCACCGGTGCGCCGACCAGGGCGAGAGCGACGATCGCCGGACTCACGAAGTGCGTGCTCGAGGTGATCGAATCGAGGAACGGCCGCTCCTTGAAACGCAGCCCCGGTGCCGAGTAGGCGATCACGGCGAACACGCTGACAGCGAGCCAGAACCAGGATGCCGGGTTCCCGACGATCACGAGGTAAACGAGGAACGGGATGTTCGTGGCGGCCGCCGCCCAGAGCGTAGCGCGATGGATGCGAGGCGCAAGGAGCGCACCCTCGATGCCGCCCTTACGGGGGTTCGCCAGATCGGAGGCGTAGTCGAAGACATCGTTGATCCCGTACATCGCGAGGTTGTACGGGACGAGGAAGTAGAGGGTCCCGATCACCAGGGTGATGTCGAGTTCTCGCGTGGCGAGGAGATAGGCCGCCGCGAAGGGGAACGCGGTGTTGATCCAGCTGATCGGCCGCGAGGAGAGCACAATCTGCGCGAGATCCCGTCCGAAGGTGCGCTCGCGTGCGGATCGGGCGTTCATCCGCGGGCCTCGTCATTCTCGGTCGAGGCTTCGCGCGCTCGCCGCCGTGCGCGCATAGCCGTCCACAGGGCGGGAAGGAGCAGCGCGCCCGCGAGCGGATACGCGAAGTCCTCGATGGGGGCGAGGCCGATGTGCAGACCGAGCAGGGGACCCTGTGCGTAGTGGAACAGCCCACTCGCGATCATCAGCGTGTCGAAAACGGCCGTCAGGAGGAACAGGACGAGCACCGTCAGCAGGACGGCCGCGGGCACGGGGCCGCGTCGGCGGGAGGCCAGGGCCAGGACGATGCCACCGCCGGCGGCGACGAGGAGGAAGCAGGCTGCGACGTGGATATAACTCATGCGTCACCGGCCTTCGTGCGGAGCCGATCGCGCCTCCGAGCGAGCAGGCGGGCGGAGCCGGTGTAGATGACCATCGTGCACACGATGAGGAAGAGCAGGAACACCGGCTCCTCCACGGGCAGTTCCGGTGCGAGCACCAGACCTGTCGCGATCGCCGCGTCGCCGCGGAGGAAGATGCCGTTCACGATGCCCGCCGCGTCCCACAGGAGGAAGAAGACGAGGCCGACCACCGTGACGACGGCGGCCGAGAGCGCATCCCGCCAGAAGAACAGCCGGAACCGCCAGTCCAGAAGCAGCATGCAGCCCAGCGAGACCAAGAGCGCGGTCAGGTACAGCGCGCCCATCAGGAGTCCGCCGTCCCGATCGTGGGGGCATCCGGTTCCGGGAGTGGGCCGGGGGAGTGATCACCGCGGAGGCGCTTCAGGACGATCTCGGCGCTGATCAAGCACATCGGCACGCCGACGCCGGGCGCGGTCGTGGCCCCGGCGTAGAAGAGTCCCTGCACCCGCCTGGACGCGTTCTGAGCACGGAACATCGCACTCTGGGAGAGGATATGCGCCGGCCCGAGCATCCCGCCCCGCCACGAGCGGTAGTCGTCGCGGAAGTCGGCCGGCCCTTTGGTCTCGCGCACGACGATCCGCTCACGGAGATCGGGGATGCGTGCCCATGCCGCGACCTGGTCGATGGCGGCATCGGCTGCTCGCTCGATCTCCGCGGACCCCGATCCATCGGATCCGCCATGCCCGAGCTCGACATCCGCCGGAACGGGAACCAGGATGAACAGGTTCTCGTGGCCGGGCGGCGCGACATCGGGGTCGGATGCGCTCGGTCGGCAGACGTAGGTCGAGGCCGGGGCGGGGACGGACGGGGTGGGGCCGAAGATCGCGTCGAAGTTCGCATCCCAGTCGTCGGTGAAGAACAGCGAGTGGTGAGGGAGTTCGGGCAGGGAGCCTTCTACCCCGAGCATGACGAGCACCCCGCCGGGACCGCTCGTGCGGCGAGTCCACCACGACTCGGGATAGCTCTGCAGCGATCGCGGCAACAGCCTGGTCTCGGTGTGGTGCAGATCTGCGGCGGAGACGACGATATCGGCGAGCTCGACGTGGGAGGTGCCCGATCCGTCCACCCAATCGACGCCGGTCACGCGTGTTCCGCCGTCCCCATCCTCGGTGCGGATGCCGGTGACGTCGGCACCCGTGACGACCCGGGCTCCCGCATCGCGGGCCAGGGCCTCGATCCGTTCGATGACCCGCCAGAACCCGCCCTGCGGGTAGCTGACGCCCTGGTCCAGATCGAGGGAGCTCATCAGGTGGTACATCGCGGGAGCGCTGCGAGGGTCTGTGCCGAGAAACACCGCCGGGTAGCCGAGGATCTGACGCACGACCGGATGCCGGAAACGACGAGCCGCGAAGGACTGCAGCCGGGTGCCGAGCAGCGTGAACAGACGGGGCAGCGCTCGAAGGACCTCCGGCGCCAGGAGCGACCGTGTCCGGGTGAAAGGGTTGTAGAGGAAGTACTTCTGCGCCATCTCGCCGGCATGACGTGCCGACTGCAGGTAGGAGTCCAGCGCCGGGGCAGAACCCGGTTCCAGATCCTCGAAGAGGCGCGTGACGGCCTGCCCGCCGGCGGGCACCGTCACCGCGCCGCGCGTCGGATCCTCTGCGGTCGGTTCGCGGAACACGCGATAGCCGGGATCCAGTCGGGTGAGGTCGAGCTGCTCCTCGGTCGTGGTGCCCATCATCGCGAAGAAGTGGTCGAAGACCTCGGGCATCAGATACCACGACGGTCCGGAGTCGAATCGGAAGCCGTCACGCTCCATCGTTCCGGCCCGCCCGCCGACGCGGTCGTTTTTCTCGAGGACGACGACCTCGTGCCCGTCCCGTGCGAGCAGTCCCGCGGTCGCGAGGCCGGCGACGCCCGCACCGATCACCACCACACGGCTCATCGGTCGCGCTCCATCGCGGTCACGGCGACCGCGCGAGCGGCGAGCACGGCCTTGATCGGGTCAGGAACCCGCACCCGTCGTCGATACAGGACCTCGGCCGGTGTCTTCGCAACGCGGCGGGTCAGTGCGGCGAACAGCGCCAGCGCGCTGCGCACGGCCGCGCGAGCATCCTTCGGGAGCAGGGGGATCGCCGCGCGGGCGTCGGTCAGTTGGCGCAGGATCGTGTCGACCCAGTCGTCCCGGTCTGCGTCGGTCAGACGCGCGGTGCCGCCGAGGTAACCGCGGTGCAGACGATCCGTGTCGTCGGCGAGGTCTCGCAGGAAGTTGACGTTCTGGAAGGCTGCGCCGAGCTGTCGCGCACCGCGTCGGAGGGTCTCGAGCTCCTCGGGTGTGCGGGGCGAGTCCCGCAGGAATACCTGCAGGCACATCAGCCCCACGACCTCGGCGGACCCGTAGACGTATGCCGCGTGGGCGTCGGCGTCATAGGCGGCGAATCCCGCAGCACCGCCGATGTCGGCGCTCATCGACTCGAAGAACGGCGTGGTCAGGTCTTCGCCGATGCCGCATTCCCGCGCTGTCCGCGCGAACGCGTGCAGGATCAGATCGCTGCTGTACCCGCTGCGCATCGAGCGGTGCGTCGCTTCCACATAGGAGGCGAGAGCTGCCGACTGCGCCGCGCTGTCGAGCCCGGCCTCGGCGGCGACACCGTCGACGATCTCGTCGGCGATGCGCACCATCGCGTAGATGTTGCGCACATGTTGACGATGTCGCCGTCCGAGAAGTCGGGTCGCGAGTCCGAACGACGTCGAGTAGGTGCGGATCACGTCGCTCGTCGCGATCTCCGCCGTGCGGCTGAATCGGCGGAGGGCGGCGTCGTCGGAGGGATCGTGGGGGATGGTGGTCATCGCTCGCGACCATCGACGCGGGAGGCCAGTGCGCGGATCGTCCGTCCGGCGGCCGGTGGGAGTGTGCCCTCGGACTCCGCGTCGCGGAGAACGGTCGATGCGGCCTCGAGGTGCTCGCGGACGAGCCCACGCACGAATGCCTCGGCGCCGCACTCGCGCAGTCGATCGCGAGCTCGGGAGCCGTCCGCGCCGCTGAGATCGGCTCTGCCGAAGTGCTGTTCGATCCCCTCCCAGTGGCTCGTCATGCGGGCATAGGAGATGATCGCGGTCTCCTTGCCTTCCCGCAGGTCCGAGAAGGGATCCTTGCCGTGTTCGTCGGGGTCGCCGAACACGGAGAGCAGATCATCCTGCAGCTGATACGCGAGGCCGAGGTGTCGGCCGATCGTGGTGAGTCGCTGCTCGGTCGCCGCCGACGACCCTGCCAGCACGGCTGCGGCGCGCAGCGGAAGCACGAACGAGTACGTCGCCGTCTTGTAGGCGCTCGTCGAGAGGATCGTTCGTAGATCCGGAGTGATCATGCCGTCGCTGAGAGCGACATCGGCATGCTCACCGGCGACGGTCTCGAGGATGGTCTGCTCCAGAAGCGAGAGCAGGCGATCGCGTGCGTGCACGGAGACGTCCACCCGGGCGAACCCCAGCACCGCCGAAGCCAACAGGAGATCGCCGAGGAGGATCGCGCTCGATCGCGCCCAGTGCAGTTTCGGTGCGGCAGGGGCGTCCGGCCGACCCGCGACGAGAGTGCCGATCAGGTTCGGTCCGCGCCGGCGGATGAGGTCTCCGTCGATGACATCGTCATGCAGGAGGAAGGCGAAGTGCAGCAGCTCGACCTCGGCCGCGACATCGATCGCGGACTCGCTCGCCTCCGCCGAGAGCGGGTGCGGTGAGAGGGCCTGCGCCAGGTCGACGAGCAGTCGCGGCCGGAGGAGTTTGCCGCCGAGTGCGTGTTCGGCCGCCACCGTCCACAGCTCCGTGAACCCGGGGCCGTATTTATCCGCCGCTGCCGTGTGCGCGGAGAAGCGTCGCCGCAGCGCGGCTTCGATCCGTGTCCCGAGTGCTTCCTCCGTGGCTGTCGCGCTCATTGCTCAGACCTCGCCGACCTGTCGCAGAAGGGGAAGCTGCTCGACGAGCCACGGGCTGAACACGAACGGAGCGTGTGTGACGGCTTCGATCAGGGCGGGCACTTCGACCCACATCCATTCCGATACCTCGTCGGGATCGGCCGCGGGTTCACCGTCGATCATCGCCACGTGCACCGGGCAGATCTCGTTCTCGACAATTCCACTCGCGTCGATGGCCCGATAACGGTAGTCAGGCAGCACGAGGCGAACACCCGAGAGTCGGATGCCGAGCTCGTCCAGACCACGTCGCCGAACCGCGTCCCCCATCTTCTCGTCGGGTCGTGGATGGCCGCAGAAGCTGTTCGTCCAGACGCCGGGCCAGGTCCGCTTCGCGAGCGAACGGCGGGTGAGGAGCAGACGTCCTCGTGCGTCGAAGATGTAGCACGAGAAGGCGAGATGCAGCGGGGTGTCGCTCGTGTGGACCTCGCTCTTCGGCAGTGTGCCGATGGCGGTCCCATCTTCGGCCAGGAGGGTCACGTGGTCCATGGCATCTCCTCTTCCGAGCGTTGGAATAGCTAACTTGGTAAGTAGTCAACTTAGCATGAAACTGTGTGTGTGTAACATGATCGCATGGACACGGAGCCCGGCACCACCCCGCACACCGGGGCGAGGGCGACGAATCCGCCCATCGATGGTGATACGAGCCCTGCCGACCGCGCGCCGGATGGGCTGAGCCACGCCGCGATCTACGACGTGGACGCCAGTGATCCGCGAAGCACGCTGGTCGATCGGACGGGTGTTCCGCCTGAGGAGTTGCGGCAGATCGCCCGGCTCATGGAGTCGCTCGCGGGTCTGCGGGAAGCCGAGCAGACCCTCTCTCAGGCTTCACGCCGGTACATGCGCCTCAATGAGACCGACATGCGTGCGCTGCACTATCTGATCGTGTGTGCGAATCGGAGCCTGGTGGCGACACCCGGGGGTATAGCTCACCACCTCGACGTCTCGACGGCCGCGACGACCAAGCTCCTCGATCGGCTGGAGAAGGGCGGGCACATCACACGCTCACCCCACCCGACCGACCGGAGGGCGCTCCGCATCAGCATCACGCCGGAGACGCGGCTCGCGGCGATGGAGACGGTCGGTCGACAGCAGGCGAAGCGCTTCTATGCGGCCGCCCGGCTCTCGCCGGCAGAACGCGACGTCGTTATCCGATTTCTCCAGGACATGACGGAAGAGATCACGCTTCGAGACGAAGCCTGGTTACAGCAGACGTCTGATTGAGAGAACGGCCCACGAGGGGCCGAACTCAGTGCGCTGCCTTGTACGCATCCAGGATCGGGGCGGGGATGCGTCCTCGCTCGGAGAGCGTGTAGCCGTTCTCGTTGGCCCATGCCCGGATGGCGGCGACCTCGGGATTGCGTGCCGGTCGCTTGCGAGAAGATGAAGAGGAACGTGCGGTGCTGGAGGACCCGGCGCGACGCCCTGCAGCGATATACGGCTCGAGAGCCTTTCGCAATTCCTCCGCGTGCGCGGCATTCAAATCGATCTCGTAGGAGGCGCCGTTGACCGAGAAATGCACGGTCTCGCCTTCTCCGACTTCGAGGACGCTGCCGTCGATGTCGTCGACCAGCTGGTGCACAATTCGTCTAGCCATGCGTGCGACTTTACCTGCAGAAGCGAAATGCGACAACAATTGAATATTGCATGGTCATAATCCGCTTCAGCGCTGGTCTCAGGGAAGAAGCCCCGCGCGGCGCGCTCGAGTGACGGCCGCATGACGGGTGGAAGCGTCGAGTTTCGCCATCGCGGTGCCGAGGTATGCCTTGACCGTGCCCTCGCGCAGCCCGAGTTGCGCGGCGATCTCCGCATTGGTCGATCCCAGCGCCGCGCAGGCGAGGACGTCGGTTTCACGGGGTGAGAGATGGATCGTAGGCACGGGGCCCGTCGTAGCGGGAGTCGAATCCCCGGCGAGTGCCACGAGGCGCCGCTCGACCTCGGCGATCCGTGCCCGTATCGCCGCGTCGTCGACCGACGCCGCGATGCTGCGCAGCTCGGCGAAGCTCTCCCGGAGCGCCTCGCGCTGCGGGGGCGCCACAGCCTCACTTCCCAGCGGGCTCGTGTCCAGCCGTCGCTGTACCTCGTCGCGGATCCGCAATTCATCGGCGACGGACTGGGCCACCTGCATGGCGGGAGCCGTGGTGACACCCCCGACCTGTTCCTCGTCCCATGCGCCGGCGTAGAGCACGCCGCGGGACCTGCCGTGGACGACGATCGGGAGGGCAAGGAGCGTACGCAGCCCCTCGCCGAGGACGAAGACGTCGTAGTCGTGGGTGATCTGCTGCGAGGAGCCGTAGTCGCTCGTCATCCGTGGGCGCAGTTCCATCATCGCCCGCCCGCCGAGTCCGCGCTCCGGGCGCACTCGCAACCCGTCCAGGGATCGGGTTCGCGCGCCGACGATACTGGTCACGCTCACGACGCCCTCTTCGATGAGACCGCCGAATGCGACAGGGAATCGCGTTCGCCGCGCGAGCTCGCGCACCGCATGGGCGACGAGCTCCGACTCGGAACCGAGAGGGACTGGGGCGCTCACAATTACCTACTTCCGGGGGTGACGACTGTGTTCCCCGTTTCGTAGCGTCGACTTTATCATCCGCACAGTTCCGCTGCGCGGGGACCGGACATGTGGCAAGGAGGCCCCATGAGTGATCAGACGCACGTCGATTCGAACGGTGAGATCGACTACATCGCCGTCGAGCAGTCTCCACGATTCCAGAGGTTGAAACGGACGCAGAGATCGTTCATCTTTCCGCTCGCCGTGTTCTTCCTGTTGTGGTATTTCGCCTATGTGCTTCTTGCGGCATTCGCGCCCGATTTCATGGGACAACGTGTGTGGGGCGATATCACCATCGGGCTCCTCCTCGGTCTCGGACAGTTCGTCACGACGTTCGGCATAACCATGGCGTACGTGTCGTTCGCGAATCGGAAACTCGACCCGTTGGCGACGGAGATCCGTGAAGAACTCGAGAAGGCGCAGGGGCACGCATGAACGCAATCCGCGCGGCGGTCGAGCCGGTCGCTCTCGATATCAACCCCGTCTTCAACATCTCGATCTTCCTGGCTTTCGTCGCGGTGACACTCTTCATCGTCATCCGCGCGAGCCGCAACAACAAGACCGCTGCCGACTACTACGCCGCCGGCCGTTCTTTCACGGGACCGCAGAACGGATTCGCCATCGCAGGCGACTATCTGTCCGCGGCGTCCTTCCTCGGCATCTGCGGCGCCATCGCGATCAACGGCTACGACGGATTCCTCTATTCGATCGGATTCCTGGTCGCCTGGCTCGTCGCACTGCTGCTGGTGGCGGAGCTGATGCGCAACACCGGGAAGTTCACGATGGCGGACGTGCTGTCGTTCCGCTTGAAGCAGCGCCCAGTGCGAATGGCGGCCGCGATCACGACGCTCGCTGTGTGCTTCTTCTATCTGCTGGCGCAGATGGCCGGTGCCGGTGGGTTGGTATCGCTGCTGCTCGGCATCGACGGACGGCTCGGGCAGTCGATCGTGATCGCCGTGGTCGGCTTGCTGATGATCGTCTACGTCCTGATCGGCGGCATGAAGGGCACCACCTGGGTGCAGATCGTCAAGGCCGTCCTCCTGATCGGCGGCGCCGTCGGCATGACGATCTGGGTGCTCGCGATCAACGGCTTCAGCCTGAACACCCTTCTCGAAGCCGCGGTCGCGAATTCCGACAAGGGCGATGCGATCCTGGCTCCGGGACTGCAGTACGGCGCGAACCCGTGGGACTTCCTGTCCCTCGGCATGGCGCTCGTACTCGGGACCGCCGGCCTGCCGCACGTGCTCATGCGCTTCTACACCGTGCCGACGGCCAAGGAAGCACGCCGCTCGGTCGTCTGGGCGATCTGGCTCATCGGCGGCTTCTACCTGCTGACCCTCGTGCTCGGCTACGGTGCCGGCGCACTGGTCGGTGCGGATGTGATCGCGGCCGCTCCGGGCGGCGTGAACTCGGCGGCGCCGCTGCTCGCGCTCCGGCTCGGCGGTCCGGTGCTGCTGGGCTTCATCTCCGCCGTGGCTTTCGCGACGATCCTCGCGGTGGTCGCTGGTCTGACGATCACGGCCGCGGCATCGTTCGCGCACGACATCTACGCCAATGTCATCCAGAAGGGGCGCAAGGATGCTGCCGGCGAGCCGGTCGCCGCAGATCCGAACGGCGAGGTGCGCGTCGCTCGTCGCACTGTGGTCGTGATCGGCATCCTGGCGATCCTCGGCGGCATCGGAGCGCAGGGGCAGAACATCGCCTTCCTCGTCGCTCTCGCTTTCGCCGTCGCCGCTTCCGCCAATCTGCCGACCATTCTCTATTCGCTCTTCTGGCGGCGGTTCACGACCCGGGGCGCGGTGTGGAGCATGTACGGCGGGCTCGGGTCGGCGATCCTGCTCATCGTGCTGTCGCCGGTGTTCTCGGGAACCCCGACATCGATGATCCCTGGGATCGACATCGCCGTGTGGCCACTGAACAATCCGGGGATCGTCTCGATCCCGCTGGGTTTCCTCCTCGGCTGGCTCGGAACGGTGACGAGCTCCCGCAAGGAGTCTCCGCAGCTCGCCGCCGAGATGGAGGTGCGCTCGCTCACGGGGTTCGGCGCGGAGAAGGCGGTCGAGCACTGACCGCGGCCTCCTGAGGATCGAACCCGGGCAAGACGTGGACCCGGCGGCCTACTCGCCGGGTCCACGTCTGCGTCCGCTCGCTCAACCCGCCTCGAGGTCGAGCAGGTATCTCTTGCGCTCAGGGTGCGCGCCGTACTGGCCCACACTTCCGTCCGACCGGACGACGCGATGCACCGGCACGATGATCGAGAACGGCGTGAGCCGACACGCAGTGCCGACCGCGCGGGCCGCGCCGGGGTGTCCGGCACGGACGGCCACCTCTCCGTAGCTCATCGTCTCGCCCCATTCGATCGTGCAGATCGTCTGCAGGGCGCTCAGGTGGAATCCGTCCACCAGCCGCCAGTCGAGCCGGAGGTGCTGGTCGAAACGCACCGGGTCACCGTCGAAGTAGTCGGCCAGAAGATGCGCGAGCTCGTCGGCGGCCCCGGGGTCGGGCTCCGGAACGGCGCCCAGCTGTCGTGTGACGCCCTCGAGGAGCCAGGGAACGAGCGGGTCTTCGGATTCGGAGAGGTCGAATCGCACGATGCCCTCGTCCGAGAACACCGCGAGGGCATCACCGAACGGAGTCGGAGCGAAGTCATAGCGGAAGGTCATGCGACCATCCTGACCGGCATCGCCGTCCGGGGAGCACCGGCCTCCCGGGCGGGGTGGAGAACGTGACGGTCATCGCCACAGGGCAGGAGGAGTGCGGATCAGCTCTCGGAGGCGGATATTCGGCGGAAACCCGCCCGGGATACCCCAGCTCGCCCGGTCTCGCGCCTAGGGTGTCATTGTGTGGCGACGTGAAGACAAGACTGCGGAGAACACAGCGGCAGACGCTGCTGTGGCCATCGGCGATCTGCACGAGCCCACGACCGGCGTTGACATCGCCCATGCCGCTGAGGCTGAGCGCACCCGGCTGAGGGCGGAAGCGGCCGACCTCGGCGGCCCCTCTCCGCTGGTGAGCTTCCGCGACAGCCCGGAATCGGGCATCGACATCTCCAAGGCCCACCCCGGCAGCCTGCCGCAGTTCATCACCGGAAAATCGACCCTACTGTCGAACCTCTTCCGCGACGAGGTGGGTCTGCGCACCGCGCGGCTGGCCGCCGAGCGGATCACCGCGAAGAACACCGAACTGCGCACCGTCCGTGGCATCGAGGCCGTGCACCTGGCCGTCGGAGTCGCCCGGTGGCGCATCGGCGGAGCAGGCTTCGCCGCGCCCGTGCTGCTGCGGCCGCTGGCGATCCGGCGGCATCACTCCGACTTCGAACTCAAGCTCCAGGGCGCGTTCGAAGTCAATCCCGAACTCGTCCGCATCGCCCGTGATCATTTCGGGCTGTCGATCGATGCCGCGTCCCTCGCAGCGCTCGCGTACGACGGTGGGATCTTCAAGCCGCAGCCGGTCATCGACAACCTGCGCGTGATGACCCGCTCGATCGACACCTTCTCCGTAGAGCCGCGGCTCGTGGTGTCGACGTTCGCCGACGTCTCCGGAGCGATGTCCCGCGACGCCGGAAGCCTCGATCACGTGCTCCTCAATGCGCTGGGCGGCCATGTGGGCGACCGCGAGCGTGTGACGGCGCCTCGCGCCACGCCGCACCACACCGGACCCGACGATCGGGCTCCCGCATCGGACAATCTTCTTCTCGACGCAGACGCCGAGCAGGAAGCGGTTCTCGCGCGCATCGCCGCCGGACACTCGCTCACGGTGGCGACGCTCCCCGGCACGGGCGGAACGCAGACGGTGATCAACGCGCTCGGCGAACTCGTCCGCGCCGGCAAGCGCGTGCTCGTGGTCTCGGCGCGTCGTTCGACACTCGACGGCGTTCGTCATCGGCTCGCGGGTATCGGGCTCGACAGCCTCGCGATCTCGCCGGCCAGCGTGCGTCGCGACCTGGTCAGGGCGATCGGCCGCAACGAGAAGGCGACACCACCCAAGGTCAGTGAGGTCGACGACGCGCTGGTGCGCCTCCGGACCGTCCTGCGCGACTACCGCCAGGCTCTCACGGCTCCCATCGCGGGAGTGGATGCCTCGGTGCTCGACGCGACCCGCCAGCTCACCAGGCTCGCGTCGCTGCCGGTGCCGCCGTCCACCACCGCTCGGCTCGGCACCGACGCTCTCCGTCGCCTCGCGGCAGATCGCAGCGAGGCTGCAGAAGCCCTCGCTCAGGCCGCGCGTCTTGGGGAGTTCCGCTTCGGCCCGAATGATTCGCCGTGGTACGGCGTGACCTTCACGAGCACCGAAGCGGCCAGAGCCGCGCACGAGCTCGCCGGTCGACTGCACTCGGACAGCGTCCCCGCTCTTCTCGAGCGCGGCTACGAACTGATCGCCCAGACGCACATGCGACCGTTTGCGACGATCGACGAGCTCGGCGAGTATCTGCGTCTGCTGCAGGGCATCCGCGATTCACTCGATCGCTTCAGCCCCACGGTCTTCGAGCGGCCGTTGGGCGAGCTCATCCAGGCGCACGGCTCGCGTCGCGACGCCCCCGGTCTCTCCGGAGCGAACCGGCGGCGGCTGCGGCGTCTGGCGAAGGAGTATGTCCGTCCGGGCGTCCACGTGACCGAGATGCATGAAGCGCTGCTGCGGATCCAGACTCAGCGCACGCAGTGGCAGCGGTACGTCGAGGCGGGGGTCGCCCCGGAGATCCCGCTCGGTCTCGCCGACGTGTACGTGGCCTGGCAGCGGGCCGAGGCGGAGCTCGCCGAACTGGATGCCGCGCTGGGCCGCCGCGAGCCGTTGGCGTCGCTCCCGGTCGCACGACTCGTCCGCACTCTTGCCGGGCTCGCCGCCAAGTCCGACGTGTTCGAGAACCTCGTGGAACGCGCGCAGCTGCGCGATCGCCTCGCGCTCCTCGGGCTCGAGCCGCTGCTCGCGGAACTTTCGGTGCGGCACGTGGCCGAATCGCAGGTGGGGGAGGAGCTCGAGTTCGCCTGGTGGCAGTCGCTCCTCGAGCGCGCGCTGCAGGATAACCGTGCTCTCCTCGGTGCGAACACCGCCGTCGTCGACCGGCTCGAGCGCGACTTCCGGCTGGTGGACGAGGCACACGCCGCGATGGCGGGCCCGCTCCTGGCCTGGCAGCTCGCCAACCAGTGGCGGATCGCGATCGTCGACGAACCGCAGCAGTCGCAGCATCTCCGGCGCGCGCTGACTCAGCCCGCCGCGACCACTGCGCAGGTCGTCAGCGCCGCGCCGACCCTCGTCGACGTGCTCGCGCCCGTCTGGATCTCTTCCCCGTACCTCGTGCCGGAGATCCCGGAATCGGTCGAGTTCGACACCGTCCTTCTCGTCGATGCGGCCGCGATCAATCTGGCTGAGGCTGCACCGGCGATCTGCCGGGCACGCCAGGTCGTCGCGTTCGGCGATCCGGTCACGCAGCGTCCCACACCGTTCCACATCGCCGTGGACCCGGAGGACACCTGGGAGGCGGAGGTGTCGTTCGACGACGTCTCGGTGTTCGAGCGCCTCTCCGAGCTTCTGCCCGTGATGACTCTGACGCGCAGCTACCGTGCCGGTGGCGAGGATCTCGCTGAGCTCATCAACGATGCGTTCTACGGCGGCGAGATCGTCTCCCTGCCGTGGGCGGGCTCCTATCTCGGTCGCGGCAGCCTCACGGTCGACTACGTCGAGGGCGGGACGGGTACCCCTGATCCGGTGTCCGGTGCGGTCGAGAGCCCCGATGCCGAAGTCGCGCGTGTGGTGACCCTCGTGGTCGAGCACGCCGTTCACCGGCCCTCCGAATCCCTCATGGTGGTCACCGCCAGTGCGCGTCACGCCGAGCGCGTGCGTGCCGCTGTCACCTCCGCCTTCGCCGGGCGTTCCGACGTGGCGGACTTCGTCGGCCGTGATACCGCAGAGCCGTTCGCCGTCCTCACCCTCGAGGAATCCGTGGCGGAGAGTCGCGACCGCGTGATCTTCTCGCTCGGGTTCGGACTCACCAAGCACGGCCGTGTCCTGAGCGACTTCGGCGATCTCTCCACACCGGACGGCGAGCGTCTGCTCACGGTCGGGATGACCCGAGCCCGCCGATCGATGGTCCTCGTCTCGTCGATCCGCCCGTCCTCCTTCGACGATGGGCGCCTCGAGCACGGCGCAGCCACGCTCATGTCGATCCTCGGTGGTCTCGCCGCCCGCGGCAGGGATGCGCGGCTCGAGGATCTGGCTGACCCGCTCACTCTCGCCCTGGCCAGGGAACTGCGGCGGCTCGGCGCCTCCGTCGATGTCGACTACCGCGGACTGCTTCCGCTGGTCGCGCAGCACGGCGGCAAGGCGGTCGTGATCGAGCCCGACCCGGAATCGCGCGGTGAGTCCCTGCGCGAGACGCTGCGGCTGCGGCCGCACGTCCTCCGTCGCCTCGGCTGGCACTACGTGCGCGTGCACGCGTTCGATCTCTACAGCGATCCGGCGACCGTCGCGACGCGCATCGCCGCCGTGTTGGGCATCTCCGACACCGTGCCCCGCGCCGAGAACGACACGCAGCCGCTCGATATCGCCGACACCCCGAATGACTGACCAGGTCGATCCTGATGTTCCGCGTCAGCGTGTGGTGCGGGTCGCCGGATCGCGTCGTGCCCGACTGACGCCGGTGCCTGGAAGCGACCCGGCCCCGGATGCCGGGACCGACCAGCCGGCGCCGCCGCGTGCACGGCCGAAGGGCGCGAAGGGCCCGAACGACGATCAGCTCATCCAGGACGTGCCGCCGCACTACTGATCCGTCGTCATGGGTTGTCGGCGAAAAGAGAGACGCACGATCCCTCCGAAGAGGAATCGTGCGTCTCGTGTCTGAGCGGAAGCCGTCAGGCGCCGCGCTGAGCCTTGAGCAGGTCGCGGATCTCGACCAGGAGTTCGGCCTCGCTCGCTGCGGCCGGCTCTTCCTCGGGCTCTTCAGCCGGCGTGCCCTTGCGGGCCTCGACGTGCGCCTTGAAGGTGTTCATCGGCAGCACGAAGACGAAGTAGACGACGGCCGCGACGGCGAGGAAGCTGATGATCGCCGAGATGAGGTCACCGATCGGGAACGTCACCGTCTCGCCGTAGATGTTCGGAACGGGGATCCCGAACTCCCCTGCGGCATCCGCCTTGAGGAAGAGTGAGATGAAGGGGTTGATGATGCTGTTGACCACCGCGGTCACGATCGCGGTGAACGCCGTGCCGATCACGACGGCCACGGCCAGATCGATCACGTTCCCGCGCAGCAGGAAGTCCTTGAAACCTTTGAGCATGGGAACCCCCAGTAGATCAGGGCCTCACGAAGAGGCCGGAGTCGACGCAGCCGCCGGTTTGGCGCTCGTCGTCGATTCCGTCTTCGATGATGCCGAAGCATCCCCGGAACCGCCGGATTTGGCACGCGAGTCCGTGCGATAGAAACCGGACCCGTTGAAGGTGACGCCGATCGAACCGTACTGCTTCCGCAGCTGGCCGCCGCACTCGGGGCACACCGTCAGGGCGTCATCCGCGAAGCGCTGCACGGCGTCGAACTTGTGTCCGCACGATGTGCAGGCATAGGCGTAGGTGGGCATGGGGGTCCTTGCAGGTCAGCGTCGCCGAGGCGACAGGGTGAGAGTCTGCGACGGCGTCACGATCCCGTTCACGGGCTGATCGTGCACCTCTCGCGGAAGTTCGTCGAGTACCTCGGAATCATAGATGACCGCGTAGACGGGCGGGCACTGCTCCATGGAGCCGATCGTCTTGTCGAAGTAGCCGCGTCCCCAGCCCATCCGCATCCCGGTACGATCGACGGCGGCGGCAGGGACGATCATCAGGTCCACGTCGTTGACGGCGATCGGACCGAGGACCTCACCGGTGGGCTCCGGCAGGCCGTGGAGTCCTTCGGAAACCTCGTCGTCGTCGGTGGCCACGGCCCAGTCCAGGAGACCGTCGGCGCGGGTGACCGGCAACAGGACGCGGATGCCGCGGCGCACCGCCCTCGTCACGAAGTCACGGGTGCCCGGCTCGGTGGTGGTCGACAGGAAGCACGAGATCGACTGTGCGCCGAGCTCGTCGACCAGGGCGTCGAGGCGCTCGCCGATCGCCGTGGCCGCGGCCTCGCGTTGCGGATCGGAGAGGAGCTGGCGTCTTTCGCGCAGTTCGGCGCGGAGAGCGCGCTTGGCGTGTTCGACGTCATTCGACATGGCTCCGAGTCTACGGCGACGCTCACCGCTAGGCTGGGAGGATGGCTGACCACAAGATCAAAGCCGTCATTCCCGCGGCAGGACTGGGGACTCGATTCCTTCCCGCGACGAAGGCGATGCCGAAAGAGATGCTGCCCGTCGTCGACAAGCCGGCGATCCAGTACGTCGTCGAAGAGGCTGCGGACGCCGGGATCGACGACATCCTCGTCATCATCGGCCGCAACAAGAACGCGATCTCCAACCACTTCGACTCGGTGCCCGAGCTCGAGGTGAGGCTCATGGAGAAGGGCGACACGGGGCGACTCGAGCGAGTGATGAAGTCGAGCGACCTCGCCGACATCCACTTCGTCCGGCAGGGCGAGCCGAAGGGTCTCGGACACGCGGTCCTGCGTGCACGTACCCACGTCGGCGACAGTTCGTTCGCGGTGCTGCTCGGCGACGATCTCATCGACGAGCGCGATCCGCTCCTCACCGACATGATCGCCGAGCACGAGCGCTCCGGCGCCGCGGTGATCGCGCTGATGGAGGTCGACCCGGCCAACATCCACATGTATGGCGCCGCGGCGGTCGAGCCGATCGAGGGCCAAGCTGCCGTCCGGGTCACCGGTCTCGTCGAGAAGCCTGCGCAGGAAGACGCTCCGTCCAACCTCGCCATCATCGGTCGATACGTTCTTCCCGCGTCGGTTTTCGAGATCCTCGAGCGCACCGAGCCGGGCAAGGGCGGCGAGATCCAGCTCACGGATGCGCTGCAGGAACTCGCGACCGATCCCGACGGACCCGGCGTCGTCGGTGTCATCTTCGGAGGACGCCGTTACGATACGGGCGACCGCGTCGACTACATCAAGGCCATCGTTCAGCTCGCCTCGGATCGGGAGGACCTCGGCCCCGAGCTGCGTCCCTGGCTCAAGGAGTTCGCGGAACGCCTCTAGGCGATCCTGCGGAGGTCGGTGCGGCATGGAACTGGCGACGGGAATGCGACACGGACCGATCGAGCTGCGACTCGTGCGGGCGAAGGATGCCCGCCCGCTGCAGCATGAGCTGCTCGCGAACCGATCGTGGCTCCAGCCCTGGGAAGCGACCGTCCCGTACGGCTCCGTCTCGTTCGACATGAGGCTCAGCATCCGTCGTCTGCTTCAGCAGTACCGTGACGGATCGGGCTATCCGTTCGTCATGGAGTACGACGGCGAGGTCGCCGGGCAGCTCAATGTGTGGGGCGTCTCGCGCGGCTCCCTCTGCTCGGCGACCATCGGGTACTGGGTGAGCGAGCGTTTCGCGGGCCGGGGCATCACCCCCACCGCAGTGGCGCTGGCCACCGATGCCTGCTTCACGGAGTACGGGCTGCACCGGATGGAGATCTGCATCCGACCGGAGAACGCTGCGAGCCTTCGAATCGTTCAGAAGCTCGGATTCCGCTACGAGGGTCTGCGCCGCCGCTACATCCATATCGACGGCGACTGGCGTGATCACTACGCGTTCGCGCTGACCCGCGAAGACGTCCCTCAGGGTGTGCTCGCACGCTGGCTCAGCGGTCAGGTGCCGCCTGACGCCGCGACGGTACCGCCGTCCGACCGAATCGCCCTCTGAGCCGGTGCTCGCCGGGCGATCCTGACGGACTCGCCGCGACACGCGCCCTTCTGTACGGCTCTGTCACCGCTGAACCCGTACCGTTGTCGATATGGACGGGCCGGTGCTGAGCGGGGGAGTGATCGTGCTCGTCGCCGTGCTCCTCTGGATGCTCTACCTGCTCCCTTCGTGGAGAGGCCGCTTCCAATACAACGCCGCGGAACGCAACGCCGTTCGACTGAACCAGGCGCTCCGCATCCTCGCCGAGACGAGTGAGACTCCGGCCGAGGTGCACGTCGAGCTGAACGCCCGTACGGCGCTGGCACAGCAGAAGCTCGCCAAGCGGGTGCAGTCGGAACGCGAGGCCGCCGAGCTCGAGTCTCTTCGCGAGGAACTCGCAGCGACCAGGGCCGACCCGGTGATCCGTCGAGCTCGCGCCCGCCGCCGGGTGCGCATGGTCGCGACGATCTCCCTCCTGCTCGGTCTCGCCGTGGTCGCATTCGGCATCTGGCAGCTCGTGGCCGTCGGGACCTCGGTGCTGCTGTGGCTCGGCGGGTCGATGATCCTGCCCGCCGGCATCGCGCTCCAGAGGATGGCGGCGGTCGCGAACCGCGCGGCGCGCGCCACGCATGAGGTGGCGCCACCCGTCAAGGAACGTGTCGCACCCGTGCTGCACGACCAGGGCCCGGCGACGTGGACACCGCGTCCGCTCCCAGAGCCGCTGGCGTCCGTGTCGGGATCGCGTGCGCAGGCTGCGCAGGCCCAGATCGAGGCGCAGGAGCAACGCCGCAAGGCAGCCAGAGTCGCCGCGCTGCGTGAGCGCGCCGAGCAGATGGCGCCGGCAGCACCGGTGCAGCTTCCTGCCGCGTCGTCGCCCTACGCGAAGATGGGCTTCGTCGACGATGCGGAGATCGAGGCGCACGTGCGGGAGTTGCTCTCGCGTCGCGCCGCGGGGTGATCGTGGCAGACGCGAGCAACGCTTTCGTCGTGATAGCGTAGATCTCGTTCACGGGCCTATGGCGCAGTTGGTAGCGCGCCTCGTTCGCATCGAGGAGGTCAGGGGTTCGAATCCCCTTAGGTCCACAGAACACGAAAGCCCCCGGTGAGAACCGGGGGCTTTCTTCTTTCCTCCGGCGCTCTTTGCCTTCCCCCGCCCTCTTCACTTCATGTGCTTGCTCGAGTCGACGGTCGGACCGCGACGGGGGAGAGTGCGCGGCAACGCCGGTCCCTCTCTCTGCCGAATGCACCCGCGCCGTGACGTCGCGCCCGTAGGGGCGATCGAGGGTGTGCTCTCGCCGTCCATCGAGGACGGCTCCGTGACGCGGGTTCTCGGGCGACACGCCCGGCGGTCAGCCCTGATTTGCCCGATCCCCGGGATCCGCGTAACTTATTACTTGTTCGCCCCAAACGGTTGAGCGGAGGTCCTCGGACCGGCTCCCGTCAAGCATCGAACACCTCCCGAATCTGAAACACTCACTGAGTGAAGAGGATGAAGGTGCTGGTCCGTTCCCACGGTCAGGCCGAAGAAACTCGGACTTGACAACGGAAACGAGATCGGTAAGATAGAGAAGTTGCCCTGCGGGCCTGGCTGTGATGGCTGGGTCGTGGGAG